>NZ_CP077097.1:3195000-4395000 GCF_014269225.2 Pseudomonas anuradhapurensis
TGCCTGCTTCGCGGGCATGCCCGCTCCCACAGGTACTGCGCTGCTTCGCGTTAACGCTACACCTGTGGGAGCGGCCGCGGCCGCGAACACCGGCGCAGCCGGTGCCATCCTCCGCGCCGCCTGCTTCGCGGGCATGCCCGCTCCCACAGGTACTGCGCTGGCTTCGCGTTGCCGCTACACCTGTGGGAGCGGCCGCGGCCGCGAACACCGGCACAGCCGGTGCCATCCTCCGCGCCGCCTGCTTCGCGGGCATGCCCGCTCCCACAGGTACTGCGCTGGCTTCGCGTTGCCGCTACACCTGTGGGAGCGGCCGCGGCCGCGAACACCGGCACAGCCGGTGCCATCCTCCGCGCCGCCTGCTTCGCGGGCATGCCCGCTCCCACAGGTACTGCGCTGGCTTCGCCTTGACGCTACACCTGTGGGAGCGGCCGCGGCCGCGAACACCGGCACAGCCGGTGCCATCCTCCGCGTCGCCTGCTTCGCGGGCAAGCCCGCTCCCACAGGTACTGCGCTGGCTTCGCGTTGACGCTACACCTGTGGGAGCGGCCGTGGCCGCGAACACCGGCTCAGCCGGTGCCATCCTCCGCGCCGCCTGCTTCGCGGGCATGCCCGCTCCCACAGGTACTGCGCTGGCTTCGCGTTGACGCTACACCTGTGGGAGCGGCCGCGGCCGCGAACACCGGCACAGCCGGTGCCATCCTCCGCGTCGCCTGCTTCGCGGGCACGCCCGCTCCCACAGGTACTGCGCTGGCTTCGCGTTGCCGCTACACCTGTGGAAGCGGCCGCGGCCGCGAACACCGGCACAGCCGGTGCCATCCTCCGCGCCGCCTGCTTCGCGGGCATGCCCGCTCCCACAGGTACTGCGCTGGCTTCGCGTTGACGCTACACCTGTGGGAGCGGCCGCGGCCGCGAACACCGGCGCAGCCGGTGCCATCCTCCGCGCTGCCTGCTTCGCGGGCATGCCCGCTCCCACAGGTACTGCGCTGGCTTCGCGTTGACGCTACACCTGTGGGAGCGGCCGCGGCCGCGAACACCGGCGCAGCCGGTGCCATGCACCGCGTTGACGCGCTAATGCTATGATGCTGCCCCCGCCCGAAGGATCGCCCCCGCCGCACATGAACTACCGCCAGCCCACCACGCGCAAGAGCATGCACGCCACCCTGGTCCAGGACCTTGGCGTACAGATCGTATCCGGCCAACTCGCACCCGGGCAGAAGCTGCCCTCCGAGGCCAGCCTGTGCGAAACCTACGCGATCAGCCGGCCGGTATTCCGCGAGGCCATGCGCGCCCTCACCGCCAAGGGCCTGATCGAAGCCCGCCCGCGTACAGGCACACTGGTCCGGCCCCGGCACGACTGGCACATGCTCGACCCGGATGTGCTGCACTGGCTGATGCAGGCCACGCCGCAGCAGGAATTCTTCAACATGCTGTCCAGCGTGCGCTGGGTCATCGAGCCCGCCGCCGCCGCACTGGCCGCCACCAACGCCAGCGCCGAGGACGTCGCTTCGATCGCCGAGGCCTACCAGCGCATGGAAGCCGCACGCAACCATGAAGAGCGCCTGCAACCCGACCTGGACTTCCACGCCCGCATCGCCGATGCCACCCACAACGACCTGCTGGCCTACCTGTGCAACATGCTGTCGATGGCGCTGCGCGAGTCGGTGCGCTATTCCAACCAGCGGGCGAATTTCGACGAACTCGCCCTGCCCCGGCACAAGGCAATCCTCACCGCCATCCAGAACGGCGACGCACTGGGCGCGCGGCATGCTTCACTGGTGCAATTGGAGGATGCCCGCGTGGCCCTGGCCAAGGTGCTGGGCCAGGACCCGGCTAGCTGAGGCGGCGCTTGAACGGGGGCGTAGACGTTTAGCCAGGTTCCACTTGGGTCAGCCAACGCCGTTAGCCCCGACCTCCTCCATGAAATCCGCAAGATAGGCCTCCAGCCGCGCATGGCGTTCGGCAGCCAGGCGCGCCCCTTCGGCCGTCTTGAAGCCCGACGCCAGCTTGAGCAGCTTGGTATGAAAGTGCTCGATGGCGTAGGCCGTATCCTGATACCCCCGCCCCTGCGCAGCGGGGTTCTCGAAATCGTACAGCGCCGAGCCCATCCGCCCGGAAACGTAGAAACAGCGAGCAATACCCACCGCACCGATGGCGTCCAGGCGATCACTGTCCTGCAGAATTCGGGCTTCGAGGCTCGCTGGCTCGAAACCTGCGGAATAGCTGTGCGTTTTGATTGCATGAGCCACCTGCTCGACGCGCGGCAACGGCCAGCCAAGCGCGGTGAGGATGGCGGTGGCCTTTTCGGCCGACAAGCTCGACGCCTGCTTACGCAAAGGTGAGTTCTTTTCGACCGGCACACAGTCATGCAATACCGTCGCGGCCAGCAGTACTTCCAGGTCGCCGCCCTCTGCCCGCTGGATTCGCTGCGCGTTTACCCATACGCGGTGGATGTGGGCTAGGTCGTGGGAGCCATCGTGGTGGTCTGGTGGGAGATGTTTCAGCAGTTGAGCGGCGAGGTGTTGGAAAGGGGCGAAAGCTTCGCTGGTCATCTCAGGATCGCTCCATTTTTCTTTAGATGGCATCAAATTGACACTGCCCGACCATTTTGTAACCCTGACGCACAGCAGCATCAGCCCGACGAAGCGGTTTGGAAAACAAGCGATGGAAAGCAAGCATCAGCAACTGGCGAGTGCGTACCGCCAGACATTATCTGACCTTCCCCTGCATTGGCTTGATCGGAGCTGCGAGCACGAAGCTGATTTCAAGCACCTTTCTGGTTTGTTTCTTCCCGGTACCTCGCCGCACTACGAGCAGGCAATGAAACGTATCATGGTCGTCGGCCGAGAAACGCGTCGCTGGGATATCGTCACCGCCAAGGAACCCTTCATTGACTTGGATGATTACATCCAGCGCGCCATGGCAATCCAGCAAGAACACTTGGCCAAATACAGTTCCGGTAAGGCCGACCGGGGTGCCAGTTTCTTCAATTTCGTGCGCGAAATTCGCCAGGGCGATGAAACCCTCGGCCTCGCTTGGGCCAACCTCTTCAGCTTTGCATGGCAGCGAGGGTCACCCATGCGTTGGGAGCACTTCAAAGAACTCGTGAAGGTATCCAAGCGGCTGCTGGAGGTTCAGATCGACATACTCCGACCAGACATCATCGTTTTCGCCAACGGCGCGAGCAGTGCCCACATACGGCAGCAGTTCTTCCCGCATAAAGGTGAGCTGAGCGTTTGCAGCGAGCTTGGAGATTATCGCGAGCACGGCATTCCGCTCAACCAGCTGTGGCGGTTCCGCCTGCACGATGCGATTCAGTGCTATCGCATACAGCACCCTAGTAGTGTGAGTGCGAAATCGCGCGCAGCGCGTCGCTTCCTTCTGGAGCAGATTCTGCTCTGCAAAAGGTCGACGGTTGAGCTGTAGCTATTGGAAGAAGCCTCGGAAAATATCTGAATTAACCTCTTCCTTGTAGGCCGTTTCCCAAAGATACTCCCCTTCCCTGTTTTTCGTTGCGGACGTTTTTACAGCGTTCTAGTCTCGGTCCGTCGTTGCATATCAACGACCGGCTTTGACAGGCCGCGACGATACACAGTGCATACCCGTTCATGGCGGTTGTGCATGGGGCACGCTCGCGTGCGCCGGTTTCTGTGTTCGCCGGTCTGTCAACCCATGTACAGCTGCCACCTTTCCGTTTGACAGCGGGCCGGCGGTGGCCCCACCGAGAACACAGTGAGATGCTAAAAATCGTTCCAGATCCGCCTCATAACCTCCAATCCCTTGAAGACACTCTGATCCAGGCGACGGATTACGCATTGTGCGCGTCGACTGTCGTACATCAGGCAATGCTAATGCATCCCAAGTCACCGGCATCAATTCTCATGATGGCCTCGATGCATGAGCTGGAGACGCTGCGCGCCCTGCTTGAGCAAGCGCTGATACAGGTGCAAATGCCCTCTGAGCCACGGACCTTGCACTAAGGCTTCAATGATTTGTCGCCTGGGCTGCCTTATTGCCGGCGATAGGGCCAGCGCAGGCACTAGAGATTTTCGGGGAGATTGAACAATGCCTACTGAAGAAACCAAATGCACCGTTGGCAGGACCACCTTCTACCAAGGTGAAAACCAGACCCACCCCCTCTTCCGCATCGAAGCCGGCATCCCCTGCCAGAGCGCCCGCGAACAGGCCTCGGAATTGATGGGCTACGCTCGGGACCTGACCCTGGACGGCTTGATGGAAGACAAGCCTCAGCTGATATGGGCCTCGCACTACCTGAGCGCGTTAGCCAAAGCGCTGATGGATGATGCCGAGCTGGGCATGATGCGCTGAACATCACTCACCGAATTGCCTTCAAGATCTCGAGCGAAGCACAGACTTGAAGGCAATTCCTACGCCCTGCCACATGGCTAGTCAGCAATGCTGCTGATCAGAACACCGACCATCCGATCCGCGAACTCAACAGCTCAAGCGCCGCCATCCCGGCCAGAGAGTTGCCCGCAGCGTTCAGTTCAGGTGACCACACGCACACAGTGAATTGACCTGGCACGATCGCCACGATGCCACCGCCTACACCACTCTTGCCCGGCAGCCCCACACGGTAGGCGAAATTGCCCGCCTCGTCATACAGCCCGCTGGTGGCCATGATCGAGTTCACCTGCTGGGTCTGGCGCGGTGTGAGAATCTGCGAGCCGCTGTGCTTGCAGAAACCATCGTTAGCCAGGAAGCAGAACGCCCGGGCCAGGTCCAGGCAGTTCATTTGCAGCGCACAGTAGCTGAAATAGCTACGCAGTACCGTTTCGACTTCGTTATGGAAGTTGCCGAACGACTGCATCAGGTACGCCATGGCCGCGTTACGCGCGCGGAACTGGTACTCCGAATCAGCAACACGCGCATCGATCGTGATATGCGGGTTGCCCGACAGCCGCCGCACGAAATCGCGCATCGACAAGGTAGGTGCTGCAAAACGCGACTGGTTGATATCGCAGATCACCAACGCACCCGCATTGATGAACGGATTGCGCGGGCGCCCGCGTTCGAACTCCAGCTGTACCAGCGAGTTGAACGGCTGGCCCGAGGGCTCATGGCCAAGCCGCTCCCAGATGGCCTCGCCCGAGTGGCCAATGGCCTGGACCAGGCTGAACACCTTGGAAATACTCTGCACCGAAAACGGCACCAGGGCGTCGCCTGCGCAGTGATAACTGCCATCGTTGCCGTAGACGGCGATGCCCAACTGGTTCGCCGGCACGTCGGCCAGCGCAGGGATGTAGTCAGCCACTTTGCCCTTGCCGATCAAGGGACGTACTTCTTCGAGAATCTCGTTCAACAGCGTTTGCATGGAGGGCCCTGTATCAATCCCCAGACGACGGCTTAGGGGTAGTGTTCTTGACGAAGGTTAAGCGGGAGAAATCACACATTCGACAAGAAATGGCCGAGACTACCATGCCGGGCAGCGGCCACGGGGCCAGCAGGATCAGCCAGCCCTGTGCCTCCAGGTGGCACTGGGCAAGTCTTCGGCGGATACAACGCAAACGGCTCGATGCGGGTCGCACCTAGCGGGCGGTTTTGTGGCGAACGTAAAGCGCACTCGCACCACCTGAAAGGTGCCGTGCCTGCAGCTCGAACGCATGTGGATGCCCCTTGGTCAAATCGTTTTGCTCGTGAAACTGTCGAAGTGCTACCGATTCGTCACGTCTGTAGCACAGTTCCTTGAACGCTCAAAGATAGCCAAGTCAAATATCGCCGATAGCAAGATCCAACTGAGACAGCGATACAACAGTGATTTCGTCACCAGCCATTGCATACCCTTGTAAATTATACTCAGCCGCCTGTGCGTAGCAAATTTGCATTTTAGGCAGTCTTACGCCAGCGAGCGCAGCACCGACAGTCGACATTTTTGTATTAAGCGGACATAGAATAACATTGTCACCATTGAGACCCGAAACGTACTGATATATTTGTTCGGAAGCCCGGTAGGGATCAACACATGAAAATTCAAAACTTGCGATATCGTTGATCAATAAACCACGAGAATTTAGCAGAGTTTCAATTGACGCAGCATAACTCTTGTTTCTCTCGTAATGCGCCAAACAGACGGACTCATCCCTGGCACCGTGCGCAATTGTGAGCTTTGCCGGCTCATAGCGTGAGATCACTTCCGCAGCTCTCTCCGATTCAAAGCCTGCCATAATTACAAGGTGCAAACTTTTTGAAGGAAGTATCAGACCTGGAAAGCCGAGAATTGAACGAATATCGCTCACCCCCCTACTCAACCAAGCCATGTCACTATCAGTATTAAAACTATACTTAGCCGCGCCCGTATAAATTAGACTAACCTTAGAAATAACACCCTCAATTACAAACAAACCAATTAATGCAACCAAGAGCTCATGGGAAAGAGAGGTAATATCAACTAAAATTTCCGAGTATGACACTCGCTCATCACAAAGATAACCTTGCAGACTATCTATCACTTCAAGAACGCTGGCGGAATCAATCCCAATGACTTTGGCACCCAATGACGATGCTTGAAGAAAACTTTCAACATACATCAACTGATTTATATCTTGTCGCTTAGGATTCAATAATGCTACGGCTCTTGACGAAACCTCATTGCTAACATTCCTGAGCGCATGCAGGCCGCGCTCATCGAACCCAAGTCCGACCAAAAACAAAACATCTCTATTATCAAAGAAGCTCTGCAAATTTGAGACAGATACATTTCGCATATCAAAACCTCAAAGAAGACTCAATTGGGGAGAATCATCAGCAAAGCCACTTGCGCCCTTCTTTTTTAATCGACTAACAAAAGCATTTGGCCTTTCAGATATCTCCAGTAAAAAGTTATTTGTTAGGGATAAGTATCCAGAGAAACCTACAGGGTCAAGCTTATATGCTGGCGCCAATCTCCGAGACAACACATAAAGTTTGGTGCGTCCCATGCCAGATTTATTGCCGACCGTATCCTGATAAAGGTAGCCAAACCGCATAGCAAGACCCAAAAGAGACTCAATTTCCGCTGAAGGTGCATCCGAAATGACGAAAGAGAACATCCTTCTTTGAGAGGCGTTCTCATCTAATAAATGCGCTTGGAAAAGGGAGCCCAACCCCTGTATAAGGTTACGAAGCTTATCAATACCTCGCAACTCGTCCGAGTCCTCCACATCTCCTTTTAGCTCATCAAATTTCTCGATAAGTAGATTATCGCATTGTTTGCGAATTTCATCGTCTTGAATAGTAGTGGATATAGACGTGACTGCAGCCCCGCCGTTGGCTTTCAGCTGATCTGCAAACATCCTGGCAGCGGGCTCCAGGAAAAACCTAATAATTCCCGATGAAATATGTACCAACTGATCAAATCCAGCGTATTTATACCTAGCGCCTTGCTTTGACTTACCAGACAATCTTCGAATATATTCCGGCCTAGCAAACCGATAGGCATCGTCTGAAGCCCGATAACCTCCTGCCTTCGAAGCTTCCCATTTAGTCTTTAGCTCTTCTGCAATCTTTCGGATACCGTCCTCTTGTTTTTGATCAACAGGAAAAAAACTCCTAGGCTCAATATCATGAATTCCGATTCTAGAAAGTCTTTTTTTAACAATCTCCTCAACGAGTTTCGGATAATTTTCTTTCAACGAACCTGTATATACAGAAGTGAAATTTATTTCAGAATAATCGTGAGGAGACTCGATTTTAATACCAGAAGTAGTACTAAAAGTCTTATAATTCATTTGAGTTGAAATTTTCAGAGAGACTTTGTCGGTACTACGATAAGAGACCCAAGTATTTAACACCTTGGTTTGCTGCAATGATAAGTTATCTGAATCATCAAGCAACAAAAAGACGGGACAATTAGGAATCAGCTCACACTTTCGTAAACCATCTAAGACCGGAAGCAAAACATCTTGAAAACCAAGAAGAGGACCATTATATGGGATATAATCACGAGAGAACGCGCGACGCTTTATATATCTAACAATTTCAGCCTGAAGCGAATCTATAATATCAACAAAGCTTACCACATTGAGGTGAGAGTGATCGCAGTTAACTGGCTCATCCCAGCCAACATAGCTCAATCGCTTAGCAAAGACGCTTCTATAGAATTCAGATATATTTTCACATTTGCCAGCCCACAATTCTGAACAGTGACTTTTGATTGAGAAAAAAAGAGCTCCAAGAATCTTAGTCGTCAGTACGTGCTCTGAGAGAATATAACCGCTTGGCTCATTCTCAATACGTACATATTCAGCGGCATTGATCTCAGTAGTTTTAATGGAAAGATATGCGCCATAATACGGCAACTCGGCTAACGAGCAAGATCGAGTTATCCTCTGTGCATCTGGCGTCATCATTTTAAGCATCATGCTTTTGCCACTACCACGATGCCCATGAAGAAATTGATGCCCACTCAGCTGCAAGTTGCCGTACTCTGGATACGGAACAAAGAGGTCGACCACCTCTTGTGGCGTTAAATTTTCTGGCGTCTTTACAGAAAAGGGGTTTACTGCTAGTTCGGAAAAGCTCACTACATCCATTTAAGAACCTCTACGCTTTAGCCAGCAACTTGGCCGCCCAACTTTCTCCGCAATATTCACGAAGCCCCATCGAGTTCTTCAGCTGTCCATCCAGCTCTTCAGGATATCCTACATCCGTCAACTCGGGCACTGGAACTTCCTCTATAAGTTCGTGCTCATCATCAACCAACCTTATTGTCGCGCGGATTGACTCTACAGCGTATACGCCTCGTGAGTACATGTTGCAATATTTCCGCTCGCGATTCATCTTATCTAGACGATCAAATATCTCATCTATAAGATAGGCTTCCTCAAGCACTTCACCCATTTCATCGACACGTAGCGACTTACCCCACCGCCTAGTTATATCATCAACTTTAAGCTCGAAGTTCAAGTACAAACGGCGCTCATTAAAATCATATAACGAAGAACTGATTACAGCCGCATATCTGTGGTAAATTTCACTATACCTTGGAAGCTTCCCATGCCTGAGTGAATAATTGGCGGCCCTATTACGACTCTCGCAGACTTCATCTGCGAACCTTAAAATCGAAGCTAAAAGACGAGGCCTAATATATACGCTACCGACACGCTCACTAGTTTGCAACAGACCTATTGTATCCTTACTTCCATTAATCCTGCCGCCGTGAGCCTCAGCAATTTTAGATATTATTTTTAGCTCAGATCTGTCACCGCCCAAAAGAGATTCATAAGTGCACAAGAATTTGAAACATTTTTTTTCATGCTGCTCGCGGCCTTCTAGATTCCCGACATCATGAATTCGAATAGCCACTAGTAAAATATATAACTCGTAAGGAGTTAACACACCCCAGGCACCAATATCCGCGTCGCTCGCGCCTAAGAGATCACCAGCATACCTAACAACTTCATCAAAATGCTCTGCGTTATGAGCAGTATAGAATCCGGGCATCTCAGAATTGGCAGATAGTCCTGCATCTACCATTGGATAGATATCACAACGCAGCGCGTTGACAAAGCTTGAATACTGAAGATAGTAATCGTTTGGCATCCGCGGGAATTTTGACCTATCCCGAGCCGACTCTTTGAAGATCCGTTCCAAAACTTGAGAATTCGGAATATCACTCATTGTCAAGCGTCCATTATTTCATCAAACAAGGCTTTCGCCAGTAGCGGTGGAACGGCATTCCCTACCTGCTGCTGCTGGAAGCCAATTGATCCATAGAATCGAAAGGAGTCGGGAAAAGACTGCAGACGAGCGGCCTCTCGTACCGACAGTCCTCGATCTGCCCAAGGATGAATTAACATATTTTTCCTGAAGTTACCGATTACTACGGAGGGCTCATCCTCTTTGAGTCTGCGATATATACCAGTATGACACCTGGAAACGTCGGAATAATTCCCCATCAGCTCATGCGGAATATTAGCCCAATTTCCACCTTGAGGAATGTGTGAGTAGCGACGGAGAATATGATCAGCGTTTTTAGTAACCAAGTTGTTCCAGCAACGCTTTTTTCTGCCCCTTATTCTTTTGGCGTATGGCGAACAGGCTCCGGCTTTGTAGGAGCTAAGATCCCGCATATCTCCATTATCAAGCTCGGGCAAGTCGTGAATCGCTTCTTTAACTGTTACGTGTTTTTTAACAGTTGGTCGCGGCGATGCTATCCGTTTCCCTTGTAATGATCCAACGATGAACAATCGATTACGACGTTGAGGCACCCCGAAGTCAGCCGAATTCAATATGAAATGGCTCGTTGTGTACCCCCTTAATTCGAAGCCTTCTAATACCTGCTCTAGAAAATAGCCGTTTTCTGTCTCAATCAAGCCTTTGACGTTTTCGAAAACAATCCACCTTGGAGAAATCTCTTCTACCAAACGGATGTACTCTTCGAAAAGCCAGTTATTAGGATTAGTCGAATTTCTATTTTTTTGATTCGAAGTTGAGAAGCCTTGGCACGGAGGACCACCAAATAATATTGTGTCTTCTCTTCCTTGCAGCAACGGCATGTGGTCAGAGGCACGTATATTTTTTACGTTTTCCTCAAGCAGTATCACACCGGGATGATTGCTTCGGAAAGTTAATGCCGCATAGGGGTCGACCTCTACTGCGTACTGCACTTGCACGCCGCTCATTTCAGCCCCAACGGACATCCCGCCCGCACCACAAAAAAGATCAATTCCTAGCACTTAAGCACACTTCATGCGTGATCCAAGATATACCCTTAAAGGGCAACGTTTGGGCTAGCGGCGCCCGCATAGTGGCAAAATACCACATTTTCAACCGCGTTTTATGTGATATCGACGAAAAGTCGCTTCTGAATGAAAATAAAAATTCATACGTGAAACGAAAAGGCCCAGTCGTCACCGACTGGGCCTTTTCGTTTCAATAATGGTCGGGACGGAGTGATTCGAACACTCGACCCCTTGCACCCCATGCAAGTGCGCTACCGGGCTGCGCTACGCCCCGACTGGGCTTTGAAGCATGTTCTCAATGCTACCGAGAACGTTGAAGAATGTACCCTAACCTCCTGATAAATGAAAGCTTTTTCTCAAAAAATTTTCACTCATCACCAACCAGGTCACTTCTTCAACACCACCAGCACATCCTCCAACTCGACAATCATCTGCCGAATCAGCTGCTTGTACTGGCTCGACTCATCCTTGGCCTCCTCACTGGAGAGCCTCAACCGCGCCCCACCAATGGTAAAGCCCTGGTCATAAAGCAGCGCACGAATCTGGCGAATCATCAGCACGTCCTGGCGCTGATAATACCGCCGGTTCCCCCGCCGCTTCACGGGATTGAGCTGGTCGAACTCCTGCTCCCAATACCGCAGCACGTGCGGTTTTACCGCACAAAGCTCACTCACCTCACCGATGGTGAAGTACCTTTTGCCCGGTATAGGGGGCAGTTCGTCGTTATGGCTTGGTTCCAGCATAGGCCTCAACCCGGGCCTTCAACTTCTGCCCTGGACGAAAGGTGACGACGCGCCGTGCGGTGATCGGGATTTCTTCCCCAGTCTTGGGGTTGCGGCCCGGCCGCTGGCGTTTGTCGCGAAGGTCGAAGTTGCCGAAACCGGACAGCTTGACCTGCTCGTTCTCTTCAAGTGCGTGCCGAATTTCTTCGAAAAACAGCTCGACCAGCTCCTTGGCCTCACGCTTGTTAAGCCCTAGCTCCTCGTACAGCCTTTCGGCCATCTCAGCTTTCGTCAGAGCACCCATGCCGTTATTTCCTTAACGTGGTGTTCAACCTTTGTTCGAGCGAGGTGAGGATGTTTTGCAGTGCGGCGTTCACCTCATCGTCGTTAAGAGTGCGCGATGGATGCTGCCAGGTCAAGCCGACGGCCAGGCTTTTTCTATCAGGATCAATGCCTTTACCCTGGTAGACATCAAACAGCCTGAGGTCTGTGAGCCATTCGCCTGCATTGTCACGAATTACTTCAAGCACTGCGCTAGAAGCTACATCACGTCCTGCGATCAAAGCCAGGTCACGACGGGTTTCCGGGAACTTGGACAGCTCGCTGAACTTCGGCAGGCGGCCTTCGACCACGTCACCCAGCACCAGCTCGAAGAGGAATACCGGGCGGTCCAGATCCAGGGCCTTGGCCAGCTCTGGGTGGATGGCGCCGAGGTAGCCGACCAGCTTGCCGTCACGCTCGATGGCGGCGGTCTGGCCTGGGTGCAGGGCTGGGTGCCTGCCGGCGCTGAAGGTGAAGTCGCTCAGCGCGCCGGAGTAGCCCAGCAGGGCTTCCACGTCGGCCTTCACGTCGAAGAAGTCGACGCCGTCGCGGCCGTTGGCCCAGCCTTCCGGCAGGCGGCTGCCGGTGACCACGCCGGCGATCATCGGTTGCTGCTGCAGGTCGCCGAGCTGGCCGACGAAGCGCAGGCCGCTTTCGAACAGGCGCACGCGGTCTTGCTGGCGGTTCAGGTTGTGCTGCAGTGCCTTGACCAGGCCCGGCCACAGCGAGGCGCGCATGGCGGCCATGTCGCTGGAGATCGGGTTGGCCAGCAGCAGCGGCTCTACGCCCGGGCTGAACAGTTCGAACAGTTTCGGGTCGATGAAGCTGTAGGTGATGGCTTCCTGGTAGCCGCGGGCAACCAGCAGGCGGCGCAGGGTCGGCAGGTCACCGCGGGTTTCCGGCTTGCCTTGCGGCGCCAGGCGGGCTTGCGGGTAGCGCACCGGCAGGTTGTTGTAGCCGTACAGGCGGGCCAGCTCTTCGATCAGGTCCACTTCCAGGCTGATGTCGAAGCGGTGGCTCGGCACGTTGACGGTCCACTGCCCTTCCCCGTTACGAGTCGTGGTCAGTTCCAGGGCGTTGAGCAGTTGCTCGACCTGGGCTGGGTCCATTTCCATGCCGAGCATCTGGGTGATGCGTTCGGCGCGCAGGGTCACCGGGGCGACTTGCGGCAGGTGCTGTTCGCTGACGGCTTCGACCACCGGGCCGGCTTCGCCGCCGACGATGTCGAGCAGCAGCTGGGTAGCGCGCTCCATGGCTTCGCGGGCCAGCTGCGAGTCGACGCCGCGCTCGTAGCGGTGCGAGGCATCGGTGTGCAGGCCGTAGGAACGGGCTTTGCCGGCGACGGAAATCGGCTCGAAGAAGGCGCTTTCCAGGAACAGGTCGCGGGTTTTTTCGGTGTTCACACCGCTGTGCTCGCCACCCATGACGCCGGCGATGGCCAAGGCGCGGGTGTGGTCGGCGATGACCAGGGTGTCGGCGCGCAGGGCCACTTCCTGGCCGTCGAGCAGGACCAGCTTCTCGCCTTCTTCGGCCATGCGTACGCGGATGCCGCCGTTGATTTCTGCCAGGTCGAAGGCGTGCATCGGCTGGCCGAGTTCGAGCATCACGTAGTTGGTGATGTCGACGGCAGCGTCGATGCTGCGCACGTCGCTGCGGCGCAGGCGCTCGACCATCCACAGCGGGGTCGGCTTGCTCAGGTCGACGTTGCGGATGACGCGGCCCAGGTAGCGTGGGCAGGCAGCCGGGGCACTGACTTCGACCGGGCGCACTTCGTCGTGGGCAGCCGCTACGGCTGGCACCACCGGGCGGGTGACCGGGGTGTCGTACAGGGCGCTGACGTCGCGGGCCAGGCCGGCGATGGACAGGCAGTCGCCGCGGTTCGGGGTCAGGCCGATCTCGATGCTGGCGTCGTCCAGGCTCAGGTACTGGCGAATGTCTTCACCCACCGGGGCGTCGGCGGCCAGTTCCAGCAGGCCGTCGTTCTCTTCGCTGATCTGCAGCTCGGCAGCCGAGCACAGCATGCCGAAGGACTCGACGCCGCGCAGCTTGGCCTTCTTGATCTTGAAGTCGCCGGGCAGTTCGGCGCCGATCATGGCAAACGGGATCTTGATACCTGGGCGGGCGTTAGGGGCGCCGCACACCACCTGGAAGGTTTCCTGGCCGTTGCTGACCTGGCACACGCGCAGCTTGTCGGCGTCCGGGTGTTGTTCGGTGGCGAGAATCTCGCCCACGACGATGCCGCTGAACTGGCCGGCAGCGGGGGTGACGCTGTCGACTTCGAGGCCGGCCATGGACAGGCGGGCGACCAGTTCGTCACGGGAGACTTGCGGGTTTACCCAACCGCGCAGCCACTGTTCACTGAATTTCATGCTGTTCTCCTGAAAGTTGCGTCGGGCATTGACCTAGCGGAATTGCGCGAGGAAGCGCAGGTCGTTGTCGAAGAACAGACGCAAATCGTTGACGCCATAGCGCAGCATGGCCAGGCGCTCGGCGCCCATGCCGAAGGCAAAGCCCTGGAATTCTTCCGGGTCGATGCCGGACATGCGCAGCACGTTCGGGTGCACCATGCCGCAACCCATCACTTCCAGCCAGCCGGTCTGCTTGCACACGCGGCAGCCTTTGCCGGAACACATCACGCACTGGATGTCGACTTCGGCGGACGGCTCGGTGAAGGGGAAGAACGATGGACGGAAACGCACCGCCAGTTCTTTCTCGAAGAACACCCGCAGGAACTCTTCGATGGTGCCCTTGAGGTCGGCGAAGTTGATGTCGCGATCGATCAGCAGGCCTTCGACCTGGTGGAACATCGGCGAGTGGGTGATATCCGAGTCGCAACGGTATACGCGGCCCGGGCAGACAATGCGGATCGGCGGCTGGCTGGACTCCATGGTCCGCACCTGCACCGGCGAGGTGTGGGTGCGCAGCAGCATGTTGGCATTGAAGTAGAAGGTGTCGTGCATCGCCCGCGCCGGGTGGTGGCCGGGGATGTTGAGCGCTTCGAAGTTGTGGTAGTCGTCTTCCACCTCGGGGCCTTCGGCGATGCCGTAGCCGATGTGGGTGAAGAACTGCTCGATGCGCTCGAGTGTACGGGTGATCGGGTGCAGGCCACCGGTGGCCTGACCGCGGCCTGGCAGGGTGACGTCAATGCATTCGGCCGCCAGGCGAGCGCTGAGCTCGGCTTCTTCGAAGGCCGCCTTGCGGGCGTTGAGCACCACGGTAACGCGCTCTTTGGCGTCGTTGATCAGCGCGCCGACTTTCGGCCGCTCTTCGGCTGGCAGGTTGCCCAGGGTCTTCATCACCTGGGTCAGTTCGCCCTTCTTGCCGAGATAATTAACCCGGATCTGTTCCAGGGCATTGATGTCTTCAGCGCGCTCCACAGCTTCCAGGGCTTGGGAGACCAGCGCATCCAGGTTTTCCATGTACAGACTCCAGATACGAAAATAGGGGAAGAGCTTTGAAGGCTCTTCCCCTATCGATGACGTTCAATGCCCGACGGCGCTGGCGCCGCCGGGTGATTGTCGCGGGTACTTAAGCCAGAACGGCTTTAGCTTTCTCGACAATCGCAGCAAACGCCGCTTTTTCGTTCACTGCCAGATCGGCCAGAACCTTACGGTCGATTTCGATCGAAGCCTTTTTCAGGCCAGCAATCAGACGGCTGTAGGACAGACCGTTGGTGCGGGCACCGGCGTTGATACGAGCGATCCACAGTGCGCGGAACTGACGCTTCTTCTGACGACGGTCACGGTAGGCATATTGACCAGCCTTGATGACCGCCTGCTTGGCAACGCGGAATACGCGCGAGCGTGCACCGTAGTAGCCTTTAGCCAGTTTCAGAATTTTCTTGTGACGCTTACGAGCGATGACGCCACGCTTAACACGAGCCATGAGTAACTTCCTCTATCTAAACCAGAATTAACGTACGCGCAGCATGCGCTCGACTTTTGCCACGTCAGACGGGTGCAGCAGGCTGGCACCGCGCAGTTGACGTTTACGCTTGGTCGACATTTTGGTCAGGATGTGGCTCTTGAAAGCGTGCTTGTGCTTGAAGCCGGAAGCGGTCTTCAGGAAGCGCTTCGCAGCACCGCTCTTGGTTTTCATTTTTGGCATGTTGGAACTCCGCATTCGATAAAATTACACAATAATCATCAGGCCTGCCGTGCCCGGGAGATTACTTCTTCTTTTTGGGGGCGATGACCATCATAAGCTGGCGTCCTTCCATCTTAGGATGCTGCTCAACGGAGCCGTATTCGGCGAGGTCGGCTTCGACCCGCTTCAACAGTTCCATGCCCAGCTCCTGGTGGGCCATCTCACGGCCGCGGAATCTCAGAGAGATCTTGGCCTTGTCCCCATCGGTAAGGAAACGTACCAGGTTGCGTAGTTTTACCTGGTAATCCCCTTCTTCCGTCCCTGGACGAAACTTGATTTCTTTAATCTGGATCTGCTTCTGGTTTTTCTTGGCTTCGTTGGCCTGCTTCTTCTTCTCGAAGAGGTGCTTGCCGTAGTCCATCACCTTGCAGACGGGCGGCTGCGCGTCGGCAGAAATTTCCACCAGATCCAGCTTCGCTTCATCAGCGATACGAAGCGCTTCATCAATCGAGACGATGCCAATCTGCTCGCCGTCAGCGCCAATTAACCGAACCTCGCGTGCCGAGATATTCTCGTTGATCGGGGCTTTCGGTGCAGTTCGTTTATCGTTTCTCATTTCACGCTTAATAGTCATTACTCCGATTCTAGGCGACCGCGCTGGGCAACAGCGCTGTTGAGCAGCTGCGTGAATTCAGCCACCGGCATGGAGCCGAGGTCTTTGCCTTCACGGGTGCGTACGGCGACGGTCTGCGTTTCGACTTCGCGATCCCCTATAACCAAAAGGTACGGGACCTTGAGCAAAGTATGCTCGCGGATTTTAAAGCCGATCTTCTCATTTCTCAAGTCCGACTTGGCACGGAAACCGCTACCGTTCAGGGTATTTTCCACCTCGAGGGCGAAATCGGCCTGTTTGTCGGTGATGTTCATGATCACCGCCTGGGTTGGCGCCAGCCAGGCCGGGAACACACCGGCGTAGTGCTCGATCAGCATGCCGATGAAGCGCTCGAACGAACCGAGGATGGCGCGGTGCAGCATGACCGGGCGCACCCGGCTGTTGTCTTCGGCGATGTAGCTGGCATCCAGGCGCTCGGGCAGGTTCGGGTCGTACTGCAGGGTACCGCACTGCCAGTTACGGCCGAGGCAGTCGCGCAGGGTGAACTCGATCTTCGGCCCGTAGAAGGCGCCCTCGCCCGGCTGGTATTCCCACTGCAGGCCCGATTCGTTCAGGGCGTCGGCCAGTGCACCTTCGGCACGGTCCCACAACTCTTCGGAACCGACGCGCTTGGCGGGGCGGGTCGACAGCTTCATGGCGATGTCGGTGAAGCCGAAGTCCTTGTACACGTCCAGGGTCAGCTTGATGAAGTCGGCGGCTTCCTTCTTTACCTGTTCTTCGGTGCAGAAGATGTGCGCGTCGTCCTGCACGAAGCCACGCACGCGCATGATGCCGTGCAGGGCGCCGGACGGCTCGTTACGGTGGCAGGCACCGAACTCGGCCAGGCGCAGCGGCAGGTCGCGGTAGCTCTTCAGGCCCTGGTTGAACACCTGCACGTGGCACGGGCAGTTCATCGGTTTTACCGCGTAGTCACGGCTTTCCGACGAAGTAGTGAACATGTTCTCGGCGTAGTTGGACCAGTGGCCGGAACGCTCCCAGAGAATGCGGTCGACCACCTGCGGGGTCTTGATTTCCTGGTAGCCGTTGGCGCGCTGCACCTGGCGCATGTACTGCTCGAGCACCTGGTACACGGTCCAGCCGTTGGCATGCCAGAACACCATGCCCGGGGCTTCTTCCTGCAGGTGGAACAGGTCGAGCTGCTTGCCGATCTTGCGGTGGTCGCGTTTTTCGGCTTCTTCGATGCGCTGGATGTACGCGGCCAGCTGCTTCTTGTCGGCCCAGGCGGTGCCATACACGCGTTGCAGCTGCTCGTTCTTGGCATCGCCGCGCCAGTAGGCGCCGGACAGCTTGGTCAGCTTGAACGCCTTGAGGAAGCGGGTGTTCGGCACGTGCGGGCCGCGGCACATGTCGACGTATTCTTCGTGGTAGTACAGGCCCATGGCCTGCTCGTCCGGCATGTCTTCGACCAGGCGCAGCTTGTAGTCTTCGCCACGGGCCTTGAACACGTCGATGACCTCGGCACGCGGGGTCATCTTCTTGACCACGTCGTAGTCCTTGTCGATCAGCTCCATCATGCGCTTTTCGATGGCGGCCATGTCTTCAGGGGTGAAGGGGCGCTCGTAGGCGATGTCGTAATAGAAGCCTTCGTCGATGACCGGGCCGATGACCATCCTGGCGGTCGGGTACAGCTGCTTCACCGCGTGGCCGACCAGGTGGGCGCACGAGTGGCGAATGATCTCCAGTCCCTCTTCATCTTTAGGGGTGATGATCTGCAGGGTGGCGTCGTTGTGGATCAGGTCGCAGGCATCGACCAGCTTGCCGTCGACCTTGCCGGCCACGGTGGCCTTGGCCAGGCCGGCGCCGATGGAAGCGGCGACTTCGGCTACGGATACGGCATGATCGAACGAACGTTGACTGCCATCGGGAAGAGTAATAACGGGCATGGCGCCTCCTCTCCTAGTGGTGACCCCTACCAAAGGTCACGTGGGTTGGGATGAGCCAGTACAAGATCCGACCTGCCTTCCTGCACAGGAAGCCTGCCTCACAGTGGCAGAAGCCTTTCGGCTTGCGGGGGACGAACCAGAGTGACTGGAAAGAAAAAAGATAGCTGCGGCGCGCAACGGCGCGACCACAAGCCGGGCATGCTAGCACGCGGGTTGGGCGCCACGCAGAAATATTTGGAAATTACGCCGCTTGGGTGAACTTACACGGAAAATTTCCTATCAGACCTTGGGAAGCAACCTACTCTTGATGAGACATTTACCCAAGGAGTAACTGGTTATGCGAGTTCCGTCTCTTCTGGCCCTGGCGGCCGCTGGCGCCCTGCTGCTGCCCGTGGCTGCAAACGCCGGCAACTTCCCAGCCGGGAAGGAGGCCGCCTACATGACCCAGTGCACCCAGGTGGCCAGCGGCCAGGGCGTTGACGCCGCAACCGCCAAAAAGCACTGCGATTGCGGTGCCCAAGCCATCAAAAAGAATTTCACCGACGCGGAAATCGCCGACCTGGACAGCAAGGATGGTGTTGATGCCAAGCTGATGCAGAAGGCGCAGACCGTGGTGAAACAAGCCTGCGCACCGAAGCGCTGAAACCTTACAGCCAGAGCAGGCCAGCCATTCTTTGCGCTGGATCAATATCCTGCGAAGGTAAAAGGCGCTAGATGTGCAGAATTAGACTATGATGTGTCCCGTGCTCCGTAGCCTCGGCCGCATTGCACCACTGAAAAAACTAAATGTTCTGGAGATTCACCCATGTCCAATCGCCAACAAGGCACCGTCAAATGGTTCAATGATGAGAAAGGCTACGGCTTCATCACCCCAGCAGGCGGCGGCGACGACCTGTTCGTTCACTTCAAGGCCATCGAATCCGACGGCTTCAAGAGCCTGAAAGAAGGCCAGACTGTTTCCTTCGTCGCCGAGCGCGGCCAGAAGGGCATGCAGGCTGCACAGGTTCGTCCGGAGTAATTCGGATAGCTGTAGAAAAACCCGCCCTTGTGGCGGGTTTTTTTATGGCCGCCTTTCTTTGTGGGAGCGGCCTTCAGGGCTGGGTCAACCGCAGTTGACCCGGGTCACCTTGCCCTGCTCGTCCACATTCAGGTTCAGGCGCTCGGAACGGTACTCCAGGGTGACCACATCGTGCGGCTTGAGAATGCGCGCCATCTGCGAGCCACTGGCCTTGCGCGCCTGCTCCAGCAGTTCGGCGCTGGCCACTTTGCCAATGGTGAAATCGGCGCCGCTGGCTTCGCAGCGGCCATCGTTGCCAGCCGGCGCGGCCGGCGTAGCGCCACCCTCGGCATTGCCACCAGTGCTGCAACCAGCCAGGACTACAGCCACCGCCAGGGTTGCCAGGTAAGCACGGGTACGGAACATGAAGCCTCCTAATTCGGTCCGGGAACTGCCTGATCCGACAGTTCCACTGTTCTTTTGTTGCAAAACCGGTCAAGTTTGCCTCAACCCAGCGGCACAGGCGAAAAAGCAATCGTGACTGGATTTTGCACAAGCCGCTGCATTTGCCATATGCTTAAGTCGCAAGGTCAATGACGCAAAGTCATGATTTAGTGCAAGAAGTGGAGCGCACCCCGCCTCCATCGAACACCAGGGTCAGTGTTCGTCCTTCGTCCGGGCCCCCAACGAGAGCGTTAATGAGCAGCCACAGCATTGTTGCCGATATCAAGGTCAAATGGGCCGAAGGCCAGAGCGCGTACAGCCCCGGCACACCGGAAGAGTTGCTACTGATTGCCATCGACCTGCTGGTGCGCGACCGCGGCAGCGAGGCGGCGCGCAGCTTCATCGACCAGGTGTTCGAACGCTACGCGCCGCATGCGGCTATTCCAATCGGGCCAAACGGGCGCTGAGCAGGTCGAACAGGCCCTGGGCATCGCCCTCCTGCACCCACAGCACATTGGCAGGCTGCTTGAGCACACCGTACCAGTCGGCAATGGTCTGGCCGAAGGTGGGGCCTTCGCGGCTGTCGATGCTCATGTGGATGCGCCGGCCGCTGAACAGCTCGGGCTTGAGCAGGTAGGCGATGACGCTGGCGTCGTGCACCGGGCCGCCGGGCATGCCGTACAGGTCCATGTCGTGGGTGATGTAGGCGTTGAGGATGTCCACCACGCGCTTGCTGGCCTGGTTGTTCACTGCCGCCAACTGCTTGAGGCGGGCGTCACTGGTCAGTAGCTTGTGGGTGACATCCAGCGGCAGGTAGGTCAGTTGCACACCGCTGGCCAGCACCACTTCGGCAGCATGCGGGTCGGCGTACAGGTTGAATTCCGCCGCCGGGGTAATGTTGCCGCCGTTGAAATGGGCACCGCCCATGACCACCACCTGCTTGATGCCCTTGACGATGTCCGGGCGTTGGACCAGCGCCAGGGCCAGGTTGGTCTGCGGGCCGAGCATGGCGATGGTGATGCTGTGCGGCTTGGCGGCGCTGAGGGTGTCGACCAGGTATTGCACGGCGTTGCCCTGGGCCAGGGGCGTTTTCGGCTCCTTGACCTCGACGCCGGTGAGGCCTTCCTCGCCATGCACCTCGGCGGCGTAGATCGGCTTGCGCACCAGCGGGCGGCCGGCACCGGCGTACACCGGGATGTCGTCGCGGCCAGCCCATTCGCAGGCCAGGCGAGCGTTGCGCGCGGTCTTTTCCAGGCGCACGTTGCCTGCCACGGTGGTGATGGCGCGGATTTTCAGTTCATCGGGCGAGGCCATGGCCAGGAACAGCGCGACCACGTCGTCGGCGCCGGGGTCGCTGTCGATGATCAGGTCGATGGGGGCGGCCTGGGCGGTAGCGGCGGTGACCATGAAGGCGATTCCTTGTAGCAGGGGTTTGAGCATGGTTGGCACTCCTGTTGCCAAAGCGAATGTCTGTAGGAGCGGCCTTGCGGCGCGATGGGGCGCAAAGCGGCCCCAGTTTTTCAGCTTCGCAGCCAACGTTGCCGGGGCCGCTTCGCGCCCCATCGCGACACAAGGCCGCTCCTACAAAAAAACAGCGTGTCCTGACGGTTAGAACGTGACGCCGGAAATCAGCGCGATGTTGCTGTAGGGCTGGCACTCGCCGGTGCGCACCACCGCACGGGCGCTGCGCGACAACACCTTGAACTCCTCATGGCTCAGCCATTCCCGCTTGCCCAGCTTGCCTTTGAGCCGCTCGATCTCGACCAGCGCCGGCGGCACCACTTTCTGCATTTCTTCGGCCAGCACGTGGCGCTCTACCTGCAGCTCGCTCAGCACCACGCGCAGCACACTGGCGAAATCCGGCAGGCCGGGCGTCACGGCCAGGTCGATCAGTTCGACACCTGGCGGTACCGGCAAGCCGGCATCGCCGATCACCAGGATGTCGCCATGCCCCATGCCGGCAATGGTGCGTGACAGGGCAACGTTCAGCAGCGGGGTTTTCTTCATGGCGCTAGCTCCGCCAGGTAGGGAATCGACGGCTGGGCCCCGGCACGGGTAACCGACAACGCTGCGGCGCGCTGGCCAAAGGCGATGGCTTCGCCCTCCTCCAAGCCGCGCACCAGGCCGGCGGCAAAGCCACCAATGAAGGTGTCGCCGGCAGCGGTGGTATCCAGCGGCTGCACCACCGACGCGGGGAAATGCCGGTGGCCCTGGGCCGTGACCAGCAACGCCCCTTGCGCGCCCAGGGTAATGATCACCTTGCCCGCACCCAGCTGCAGCAAGCGCTCGCCGGCGCGCCGGGCACTGTCCAGGTCGGTCACCGCCACGCCACTCAGGGCTTCGGCCTCGCTTTCATTGGGGGTGAGGTAATCGATATGCGCGAACCAGTCTGCGGGCAGCGGGCCCGTGGCGGGCGCCGGGTTGAGGATCACCTGCTTGCCCAGCTCGTGCCCCCTGGCCAGGGTCCAGGCGACGGTCTCGGCCGGCACTTCCAGCTGGCAGATGATGATCTCGGCCGCCTGCAGCAGCGCATCGAAGCGTTGCACCGACTGCGGTGTCAGCAGGCCATTGCCCCCCGGGATGATGACGATGCAGTTCTGGCTGGCCGCATCCACGGTGATCAGCGCCACACCGCTGGACACGCCCGGGCAGGTGTCGATCGCCCGGCAGTCGACGCCCTCGACATACAAGGCCTGGCGCAGTTGCTGGCCGTAGGCATCGTCACCCACGTTGCCGATCATCGCCACGCTGCCACCCAGGCGCGCCACGGCCACGGCCTGGTTGGCGCCCTTGCCACCGGGCACGGTGAAAAAGCTGTCGCCGGGGAGCGTTTCGCCGGCCCGGGGCAGGCGCTGGGCGCGGGCCACCAGGTCCATGTTGAGGCTCCCGACCACCACGACCTTGGCACTCATGACATTTCCTTAGCGTTAGCGGTAATCATTGAACAGGTCCGGGCGTGGCCCGGTGGATTCGCGCAGCACCAGGCGCGGGGCGACGATGCGCTGCTCCGGCGCCCCCTGCCGAGGGGTACCGATGCGCGCCAGCAACAGCGAGGCGGCGCTTTCGCCCAGCTCGCGGATCGACTGGCCCACGGTGGTCAGCGGCGGATACACATAACGGCTGAGCTCGATGTCGTCGAAACCGATCACCGACAGCTCGGCGGGCACGTTGAGCTGGCGCTCGGCGGCAGCGCGCAGCACGCCGAAACCGATCATGTCGTTGCCGGCGAAAATCGCCGTTGGCCGCTGGCCCTGCAGCACCTGCGCCGCCGCCGCATAACCGCCCAGGCTGGTGAAGTCGCAGTGCAGCACGCGATCGCCCGCGGCCGTTGCGCCGGCCTCGGCCATGGCGCGCCGAAAGCCGCTCAGGCGCAGCTGGGACACCCCGGTTTCGGCGGGGCCACCGATGTAGGCGATATCGCGGTGGCCAAGCTCCAGCAGGTGGCGGGTGGCCAGGTACGCACCCAGTTCGTGGTCGATGCGCACCAGGTCGGCGTCCACGCCTTCCAGTTCGCGGTCGACGATGACCATCGGCGTACGCACCCCGGCCAGGCTTTGCAGCAGGTCGCTGTCCTGGCCCACCGAGGCCACCACCAGGCCATCGATGCGCTTTTCCAGCAACACGCGCAGGTAGCTGCGCTGTTTTTGCGGGTTGTCATCGGAGTTGCACAGGATCACGCAGTAGCCGTTGCGCTCACAGGCATCCTCGATACCCCGCGCCAGCTCGGCGAAGTACGGGTTGACGCTGTTGGGCACCAGCAGGCCGATGGTGGCGGTGCTGCGCGCCTTCAACGAACGCGCCACGGCGCTGGGCACGTAGTCGAGTTCAACGATGGCGGCTTCGACTTTCAACCGCACCTGCTCGCTGACCGGGCGGGTCTTGTTCAGCACATGGGACACGGTGGTGTAGGAAATGCCCGCCAGTGCCGCGACGTCTTTGATGGTTGCCATGTTTTCAGTTCCGCCGGCCCGCGCGCCGGCTACGGTAAGTGTCGAGCACCACGGCGATGACGATCACCGCCCCGGTGATGATGCGTTTGGTCGGTTCGCTGGCGCCGATCTGCGCCAAGCCGGCGGCCAGTACGGAGATGATCAGCACGCCGAAAAAGGTACTGATCACCGAGCCACGCCCGCCCATCAGGCTGGTGCCGCCAATCACCACGGCGGCGATCACCTGCAGCTCCAGGCCGGCGCCGGCGTTGGGGTCGGCCGCCTCCAGGCGCGAGATCTGGAACAGCGCAGCCAGCCCGGCGAGCAGACCCATCAGGGCGAACACCAGCACCTTGTACGGGCGCGGATCGATGCCGGCCAGGCGCACCGCCTCTTCGTTGGTGCCAATACCGATCAGGTAGCGGCCAAACACCGTACGCGTCAGCACCAGCTGGGCCAGCACGATCACCAGCAAGGCGATGATGAACGCCGGCGAGATGCCAAAGGCGATGGGGTTGGAGAACCAGGCATAGGCATCGCCGATGTAGGCGGTGCGCGAGTCGGTGAACTGGTAGGCCAGGCCACGGGCCATTTCCAGCACGCCAAGCGAGACGATGAACGACGGGATGCGCCAGGCCACGGTAACGCCGCCGGTGATGCTGCCGGCCAACGCCGCCACGGCCATGCCCAGCAGGGCCGCAGGCAGCATGCCCCAGCCCCAGCCGAGGATCGCCACGCTGACGGTCGAGGCGGCCAGCGCCAGCACCGAGCCCACCGACAGGTCGATGCCACCGATGATCAGCACGAAGGTCATGCCGACCGCCAGCACCATCAGGTCGGGGATCTGGTTGGCCAGGGTGCTGAAGGTGTTGTATGACCAGAAGTGGCTGCTGAGGAACGAGAACAGCACGATCATGGCCAGCAACGCGCCGGCCAGGCCCAGGTAGGTACCCAGGCCAAAGTAGGTGCCACTGCGGCGCAGCGGTGCGGCGCCCTGGCTGTCGAGCGGGGTGGTTTTCATGCATCCATCCTGGGGGCTGCATCATGCAGCAGTGCGTCACGTTTCTGATAACCGGCAAAGGCGGCGGCCAGCAGCTGGTCCTGGCTCCAATGGTCACGCTCGAAGGTGTCGATCAGGCGGCCGGCCGAGAGCACGGCAATGCGGTCGCAGATCAGCATCAGCTCGCGCAGGTCGCTGGACACCACCACCAGGGCCTTGCCCTGGCGCGCCAGTTCGGCCAACAGGCCATAGATGTCGAACTTGGCACCGACGTCGATGCCACGGGTAGGCTCATCGAACAGCAGCACCTGGCAGTCACGCTCCAGCCAGCGGCCGATCACCACCTTCTGCTGGTTGCCACCGGACAACTCGCCGACCACCTGCTGCGGGCCGGCACTGCGGATGCGCATGGCCTGGATCTGCCGGGCGGCCAGGGCCTGTTCGGCCTGGCTATCGAGCACACCGGTGCGCGACACCGCGCCCAGGTTGCCCAGGGCGATATTGGCGCTGATCGACTGGGTCAGCAGCAGGCCCTCGCCTTTACGGTCTTCGGTGATCAGGGCGATACCGGCCTGCACGGCGGCCTTGGGCGAGTCGATGGTGACCGCCTGTGGTGGCTGGCCAAGCGCGATGCTGCCGCTGTCGGCCCGGTCGGCGCCGTAGATCAGGCGCAACAGCTCGGTACGGCCGGCGCCGATCAGGCCGGAGATGCCAAAGATCTCCCCTGCCCTGACCTCAAACGACACCTCACGCACCTTGTCAGCGCGGCTGAGCTTGTCGACCCTGAGCAGCGGCGCACCGATCTGCCGATGGCCCAGGTCGATGTGCTCGCCCAGTTCGCGGCCGACCATCAGGGTGACCAGTTCGGCGCTGCTGTAGCGCTGGATCGGCTCGTCACACACCAGCCTGCCGTCGCGCAGCACGACGATGCGCTGGGCCACGCGCTGCAGCTCTTCGAGGCGGTGGGAAATGTAGACGATGGCCACGCCACGCCGGCGCAAACGCTCGATCTGGGTGAACAGCAGCTCCACTTCACGCGCGGTGAGCATGGCGGTGGGCTCGTCGAAGATCAGCACATGGCAGTCGCCGATCAGGTTGCGGGCGATCTCGACCATCTGCTGGTGGCCGATGCCCAGCTCGCCCACCGGGGTATCCGGGTCGATGGCGTCGAGACCGACCTGGGCCATGGCGGCCGTGGCCAGCTGGCGCAGGCGCTTTTGGCTGATCCAGCCGAAACGGCTGGGCAGGTTATCGAGGAACAGGTTTTCCGCCACGGTCAGGGTGGGCAGCAGGTTCAGCTCCTGCATGACCATGCGCACGCCGAGGCGCTCGGCTTCGCTGCGGCTGCCGGGCGCATAGGCCTGGCCGCGGTAGTTCATGTGCCCGCTGGTGGGGGTTTCCAGGCCACTGATGAGCTTGGACAGCGTGCTCTTGCCCGCGCCGTTCTCGCCGGTCAGGGCCAGTACTTCGCCGGCGCGCAGGCTCAGGCTGACCTCGGCCAGCACCGGCTGGGCGTAGGTCTTGCCCAGGCCGCTGGCGGCGAGTACCACTTCATTGGCCGATGCAGGCATGGCCGTATCTCCTGCCAGCGATCAGGGTTTGGTGATGAGTTGGACCGGGGTCTGGATGACGTTGTCGGCATCCACCTCGGGTTTCTCGCCCTTGACCATCTTCAACGCCGCCTGGATGCCGTACACCGCCTGCTGGCTGGCCGCCTGGTCGAGGGTGGCGAGCACACGGCCATCCTTGAGCATGGGCTTGATGGCATTGATGTTGTCGTAGCCCACCACCTGCACCTGGCCGGTCTTGCCAGCGGCGCGCACCGCCGACACGGCGCCCAGGGCCATGCTGTCGTTGCCCGCCAGCAGGGCTTTCAGATCTGGGTATTCATTGAGCATGGAGGCGGCGACGGCGTTGCCCTTGTCGATTTCCCAATTGCCGCTCTGCACCGAGACGATCTTGATCTGCGCGGCGTCCATGGCGTCCTTGAAGCCGGCGGTGCGCTGCTGGGCGTTGGTGGTGGTCGGCACGCCTTCGATGATGCCGACCTGGTCGCCGGCCTTGAGCTTCTCGTTGGCCAGGTAGTCGCCAACCAGGCGCGCGCCCTTGCGGTTGTCGGGGCCAACGAACGGCACGCTGATGCCCTTGCTCTTGAGCAGTTCGGGGTCCAGGCGGTTGTCGATGTTGATCACCACCACGCCCTGGTCCATGGCCTTTTTCACCGCGGATACCAGCGCCTTGGAATCGGCCGGGGCGATCACCAGCGCTTTGGCACCGGCGTTCACCATCTGTTCGACGATGCGGATCTGTTCGCCGGTGTCGGTTTCGTTCTTGATGCCGTTGGCGATCAGCTCGAATTCGTCAGGGTGGGCTTTCTGGTAGTCCTTGGCGCCGTCTTCCATGGTGCGGAAGAACTCGTTGGCCAGGGATTTCATGACCAGGGCCACCTTGGGCTTGTCTTCGGCGTGGGCTGCGGAGAACGGTATGGCGAAGGACAGCGAGGAAACGACAGCGAGGGCCAACAGACGACCGGGGAACGGCAGTTTCATGGACGATGACTCCGAATCTTGTGGTTTTTATCGGATAGCAAACGTTTGCGGTACCTAACTATGGAAACAGTACCGGGGTTTGTCAAATCCGTTTGGCTGTCGGAGGTCAGTGAACTGCCGGGAGGATTATCCCGAAAACTTGTGCAAAACCGAACACCTTTTTCCCACGCTTGCTCCAAATCCGGGCCGGAAACTGCCCGCTTGTAGGAGCGGCCTTGTGTCGCGACGGCTGCGCAGCAGCCCCCTTTCCCTGGCCTGGTAGAAATTGCCGGGGCTGCTGCGCAGCCGTCGCGACACAAGGCCGCTCCTACAAAAAACACTGTTCCGGCCCGTTAAGGTATCGGCAACCTGTTGCGAAATAACTTACACTCAAATACTGTACGCACATACAGCAACAACAAGGAAACGCTTGTGTCCAACACTGCCTCCGCCACCCCCGACAGCTATCAACAACTGGGTATGCGCATCCAGAAGATCATCAACAGCCCCACCGCCCAGCGCAGCCGGGCGGCGCTGATCTTCCGCCTGGAACAGGAAACCCCGGAAGACTGGGAAACCTTGCTTGAGGAAATCGCCGAAAACGACAACGTCACCCTCGCCCATCGCGATGATGGCGGCGTGCAGATTTTCTGGACCGTGCCCAAGGAAGATTGACCGCGCAGGCGCCCACCGTCCTCAGGCCAGCGCCTGCAGGTAGGCACTGGCCTCGCGGTAACGGGCCAACCGCGCCAGGTCGGCAGGGCCTGGGCAAGGAATGCGCGAAAGGTCGCTGTTGTCGGCCAGGTCGGCCAGTTTGACGGTGCGCGCCAGCGGGTCATCGCCCAGGCGCACCACGAAGTCCTGGTAAGCCTCGCCCTTGCGGCGGCTGAGCGCCAGCAAGGCGGCAAGGATTTTCAGCGCGAAACCTTCGCGCGCCAGGTCGGAAAGGGTCAGCGGGGTATCTTCGATCACATCGTGAAGCACCGCGACAATCCGTTGTTCAGGTGTGGAAACCCGCATCATCACGCGTAGCGGGTGGAGAATATACGCTGCCCCACCCTTGTCGTATTGCCCTTCATGCGCCCTGGCGGCCACGGCAATGGCCCGCTCCAGTGTAGACATGAGGCCCTCCCCGTTCGGCTTCTTCCTGCCAAGCATAGCCAAACTTGGGCCACCGCGGTCCGTGCAGGAGCGGCCTTGTGTCGCGATGGGCTGCGCAGCAGCCCCAGGGGTTCGGCGTCACGACAGATTCTGTGGGGCTGCTTTGCAGCCCATCGCGACACAAGGCCGCTCCTACAGGGGCCGTGCAAGGCTGTGCAGTCAGCGGGCTGCGCCGTGCTGGATGACCACCGAATCGGTGCCCAGCTTGGCCATCACCTCGGCCTGGCGGGCTTCGGCTTCTTCACGTGTCGGGAAAGGCCCCATCAACACCACCGGCTTGCCGTTGCGGTACTCTACCGAGGACGGAATGCCCTTTTCGATCAGGCGTGCGGTCATGTCGCTGAGCGCGCCCATGTTGGCGCCCTGGATCACTTCCACGTCCCAGCCTTCCGGGGCCGGCTGGCCAGCCAGGGCCTCGGCGCGGCGCTGCAGGTCGGCGCCGCCGCACATCTCGCGGATGCGCAGGTTGTTGCCGCTGTCATCGACAATGATCTCGTACTGGCCATCACGCTTGATCGCCACATAGCTGCGGTAGGGCTCGTACTGCCCGGCATCATCCTTGCCGCGCACCTGGCCGCAGATGGTGCCCTGGGTGTCGATCCGCACATTGCCGAACTTGGCCGTGTTGGGGTTGTGCAGGTGTTCGGCCACCTGCTTGTGCACGCCTTCGACCTCGTTCTCACAGCCCGCCAGGGCGAGCACTGCCATTACCACAGCCAGTTTGCGCACGCGTGTACCTCCAGATTCGAAGGGGCGGATTCTAGCACGCCGGGCAATGCCCCGAAGCGCGACCAAACGTTACAGCCTGCTTCGCGCGCGCAGCAAAAAGGGCGATCATTGCTGATCGCCCTTTTCGGATTTGGTAGGCACAATTGGACTCGAACCAACGACCCCCACCATGTCAAGGTGGTGCTCTAACCAACTGAGCTATGTGCCTGTCGTGTGGTGCGCATATTAGAGATCAAACACACGCCTGTAAAGCGTTTTTTTCAGAAAAATCAAAAACTTTCGGCAGCCGCCCAGGGCGAGGCAGCCTCGCGTCGCAAGCGCCAGCACAGCCGCCTGGCGCCAGGTAGAATCGCAATGAAAAAAGGGGTGACCCTTGCGGATCACCCCTTCTTCGATTTGGTAGGCACAATTGGACTCGAACCAACGACCCCCACCATGTCAAGGTGGTGCTCTAACCAACTGAGCTATGTGCCTGTCGTGTGGTGCGCATTCTACTCATTCCAAAAACCCTGTCAACACTTTTTTTCGCGCTAAGCTACTGAATCATAAACTCTTTATAGAAAGGTGCACGGGCAAGGGCCGAGTAAAGGATTTTCAACGGACGACTAGCGGGTGTTTATTATTATTGATAGCATCGGTACATTCGTTAAAAATATAAAACACGAGGTTCCTGCAGCATGGCTAACACCCCCTACCCCCAGTCCTACTACGCCGCCTCGGCCAACCCGGTGCCGCCACGTCCGGCGCTGCAGGGTGAGGTGGAAACCGATGTGTGCATCATCGGCGCCGGTTACACCGGCCTGTCCAGCGCCCTGTTCCTGCTGGAGAACGGCTTCAAGGTCAGCATCGTCGAAGCGGCCAAGGTCGGCTTCGGCGCGTCGGGCCGTAACGGCGGCCAGATCGTCAACAGCTACAGCCGTGACATCGATGTGATCGAGCGCACGGTCGGCCCCAAGCAGGCGCAACTGCTGGGCCACATGGCCTTCGAAGGCGGGCGCATCATTCGTGAGCGCGTGGCCAAGTACAACATCCAGTGCGACCTGAAGGACGGCGGCGTGTTCGCGGCCCTCACCAGCAAGCAGATGGGCCACCTGGAGTCGCAAAAACGCCTGTGGGAACGCTTTGGCCACAACCAGCTGGAGCTGATGGACCAGAAGCGTATTCGCGAAGTGGTTGCCTGCGACAACTACGTGGGCGGCATGCTGGACATGAGCGGCGGCCACATTCACCCGCTGAACCTGGCCCTGGGCGAGGCGGCGGCGGTCGAGTCGCTGGGCGGCATCATCTATGAGCAAACCCCGGCCGTGCGTATCGAGCGTGGCGCCAACCCGGTGGTGCACACCCCGCAGGGCAAGGTCCGCGCCAAGTTCATCATCGTCGCCGGCAACGCCTACCTGGGCAACCTGGTACCGGAGCTGGCCAGCAAGTCCATGCCATGCGGCACCCAGGTGATCACCACCGAGCCGCTGGGCGAGGAACTGGCACGCACCCTGCTGCCGCAGGACTACTGCGTCGAGGACTGCAACTACCTGCTCGACTACTACCGCCTGACCAGTGACAAGCGCCTGATCTTCGGCGGTGGCGTGGTATACGGCGCGCGTGACCCGGCCAACATCGAGGCGATCATCCGCCCGAAGATGCTCAAGGCCTTCCCGCAGCTGAAGAACGTGAAGATCGACTACGCCTGGACCGGCAACTTCCTGCTGACCCTGTCGCGCCTGCCGCAGGTCGGCCGCATCGGCGACAACATCTACTACTCGCAGGGTTGCTCGGGCCACGGCGTGACCTATACCCACCTGGCCGGCAAGGTGCTGGCCGAGGCCATGCGTGGCCAAGCCGAGCGCTTCGATGCCTTCGCCGGCCTGCCGCATTACCCGTTCCCGGGCGGGCAGATGCTGCGGGTGCCGTTCAGCGCCTTGGGTGCCTGGTACTACAGCCTGCGCGATCGCCTGGGCTTCTGATGTAGGCAGGCCTGGCCTCTTCGCGGGTAAACCCGCTCCCACAGGGACATCACTGGACCTGAGGGCAGCGGGTTTCCCGTGGGAGCGGGTTCACCCGCGAAAGGGCCGGTACAGATAAAAGCTATTTGCCCAGGCTGTTGACGGCCTGTTTCGCCGCAATCTCCTGCCCCGCACGGGCGAGTTCATCGGCAGCCTGCAACCAGCGCTGGCGGTCGACCTGGGCCGGCAGTTGCCGCGGTGGCTGCACCAGCACCGCCCAACTCCCCTGCCTGGCCCATGCCGAGGCAAAATCATCGAACGCCATCAGTTGTCGCCGGTGCATGCCCGAGCGCAACAGCACCCGTTGCTTGTAGCGGTCATAACCGATCAGCACGGCGTAACGTGGCTCACCCCACCAGGCCGCGCCATCTTCATAACGCAACAGTACCGGATTACCCGCCGCCACCTGGATCAACAGCGCGTCCAGCTGCTTGTCCAGTGGATACACCACCCTGCCGTAGTCACGCGCCACCCGCGGGATGCTGCTGTCCAGCGCGTCGGCGCCCTGGGGCAGGTTCAACGGCTGGTCCAGCAGCCCCGGGGTGATGGGCGCGCCCTGTTGCGACAGGACCGCCGCCAGGGCCATGGCGCCACTGTGGTTGGCGTTGCCCCGGTAGAACGGCACGCTGCTGATTTCGACCCGCTGCGGCAGGCTGTTGAGGCTGGCAGGCGGCGTACCTGCACAGCCGGCCAGGCTGGCGGCCAGCAGGCAGGCCAGCAGCAACCGGCGCGGGGTGGTGATTGCCGACTTGAAGGAATCTTGCTCCATGGACACTCGCTTGTTCCAACGCCAGGCAGGCAGCGCCCGGCTCTGCCAGCGATCATAGGGCGGACGGCGGCGCGGGTATAGCCCGGCACCGGCCAGGAGCAAAACGGACCAAGCAATAGACCTTCGGTCAATGGAACGTCACAGGCGAAAGGCTAGACTAAAGGAGTGTCTGTAAGGCAAGCGCAGGCTGGCCGAGCGCGGCCCGTAGAGATGGAGGCACAGATGAGCCTGACCGTGGCAATTCTCATGCTGGTGGGCATGTGGCTGAGCGTCGCAGCCGCCATGCTGTGGGGTGTAATGCGTATCGTGCGGCGCCATTCCCACCACCACCTGCCGCCGCAGGCCCCTGCCAGAGCGCAGCCTGCACACCGGACACGGCGGCATGCCGGGGTGCACTGAGCAGCAATTTCCTCATATCCATTCGCGGGCAAGCCCGCTCCCACAGAGACAGCACAGGCCTTTAAAGCGGTGCTGTCTCTGTGGGAGCGGGCTTGCCCGCGAATGGGGCGCAAAGCGCCCCTGCTACATCAGCCTTGCGCCGCTTCGCGCTTCAACCGCGCACGACGGGCCAGGATGTTGAGAATCTCGATCGCCGTCGAGAACGCCATGGCCGCATACACATAGCCCTTCGGTACATGGGCGCCGAAACCTTCGGCAATCAGCGTCATGCCGATCATGATCAGGAAGCCCAGCGCCAGCATCACCACGGTCGGGTTGTCGTTGATGAAGTTGGCCAGCGGGTCGGCGGCCACCATCATGACGATTACTGCGGTGATCACGGCAATGATCATGATCGGCAAGTGCTCGGTCATGCCCACGGCGGTGATGATGCTGTCGACCGAGAAGACGATGTCCAGCAACAGGATCTGGAAGATTGCCGCGGCAAAGCCCAGGGTAACCGTCGAGGACACCTTGGCTTCTTCCTTGGCACCGTGCGGGTCGACGTTTTCGTGGATCTCCTTGGTCGCCTTCCACAGCAGGAACAGGCCACCGGCGATCAGGATCACGTCCTTCCAGGAGAAGGCGTTGCCGAACACTTCGAACACCGGGTCGGTCAGCTGGACGATCCAGGCCACCGTGCTGAGCAACGCCAGGCGCATGACCAGGGCCATGCTGATACCGATACGGCGCGCCTTGGAGCGGTATTCCACCGGCAGCTTGTTGGTCAGGATGGAGATGAAGATCAGGTTGTCGATGCCCAGTACAACTTCCATGGCCACCAGCGTAGCCAAGGCAACCCAGGCAGTAGGGCTAGCGACGAGTTCCAGCAAATATTCCATTGTTCACATCCTGCAGCAGCGGTTGGGGTCAGATTTCCTGGGTGTCTTTGTGCTTGTCGGCGTCCTCGGGCGCATGCCCTTCCCTGCCGATGGCCTCGCTCAACGCCTGCTGGGCGGCCTTGTTGGTGTCGTCGATCGCCTGCTTGGCCGACTGCGCGGCCTGGTCGAGCATCTGCTGGGCGGACTTCTCGGCCTGCTCGCAACCGGTCAGGGCGAACAGGGCCAAGGCTAGCACCAGCGGCGTGCCGATGGATTTGAATTGCAGCATGGGTTCCTCGCTTGTGTGTTCCGGTGGCGCACAGGACGCCTGATGGAGCGCATTCTAAAGAGCGCAATACATCAGGAAAATTCGTTTTTTCAGCGGTTATACTTCGGTTTTTACGAATCCGGAACGCACCGATGCTCAACTACCGGCAATTGCACTACTTCTGGGCCGTGGCCAAGACCGGCAGCATCGCCCGCGCCAGCGGACAGTTGAACCTGACCCCGCAAACCATCAGCGGGCAGATCAGCCTGTTCGAACAGACCTACGGCCTGGAACTGTTCCAGCGCGTCGGGCGCCAGCTGGAGCTGACCGAAACCGGGCGCCAGGCGCTGGTCTATGCCGAGCAGATGTTCCAGCTGGGTGGCGAACTGGAGGCCATGCTGCGGGCCGGCCCGCAGGAGCAGATCCTGTTCCGCGTCGGCGTCGCGGACGTGGTGCCCAAGTCGATCGTCTACCGCCTGCTGGCGCCAACCATGGAGCTGGACGATGTGCTGCGCATCAATTGCCGTGAAGACAAGCTGGAACGGTTGCTGGCCGACCTGGCGATCCAGCGCCTGGACCTGGTCATCTCCGACAGCCCCATGCCCAGCCACCTGGATATCAAGGGTTACAGCCAGAAGCTGGGTGAGTGCGGGCTCAGCTTCTTCGCCACCCCGGCCTTGGCCCGCCAGCATGCCGGACCCTTCCCGGGCTGCTTGCAGGATGCGCCCTTGCTGATCCCCGGCCAGGAGACGGTGGTACGCAGCCGCTTGCTGCGCTGGCTGGGCGAGCAGCAGGTGCAGCCGCGCATCGTCGGTGAGTTCGATGACAGCGCGCTGATGCAGGCATTCGGGCAATCGGGCAGCGGCATCTTCCTCGCCCCCAGCGTGATCGCCGAGGAGGTGTGCCGCCAGTACGGTGTGCAACTGGTCGGGCAGACCGAGGCCGTACACGAATCGTTCTATGCCATTTCCGTGGAACGCAAGGTCAAGCACCCGGGGATCGTGGCGATTACCGAGGGGGCGCGGCGGGAGTTGTTTCATTGGTAGCCATGGGAGCCCTTTCGCAGGCAAGCCTGCGAAAGGGCCGCCCCTGCTCGACCAAGGTCTATGGTAAAGTCGCGCCTTTTTCGAACATGCCGGGATACCGCTGCACATGACTCCTGTCCTCCGCTTCATCAACCGCACCAGCCTGGTGACCCAGATCGTCATCGGCCTGATCGCCGGTATCGCCCTGGCCCTGCTTGCGCCTGCCATCGCCCGTGACATGGCGTTCCTCGGCAAGGTGTTCGTCAGCGCCCTCAAGGCGGTGGCACCGGTACTGGTGTTCATCCTGGTCATGGCCTCCATCGCCAACCACCGCCACGGCCAGGAAACGCACATTCGGCCGATTCTCTGGCTGTACCTGCTGGGTACCTTCGGCGCTGCGGTAGTCGCCGTGGTCGCCAGCATGCTGTTCCCGTCGACCCTGGCACTGAGCGCCAGCGAGGCCACGCTGAGCGCCCCGGGCGGCATCGGCGAAGTGCTGCAGAACCTGCTGCTGAGCGCGGTCGACAACCCGATCAACGCCCTGCTCAATGCCAACTTCATCGGCGTGCTGACCTGGGCCATCGGCCTGGGCGTGGCCCTGCGCCACGCTGGCGAAACCACCCGCAATGTGGTCGAGGACCTGTCCACGGGTGTGACCCTGATCGTACGCGTGGTCATCCGCTTCGCCCCGCTGGGCATCTTTGGCCTGGTCAGCGCCACCCTCGCCCAGTCGGGCCTGGACGCCCTGCTCGGCTACCTGCACCTGCTGGCGGTGCTGATCGGCTGCATGCTGTTCGTGGCGCTGGTGATGAACCCGCTGATCGTGTTCTGGAAGATTCGCCGCAACCCCTTCCCGCTGACCCTGTTGTGCCTGCGCGAAAGCGGTATCACCGCGTTCTTCACTCGCAGCTCGGCAGCCAACATCCCGGTCAACCTGGCCCTGTCGGAACGCCTTGGCCTGCATGAAGACACCTACTCGGTGTCGATCCCGCTGGGCGCTACCATCAACATGGCCGGTGCTGCCATCACCATTACCGTGCTGACCCTGGCGGCGGTGCACACCCTGGGGATCGTGGTCGACATGCCGACCGCCGTGCTGCTCAGCGTGGTGGCTGCAGTCTGTGCCTGCGGCGCCTCGGGGGTGGCTGGCGGCTCGCTGCTGCTGATTCCGCTGGCGGCCAGCCTGTTTGGCATCCCCAGCGAGATTGCCATGCAGGTGGTGGCGGTAGGCTTCATCATCGGCGTGCTGCAGGATTCGGCCGAGACGGCGCTGAATTCCTCGACCGATGTGCTGTTCACTGCGGCGGCATGCCAGGCCGAAGCGCGGCGCAACGCTTGAGATGGCTGGGGCCGCGTTGCGGCCCTTCGCGACACAAGGCCCGCGTCTGCACGCAAAGGACCGCAACGCGGTCCCGATTGCCTTGTACGGTGGCATTACCTACCCTAGTGGCCTTTCCCAGCAACGAGGCAGGGCCATGTCAGATCACCAAACCGCAGGCGAAGGCCGTTTCAACAGCATCGAGATCCGCATTCTCGGCGCGCTGATCGAAAAGCAGGCCACCAGCCCGGAAAGCTACCCGCTGACCCTCAATGCCCTGGTGCTGGCGTGCAACCAGAAGACCAGCCGCGAGCCAGTGATGAACCTGAGCCAAGGCCAGGTCGGCCAGGCCCTGCGCGCCCTCGAAGGGCAAGACATGGCGCGGCTGCAAATGGGCAGCCGCGCCGACCGCTGGGAACACCGGGTAGACAAGGCGCTGGAGCTGGTACCAGCGCAACTGGTGCTGATGGGCCTGATGTTCCTGCGCGGCCCGCAGACCCTCAACGAACTGCTGACCCGCAGCAACCGCCTGCATGACTTCGACGACATCGAACAGGTCCAGCACCAGCTGGAGCGCTTGATCGCCCGCGGCCTGGCCTTGCACCTGCCACGCCAGGCCGGGCAGCGCGAAGACCGTTACACCCATGCGCTGGGCGACCCGGCGGAAATCGAGGCGATCCTGGCCGCGCGGCAGCAGGAAGGCAGCCCGCGCAGCAGTGCCGGCAGTGTGTCGGAAGAACGTATCGAAGCCCTCGAAGCCCGCATTGCCGCGCTGGAGGCGCGCCTGGCCGTGCTGGAAGGCTGAGCCATCACGGCTCCGGGTCGGGGAAGTTACGGCAGCTCTTGCGCTCGGCCAGCTCCCGGTCAGTGGGGCGCTGGTCGACAAACACGGTGCGGCCGTCGGCGTAGATTTCCAGGTAGCCCCAGTGCAGGTCCTGCTCCTGTTGCCCGGGCTTGGGCGGGACTAGCCACCAGGGTTCGCGGCTGATCAGGGTCATGGGTCGGGTTCCTGAAGGTGTCTGCAGTAAGCATAGACACCCTCAAGATGAGCTTTGCCAGTTCTGACGCATTCGCGGGCAAGCCCGCTCCCACTAGGTTTTCCACTGGCACTGAAAAAGTGTGGAGTACCTGTGGCAGCGGGCTTGCCCGCGAAGAGGCCGGCCCAGGCTTACGCCGGTGCCGAAGTGCGGATCAGGTGATCGAAGGCCGCCAGCGAAGCCTTGGCGCCCTCGCCCACGGCAATCACGATCTGCTTGTACGGCACCGTGGTCACGTCACCGGCAGCGAACACCCCCGGGATGCTGGTCTGGCCCTTGGCGTCGACGATGATCTCGCCACGCGGCGACAGCTCGACGGTGCCCTTCAGCCAGTCGGTGTTCGGCAGCAGGCCGATCTGCACGAAGATACCCTCCAGCGCCACCTCGTGCTGCTGCTCCGTGGTGCGGTCCTGGTAGCGCAGGCCGGTGACTTTCTCGCCATCACCCAACACTTCGGTGGTCAGCGCGCTGGTGATCACCTTGACGTTCGGCAGGCTGTGCAGCTTACGCTGCAGCACCGCATCGGCACGCAGCTGACTGTCGAATTCGATCAGGGTCACCTGGGCGACGATGCCGGCCAGGTCGATGGCCGCTTCCACGCCCGAGTTGCCACCACCGATCACCGCCACGCGCTTGCCCTTGAACAGCGGGCCATCGCAATGCGGGCAGTAGGCCACGCCACGGGCGCGGTATTCCTGCTCGCCGGGCACGTTCATTTCGCGCCAGCGCGCACCGGTGGCCAGGATCACGGTCTTGGCCTTGAGCGAGGCACCACCGGCCAGGCGTACTTCATGCAGGCCGCCATCGGTGGCCGGGATCAGCGCTTCACCGCGCTGCAGGTTCATGATGTCGACGTCGTATTGCTTGACGTGCTCTTCCAGGGCCGTGGCCAGTTTCGGCCCTTCGGTTTCCTGCACCGAGATGAAGTTTTCGATGGCCAGGGTGTCGAGCACCTGGCCGCCGAACCGCTCGGCGGCGATACCGGTGCGGATGCCCTTGCGTGCGGCATAGATGGCTGCCGAGGCGCCGGCGGGGCCACCACCGACCACCAGCACGTCGAAGGCATCCTTGGCGTTGATCTTCTCGGCCTGGCGAGCACCGGCGTTGCTGTCGATCTTGCCGAGGATTTCTTCCAGGCCCATGCGGCCCTGGCCAAACACTTCGCCGTTCAGGTAGATGCTCGGCACCGCCATGATCTTGCGCGATTCCACTTCGGCCTGGAACAGCGCACCGTCGATCGCCACATGGCGCACGTTGGGGTTGAGCACGGCCATCAGGTTCAGCGCCTGGACCACGTCCGGGCAGTTCTGGCACGACAACGAGAAGTAGGTTTCGAAGGTAAATTCGCCTTCCAGTGCCTGGATCTGCTCGATCACTTCGGCACTGGCCTTGGACGGGTGGCCGCCGACTTGCAGCAGGGCCAGCACCAGCGAGGTGAATTCGTGGCCCATGGGGATGCCGGCAAAGCGCAGGCTGATCTCGCCATTCGGGCGGTTGAGCGAGAACGATGGACGACGGGCGTCATCACCATCCACGCGCAGGGTAATCAGGTTCGACAGGCCGGCGATCTCCACCAGCAGGTCGTGCAATTCGCGGGACTTCGCGCCGTCGTCGAGGGAAGCAACGATCTCGATCGGCTGGGTGACCCGCTCCAGGTAGGTTTTCAGTTGCGATTTAAGCGTGGCGTCCAACATACGGGGCGATTCCTTTTTCAAAACTCGGATACAAAAACGCCCAGGCGATGGCGCCCGGGCGTTTCTACGGGGCGGCAGAGGGTTCAGCTTTGGCGGCTGCTCACCGCCCACGGTTTGCTCACGGACTTAGATCTTGCCGACCAGGTCCAGCGACGGCGCCAGGGTGGCTTCGCCTTCTTTCCACTTGGCCGGGCACACTTCGCCCGGGTGGGCGGCAACGTACTGGGCGGCCTTCACCTTGCGCAGCAGTTCGGCAGCATCGCGGCCTACACCACCGTCGTTCAGCTCGACGATCTTGATCTGGCCTTCCGGGTTGATCACGAAGGTACCGCGATCGGCCAGGCCGGCTTCTTCGATCAGCACGTCGAAGTTGCGCGAGATGACGTGGGTCGGGTCACCGATCAGCGGGTACTGGATCTTGCCGATGGCTTCCGAAGTGTCGTGCCAGGCTTTGTGGGTGAAGTGGGTGTCGGTGGACACACCGTAGATTTCCACGCCCAGCTTCTGGAACTCGGCGTAGTTGTCAGCAAGGTCACCCAGTTCGGTCGGGCAGACGAAGGTGAAGTCGGCCGGGTAGAAGAACACGACAGACCACTTGCCTTTCAGGTCGGCTTCGCTGACCTGGACGAACTCGCCCTTGTGGTAGGCGGTGGCGTTGAACGGTTTGACCTGGCTGTTGATGATAGGCATGAGAGACGCTCCTTCATGGGTTGGAATCAGTTGACGGAGAGAATCCTAACCGCTGGTCGGCGATTAGGCTCATTGGCAAACCTCATGCGCGTCATTGGTTTTGGCTATAAAGCGCCGGCCTCGATAGAGGCTTTGGCTTCTAAGCCTCCCCGCGCCTGCAAATGTGCACCCGCTGCGGCTGACTGTCGGCCAGCTGGTAGGCCAATGAGCATTGCTCATCCGGTGCGTCCCCCCACTTGACCAGTAGCGTGCCGGCATCCCTGTCGGTGCGCACATGCAGGCGGCTCCCCTGCCCGACCATGCCCAACTCATCCTGCTCGGTGGCCTGCCCGGCAAACACCAGCGCGCCGAACGGCAGCGCACTGCCATCCTCGAAACGCGCCCGCAGGGTGAACTGGCGACCGCTGCGCGTCGGGTAACGCAGCAACGAGGCAGCACCGGCGCGTGGCACCACCGATTGAGCGGTCAGCTGCAACTCGGTATCGCGGGACATGCCTTTGGGTTCGAGTTCGACCGTATTGACCTGGTAAGGCACCAGCGCCGGCATGACTGCGTAACCGCGCCGGTCGAGGCTGACCTGCGGGTGCTGGCGCAGGCGCGCAGCATCGGCGCCGGGAGCATGCACGATGGCAAAGCTCTCGCCCAGCGGCGGTGCGGTGATCAGGCCACCGGCATGGGCGACCACGGCGCCTTGCGCCCCCAGCGTTGCCTGGCGATAGCCACGCCGGCTCGACAACGCCCCCTGGATATCGCCACTCGCCCCACGGTGCTGCAGGGTGGCGTCGAAGCCACTGTCGGCCCGCTCGCCTTCCTGGCGCACCAGCGCCAGCCCATGGCCCCATTGGCCATGTTCACCGGACACGCCTTGCCAACGAACGCTGGCGCTGCCCTGGCTGCGAGAGTCGCTGTTCAACGCCGTACTGAGCGAGGACCGGCGGCGCTCGCCAAGCGGCAGGCTGGCATTGAACATGAGGGCGTCGACGGCATGGCCGGTTACAGCCTGCTCACGACTCAGGCTGATGCCATAGCTGAGCGTCCCGATGTGGTTGTTGTAGCCAACGCTGTAGCTTTCGCTACGGCCTCTGCTGGCCCAACGCTGTCGCAGGCTGGCGCGCAACGTGAAACGACCGCCGCGCGCCCCTACGGGCTGATCCACCCCCAGGCCGGCCTGCCAACGTAGCGGGTCGATCCGCGCACCCTCCATCGCGCGGGCGTAGTCGTTGAAGCTGTAATAGCCTGGCCCCTCGCTGCGGATCAGCGTCGCGCTAAGGTCGGTATCGGTAGCGCTCATGCGCTGACGCCAGCTCAAGCGCCAGGCCTGGCCACGCACCCGGCGATGGCCGGCAGGCTCGGCGCTGGCGTGATATCCGGTCAGGCCCAGGCCCCCCAGCCCGGTGTTCAGGGCAACCCCCATCGCACTGGCCAGGTAATCCTCGGCCAACCAGGTACCGCCGTGTACGCTCAAATGATTGTCCAGGCCTTGCTGCCAACTGCCTTGCACAAAGCCTGGGCCCGAGCGCCCATACGCTTGGCGCCAGACGCCACTGGCCAGTTCAAACCGCCTTGCGCCAGGGCGCAGTGCCAGTGGCGCAGCCGCATAGGGCTGGATGAAAGTGCGTACGCTGCCATCGGCCTCGCGCAGCGTCACCTCCAGGTCATCGTTCAAGTCATTGGCGTGCAGGTTGTCGATTTCGAACGGCCCCGGCGCGACGGTGGATTCATGGATCAGCACACCGCGCTGGCGAATGCTGATCAACGCGACGCTGTTGGCGACGCCTCTCACCACGGGGGCAAAGCCACGTTGCTGCTCCGGCAACATGCGCTGGTCGCTGCCCAGCAGCATGCCGCGCATGGCGGTGCCCTCGAATACCTCCGAGCCGCTATAGCTGTCGCCGATGGTCAACTGCGCAGCCCAGGCGGGAATATCCCGCTGCACCGATGTGGCCGTGGTTTGATAACGCGAGGCGATACCTGAGGAAGCCTGCCAACTGCCCTCGTGGCGCCAGTACCAGCGGCCGCTGTTGAACCCGGAACGTACCCCCAGATAGGCCTGGCGCGTGGCATTGCCCTGTTCAAGATCATGCTGCTCATACAGGTTCAGGCGGTAGTCGAAAAAGCCGGCAGTGATGCCGCTGTCCCAGTTTTCCGCCGGCAGGTACCCGCCGGGCAGGCGCTGCAAGGCCTGCTGCGGGATACTCAGGTCCAGCCTCAAGTTGGCGAAATCCAGCGTTTCACGGGACTCTGCAACGATGCTGCCCAGCCCTGCGCAGGCTTCATCCTGGGCGAGTAGGTCGGTGCTCTCACGGCCAAGGCGGCGCAGGTCCACGCCCAGCTTCTGTAGCAAGGTTTCGCTGTAGCAAGGTGTCGCCTGACCACTTGGCCCCGGCGCCCGCAAAAGCACATGATGGCGCCCGAGCCACTGCTGATTCAGCATCACATCGAGAGAGTACCGGCCCTCTGGCACTGTCGTGTCTTGCTCGTAGCGGCGCAGGTCGGCTGAGGTTCCCTGGCGGAGCAATCCGGCATCGAACTCGACGGCGCTTGCCGGGGTTGCGAGCAAGCCCAGCAACACACCCGCGGTAGAACGACAACGAAGATTGAATCGCAATGGCTGACCCATCCTGCACTGCGCCTCAATTTGCCAAGTGCACGGTCACCGCTTGCGGTGCGTCACGCACCGCCCCGTAGTCATCGATGAAGGCGTAGTGCAGTCGAACGGTTGACTCCCCGGCCAGGCGCTCGAGGCTGAAACGGGTACTGGCAAACGGCAGCACGTGGTTGGGGCCCAGCTGCAGTGGAGACTGGCGGGCCTGCTCCACGGTCACCCTGGCCAGGTTGACCACATAAGGGCTGCCATTGCTGGCCGTCAGCACCCATTGCTGGCCTTCACGCAGCAACTGCCAGGTGACTCGGCGGTGGGCATCAACGGCCTTCCCCGGCAGCCCTGCCGGCCGATACAGCAATTTGATGCGTGAGCGCAGCGCCACCTGCAGGGCATTACCCGAACCCTTGGGGGGCACGTCCAGCACATTCAGCCAATACAGGCTCTCGCGGTCGGCGGGCATTGCCTCTCCGCCATGAAACAGCCGCAGGCTCTGGCCTTTGCCTGCATCGAGGCGAAACATGGCGGGCATCACGTCGAACGGCACCTGCAGGTCCTGCACCCGGGCCTGGGGCCGACCATCGTCGACCCAGGCCTGAACGAGCGAGGGCGTGCTGCCGACATTGCTCAGTTTGACCGTGACTTCGGACTGATCGGCAGGAAACACAACCCGCGTGTTGGCGATGACCACATTGGCGGCAAGCGGCGGCGATACCAGGCAGACGGCCAGCAACCAGCCGCACCGCACGGCGTTGGAGAAGAAACGCATGATGAAGATGCTCAGGAACGTTGAAAAAGGCAGCCCTGGAGCGGGCCGCCTTCAGAGAAATGTCATGGGTAGTCCAGCGAGTACTGCACGCGGGTTGCCACCAGGCCAGGCGTGGTGCCACCGGTGGAGTAGTAGCGTGCGGTGTAACGCAATGTCGCATTACCGCTGACGATCGGTACCACCTGCGAATTCTGCGAGCCCTTTGGCGCCGCCAGGTTCATTGGTGCCTGCTTATCGTTGAGCAGCTCCACCTGGACATTCTCGCTACCGCCTGCATCAACGATCAGGCGCCCCTCCGGGCTGATGGTCGGGCCAGATTCGAAATAGGTCGACACTTGGGTAACACCCGGGGAGCAATTGCTGAGATTCAGCTGGAAGGGCGTATTTCCGGCGGTTTGACCGGGGCTGGCAAGCAGTGCCGCGTTCACCGCTGGCAACGACACCGGCAGGTTGCCGTTACCACCATTGATTTGGCAGGTTGGCGCCTCTACCAGGCCGTCCAGGCTGATCTGGCCATAATCGGCCTGTGCTGCCTGCGCACACAAGAACAGCATGCAGCAACCTGCAAGCAACGACTTCGAGTTCATAGTCACCTTCTTTACTCATGGAAATGGCCAGGCATTGGCTGCCGGGCCCCTGCCGCTGGATGCGGCGCGGTGCAGTATCAGTAAGGTGACGCGGTAAAAATGTAGGCTGACTCAGCAGTCGGGGAGTTGAAAATTGCCCCCTCGAGGTAGGAAGCATGACCACGTGCAGACGAGACCATGCTTCCCACCGGGTGCCATCAGCGGGTGATGGTACGCAGGGTAACGAACTCTTCGGCGGCAGTCGGGTGAACGCCGATGGTCTCGTCGAACTGCTGCTTGGTGGCGCCGGCCTTGAGGGCAATCCCCAGCCCCTGGATGATCTCGCCGGCGTCCGGGCCGACCATGTGGCAGCCCAGCACCTTGTCGGTCTCGGCATCCACCACCAGCTTCATCAGGGTCTTCTCCTGGATGTCGGTAAGGGTCAGCTTCATGGCGCGGAAGCGGCTTTCGAAGATCTGCACCTTGTGCCCGGCTTCCAGAGCCTGCTCTTCGCTCAGGCCCACGGTGCCGATCGGTGGCTGGCTGAACACAGCGGTGGGGATGTTGCGGTAATCCACCGGGCGGTACTGCTCAGGTTTGAACAGGCGCCGCGCCACGGCCATGCCTTCGGCCAGGGCCACCGGGGTGAGCTGCACGCGGCCGATCACGTCACCAATGGCCAGGATCGACGCTGCGGTCGTCTGGTACTGATCATCGACCCGGATGAAGCCGCGCGCGTCCAGTTCCACGCCGGTGTTCTCCAGGCCCAGGTTGTCGAGCATCGGGCGGCGGCCGGTGGCGTAGAACACGCAATCGGCGAGCAGCTCGCGGCCATCGTTGAGGGTGGCCTTGAGGCTGCCATCTTCGAGCTTGTCGATGCGCTGGATGTCGGCGTTGAACTGCAGGTCCAGGCCGCGCTTTTCCAGCTCTTCCTTGAGGTGGGCGCGCACCGAGCCGTCAAAGCCACGCAGGAACAGATCGCCGCGATACAGCAAGCTGGTGGTGGCGCCCAGGCCGTGGAAAATGCCGGCGAACTCGACCGCGATGTAACCGCCGCCGACCACCAGCACCCGGCGAGGCAGGTCCTTGAGGTAGAACGCTTCGTTGGAGGTGATGGCCAATTCCTTGCCGGGGATGTCCGGCACCTGTGGCCAGCCACCGGTGGCAATGAGAATATGCTTGGCGCTGTAGCGCTGGCCTTCCACTTCCACTTCATTGGCACCGGTCAGCCGCGCATGGCCCTGCAACAGGGTGACCCCGCTGTTGAGCAGCAGGTTGCGGTAGATGCCATTGAGGCGTTCGATTTCCCGGTTCTTGTTGGCAATCAGCGTTCCCCAGTCGAAGTGCCCTTCTTCAAGGGTCCAGCCGAAACCTGCCGCCTGCTCCAGCTCGTCGGCTACGTGCGCGCCGTACACCAGCAGTTTTTTTGGCACGCAGCCGACGTTGACGCAGGTACCGCCCAGGTAGCGGCTTTCGGCCACCGCCACCTTCGCGCCGAAGCCAGCGGCAAAGCGCGCCGCACGCACACCGCCGGACCCGGCGCCAATCACGAACAGATCAAAATCGTAGGCCATGCATTCAGTCTCCTAGGCAGGCGCCCAGCATAACGCCGTTGGCGGCCGCAAACAAAAAAGCCACCCCGAAGGGTGGCTTTGCGGCCAGCAGGCTTGTCAGTAAGCCTTGCCAGTCTTGTAGTAGTTCTCGAAGCAGAAGTTGGTTGCGTCGATGTAGCCTTCGGCTCCACCACAGTCGAAACGCTTGCCCTTGAACTTGTAGGCAATCACGCAGCCGTTCTGCGCCTGCTGCATCAGCGCGTCGGTGATCTGGATCTCGCCACCTTTGCCCGGCTCGGTGTTGGCGATGATATCGAAGATATCGGGGGTGAGGATGTAGCGGCCGATGATCGCCAGGTTGGACGGGGCGTCTTCCGGCTTCGGCTTCTCGACCATGTTGGTGACCCGGAAGATGTCGTCACGGATCATGTCGCCGGCGATCACGCCGTACTTGTTGGTTTCCTGCGGGTCGACTTCCTGGATGGCGACGATCGAGCAGCGGAACTGGTTGTACAGCTTGACCATCTGGGTCAGCACACCGTCACCTTCCGGGTTGACGCACAGGTCGTCCGCCAGCACCACGGCGAACGGCTCGTCGCCGATCAGCGGGCGGCCGGTGAGGATGGCGTGGCCCAGGCCTTTCATTTCGGTCTGGCGGGTGTAGGAGAACGAGCACTCGTCGAGCAGGCGACGGATACCAACCAGGTATTTTTCCTTGTCGGTGCCCTTGATCTGGTTTTCCAGCTCGTAGCTGATGTCGAAGTGGTCTTCCAGGGCACGCTTGCCGCGCCCGGTGACGATGGAGATCTCGTTCAGACCGGCATCCAGTGCCTCTTCAACGCCATACTGGATCAGTGGCTTGTTGACCACCGGCAGCATTTCCTTGGGCATGGCTTTGGTAGCAGGCAGGAAGCGGGTGCCGTAACCGGCTGCCGGGAACAAGCATTTTTTGATCATATACGTCCTTACAAAAGGCTAGGCCTGTGGAATTCGGCGCAGTCTAATCAGGCGGCAGTCACCTTACAATGCCCTGCCGCTGGCCGACCGTTGGGAAGATAGAGATAACCCAGTGTAGATAGTTCCAAGGGAACGTAAATATTGCCGTCATACATCAACGTTGGATGACAGCAGTGGCGTTCGACCGTACCGGCCTCTTCGCGGTTAAACCCGCTTCCACAGGGTACTGCAACAGCATGCGAAACTGTGCAGCCCCTGGTCGCAGCAGGCCCACCCATGACAAGCCCGGTACAGGCCATCAGCTACCGGTGCCCTGGCCGATCAGCACTCCGTCTACCTTCTGCCCATACAGGTTCACCCCGTCATTGGCGTGGAATTTCAACCGTGTCTTCTCGATGGAGCCTTCCACCAGCCGCGGGTCCTGCGGCCGTTCATGGCGGTTGATCCAGGCCGCCACGTCCCAGGCCTGCTGGTCGCTGAGGCTGCCCGGCTTGCCCAGCGGCATGTTGTACTTGATGAACGACGCCGCCGTGTTGATGCGGTGCATCCCGGCCCCCCAGTTGTACGAGTCCTTGCCCCACAGCGGCGGCATCACGTATTCGCCGGCCACCTTCTGCCCTTCGCCATTGTCGCCATGGCAGATCGCGCACTGCTCGCGGTACACCTGCTGGCCACGCGTGAAGTCGTAGCCGCCCTTGGGCTGCGCCACCTCCGGGTAACCGCGCCCGGCAATCTCCACGCCCGTTGGCGCCTTGGTCGACAACCAGTACGAATACACTGCCAACGCCGTCATCTGCGGGCTGTCGGCGGCCGGCGGCTTGCCGTTCATGCTGAACTGGAAACACCCTTGGATACGTTCGGCGTACGTGTTGACCTTGTCGTTTTTCTTGCGGTACGCGGGGTACATCGGGTACGCCCCCCACATCGGCGCGGAATGCGCCAGCCGGCCCTGGTCGAGGTGGCAATTGCTGCAGTTCATGCCGTTGCCCACGGCCTCAGGCATCAGCCGACGGGTATCGACGAACAATGCATGCCCCTCGCGCACCATCTTGCCGAAGGCATTGTCAGGCAAGTCGCTTTCGGCAGGCGGCACGAACTGCGGCGCGGCCTGCACGCCTGGCACTTTCAACTGCGACTGGTCTTCCATGGCAATCTGGGCGGCCTGGGCGCTGCCCATGGCCAGCAGCAACAAGCTTGGCAGCAGCGGTTTCATGGCGTGACCTCCTGGCTGGCGGGGCGGGCGAAGAACTCGGCAATGGCCTTGACCTCGGCATCGGTCATGGCCTTGGCCACACCGACCATCAACTGGTTGGGGTCATTGCTGCGGCTGCCATCGCGCCAGGCGTTGAGCTGCGCCATCAGGTAACTGGCGGGCTGGCCAGCCAAGGGCGGGAAGTGCTCGCCAACGCCACTGCCGCCCGGGCCGTGGCATTGCACGCAGCCGGGGATCTGCCGGCTCCAGTCGCCGTACAGGGCCATGCGGGTGGTGGGGTCATTGGCGATCTGCTGACGGCGCAGTTCGCCGGCAGGGCTGGCCGGCAGGCTGGCCAGGTAGCTGCTGACCGCGTCGATCTCGTCATCGCTCAACGCCTTGGCCAACGGCTCCATCACCGGCTGCTTGCGGCTGCCGCTGCGCCAGTCATGCAACTGCTTGCGCAGGTAGCCGGCCGGCAGCCCGGCCAGGCGCGGAAAGCCGGCAGCGGCAATGCCCCTGCCGTCCGGGCCATGGCAACCCAGGCAAGCCATGGCGGCGGGGTTGGCCCCGCCCTGGGTGAACACCTTCTGGCCATCGGCGGCATGCGCCGCAGGCCAGGCCAGGATCAGCAAGCTGCCGACCACGACACGTCTCAAGGGTGTCATCACGAATCTCCTTTTCTATTGTTATATGCTTAGGCCTAAAACATATAAGCAAAAGGAGCACGATCAGTTGCCCTGGATCAACTCCCGGAGATGCATTGGGTGGCCGCGGTGCGCACGTCGCCCAGGCGCAGCGGGAAGTTGTTCAGCCGCTCGTGCAGCTTGATGCTGCTGCCGCTGCCACGCTTGTCGATGTCTACCAGCGCCGCCGGGCCCGCGCCCGCGCTGAGCTTCTGCGGCACGATCAGGCGCAGGCCATCGCCACGCTGTTCTTCCTGCAGCGGGTCACGCGTATCGGCCAGCTTGTGCTTGACGCAATCGGCATAGGCGCGCGGAGACTTGCCAGAAATAACGTCCAGCGTTTCATGCGATTGTTCCAGCTCCGCGACACTCACGCAGCCACCCAGCGTCAGCGACAACGCCGCCACCATCCACTTCATTTGCAGCACCTCTGCCATCAAGAATCCGCTTCGACCACGACCAGGCGGTTTTGCTCCCTGCTTTGGCAGATTTATCTGCGCCTGGCCGAACAGCGCGGCAGTGTAACCCGACATCGTGGTATCGTTTGCCTTTGCAGAACCAATCCTTGCGGAGCATCACATGAAATTCGTACACCAGCGCGAGCACCTGAACGAGGACGACATCGTCGTCATCGAGTGCTCCCAGCGCTGCAACATCCGCCTGATGAACGACGCCAACTTCCGCAGCTTCAAGAACGGCGGCCGTCACACCTACCACGGCGGCCATTTCGACAAATTCCCGGCGAAGATCACCGTGCCCAGTACCGGCTTCTGGAACATCACCATCGATACCGTGACCACGCGCCCGATCTCGGTGACCCGCAAGCCAACCTTGACCCACAAGATCAAGATCGTCCGTCGTTCGTCGTCGAAACTCAGGTAAGGCCACCATGACCCAGACCATCAAGTACGTCATCAAATACAAACTCGACGGCCAGCGCCGCTGGGACTTCGCGCAGATGCCCGACGCCTCCCTCGAGCAAGCCCTGGAAGCCCTGCGCAAGATCCACGGCGAAGACGCCGAGAAGATCAGCGACATCCAGGTCAGCAAAGCCTTGTAACCGCCCCCCGCCGCACCGCTCGCCCGCGCAAGGAGAACCGCATGAGCCACTGGCCCGACCGCCGTATCCTCGACCTGCTGGGCATTGAACTGCCCATTCTCCAGGCGCCGATGGCGGGCGCCAGCGGTGCGCCCATGGCCATTGCCGTGGGCCTTGCGGGTGGGCTGGGGGCCCTGCCCTGCGCCATGCTCACAGGTGACCAGGTGCGCGCCGAAATCGCCGCCTTCCGTGCCGGCTGCCCGGGCCGGCCGCTGAACCTGAACTTCTTCTGCCACCAGCCGCCAGCGCCCGATGCCGAGCGCGATGCACGCTGGAAGCAGGCACTCGAACCGTATTACCAGGAAGTGGGTGCGGATTTCGCAGCCCCCACCCCCGTGTCCAACCGCGCGCCTTTCGATGAGCAGAGCTGCCAACTGGTCGAGCAATTGCGCCCGGAGGTGGTGAGTTTCCACTTCGGCCTGCCCCGGCGCGAGCTGCTGCAACGGGTAAAGGCCAGCGGTGCCAAGGTGCTGTCCAGCGCCACTACCGTGGAAGAAGCGGTATGGCTGGAAGGCCATGGCTGTGATGCGATCATCGCCATGGGCTATGAAGCTGGCGGCCATCGCGGCATGTTCCTCAGCGACGACATCACCAGCCAGATCGGCACCTTCGCCCTGGTGCCGCAGGTGGCCGATGCGGTCAGCGTACCGGTGATTGCCGCTGGCGGCATCGCTGACCACCGCGGCCTGGTCGCAGCGCTGGCCCTGGGTGCCTCGGCGGTGCAGATCGGGACGGCTTACCTGTTCTGCCCCGAGGCCAAGGTCTCGCCGGCGCATCGCCAGGCACTGGACAGCGCACCCGCCAGCGACACAGCGCTGACCAACCTGTTCACCGGCCGCCCGGCGCGCGGCATCAACAACCGCATCATGCGCGAGTTGGGGCCGATGAGCGAACTGGCACCGCGCTTCCCGCTGGCCGGTGGTGCACTGATGCCGTTACGGGCGATCACCGAGCCACAGGGCAACAGCGACTTCAGCAACCTGTGGTCGGGGCAAGCGTTGCGCCTGGGCCAGCACCGCCCGGCAGGCCAGTTGACCCGCGAAATTGCCGAGAAAGCGCTGGCCGTGGTCGGGCGGCCGGCCTTCTCGTAGGCAGGCTCGGCCTCATTGCGGCTGAACCCGCACCTACAGGGCCATCACAACATTCGGACGCTGTGCAGTACCGGTGGGGGCGGATTTACCGGCGAACAGGCCGGGCCTGCCGATGCCCCCTTCCAGGCCCACTGCCTATCGCTATATAGTTGAGGATATAACGATAAGCCCAAGGAGCTGCGTTCATGCGTACCCGCCTTCTCCACTTGGCTGCCACCGCCCTGGCCAGCTTGCTCACCCTCAACACAGCCTGGGCCGCCGAGGTCCAGGTTGCGGTCGCAGCGAACTTCACCGCCCCCATGCAGGCTATCGCCCGGGACTTTCAGCACGACACCGGCCACACGCTGATCGCCGCCTATGGCGCCACCGGGCAGTTCTACGCCCAGATCAGCAATGGCGCCCCGTTCGAGGTATTCCTCGCCGCCGACGACAGCACACCGGCCAAGCTCGAACAGGAACAGGCCACCGTTCCAGGTTCGCGCTTCACCTACGCCATCGGCACCCTGGCCCTGTGGTCAGCCAAGCCTGGTTATGTCGACAGCCAAGGCCAGGTGCTGCAGCACAACGCCTACCAGCACCTGGCCATCGCCAACCCGAAAACCGCGCCTTACGGCCTGGCCGCCGTCCAGGTGCTGGACAAGCTGAAACTCACCGAGGCCACCCGGCCCAAGCTGGTCGAGGGGCAGAACATCACCCAGGCGTTCCAGTTCGTTTCCACCGGCAACGCCGAGCTGGGCTTCGTCGCCCTGTCGCAAATCTACCAGGATGGCAAGCTTGCAAGCGGTTCGGCGTGGATCGTGCCATCGTCCCTGCACGCGCCCATTCGCCAGGACGCAGTGGTCCTTGAAAAAGGCCGGGACAACCCCGCCGCCAAGGCCCTGGTCGAGTACCTGAAAGGCCCGAAGGCCGCGGCGATCATCAAAGCCTACGGTTATGAAATCTGATGCCGCTGGACGCCACTGACCTGGGGGCCATCTGGCTGACCGTGAAACTGGCCAGCCTGACCACCCTGATCCTGCTGATCGTCGGCACGCCGATCGCGTGGTGGCTGGCGCGCACGGGCTCGTGGCTGCGCGGCCCGGTGGGCGCGCTGGTGGCCTTGCCGCTGGTGCTGCCGCCCACGGTGATCGGCTTCTACCTGCTGATCGCCCTTGGCCCGCAAGGTTGGCTGGGCCAGGCGACCCAGGCGCTGGGCCTGGGCAGCGTGGTGTTCAGCTTCAGCGGCCTGGTGATCGGCTCGGTGATCTACTCCATGCCGTTCGTGGTCCAGCCGTTGCAGAATGCGTTCGCCGCCATCGGCCAGCGCCCGCTGGAAGTGGCTGCCACGCTGCGCGCCAGCCCCTGGGATAGCTTCGTCCACGTGGTGTTGCCGCTGGCCCGCCCAGGCTTCATCACTGCCAGCATCCTCGGCTTCGCCCATACCGTGGGCGAGTTCGGCGTGGTGTTGATGATTGGCGGCAATATTCCGGACAAGACCCGGGTGGTCTCGGTGCAGATCTTCGACCATGTCGAGGCCATGGCCTATTCGCAAGCGCACTGGCTGGCTGGCGCCATGCTGTTGTTCTCTTTCCTGGTGCTGCTGATGCTGTACGCCGGACGGCGCGGCAAAGCTGGCTGGAGCTGATATGAGCACATCGATTGTGGCGCGCCTGAAACTGGCTCGTGACGACTTTACCCTGGCGGTCGACCTGCACCTGCCCGGGCGTGGCATCAGCGCACTGTTCGGCCACTCGGGCTCCGGCAAGACCAGCTGCCTGCGGTGCCTGGCCGGCCTGGAACGGGCCGCCAGCGCCTATATCGAGGTCAACGGCGAGGTCTGGGAAGACAGCGCGCGCGGCTACTTCCGCCCCCCGCACCTGCGCCCGGTAGGCTATGTGTTTCAGGAGGCCAGCCTGTTTGCGCACCTGACGGTGCGCGGCAACCTGGAATTCGGCTGGCGCCGGGTGGCCCCAGCCGAGCGCAAGGTCAACCTCGACCAGGCTTGCCAATTGCTGGGCATCGGCCATTTGCTCGCACGCAGGCCTGCGACCTTGTCCGGCGGCGAGGCGCAGCGGGTGGGTATCGCCCGCGCACTGCTCAGCAGCCCGCGCCTGCTGTTGATGGACGAGCCGCTGGCGGCCCTCGACGGGCCACGCAAGCGCGAGATCCTGCCCTACCTGGAACGCCTGCACGACGAGCTGGACATCCCCCTGGTGTACGTCAGCCACGCCCAGGACGAAGTGGCGCGGCTGGCCGACCACCTGGTATTGCTGGAGCAAGGCCAGGCGGTGGCCAGCGGCCCGGTCGGCGAAACCCTGGCCCGCCTCGACCTGTCGCTGGCCCAGGGCGAGGACGCCGGCGTGGTGTTCGACGGCCTGGTGGTGGGCCATGACCCACACTACGACCTGCTCACCCTGCGCCTGCCCGGCGCCAATGGGCCGCTGCTGCGCATCGCCCACCCGGCCCAGGTGATGGGCAGCACTTTGCGGGTCAAGGTGCAGGCGCGTGACATCAGCCTTGCGCTGACCGCCGATGGCACCTCGAGCATCCTCAATCGCCTGCCGGTGCGCGTGCGCCAAAGCCAGCCGGCGGCCAACCCGGCCCATGTGCTGGTCAGCCTGGATGCCGACGGCAATGCCCTGCTGGCGCGTATCACCCGCTTCTCGGCAGACCAACTCGGCCTGCACCCGGGCCAGCTGCTGTTCGCCCAGATCAAGTCGGTGGCCTTGCTGGGCTGAGCATCCACCGCGTGGCCGCTGTCCATTGATCAGTCAACCTGATCGAGGCCTGCTGCCGATGCCCGACTGCCCGCTCCCCGCAACGCTGCATTACGTCGATGACAGCCAGCCTGGCCTGAGCCGCCGACGCTGGCGGGACCGCTTCATCTACCTCGACGCCGAAGGCCAGCGGGTACGTGACCCGGACACCCTGGCACGTATCGCCGCACTGGTGATCCCCCCGGCCTACACCGACGTGTGGATATGCGCCGACCCGCAGGGCCACCTGCAAGCGACGGGGCGCGATGCCCGTGGTCGCAAGCAATACCGCTACCACGCCCAATGGCGGGAAATGCGCGATCAACACAAGTACGGGCGCATGCTGGCTTTCGCCCACGCGTTGCCGAAGCTGCGCAAACAACTGGAGGCGCACCTTGCCCGCCCAGGCCTGGATCGGGAAAAGGTCATGGCCCTGGTGGTCAGCCTGCTCGACCACACGCTGATCCGCATCGGTAACCAACGCTACCTGCGTGACAACAAGTCCTACGGACTCACCACCCTGCGCAACCGCCACGTGCAAGTCAAAGGCAGCACCATTCGCTTCCAGTTCCGTGGCAAGCGTGGCGTCGAACACAACGTCACCCTCAACGACCGGCGCCTGGCCAGCCTGCTCAAGCGCTGCATGGAACTGCCCGGCCAGGCGCTGTTCCAGTACCTGGATGAAGACGGCCAACGCCATAGCGTCGGCTCCAGCGAGGTGAACCAGTTTCTGCAACAGTTGACCGGTGCCGATTTTACCGCCAAGGACTACCGCACCTGGGCCGGCAGCCGCCTGGCCCTGGCCCTGCTGCGGCCGCTGGCCTGGGAGCCCGAGAGCGAAGCCCGGCGCCAGGTCAGCGCCATCGTCCGCCAGGTGGCCACGCGCCTGGGCAATACACCGGCCGTGTGCAGGCGCTGTTATATCCACCCGGCAGTACTGGAACACTTTGCCTTGGGGCGTCTGGCCAACTTGCCGAAAAGCCGCGTGCGCAAAGGCCTGGACCGTGAAGAAGTGGCTTTGTTGCTATTTCTTCAGGCACTTGAGGAACAGCCGGACCATTAACCTGGTCTATTCAGCCCATGATGCGAAGAAATTTCCCATTGGACGCCAAGCCCCCTATTCTTGCCACCGAGCACCTTGGCCGACAAACCGCTGGCGGTTTGCTTCGGCACCTGCGACTGAAGACACGCAACAGAATTTGTCTGTCGGGGAATTACTATCCGCCGAAAGCGTCTTTAATGAGAAGGAAGAGGGACCAGCTCCCGCCGCCGCGGCAACTAGCCCGACGGACTTTTACATCACCAAGGAGAACTACATGCTGATACTCACCCGTAAGGTTGGCGAAAGCATCGTCATCAATGATGACATCAAAGTCACCATTCTGGGCGTCAAGGGGATGCAGGTGAGGATCGGTATCGATGCACCGAAAGATGTCCAGGTCCATCGTGAAGAGATCTTCAAGCGTATCCAGGCCGGCAGCCCGGCCCCGGAAAAGCACGACGACTCGCACTGAGCGACCCGCCTCAAGCCGCACGGACGCGCTTGACCGCCCCGCGCCTCAGGTGCCGAGCAGTTCGCGCACCTTGGCGATCATACCGTCGATGTCGAACGGCTTGTCGAACACCGCGGCGAACAGTTCCGGGCGCCCCTGGTTGGCTTGCGCCCCACTCATGAGGATGACCGGCAGGTCGCTCAGGTCCGGGTCCTGGCGCATCGAACGCACCAGTTCCTCACCGTTGAGCAGCGGCATCATGTAGTCGGTAATTACCAGTTGAACGCGCTTTTCCTTCAGCGCTTCCAGGGCCTTCAAGCCATTGCTGGCCTTTTCTACCAGAAAGCCTTCGTCCTCCAGGGCAAAACCGAGGATATCGGCAATCAGGTATTCGTCATCGACGATCAGGATGGTGTTCATTGGCCCGCCCCGTCAGCCACTTCCCTGTGGCACCGGCGTTCCTGAAAGCACTCCACAGGCGCCTTCGAACGCCTTGCGCAAGGTAAGGCCTTGTGGCCCGATCTGCAGCTCGTGCAAGGCCGGGTCGTGATGGCTGTCACGCACCTTGAGGATCGACAACATACGCCGCAGCTGCGAATCCAGCTCGACGAAACGCATCAGCATCAGGTTGTCGACGATGCTCGACAGGTCTGGCGCCGGGGCGCTGATTTCCGCGCCGAAGATATCGCGCATTTCCCAGGTGAGCATCACGCTGACGTCACGCGCGCGCAGCTCGCCGGTCAAGGCGCGGAAAAATGCATTGAGCCGCGCCGGGTCGATGGCCAGGCGGCTGAACGCCCCCAGGCTGTCGATCAGCACGCGCTTACTGCCTTGTGCCTCGACCCGCTCCAGCAGGCGCGCCCCGACCTGATCGAGCAGGCCTTCTGTGGTTGGCTGCCAGCACAGCTGCAGGCTGCCGCGCTGCTCCATCGCGACAAAATCGTGCCCCAACGACGCGGCCTTGATACGCAAGCGTTCCGGCGTTTCGTAGAAGCCGAAATGCAGCCCCGGCGCCTGCGGGCTGCTGGCACCGAGGAAGGCCAGGCCCAATGAGGTCTTGCCAATACCGGAGGGCCCGATCAGCAGGCTGACCGAGCCCGTGGCCAGGCCACCGCCAAGCATTTCATCCAGGGTTGCCACGCCGCAGCTGACCCGCTCCCGGGTGGCAGTGCCCGCAGAGCTGGGGTGGCCGAACAGCGACTCCAGGCGCGGGTAGACGTGCAGGCCGGCTTCATCGATGAGGCATTCGTGGCGCCCCGACAGCGCCGCACTGCCGCGCGTCTTGCGCAGCTGGATATGGCGCACGGCACGGCTGCCGTGCAGTTGCTCGCCCAGCTCGATCACGCCGTCGACCATGGTGTGCTCGGGGCTGCCCTCTTCCAGGCGCGCGCTGGTCAACAGCAGTACGGTGCAGCCGGCAAATGCCGCATGGCCTTGCAATTCGGAGACGAACTTCTTGGTATCCAGCGTGGTTTCTGCGCGCACGCGCGCATTGAGCACGCCATCGACGATCAACAGGCTGGCCTGTTGCCGGGCGATTTCCTGGCGCAGCAGCCGCACCACCGCATCCAGGCCTTCCTGCTCCAGGGTGTCGAAGGCACTGACGAACTGGATCGGGTCGCCGACCAGCGACGGGTCGAAGAATTCCAGGGTCGCCAGGTACTGGAACAGCCGCTCGTGCGACTCGCTGAGCAAGGTCGCCACCAGTACCCGGCCACCGCCGCGCACATGCCCGCAGGCCAGCTGGTTGGCAAGAATGGTCTTGCCGGCCCCCGGCGGGCCCTGCACGATGTAGGACGCACCGGCCACCAGGCCACCCTTCAACAACGCATCGAGCCCTTCGATGCCCGTCACCAGCCGCCTGAGTGCCTGAGCCATGGTATCTACCTGTCGAGTTGGCTGTGTGTCTGGTCCTGATAGATTGGCAAGTAAAGCTGCATGCAAGTTCCCTGACCGGGTTCACTCTCGACACGGATCGCGCCACCGCTCTGCCTGGCGAAGCCGTACACCTGGCAGAGGCCCAGGCCGGTACCCTTGCCAAAGGGTTTGGTGGTGAAGAACGGCTCGAAGATCCGCGGCAGTACCGCTGGCGCAATCCCTTCACCGCTGTCTTCCACCTCGAAACGCACAAAACCGCCGTGCAGCCCTTCCACCTCGCCAGCCAGCTCGACCACATCGACGGTCAAGCCGATCCGGCCCCGCCCGGCAATGGCGTCGCGGGCATTGAACAGCAGGTTGAGCAGCACCATCTGCAACTGCCCGGCATCCACCTCGATCAGCGGCAGGTCCGGTTGCAGCAGCACCTTCAGCTCGATCGAACCCGGCAGCGCATGCTCCAGAAGGCCGCGCGTGGCGGCGACAAGGCTGGCCGGGGCGACGCGGGTTACATCGAACGTGCGATGGCGGGCAAAGCTGAGCAACTGCTGGGTCAGTTCAGTACCCCGCTGCCCGGCGTCGAGAATGTGCTGCAGCATGCGCTGGGCGCGTGCCGGGTCCTTGGTGGACAGAGCCAGGTGCGCCGAGCTGATGATGATGGTCAACAGGTTGTTGAAATCGTGGGCCAGGCCGCCGGTCAACTGGCCCAGTGCTTCCAGCTTCTGGGCCTGGAACAGCTGGGCGCGTACCGCATCCAGTTGCAGCGCCGCCTCGCGGCGGTCGGTGATATCGCGGATGACCTTGGCCAGGCCAACAACCTGGCCAAGGTCATCATGAATCACATGCAGCACGGCCAAGGCCCAGAACTGCGTGCCATCCTTGCGCACCCGCCAGCCTTCGTCCTGCGCGCTACCCTGCTCCAATGCCTGCCGCAACAAATGCTCCGGGCGGCCCTCGGCACAATCCTGGGTAGTGAAGAACAATGAGAAATGCTGGCCGATCACTTCATCGGCGCGGTAGCCCTTGATGCGTTGCGCACCGGCATTCCACGACACCACATGGCCGGTCGGGTCGAGCATATAGATGGCGTAATCCACCACCGACTGGACCAATTGCTCATAGCGGTGGTCAGGCATGACGGGGTTGAGACAGTCGGCTGAAACCATGCAAACTCCACCGGTACGGCAGGAAAGGAAAAATACGCACCCACCAGCCTGCTCGCGCGTGGCTGGGCTCAGGGGTTGGCGCAGCTCAGTGTTCGGAGTCAACCGATACCGAGCCGATGCACCACGGCATCGTCACTTTGAGCAGCCACAGGCTGACCAGCAGTATCAAGCCACCACCGGCGAAGGCCATCAACTGCTGCGGCTGAGCGTGTTCGGCATCGAACCCCAGCATCACCAGGTACACGCCGAGGCTGATCAGGCACACATAAAGAAAGGCGCCCAACACCAGCACGTGCGCGAACAGCAGCCGCCATAAAAGCCGTTGGTACAGGATACGCTGCGAAGCTTCGGATCGAGTCATCGCCGCACACTCATTGGATCCAATAGAAGAAGGACGGTGGCGCATTGACAGCAAGGTGTCAATTGCTCCTTCGACCGACCCCTTCTCTGTTGATCATAGGTGCTGTGGTTGACGCAACTATAACGATGGGTTATAAAGCGCGCTTGAATGCGAAGCCCTTCTGCTTAGAAGCGAGCCGGTCCTCACGACCCCTTCAAGCGTGCGAGTGTGGTGGAATTGGTATACACAGCAGACTTAAAATCTGTCGGCGTGAGCCTTGCGGGTTCGAGTCCCGCCACTCGCACCAAATTCCTTTGAAAAAGCGCCTTCAGGGCGCTTTTTTGTTGCGCACCAACAAGCCTCGCCGCAGCTGCTAGAGTGGTGCATATATTGGTCCACTGGAACGCTGCCATGCGCTACTCACTGTTCGATGGTCAACGCGACATCCTTTTGTTGGTCGCCCGAGTGACACTGATGATCCTGTTCATCTTGTCTGGCTGGGGCAAGCTGACCGGTTTCGACGGCACGGTCGGCTACATGACCTCGCTGGGCGCCCCTGCCCCGATGCTGGCAGCAGCAGTTGCCGTTCTCATGGAATTCGTTGTCGGCATCCTGCTGATCCTCGGCTTCTACACCCGGCCACTGGCGTTCCTGTTCGCCCTGTTCGTGCTGGGCACTGCGTTGCTGGGCCACCCGTTCTGGAACATGGTCGACCCGGAGCGCAGTGCCAACCTGACCCAGTTCCTGAAAAACCTCAGCATCATGGGCGGCCTGCTGGCGCTGGCCGTCAGTGGCCCAGGGCGTTTTTCAGTAGACGGTCGCTGAATCACTCCTCTTCGCAGTCGTCGAACCACGCTGGGTGATCGCGTTCTTCGTCATCGAGCTCATCCAGCGTTTGTTCGTCTTCCTCGATGTCATCCTCGATGCCTCGGGCATCGGCTTCTGCTTCACTGTCGTCGTACAGGAATTCGTGATCAAGCAGGTGATCATGCTCGGGTTCGTGCAGGTCGTCTTCGTCGTGCATGCTGGCTCCTGGGCTCGTGGCAGGCCTGTATAGGCTGATCAACCGCGCAGGTCAATGCATTACCGTTTAATGCTGGGTTAACCGGCCGAGTCCAACCTGCAGGCTCTCCCTTCAAACGTTGCTTGCCCGCCTTTCCCGGCGGGCTTTTTTATGGCTGCCACCCTCCCCCTGTCCAATGCAGGAAAATCACAGGGAACCCGGCCCATGCTGGCCACGCTCGCAAATGATGCAGGACCTTTGTTTTTCAAGGAGAGCATCCATGACTGTAAACATCGACACCCTGATCATTACCACCCCCGTAGCCAAATCCGCCACCGACCCGGTCGCCCTGGAATTGACCGGCGCCCAGGCGCTGGCCACGCTGCCCGAGGTGGTTGCCCGCCTGAGTGATGGCTCGGTGCGCCTGACCGCCCCGACCAAGGGCGCCTCCAGCAAAAGCACCCACCGCACCCGCTGCGAGTGGAAGGAGCCCGTCTACTGGGCACTGAACAGCACCGCCCGGCACCGCAACCACCAGACCATGGTGCTGGAGAAGGTCAACCTGGCGCAGAAAGTGGTGATTGCCCAGTTGCATGTCAAAGACGATGACAGCCCACCTATCAAGGTGTTCTGGAACAAGGCCAGAATAACCGTCGGTTTCCGTACCGAGTTCAACCAGCTCACTACCAGCAGCAGCACGGTACTGACCGACGTCCCGCTGGGGGCGCGCTTCGACATCACCATCGAGGTAACGGCGGCCGGCGCCTGCACGGTCAGCGCCAGCTGCAATGGCCGCACCGGCACGACCTCGGGCCTCCAACTGAACGATACCTGGGCCACGCGCACGCTGAACTTCCATGGCGGGGTGTACAACCAGGTGGACTATACCGATACCACGCCGCCCGAAGACGGCTCGGTGTGTGTGATCAGCCAACTGGACCTGAGCCATGCGTGACACCCCTATCACCTGAACTTCACAAAATACTGACATCCGGCTGGGCACACTGACCCTGCTCCCTATGTTCTTACAGCCCGCCGCATCCTTGCCGCGGGCTTTTCTTTTTGTGGCATACGCCGCGCCCCTGAGCATGACCTGAAGCAGTTTTCCCGTAGCGACCCAGAGCTATGCTTAGCCGGCGATAAGCAAGCCCATTCGGAACAGGAAACGGAGGCTCATATGAAAGCTGCTGTTGTTGCCCCAGGCCGTCGCGTAGAGGTGGTGGAGAAGACCCTGCGCCCACTCGAACACGGCGAGGCGCTGCTGAAGATGCAATGCTGTGGTGTGTGCCACACCGACCTGCATGTGAAAAACGGCGACTTCGGTGACAAGACCGGCGTGGTGCTGGGCCACGAAGGTATTGGCGTGGTCCAGGAGGTCGGGCCGGGCGTCACCTCGCTCAAGCCAGGCGACCGCGCCAGCGTGGCCTGGTTCTACCAGGGCTGCGGGCATTGCGAGTATTGCAACAGCGGCAATGAAACCCTGTGCCGCGAGGTGAAGAACGCCGGCTACACGGTAGACGGCGGCATGGCCGAAGCCTGCATCGTCAAGGCCGACTACTCGGTCAAAGTGCCCGACGGGCTCGACTCCGCGGCAGCCAGCAGCATTACTTGCGCCGGCGTGACTACCTACAAGGCGGTGAAGGTCTCCAACATCCGCCCCGGCCAGTGGATCGCCATCTACGGCCTCGGTGGCCTTGGCAACCTGGCGCTGCAATATGCCAGGAACGTGTTCAACGCCAAAGTGATCGCCATCGATGTCAATGACGAGCAGCTGCGCTTCGCCAGCGAGATGGGCGCCGACCTGGTAATCAATCCGCGTACCGAAGATGCTGCCAAGGTCATCCAGGCAAAGACCGGAGGCGCCCATGCGGCGGTGGTTACCGCAGTGGCCAAGGCTGCCTTCAACTCGGCGGTCGACGCCCTGCGCGCCGGCGGACGACTGGTGGCAGTCGGGCTGCCATCGGAAGCCATGGACCTGAATATCCCCCGCCTGGTGCTGGACGGTATCGAAGTGGTCGGTTCGCTGGTCGGTACCCGCCAGGACCTGCAGGAAGCCTTCCAGTTTGCCGCAGAAGGGAAAGTGGTGCCGAAGGTCACGCTGCGCCCTATCGAAGATATCAACCACATCTTCGAGGAAATGCTGGAGGGCAAGATCAAAGGGCGGATGGTGATTCAGTTCGAAGGATGACGTACACGTGCGCTGGCTGTGGCTGCAGCGCACGCTACCCCTTGATAAAAACGAACCAACCGGTGCCGCCTGGGCTCTAGTTGCTGGTAAGGGCAGGAATTTCTGCCTGGCAACCTGCCGGGCCTGAGATGAACGGTGGTTTGAAGGGGTGGACAGCATGACGGAAGAAGAAGCAAAAGACGTGCTCGAGCGGATCGAATACGAGCTCAGCCTTGGTCAGCCGCACACTGCGACACAAATCGTCATCCACGATCTGGGCTTATGGGCTTATCTGGAAAAGACCAGCGGCTTCATCACCAGTGGCGGTGCGCTGTTCGATAGGCCAGTGTTACTGCAGCCGAAATGCGATGCTTCCTTCACGGTAGTGTCCAAGCCGTGAGTCGTAGCGCCTTCGCGAACAGGCGACTGGTCAGCTAATCGAGGTACAGACATGAGCATCCGCAGCTTGGCGAAGAACCTGCCACCCGACCCAGGCAATGAAGGCTGGTTGCTCGGTTGGGGCGTGCTGAGAGACCGCCATCCTTGGCATTTCGTCGATGTTTATGCCGACCAGAAGACGGCCAGGGCCGAGGCACAGCGCCGTGGTCATGGCTACGTGGTGGAGTTCGGTTCGCACCGCTTGGGGTCGGATGAATTCATCTGTGGGATAAGCCCACCTGAAGGCTAGCGCCTTTGCATGAGGCGAGGCAGCGGGGGCGCCTGGGCACCCCCACTTTCGATCATGCCAACAGACGTCGCATGATCAACTCGCCATCGATCACTTCGCCCGTCTCGACAAAGCCTTCGCAGACATAGAGACGTCGCGGAAACTGGGTCATGAGGGCACCTCCTTGTTCGCGGAAGGGAAAGACAATCCACTGATCCGGCCGACCGAGGCGTGAATCTAGGGGCGTGCGCGACAAATATTCAAGCGACCGACCAGGCACTGCAGCGGGTGACTGGCCGATGCCCTACACCCGCCTGAAACTCGAGCGTCTCGTTGTTTTCGGCAGAACTCAGCAATGGCCTGGACGTCGCGCAAGACTACCCCGTGGCGACCTTCCGGCTGGGCGATCGCACTCCGCCAGCCAGGCAGCGAGCACGCCCTACGCCCCGGGCCATTGCCCGCGTCATCGTCTCTCCTGGGCGAGAATCAAAGCTTTCTTCGTGGATCATCGCTCCACCGGGAGCATAGACACCGATGAACATCTGGGTTGCGCCGGTTCTGGACAGCCGAACCTGCACATCGATTTGGGTTCCGTCACTCAACGTTTCGTTATGAGTTCTGGTGTGTAATACCGGGTCGCCCCACTGCCAGAAGCACTCGCCACGCTCCCTCGCCATCGTCCCAATGTCCTGAGTTATCGAGAAAGATGCTTCTTACAGCAACGAGCACACCGACTCAAGATTTTTGACGCCAAATAAATGGCTTCCGGACGACCGGGAAAGGCCAAGCACGTATCGAGTGAAACGGAACGATCAGCCTGATCGCAACTCGGCCGAATCATTGTCATCCTCATTGCCGAGGCCACACAGCTCGGGAGGGTTGAGCGTCGCGGCAAAGCTCATCCACTTCTCGAAGACTTCCCGATGATGGGCCTGCGCCTCTTTCCATGAAGGATCGCCAATACGTCCGTACGCGACTTGGTTCATGATCGACGAGGTTATGGCATCCAGCTCTCTCAGGAGCTGATATGCAGCAAACCTTTTATCTAGTGGCATGTGTCATCTCGCAAGGCAGTAGAACTCAAACTCGCAGCATCGCTGAGGTTTGGGACAGCTCTGTTCTGTTTTTGCTCCTTGTCAGCCGTCGGCTGCAAGGTCAACCAGGCGCCTGAAGCTGGCGAGCTCCTGCACAACAGGGAGCTTACAACATGTGCTCAAGGCCACGCCGCCTCGACGCTATCGCCAGGCTCTGGCAATGAGGAAGGATAACTGGTTGTAGGACTTAATTTTTTCAGCCCACAAAGAAAAACCCCGCAGACGTTAATCTGCGGGGCTTTCGAATAGTGGAGGCCGAGGTCGGAATCGAACCGGCGTAGACGGATTTGCAATCCGGAGCATAACCACTTTGCTACTCGGCCTCAAAGTTCGGATCTAGCGGCTTGCGCTTCGCTATCTCCTTGAAACGCTGAACCTTTTTCAAAGTTTGCTGCGTTTCGATGGGCGCCATTATGTCTGCATTCGTTTAACCTTGCAACCCCCTGAACGAAAAAAAATTTCAACGGGTTCAAGGTGTTAGCGTAGGCGGCCGAGTTTACTCCATAACCCCACCACGGTGTTCTCCACCGTGCCGCTGGCAGCCATGCCGATGCGCTCCTGCAGGCTCTTGCGTTCGGCATAGTGCAAGTGGAACAGGTTGGCAGTGCGTGCACGCTCGCTGAGGTATTCGTCGCTGGTCTGCAATTCGTCCACCAGCTTGCGGTTGAGTGCCGCGACGCCCAGCCACACTTCGCCGGTGGCCACTTCGTCGATGTGCAGCTGCGGGCGATACCGGGCGACGAAATCCTTGAACAGCTGATGGGTGATGTCCAGGTCTTCCTGGAACTTCTCCCGCCCCTTCTCGGTGTTCTCGCCAAACACGGTCAGGGTGCGCTTGTACTCACCGGCCGTGAGCACTTCGAAATCGATGTCGTGTTTTTTCAGCAGGCGGTTGACGTTGGGCAATTGCGCCACCACGCCGATGGAGCCCAGCACGGCGAACGGTGCGCTGACAATCTTTTCGCCGATGCAGGCCATCATGTAGCCGCCGCTGGCGGCCACCTTGTCGATGCACACGGTCAACGGGATGCCAGCCTGGCGGATGCGCGCCAGTTGCGAGGCGGCCAGGCCGTAGCTGTGTACCAGGCCTCCCCCGCTTTCCAGGCGCAATACCACTTCGTCATGCGGGGTGGCCAGGGTCAGCAGCGCAGTGATTTCGTTGCGCAGGCTTTCGGTGGCGGAGGCCTTGATGTCACCGTCGAAGTCCAGGACGAAGACCCGGCCCTTTTCCTCGGCCTTGCCTTTCTTCTTCTGCTGCTGTTTTTCCGCCTTGGCCTGCTGCTTGCGCAACGCCTTGAGTTCGGCCTTGTCGAGCAGGCCGGACTCCAGGCGCTCACGCAGGTCCTTGTAGAATTCGTTCAGACGGGTGACCTGCAATTGCCCGCCCGGTTTACGCCGCCCTTTGCCACGCAGCCCGGCGATGGCCGACAGCACCACCAGGATGGCGATGACCAGGGTGGCGGTTTTGGCGAGAAAGCTTGCGTATTCGGCAAGAAACTCCACATTGACTCCTTAAATACCTGCGCCACAACGGCGCGTAACTGTAGCAAGCATACCGTTGCGCCTGAGGTGCTGCCAGCCGGTGCAAACGCTGGCAACATCTTTCAAACAAGCTTTTCAAACGCTTGTATGTTTTTTCGTTGACAGCCCGTGTGCCGCATCCTAACCTCGCAGCAACCTCCAACAGGCCGGAACCTTCCGTGGGCAACCTCTACCTGATCCGACATGGCCAAGCCTCCTTCGGCGCCGAAGACTACGACGTCCTCTCGCCGGTGGGCGTGCGCCAAAGCCAGGCCCTGGGCGAACACCTGGCCCAGCTCGGCGTGCGCCTGGACCGCTGCGTGGCAGGCAACCTGCGCCGCCAGCAGGATACCGCGCGCCTGGCACTGGAGGCTCTGCACGCCAGTGGCTGCCCGGTGCCGGCTGTTGAGACCGATGCCGCGTTCAATGAGTTCGATGCCGACGGCGTGATCCGCGCCTTGCTACCCGGGCTGCTGCCGGACGAGCCTGATGCCCTGCACATCCTGCGTAATGCTGCACAGCATCGCAGCGAATTCCAGCGCCTGTTCGCACTGATGGTACAGCGTTGGTACGAGGGCGAGCATGCCGACGATGGCCTGGAAACCTGGCAGGCCTTCACTACGCGGGTGCGCGATGGCCTGCACCGCGTACTTGATGGCGCCGCCGGCAGCGAGAATATCGCCATCTTCACCTCGGGCGGCACCATTGCCGCCCTGCTCCACCTGGTTACCCGTATTACCCCCGGCCAGGCGTTCGCGCTGAACTGGCAGATCATCAACACGTCGCTCAGCCAGCTGAAGTTCCGCGGCCGCGACGTGGCACTGGCTTCCTTCAACAGCCAGGCCCATGTGCAGCTGTTGAAGGCGCCGGAGCTTGTCACCTATCGATGAGCCCGGCTTGTTGTGTCCCTGCGGGGACGTGTAAATCACTCTATAAGGAATGCGCCATGACCTCCGTAGCTGATGCCGTCAAAAAGATGCAAGAGAAGTTCAACCCATCCGCTGCCGCCGGCCTGGACCTGGTGTTCGGCTTCAACATCACCGACGAAGACAAGCACTACGCGCTGATCGTCAAGGACGGCACTTGCGACCTGCAGGAAGGCGAAAACCCGGATGCCAACTGCACGCTGGTGATGGACAGCGAAACCCTCAAGGGTATCGTCAGCGGCGAAACCGACGGCATGCAGGCGTTCATGAGCGGCAAGCTGCGCGTTGAAGGCGACATGATGCTGTCGATGAAGCTCAGCGAGCTGTTCCCGTCCTGAGGGCTGGCGATACCGGCTGATCAGAAACCGAAGCCTGAATGGCTTCGGTTTTTTTTTGCCCTCGGCAGGCTGCGCTGGCTTTTTTGTAGGAGCGGCCTTGTGTCGCGATGGGGCGCGAAGCGGCCCAGGATTGCGGCGCTGATACAAGATCGCCGGGGCCGCGGTGCGGCCCATCGCGACACAAGGCCGCTCCTACACGGTTGCGCGCCAGGCGAACAGTGCAGCTTCATCAAGGCAGTTGATCAAGCTGCAACACCCTTACCTATTTAGTATCTGGCACGCTTGTTCCAACCTCACCAGCGCATTAGATTAGCCAATAGTCCTTGCGATCGAGAATAAGGAAAACGCATGACGCTCACCGACCAGTCCACCCAGGTACGCCCCGGCGAAGAACTCGATGCAGCCGTCATCGACCCTTACCTCAAGGCCAATATTCCCGGCTTGGACGGCCTGCCGCGCATCACCCAGTTCCCCGGCGGCGCTTCCAACCTCACCTACCTGGTCAGCTACCCGGACCGCGACTTCGTGCTGCGCCGCCCGCCGTTCGGCCAGAAGGCCAAGTCGGCCCACGACATGGGCCGCGAATTTCGTATCCTCAACCAACTGAACAGCGGCTTCCCGTACTGCCCCAAGGCCTATGTGCACTGCACCGACATCAGCCTGATTGGCGGCGAGTTCTACGTCATGGAGCGGGTCAACGGCATCATCCTGCGCTCGGACATCCCGGCCGAACTGGACCTCGATGCCCCGCGCACCGAGGCCCTGTGCAAAAGCTTCATCGACCGCCTGGTGGAGCTGCACCAGGTGGACTACAACGCCTGCGGCCTGGCCGACCTCGGCAAGCCACAAGGCTATGTACAGCGCCAGATCGAAGGCTGGACCAGCCGCTACGAAAAAGCCCTGACCCCGGATGCCCCGCGCTGGGAACAGGTAACCGCCTGGCTGCGCGAAAAGATGCCTGCCGACCACCCGCGCGCGGCCATCGTGCACAACGACTACCGTTTCGACAACGTGATCCTCGATGCCGCCAACCCCATGCGCATCATCGGTGTGCTGGACTGGGAAATGGCCACCCTCGGCGACCCGTTGATGGACCTGGGTAACAGCCTGGCCTACTGGATCGAGGCCGAGGACCCGGCGCCGGTGCAGCTGATGCGCCGCCAACCCAGTAACGCACCGGGCATGCTCAGCCGTCGCCAGTTCGTCGACTACTATGCCGAGCGCGCCGGCATCCGCCTGGACAACTTCGATTTCTACTATTGCTATGGCCTGTTCCGCCTGGCTGGCATCGTCCAGCAGATCTATTACCGCTATTACCACGGCCAGACCCAGGACAAGCGTTTCGCCCAGTTCATCCACATGAACCGCCTGCTGGAGCACATGACCCTGCAGGTCATTGCCAAGTCCAGCCTCTGAGCCAGACCTCGACAACGGATAACAAGGAAAACAGCATGTCCAAGACCCACCTGTTCGACCTCGACGGCAAGATCGCCTTCGTTTCCGGTGCCAGCCGCGGCATTGGCGAGGCGATTGCCCACTTGCTGGCGCAGCAAGGTGCCCATGTGATCGTGTCCAGCCGCAAGCTCGACGGCTGCCAGCAGGTTGCCGAGGCCATCATCGCCGCGGGAGGCAAGGCCACGGCGGTGGCTTGCCACATCGGCGAACTGGAGCAGATCCAGCAGGTGTTCGCCGGTATCCGCGAACAATTCGGTCGGCTGGACATCCTGGTCAACAACGCCGCCACCAACCCGCAATTCTGCAATGTACTGGACACCGACCCGGGCGCATTCCAGAAGACCGTGGACGTCAACATCCGTGGCTACTTCTTCATGTCGGTGGAGGCCGGCAAGCTGATGCGCGAGCAGGGTGGCGGCAGCATCATCAACGTCGCGTCGATCAACGGGGTTTCACCTGGCCTGTTCCAGGGCATCTATTCGGTGACCAAGGCGGCGGTCATCAACATGACCAAGGTCTTCGCCAAGGAATGCGCGCCGTTCGGCATCCGCTGCAACGCGCTGCTGCCGGGCCTGACCGACACCAAGTTCGCCTCGGCACTGGTGAAGAACGACGCTATCCGCAATGCTGCACTGCAGCAGATCCCGCTCAAGCGCGTAGCCGACCCCAAGGAAATGGCCGGCGCCGTGTTGTACCTGGCCAGCGATGCCTCCAGCTATACCACCGGCACGGCGCTCAATGTCGATGGCGGGTATCTGTCCTGATCAGGCTTTGATTGCCATCAGCGTATAGCTCAGTGGCAGGCGCGCAGGCCGGTCACGCAAGCGCCACTCGCCATCGTTACCCTTGGCCATCTGCCCCGGCAACGCCTCCCACGGAATGCTCTGGTGCTCGACCAGAGCAGTCAGTTGCATGCCCTGGCCGAGCAAGGCGCTGATGACTTCGCCCAGGCCGTGGTTCCATTCGTGGGTTTCGCAGTGGGTAAGGCGCTGCTCGGTGTCGACGTAGGTCTGCTCGCTATGCCAGACCGTCGGCGCTTGCTGCTCGAAGTAGGGGTATTCCAGCTGCAGGCGGTCCTGATGGTCTTCATTGACCGCCATCAGCACCGGGTGACCGTCACGCAGGAACAGGCGCCCGCCCGGTTTCAGCAACGCAGCGACGGTACGCGCCCATGGCTCGATGCGCGGCAGCCAGCAGAGCGCACCTATGCCGGTGTAGACCAGATCGAAGGTGCCGGCCGGCAACACCTCGCTGGCAGCGTAGACGTCAGCCTCGACATACCTGATTGGTGCAGCACAGCGCTCGGCCAAAGCCCGCGCCTCGGCCAGCGATGCCGCCGAATAGTCCAGGCCACAGACCTTGGCGCCGAGGCGCGCCAGCGACAGGGTATCGGTGCCAATGTGGCACTGCAGGTGGACGGTATCAAGCCCGTTGATGTCGCCGAGCAATGGCAGGTCAAAGCGCACGGTATCGGACAGGTGGTCGTGATGCTGGACAAACCGTTCGACTTGGTAGTCCTTCGAGGCGGCGTGCAGCGGCGCGCGTTCGTCCCAGCTGGCGCGGTTGAGTTGCAGTGAGCGGTCCATGCTGTTTTCCCTGAGTGGCAGGCGCTCATGCTAGCCTCCACCAGGCTCACGGCGACAGGACCGCCTTGCGAAAAATTGTAAAGCCAACGCGGCCCTGTGGCAGCTTGCGCAGCCGCGAAGGCGGCAACGCCGGTACTGGCGCAGGCACGGGTATACCCGCTCCCACAGAGGCTGCGATTGTGCTGTCCGCTGGTTACAGGCAAGTCGCCGCCGCGGCCCGGCGCTGTAGCGCCACGCCATCGTTTTTCTGCGCGTAGAAATCCACCCGAGCCCCACCGGCTTGCGGGTATACATCCACGAACGCTTCGGCTTCACGGGTATAAACCGTGAACCCGCCCTGTTTGCGCGGTTCCAGATAGCCGCTGGCGTCGTCGCCGAACACCTTCTCCTCCTGCCAGCTGAACTGGATGCATTGGGCCACCAGCTCCGGCGCCTTGTGCGAGTCCAACTGCGCGGTCGGCTTGCCACCGCGGGCCGTTTCCATGGTTGCAGAAGCACAACCCACCAGCATCAGTGCCGCGGCCATCGGCAGAATCGCACGCATGTTCCATCCTCAGGGTAAAAAAGAAGGCGACTCTAGCACTGGCAGGCATCGCGAGTGAATTGCCTGGCGCAAACCGCTGTCGCAGCTAAGACATGCCGCCACGAGGAATCGTCATGAAACTGCACTACCTGCTACTTGCTGCACTGCCCTGCCTGCCCCTGGCCGTCGGTGCCGCGCCATCCAGCGAAGAAAGCATCACCGCCCCGGAAACCCACAACCGCGAACTCAAGGTCGGCGACAAGGCGCCTGACCAGTACAAGCGCGATGACCAGGCCCTGAAGGACTGGAAAGGCAAAGGCCTGCCGGCACCGGAGAAGGAAAGCCACTGGGTGCGCATGGGCGATCACTACGTGCTGGTGCAGATCACCAACGGTGTCGTGCTGGCGATCCAGCCAGCGCGCTGAACCTGCCCGCATCAGGCCTTCCGCTCAGCGCTGGCATGGCAAATATTTTTGCCTGCCAGCGAAACCAAATGGAGCATTTCCAGTCTCAGGAGGTGTGCCGCAAACCGTTGCGGATCAAGGACCTATATCGTGATACCCCGTCTTGCAAGCCTTTCGCTGATCGCCGTTGTCCTGCTCACCGCAGGCTGCCATAGCCATCGCTACCATGACGACGACGATGGCTGGCGGGACCGCGACCATGAGCACCGTCACCACCATCGGCATGATCGCCATGACGACGATGATGACGATCGTGATTACCGCGGTGACCGCTACTACCGCTGAAGCGTCTTCTCCCCCAGATTCGCCGCCCGTGCGCGGCACCTTTACCTTATGATTCCTTCGAGGTTCGTATCATGCGTGTGACTCTGCCTTCCCTTGCCCTTGGCCTGCTGCTGTGCCAGGGCGCTTTCGCCGGTGACGGTACTGCCGCCATTGGCGGTGGCCTGGGTGGTGTTCTGGGTAACGTTGTTGGCCAACAGATCGGCGGCCGCACTGGGGCGGCCATTGGCGCCGGCCTCGGCGGCGCAGCCGGCAGTGCGGTAGGCGCAAGCAAAGGCAACCGTACCGAAGCTGCCATCGGCGGTGGCCTGGGCTCGGCTGGCGGTTCGCTGCTGGGCGGCGCGGTGGGCGGCAAGACCGGCTCCACCGTGGGCGCCGGCCTGGGCGGCGCGGCCGGTGGCGCCATCGGCAACCACCTGGGCGACAATGGCGGCAGGCACCACCGCCGTCACCGCCACTGATCCCGGTGACCAAGGGGCCGCAATGCGGCCCCTTCTGTTTTGCAAACCCTGCAGTACATCAATACCCCCTTCAGCACAATCCGGCACACTGCCTGCTACTGTCTAACGTGCCCCTGTGTGAAGGAACACCCCCTCCCCATGAACCAAGAGCTGCTCTGGGTCCTCGGCCTGCTGGCCATCGTCATCGTCCTGTTCGTCATCAACCGCCCGCGCATGGACGTGGTCGCGCTATTGGTGATCCTCGCCCTGCCGCTGTCGGGCATCCTCAGCGTGGAGCAGGCGCTGGCCGGTTTCAGCGACCCCAACGTGGTGCTGATCGCCGCCCTGTTCGTGATCGGTGAAGGCCTGGTGCGCACCGGCATCGCCTACCGCATCGGCGAGTGGATGAGCGAGCGCGCCGGCAACAGCGAAGCCCGCCTGCTGGTGCTGCTGATGGTGGCCGTGGCGGGGCTGGGGTCGATCATGAGCTCCACTGGCGTGGTGGCGATCTTCATTCCGGTGGTGCTGAGCATCGCCGCGCGCCTGCAGCTTTCGCCCAGCCGGCTGATGATGCCACTGGCCTTCGCCGGCCTGATCAGCGGCATGCTCAGCCTGGTGGCCACGCCGCCCAACGTGGTGGTGCACAGCGAGCTGGTGCGCCATGGCGAAGCAGGCTTCAGCTTTTTCAGCTTTACCCCGTTCGGCCTGGTGGTGCTGGTGCTGGGCATCGGCTACATGCTGCTGACCCGGCATTGGCTGAATGGCGAGGTGCGCAAGGATGGCCGGGTGGAAAGCCGGCGCACCTTGCTCGACCTGGTGCTGGACTACAAGCTCAATGGCCGCGAACGGCGCCTGCGCATCCGCCCGCATTCGCCGCTGATCGGCCATACCCTGGGCGAACTGGAACTGCGTACCCGGCATGGCGCCAACGTGATCGGCATCGAGCGCCAGCACAAGTTCACCACGCGGGTGATCGCTGCCGACTCGGCTAGCGTGCTGCAGCAGGGTGACGTGTTGCTGCTGGACCTGTTTGCCAACCATGACGACCTGCGCAGCCTGTGCCAGTCCATGCAGCTGGAGCCATTGCACTTCAAGGCAGCGTACTTCATCGACCAGTCCCAGGAGCTGGGCATGGCCGAGGTGTCGCTACCACCCGGCTCGCAACTGATTGGCAAGAGCATCCTCGAACTGGCCTTTCGCACCCGTTTCGACCTCAACGTGGTTGGCCTGCGCCGCGAACAGGCGGCGATCGACGCGCAACTGGTGGAAGAGAAGCTGCGCCTGGGTGACACCCTGCTGGTGGTCGGCCCATGGAAGGCGGTGCGCCAGCTGCAAAGCCGGCCCAAGGACTTCCTGGTCCTGAGCCTGCCTGCGGAAATCGACCTGGTCGCGCCCGCGCGCAGGCGCGCACCGCAGGCGCTGCTGAGCCTGGCGGTGATGGTCGGCCTGATGGTCAGCGGCGCGCTACCCAACGTCATCGCCGCGCTGATCGGCTGCCTGCTGATGGGCGCAGGCCGCTGCATCGACATGAACAGCGCCTACCGGGCCATCCACTGGCAAAGCCTGGTACTGATTGTCGGCATGCTGCCCTTTGCCCAGGCGCTGCAGAAAACCGGCGGCATCGACCTGGCCGTAAGCGGGCTGGTCAGCCTACTCGGCGGTGCCGGCCCAGGCGCCATCCTGGCCTGCCTGTTCGCGGTCACCGCGCTGATCGGCCTGTTCATCTCCAACACCGCCACTGCGGTACTGATGGCCCCGGTAGCCGTCAGCACCGCCGCACAGCTGGGCATGTCACCCTACCCGTTCGCCATGACCGTGGCGCTGGCCGCCTCGGCCGCGTTCATGACCCCGGTTTCTTCGCCGGTCAACACACTGGTGCTGGGCCCCGGGCAATACCGCTTTGCCGACTTCGTCAAGGTCGGCGTGCCATTCACGCTACTGGTGATGCTGGTGACCGTATTGATGGTGCCGTGGTTCTTCGGGCTGTGAGGCAACTGGCACGCAATGAAGGCAGTTTGACATTATCCCGGCCGATCGCGGCAGATTGACATCAAGTACCCTGACGAAACACACTGATACGTCATTGCCCCAGGTGCTTCAAGCCGTTGTCCTGGATTTCGTTTCCGCTCTGCCGGTCGAGCCCATGGTTTTTCCAGCCCAATCGCGCCTGTTGCACGTCGTCATCTTGCTTGCCCTGACCTTCGCCCTCACCCTGGGCGGTATCCTGGCCCGCCCGATCGAATCGCTGTCGCTGTTCTGGCCGGTCAATGCGGTACTGGCCGGGGTGCTGCTGCGCTTCCCCCGGCAGGCCACGCTGGCGGGCTTCGCCCTGGTCTGGCTGGCCATGGTTGGCGCCGACCTGCTGTGCGGCAGCGCCTGGGTACCGGCCCTGTGGTTCAACCTGTGCAACCTGGGCATGGTCGTCACGCTGTGGCTGTTGCTCTCGCGTTTGCCACGCCTGCACCAGCGCATGCGTACCCCCCACGGCGTGGTCAGCGTGTTCGCCGCTTGTGCCGCCGGTGCCATGGTAGCGGCCAGCATGGCAACGGTGATGGCTGCCCCCTGGTTCGAACAGTCCTTGCGTGCTACCTGGCTGGCCTGGTTCAGCGAACAGTTCTCTACCAGCGTGCTGGTGCTGCCGGTGCTGCTCACGGCCCCCTCGGCGCGTGCCCTGGTGCGTGGCGGCGCCCAGGCGATCCGCCTGGCGCCGTTGCTGGTACTGCTCGCCTCGCTGGCGCTCGGCATTGCTTTCGGCGGCCCCGGGGCCATTGCGTTCCCGATTGCCGCGCTGTTGTGGTGCGCCTGGACGTATTCACCGTTTCTGGTTGCCCTGCTGACGCTTACCGTGGGCAGCACGCTGATTGTCGCGGTGGCGCAAAACCTCATGCATTTCATCGTGCCGCAGAGCGAGCCGGGCGTGACCACCCTGATGTCTGCGCGCCTGGGCATCGCCATGCTGGTGCTCGGGCCGCTGGTGGTCGCCTGCGTCAGCCAGGCCAACCGCAGCCTCATGGCGCGCCTGGCGCATCAGGCCAGCATCGACCACCTCACCGGCGTGCTCACCCGCAGTGCCTTCACCCGCCGCGCCAATGCCCTGCTGGACAGCCGTCAGCAACACGCCCAGGCGCTACCACTGACGCTGATGATGCTGGATATCGACCACTTCAAGGCGATCAACGATGCCCATGGCCATGCGGTGGGTGACCAGGTGCTGCGCCAGTTCGCCGCTGCCTTGCAAGACCAGCTGCACGATAGCGAACTGTTCGCCCGCCTGGGCGGCGAGGAGTTCGTGGTGATCATTCCGGGCCTGGCGCCCGACCGCGCCAAGTTCACTGCCGAACGCCTGCGCCGCGCGGTGCAGGACCTGCATGTGCTGCAGGCCGACCAGCGCCTGCAGATTACCGTGAGTATTGGCCTGGCCGGTTGTGCCGCCGACACGCCAGCCCCCACCCTGGACGAACTGCTGGCGCGCGCCGACCAGGCGCTGTACCGGGCCAAGGCGCATGGCCGCAACCGCGTGGAGCAAGCCGAGGCCCAGCGCCAGGTGATCTGAGCTAGCCGGCCAGCAAGTCCCATGACAGCTTGGCGATCAGCACGCACAACAGCACCAGGAACAGCCCGCGTACAAAACCCGCCCCCTTGCGCACCGCCAGCCAGGTACCGGTCAGCGCGCCAAGGACGTTGCACGCGGCCATGGGCAGGGCGATGGCGTACAGCACATTCCCCGAGGGCACGAAGAACACCAGCGCCGCCAGGTTGGTGGCGATGTTGACCACCTTGGCCGACGCCGAGGCGTGCAGGAAGTCCAAGGCGAAGAAGCGAATGAACAGGAAGATCAGGAAGCTGCCGGTGCCCGGCCCGAACAGGCCATCGTAAAAGCCGATCGCGCCGCCGATCAGTATTGCCAGGCACTGCTCCTTGCGGCCGATCTTCGCCGGTGTGTGCAAGGTGCCGAAATCCTTCTTGCAGAAGGTGTAGATGGCCATCAGCACGATCAGCACCAGCACCGCCGGGCGCATCACGCTGGGTGGCACCAGCGACACCGTGGCAGCGCCGGCAAACGACATGACAAAGGCACTGAGCGCCGCCGGCACGATCAGGCCCCAGTCCAGGGTCACCTTGCGAATGAACGAACGGGCCGCGAAGGCCGTGCCACAGACCGACGCCAGCTTGTTGCTGCCGAGCAGTGCCGCCGGTTGCGCCGTGGGCAACACGTTGAACAAGGCCGGAATCTGGATCAGCCCGCCGCCGCCGACGGCGGCGTCGATCAGCCCGGCGGCAAAGGCGAACACGGAGAGCACAGCGATATCCATCATGATGCGATTCCAGGCAGTGAAGACGCCCGCAAGGCTAATCAAAGTGCTGCGCTTGTGTTGAAATGCCGCATTGCGAAAACTGCAACAAGGAACAGCCAATGGCATTGGACATGCTGCGGGAAATCCAGGCGTTCGTCAGCGTGGCGCACAAGCGCAGCTTCGTTGCTGCCGCCCGCGCGCTGGGCCGCTCGCCAAGCTCGGTAACACGCGCAGTACAGGCCCTCGAAGACAACGCCGGTAGCAAGCTGCTGAACCGCAACGCCAGCGCCGTTACCCTGACCGAAGCCGGCGAGCGCCTGTTGCCCCACGCCGAGCGCTTGCTGGATGTGCAACGTGACGCCGCCGATGAGCTGGCCGCGCTCAGCGGCAGTGCACAGGGCTGGATCCGCTTCGCCGTGCCCCAGCTGCTGGGTGAACATGTGCTGCCCCAGGTACTGGCCGAGTTTTCCCGCCGCCACCCCCAGGTGACACTGGACGTGCAGTACAGCGACGGGGCGCTCGATCCGCTGCAGGGCAAATTCGACTTCGTGGTGCGCGGCGCCTTTCCGCAATCGAGCGAATTGATCGGTTACCCGCTGTGGGATTACCAGCGCCACCTGTATGCAAGCCCGGCATACCTGGCAGCGGCAGGTGCGCCACAGCACCCCGAGGACCTGCAAGGGCATGCATTGATCCTGCACACCGCCCCACGCATCCTCAAAGCCTGGCACTTTTGCCGTGACGGCCAGATCACCAGCCTGCGGCCCAGGCCGAGGTTGCGCCTGGATTCAGGCGACGCGGTGTATCACTGCACGCTGGCCGGTGCCGGTATCGCCCGCCTGGCCGCCTGGGTCGGCGAAGCGCAGGTCAGGGCTGGGCGCCTGGTGCGGGTATGCCCGCATTACCGCCTGACCTCCAGCAGCGGCCAGGACCCACAGATGCATGCCGTCTACCCTGCCGGAGAACTACCGGCGCGGGTACGAGACTTGCTCGCGGCGCTGCGCCGCGCCGGCATGGCCTATTGAAACACCTGGAAACGGCTGTTCAAATTCTGCTCAATTTAACAGAGCCCGCCGTACGCTTGGCTTGCAGCACTTTATCCACAGACCTACCCACGTTTTTTGTGGACAGATTTCCCAGCGTAAAGAACGACTTATCGTACAAATCGGTAGGGTGAATCGGCCAAACGACAACAGCGACAGGCCCGCCCGAAAGCCGGGCAGGCCGCGCAGATGTGGGGTGTGCAGGAATCGAGTTCAGCTTGGCGGGATAGTGCCAAGAATACCTATCAGCAGGGTCAGCAGCAGAAAACCACCCAGGAACAGCGCGAGCTTGCCCATCGGAACCTCAACAGTGTGGATGCGGGAATGGGCCTATTGTCCGGCTTGGGCTGATACGGTTACAGATGCAGGTTTGTGGAAAAAAAGCGGATCAGATGCCCAGCCCTGCTTTGTGTCGCTGGTTGCGCAGCAGCGCCCGGATCCCGAGGTTCGGAAGGCTGCCCAGGCATTCACGCTGTGCTAGGGTCAACCGCTCGAACCCGCCAAGGAGTGCCACCCCGCCATGATCGCTTTCGCCGACAACACAGCCCTGCTGCTGATCGACCTTCAGGCGGGCATTCACCACCCACGCCTGGGCCGGCGCAACAACCCGGAAGCCGAACTGCGCATGGGCGAGCTGCTGGCTGCTTGGCGTCACTTGGCGCGCCCGGTGGTTCATGTGCGCCACCTGTCACGCGCGGTGGATTCGGTGTTCTGGCCAGGCCAGTCCGGTTGCGAATTCCAGCCTGCGTTCACGCCACTGGCGAGCGAAACGGTGTTCGACAAGCATGTGCCCGACGCCTTCGCCAACTCCGGGCTGGAGCGCTGGCTGCACACCCGCGGCATCAACCAGCTGGTGATCGCCGGGGTGATAACCAACAACTCCGTGGAGTCCACCGCCCGCTCGGCGGGCAACCTCGGTTTCGACGTGGCGGTGGTCGAAGATGCCTGCTTCACCTTCGACCAGCGCGACCTGCAAGGCCGGCTGTGGCCTGCGGAGGACGTACATGCGCTTTCGCTGGCGAACCTGGCCCTGGATTATGCGCGCATCTTGCGCACCGAACAGGTACTGGCTGGCAGCAGGCTTGCGGGCGGCCGCTGACCCTCCAGTGTTTGTATCTTCATGTGTACAGACTGAACGCTGATACACAACCATGCGCCTGCAGGCCGTGCGGACATATCCCTGATACAGCCTTCATCTTTACTGGTAACCATCAACCCGCACCGATGGCTTCGCCAAGGAGATGCCCAATGCCTGCCCGCCACTCGAGCACTGCCCTGCCACGCCGTTTCAGCCGTACGCTGCTTGCCTGTGCCCTGCTGCCGCTTGGCCTGATGGCGGCGAATACCGCCACGGCTGCGCCACAGAAGGCCCAGCCAGCCACCAGCGTGGCGGATGACTTCGGCCCGCTGAAACACATCAACGCCGGCGTGCTCGACATAGCCTATGTCGAGCAAGGCCCGGCCGACGGCCCGGTGGTGATCCTGTTGCATGGCTGGCCCTACGACATCCACAGCTTCGAACATGTCGCACCTGCCCTCGCCGCCAAAGGCTACCGGGTGTTGGTGCCCTACGTTCGCGGCTATGGCCAGACCCGTTTCCTGTCTGCCGCCACCCCACGCAACGCCCAGCCCGCGGCGCTGGCCAGCGACGTCATCGCGTTGATGGACGCGCTGCACATCCAGCGTGCCGTGCTCGCCGGCTTCGACTGGGGCGCACGCACGGCCGACATCGTCTCGGCACTGTGGCCCGAGCGGGTCAAGGCGCTGGTGTCGGTCAGCGGTTACCTGATCAGCAGCCAGGAAGCCGCCAAGGCCCCCCTGCCCCCCAGCGCCGAACTGCAATGGTGGTACCAGTATTACTTCGCCACTGCACGCGGCCAGGCCGGCTATGAGCAGAACCGCCATGCCTTCGCCAAACTGATCTGGCAAACCGCCTCACCCAAGTGGGCCTTCGACGATGCCACCTTCGAGCGCAGTGCCAAGGCCCTGGACAACCCCGACCAGGTGGCGATCACCGTGCACAACTACCGCTGGCGGTTGGGCCTGGCCCAAGGCGAAACACGCTACGACCCGCTTGAAGCCAGGCTGGCCCGCTTCCCCAGCATTGGCGTGCCGACCATTACCCTGGAGGGCGACGCCAACGGCGCCCCGCATCCACCAGCCGAAGCGTATGCACAGCGCTTTACCGGCAAGTACCAGTACCGACTGATCAGCGGCGGCATTGGCCACAACCTGCCCCAGGAAGCACCGCAGGCGTTCACCCAGGCGGTAGTGGATGCGGATCACCTTTAACGTCACGGCCGGCAATTGCTACAGAACGTTTCAGAAAGCACGGCAGGCCGAGGATTGAGCCGAGTGGATGGCCTGCCCTGCTCGCTACCGATGGCGGCCAGCTAGTACGGGGGGTGGAGACAGGTTGGTTAGACACGGGTTGAAACGAGGGTTGTAGGATACTTTCCCAGCCGATGTAGGACGTTTCCCATCAATAAGCAACGCCTGTACGAAACATCAGTTTCTCCAGCAAATTCGAGCTGCTACGGTCCAGTTTTCCTACAACGGCAAGGAGGCCTACAGCATGAGAACAGCATGGACCCATTCAATGCCTCGGCCCTGAAACTGCAGAAAAATCTACTCAACCTGCGCCTGGAGCGTGATCGCCTGAGGAGGGAGGGCAAGGACAAGGAAGCGGACGAACTCGCGGAAACGATTGCCCATATAGAAGAGACGATCCGCAAACTACCCGACGGCATGAAGCCGATGACCTTGCAATAGACGCTGCGAAAGGGGTCACAGGTCGCCAGACTGGGGCGCTTAGACAGGTGCGCCACCGCCTTTATCCCTACCGTTAGTCGGATATATCCAGGGGTTCCAACGCGACGGCTAGCCTTCAGCCTAGCGTCAGGGATAACGCTAAACATAGGGTCCAGGAAGGGCCACTCCGCCTCGTCGTCCCGACGCTCTATCTGCTGAGGAGACGACAATGAAAATAACCCTGAAACGGTTGGCGTGCCTGGGTGCAAGCTTTACCAGCGCGCTAGCCATGGCCGATGCGGCCAGCCCCCCGGTGCTGTCACCTGCAATTCCCTTCGACGTCACCGCCACGCCCCCCTTCACCCTGGACAACCTGCAACACGATTTCGACGTGCTGTCGTGGCAGACCTTCGTCGCCCTGAACTGGCCTGCCAATGCCGACGGCAGCGCCAACACCTCGGTGAAGATCGGTGCGCCGGGGCAGACGGTGTGGGAGTCGTGGAAGGAAAGCTACGAGATTTTCCTGCCCAAAGGCCAGAAGCCGGTCGCCTGGAACCAGAAGGCGCCGCTACCCGCCGCCTGCCAAGGCAAGGGGGACCTGCCGGTGCTGCAGCAGATGGGCAAGGTCGCCGGCGTGCTCGACGAGTTCATCCAGCCGTTCAAGACCGGCCCACTGGTCGACCAGAGCGGCACCTACACGCGCAACGCGATCATGGTCAACCAGCCAATGTTCGATGACATCGTCAACAATGGCCTGTACAGCAAGGAAGGCCAGCAAGCGTTCCTCGGCAAGGCCGACAACCGCATCGCCTTCGCCTGCGGCTCGCAAAAGGCCCAGCAGGTCGGCGCGATCATGGTCAAGTCGGCCTGGAAAGTGCTCGACGGCAGCGACAACCCGGCGGATTTTCACGCCGTCGACGCGCTGGTCTACACCCCCGGCAACGCCGACCCGAACAAGGGCGCGTTGATTCCCGAGTCGTGCAGCGCGCAGAAGGTCGGGCTGGTCGGCCTGCACATCGTGCACAAGACCAGCAGTGCCCCGCAGTGGGTATGGTCGAGCTTCGAACACGTGCGCAACGTGCCGGAAAAGACCACGCCGGTCAACGAGCGCAAAGGCCCCTACCTGTTCTACAACGCCCAGGCCAGCGACCGCCCGGTGAACGAGCCGCCCACACCACCGTGGGACCCGTCGAAGAAGGCCACGCCTTCGCAGATCGTGCGGGAAATTCCGCTCACCGCAGCTACCCACCAGCTCAACGCACAATGGCAAAGTGCGCTCAAGGGCACGGTGTGGGCCAACTACCAGTTGATCAGCACCCAGTGGCCGACCGACCCCGCCGATGACTGCCAGGTACCGTCGGCAACCAACCCGCTGGGCACGCCTGCGCCGAACTTCCTGGCGAACGCCACGCTGGAAACCTACAACCAAGGCACCACGCCGCAGGCGTCATCCAGCTGCATGGAGTGCCACAACAACGCGACCACTCGCGTGACCCAGTCACCGCGCACCAGCTTCGCCGATTTCACCTTCCTGCTTGAACGTGCCCAATCCACAGGCGCCAAGGAGTGATGCCATGAGCGACCCGAACCTGCAGAATTTCATCGAATTGTCCGCTGCACTCACCGGCCTGTCAGCCGACCGGCTGGCGCCTTCCGTCGACCCGATCAACCTGCCACCGCTGTTCTTCGCCACCACCCAGCAAGGCATGGGCACCGCAGCGTTCAGTAACCTGCTGGAGCTGTACGTCAGCCTCAAGGGCCAACCCCCTGCGCAGATCGCCAGCGCCGTACTCGGCAACTCGGACCCGCAGATTGCCCAAGGCGCGCGCTCGATCATGAAGCTGTGGCTGCTTGGCAGTTGGTACCAGCCGTACGACCAAGGCGGCGCGCACAAGGGTGACGTCAGCGTGGTGTCCGACCAGGCCTACAAGCAAAGCTGGGCGTGGAAGATTGCCCAGTCCCACCCCATGGGCTACAGCCAGTTCCACTTCGGCTACTGGGGCGAGCAACCACCCACCCTCAAGCAGTTCACCGGTGTCGACGCCAAGGAAGGGCAGCAACCATGAGCAACGTACAGACCCAAAGTATCGAAACCGCCGACGTGATCGTGGTGGGCGCCGGCATGGCCGGCAGCGTCATGGCCTACCAGCTGGGCCTGGCTGGCTTGAAAGTGTTGGTGCTCGAGTCTGGCCCGGCCATTCCGCCGAACCGCAGCGAGTACCTGGAGCGCTTCTACACCGCCGTGCTCAAGGCGCCAGAGTCACCCTACCCGCCCGAGCAGACCGAGCAGACCCCGGCCACGCAGTTCGCGCCACGGGCAACCATCCAGGACCTGATAACCGCCGGCAGCAGTGACCCGAACAAGGCGCAGAAGAGCTACCTGGTACAGCAGGGACCGCTGCTGTTCGCCAGCACCTATGAACGGGTGGGCGGCGGCACCATGTGGCACTGGATGGGCACGGCCCTGCGCCTGCTGCCAAACGACTTTCGTATGCGCAGCGTGTACCAGGTCGGGGTCGACTGGCCGATCAGCTACGACGACCTGCAAACCGCCTATTGCCGCGCCGAGGAAGAGATAGGCGTGTCCGCCGATGTCGCGTCGCAGAGCTACCTCGGCGTGACCTTCCCGCCAGGCTACAAATACAGCATGCACGGCATTCCGCCGTCATTGGTCGACCAAGGCCTGGGCAAGGCCGTCGATGGCACCCAGTACCAGGGGTTCACCCTCAAGGTACGGCAAACACCGGCCGGGCGTAATTCGCAGAACGACAACGGCCGCCGGGTGTGCGCCGGCAACACCAGTTGCACGCCGATCTGCCCGATCCAGGCCAAGTACGACGCCACCGTGACCATGGCCAAGGCGCTGGATACCGGCAATGTGCGCATCCTTTACCAGAGTGTGGCGAGCAAGGTGCAGGTCGATGCCAGCGGCGTCACCGGCATCGAGTACATCCAGTACCAGAACGACGGCACGCGGCAGAACGGCCTGGCCCAGGGGAAACGCTACGTGATCGCCGCCCACGCGATCGAAACGCCGAAACTGCTGCTCAACTCGGTCGGCCCGCACAGCCCCAACGGCGTGGCCAACAGCAGCGGCCAGGTCGGCCTGGGGCTGTCCGACCACCCGGTATACCTGGCCTGGGGCCTGATGCCCGAAGGCAAGCCGCTGTTCCCGTTCCGCGGGCCGCTGTCCACCTCGGGGATCGAGGACATGCGCGACGGCGCGTTCCGCAGCCAGCGTGCCGCCTGGCGTATCGAGATCGGCAACGAGGGCTGGAACTGGTCGGCGAATGATCCGTATACCACGGTCTGCGATTACATCGACGGCACCAACATCGGCGGTGCCAACCCCAGCCAGCAGGCGTTGTCCGGCACGGCACTGGTGCAGCAGCTCAACAGCGTGCTGACCCGCCAGTTCCGCCTGGGCTTCCTGGTCGAGCAACTGGAGCAAGACCCGGACAAGGCGATTTGCCGGGTAGAGGTGTCGAAGACGTTCACCGATGGCCTGGGCCTGCCTCGGCCACAGATCACCTACGACTTCTCCAACTACACCAAGGAGGGATTCAAGCAGGCGCGCCTGGCCGCCACGCACATCATCACCGAACTGATGGGCGCCACCGAGCTGACCGACTTCGCGCCCAAGGTGGGCCCGGGGCCGCAGACGGTGTTCGAGTATGACGGCCAGCACTATCCATTCTTCGGCGCCGGCCACCTGATGGGCACTTACCGGATGGGCTCGGACAGCAGGAAATCGGTGGTGAACAAGGACCAGCGCAGTTGGGACCACCCCAACCTGTTCCTGGTCGGTGACGGCGTATTCCCCACCACCGGCACCGCCAACCCGACCTTGACCATCACCGCGCTGACCTTCCAGGCCGCCGACGTGGTTGCCAGCGACCTCCTCAAGCGTACCGTGCAGGTGCAGGCCAACCAGGCCTGGCAGGGCACCGGCGTGCAGGTCAACGGGCAGAGCTGGCAACTGGCAGTGTGCACCGGTGGGCAGTGGACGGCCAACCCGGTCACCGGGATGGTCGGCGCGGCGGGCAACCCTGGGTTCATCGCCAAACCCGGCTACACCTTGCCCGGCCAACCGGAAGGAGCGCTGATCGGGCGTATCGGCAACAGCGGCGTGCCGTTCCTGGTCGGCAACCAGGCACAGTTGCCGCGTGGCCAGCAGGGCGAGTTGCAGCTGTGCATCAATGACGACCTGGCCGGGCGTTACGGGGCTGGCCTGAGCGATAACCTGGGCAGCCTGGCGGTGGAGGTGCGTTTCGGGTCGGTGTAGGGGCGGTCATAACAACCCCACAGGTACACGTCGATGGCAAGGACCTTCGCGCATTAAGCGAAGTGGGCCAGCGAGCAAGGGCCGGACGTGGTGGGGTTGTTGAACCGGGCGCAAAGGCTGAGCTGAAGAAACGACAAAGGGGCCACGGAGGGCCCCTTTCTCTTGCTGTGATTCCCAAGTGTTCCCGAGACGCCCCCATTTGAAGGGGAAACAGCCGTGAACATCAACTGAATCAGGCAGTTATATGGCGGAAGCGTAGAGATTCGAACTCTAGGATAGTTGCCCATCGACGGTTTTCAAGACCGTTGCCTTAAACCACTCGGCCACGCTTCCAGCTCGTTTTGCGGCCGCCATCATACCGTAATGAAACAAGCTGTCAAACTCTCTGTGTCGCGGGTTGCGGCGGCTCTGATAGACTCCACACATCTGAACGTTCGAAACCACAGGTTCATCAAGGAGTGTCGCCATGCGCGAACAGGATTACGCCGTACACCACGGCCAGCAGGTCGAGCAGCAGGAGATCAGCAAGGTCCTGCGCAACACGTACAGCCTGCTGGCGCTTACCCTCGCCTTCAGCGGTGTCATGGCCTTCGTGGCCCAGCAGATGCGCGTCGGCTACCCGAACGTGTTCGTGGTGCTGATCGGCTTCTACGGGTTGTTCTTCCTCACCAACAAATTGCGTGATTCGGCCTGGGGCCTGGTGTCCACCTTCGCCCTCACCGGCTTCATGGGCTTCATCCTCGGCCCGATCCTCAACCGTTACCTGGGCATGGCCGGTGGCGCCGAGGTGGTGAGCTCGGCATTTGCCATGACCGCGCTGGTGTTCGGTGGCCTGTCGGCCTATGTGCTGATTACCCGCAAGGACATGAGCTTCCTCAGCGGTTTCATCACCGCGGGCTTCTTCGTTCTGCTGGGGGCTGTCGTAGCCAGCTTCTTCTTCCAGATCAGCGGCCTGCAACTGGCGATCAGCGCCGGCTTCGTGCTGTTCTCGTCTGTGTGCATCCTGTTCCAGACCAGCGCGATCATTCACGGCGGCGAGCGCAACTACATCATGGCAACCATCAGCCTGTATGTATCGATCTACAACCTGTTCGTCAGCCTGCTGCAACTGTTTGGCATCATGGGTCGCGATGACTGATTGAGTGCTGCCTGAAAAAGCCCGCTTCGGCGGGCTTTTTTGTGGGAGCGGGTTGCGGGATGCGCTTCGATCATGCCGCCTTCGTGCATGCCACTACCCCAAATCCATCATCACCCGTAGAATGCGCTCCTTTTTTCTCCAGGGCAGCTTTCAGCCATGAGCTCACACGAACACAGCCTAGGCGCAGCGGCGCCTGCCGATGAACTGGTGCTTGGCCTGGAAGACAGGCCACGGCCATTGATCGGCCTGCTGGCCGCGCTGCAGCACCTGCTGGCGATCATCGTGCCGATCGTCACCCCTGGCCTGCTGATTTGCCAGGCGCTGGGCGTTTCCGCGCGGGATACCAACCTGATCGTATCGATGTCGCTGGTGATCTCCGGCATCGCCACCTTCGTCCAGTGCAAGCGGTTCGGGCCGTTCGGTGCCGGGCTGCTGATCGTCCAGGGCACCAGCTTCAACTTCGTCGGGCCGCTGATTGCCGGTGGCGCGCTGATGGTCAAGCAAGGCACGCCAGTGGAAAGTGTGATGGCGGCAATCTTCGGCGTGGTCATCGCCGGCTCGTTCGTCGAGATGGGCGTGTCGCGCATCCTGCCCTTCGTCAAACGCCTGATCACGCCGCTGGTGACCGGCATCGTCGTGCTGATGATCGGCCTGACCCTGATCAAGGTCGGCCTGATCAGCATGGGCGGTGGTTTCGGCGCCATGGCCAACGGTACGTTCGCCAATGGTGAGAACCTGCTGCTGTCGGGCGTGGTGCTGGCGATCATCGTCGTCCTCAACCGCATCCCGGTGGTATGGATGCGCAGCTGCGCCATCGTCATCGCCCTGGCGGTCGGCTATGCGCTGGCGGGTTACCTGGGCCGCCTCGACTTCACCGGCATGCATCAGGCCGCGCTGTTCCAGGTTCCGACACCGCTGCATTTCGGCCTGGGCTTCTCCTGGGCGCTGTTCATTCCGATGCTGGTGATCTACCTGGTGACTTCGCTGGAAGCCATCGGCGACGTCACTGCCACCAGCAAGGTGTCGCGCCAGCCGGTCGAAGGGCCGGTATGGATGCAGCGGATAAAGGGCGGCGTGCTGGTCAATGGGGCCAACTCGCTGCTGGCTGGTTTCTTCAACACCTTCCCGAGCTCGATCTTCGCGCAGAACAATGGCGTGATCCAGTTGACCGGTATCGCCAGCCGCCATATCGGCATCTGGATCGCTGCAATGCTGGTGCTGCTGGGCCTGTTTCCGAGCGTTGCCGGGGTGATCCAGGCGGTACCGGAGCCAGTACTGGGTGGCGCGGCCATGGTCATGTTCGGCGCGGTTGCCGCTTCGGGTATCAATATCCTGGCCAGTACCCGGCTGGATCGTCGCGCCCTGCTGATCATCGCGGTGTCGCTGGCACTGGGCCTGGGCGTGGCACAGGTGCCGGAGTTCCTGGCGCACATGCCGGCAGCGATTCGCAATGTGCTGGAGTCGGGTGTGGCGACTGGGGGGATTTGCGCGCTAGTGCTGAACTGGTTCCTGCCGGAGGGCAAGGAGCAGGCTTGAGTTCACTCAGCCCTTGCGCGGTTTCTGTAGGAGCGGCCTTGCGTCGCGATGGGCTGCAAGGCAGCCCCAGGATTTCAGCGTAAATGCAAAAATCGCTGGGGCTGCCTTGCAGCCCATCGCGACGCAAGGCCGCTCCTACAAGGGCCCGCATGGGCCTGGCGATTGATGCGCAACAGAAAGCTCGGCCCGCATGCACAAGCGGGCGCGGGCTTTTTTGCTTTATCATGGCACCATTCCTTTTGCATGAGTTACCCATGAAATTCGCTATCGCGGTGTTCTCCCCGGCCCATGCGCCCTCCTCGCGACGCGCCCTGCGCTTCGCCGAGGCGGTGCTGGCTGGCGGGCATGAGATTGCCCGGCTGTTCTTCTACCAGGACGGGGTGCACAGCGCCTCGGCCAACGTGGTCGCACCCCAGGACGAAGTGGATGTTGCCGGCCAGTGGCGTGCCTTTATCGAGACCAAGCAGCTGGACGCCGTGGTGTGCATCGCCGCCGCCCTGCGCCGTGGTGTGCTCGACGAGGCCGAGGCCAACCGCTACCAGCGCCCGGCCGTGAACCTGCCCAAGCCCTGGGAGCTGTCCGGGCTCGGCCAACTGCACGAGGCAGCGCAGGTTGCCGATCGCCTTGTCTGCTTCGGGGGCGACTGAAATGACCAAATCGTTATTGATCATCAGCCGCCAGGCGCCCTGGAATGGCCCATCGGCGCGTGAGGCGCTGGATATCGCCTTGGCCGGCGGTGCGTTCGATCTGCCCCTGGGCATGCTGTTCCTCGACGACGGGGTATTCCAGCTCGCAGCGGATCAGCAGCCCGCGGCCGTGCAGCAGAAGAACCTCGCTGCCAACCTGCAAGCACTGCCAATGTTCGGTGTCGAGGAACTGTTTGCCTGCAGCCACAGCCTCGCCCGGCGTGGTCTGGCTGCCGAGCGCCTCGCGCTGCCGGTGCAAGTGCTCGACAACACCGCCCTGGCCGCGCTGATCGCCCGTTTTGACCAGGTGGTAACGCTCTGATGACGACCTTGCATGTAATTGCCCACTCCCCCTTTGGCGACGAGCGCCTGGCCAGTTGCCTGCGCCTGCTCGGTGCCGACGATGCCCTGCTGCTGTGCGGTGACGCGGTGTACGCCCTGCGCAACGGCAGCGAGCCGTACCGCCAGTTGCAAGCCGCCAGCCTGGCTCAGCGCCTGTTCGCCCTGGAAGAGGACGTACACGCCCGTGCAATCGTCAGCGAACTGGCCAAGGCCGTGGACTACGCTGGCTTCGTCGAACTGTCGCTGCATTACGACAAGGTCAACAGCTGGCTATGAATACGCTCACCGTTGGCGATCAGGCGATCGCCCTGGACAAGGACGGCTTCCTGGTCGACCTGCAGGACTGGTCACCTGCCGCGGCCGAGGCGTTGGCCGCGCGTGAGGGCATCCCGCTGACTGCGGATCATTGGGAGATCCTCGAACTGCTGCGCCAGTTCTACCAGGAATACCAGTTGTCTCCAGCTACCCGCCCGCTGATCAAGTACACCGCGCTCAAGCTGGGCCCGGACAAGGGCAACAGCCCGCACCTGAACCGCCTGTTCAATGGCACTCCCGCCAAACTCGCCGCCAAGCTGGCGGGCCTGCCCAAACCGACCAACTGCATATGACCCAGCCACGCCCACTCACCCTGGAAACCCCGGCTGAACACCCGTTCGCCGAATTCGTGCGCATTCTTGGCAAAGGCAAGCGCGGCGCGCGTGGCCTGACCCGCGAAGAGGCTCGCGCGGCCATGACCCTGTTGCTGGAAGACAAGGTCGAAGACGCCCAGCTCGGTGCCTTCCTCATGCTGCTGCGGCACAAGGAGGAAAGCGCAGAGGAACTGGCCGGCTTCACCGAGGCGCTGCGCGCGCACCTGCAGGCCCCGCGCATCGCCGTGGACCTGGACTGGCCCACGTATGCCGGCAAGAAGCGCCATCTGCCGTGGTACCTGCTGGCCGCCAAATGCCTGGCCAGCAATGGTGTGCGCATCTTGATGCATGGCGGCGGCGCACATACCGCCGGGCGCATGTATACCGAGCAACTGCTCGACCTGCTGCAGATCCCCCTGTGCCGCAATTGGGCAGCCGTTGCCGAGGCACTCGACCAGCATCAGCTGGCGTTCTTCCCGCTGCAGGATTGGGCACCGCAGTTGCAGCGCATGATCGACCTGCGCAATACCCTGGGCCTGCGCTCACCGATCCACTCGCTGGCCCGGGTCCTCAACCCGCTGGGCGCACGCTGTGGCCTGCAAAGCATCTTCCACCCCGGTTACCAGGCGGTCCACCGCGAGGCCAGCCGCCTGCTGGGTGACCATGCACTGGTGATCAAGGGCGATGGTGGCGAGATAGAGGTCAACCCTGATGTCATCAGCCACCTTTACGGCACCACGGCAGGCGAGGCTTGGGATGAAGAATGGCCAGCGCTGAGCGAACGCCGCCACGTCAAGCCGCCCAGCCTGCAAGCCGAGCATCTGCTGGCCTTCTGGCGTGGCGAGGTTGAAGACAGCTACGGCGAAAAGGCCGTCATCGCCACCATGGCCCTGGCCCTTCGCGGCTTGGGCCAGGGCCGCGAAGAGGCGTTCGCAACAGCCCACGGCTATTGGCAAGCGCGAAACCAATCGATCTAATCGATTATAACCCCCGGATCTTTGCGCTATTTTTTCGAACTATTTGGCCTAGACTGGGCTCCAACGACAAATCACTTTGTTCCAGGAGCTCACCATGGGCCTTTTGATCGATGGCCGCTGGCATGACCAGTGGTATGAAAACGGCAAGGACGGTACGTTCAAGCGTGAAAATGCCCAGCGCCGCAACCCGCTGCCCGCCCCCGAAGCCGGCCGTTACCACCTGTATGTCTCGCTGGCTTGCCCCTGGGCACACCGCACCCTGATCGTCCGCGCCCTCAAGGGCCTGGAACCACTGGTCGATGTGTCGGTGGTCAGCTGGCTGATGCAGGACCATGGCTGGACCTTCGATCAGCAGCAAGGCTCCTCCGGTGACCAGCTCGACGCCTTGCAGTACCTGCACCAACGCTATACCCAGGATGACCCGCACTACACCGGCCGCGTCACAGTACCGGTGCTGTGGGACAAGCAAGCCAAGCGCATCGTCAACAACGAATCGTCGGAGATCATCCGCATCTTCAACAACGCGTTCAACGAGCTGACCGGCAATACGCTGGACCTCTACCCCACGCCGCTGCGCCCGACCATCGAGGCACTGAACGAGCGTATCTACCCGGCGGTGAACAACGGCGTATACCGCGCAGGCTTCGCCACCACGCAAGAGGCCTACGAAACGGCGTTCGACGAGGTATTCAACGAACTGGACTACCTGGAAGACCTGCTCAGCCGCAACCGCTACCTGGCAGGCGAGTACCTGACCGAAGCCGATGTGCGCCTGTTTACCACCCTGGTGCGCTTCGATGCGGTGTACCACGGCCACTTCAAATGCAACCTGCGGCGCCTGAGCGATTACCACAACCTGTCAAACTGGCTGCGCGAGCTGTACCAGTGGCCGGGGGTGGCGGGCACGGTGAACATGGAGCATATCCAGAAGCACTATTACATGAGCCACAAGACCATCAACCCGAACGGGATCGTGCCCAAGGGGCCGCTGCAGGACTTCAGCCTGCAGCATGATCGCGAGCGGTTGCCGGGCGAAGGGATCTGGCAGGATTAAGGCATTCGGGGCTGCTTTGCAGCCCATCGCGACACAAGGCCGCTCCTACAGGGGCACCGCACAGCTCGGGAGCGGCGCGGTATCCGTGTAGGAGCGGCCTTGTGTCGCGATGGGCCGCAAGGCGGCCCCAGCGATTTCAGCTGTTCTGCGAACCTTCGAACCAGGCCAGCTTGTCACGCAACTGCACCACTTCCCCGACAATCACCAGGGTCGGCGCATGCACTTCATGCCGCGCCACCAAGTCCGGTAGGTCTGCCAAGGTACCGGTGAACACCCGCTGATTACGCGTGGTCCCCTGCTGCACCAGCGCTGCCGGGGTACTGGCCGCGCGGCCATGGCGAATCAGCTCGGCACAGATGGTCGGCAAACCGACCAGGCCCATGTAGAACACCAGGGTCTGCGCCGGTGCCACCAGGTCGTCCCAAGGCAGGTTGCTGGTACCATCCTTGAGGTGCCCGGTCACGAAGCGCACCGACTGCGCATAATCACGGTGAGTCAGCGGAATCCCGCCATAGGCGGAACAGCCACTGGCCGCGGTAATGCCCGGCACCACCTGGAACGGGATGCCCTGCTCGGCCAGCTCTTCGATCTCTTCGCCACCGCGCCCGAAAATGAACGGGTCGCCGCCCTTCAGGCGCAATACTCGCTTGCCCTGCCGGGCCAGGTCGACCAGCAGGCGGTTGATCTGGTCCTGTGGCACGGCATGCTCGGCACGGCGCTTGCCCACATAGATACGCTCGGCATCACGCCGGCACATGTCGATGATCGCCGGTGCCACCAGGCGGTCGTACAGCACCACGTCGGCCTGTTGCATCAGGCGCAAGGCCCGGAAGGTCAGCAGGTCCGGATCGCCCGGGCCGGCACCCACCAGATACACCTCACCGCCCTGCTGCACCGGCGCGCCGTCCACCATCGCCTGCAGCAGGCGCTCGGCCTCGGCGCCCTGCCCGGCCAGCTGGCGTTCGGCAATCGGGCCCTGGAACACGGTTTCCCAGAAGCCGCGGCGCTGGTTGACGTCCGGGTACAAGGATTTGACCTTGTGCCGGAACCGCGCTGCCAGCCCGGCCAGCTCGCCATAGGCCGAGGGAATCCAAGCCTCGAGCTTGGCCCGAATCAAGCGCGCCAGCACCGGCGCGTCACCGCCGCTGGAAACTGCAATCACCAAGGGTGAGCGGTCAACGATCGCCGGGAAAATAACCGTGCACAGGGCCGGCGCATCCACCACATTGACTGGCAGGCTGAGGGCCTGCGCGTCGGCCGACACCTGAGCGTTGAGCCCAGTGTCATCAGTGGCTGCGATCACCAGCCGGCAACCGACCAGGTCGGCTGCCTGATAGCCACGCACCAGCACCTCACCGCCACCTTCCCGGGCCAGCGCGGCCAGTTGGCCGTCGACCTCCGGCGCCACCACGCGCAGCGCGGCACCGGCATCGGCCAGCAGGCGCGCCTTGCGCAGGGCGATCTCACCGCCGCCGACGACCAGCACGCGGCCGCCCTGCAGCTTGTGGAACAGCGGCAGGTAATCCATTTAGCGGATGACCTCGACGCCGCCCATGTATGGCTTCAGCACTTCCGGCACACGGATCGAACCGTCGGCCTGCTGGTAGTTTTCCAGCACGGCCACCAGGGTACGGCCTACGGCCAGGCCGGAGCCGTTGAGGGTGTGCACCAGCTCTGGCTTGCCGGTTTCCGGGTTGCGCCAGCGGGCCTGCATGCGGCGCGCCTGGAAATCGCCGCAGTTGGAGCACGAGCTGATTTCACGGTACTTGTCCTGGCTCGGCACCCACACTTCCAGGTCGTAGGTCTTCACCGCGCCAAAGCCCATGTCGCCGGTGCACAGGGCCAGCACGCGGTACGGCAGCTCCAGCAGCTGCAGCACGCGCTCGGCGTTGGCGGTCAGGCCTTCCAGGGCTTCCATCGACTTGGACGGTTCGACCACCTGCACCATCTCGACCTTGTCGAACTGGTGCTGGCGGATCATGCCGCGGGTGTCACGGCCAGAAGCACCGGCTTCGCTGCGGAAGCATGGGGTGTGGGCCACCAGCTTCAGCGGCAGCTGCTTGGCATCGAGGATCTCACCCGCCACCAGGTTGGTCAGCGACACTTCGGCGGTCGGGATCAGGTAGAAGTCAGCCTCGCCTTCGCGGCTGATCTTGAACAGGTCTTCCTCGAACTTCGGCAACTGGCCAGTGCCCTGCAGGGCCGGGGCCTGCACCAGGTACGGGGTGTAGTGCTCCTCGTAGCCGTGCTCAGCGGTGTGCAGGTTGATCATGAACTGCGCCAGCGCGCGGTGCAGGCGGGCGATTGGCCCACGCAGCACGGCAAAGCGGGCGCCAGACAGTTTGGCGGCAGCTTCGAAGTCCAGGCCACCGCTGATTTCGCCGAGAGCGACGTGGTCCTTGATGGCGAAGTCGAAGCTTCTTGGCGTGCCCCAGCGGCGCACTTCGACGTTGTCGTCTTCGCTGGCACCGACCGGTACGCTGGCGTCCGGCAGGTTGGGGATGGTCAGCAGGATGCCGTCCAGTTCGGCCTGGATGCCATCCAGCTCGGCCTTGCCGGCCGCCAGTTCGTTGGCCATGCGCTCGACGTCGGCCATCAGCGGCGCAATGTCTTCGCCCTTGGCCTTGGCCTGGCCGATGGACTTGGAACGGGCATTACGCTCGGCCTGCAGCTGCTCGGTGCGGGTCTGCACCGCCTTGCGGCGCTCTTCCAGTGATTCGATGCGCGCGACATCCAGGCTGAAGCCACGGGAGGCCAGGCGATCCGCCACTTCCTGAAGTTGGCCGCGTAACAGTTTGGAATCGAGCATATCGTTCTCTCGTTATGTGTAGGTGTTGGTTCAGAATCGGGTCAGGGACAGGCCGGCCCAGGTCGCGAGCAGCCCGCCCACCACGCTGATAGCGGTATAGCCCAGCGCCAGCGGTACTTGCCCGCTTTCCAGCAGGCGTACGGTATCCAGCGACAAGGAGGAAAACGTCGTCAGGCCGCCCAGAAAGCCGACGATCAGCCCGGCGCGCAGCTCGATCGGCACCATCGGCTTGTGCAGGAACAGGCCATACAGCAGGCCGATCAGCAGGCAGCCAACCAGGTTGACCGCCAGCGTACCGAGATAGAAGTGCCGTGGCCAGTGGGCAACCACCCAGTTGGAGGTGGCGAAGCGCAACAAGGTACCGGCAATACCGCCCGCGCTGACGGCGGCAATCAATGCAATCACGGCTTTCTCCGCTGTCTGGGGCTGCTGCGGTCAAGGTCGGCCAGGTGGCGCAGCTTCTCGCCAATCTTCAGTTCCAGGCCACGCGGCACCGGCTGGTAGTACTGGCGCGGTTCGAGCGCTTCGGGGAAGTAATCCTCGCCGGCGGCGTAGGCGTCGGGCTCGTCATGGGCATAGCGGTACTCGTCGCCGTAGCCCAGTTGCTTCATCAGTTTGGTCGGCGCGTTGCGCAGGTGCAGCGGCACTTCCAGCGAACCATGCTCGGCGGCCTCGCGCAGGGCGGCCTTGAAGCCCATGTACACCGCGTTGCTCTTCGGCGCGCAGGCGATATAGGTGATGGCCTGGGCCACCGCCAGCTCGCCCTCGGGGCTGCCCAGGCGCTCCTGCACGTCCCACGCCGCCAGGCACAGGCTGAGCGCGCGCGGGTCGGCGTTGCCGATGTCTTCGCTGGCCATGCGCACCACCCGGCGGGCGATGTACAGCGGGTCGCAGCCACCGTCGAGCATGCGCGCGAACCAGTACAGCGCGGCGTCCGGGTTGGAGCCGCGCACCGATTTGTGCAAAGCGGAAATCTGGTCGTAGAACGCTTCGCCGCCCTTGTCGAAGCGCCGGCGGCTGTCGCCGAGCAGGCTTTGCAGCAGCTCGACGCCGATTTCGCCGCCATCCTCGGCCAGGTCCGAGGCGTTCTCCAGGAAGTTGAGCATGCGCCGGCCATCGCCATCGGCAGCGGCCATCAACATCTTGAAGGCGTCCTCGCCAACCCGCAGGTTGCGCTTGCCCAGGCCGCGCTCTTCGCTCAGGGCGCGGTTGACCAGCTTGCGCAGCGCCGCCTCGTCCAGGCTCTTGAGCACGTACACTCGCGCCCGTGACAACAGCGCGTTGTTCAGCTCGAACGACGGGTTTTCGGTGGTGGCGCCAATGAACAGCAGGGTGCCGTCTTCCACGTACGGCAGGAAGGCGTCCTGCTGCGACTTGTTGAAGCGGTGCACCTCGTCGACGAACAGGATGGTCCGCCGGCCATACTGGCCTGCCTGCTGCTTGGCCACCTCGACCGCCTGGCGAATCTCCTTGACCCCGGCCAGCACCGCCGACACCGTTTCGAAGTGCGCATCGCAGAACTGTGCCAGCAACCGCGCCAGGGTGGTCTTGCCCACCCCTGGCGGCCCCCAGAAGATCATCGAATGCAGCGCACCCTGCTCCAGCGCTTCGCGCAGCGGTTTGCCGCGCGCCAGCAGGTGCTCCTGGCCGACGTACTCGTCCAGGTTGGACGGGCGCAGGCGGGCGGCCAGGGGCTGGGCGACGGGTTCGCTTCGAAACAGGTCCATGGCGGGCTCTGGTTACTCCTTGATGACATCCGCGCCTTGCGGGATATCGAACTTGAACTTGCTGTCCGGCACCGCCTGGTTGGCCTTGACGCCATTGAACAGGATATTGGTACGCTGGCCGACGCTGTCGATCAGCTGCATGTCGTTGATCAGGCCTTTGCGGAACGACACGCGCAGCGAGTCGAACAGGGTGTCCTTGGTCTTCGGCTTGAGGGTGAAGTCCATCACTTCACCCTGCTCCTTCGAGGTGATATCGAAGCTCTGGCTGATTTTCGACACGTCCCCGGACAGCAGCAGCGCCGGGGTCTGGTTCAGGCGCACGTCGAGCTTCTTGATGGTGGCCTGCTCCAGGTCCGGGTCCCACAGGGTGACGTTCTTGCCGTCGGAGACTACCACCTGCTCCTGCGGGGCATCGGTGTGCCAGTAGAACAGGCCCGGGCGCTTGACCGTCATCTTGCCGGAAGTTTCCTGCAAACTGGTGCCGCCGGCGTCCAGGGTCAGCTGGGAAAAGTTGGCCTCGATGGTCTGCGACTTTTCCAGCAGTTGGGTCAGGCGTTGTACATCTTGCTCACCGGCATAGGCGGTAACCGTGCCCAGGGTCAGGGCAGAAACCAACAGCATGCGAATCGCGCGCATGGGAATCCTCATCGAGCATTGAAATAGGCCGGGCACCACCGTTGGCGCCCGGCAAGGTGTTCATCAGTCGCGCGGGCCGCCCGGGGCTATCACTTCCCGCGAGCCGTTGCTGTTCATGGGGGTGACCACGCCGGCCATTTCCATGGCTTCGATCATGCGCGCCGCGCGGTTGTAGCCAATCTTCAGTTTGCGTTGCACGGCCGAAATGGAGGCTCGGCGGCTTTCCAGCACGAACTGCACGGCCTCATCATACAGGGCGTCGCTTTCCGAATCATCGCCGTCGCCACCACCGCCGCTGCCGCCATCGAAGCCACTGCCGGCCTCCTCGACGCCGTTGAGGATGTCGTCGTTGTAGTCCGGGGCGCCGCGCAGCTTCCACGCCTCCACCACACGGTGTACCTCGTCGTCGGAGACGAACGCGCCGTGCACCCGGATCGGCAGGCTGGTGCCTGGCGGCATGTACAGCATGTCACCATGTCCCAGCAGCTGTTCGGCACCGCCCTGGTCGATGATGGTCCGCGAGTCGATCTTGCTCGACACCTGGAACGCCATGCGGGTCGGGATGTTGGCCTTGATCAGGCCGGTGATCACGTCCACCGAGGGGCGCTGGGTGGCGAGGATCAGGTGGATACCGGCCGCACGCGCCTTCTGCGCGATACGGGCGATCAGCTCTTCGACCTTCTTGCCGACGATCATCATCATGTCGGCGAACTCGTCGACGATGACCACGATGGTCGGCAAGGTCTTCAGTGCCGGCGGCTCGTCGTCCATGCTCTCGCGACGGTACAGCGGGTCATGGATGATTTCGCCGGCTTCCTGGGCGTCCTTGATCTTGCGGTTGAAGCCGGCCAGGTTACGCACGCCCATGGCCGCCATCAGCTTGTAGCGCCGCTCCATCTCGGCCACGCTCCAGCGCAGGGCGTTGGCGGCGTCCTTCATGTCGGTGACCACCGGGCAGAGCAGGTGCGGGATGCCTTCGTAAATCGACAGTTCGAGCATCTTCGGGTCGATCATGATCAGCCGCGCGTCTTCCGGGCTGGACTTGAACAGGATCGACAGGATCATCGCGTTCACCCCCACCGACTTACCGGAACCGGTAGTACCGGCCACCAGCAGGTGCGGCATCTTGGCCAGGTCGGTGATCACCGGCTTGCCACCGATGTCGTGGCCCAGGGCCAGGGTGACCGGCGACTTCTGCTCGTCGTACTGCGGCGTGGCCAGCACTTCGGAGAAGCGCACCATCTGCCGGTTTTCGTTGGGGATCTCGATACCCACGGTGGTCTTGCCGGGGATGACCTCGACCACCCGCACGCTGGTCACGGCCAGCGAACGCGCCAGGTCCTTGGCCAGGTTGGCGATGCGGCTGACCTTCACGCCCGCGGCCGGCTGGATCTCGTAGCGGGTGATCACCGGGCCCGGGTGGATCGAGTCCACCGTCACCTCCACGCCGAATTCCTTGAGCTTGATTTCCAGCAGCTGGCCGACACCGGCGAGCGATTCTGGCGAATACTCGATCTTCTTCTGCTCGGCCGGGTCGAGGATGGAGATGGACGGCAAGGTGCCTTCCACGGCGCTGTCGATGAACAACGGCGCCTGCTTCTCCTTCATCACCCGCTTGCTCGGTTCCGCTGCCCTGGCGGCAGACGGCGGTACGATCGGCGGGGCCGCGGGTTGTTCACGCTGCACCACTGGCTCGCGTGGCACTACCGGCTCGCGCGCTGCAATGGCCTCGCGCGCCACCACCGGCTCGCGCGACAGGGTAGGCTCGCGTGGCTCAACCGGTTGCGCGGGGGCTTCCTCACGCTTGAACAGGCGCTCGCGCAGCGCTGGCCGTGCCGGCTGCTCGTGCTTGTCGGCAGCCGGTACCGGTGCGGCCTTGAATACCGGTTCGTCCTCGCGCAGTTGCGCCTCCAGGCGCTTGCGCTCGTTGCGGGCTTCCCACCAACGGGTGGCGGCGCCTTGCATCAGCTCGAACAGGTCGAGGGTGATCTTGCCGGTCAGGTCCATCACCTTGAACCAGGACAGGTCGGTGAACACGGTCAGGCCGAACAGGAACAGGGCAATGAACATCAACGTGCTGCCTTGCACGTTCAGCAGGTTGCGCGCCAGGTCCCCCAGGCTCTCGCCCAGCGCACCACCGGCCGAGAACGGCATGCTCGCCGGCGGGTGGAAATGGATATGCGCCAGCGCCGCACCGGACAGCACCAGGAACACCAGGCCGATCAGCCGCCAGGAGAACAACCAGCCGCTCCAGTCCCAGGGCTGGTGGCGTTCGCGGAAGATCTGCCAGGTCTTGATCGCCAGCAGCAACGGGAAGATATAGGCGAAGTAGCCCAGCACCATGAACAGGATGTCGGCGAAGTAGGCACCGGCACGCCCGGCGGCGTTCTGCACCTGGTCGACGTTGCTGGTGTGGCTGAAGCCCGGGTCCGACGTGTCGTAGGTGAGCAGCGCCATCCACAGGTACAGGCACAGGGCGCCGACAGCGATCAGCGCACCTTCCTTGAGGCGATAATGCAGCTGCTGCCGCCACAGGGGCACGGGCAAGGGAGCTGGGGTTGCGGTGGATTTCTTCAAAACGCGTCTATTCCTGCGCGTGCTGCGCGTCCAATAGTGATCGGCCGGCGGTACGGCCAATGAACCACTACTTTTAACATTACTGCCCGCCGGCCGCCATGGCAGGGCGCCGCATGGGGGCTTGGCCGGGGACGACTTTCACATAGCTGCAATTTGACCACGCATTGTCTTCTGTGACAAAGGCTTATGCTGTGTTTTTGCACAGGTGTGACAGCAAATGTAGCGGATGGTGCCTGCGCTTGGATGAATGTGTAGGAAATTGCCTTTTTCATCGCCTGTGCCGGCCATTTCGTGGCCATGCCCCTTACCACGAGCCGGGTGCAAACCGTGATGGCTGCTGGGTTCCTGTGGGAGCGGGCGTGCCCGCGAAGAAGCCAAAGAGATTGACCCTGCTTGCCACCCAAGCCATGCTGCCTGCTCCCCTCCCCCACCGCACGATAGACCATGCTCACCTGGCTGACCCGCGACTCGCTGACCTTCCCACCTCTGGAAAAAGCCCTGCACGAGCCCAACGGCCTGCTGGCCGCCGGCGGCGATCTGAGCCCCGAGCGCCTGGTGCAGGCTTATCGCCATGGCTGCTTCCCCTGGTACCAGGACGGCCAGCCAATCCTCTGGTGGTCACCCGACCCGCGCACGGTACTGTTTCCGGACCAGCTGCACGTATCGCGGTCGCTGGCCAAGCTGCTGCGCCAGGGCCGCTACCAGGTCAGCTTCGACACCGACTTCGCCGCCGTGATCGCCGCCTGCGCCGCCCCTCGCGACTACGCCGATGGCACCTGGATCACCGACACCATGCGCGCTGCCTACTGCGAACTGCACCAGCGCGGCATCGCCCATTCGGTGGAAGTGCGCCAGGACGGCGAGCTGGTCGGCGGCCTGTACGGCCTGGCCATGGGCCAGCTGTTCTTCGGCGAATCGATGTTCAGCCGCGCCGACAATGCTTCCAAGGTCGGCTTCGTGACCTTGGTCAACCACCTGCGCCAGGCCGGCTTCGTCCTCATCGATTGCCAGATGCCGACCAACCATCTGCACAGCCTGGGCGCCCAGGCCATCAGCCGCGCCGAGTTCGCCGGCTACCTGGCACGCCACCTCGACCAGCCCAACAGCGCTACCTGGGTTCCCTAGGCGAGTTCCCATAGCTGGCATACACTTAAAACAAAGTCTCACCGAGGGGGTTGATCATGACAGAGTTGGCGCGGTTGAAGTTCTATGCCACTCAACCCCACTCCTGCAGCTACCTGCCCGACGAACAGGCCACCACGCTGTTCCTCGACCCCAGCCAGCCGATGGACGTGCATGTGTACGCCGATTTGTCGGAGATGGGCTTTCGTCGCAGTGGCGACCACCTGTACCGCCCGCATTGCCAGAACTGCAATGCCTGCGTACCGGCACGCATCCCCGCGGCGCGCTTCATCCCCAACCGCCAGCAACGCCGCATCCTCAAGCGCAACGCCGACCTGACCGTGACCGCGGCACGCCCGGCGTTCAAGGAAGAGTACTTCGACCTGTACCGGCGCTATATCGAAACGCGCCATGCCGACGGGGACATGTACCCGCCCAGCCGCGACCAGTTTTCCACGTTTCTGGTACGCGACCTGCCGTTCTGCTGGTTCTACGAATTCCGCCTGGAAGGCCGCCTGATGGCGGTGGCCGTGTGCGACCTGCTGCCCAACGGCCTGTCGGCGGTGTACACCTTCTACGAGCCGGAAGAAGAACGCCGCAGCCTGGGCCGCTTCGCCATCCTCTGGCAGATCACCGAAGCCCTGCGCCAGGACCTGGAGGCGGTGTACCTGGGCTACTGGATCAAGAACTGCAAGAAAATGAACTACAAGACGCAATATCGGCCCATCGAACTGCTGATCAACCAACGCTGGGTCACCCTCAACTGAAAGGCATTGGCTTGACACACAATTTTCGGGCATAATCCACGCCACTTTTTTGCCCGGTGCGGTTATGCGTCGGGCCAACACTGGATCCGAGGGCTCTACTGCATGTCGAAAGAAGACAGCTTCGAAATGGAAGGTACTGTCGTCGACACCCTGCCCAACACCATGTTCCGCGTGGAGTTGGAAAACGGGCACGTCGTAACCGCGCACATCTCCGGAAAGATGCGCAAGAACTACATCCGTATTCTCACTGGCGACAAGGTCCGCGTCGAACTGACGCCGTACGACCTGAGCAAGGGCCGCATCACCTACCGTGCGCGCTAAGCTCAAGCCATGAAAAAGCCCGGCCATGTGCCGGGCTTTTTTGTGCCTTCAGGACTTTAGGGGGCTGCTTTGCAGCCCTTCGCGGGCACGCCCGCTCCCACAGGGGGATAGCTATTACCTGCGGGAGCGGGCGTGTCCGCGAAGGGCCGCAAAGCGGCCCCATCTATCAAGCAACCTCAGCCGTGGTTTCGAAGTCGAACACCAGTTCGCCATCGCGCAGGTCGACGTGCACCACGCCACCATGCTCGGCCAGCTCGCCAAACAGGATCTCCTCGGCCAATGGCCGCTTGATCTTGTCCTGGATCAGCCGCGCCATCGGCCGCGCGCCCATCTGCACGTCGTAGCCCGAGGCCGCCAGCCAGCCGCGCGCGGCATCGCTGACTTCCAGCAGCACCCGCTTGTCTTCCAGCTGCGCCTGCAGTTCGATAAGGAACTTGTCGACGATGCTCTTGATCGTCTCGTGGCTCAGGCGGCCGAACTGGATGATGGTGTCCAGGCGGTTGCGGAACTCCGGCGTGAAGCTCTTGCGGATGACTTCCATGGCATCGGACGCGTGGTCCTGGTGAGTGAAGCCGATCGAGGCCCGCGCGGCCGTTTCGGCACCGGCGTTGGTGGTCATGATCAGGATCACGTTACGGAAGTCGGCCTTGCGCCCGTTGTTGTCGGTCAGGGTACCGTGGTCCATCACCTGCAGCAGCAGGTTGAAGACTTCCGGGTGGGCCTTCTCGATTTCGTCGAGCAGCAATACGCAGTGCGGTTGCTTGGTGATTGCCTCGGTCAGCAAGCCACCCTGGTCAAAGCCAACATAACCGGGCGGCGCACCGATCAGGCGCGACACGGTGTGGCGCTCCATGTATTCGGACATGTCGAAGCGCACCAGCTCCACGCCCAGTGCCTTGGCCAGTTGCCGCGCTGCTTCGGTCTTGCCGACGCCGGTCGGGCCGGCGAACAGGAACGAACCGACCGGCTTGTCTGGCGACTTGAGGCCGGCGCGCGACAGCTTGATGGCGGTGGCCAGCGAATCAATGGCCGCATCCTGGCCGAACACGGTCAGTTTCAGGTCGCGCTCGAGGTTGCGCAGCAGCTCCTTGTCGGAACTGGTGACGTGTTTTGGCGGAATCCGCGCGATCTTGGCGACGATGTCCTCGACCTGCGGCACGTCGATACGCTTGACCCTGTTGGCTTCCGGCTGCAGGCGCTGGTAGGCACCGGCTTCGTCGATGACGTCAATGGCCTTGTCCGGCATGTGCCGGTCATTGATATAGCGCGAAGCGAGTTCGGCGGCGGCGCGCAGGGCTTCGTCGCTGTACTCGATGTTGTGGTGGCTTTCGAAGCGACCTTTCAGGCCACGCAGGATGCCCACGGTGTCTTCCACCGATGGCTCGCTGACATCGACCTTCTGGAAGCGCCGCGCCAGGGCGCGGTCCTTCTCGAAGATGCCACGGAATTCCTGGAACGTGGTCGAGCCGATGCAGCGAATTTCGCCCGACGACAGCAGCGGCTTGAGCAGGTTGGACGCATCCATCACCCCGCCCGATGCCGCACCGGCACCGATGATGGTGTGGATCTCGTCGATGAACAGGATCGCCTGCGGGCGCTTGCGCAGCTCGCCGAGCAGCGCCTTGAAGCGCTTCTCGAAGTCGCCACGGTACTTGGTACCGGCCAGCAGCGCGCCCAGGTCGAGGGAATACACCACGCTCTGCGCCAGCAGGTCGGGCACCTGGCCATCGACGATACGCTTGGCCAGGCCTTCGGCGATGGCAGTCTTGCCCACGCCGGCTTCACCCACCAGCAGCGGGTTGTTCTTGCGCCGCCGCGCCAGGATCTGCGCCACGCGCTCCACTTCCTGCTCGCGACCGACCAGCGGGTCGATACGGCCGGCACGGGCCAGCTCGTTCAGGTTGCTGGCATAGGCATCCAGCGGGTTGCTCGAAGAAGCGGTATCGCCGCCTTCATCGTCCTGCATTTCCTGGTCGTTTTCGGAATGCGAACCATGGCCCGGCACCTTGGAGATGCCGTGGGCGATGTAGTTGACCACGTCGATGCGGGCCACGCTCTGCTGCTTGAGCAGGAACACGGCCTGGCTTTCCTGTTCGCTGAAGATCGCTACCAGCACGTTGGCGCCGGTGACTTCACGCTTGCCGGAGCTTTGCACGTGGAACACGGCACGCTGCAGCACGCGCTGGAAGCCCAGGGTCGGCTGGGTTTCGCGGTCTTCGTCGTTGACCGGAATCAGTGGGGTGGTGGAATCGATGAACTCTTGCAGGTCGTGCTTGAGCTTGTCGAGATTGGCGCCACAGGCGCGCAGAACGGTCGCGGCAGCCTCATTGTCAAGGAGTGCCAGCAGCAGATGCTCGACGGTCATGAACTCATGACGCTTCGAACGGGCCTCCTTGAAGGCAAGATTGAGGGTGACTTCGAGCTCGCGGTTTAACATAGCTTCACCTCATACCCAAGTGGTCGGCTTTTAACCGTCCTTCTCGATTTCACAGAGTAGCGGATGCTGGCTTTCCCTGGCGTATTGGTTGACCTGCATAGCCTTTGTTTCGGCGATGTCACGGGTAAACAATCCGCACACTGCCCGCCCTTCGGTATGGACGGTCAGCATGATCTTGGTCGCCAGCTCGCGGTTCAGATTGAAGAACGTCTCGAGCACTTCGACGACGAAATCCATCGGCGTGTAGTCATCGTTGAACAAAACCACCTTGTACATCGGTGGCGCCTGCAGGATCGGCTTGGCTTCCTGAACCGCAAGACCTGAGCCGTCGTCCTCATTCGATTGCGGGCGATCCTGATTGAATGTTAGTCGAATCTCACTAGGTGCATGCATGGAAAGAATTTCATCATGAGCGACAGGTTAAGGTTGTGGGTTGACTGCAAAAGCCGCCACCGGAGCACGCGCCGCGTGACCTTGACTAACGGCAAAACGGTGTTACAAACAATAAGAACCCACCGTGGTCGATAAAGATCCGCGCAGTCAACCAGATTTTTCGCAAGGTTCGTATGCGGATGAAGTGGATGATACTCCAGTGATGGAGTCCTTTGCAGAGGGACATAGGGATGGCAAGCGGTAAAGTCAAGTGGTTCAACAATGCCAAGGGCTACGGGTTCATCAATGAAGAGGGCAAGAGCGAAGACTTGTTCGCTCATTATTCGGCCATCCAGATGGACGGTTACAAGACCCTGAAGGCCGGCCAGGCGGTGAGTTTCGAAATCGTCCAGGGCCCCAAAGGCCTGCACGCGGTGAATATCAGCAACAAAGCCCCCAGCCCCTCCGCCGCCAGCGCCCATTCCGCCGGCAGCCCTGCCGACGCCTGAGTGCCGCGGCGCCTGTCGGCAGGCAAAAAACCGGCCGCCTCCTTACGGAAGCGGCCGGTTTTGCGTTGCCTCACATATGCTTGATCATTTCATCGCCAAAGCCTGAACTGCTGACCAGGGTGGCGCCCTCCATCAACCGCTCGAAGTCGTAGGTCACCGTCTTGGCGGCAATCGCGCCATTGGTGCCCTTGATGATCAGGTCGGCCGCTTCGGTCCAGCCCATGTGCCGCAGCATCATTTCAGCCGAGAGGATCACCGACCCTGGGTTGACCTTGTCCTGCCCGGCATACTTGGGCGCGGTGCCATGGGTAGCTTCGAACATGGCCACCGTGTCGGACAGGTTGGCCCCCGGCGCGATGCCGATGCCGCCCACCTCTGCCGCCAGGGCATCGGACAGGTAGTCACCGTTGAGGTTGAGGGTGGCAATCACGTCGTACTCGGCCGGGCGCAACAGGATCTGCTGCAGCATGGCGTCGGCGATGGCGTCCTTGACGATGACCTCGCGGCCGCTCTTGGGGTTGCGGAACTTCATCCACGGGCCGCCGTCGAGCAATTCGGCACCGAACTCGTCACGCGCCACCTCGTAGCCCCAGTCCTTGAAGGCGCCTTCGGTGAACTTCATGATGTTGCCCTTGTGCACCAGGGTCAGCGATTCGCGGTCGTTGTCCACCACGTACTGCAAGGCCTTGCGCACCAGGCGCTTGGTCCCCTCGCGGGACACCGGCTTGACGCCGATACCGCAGTCCTGGTCGAAGCGGATCTTGGTGACGCCCATTTCCTCCTTGAGGAACTTGATCACCTTGTTCGCCTCGGGCGAACCGGCCTTCCACTCGATGCCGGCATAGATGTCCTCGGAGTTCTCGCGGAAGATCACCATGTCGACGTCGCCAGGCTTCTTCACCGGGCTTGGCACGCCCTGGAACCACAGCACCGGGCGCAGGCACACGTACAGGTCGAGCTGCTGGCGCAAGGCTACGTTGAGCGAACGGATACCGCCGCCCACCGGCGTGGTCAGCGGCCCCTTGATCGACACCACGTAATCACGCACGGCATCGAGGGTTTCCTGCGGCAACCAGGTGTCCTGGTCGTACACCTGGGTGGCCTTCTCGCCAGCGTACACCTCCATCCAGGCGATCTTGCGCTTGCCGCCGTAGGCCTTCTGCACGGCGGCGTCGACCACCTTGATCATGACCGGCGAGACATCCACGCCGATGCCATCGCCTTCGATATAGGGAATGATCGGGTTGTCAGGCACGTTGAGCGAATGGTCGGCATTGACGGTGATCTTGGCGCCGTCGGTCGGAACCTTGATTTTCTGGTATCCCATGCTTGCACTACTCCGCTGTCGGGTATGTGTGTTTGGTCATCTGCGATCCAATGAGACTAAACCACATCTGCCGAGGTGCAAGGCATGCGACAACCGACCACATTGCGGGTACGTCTTTGGTCTTATAAATGGGCCGATATCACTTGGCCTTGCTGATTAGCCCGAATGGTTTGGTATACTGCGCCGCGACCGAAGGGTCATCGGGGCGATCCCTTGGAAAAATGCGGACCGCCCTCGGCCATGAACGGCCACTAAGCCTGGGCTGTTACCGCAGTTCAGCACTTGACGCTCGACTGATGCATCCACCATCACCGCTCGCAGCCTCTCGACTTTCCGCTCATGGCGCTGCCAGGGCGATGCGCCTACCCTGCGCACCACGAGACTCGAGCACGCTCAGCACACAGAGAGTTAACCCGCATGCCCACCCGTTCCAAGATCATCTATACCTTCACCGACGAAGCCCCCGCCCTCGCCACCTACTCGCTGCTGCCGATCATCGAAGCCTTCACCGCTTCGGCTGACATCGCCGTCGAAACCCGCGACATCTCCCTGGCTGGCCGTATCCTCGCCGCCTTCCCGGAGCAACTGGGCGCAGAGAAGCAAGTAGGCGATCACCTGGCGGAACTGGGCCAGCTGGCTACCACCCCCGAAGCCAACATCATCAAGCTGCCGAACATCAGCGCCTCGGTACCGCAGCTGAAAGCCGCGATCAAGGAACTGCAAGCCAAGGGCTACAACATCCCTGACTATGCCGACGAGCCGGCCACCGCGGAAGAGAAAGAATCCCGCGCCCGCTACGACCGCATCAAAGGCTCCGCCGTCAACCCGGTACTGCGCGAAGGCAACTCCGACCGCCGTGCACCACTGTCGGTGAAGAACTACGCGCGCAAGCACCCGCACAAGATGGGCGCCTGGGCTGCCGACTCCAAGTCGCACGTCGCCCACATGACCCAAGGCGACTTCTACGGCAGCGAGAAAGCCGCGCTGATCGAAGCCGACGACACCCTGCGCATCGAGCTGGTGGGCAAAGACGGCAGCACCACCGTGCTGAAGGAAAAGACCGCCGTCAAAGCCGCTGAAGTCATCGACTGCGCCACCATGAGCCGCAAGGCCCTGAAAGCCTTCATCGCCGAGCAGATCGCCGATGCCAAGGCCTCTGGCGTCCTGCTGTCGGTGCACCTGAAAGCCACCATGATGAAGGTCTCCGACCCGATCATGTTCGGCGTCATCGTCGAAGAGTTCTACGGCGACGTGCTGGCCAAGCACGCCGCTGCCCTTGCCGAAGTAGGCTTCAACGCCAACAACGGCATCGGCGACCTGTACGCCCGCGTCAAGGACCTGCCAGTCGAGAAGCAGGCCGAGATCGAAGCCGACATCCAGGCCCTGTACGCCCAGCGTCCGGCCCTGGCCATGGTCAACTCCGACAAGGGCATCACCAACCTGCACGTGCCGAGCGACGTCATCGTCGACGCCTCGATGCCCGCCATGATCCGTGACTCGGGCAAGATGTGGAACGCCGCCGGCGAACTGCAGGACGCCAAGGCAATCATCCCGGACCGCTGCTACGCCGGTATCTACCAGGCCACCATCGAAGACTGCAAGGCCAACGGTGCCTTCGACCCGACCACCATGGGCAGCGTGCCGAACGTTGGCCTGATGGCACAGAAGGCCGAAGAGTACGGCTCCCACGACAAGACCTTCCAGATCAAGGCCGACGGCGTTGTTCGCGTGGTCGACAGCAAAGGCAAGGTCGTGCTCGAGCAGAACGTCGAAGCCGGTGACATCTTCCGCATGTGCCAGGTCAAGGACGCCCCGATCCAGGACTGGGTCAAGCTGGCCGTCAACCGTGCCCGCCTGAGCAACACCCCGGCAGTGTTCTGGCTGGACCCGGCCCGCGCCCACGACGGCGTGATGATCGAGAAGGTGCAGAAGTACCTGAAGGATCACGACACTTCCGGCCTGGACATCCGCATCCTGGCCCCGGTGGACGCCATCAAGTTCTCCCTGGCCCGCATCCGCGAAGGCAAGGACACCATCTCCGTGACCGGCAACGTGCTGCGCGACTACCTGACCGACCTGTTCCCGATCATGGAACTGGGCACCAGCGCCAAGATGCTGTCGATCGTGCCGCTGATGAACGGCGGTGGCCTGTTCGAAACCGGCGCCGGCGGTTCGGCACCGAAGCACGTGCAGCAGCTGGTGGAAGAGAACTTCCTGCGTTGGGATTCGCTGGGTGAATTCCTGGCCCTGGCCGCTTCTCTGGAGCACCTGGGCAACACCTACGACAACCCGCGCGCCAAAGTGCTGGCCAACACCCTGGACCAGGCTACCGGCAAGTTCCTCGACACCAACAAGTCGCCTTCGCGCAAAGTCGGTGGTATCGACAACCGTGGCAGCCACTTCTACCTGACCCTGTACTGGGCCCAGGCCCTGGCTGCGCAGACCGACGACGCTGCCCTGCAGGCGCGCTTCGCCCCACTGGCCAAGACCCTGACCGAGAACGAGGAGACCATCGTCGCCGAGCTCAACGCCGTTCAGGGCAAGCCGGCCGACATCGGTGGCTACTACGCCCCGGATGCCGAGCTGACCGCCAAGGTGATGCGCCCAAGCCAGACCCTGAACAGCGCCATTGCCGCCCTGTAAGGTTCGCTTGAAGTAACCGCACAAACCCCGGCCACGCACCGGGGTTTGTGCTTTCTGGATAAACGATTTCTGGCTGCCCGCGCGGACCCTGTGGGAGCGGGTTCACCCGCGAATGCGATGGCGAAGCCACTGAAGCATTCGCGGGTAAACCCGCTCCCACATGGGCTGCGCAGGCCTCTAAGGAGCTGTTCATGACCTGGCAACCCCACATCACCGTCGCCACCATCGTCGAACGCGAAGGCAAGTTCCTCTTCGTCGAAGAATTCAAAGCCAACCAGCACGTGTTCAACCAACCCGCCGGCCACCTCGAACCCAACGAGACCCTGCCCCAGGCCGCCCTGCGCGAAACCCTCGAAGAAACCGCCTGGGAAGTCGAGCTGACCGGGGTGGTCGGCATCTACCTGTACACCGCGCCCAACAACGGCGTGACCTACCAGCGCATCTGCTTCGCCGCCCGCCCCGTGCGCCACCACGCCGACCTGGCCCTGGACAGCGACATCGTCCGCGCCGTGTGGCTGACCCGCGAGCAACTGCTGGCCGACCCGGCCCGCTGGCGCAGCGAGCTGGTACCACGCTGCCTCGATGACTACCTGAAAGGCCCGTTGCACAGTCTCGACCTGCTGCGCGACTGACGTGGCGCCGCGGGTTTGATAGAATCGGCGCTTTTCCCCCCTGATACACACCGGTAACCATGACCAGCCCAGCACTCAAAGACCCCGCCAAGACCCGCGTCATCGTCGGCATGTCCGGCGGCGTGGACTCTTCCGTCTCCGCCCTTCTGCTCATGGAGCAGGGCTACCAGGTGGAAGGGCTGTTCATGAAGAACTGGGAAGAAGACGACGGCACCGAATACTGCACCGCCCGTGAAGACCTGGCCGACGCCCAGGCCGTGTGCGACCGCATCGGCATCAAGCTGCACACCGCCAACTTCGCTGCCGAATACTGGGACAACGTCTTCGAGCATTTCCTCGAGGAATACAAGGCCGGCCGTACGCCCAACCCGGACATCCTCTGCAACCGCGAAATCAAGTTCAAGGCGTTCCTCGACTACGCCCTGTCGCTGGGTGCCGACCTGATCGCCACCGGCCACTACGTGCGCCGCCGCGACACCGGCGAACGCACCGAACTGCTCAAGGGCCTGGACCCGAACAAGGACCAGAGCTACTTCCTGCACGCCGTCGGCGGCAAGGAAATCGCCCGTACCCTGTTCCCGGTTGGCGAACTGGAAAAACCCGAAGTGCGCGCCATCGCCGAAAAACATGGCCTGGCCACCGCCAAGAAAAAGGATTCCACCGGCATCTGCTTCATCGGCGAGCGCCGTTTCAGCGACTTCCTCAAGCAGTACCTGCCAGCCCAGCCGGGCAACATCGAAACCACCGACGGCGAAGTGATCGGCCGCCACCACGGCCTGATGTACCACACCATCGGCCAGCGCCAGGGCCTGGGTATCGGCGGCCTGAAGGATGCCGGTGACGAGCCGTGGTACGTGCTGCACAAGGACCTGGCGCGCAACGTGCTGGTGGTTGGCCAGGGCAACGACCACCCCTGGTTGTTCTCGCGGGCCCTGCTGGCCTCGGAAATCTTCTGGGTCAACCCCATCGACCTCGCCAGCCCGCGGCAGCTCACCGCCAAGGTTCGCTACCGCCAGGGCGACCAGCGCTGCACCCTGGAGCGCAGCGCAAGCGGTTACCGCGCCGTGTTCGACGAACCGCAGCGCGCCGTCACGCCCGGCCAGTCGGTGGTGTTCTACGATGGCGAGGTGTGCCTGGGTGGTGGCGTGATCGAGACCGCCGAGCCGTGGAGCCCGCGCGCATGAGCAACCTGCAGGAGCAGCTGATTGCGCTGGGTGGCGTGTTCCAGGCCGCGGTGCTGGTGGACCGCATCGCCCGCACCGGGCAGGCCAGCGAGGCCAACATCGGTTGCATGCTGGGCAGCCTGCTGGTGCGTGACCCCAAGGACACCCTGGAGGTGTTCGGCGGCGACGACCTCAACCTGCGCGACGGCTACCGTGCGCTGGTCGGTGCCCTGGAGCGCGACCCCAGCAGCCTGCAGCGTGAGCCGCTGCGCTATGCCCTGTCGATACTCGGCCTGGAGCGCCAGTTGAACAAGCGCGCCGACCTGCTCGACACCATCGGCAACCGCCTGCCGCAAATCCAGTCCCAGGCCGAGCACTTCGGCCTGGTTCACGAAAACGTCATCGCTTCCAGCGGAGCCTTGTACCAGGACACCCTGAGCACCTTGCGCCAGCGTATCCAGGTGCATGGCGACATGCGTTTCCTGCAGCAGGCCAGCAACGCCTCGAAGATCCGCGCCCTGCTGCTCGCCGGTATCCGCGCCGCCCGCCTGTGGCGCCAGCTGGGCGGCCACCGCTGGCAGCTGGTGTTCAGCCGGCGCAAGTTGCTCAACGAACTGTACGACATGATGCGTTCGCCTTCCTGAAGGCGATGCCCCGTTGTAGGAGCGGCCTTGTGTCGCGAAAGGGCTGCGCAGCAGCCCCGGAGTTGCCGCCCTAGCACAGATTGCCGGGGCCGCTGCGCGACCCTTTCGCGACACAAGGCCGCTCCTACAGGCAAAATTCATGTATGATATGCGCCCTTCCAAAAGCCTGACTGTCCGAGAACACCCCATGCAGCTCTCTTCGCTCACTGCGGTTTCCCCTGTAGACGGCCGTTATGCCGGCAAAACCCAGGCCTTGCGCCCCATTTTCAGCGAATTCGGCCTGATCCGTTTCCGCGCCCTGGTCGAAGTGCGCTGGCTGCAGCGCCTGGCCGCCCACCCGCAGATCGGCGAAGTGCCGGCGTTCTCCGCCGAAGCCAACGCCCTGCTGGACAGCCTGGCCACCGATTTCAAGCTTGAGCACGCCGAACGCGTCAAGGAAATCGAGCGCACCACCAACCACGACGTCAAGGCGATCGAATACCTCCTCAAGGAGCAGGCCGCCAAGCTGCCTGAGCTGGCCAAGGTCAGCGAGTTCATCCACTTCGCCTGCACCAGCGAGGACATCAACAACCTGTCCCACGCGCTGATGCTGCGTGCCGGCCGCGACGACGTGCTGCTGCCGCTGATGCGCCAGATCGCCGACGCCATCCGCGCCCTCGCCCACGCCCATGCCGACGTGCCGATGCTGTCGCGTACCCACGGCCAGCCGGCATCGCCGACTACCCTGGGCAAAGAGCTGGCCAACGTGGTGTACCGCCTGGAGCGCCAGATCGCCCAGGTTGCCGCCGTGCCGCTGCTGGGCAAGATCAACGGTGCCGTGGGCAACTACAACGCCCACCTGTCGGCCTACTCGCAGATCGACTGGGAGCAGAACGCCCGCGCCTTCATCGAAGACGAGCTGGGCCTGCAGTTCAACCCGTACACCACCCAGATCGAGCCGCACGACTACATCGCCGAGCTGTTCGACGCCATCGCCCGCTTCAACACCATCCTGATCGACTTCGACCGTGACGTGTGGGGCTACATCTCGCTGGGCTACTTCAAGCAGAAGACCGTCGCCGGCGAAATCGGCTCGTCGACCATGCCGCACAAGGTCAACCCGATCGACTTCGAAAACTCCGAAGGCAACCTGGGCATCGCCAACGCGCTGTTCCAGCACCTGGCCAGCAAGCTGCCGATATCGCGCTGGCAGCGTGACCTGACCGACTCCACCGTGCTGCGCAACCTGGGCGTGGGCTTTGCCCACAGCGTCATCGCCTACGAAGCCAGCCTGAAAGGCATCGGCAAGCTGGAAGTCAACGAAGCCCGCATCGCCGCCGACCTGGACGCCTGCTGGGAAGTGCTGGCCGAACCGATCCAGACCGTAATGCGCCGTTTCAACATCGAAAACCCCTACGAGAAGCTCAAGGAGCTGACCCGTGGCAAGGGCATTACCCCGGAAGCGCTGCTGACCTTCATCGATGGCCTGGACATGCCAGCCGAAGCCAAGGCCGAGCTCAAGCAGCTGACCCCGGCTACCTACATCGGCAACGCGGCAGCACAGGCCAAACGCATCTAAGCTGACCGTCGCGTTCAACGCCCGGCCTTGCCGGGCGTTTTTATTCGCGGACGAAAATGACATTTTTTCAATAGGTTGAACATGAATCCTGATACTCCACTGCAGCTGCTCGGCGGCATCTCGGCCCGCGAATTCATGCGCGACTACTGGCAGAAGAAGCCGCTGCTGGTGCGCCAGGCCTTCCCGGACTTCATCAGCCCGATCGACCCCGACGAGCTGGCCGGCCTGGCCCTGGAAGAGGAAGTCGAGTCGCGTATCGTGCTGGAACACGGGGCGCACCCGTGGGAGCTGCGCCGCGGCCCGTTCAACGAAGACACCTTTGCCGAGCTGCCGGAAAAGGACTGGACCCTGCTGGTGCAGGCCGTGGACCAGTTCGTCCCGGAAGTTGCCGAACTGCTGGAAAACTTCCGTTTCCTGCCGAGCTGGCGCATCGATGACGTGATGATCAGCTTCGCTGCCCCCGGTGGCAGTGTCGGCCCGCATTTCGACAACTACGACGTGTTCCTGCTGCAGGGGCATGGCCAGCGCAACTGGAAGATCGGCCAGATGTGCAGCAGCGACAGCCCGCTGCTGGAGCACGCCGACCTGCGCATCCTCGCTGCCTTCGAGCAGAGCGAAGAGTGGACCCTGGAGCCGGGCGACATGCTCTACCTGCCACCGCGGCTGGCCCACTACGGTGTGGCGGTGGACGACTGCCTGACCTACTCGGTCGGCTTCCGGGCCCCCAGCGCCGCCGAGGTGCTGACCCACTTCACCGACTTCCTCGGCCAGTTCCTGCCGGATGAAGAGCGCTACAGCGATGCCGACGCCCAGCCGGTCAGCGACCCGCACCAGATCCAGCACGACGCGCTCGACCGCCTCAAGGCCCTGCTCGACAAGCACATGAGCGACAAGGACCTGCTGCTGACCTGGTTCGGCCAGTTCATGACCGAGCCGCGCTACCCGGAACAGATCGTCGGTGAAGACCTCAGCGAAGAGGAACTGATCGACGCCCTTGAACAAGGCGCCATCCTGATCCGCAACCCGAGCGCCCGCCTGGCCTGGTCCGAGTTCGAAGACGACCTGCTGCTGTTCGCCAGCGGCCGCAGCTGCCCGCTGCCGGGCAAGCTGCGCGAGCTGCTGAAGCTGGTCTGCGCCGCCGACGCGCTGCACATCGACAACCTGGCCGAGTGGCTGCAGGATGAAGACGGCCTGATGCTGGTACAGCAGCTGGTCAAACAAGGAAGCCTGGGATTCGCCAATGAATAAGATTCATGTGCGCCTCGCCGACTGGCACAAGGACAACGCCGACATCCGCCGTATCCGCGAAGCGGTGTTCATTGCCGAACAGCACGTACCACCGGAGCTCGAGTGGGACTCGGATGACCCGACCGCCGCGCACTTCCTGGCGCTGGAAGGCGACTACCCGATCGGCACCGCCCGCCTGCTGCCGGACGGCACCATTGGCCGGGTCTCGGTACTGAAGGACTGGCGTGGGCTGAAGGTGGGTGACGCGCTGATGAACGCAGTCATCGCCGAAGCGCAGAACCGCGACCTGAAGCAGCAGATGCTCAGCGCCCAGGTACATGCCACGCCGTTCTACGAGCGGCTGGGCTTTCGCGTGGTCAGCGAGGAATTCCTCGAAGCCGGCATCCCGCACGTGGACATGGTGCGCGATTCGCGCGCCTGATGCTTGACCTGCACCGGCCTCGTCGCGGGCTTGCCCGCTCCCACAAGGACCCCACAGATATTGATATCTGCGCAGTACCTGTGGGAGCGGGCAAGCCCGCGAAGAGGCCGGCACAGCAAAACATATCTCCCCTGACAAAAACCTGTACATCCATCCAGATAAAACTTGCCTCCGCGCGCTCGCTTGCGCATCCTATCGCCCATCACTCTCGATGAAGCGTTCCCGGCCATGCGCCTGTTCCTCTGCGAAAAACCCTCCCAGGCCAAAGACATCGCCAAAGTGCTCGGCGCCAACCGCAAGGGCGACGGCTGCTGGCAAGGTACCGACGTCTGCGTGACCTGGTGCATCGGCCACCTGCTGGAAACCGCCCCGCCCGACAGCTACGACGAACGCTACAAGCGCTGGAACCTGGCCGACCTGCCGATCATTCCGGAACAATGGAAGATGCTGGTCAAGCCCAAGACCGCCAGCCAGTTCAAGGCGGTCAAGCGCCTGCTTGGCGAAGCGCGGGAGCTGGTGATCGCCACCGACGCCGACCGCGAGGGCGAGATGATTGCCCGCGAACTGGTCGAGCATTGCCGCTACCGCGGCCCGGTGCAGCGCCTGTGGTTGTCGGCACTGGACGACGCCTCCATCCGCAAGGCCCTGGCGCGTCTGCTGCCGGGCCACGAAACCTTCAACCTGTACCACTCGGCGCTGGGGCGCTCCCGCGCCGACTGGCTGATCGGCATGAACATGAGCCGGCTGTTCACCTTGTTGGGCCGCCAAGCCGGCTACCAGGGCGTGCTACCGGTGGGCCGGGTGCAAACACCAACCTTGCGCCTGGTGGTCGACCGCGACCGCAGCATCGCCGACTTCGTACCGGTGCCGTTCTGGGCCATCGACGTGCAACTGGAACATGCCGGCCAAGGCTTCAACGCCCAGTGGCGCGCGCCCGAAGACGCCTGTGACGACCAGGGCCGCTGCCTGAAACAGGACCTGGCACGGCAGGCCGCCGCCGACATCAACCAGGCCGGTAGCGCCCGGGCCGTAAAAGTGGCCACCGAGCGCGTACGCGAAGCCGCGCCACTGCCCTTCGACCTGGGCACCCTGCAGGAACTCTGCTCGAAAAAGTTCGGCCTCGGCGCCCAGGAAACCCTCGACATCGCCCAGGCCCTGTACGAAACCCACAAGCTGATCACCTACCCGCGCAGCGACTGTGGCTACCTGCCGCAAAGCCAGCACGGCGAGGCGCCGGCCATCCTCGCCGCCCTGCAACGGGCCGATGCCAGCCTGGCAGCGCTGCAGCCCCACCTGCAGCCGCAGCGCCGCTCGCGGGCCTGGAACGATGCCAAGGTCAGCGCCCACCACGGCATCATCCCGACCGCCGCCGCCAGCGACCCATCGCGCCTGCCGGCCAAGCACAAGGCGGTGTATACGCTGATCCGCGCCCGCTACCTGGCGCAGTTCCTGCCCAATCATGAATATGACCGTACCCAGGCCGACTTCGACTGCGCCGGCCATGCCCTGCGCGCGGTGGGCAAGCAGATCGTCGAACCCGGCTGGCGCCGCGCCCTGCCCGAGGCACTGACCCCGGCCAAGGGCCGCGAGGCGCCGCCGGCCCAGGTACTGCCAGCGCTGCGTGAGGGCCAGGACTGTGCAGTGCAAGGCCTGCAACTGAAAGATCTGTGGACCCAGCCGCCCAAGCCGTTTACCGAAGGCGACCTGATCAAGGCGATGAAGAACGTGGCCAAGCTGGTGGATGACCCGCGGCTGAAACAGAAGCTCAAGGAAACCACCGGCATCGGCACCGAGGCGACCCGCGCCAGCATCATCCAGGGCCTGCTCGACCGTGGCTACCTGGTAAAAAACGGCAAGGCCCTGGCCGCCACGCCTGCAGCCTTCAGCCTGATCGACGCCGTGCCCCGCGCGATCGCCGACCCCGGCACCACGGCAATCTGGGAGCAGGCGCTGGACATGGTGCAGAGCGGCGAAATGCCCCTGGAAGAGTTCGTCGCCCGCCAGTCGGCGTGGATGGGCAAGCTGGTGGAGCGCTGCAGTGGCATGCGCATCAGCATCAGCGGGCCGCCAGTGGGCAAGGCGGCGCCGTGGAAGAAGAAACGCCGCAGCGGTGGCGGCAAAGGCAAAAGCGCAGCTGGCTCGGCCAAGGCCAGCGAAGGCAAACCAAGGCAGGGCCGGCGCAAGGCGGCGGCGAAATGAGCCGCCGCCTTGCCGGTTGCAGCCCCGCGCTCAGTTATTCATGTGCTGCCAAAGCGCCGCAGCCGCCCCTGGCGCCCAATCCTCGGAGAGAGACTGGTGCGCTTGCCTGCAGCGCCAGTCAGCGCCGACATGGCTGACAAGGTCGCCACTGGCGTAATCCTGGTGCAGTCGCCAGGCAGGGTAATCACTTTTTCCGGCAGTTCTGACCGCAAGGTCGTTACTCGGAGCGGAAACCTTGCCCTCCCCGTCAACCGCCACGACCTGGTAAACATATAGGGTGTCCGGCTGCAGGCCGCCATCGGTATGTTCGGTCCTGTCACCGGCGATGGTGGCCACCTGCTGACCGTCACGATAGAGCTCGTAGCGATCGATCGGGCTCGCACCGCTCGAGGCCCCCCACATCAGGCGGATGCTGTCGACAGCCTGCCCCATCGAGTGCAGACTTTGCGGCGCGCTGGGCACGCCACCTTCACCCAGTGTACGCACGACGACGGGGGCCGAAGGCCTGGAGCGCGCACCCTTGCTGTCAACCGCGACGATGGAATAGTGGTAGGTCGCGTCCGCCGTCACCTGGTCGTCATCCCAGTGCGTAATGGGGGCAGGCACGACGAACATGTCGATACCATCACGGCTCAGCAGATAGCACTCGATGGGTTGCGCACCACTCGATGGCTCCCAGCTCAAAGAAACCTTCTTGTCGGTCACCTCATCGGCTTTAAGGCCCATCGGTACGCTCGGCCGGTCATCACCGTCGCCCGGCAGGAAGTCGAGATCGACCACGTGGTAGAAGGCGTTGCCCGTGTCCGCCACTTCCCACACCGCGAGCAATACGTGATAACCCTCGCGCGCGGGTAGCTGCAATGCGTGGGTGGTCGGATTGCTGGGTTTCATCTCTGCGTCATACGCCCAGTACGGCTGCAATTCGATCAGTTCCGTGTGGAAAGGCTCGGCCTCGAACTGATCGCGCGCCAGCACCTTGGTACTGTCCCAGTCGGGTTTGGTGATGAAATAGTTAAAGCGACGCGTTCTATGATTGGCGGCAAAATACCAGGAGATGTCCAGGGTATCCCCGCTACGGACTTCGTGTTTGCTCCAGTGGTCGCCGGGCTGGTCGAGCACCATCCCGGTCGCCTGATTGGCACTGGCAATTTTGCCGTCCGGTGGCGGCAGCAGGTTTTTCGGGTCGTCCTTGGCGAATGGATCCGTCAGGCCAGCTTGCGTCTGCGGAAAGAACTTGCCTGCTTCGCGCTGATTCAGCGCACCTTCATCCAGCATGCCTGCTTGCCAGGCAAAGTAGGCCCGCGATGCGGGGGTAAACACATGGCCATGTCGTGGCGTGACAGGCCCGCGGAGCGAATTTTGTTCAGCTTGATTCATCGTTGGTTCCTTGAATGGATGGCCGTATTGGCCAAGGCCATTTGTAAGGATTGTCGATGCCCGGAGATACGCGTAGATCTGACAGGCGGGCAGGGTTTCCCGGATAACATGAAAATTTCCTGATATATTTTCATGAAAAACATCACAATAATTTTCATGAGGCCCCGGCATGTTCAAGCAGTCCGCCCAGCACATCGCCACGTACTACGCCCAGACCTACCCCGCCAGCATTCCACTGCACCCTAGCCTGCAAGGCCGCTACGACACCGAGGTGCTCATTATCGGCGCCGGCTTCAGCGGCCTCCACACCGCCCTGCGCCTGGCCTTGGCTGGCAAACGCGTAGCCCTGCTGGAAGCCAGCCGCGTGGCCTGGGCCGCGTCCGGGCGTAACGGTGGCCAGGCCTTGCTCGGTTGGTCGTGCGACATGCCACCCTTGGAAAAGGCCCTGGGCCTTGAACGCAGCCAACGCCTGTGGGCCAGCATGTGCTGGGCGGCCGACGAAATGCGCGAACTGCCGCAGCGCCATGGCTTCGACATCGACTACCGGCCAGGCAGCCTGTGGGCCGCCGTGATGCCACGCCGGGTGAAAATGCTTGAACAGGCCTTGCACGAGGCTGAACACAAATGGGGCTACGACGCCCTGCGCCTGATCGGCAGTGACGAGCTGCCGCAATGGATCGACAGCCCGCGCTATCAGGCTGCGCTGCATGACGCCAAGGGTGCCCACCTCAACCCGCTGAAGCTGGCCCTGGGCCTGGCCGGCGCCATCGAGGCTGCGGGCGGGTGCATCTTCGAGCAAAGCCAGGTGCTGAGCTACGCGCCGAGTGGCGACGGCTACGTGGCACGCACCGGCGGCGGCGAGGTTCGCTGCGACGTGCTGGTGCTGGCCTGCAATGCCTACATCGACCGGCTCGACCGTACCCTGTCGCGGCGTTTGTTGCCGGTCGGCTCCTACCAGGTCGCCACCGCGCCATTGGATGCCGACTTCGCCCAGTCGCTGCTGCCACGCAACAGCTGCGTGATCGACAACCAGTTCGTGCCCGACTACTTCCGCCTCACCCCGGACCACCGCCTGCTGTTCGGCGGTGGCTGCACCTACCTGGGTGGTATTCCCAGGGACGTCGCCAGCGCCACCCGCCCCTACCTGGAGCGGGTGTTCCCGCAATTGGCCGGTGTGGCCATCGATTACGCCTGGGGCGGCCATATCGACTGCAGCATGCAGCGCACCCCGGACGTCGGCCGTGAGGGCCAGCGTTACTGGTTGCAAGGTTTTTCCGGGCATGGCGTGTTGCCTACCCTGGCCGCGGCGCGAGCGGTGAGTGACGCCATCCTCGGCGACGACGACCTGCTGGCACTGTACCAGGGCATCGACAACGGCCGCTTCCCAGGCGGCGACCTGCTGGCCGCCCCGCTGGAAGCCGCCGCCAAGGCCTGGTATCGCATGCGTGACCGCGTCTGAGGCATTTTCTGTCGCCTGTGCAGTCAGGGCTTGATCTCCGCCCATGTTCTGTGGGAGCGGGTTCACCCGCAAAGAAGCCTGCACAGGCGACACTAATTACCGATACCCGCCAAAATCCCTCCTATGCTCAATAGCTCCCTTCGGTGCCTGCACACAGGAGACACGACGATGAGCTATGTAACCACGCAGGACGGCGTACAGATCTTCTACAAGGACTGGGGCCCGCGCGATGCGCCGGTCATCCACTTCCATCACGGCTGGCCGCTGAGCGCCGATGACTGGGACGCGCAGATGCTGTTCTTCCTCGCCCAAGGTTACCGTGTGGTCGCCCACGATCGCCGTGGCCATGGCCGCTCCAGCCAGGTCTGGGACGGCCACGACATGGACCACTATGCCGACGATGTGGCGGCAGTGGTTGCCCACCTGGGTATCCAGGGCGCCGTGCATGTCGGCCATTCGACCGGTGGCGGCGAAGTGGTGCGCTACATGGCCCGCCACCCCGGCGACAAGGTCGCCAAGGCCGTGCTGATCGCCGCCGTACCGCCACTGATGGTGCAGACAGCCGCCAACCCGGGCGGCCTGCCCAAGTCGGTGTTCGACGGCTTCCAGGCCCAGGTCGCCAGCAACCGTGCGCAGTTCTACCGGGATGTTCCGGCTGGGCCGTTCTATGGCTACAACCGCCCCGGTGCCAAAGCCAGCGAAGGTATCATCGGCAACTGGTGGCGCCAGGGCATGATCGGCAGCGCCAAGGCCCATTACGATGGCATCGTGGCGTTTTCCCAGACCGACTTCACCGAGGACCTGAAGGGCATCAGCCAGCCGGTACTGGTGATGCATGGCGACGATGACCAGATCGTGCCGTATGAAAACGCCGGGTTGCTGTCGGCGAAGCTGCTGCCCAACGGCACGCTGAAGACCTACAAAGGCTACCCGCATGGCATGCCGACCACCCATGCCGATGTGATCAATGCCGATCTGCTGGCGTTTATCCGTAGCTGATGTGATCGCCTGCACCGACCTCTTAGCCGGTAAACTCGCTCAACAGGTACTGCACAGGTCTTGAAATGTGCACGTAACCTGTGGGAGCGGGTTTACCCGCGAAAGGGCCGGCACTGGCAACCCATACACCTCAGGATTAACATGTTTCCCTTCCAGCGCGGCCCCTTGCCGCCCCTTGCCTCCCTGCCTGCCAAGAAACCATGCCCTTCGAACTCACCGTAGAACCGCTCACCCTGCTGATCCTGGCGCTGGTCGCCTTCATCGCCGGTTTCATCGATGCCATCGCCGGCGGCGGCGGCCTGCTCACCACCCCCGCATTGCTTACCGCCGGTATGCCACCGCACCTGGTGCTGGGCACCAACAAGCTCAGTTCCACATTCGGCTCGGCGACGGCGGGTTTCACCTACTACAAGCGCAAGCTGTTCCACCCGGCGCAATGGCGCCCGGCATTGTTCGCCACCCTGACCGGGGCCCTGCTCGGCGCAGTGATCGCCCACTACATGCCGGCCGAATGGCTGAACAAGATGCTGCCGGTAATCGTCTTCGCCTGTGGCGTCTACCTGTTGTTCGGCGGCACGCCCAAGGCACCGCTCGATGCCGACGCCCCGATCAGGAAGAAATGGCAGCTGCCACAAGGCTTCACCCTGGGCTTCTACGACGGCGTGGCCGGCCCGGGCACCGGGGCGTTCTGGACCGTCAGCACCCTGCTGCTGTACCCCATCGACCTGGTGCGCGCCAGCGGTGTGGCGCGCAGCATGAACTTCGTCAGCAACATCGCGGCGCTGACGGTATTCATCATCTCGGGGCAGGTGGACTATATCGTTGGCCTGTGCATGGGCCTGTCGGTGATGGTCGGCGCCTTCTTCGGTGCACGCACGGCGATCAGCGGCGGCAGCAAGTTCATCCGCCCGGTGTTCATCACCGTGGTGCTGGCCTTGACCGTGCGCCTAGCGTGGCAGCACTGGTTCGGCCAGGCCTGATGGGCTGTGATACCCCTGCTTACCGGCCCTATCTGCGCGAGAAATGTCCTCCGTCGTCGTTGCAGGACTTGGCAATGGAATGACCATTGCCTGCGCCCTGCGCCTAATCGGAGAACATTTCTCACTGCAGCTAGGACGGGAAAGCAGGGATATCACAGCCCAGCCGCCGTGCAACGTAGAGGTCGATGAGGTAGCGGGCGATGGAGCGCCCGGCCGGCAGCGGCGGCAGGTCGTGTACGCTGAACCACCTGGCGTCCTCGATTTCGTCCGGCTGCATGACGATATCGCCCCCGGCGTATTCGGCATGGAAGCCCAGCATCATCGAATGTGGGAATGGCCAGCACTGGCTGCCCACGTACTGGATGTTCTGCACCTCCACCGCCACTTCCTCACGCACTTCGCGCACCAGGCAATCCTCCGCCGACTCACCCGGTTCGGCGAAGCCTGCCAGGGTGCTGTACACCCCGCTGACAAAGCGCGGCGAGCGCGCCAGCAGGATCTCGTCACCACGGGTCACCAGCACGATCATGCTCGGCGAAATGCGCGGGTAGCTGCGCAGGTCGCAGGGCTGGCAGTACATCGCCCGCTCCCAGCGGATCTGCGTCATCGCCTGGCCGCAGCTGCCGCAGAAGCGGTGCTCACGCGCCCAGGTGCCGATCTGGGCGGCGTAGCCCAGCACCTTGTAGGTGTCGAAGTCGCCTTCGAGCATGAACGCACGCAGGCCACGCCAGGCACAGCCGGGCACCTCGGTGGCGCGGCGCAGCTCCAGCAGGAACACCGGCTGGCCATCGAAATGGCCGATGCCGTGCTCGCCGAGCACATCCAGGTCCTGGCGCTTGAGCCAGTCGCGGGAGAACAGCGCGCCGTTGGCGTCCACCAGGAACCCTTCCGGGCTGCGGGCCACGGCCAGACCCCCGGTGATCTGCGGGTCGAGTACTGCGGTAGTCCAGCGTGCTGACATGTCGGGGGATCCTTTACTGCGCGTCCCCCGGCCTGATCAGTCGGCGAACGTCGGTTTCTGTTTGCTCATGTGCGCCGCCACGGCCACGCGCAGGTCTTCGGACTGCAGCATCGCGGCGTTCCAGGTGGCGATGTACTCCAGGCCATCGTCAATGCGATGGTCACGCATGTAGCTGAGCATTTGCTTGGTGCCGGCCACGGCAATCGGTGATTTTGCGGCAATCTCGCGGGCAATGGCAAAGACCCCGTCCAGCAGCGCAGCCTGATCATCATAGACCCGGTTGACCAGGCCGATGCGCAGCGCCTCTGCGGCCTCGACATTGCGCCCGGTGAAGGCCAGCTCACGCATCATGCCGTCACCGATGATACGAGGCAAACGTTGCAGTGTGCCGACATCGGCAGCCATGCCCATGTCGATCTCCTTGATCGAGAATTGCGCGTCGTTGCTGCAGTAACGCATGTCGCAGGCCGCGATGAGGTCGATGGCACCGCCGATGCAGTAGCCCTGCACGGCGGCCAGCACCGGCTTGCGGCACTTGTCCACGGCATTGAACGAGGCCTGCAGGCGTAGGATGGTGCTGCGCAGGAAGCGCGCGTTGCGCCCCACATCCTTGCCCATCTGGCCCGCCAGCGAGGCCAGCATCATCAGGTCGATGCCGGCGGAAAAATGCTTGCCGGCGCCGCTGAGCACCACTACCCGCACCGCGTCGGTATCGTCGACCCACTGGAAGATGTCGATGATCTCTGCCCAGAAGGCGGCGTTCATCGCATTGACCTTCTCCGGGCGGTTGATTTGCACGTGGGCAATGTTGTCGGTCAGTTCGACCTTGAATGCGCTGTACTCGGTCACGGGCGGCACTCCTGGGAGTAAAAGGTTCATGCCACGGATGGTAACCCAGCCCGATGGCCGCGCTTGTGCCAAAAACGGGACTGTATGCCTTGCCTAAGGCGCGCTGATGCGGCACCGTTCGCCATCGCCGAATCATAAGGAAACATATTCATGTCGCGCTCCCTGACTGGCGCCCTCGCCCACGGCTTCCTGGGCCAGTCGCCGCTGTGGTACAAGGCGGTCATCTGCCTGTTCCTGGTCCTCAACCCGCTGCTGCTGGTCAGCCTCGGCCCGGTTGCCGCCGGCTGGGCACTGGTGCTCGAGTTCATCTTCACCCTGGGCATGGCCCTGAAATGCTACCCGCTGATGCCCGGCGGGCTGCTGCTGGTCGAAGCCCTGCTGTTGCAGATGACCACCCCGCAAGCCTTGTACGAAGAGTTGCAGCACAACTTCCCGGTCATCCTGTTGCTGATGTTCATGGTCGCAGGCATCCACTTCATGAAGGAACTGCTGCTGTTCCTGTTCTCGCGCATCCTGCTCGGGGTACGCTCGAAGGCCATTCTGGCATTGCTGTTCTGCGTGCTGTCGGCATTCCTCTCGGCGTTTCTCGATGCGCTGACGGTGACCGCCGTGATCATCAGCGCCGCGGTCGGCTTCTATGCGGTCTACCACCGGGTTGCCTCCGGCACCAACCCGCGCGAGGACGCTGCACTCGACAGCGACCAGCAGGTCGCAGCGCTGCACCGCAACGACCTCGACCAGTTCCGCGCCTTCCTGCGCAGCCTGTTGATGCATGGCGCGGTAGGTACCGCCCTGGGCGGGGTATGCACCCTGGTGGGCGAACCGCAGAACCTGCTGATCGGCCACGAAATGGGCTGGCACTTTGCCGATTTCTTCCTCAAGGTGGCGCCGGTGTCGTTGCCGGTGCTGACTGCCGGCCTGCTGACCTGTGTACTGCTGGAGAAACTGCGCCTGTTCGGTTACGGCACGCTGATGCCCGAGCCGGTGCGCCAGGTACTGGCCGCCTACGCCGCCGAGGATGACGCCGCGCGCACCCAGGCCCAGCGCATCGCCCTGTGGGTGCAAGGGCTAGCCGCGCTGATCCTGATCGTCTGCCTGGGGTTGCACGTTGCCGAAGTCGGCCTGATCGGCCTGATGGTGATCGTGCTGATCACGGCATTCACCGGCATCACCGACGAACACCGCCTGGGCCGTGCCTTTCAGGACGCCATGCCGTTCACCGCGCTGCTGGTGGTGTTCTTCGCCGTTGTCGCGGTGATTCACCAGCAGCAGCTGTTCGCCCCGCTGATCACCTGGGTACTGGGACTACCGGCCGCGCAGCAGCCGGGCATGTTGTACCTGGCCAACGGTTTGCTTTCGGCGATCAGCGACAACGTGTTCGTCGCCACCATCTACATCACCGAAGTGAAGCAGGCGTTTCTCAATGGCGGCATGAGCCGCGAGCATTTCGAGACCTTGGCTGTGGCGATCAACACCGGCACCAACCTGCCCAGCGTGGCGACCCCGAACGGGCAGGCCGCGTTCCTGTTCCTGCTGACCTCGGCCATCGCGCCGCTGGTACGGCTGTCGTATGGGCGCATGGTATGGATGGCGTTGCCCTACACCGTGGTGATGGGTGGCCTGGGGTGGTGGGCGGTGACCTACTGGCTGTGATGTAGCCTGCTCTGGCCCTATCGCCAGCAGCCAGTGCCCACAGGCGTAGCGTGCATTACCTGTGGGCACTGGCCTGCCAGCGATAGAGGCAGTGCAGAGACAGCACAAGCCTCTGTCGATTCCGCTGCCTGCCATTCGACTATCCCATGCCAGCAGCCACCCCGGCTGCCAACAGGAGAGTCCCCATGCGCAAACTCATCGTAGCCGCGTTCATCAGCCTCGACGGCGTCATGCAGGCCCCCGGCGGCCCGCAGGAAGACACCAGCGGCGGTTTTACCTATGGCGGCTGGCTCGTCCCCTACGCCGAGGAAGTTTTCGGCCAGGCCATGCAGGCCTTGTTCAGCCAGCCCTTCGAGCTGCTGCTGGGCCGGCGTACCTATGACATCTTCGCCGCTTACTGGCCAAAGGTGGATGGCAGTTCGCAAGACTTCTCCATCGCCAACCTGTTCAACAGCGTGCCCAAGCATGTGGCCACCCACGCCCCGGCTACCCTCGCCTGGCACAACAGCCATGCCCTGGGTGCGGACATCAGCGCAGCGGTGCGGGCGCTGAAACAACAGGCCGGTGCCAACCTGCTGACCCAGGGCAGCAGTGAACTGGTGCAGCAACTGCTGGCCGCGGGCCTGGTCGATGAACTGCAGTTGCTGATCCACCCATTGCTGCTTGGCCATGGCAAACGCCTGTTCGGCGACGATGCCGCAGCGGCGGCCTTCACCCTGCAGCACTCGCAGGTTTCGCCAAAGGGTGTAATCATCGCCCGCTACGTACGCGCTGGCGACGTGCAGACCGGCTCGTTCTGAAAGGCGCGATTGCGTACAACTTTTGCCGCGCGCCCGCATCGAAACACAGGTAAGCCCCCTCCACCGCAAGGAGCTCGACCATGGCGCTACGCACCCCGCTGCTGCTTTCCTGCCTGACCCTGGCCCTGCTCGGCTGCGCCGGCAACGACCACCCGGCGCCACCACATACCCAGCAGGTCGACCTGCAACGCTACCAAGGTACCTGGTACGAACTGGCGCGGTTGCCGATGTTCTTCCAACGCAACTGCGTGCAGTCCGAGGCACACTATGGCCTGCGTGCGGACGGCCGCATCGACGTGACCAACCGCTGCCGGGAAAAGGACGGCCAGTGGAATGAAGCCAAGGGCATCGCCGAAGCCCAGCAACCGGGTAGTACCGACAAACTCTGGGTGCGCTTCGACAACTGGTTCAGCCGCCTGGCACCCGGCCTGACCAAGGGCGAGTACTGGGTGCTGTACCACGACAAGGACTACCGCGTGGCGCTGGTCGGCCACCCCAACCGCGAGTACCTGTGGCTGCTGTCACGCACACCGGCCATACCGGACCAGACGCGAGACCAGTTGCTGGATATCGCCAGGGAGCAGGGCTACGACACCAGCAAGCTGATCTGGCGCCAGGCGGATGCCGACGTGACCAACTGAAACCACCGGCGACCCGGACGGCTCGGCCGCCCGGGTTTGGCCAATAACAAGGAGTTGTAATGGATCTGCTGTTCCTCGGCACCTCCGCCGGGGTGCCTACCAAGGCACGCAACGTCAGCGCCACGGCCGTGATCGAAGCCACGGGCAGCCACTGGTACCTGGTCGACTGTGGCGAAGGCACCCAGCACCAGTTGCTGCATACCCCGCTTTCGATCCGCGACCTGCGGGCGATCTTCATCACCCACGTACACGGCGACCACTGCTTCGGCTTGCCGGGCCTGCTGGCCAGCGCCGGCATGAGTGGGCGCACCCAGCCACTTGAGCTGGTGCTGCCCAGTGCCCTGCATGAATGGCTACGCCAGGGGCTGGCGGTCAGCCAAACCTTCCTGCCGTTCGAACTGCGCCTGCTGGCCGTGGAGGATCTGCTGGAGTGGCGCAGTGAGGCGATGCACGTCACTACCGTGCAGCTGTCGCACCGGGTACCGAGCGTCGGCTTCGTGTTCACCGAACTCAACCCCGAACCGCGCCTGGATATCCCGCGCCTGGAAGCCGAAGGCATCCCCCGCGGCCCGCTGTGGGGCGAGCTGGCCAAGGGCTTCACGGTAGAGCATGAAGGCCGGCTGCTGCACGGCCGCGATTACTTGCGCCCCTCGCGCCCGCCACGGCGGGTGATCGTGTGCGGCGACAACGACAACCCCGAGCTGTTGGCCGATGCCGCCCAGGATGCGGACGTGCTGGTGCACGAAGCCACGTTCACCCAGGCGGTGGTCGAACGTACCGGGGTCACCTTTGGCCACAGCACCGCAGCGGCGGTGGCGCGCTTCGCCGAAACCGCAGGCGTGCGCAACCTGGTGCTGACGCACTTCAGCGCCCGCTACCAGCACGACCCACGGCGCACCCCGAGCATCGTCGATATGCGCGAAGAGGCCCTTGCACATTACCGTGGCCATCTGACCCTGGCGCAGGACCTGCAGCGCTATCACATCGGGCGGGAGGGCTGCCTCGAACCGAGCGGATGATTCAATGGGTTTCCGACCCTTTTTTTGGAGTTCGTATGGACGTTCGACCGCGGGTATCGGCCGGGATCGAGGCGAGCCGCCAGCCCACAGGGGCAGCAGGTGCCGATGGTGCATTTGCGGCGTTTCTGGCAGATCTTACCCAGCCCGCCCCGGCAGCGCGGCCGCTGTAGGAGCGGCCTTGTGTCGCGAAAGGGCCGCAAAGCGGCCCCGGTGGTGCCTGCTTCTACTTCAGGATCCTGGAGCTGCTGCGCAGCCCGATCGCGACACAAGGCTGCTCCTACAAAAAGCGCGTACTCCTGATATTGAGGGCTCTAGGCCGCCAGGCGTCCGCTGGCAATCGCCTCCGACGCCGCCAGCATCGCCCGCAGCAACACCGCGCAGCCCGCGGCCAGGTCCTCAGGGGTGGCGTTCTCGATTTCGTTATGGCTGATGCCGTTCTCGCACGGCACGAAAATCATCCCCGCCGGCCCCATCTCGGCAAGGAAGATCGCGTCGTGCCCTGCCCCGCTGACGATGTCCATGTGCGGCAAGCCCAGCGCCTTGGCCGACTCGCGCACGGCATCGACACAGCCCTTGTCGAAGTACAACGCCGGGAAGTCCGCCGTCGGCACCAGCGTGTGGCTCAAACCGTGCCTGGCGCAGGTCGCCTCGATCACCGCACGCACTTCACTGATCATCGCATCCAGTTGCTCACCTTGCAGGTGGCGGAAGTCCAGGGTCATGCGCACTTCGCCGGGGATCACGTTGCGCGAGCCGGGGTAGGCCTGCAGGCAACCCACCGTGCCACAGGCGTGCGGCTGGTGGCCGAGGGCGGTGCGGTTGACCGCTTCGACCACGGCGGCAGCACCGACCAGGGCGTCCTTGCGCAGGTGCATGGGGGTCGGGCCAGCATGGGCTTCGACGCCGCGCAGGGTCAGGTCGAACCACTTCTGGCCAAGAGCACCCAGTACCACGCCAATGGTCTTGGCCTGGTCCTCGAGGATCGGCCCTTGCTCGATATGCGCTTCGAAATAGGCCCCCACCGGGTGGCCCTGCACCGCGCGCGGGCCGGCGTAGCCGATGGCGTTCAACGCCTCGCCGACGCTGACACCCTGGGCATCACGCTTGGCCAGGGTCTCCTCCAGGGTGAACTTGCCGGCAAACACGCCTGAACCCATCATGCACGGGGCAAAGCGCGAGCCCTCCTCGTTGGTCCATACCACCACTTCCAGCGGCGCTTCGGTTTCCACACCCAAGTCGTTGAGGGTCCGAATCACCTCCAGCCCCGCCATGACCCCGAAGCAGCCATCGAACTTGCCACCGGTGGGCTGGGTGTCGATATGGCTGCCGGTCATCACCGGCGGCAGCTTGGGGTTACGCCCCGGGCGCCGGGCGAAGATATTACCGACCGCGTCGATGCTCACCGTGCAGCCGGCGGCTTCGCACCATTGCACGAACAGGTCGCGAGCCTGGCGGTCGAGGTCAGTCAGGGCCAGGCGGCAGACACCGCCCTTGGCAGTGGCACCGAGGCGCGCCAGGTCCATCAGCGATTGCCACAGGCGGGCGCTGTCGATATGCCGGGCGGTGGTGTTGAGGATTTCTTGGACTGGGGTCACGGGTTTCTCCTTCAGGCTTTGTTGTTGTCTGTGCCGGCCTGATCGCGGGCATGCCCGCGAAGCAGCAGACGCGGCCTCACGGCAAAGGCTTGGCCACCCGCGCCGGGCTGCGCGCCAGCACCCCGGCGAACAGGTAATACAGCCCCCCTCCCAACAGCGAGCCGGTGAACCAGCCATAGTCGTAGAACCAGCTGAAGCTGCTGTTGCCGATGGCCATCACCGTCAACGCGACCGGCAACGCAAAGGCGGCAAAACCAGCCCAGTTCCAGGCCGGGTACACGTCGTCGCGGTACAACCCGGCCAGGTCCAGCTGCTGCCGGCGGACCAGGAAGTAGTCCACCACCATGATCCCGGCGATCGGCCCGAGCAGGCTGGAGTAGCCCAGCAACCAGTTGGAGTACACGCTCTCCAGGCTCAGGTCGGAAACGATCCAGCCCAGCTTCTTGAGCAACTCATGGCCCATCAGCGCCAGGCCGATGAAGCCGGTCAGCCACACCGCGCGGCTGCGCCCGATCAGGCGCGGGGCGATGTTCTGGAAGTCGTTGGTCGGCGACACGATGTTCGCTGCGGTGTTGGTCGACAGCGTGGCGATGACGATCAAGGCCATGGCCAGGGCCACCCAGAACGGGCTGTGGATCTTGCCGATCAGGCTGACCGGGTCGGCCACGGTCTCGCCTACCAGCGACGCCGAGGCGGCGGTCAGCACCACGCCCAGGGCGGCGAACAGGAACATGGTCAGCGGCAGGCCGAAGATCTGCCCGAGAATCTGGTCCTTCTGGCTGCGGGCGTAGCGGCTGAAGTCGGGGATGTTCAGCGACAGCGTGGCCCAGAAGCCGACCATGGCGGTGAGCCCGGCGCAGAAGTAGCCGAGCACGTTCGCGTCGGCCGGGCGCTTGGCCGGCTGGGCCAGCAACTCGGTCATCGACATGTGCGGCAGGGCCCAGAACAGCAGGCCGACGCCCACCGCCACCAGCAGCGGTGCCGACAGCGTTTCCAGCCATTTGATCGACTCGGCGCCGCGCAGCACTACCCACAGGTTCAGGCACCAGAAGAGCATGAAGCCGATCACCTCGCCGGTACCGCCCAAGGCCTTCCAGCCGTCGAACACCGAGCCAAGGAACAGGTGGATGGCCAGGCCACCGAACAGGGTCTGGATGCCGAACCAGCCACAGGCGACCACTGCCCGGATCAGGCACGGTACGTTGGAGCCGAGGATGCCGAACGACGAGCGCAGCAGCACCGGGAACGGGATGCCGTACTTGGTGCCGGGAAAGGCGTTGAGGGTGAGCGGGATCAGCACGATCAGGTTGGCCAGCAGGATCGCCAGCAAGGCCTCGCCCACGCTGAGGCCGAAGTAGGCGGTGAGCACGCCGCCGAGGGTGTAGGTGGGTACGCAGATGGACATGCCCACCCACAGGGCGGTGATGTGCCATTTGTTCCAGGTGCGCTGGTGCACCTTGGTCGGGGCGATATCGTGGTTGTAGCGTGGGCTGTCGAGGACATCGCTGCCCTCGGCCAGCTCGAACAGGCCATCCTGCTCGACCACTTCCGATCTGCTCTGCTGCATGGGAGGCTTCTCCAGATGTTCTTCTAGTTCTTCGCTCATCGGGTCGATCCGACGGCCGGAGTACACGCTTTATGTGCTTGAAAATCTCGACCAGTTTTTCATCTTGTCAAGTCAGACAACCTTCCCGAAAGCCCCGCCGCCAGCACGACAATATGAATTAATCGTTTATTTTCAGTGAGTTAAAAACCATGAAATTCATGGGAAAATTTTCTTGCCGAATCCAGGATCTGCATCTAGCCTCGAATCTTGTCAGGCATGACAGGATTAACCGCCCTGCTCGCCTGCCCCTGACAATTCCAAGAACCGGCCCAGACCGGTCAGCCTGCGAGGAAGACGGCATGTCCCTGTTGATCCGTGGCGCCACCGTGGTCACCCACGAAGAAAGTTACCCCGCCGATGTCCTGTGTGCCGATGGCCTGATCCGCGCCATCGGTCAGAACCTCGAACCGCCCACCGGCTGCGAAATCCTCGACGGCAGCGGCCGTTACCTGATGCCCGGCGGTATCGACCCGCACACGCACATGCAGTTGCCGTTCATGGGCACCGTGGCCAGCGAGGACTTCTTCAGCGGCACCGCCGCCGGCCTGGCCGGGGGCACCACCTCGATCATCGACTTCGTCATCCCCAACCCGCAGCAATCGTTGCTGGAGGCTTACCACACCTGGCGTGGCTGGGCGCAGAAAAGCGCCAGCGACTATGGCTTCCATGTGGCCATCACCTGGTGGAGCGAGCAGGTGGCCGAAGAGATGGGCGAACTGGTTGCCAAGCATGGGGTGAACAGCTTCAAGCACTTCATGGCCTACAAGAACGCCATCATGGCCGCCGACGACACCCTGGTGGCCAGCTTCGAGCGCTGCCTGCAACTGGGTGCGGTGCCCACCGTGCATGCCGAGAACGGCGAGCTGGTGTACCACCTGCAGAAAAAACTGCTGGCCCAGGGCCTGACCGGGCCGGAAGCGCACCCGTTGTCGCGCCCCTCGCAAGTCGAGGGCGAGGCCGCCAGCCGCGCCATCCGCATTGCCGAAACCCTCGGTACACCGCTGTACCTGGTGCACGTTTCCAGCCGCGAAGCGCTGGATGAAATCGCCTATGCCCGCGGCAAGGGCCAGCCGGTCTATGGCGAGGTGCTGCCCGGCCACCTGCTGCTGGATGACAGCGTCTACCGCGACCCGGACTGGGCCACCGCCGCAGGCTATGTGATGAGCCCGCCGTTCCGCCCGCGCGAACATCAGGAAGCGCTGTGGCGCGGCCTGCAGTCGGGCAACCTGCACACCACCGCCACTGACCACTGCTGTTTCTGCGCCGAGCAGAAAGCCATGGGCCGGGATGATTTCAGCCGGATCCCCAATGGTACGGCTGGCATCGAGGACCGCATGGCGGTGCTGTGGGATGCCGGGGTCAACAGCGGGCGCCTGTCGATGCATGAGTTCGTCGCGCTGACCTCCACCAACACGGCAAAGATCTTCAACCTGTTCCCGCGCAAAGGTGCCATTCGCGTTGGCGCCGACGCCGACCTGGTGCTGTGGGACCCGCAAGGTACCCGCACCATCTCGGCCAAGACCCACCATCAGCAGGTGGACTTCAACATCTTCGAGGGCCGCACTGTGCGCGGCATTCCCAGCCACACCATCAGCCAGGGCAAGCTGCGCTGGGCTGATGGCGACCTGCGCGCAGAAGCGGGCGCGGGGCGCTATGTGGAACGGCCGGCGTATCCGTCGGTGTATGAGGTGCTCGAGCGCAGGGCCGAAGTGCAGCGGCCGACGCCCGTGCAGCGCTGAAGCCATTTGGGCTGCTGCGCAGCCCATCGCGACACAAGGCCGCTCCTACACGAGTACGCGGTTCCTTGCAGGAGCGGCCTAGTGTCGCGATGGGACGCGCAGCGGCCCAGGAAACCACTGCAATCCTTGTTGCCTGCATCCAAAAAAAATAGAGAGGCTACAACCGTGATCGACGCCCTGAACCACTTGCCGCGCCCCCGGGCCGGTGCCGACCAGCTGGCCGAGCGCTTCAGCGACCTGGCCCCACCCCTCACCCCGCGCCAGGCCGCCGTCGAAAGCGCGCGCTGCCTGTACTGTTACGACGCGCCCTGCGTCAACGCCTGCCCCAGCGAAATCGACATCCCGTCGTTCATCCATCGCATCAGTGACGACAACCTGCAAGGCGCCGCCGAACGCATCCTTTCGGCCAACATCCTCGGCGGCAGCTGCGCCCGCGTCTGCCCCACCGAAATCCTCTGCCAGCAAGCCTGCGTGCGCAACAATGCGCAGGAATGCGCCCCCGTGCTGATCGGCCAACTGCAGCGCTATGCCCTGGACAATGCGCAGTTCACCGCGCACCCGTTCCAGCGCTCGCCAGCCACCGGCAAGCGCATCGCCGTGGTCGGCGCTGGCCCGGCCGGGCTGGCCTGCGCCCATCGCCTGGCCATGCACGGGCATGACGTGGTGGTGTTCGAAGCCTGCGACAAGGCCGGTGGCCTGAACGAGTACGGTATCGCCCGCTACAAGCTGGTGGATGACTTCGCCCAGCGTGAAGTGGAGTTCCTGCTGGGCATCGGCGGCATCGAGATTCGGCACGGCCAGCGCCTGGGTGGCAACCTCAGCCTGGGCGAGCTGCGCGACCAGTACGACGCGGTGTTCCTCGGCCTCGGCCTGAATGCCGTGCGCCAGCTGGGCCTGGCCGCTGAAGAAGCCCCCGGCCTGCTCGCCGCCACCGAATACATCCGCGAGCTGCGCCAGGCCGATGACCTGAGCCAACTGCCACTGGCCGACCGCTGCCTGGTGATCGGCGCCGGCAACACCGCGATCGACATGGCGGTGCAAATGAGCCGCCTGGGCGCCCGCGATGTCAACCTGGTGTACCGCCGCGGCCACGCTGACATGGGCGCCACCGAGCACGAACAGGACATCGCCAAGGCCAACCAGGTACGCCTGCATACCTGGGCGCGCCCCGATGCCGTGCTGCTTGATGCCAGCGGCAAGGTGCGCGGCATGCGCTTTGCCCGCACCGAGCTGGCTGACGGCCGCCTGCGCGACAGCGGCGAAACCTTCGAGCTGGCCGCCGATGCCATCTTCAAGGCCATCGGCCAACGCTTCGACGACAGCAGCCTCGGCGACCCGCTGGCGACGCAACTGGCCCGCGACGGCGAGCGCATTCGGGTCGATGCAAACATGCAGACCAGCCTGCCGGGCATTTACGCCGGTGGCGACTGCACCGCCCTGGGCCAGGACCTGACCGTCCAGGCCGTACAACACGGCAAGCTGGCCGCCGAAGCCATCCATGCCCAACTCATGCTCAATGTGGAGGCAGCATAAATGGCCGACCTGTCGATCGAATTTGCCGGTATCAAGGCACCCAACCCATTCTGGCTGGCCTCCGCACCGCCAACCGACAAGGCCTACAACGTCGTGCGCGCCTTCGAGGCCGGCTGGGGCGGCGTGGTGTGGAAGACCCTCGGCGAGGACCCGGCGGCGGTCAACGTGTCGTCACGCTACTCGGCGCACTACGGCGCCAACCGCCAGGTGCAAGGCATCAACAACATCGAGCTGATCACTGACCGTTCGCTGGAGATCAACCTGCGCGAAATCACCCAGGTGAAAAAGGACTGGCCCGACCGCGCACTGATCGTGTCGCTGATGGTGCCGTGCGTGGAAGACTCATGGAAGTTCATCCTGCCGCTGGTGGAAGCCACCGGTGCCGACGGCATCGAGCTGAATTTCGGCTGCCCGCACGGCATGCCGGAGCGTGGCATGGGCGCAGCGGTGGGCCAGGTGCCGGAGTACGTGGAGATGGTCACCCGCTGGTGCAAGACGTATTGCTCGCTGCCGGTGATCGTCAAGCTCACGCCAAACATCACCGACATCCGCCAGTCGGCCCGCGCCGCGCACCGTGGCGGGGCCGATGCGGTGTCGTTGATCAACACCATCAACTCGATCACCAGTGTCGACCTGGAGCGCATGGTCGCCCACCCCATCGTCGGCGACCAGAGCACCCATGGCGGCTACTGCGGTTCGGCAGTCAAGCCGATCGCCCTGAACATGGTGGCGGAAATCGCCCGCGACCCACAGACCCTTGGCTTGCCGATCTGCGGCATCGGCGGTATCGGCAACTGGCGCGACGCCGCCGAATTCATGGCCCTGGGCAGTGGTGCCGTGCAGGTGTGCACGGCGGCGATGTTGCATGGCTTCCGCATCGTCGAAGACATGAAGGACGGCCTGGCACGCTGGATGGACCAGCATGGGCATCGCAACCTCGAGGCGTTCCGCGGCCAGGCGGTGGCGCATACCACCGACTGGAAGTACCTGGACATGAACTACAAGTCGGTGGCGCACATCGACCAACAGGCATGCATCGGCTGCGGGCGCTGCCATATTGCCTGCGAGGACACCTCGCACCAGGCCATTGCCAGCACGCTGAAGGCAGATGGCACGCATGCCTACAGCGTGGTGGAGGAGGAATGCGTGGGTTGCAACCTGTGCCAGATCACCTGCCCGGTGGAAGGCTGCATCGACATGGTGGCGCAGGATACCGGCAAGCCGTACCTGAACTGGACGCAGGACCCACGCAACCCCTACCGCGAGGCCAGTTGAAGCGGATTACTACCCGACCGACTGACGCAATCAGTGTAGCAGCGGCTTCAGCCGCGATCACCGGCATAGCCGGTGCCAGCCAACGCGTCGCCTGCATCGCGGATAAATCCGCTCCTACAGTTGGCGCCGTACCTGCAGGAGCAGCCTTGTGTCGCGAAAGGGCCGCGAAGCGGCCCCGCATTCATCTAACGATGCGTAAATCGACGGGGCCGCTCTGCGGCCCTTTCGCGACACAAGGCCGCTCCTACACGGCCGGCGCAAACCAGGCTTTGCCCATCAAGGCTCCAGCCCGATCCCCCGCAGAATCACGCAAGTCACCGTCTGCACCGCATTCTCGAACGCCATGTCCGACAACGCCTCGCCACCATTGAGCAGCTCGACCTGGTAACCAAAGTCGGCATAGTGCTGGGTCGAGGCCCAGATCATGTACAGCAGCGCCGAAGGCTCCACCGCCAGAATGCGCCCCTCTTCTACCCAGCGACGGATCTTGGCCTCCTTCAGTTTGGCCCAGGGCACCAGGCTTTCCGCCAGGTCCGCCCCCAGCACCGGCGCCCCGTGCAGCATCTCCTCGGCCCAGATCTTCGAACCCAGCGGGCGTGAGCGTGAATGGCCCATCTTGGCGCGGATATAACTGGTCAATACCACGCGCGGGTCGTCGAAGTTCTCGAAGCACAGCGCGTCCTGTTTCCACACCTCCAGCAGATCCTGCAACACCGCGCGGAACAGGTCGTCCTTGGTGCTGAAATAATAGTGCAGGTTGGAACGCGGCAACTCGGCCTGCTCGGCGATATCGCCCATCGAGGTGGCGCCGTAGCCCTTTTCGGCAAATACCTTTTCCGCCGCCTGCAGGATCTTGCCGATATTGCGCCGGCGGATTTCGATCTTGTGGTTGGCCATCAGGCTTGCGCCGTCCACACCGCCAGTTCGTAGCCGTCCGGATCGATGACGCTGACATTGAACTCGATGTTGCCGATCTGCCGATCTGTACCGCGAATACCCATGGGTGCTCCGTGCCGAATGGTGTTTGCGCTAGGCTCTGTACGAAAAGTCTTGAGACGCAGGTCAGGCAAGGCGAAAACAGCCGAGGAAGCGGAGTGTACTGGAGTACATGAGCATTCCGAGGCTGTTTTCAACGCAGCATGAACAAGTATCAAGGCTATTCACACAGAGCCTAGGCTCTGTGTGAATAGCCTTGATACTCGGTTCGGGTAGCTTCTCGCAACTGCTAAAATGTGCGCCACCATGATTGCTGACAGGCATGACGTTGATCATTGCCCAAGCCCCCTCGCCAACAGACAGTCGCCTTTCAGGATGACTGATACGCCTACAGAACTGGAAGGACCTCACGATGTACCTGGTGCGAATCGCGTTGCGCGATGTCCGATCGATCAAGTCCTTGGACCTGGACTTCCATGCCAGTGCCGGCGGAACGCGTCGCTGGACCTTGCTACTCGGAGAAAACGGCTGCGGCAAAAGCTCGGTGCTGCGAGCCATTGCATTGCTGCTGGCAGGCAGCGATGCCCTTCCTGAACTGCTCGGTGACCCTGATGCGTGGATCAGCAATGGCGCGAAGAAATGCCGCATAGAAGGAACACTGATTACCGCCAAGGGCGAAACCCGAGAGATTGCGCTGGAAATCAACCGTGGTGACGGGATCCGCAAGATCTTTGCGAACAACCATGACTCGCTGGAAGCGCTGGATGCCGCGATTGCCAAAGCTGATCGCAACTACTTTGTCCTGGCCTACGGTGTTTCCCGTCGGCCACCGGTGATCAACATGCGCGCCACGTTCCCCGATGAACGCTCACGCGTGCCACGGGCGCAAGGTATGGCGACAATGTTTTCGCCAGACGCCAGCCTGGTGTCACTTGAACAGTGGGTGATGGACCTCGATTACCGAAAAGGCCTGTCGTCGATGATGGGCGCGATCAACGAAGCGCTGGACAAGCTTTTACCCGGCATGCAGTTCTCGCGAATCGATCGGGCCACGCGGCAGATCATTTTCAACACGGTGGATGGCGAAATACCACTCAACCAGCTTTCCGACGGCTACCAGAACATGGCCGCCTGGTGTGGCGACCTACTGTACCGAATTACCGAAACCTTTCCCGACCGCAAGACCCCCCTCAGCACGCGCGGGGTGCTGCTGATCGACGAAATCGATCTGCACCTGCATCCGGTGTGGCGGCGCCATCTGGTTGATTTTCTCTCCAGCACCTTGCCGAACTTCCAGTTCATTGCGACCACGCACTCGGCACTCACGGCACAGCAGAGCGGTGAAGGTGAGCTCTATGTCATCCGAAGGGAAGGTGCAGAGGCAACGCCGACCCTGGTTCCGTTCATCGGTGAACCGCGCAAGATGATGCTTCATCAACTGCTGATGAGCCCTATGTTCGGTTTGGACTCGCTGGAATCAGTCGAAATCGAAAAGGCTCGCAACGCAGTCAGAGAACTCTGCCTTAAAGAGTCGCTCAACAAGCAAGAAGCAGCGCAAATGAAAGCGCTGCAGGCAATCTTGAACGATGCCCCCGAATGGGACGTCATGCCGCACTATGCGAAAGAGCAAGCCGAGTTGATCCTCAGCCTCAAATCTGCACTGCTCGAAAACAAGCGCAAAACCAAGATATCGCCAGACAAACTCACCGCCATCACAAAAAACCTAGAGAGCGAGCCATGATCAAGGTTTCGCGCACTCGCTCTGCCGCAAAACTGAAGGGCTTTACCGGGACTCAGCTGGAAACCAAACTCAACAACCTGGTGCAGTACTATCAGGACGACGGCCATACGGGAACGGTCAATTTCAGACTGAAGAACCGTCAAGTCTGGGGCCGCGCCAAGCCGCAACTCAAGGTCGAGTCCTGCAACAAGTGCATCTACTGTGAAGCGGACACTGGCGTGGTAGCGCATGGCGACGTCGAACACTTCCGCCCCAAAAGCCAGTACTGGTGGCTGGCGTACTGCTACGACAACTACACGTTCAGCTGCCAGATCTGCAACCAGACCTATAAAGGCGATACGTTCCCGGTGCAGGGCCCAAGGCTCGCGCCGCCTGCAGTGCCGTTGACCCTACCCAGCGACGGCGCAGAGCTGAAATCCTTGTTGCAGACTATTTGCCCCGACCCAGTCACCACCACGGATGCTGCAGTGGCCCAGCTCTACGCCAAGGAAGATGCTGAACTCATCAACCCCTACGTCGCCGACCCTGAACAGTTCTTTGCCTGGAAAGCCATCCCGGAAACACGCGAAGTCTGGTTGGTTGGCATAACCGGATCCAGTCAATCCAGCAGAGCGGTGAAGGCTGCAGAGGACGTGCTCGGGTTGAACCGCCAGGAATTGCTGCGCCTGCGCTGGAATGCCTACGAAACGCTGGAGACGCTGGTATTGCTTTTTCAGGAAGGTAACTTTGCTGCCGAGCGCCAGCGTGATTTCCTGCTGCGGATCCGAACCCAGGCCGATGCAGACCGCCCTTTTGCCGGTATGACACGGTTCTTTCTGAAAAGTTGGGGTCTGCTCTAGCCACCCGGCAGCTGCATGCCAGTCGCCTGTAGTTCAACGCCGGGTCGCCCGGTCCCGTACCGGGCACTGGGCCCGGTGCAGGTTCAGCGCGGTATTGATGATGCCGATATGGCTGAATGCCTGCGGAAAGTTGCCGAGCATGCGCTGGCCAACCGGGTCGTACTGCTCGGCCAAAAGGCCGAGGTCGTTGCACAGGCCGGTCAGGCGTTGATACAGGGTCTGGGCCTCGGCCTGGCGGCCCAGCAGCACATACACATCGGCCAGCCAGAACGAACACACCAGGAAGGTGCCCTCGCCGGGCGTGAGGCCATCGCTGCAGCTGTCGCTGTCGTAGCGCAGCAGCAGGCCATGCTTCAGCAGGCGCTGTTCGATCTGCTCCAGGGTGCGCAAGAAGCGCGGGTCATCCACCGGCAGGAAACCGGTCAGGGCGATCTGCAACAAGCTGGCGTCCATTTCGCTCGAGCCATAGGCCTGGACAAAGAACTGGCCGCTGGCGTCCAGGCCCTGCTCGCACACTTCGCGGCGAATCTGCTCAGCCACCTGGCGATAATGCTGGCCACGCTCGCGGCCTTCTTCGGTGGTGTCGGCCAGCCCCGCGGCACGATCGAAGGCCACCCAGGCCATGACCTTGGAATGCACGAACTGCTGGCGGCCACCGCGCACTTCCCAGATGCCTTCGTCCGGCTCGCGCCAGATGCGTTCAAGGTAAGGCAGGATCAGCCGGGCGATGGCGGCGCTGCGTGGGTGGCGCGGCAAGCCGCCCTTGATTGCCTGGGCCATGGCATCGGCGAGTTCACCGTAGATGTCGAGCTGCGTCTGCGTCGACGCCGCATTGCCCACGCGCACCGGCTGCGAGTGCTCGTAGCCGGCCAGCCACGGCAGGGTGTATTCCTGCAGGTCGCGCTCACCGGCCAGGCCATACATGATCTGCATCTGTTCGGGGTTGCCGGCCACCGAGCGCAGCAGCCATTCACGCCAGGCCTGGGCTTCGTCGAAGTAGCCCAGGTTCATGAACGCCAGCAGGGTCATGGTGGCGTCGCGCAGCCAGCAGAAGCGGTAGTCCCAGTTGCGTTCGTGGCCGATGCGCTCGGGCAGCGAGCTGGTGACCGCCGCGACGATGCCGCCGGTGGGGGCGTAGGTCATCGCTTTGAGGGTCAGCAGCGAGCGGCGCACCAGGGCACTGTAGGGGCCTACCTCGGGGCAGCGTGCCGCGAACGCCTGCCACTGGTCGATGGTGTTTTTCAGGGCATCGTCGATGTCGCAGTCCGGTTGCACCGGCAGGTGCGATGGCTGGTGACGCAGGCTGAACACCTGCCGCTGGCCCGCGCCGACCCGGAAACGGGCCACGGTGTGGTGGTCACGCGCTTGCGGCGCCACCGTCGCCTCCAGGATCAGGCGATCAGGCCCGGCCACGGCGCTGAGCGTGAGCGGTGCCACACGCTCCACCCAGGGTACGCTGCGGCCATAGTCGAAGCGCATCACCAGGTCCATCTCGAAGTTGGTTTCACCCGTCAGGCCTTCGACGATGCGCACCACCGAGTTGACCTCGCCCAGTGGCATGAAGTCGAGCACGCGGGCGCGGCCGGTGGCAGTGGCCCAGGTGGTCTCCAACACCAGGGTGTCGTCCAGGTAGCGACGGCTGCTGTGCTGCACCGGGTCGCTGGGGGCCAGGCGCCAACGGCCGTTTTCTTCGTTGCCCAGCAGGGCGGCGAAGACTGCCGGGGCGTCGAAGCGTGGCAGGCACAGCCAGTCGAGCGAACCATCGCGGCTGACCAGGGCGGCGCTGCGGCAGTTGCCCAGCAAGGCGTAGTCTTCGATGTGGGCAGGCATTGCGGCTCCTTCGTGTGGTTGCCTGTGTCAGCCTCTGTGCGGGCTCGCCTGCGAAGAGGCCGGCACAGGCCATACAGAAAACTCACCCCAACCGGTGCCACTCGCGTTTGTCCCGCGCCAGCAATTCATTGCCGGCCTCGGGCCCGTCTTCACCGGCCGGGTACTCATGCACCTCGCCGCCCTGGGCCCAGGCGTCAAGGAACGGCTGCACCGCCCGCCAGCCGTTCTCGATGTTGTCGGCGCGCTGGAACAGCGTCTGGTCACCGGTCAGGCAGTCATAGATCAACGTCTCGTAGCCGGTCGCCGGGGTCATCTTGAAGAAGTCCTTGTAGGCAAAGCCCAGTTCCACGTTCTCCATCACCAGCTCCGGCCCGGGGCGCTTGGCCTGCAGGTCGAACCACATGCCTTCGTTGGGCTGGATCTGGATTTTCAGGTAATTGGGCTTGGGCCGCTCCAGCTCCGACTCGCGGAATTGCGCATACGGCGCGGGCTTGAAGCAGATGGCGATTTCGGTGTCGCGCACGCTCATGCGCTTGCCGGTGCGCAAGTAGAACGGCACGCCGGCCCAGCGCCAGTTGTCGATCATCACCTTCAGCGCCACGTAGGTTTCGGTGTGGCTGTCGGGGGCGACGTTGGCCTCCTGGCGGTAACCGGGCAACTGCTTGCGCCCGTGCTTGCCGGCGCGGTACTGGCCGCGGACGGAATGCTTGAGGGCCATCTTCGGCGACCACGGGCGAATCGCGCCGATCACCTTGGCCTTCTCGCTGCGCACGGCATCGGCGGCGAATGCCGCCGGGGGCTCCATGGCCACCATCGCCAGCAACTGGAACAGGTGGTTGGGCACCATGTCGCGCAGCGCCCCGGTGCTGTCATAAAAAGCACCGCGGGTCTCGACACCGACGGTTTCCGCGGCGGTGATCTGCACATGGTCGATGTAGTGGTTGTTCCAGAACGACTCGAACAGGCCGTTGGAGAAACGGCTGACCAGAATGTTCTGCACCGTCTCCTTGCCCAGGTAATGGTCGATGCGGTAGATCTGCCGCTCGCCCATCACTTTCAACAGGCAGGCATTGAGCGCCTCGGCGCTGGCCAGGTCGGTACCGAAGGGTTTTTCCACCACCACGCGGCGAAAGCCCCCGACGGATTCGTCGAGCAAGCCGGCCTGCCCCAGGCGCAGGGCGACCTCCGGGAAGAACCGCGGCGAAGTCGCCAGGTAGAAGATGGCGTTGCCATGGCTGGTCTTGTCGATGCGCCTGGCGAGGGCCTGGTAGGTGGCCGGGTCGAGGAAGTCACCGGTCTGGTAGTCCAGGCGCTTGGCCAAGCGCGCCCACAGTTTCTCGTCCAGGCCTTTGGCGCTGCCCTCGCCGCCTTTATCACGCTCGACCATGAACGCATGCAGGCGCTCGGCGAATTCATCGGCAGTTGCCGGGTTGTGGTCGACGCCGACAATGCGCAGGTTGCGGTCCAGCAGGCCGTCGCGGCTGAGGTTGTACAGCGCCGGCATCAGCAGGCGCTTGACCAGGTCGCCATTGGCGCCGAACAGGAACAGGGTGCAGGGTGGAGCGGCAGGAATGTGCTGTCTGGTCATTCGCCTTTCTTCTCGATATGGCCACCGAAGCCCAGGCGCATGGCCGAGAGGATCTTGTCACCGTAGGTGCCCTGCTGCTGGCGCGAGCGGAAACGCGCGAACAGGGCACTGGACAACACCGGCACCGGCACGGCCTGCTCGACGGCGGCATCGATGGTCCAGCGGCCTTCACCGCTGTCGGACACCGAGCCACTGAACTGCGCCAGCTGAGGGTCGGCCACCAAGGCATCGGCGGTCAGGTCGAGCAACCACGAGGTGACCACGCTGCCACGCCGCCACACTTCGGCGATTTCGGCCACGTCCAGGTCAAAGCGCTGGTCTTCGGGCAGTTCGTTGCCGCCCTTGCTGCGCAGCAGGTCGAAGCCTTCGGCATAGGCCTGCATCAGGCCGTATTCGATGCCGTTGTGCACCATTTTCACGTAGTGCCCGGCACCCGGCGGGCCGGCATGGATGTAGCCGTGCTCGGCGCGCTGGTACTCGCCGCTACGGCCATGGGTACGCGGGATGTCACCCACGCCCGGGGCCAGTGCCTTGAACAGCGGCTCCAGGCGCTCGAACACGTCCTTTTCGCCACCGATCATCATGCAGTAGCCACGCTCCAGGCCCCACACACCGCCGGAGGTGCCCACGTCCAGGTAATGCAGCCCGCGCCTGGCCAGCTCGCCCGCCCGGCGCATATCGTCCTTGTAGAAGGTATTGCCGCCGTCGATGATCGCATCGCCCGGCTCCAGCAGCTCGGCCAGCTGCGCGATGGTCTGCTCGGTGGGCTCGCCGGCCGGCAGCATCACCCATACCGCGCGCGGTGCCTTGAGCTTCTGCACCAGCGCCCCGAGGTCGTGCGCCCCTTGGGCACCCTCGCCCTCCAGAGTGCTGATGGCTTCACGGCTGCGGTCGTGCACCACGGTACGGTGGCCGGCGCGCATCAGGCGCCTTGCGATATTGCCGCCCATGCGGCCCAGCCCGATGATTCCCAGTTGCATGAGCCGATGCTCCCCTTTCAAATTTAATGACGACACAGTGCAGCCTTCAGGTTAGTCCAGCGAACCGCTCGTGGGTTCAGCGACGAACGGCGCGACCACGATAAACAAAAAAGTTCCCAAGACCTGTAAAAGAATTCAGAATGCGCCCCGCGTGAAGCGTCTACGCTTTAACTTGTCACCAGCCAAAACCGCGAGGTGTGCTCATGGGTACCTTGATGCCTGCTACTCCAACCCAGACCCTCTATGTCTCCGTGCGCCGTGATGAGCTGCGTAAACTGAAGGAAGAACGTGACCAGCTGCGTCAGCAGGTCGCCCAACTGAACCTGCTGCTGGCACAGGCACGCACCGACGATTCAGCTGTCAGCCTCTGATTCTTCCATCCTCCGTGGGGGCTTGAGGGCTCCCACCTGCTGATCCTTCCCCTGCCCCATTCCTTCAAGCCTGCGAAAATAGCAGTGCGGCCCAGGCACCATCATGGTGCACAAACCCGTCCTGGCGACAATATGGCGCAGCCGTAACGCCGCGCGCCGGCCGGTGGCTCACATTTGCTCACAGACGCCAACGTTTGCGTCTATTTCGGCGCATGCGCTTAGTGACCAGCGGGTCACCCTTTCCCCTTTTTCTCTCCTACACTCGGGTTTCGGCCCGCCATTTGCTCATCGGAAGAGTGACGAAAAAAAGTCGAACTTTCAGGAAAGCCGGCAGGTCAGGAACTAAGTAGGCCAAACGCAAGGGGCATTCCCTGGCTCGGCCCACCCATCCCAACCAGTCCAATCGCTTTTGGCGGGAATGCCGATCGCGCTGTGCCTGCGCGCACGACTCAGGGGCATGGAAGCACTACGCAGCATTCAGCATCAGAGAGAACCAACACGAGATATCGCCACGGGTGCCAGCACCCGACCAAAGCATAGGGACGGAGAGAAGTATGATCAGTGCCGCTGTCGAGCCTCACGTAGACACCTTTACCTCGGACAATCGCGAATCGGTCACCCCGGATTTCGCCACGACAGGCAAGGCACCCGGCGCCCAGCGCCGCCAGCACAACCCCAACAAGCGCAAGATCCTGTTCGTCACCTCGGAGATCGCCGACCTGGTGAAGACCGGCGGCCTGGGCGACGTTTCTGCCGCCCTGCCGCGGGCGCTGGGGCATCTGCATGACGTACGGGTGCTGATTCCGGGCTACCCGCAAGTGGTGGAGAGCGACAACCCCATCCACATCGTCGGCGAACTGAGCGGCCATGCCGCCTTGCCGCCGTGCAAGATCGGCCGCATGGACCTGCCCGATGGGCTGGTCATCTATGTGCTGATCTGCCCCGAGCTGTACCAGCGCGCTGGCACCCCCTATGCTGCCGACAACGGCCGCGACTGGCCGGACAACCACATCCGCTTCGCCCGCTTGGGCCTGGCCGCGGCGGAAATCGCCGCTGGCGAGGGCATGATCCACTGGAAGCCCGAACTGGTGCACGCCCACGACTGGCCTGCCGGGCTGGCGCCTGCCTACATGCACTGGCGGGGCCTGAACACCCCGACCTTGTTCACCATCCACAACCTGGCCTACCAGGGCGTATACAGCCGTGGCTGCAGCCCGGAACTGGCGATCCCCGACCACGCCATGCAGCAGGAAGGCATGGAGTTCTACGGCAAGCTGTCGTTCCTCAAGGCCGGCCTTGCCTACTCCAGCCACATCACCACGGTCAGCGCCACCTACGCCCAGGAAATCACCACCCCGGAATTCGGCTGCGGCCTGGATGGCTTCCTCGCCAGCAAGGCCCAGCAAGGCCTGCTGGGCGGTATCCCCAACGGCATCGACGAAAGCTGGGACTCGGCCACCGACAAGCACCTGCAGCACAACTTCAGCATCAATGACTGGGAAGGCAAGGCACGCAATACCCGCGAGGTGCGCGAGCTGTTCCAGCTGCAGCCGTCCGAGGGGCCGCTGTTCGCCGTGGTGTCGCGCCTGGTCTACCAGAAGGGCCTGGACCTGACCCTGGGCGTGGCCGACTACATCGTCGAACAAGGTGGCCAGATCGCGATCATCGGCCGCGGCGAACCGGAAGAAGAACAGGCCATGCGCGAACTGGCGCTGCGCCACCCCGGGCGCATCGGTGTGCGCATCGGCTTCAACGAAACCGATGCACGACGCATGTTCGCCGGCAGCGACTTCCTGCTGATGCCATCGCGCTACGAGCCCTGCGGCCTCAGCCAGATGTATGCACAGCGCTTCGGCTCGCTGCCGGTGGCGCGCAACACCGGCGGGCTGGCCGACACCATCGAGAACGGTGTCACCGGTTTCCTGTTCGATGAATCGACCGTGGAAAGCTACCGCGAAGCGCTTGCCCGCGCCTTCTATGTGTACCAGAAGAAAGACCTGCTCAACGCCATGCGCTGCCTGTCGATGACCCAGCCGTTCAACTGGTGCCAGGCCGTGGAACCCTATGCCCGCCTGTATGAGGATCTGGTCCGGCAGGCCCACCTGGCCTACTACTGAAAGAGGGCTCGAAGATGCACAGGCATGGCGCACACTTGCTGGACGCCACGTCGGCGCGCTTCGCCCTCTGGGCACCCGATGCGCGCAGCGTGAGTGTGGAACTGGAGCAGCAGCCGGCGATAGAGCTGCTGCCCGAAGAAGATGGCTGGTACACGGGAGTGGCCCCGGCCCGGGCAGGCGACAACTACCACTACCGGATCGACGGGCAGCTGCAAGTGGCCGACCCAGCGTCCCGCTACCAGCCCGACGGTGTCCACGGCCCAAGCCAGCTGGTGGATATCGCCGCCTATCCTTGGCAGCACCACTGGCAAGGCCGACCCTGGCACGAAGCCGTGATCCAGGAACTGCACGTGGGTGTGCTGGGTGGCTACCAAGGCGTGGCCAGCCTGCTGCCCCGCCTGGCCGCCACCGGCATCACCGCCATCGAACTGATGCCGATAGGCCAGTTCCCCGGGGCACGCAACTGGGGCTATGACGGTGTGTTGCCGTTTGCCGCCCAGCATTCCTACGGCACCCCGCAGCAACTGTGCCAGCTGATCGACCAGGCACACGGCCATGGCCTGGTGGTGATGCTCGACGTGGTCTACAACCACTTCGGCCCGGACGGTAATTTCCTGCACCAGTACGCCAGCCCGTTCTTTCGCGAAGACCGCCAGACGCCCTGGGGCGCGGCCATCGACTTCCGGCGCCCGCAGGTGCGCGAGTACTTCATCCAGAACGCCCTGATGTGGCTGTGCGAGTACCGCTTCGACGGCCTGCGCCTGGATGCGGTGCATGCCATCGACCAGCCGGATTTCCTCGTCGAGCTGGCGCAACGGGTGCGCGCCGCGGTCGAACCCGGCCGCCAGGTATGGCTGGTACTGGAAAACGAACACAACCAGGCCTTCCTGCTGGAACAAGGCTTCGACGCGCAGTGGAACGACGACGGCCACAACGCCCTGCACGTGCTGCTGACCGGCGAAACCGAAGGCTACTACGAAGACTACAAGCACCAGCCGATCGACAAGCTGGCCCGCTGCCTGGGCGAAGGTTTCGTGTTCCAGGGCGAAGCCAATCGCCACGGCCAGCCCAGGGGCGAGCCGAGTGGCCACCTCGCCCCCAGCGCTTTCGTGCTGTTCTTGCAGAACCATGACCAGATCGGCAACCGGGCACTGGGCGAACGCCTGAGCGTGCTGTGCCCACCTGCGGCGTTACGGGCGGCGACCGCCTTGCTGTTGCTGAGCCCGATGATCCCGCTGCTGTTCATGGGCGACGATGACGGCAGCCGTGCGCCCTTCCTGTTCTTCACTGATTTCCACGACGAACTGGCCGACGCCGTACGTGAAGGCCGGCGCGGCGAATTCGCGCACTTTCCGGCCTTTGCCGACCCGGAACAGCGCGCCCGTATTCCCGACCCGAACGCCTTGCAGACCTTCGAACGCTCACGGCCGGACAGGCACGACGTGCTCGCCGGCTGGCATGGGCTCTATCAGCAGTTGCTGACAATTCGCCGCCAGCAGTTGCTGCCACGCCTGCCCGGCACGCGTGCGCTGGGTGCCAAGGTACTCGGTGCCAAGGCGCTGAGTGCCAGCTGGCGCCTGGGTGATGGCAGCACCTTGCGCATCGACCTGAACCTGGCCGGCCAACCCCAGCCCGTCGCGCTGCCGCAGGCCGGGCTACGGTTGTTCGACAGCAGCGCCGACGCCCACCCGGACGCCACCCTTTCGCCCTACAGCTGCGTGGTCAGCCTGCTGCCACCCAGCCCGGAGACGCCATGAGCGAACCTTTGCTACACCAACTGGCACGGCAGGCTGGGCTGGCCCGCGACTGGGTCGATGCCAACAACCGCCCCCAGCAAGTCAGTGACGATGTACTGCGCCGGGTACTGGAAGCCCTTGGCCATGGCTGCGCAGACGATGCCCAGGTACGTGACAGCCTGGCCAGCCTCGCGCAAAGCGATGATGCCGAGCATGTGCCACCCCTGCTGACCGCGGATGTGGGCCAGGCGCTGGCGCTCGACCGCTACTTCGCCGGCGGCAGCCCGGTGCGCTGCAACCTGGAGGACGGGGCCCAGCTGCAATTGCAGCTGGATGCCCAGGGCCGGCTGCCTGGCCAGCTGCCACCGGGTTACCACCAGCTACTGATCGAAGGCCATGCCTTCACCCTGGCCGTGGCACCGGCCGCCTGCGTGGCGCTGCATGAGCGGGTCAGCCAACCGCCAGCGCGCTGCTGGGGCATCTCGGTGCAGCTATACAGCCTGCGTCGCCCTGGCGATGGTGGCTATGGCGACTGCATGGCCCTTGAACAACTGGCCCGCAGCGCTGCCGAACGCGGTGCCGATGCCCTGGCCATCAGCCCGATCCACGCTCTTTCGGCCTTCGACCAGCACCATTACAGCCCCTACTCCCCCTCCAGCCGGCTGCTGCTCAACAGCCTGTACGCCAGCCCGGCGGCGATCCTTGGCGAGCGTGCCGTGCGCCAGGCAGTGGAAGCGTGCGGCCTGGAACAGGCGCTGGAAGCGCTGGAACAGGAGCCGCTGGTGGACTGGCCGCGCGCAGCCGAAGCCCGTCGCCGGCTGTTGCAAGCGCTGTACCAGGACTTCAGCCAAGGCGATCACCCGCAGCGAAGCGACTTCGAGAGTTTCCGCGAGGCCGCCGGCGAAGCGCTGGAACACCATTGCCGCTTTGAAGTGCTGCAGGCCGAAGCCGTCGATCAGGGCCTCGGCGCCGACTGGCGCAACTGGCCAGAGGCCTGGCGCGACCCCTACCATGCCGAAGTGCAGAGTTTTGCCGCCAGCTACCCGGCGCGCATCGAGTTCCACGCGTTCTGCCAATGGCTGACCGAGCGCAGCCTGCAACGCGCCCAGGAAGCCGCGCGCGGCAATGGCATGGCGGTCGGCCTGATTGCCGACCTGGCGGTGGGGGCTGACGGCGCCGGCAGCCAGGCCTGGAGCCGCCAGGACGAGCTGCTGGCCAACCTCACCGTGGGCGCGCCACCGGACATCCTCAACCGTTCCGGCCAGGACTGGGGCATCTGCGGCTTCTCTCCGGAAGGCCTGAAACGCAACGGCTACCGCGCCTTCATCGAAATGCTGCGGGCCAACCTGGCGCATGCCGGCGGGCTGCGGATCGACCATGTGATGGGCCTGCGCCGGTTATGGGTGATCCCGCGTGGCTCCAAGCCCAGCGAAGGGGCCTACCTCGAATACCCGCTGGACGACCTGCTGCGCCTGCTGGCGCTGGAGTCGATGCGCCACGGCGCGGTCATCCTCGGCGAAGACCTGGGCACCGTACCCGCAGGGCTGCGCGAAGCCTTGGCCAGGCGCAACGTGCTGGGCATGCGTGTGCTGCCGTTCGAGCAGCCCTCGCCCGGCAACTTCACGCCGATTCTGGACTGGCCGGACAACGCCCTGGCCACCACCGGCACCCACGACCTGGCGCCCCTGGCCGGTTGGCTGGAAAACCGCGATATCGACTGGAGCCACCGCCTGCAACTGATCGATGCCGCTACCGAACTGCATTGGCGCCATGACCGGCAGAAAGAACACGCCGGCCTGCGGCGCACGCTGGAATCCAATTATGGCCTGCTTGAGGACAACGACGCCGTGATCGACGCCGCCATTCGCTATGTCGGCCACACCCGCGCCCCGCTGGTGCTGGTCCCCCTCGAAGACCTGCTGGGCTGCGACGAGCAACCCAACCTGCCCGGTACCACCGAAGGCCACCCCAACTGGCGCCGGCGCTTTGCCCGGCCAGTGCGTGAGCTGCTCGACGATGAGGATGCCGCCCGGCGTATCGAGCTGCTGGCCCAGGCCCGCGAGCAAGCCTGGGAGCGTGACCGATGAAAGCCCTGAGCGCGACCCTGCGCCTGCAATTTCACAGTGACTTCACCCTCGACCACGCCGTGCCGCTGGTGCCGTACTTCGCCCAGCTGGGCATCAGCCACCTGTATGCCTCGCCCATCCTCAAGGCCCGCGCCGGTTCGCGCCATGGCTACGACGTGGTCGACCCGACCCAGGTCAACCCGGAACTGGGCGGCGAGGCAGCCCTGGTGCGGCTGGTCGCAGCCCTGCGCCAGCACGGCATGGGGTTGATCCTCGACACGGTGTCCAACCACATGGCTGTCGGCGGTGCCGACAACCCGTGGTGGCAAAGCCTGCTGGCCTGGGGCCGGCGCAGCCCGTATGCTCAGTTCTTCGACATCCAGTGGCATTCCAGCGACCCATTGCTGGCCGGGCAGTTGCTGCTGCCATTCCTCGGCAGCGACTACGGCGTGGCCTTGAAGCAGGGTGAAATACCGCTGCAATTCGACGCGCAGCAAGGCGTGCTGCACATCGCCCATTACCAGCACCGGTTCCCGATCTGCCCAGCCGATTACGGCTGGATTCTGGCCTTGAGCCCGGACCCGGCGCTGAAGGCCCTGGCCGAACATTTCACCGCCCTCAACGCATCGCCCGACCCGCTGGCCGACGCCCTACCCTTGCACGCCGAGCTGGCCCGCCTGGTAGGCGAAGGCGCTGACCTGCAAGCGGCCCTGCTGGCCTTCGACAGCCGCAGCGAGGCTGGCTTCAGGCGCCTGCACTTGCTGCTGGAGCGCCAGACCTACCGCCTGGCCAGCTGGCGCACCGCTGCCGACGACATCAACTGGCGGCGCTTTTTCGACATCAACGAACTCGGCGGCCTGCGCGTCGAACGCGCAGTGGTGTTCGAGGCCACCCATGCCAAGCTCTTCGAGCTGATCGAGCGCGGCCTGGTGGATGGCCTGCGCATCGACCATATCGACGGCCTGGCCGACCCGCGTGGCTACTGCCGCAAACTGCGCCGGCGGGTCGATGGCTTGCTGGCGCGACGCCCGCTGCACGCGGCACTGGAACACTTCCCGATCTACGTGGAAAAGATCCTCGGTGCCGACGAGCACCTGCACCGCGACTGGCTGACCGACGGCACCACCGGCTACGAGTTCATGAACCAGGTGTCGCTGCTGCAGCACGACCCTGCGGGCGAGGCCGCGCTGAGCGAGCTGTGGGCCAGCGTCACAGAGCGCCCTGCCTTCGCCGAAGAAGTGCGCCAGGCCCGTCACCTGGTGCTCAATGCCAGCCTGGCCGGGGACTGCGAGTCGGTAGCCCAGGCGCTGTTGCAGGTAGCACGCAACGACCTGATGACCCGCGACCTGACCTTGGGCGCGATCCGCCGTGCCTTGCAAGCGCTGGTGGCGCATTACCCGGTGTACCGCACCTACTTCAATGCCTGCGGCCGCCCGGCGCAGGACGAAGCGTTCTTCCAGCAGGCGCTGGCCAACGCCCGGCAGGACCTCAGCGAGGCCGACTGGCCGCTCCTGGAACAACTCGAGCAGTGGCTGGGCGGGCAGGCCTGGCGCAAGCTGCCAGCGGGCTATGCGCGCAAGCAACTACGCCACGCTTGCGTGCGCTTCCAGCAACTGACCGCCCCCAGCGCCGCCAAGGCCGTGGAAGACACGGCCTTCTACCGCAGCGCCCGGCTGCTGTCGCGCAACGACGTCGGTTTCGAGGCCGAGCGTTTCAGCGCCCCACCCGAACACTTCCACAACGAGGCGCAGCGGCGCCTGCGCGACTTCCCTGACAACTTGCTGGCCACCGCCACGCATGACCACAAGCGCGGCGAAGACACCCGCGCGCGCCTGGCAGTGCTGAGCGAGCGCGGCCCGTGGCTGGCCAGCCGGGTGGAACACTGGCGCGAGCTGGCAAGCCCGTTGCGCGTGGCCCTGGACGACGGCCCGGCACCCAGCCCCGGCGATGAGCTGATGCTGTTGCAGACCTTGCTCGGCAGCTGGCCGCTGGACCTCGCCCCGCATGATGACAACGGCCTGCGCCAATACGCCGAGCGCATTCGCCAGTGGCAGCAGAAGGCCGTGCGTGAAGCCAAGCTGCGCAGCAGCTGGAGCGCTCCCAACGAGGGTTATGAAACTGCCTGTGCGCGTTATGTCGACGGCCTGCTGCTGGACGGCGAGAACCAGCAGTTGCGCAAGTCGCTGGCTGAAGCCGCCCAGCTACTGGCCTGCCCCGGCGCACTCAATGGCCTGGTACAGGCCCTGCTGCGCATGACCACGCCCGGTGTGCCCGACCTGTACCAGGGCAACGAATACTGGGACTTCAGCCTGGTCGACCCGGACAACCGCCGGGCCGTGGATTATGCCACCCGGCGCAACACCCTGGACGACGCCACAACGCTGGCCGAATTGCTGGCCCAGTGGCAGGACGGCCGGGTCAAGCAGGCGCTGATTGCCCGCGTGCTCGACTGCCGCCAGGCTAATGCCGAGCTGTTCCGCCGTGGCGCCTACCTGCCCCTGACCGTGCAGGGCCGCCACGCCGACAAGGTGCTGGCGTTCGCCCGCCTGGGCGAAGGCCAACGCGCCGTCATCATCGCGCCACGCCTGGCCAGTAGCCTGCTGGGCGCAGCTACCATACCCCTGATCCCGGCGCAGAACTGGGACGACACCCGGGTAACTTTGCCGTTTGCCTTGTCGCCTGCCAATTCGACTGGACTTTTTGGCGGTGCCGTTGTCAGCCCTGTTAGAGAGTTGATGTTGAGCGCCGTGCTGTCGGAGTTCCCAGTCAACCTGTTGATTGAACATGCCTAGCATTCAGGAGCGTCGTGATGAGTGTCGATGAAAAACGAGTACGCGAATTCGCCTACCAGATCTGGGAATCGGAGGGTAAACCGGAGGGCCAGGAAAGCCGCCATTGGGACATGGCGCGCAAGCTTGCCGAAGCCGAGGCGTTGGCCCCCGAGGCCAAGCCCAAGGCCGCCGGCAAAGCCAAGGTAGCGGCCAAGCCAAAAGCAGCGGCAGCGCCCAAGGCGCCCGCCGAGCCCAAGGTAGCGGCGTTGCCGGGCGTTAAGCCGGCTGCGGCGAAGAAACCACGTGCGGTGAAGAAGCCCACTGCCGGCTGAGCCGCTACCGGCCCTTTCGCGGTAAGCCCGCTGCCACGAGCCTGTACTGGCTAGCGGCTGGGGAGATCCCTGTGGGAGCGGGCGTGCCCGCGAAAGGCCGGCCAGCCATCCATCGTTCCGTTCCCAACACCCGGCCATTCGAGGACCGTCATGAGCCCGCGCACGCCCAAGAAAACCCGCTCCGTTGCTCCCTCGCGCATCCGCGAAGGCCTGCCCTTCCCCCTCGGCGCCACCTGGGACGGCCTGGGCGTCAACTTCGCCCTGTTCTCGGCCAACGCCACCAAGGTCGAGCTGTGCCTGTTCGACCCGACCGGTGAAAAGGAAATCGAACGCATCGAGCTACCGGAATACACCGACGAGATCTATCACGGTTACCTGCCCGACGCGCACCCTGGGCTGATCTACGGCTATCGCGTGCACGGCCCGTACGAGCCGGAGAACGGCCATCGCTTCAACCCCAACAAGCTGCTGATCGACCCTTACGCCAAACAATTGGTCGGCGCGCTGAAGTGGTCCGAAGCGCTGTTCGGCTATACCATCGGCCACCCCGACGGCGACCTGTCGTTCGATGAGCGCGACAGTGCGCCGTTCGTGCCCAAGTGCAAGGTCATCGACCCGGCGTTCACCTGGGGCCGCGATGAGCGCGTGCAGATCCCCTGGGAGCGCACCATCATCTACGAAGCCCACACCAAGGGCATCAGCATGCGCCACCCCGCCGTGCCGGAACACCTGCGCGGCACCTTCGGCGGCCTGGCCAACGACGAGCTGCTCGGGCACATCAAGGAGCTGGGGGTATCCAGCATCGAGCTGCTGCCGATCCATGCCTTCGTCAACGACCAGCACCTGCTGCAGAAAGGCCTGAACAACTACTGGGGCTACAACACCATCGCCTTCTTCGCCCCCCACCCGGCCTACCTGGCCAGTGGCAAGATCGCCGAGTTCAAGGAAATGGTCGCGCACCTGCACGACGCCGGGCTGGAAGTGATTCTCGACGTGGTCTACAACCACACCGCCGAGGGCAACGAACTGGGGCCCACGCTGTCGATGCGCGGTATCGACAATGCCTCGTACTACCGGCTGATGCCCGACCAGAAGCGCTACTACATCAACGACTCCGGCACCGGCAACACGCTGGACCTCAGCCACCCGTGCGTGCTGCAACTGGTCACCGATTCACTGCGCTACTGGGCCGGCGAGATGCATGTGGACGGCTTCCGCTTCGACCTGGCGACCATCCTCGGCCGCTACCATGAAGGCTACAGCGAGCGCCACAGCTTCCTCGTTGCCTGCCGCCAGGACCCACTGCTGCGCCAGGTCAAGCTGATCGCCGAGCCCTGGGACTGCGGCCCGGGCGGCTATCAGGTGGGCAATTTCGCCCCGGGCTGGGCAGAGTGGAACGACCGCTTCCGCGACACCATGCGGGCGTTCTGGAAAGGTGACGAGGGCCAGCTGGCCGACTTTGCCGCGCGCATGACCGCCTCCGGCGACATGTTCAACAACCGCGGCCGACGGCCGTACTCATCGGTAAACTTCATCACCGCCCATGACGGTTTCACCTTGCGCGACCTGGTTTCGTACAACGACAAGCACAACGAGGACAACGACGAGAACAACCAGGACGGCACCGACAACAACCTGTCGTGGAACTGCGGCGTCGAGGGGCCCACCCAGGACCCGGGGATCAATGCCCTGCGCATGCGGCAGATGCGCAATTACTTCGCCACCTTGCTGTTCGCCCAGGGCACGCCGATGATCGTCGCCGGCGACGAGTTCAGCCGTACCCAGCACGGCAACAACAATGCCTACTGCCAGGACAGCGAAATCGGCTGGGTGAACTGGGAGCTGGACGAGGAAGGCCAGGAGTTGCTGAAGTTCGTCAAGCGCCTGACCCGGCTGCGCCTCAGTTACCCGGTATTGCGCCGTTCGCGCTTCCTGGTGGGTGACTACAATGAAGCCATCGGGGTCAAGGACGTGACCTGGCTGGCACCAGACGGCAACGAGATGAGTGTGGAGCAGTGGGAAGACCCGCACGGGCGCTGCCTGGGCATGCTGATCGATGGCCGTGCCCAGGTCAGTGGCATTGCCCGGCCAGGCGCCGAGGCCACCGTGCTGCTGATCGTCAATGCTCACCATGACATCGTGCCGTTCAAACTGCCGAGCGTGCCTGAAGGGGATTACTGGAGCTGCCTGGTCGATACCGACCGGCCGGAACTGCGCAAGGGCCAGCACCTGCAGTTCGACAGCAGCTTCGAGGTCAAGGGGCGGTCGTTGCTGCTGATGGTGTTGCAGCGCGACGAGGAGTGAACCTGTACCGCCGGCATGGGTCCCTTGTGTAGGAGCGGCCTCGTGTCGCGAAAGGGCCGCAGAGCGGCCCCGGCCCGGCTTGGCATGCTGACGGAAACGGGGGCCGCCGGGCGGCCCTTTCGCGACGCAAGGCCGCTTCTACACTGAAGCGTGTAAACCGTTACCTGAGGAGCCACCGTGAACCCCGAAGCCGGCGGTAAAGGTTTCGCCAGCGTCAACCAGGCCCCGGCCGTGAAGCGCCTGCGGGTACTGACGGTGAACACCCACAAGGGCTTCACCGCCTTCAACCGGCGCTTCATCCTGCCGGAGCTGCGCGAGGCGGTGCGCAGCACCCAGGCCGATATCGTGTTCCTCCAGGAAGTGCTCGGCAGCCACGATCGCCACGCGGCACGCTACCCCGGCTGGCCGCAGACGTCGCAGTACGAGTTCCTTGCCGACAGCATGTGGAGCGACTTTGCCTACGGCCGCAACGCGGTCTACCCCGACGGCCACCATGGCAATGCCCTGCTCTCCAAATACCCGATCATCGAACACCGCAACCTCGACGTGTCGATCACCGGCCCCGAACGCCGCGGCCTGCTGCATTGCATTCTCGACGTTCCCGGGCAGCACAACGTGCATGCCATCTGCGTGCACCTGTCGTTGCTGGAAAGCCACCGCCAGAAACAGCTGCTGCTGCTGCGCAGACTGCTTGAATCATTACCCGGCGACGCCCCGGTGATCATCGCCGGTGACTTCAACGACTGGAAATCCCACGGCAACCGCACCCTGGGCCTGCAGCGCGACCTGCACGAGGCCTTCGAGCGCCATCACGGCCACCTCGCCCGCACCTACCCTGCGCGCTTGCCACTGCTGCGCCTGGACCGCATCTACCTGCGCAACGCGGAAAGCCATGGCCCACGTATTCTGGGGCACAAACCTTGGTCGCACCTGTCGGATCACCTGCCCCTGGCAGTGGAAGTCAGGCTTTAGCAATCATTTTTCATAGTGCAGTGACGGCAAATAGCGAACCCGGCTATGCCGCAAACTTTATTCAATAAAATCAAAGCGTTGATCAAGATCACGCGACACCTATGCTTTTTTCACGCTTTCTTGACGCAAGCGGCGGCCTCTCCTTAGCTGATCTTGTCTAACACTGAATATCTCGCGCCGGGCCCTCTAGCTCGCGCCTTCGTGCGCGTCCGCGAAAGCTGGCGTGCTGGTTTGGGTCGCCCACTGTTTTTTCGGTACAGCTCGTGACCTCAGGCCAGGTCCCAGGCTGTACCCCAAAAAACCAAGGAGATCCGCCATGAAAAGCACCTCGAACCCCTCGCGCTTCGACAGCATTTTCTATGCGGTTTCCACGTCGCTGCTTCTGGCAACCCCGGTGGAAACGATCGCGTACGAACTGCAGGATGACCCCACAGCGCCCGGTTTCCTGCAGCAACTCGCGCCACCGCAGCTGTCGCTCGACCCGGTCAGCGCCAGTGGCTTGAGCATCGGTACCCTGAATGCGTTTTCACAAGCAATGAGCGCGCGCCACGGGCAACCCGTACCGGACCTGGACGCCAGCCAGTGGGCGCAGTTCTTCCCCAGCCCCGCGCACAGCGGCGTGCAGCCACCGGCCCCGCTGGAGGCACCCAGCCAGCAGCTGAGCATCGGCCCGGACCTGTTCGTGCGTGAAACGGCAGCCGGCAATGTGCACCGTGCGGGCATCTTCGTGGGGCAGAACAACCTGCAGACCCACTTCAACGGCATGCGCCGGCGGCTCGGCGACAACCAACGCAATGCAGTAAACCTGAGCGGCGAGAGCCTCGGCGTTTACTGGAGCATGACCCATGAACAGGGCTGGCACCTGGATGCCGTGGCCATGGGCTCGCGCATAGACATCAACGGCCGCGGCGAGAATGGCCAGCGCCTGGACGACAGCGGCCACGCCATGACCCTCTCGCTGGAGGGTGGCATCCCGATCGGCCTGGGTGGGGGGTGGGTGATCGAGCCGCAGGCGCAGTTGATCAACCAGCAGTTCTTCCCCGGCAACCAGGCCCAGGAAGAGACCTTGCAGGCCTTCGACAGCCAGCCGAGCTGGAGTGGCCGGGTCGGTGCCCGCTTGTCCGGGCGCTACGATGTGCGCGGCATGCCGATCGAGCCCTACGTGCGTACCAACGTGTGGTATGACTTCAGCAATGCCGATGAGGTGAAGCTGGACCAGGTCGACAAGATCTCCAGCTCGCGTTATTCCACCACGGTGGAACTGGGTCTGGGGCTGGTGGCGCGGGTGACGCCGGCGGTGGCGTTGTTTGTCAGTGCCGACTACAGCAGTGACGTGGATGACAATGACCTGAACGGATTGATTGGCAGCCTTGGGGTCAGGATGCGGTGGTAGGCAGGTTCGGCCCTTTCGCGGGCACGCCCGCTCCCACAGGGATAGCACCCGGGCCAGAGGCTGGCGCCGTACCTGTGGGAGCGGGCATGCCCGCGAAAAGGCAGAAGATCAGGCCGGCTTCATCACCAGCACACCCAGCGGCGGCAGGTTCAGGGCCAGTGACTGCGGCTGGCCATGGCTGGCTATCTCGTCACTTTCCACCACCCCCAGGTTGCCGACATTCGACCCGGCATACAGCTCGGCATCACTGTTCAGCAGTTCCTGCCAGCGCTCGCCAAACGGCACGCCGATGCGGTAGCCCTCACGCGGCACCGGAGTGAAGTTGGCCACCACCAGCACCGGCTCGCCGCTGCTGCTCCAGCGCAGCCAGGCGTACACGCTGTTCTGGGCATCGTCACCGATCAGCCACTGGAAGCCCTGTGGCTGACAATCCTGCTCATGCAACGCAGGAATATCCCGGTACAGCCGGTTGAGATCACTGACCAGGCGCTGCACGCCCTGGTGCTCAGGGTATTGCAGCAGGTACCAGTCCAGTTCGCTGTCGTGGTCCCACTCGCGCCATTGGCCGAACTCGCAGCCCATGAACAGCAGCTTCTTGCCCGGGTGCGCCCACATGAAGGTGAGGTAGGCACGCAGGTTGGCGAACTTCTGCCAGCGGTCGCCGGGCATCTTGTCGATCAGCGAGTGCTTGCCGTGGACCACTTCGTCGTGGGAGATGGGCAGGATGAAGTGCTCGGAATAGGCATAGATCAGCCCGAAGCTCATCTCGTTGTGGTGGTAGGTGCGGTGCACCGGGTCGTTCTGGATGTAATGCAGGGTGTCGTGCATCCAACCCATGTTCCACTTGTAGGCAAAGCCCAGGCCACCCTGCTGGGTTGGCTGGCTGACACCGGGCCAGGCGGTGGACTCCTCGGCGATGATCAGCGCCCCTGGAGCCTCATGGGCTGCCACACCGTTGAGGTGGCGGATGAAGTCGATGGCTTCCAGGTTCTCGCGCCCGCCATGGCGGTTGGGGACCCACTCGCCAGCCTTGCGCGAATAGTCGCGATACAGCATCGAGGCCACCGCATCGACCCGCAGGCCGTCGATGTGGAAGTGCTTCAGCCAGTGCAGCGCCGAGGCCATCATGAAACCGCGCACTTCGTTGCGGCCGAGGTTGTAGATCAGCGTGTTCCAGTCCTGGTGGTAGCCTTCCAGCGGGTTGTCGTATTCGTACAGGGCGGTGCCGTCGAAACGTGCCAGGCCGTGTTCGTCGGTGGGGAAATGCGCCGGCACCCAGTCGAGCAGGACGCCGATGCCGCCCTGGTGGCAGGCGTCGACGAAGGCGGCGAAGTCCTCGGCGCTGCCGTAGCGCGAGGTAGGCGCGAACAGCGACAGCGGCTGGTAGCCCCAGGACCCACCGAACGGGTGCTCCATGATCGGCAGCAACTCGATGTGGGTGAAGCCCAGCTCCTGCACATAGGGCACCAGGCGCTCGGCCAGTTCGCGCCAGTTGTAGAAGCGCCCGATATCGCCCGCCTCGTCCAGTTCGCAGCGCCACGACCCCGGGTGCAGTTCGTAGATCGACAGCGGTGCACTGTAGGCATGGCGCTGGGCGCGTTGCGCCATCCAGTCGTGATCCTGCCAGGCGTGAGCGAGCGGCCCCGCCACCTTGGATGCGGTACTCGGTGGCAGCTCGGTGGCACGCGCCAGCGGGTCGGCCTTCAGCGGCAGGATGCCGTCCTTGCCCAGCACCTCGTACTTGTAGGTTTCGCCCACGCCCAGGCGCGGCACGAACAGTTCCCACACCCCGGCGCTGTGGCGCAGGCGCATCGGGTGGCGACGGCCGTCCCAGTTGTTGAAGTCGCCCACCACCGAGACCCGGCGTGCATTGGGCGCCCACACCGAGAAGCACACACCGTCGACACCATCGACCTGCGTCGGCTGCGCGCCGAAACGCCCGGACAGGTCGCGGTGGTTACCCTCGGCGAACAGGTACAGGTCCATGTCGCCCAGTTGCGGGCCGAAGCTGTAGGGGTCTTCGGTGATCTGCTCGCCGCCGGCCCAGGCGATCTGCAGCAGGTACGGGTGCGCCTCGTCGAGGTGCGCAGTGAACAAGCCTGGCAGGCTGCCCTGCTCCATTTCGGCCAGGATGCGCCCGTCATGCCGGGCCAGGATGCGCACTTTCAGGGCATTCGGCAGGAAGGCGCGGACCACTTGCCCGCCACTGCCGTCGCCATGGGGGCCGAGTACCGCAAATGGGTCGGCGTGCTCGGCGCGGGCCAGGGCATCGAGGTCCCGTTGCCGAAGGCCGCCGTTTTCACGCGTTGTTACGTTCATTCTGACTCTCCCCAGGTACTGATCAGTCCATGCAGGCCATGCAAAGGCACGGCCAGCCAAGTTGGACGGTTTTCGGCTTCGTATGTGATTTCGTAGGCAGCTTTTTCCAGGCAGAACAGCTCCAGTGCGGCACGTTCGCCTTCGGCCTGCTGCCAGGCATGGGGCATGGCCGCGGTGGCGAGCCCGTAGGCTTCGACAAAGGCATGCCGCGATTGGTGCAGGTACTGCCTGGCAACCCGCTGCCGGGCCTGCCGCGCCGGGTCGGAAAGGTCGACCGCAGACGCGCTGCGCAGGATCATGGCAGCAGCATAGTCGAACGATCGCAGCACGCCGCTGACGTCCTTGTACGGGCTGTGTTTCGCCCGCCGCTCCTGCAGCGGCCGGGCCGGCTCGCCTTCGAAATCGATCAGGTAGGCATCGCCCTGCACCACCAGCACCTGGCCCAGGTGCAGGTCGCCGTGCACGCGCATCAGCAGGCCGCCCTGGGCCTGGCGGGTGAGTTCGGCGACGTGTTGGGCCAGGCCGTCGCGCTGTTGCTGCAGGTCGTCGACCAATGCCTGGCTGTCGCTGTCGAGGTGCTCACGGTGCTGCACCAGCAGGTCGAGGGCACGGCTCAGTTCGGCACTGATCTGCGCGCTCCAGCGTTCACTGTCGGCAGCATCGCTCGGCCGCGGCTGGAAGGCCTCGTCGTTGCTCGGCGCAGCCAGCAGCAGGTGCATCTCGCCCAGGCGCTGACCAAGCAAGGCGGCAAAGCCGGTCAGCTCGGCCAGCGCGTCGGTGTGCACCTCGGTGTCGAGGCTGGCTGGTTCCATCTGGTCGCGAATGGCCCGTTCCAGGGTGTTCTGGGTCCAGGCCCAGGCATCGCCCTGGTTGCTCAGGTAGCCCTGGGCGATCATCAGCAGGTGTGGCGCGCCCTGCTCGTCCACGCGGCTGACCCAGGCCAGCAACGGCGAGATATTGGCAAACCCGGCAGCGGTCAGGTAGGCACTCATTTCCAGCTCCGGGTGCACCCCCGGGTTGACCCGGCGAATCAGCTTGAGCACCACCTGGTCGCCGATTACCACCGAACTGTTGGACTGCTCGGCACTGAGGTAGCGCACCGCGCTTTCCTCGTTCAGCCCCAGCCCTGCCAGCTGCGCGGTGCACTGGAAGCGCAGTTCGCCCTCGCCACGGCCGCAGGGCAGGTGCAGGCCATCCTGGCAGGCCCGCAGCACCGCGCGAATGAACGGTTCGAGGACGAAGGCATCGGTGATCAAGCCGACCTGATGGGCACGCCGCACCCGCGACAGGGCCAGTTGCTGGGGCAGCGCTGTGCTGATCTGTTCTTCTCGCAACAGGCCGAACGGCAGTTGGTAGCGGCTACCCACGCCGTCGCTGAACACTTCGATTTCACTGAGCAGCACCGGCGTGGTGGCCGTGCCGAAGCGCACGCCGTAGCACAGCCGTACCTGGTCGATCGGGCTTTCCTTACCGGCGAACCAGCGGCGCTTGGGCAGGTACTGCGGCAGGATGGCGCCTTGCAGGGTATCGCTGGAAGGGGCATCGAGCAGCTCCTCCATGCGCTTGCGCAACACTAGCGTGGTCAATTCGGGTAACCCCTCGGTGGGCTGGATGTGCCAGCTGGGCATGCGATCGTGTTCGGCCAGCAGGAACCAGTAGAAGGCATAGGGTGGCAAGGTCAGCAGGAACGGCAGTTGCCCGATCGGCGGGAAGGCGCTGCCACCGAGCATCTCCACCGGTACCTTGCCGGCGTACTGTGACAATTCCAGTTCGGCCGCCTGCGCGGCACGCGAGACGTTGGCCACGCACAGGATGACCTCGGTGTTGCCGTCGGCATCGGTGTATTCGCGGATATAGGCGAGGATGCGCCGGTTGTTCGGCGTCAGCGTGCGCAAGCTGCCTCGGCCAAAGGCCTTTTGCTGCTTGCGCACCGCCAGCATGCGCCGGGTCCAGTTGAGCAGCGAGTGCGGGTCGTTGGCCTGGGCTTCGACGTTGACCGTCTGGTAGCCGTACAGCGGGTCCATTATCGGCGGCAGCACCAGGCGCTGCGGGTCGGCACGGGAGAACCCGCCATTGCGGTCTGGCGACCATTGCATGGGGGTGCGCACACCATCGCGGTCGCCGAGGTAGATGTTGTCGCCCATGCCCAGCTCATCGCCGTAGTACAGCGTGGGCGTGCCGGGCATCGACAGCAGCAGGCTGGTGAGCAATTCGATACGCCGGCGGTCACGCTGCAACAACGGCGCCAGGCGCCGACGGATGCCCAGGTTGATGCGCGCGCGGCGGTCCTCGGCGTAGTAGTTCCACAGGTAGTCGCGCTCGCGGTCGGTGACCATTTCCAGGGTCAGTTCGTCGTGGTTGCGCAAAAAGATCGCCCACTGGCAATTGGCCGGGATCTCCGGGGTCTGGCGCAGGATGTCGGTGATCGGGAAGCGGTCTTCCATGGCCAGCGCCATGTACATGCGCGGCATCAGCGGGAAGTGGAAGGCCATGTGGCATTCGTCGCCCTCGCCTTCACCGAAGTACGGGCGGGTGTCTTCCGGCCACTGGTTGGCTTCGGCCAGCAGCATGCGGTCCGGGTAGTTGGCGTCGATCTCGGCGCGGATCGCCTTGAGCACGGTGTGGGTTTCGGCGAGGTTCTCGTTGTTGGTGCCGTCGCGCTCGATCAGGTAGGGGATGGCGTCCAGGCGCAGGCCATCGACACCCAGGTCGAGCCAGAAGCGCATGACGCCGATCACCGCCTTGAGCACCTGCGGGTTGTCGAAGTTGAGGTCCGGCTGGTGCGAATAGAAGCGGTGCCAGAAGTACTGGCCGGCGACCGGGTCCCAGGTCCAGTTGGACTTCTCGGTGTCGAGGAAGATGATGCGTGTGCCGTCGTACTTCTGGTCGTCATCCGACCATACGTAGAAGTCCCGCGCCTTGCTGCCGCGCTTGGCGTGGCGGGCGCGCTGGAACCAGGGGTGCTGGTCGCTGGTGTGGTTGATGACCAGCTCGGTGATCACCCGCAGGCCGCGCTTGTGCGCCTCGGCGATGAAGCGGCGGGCGTCGGCAAGGTTGCCGTAGTCGGCATGCACGGCCTTGTATTCGGCGATGTCGTAACCATCGTCGCGGCGTGGCGAGGGGTAGAACGGCAGCAGCCACAAGGTATTGACGCCCAGCTCGGCGATGTAGTCGAGCTTGCTGATCAGGCCGGCGAAATCGCCGATGCCGTCGTTGTTCGAATCGAAGAACGACTTGACGTGCAGCTGGTAGATGACGGCGTCCTTGTACCACAGCGGGTCGTCGATGAAGGCTGCCGGGCGGGAACGCTTGGCCATGTGCGACTCCTTTCAATTACAGGTTGCTCTGGCCCCATGCACAAGCAACTGACTTTACACAGGCCCTGTGAGAGCGGGCGGGCCGGCGAATCAGGCGCCGCAGTGCAGGGCACCGGCTTTGCCGGTGTTCGCGGGCGCGCCCGCTCCCACAGGTTTACCGCAGCTTTTCGATACGCCAGATCCCGAATGGCAGGTGCCAGGGTTCGATACGCATGAACTGGGTCTTGCCATACCAGGACCAGCGGTGGCCGTTCATCAGGTCCTCGCCATGGGTCTCGGCGTTGTCATCCAGCCCCAGCTCCCACAATGGCAGCTCGAAGTGCGCCTCCTGGGCATTGTGCGGATCGAGGCTGATGGCGATCAGGATGTAGTTGTCGCGCTCGGGCGTGCGCTTGGCGAAGTACAGGATGTTGTCGTTCCAGCAGTTGAAGAACGTTACGCCCAGGTGGGTTTGCAGCGCCGGGTTCTGCCGGCGGATGCGGTTGAGCTGGGCGATCTCGGCGATGATGTTGCCCGGCTGGGTGTAATCGCGCGGGCGAATCTCGTACTTCTCCGAGTCCAGGTATTCCTCCTTGCCCGGCAAGGCCGCCGCCTCGCACAGCTCGAAGCCCGAATACATGCCCCACAAGCCCGAGCCCATGGTCGCCAGGGCGGCGCGGATGAGAAAGCCGGCGCGCCCGGAATGCTGCAGGAAGAACGGGTTGATGTCCGGCGTGTTGACGAAGAAGTTGGGCCGGTAGCACTGGCTCCAGGGCGGCTGGTTGAGCTGTTCGAAGTACTCGCGCAGCTCTTGCTTGGTATTGCGCCAGGTGAAATAGGTGTAGCTCTGCGCGTAGCCGACCTTGCCCAGGCGCGCCATCATCGCCGGCTTGGTGAACGCCTCGGCGAGGAAGATCACGTCCGGGTAGTGGCTGCGCACATTGGCGATCAGCCATTGCCAGAACGGCAGTGGCTTGGTGTGCGGGTTATCGACGCGGAAGGTCTTCACCCCCTCCTCGACCCAGCCGATGATCACGTCGCGCAAGGCCAGCCACAGGCCTGGCACCGCATCGGGGGCATAGAAGTCGACGTTGACGATGTCCTGGTACTTCTTCGGCGGGTTCTCGGCGTAGCGGATGCTGCCATCCAAGCGCCAGCTGAACCAGCCAGGGTGCTGCTGCAGCCACGGGTGGTCCTGGGAGCACTGGATGGCGAAGTCCAAGGCGATTTCCAGGCCGTGCTGGGCGGCTGCCGAGACCAGCCGGCGAAAGTCCTCACGGCTGCCCAGCTGCGGGTGAATGGCGTCGTGGCCGCCTTCCGGACTGCCAATGGCATACGGGCTGCCGGGGTCGCCGGGCTGCGCCTGCAGGGAATTGTTGCGGCCCTTGCGGTGCTTGGTGCCAATCGGGTGGATGGGCGGGAAATACAGCACATCGAAGCCCATGTCGCGGATCATCGGCAAGCGCTGATGCACGTCGTTGAAGGTGCCGTGGCGCTCGGGGCGGTCAGTGCAGGAACGCGGGAACAGCTCGTACCAGCTGGCGAACTGCGCGGCCGGGCGATCCACATCCAACGGGTACTCGATGCTGCGGGTGAGGTAGCTGCGGTGTTCGGCCTCGGCCATCAGCCGGCTGGCCTCGGCGCCGAGGAACACGGCCACCTGCTCGTCTTCATCGAGGGTGGGCAGCCGGTCGGCAAGTGCCTGCAGCTGGTCGCGCAAGGCACCACCGCTCAGCTCGATGCCCTTGCCCAGCAGCAGGCGCCCTTCTTCGAGTTCGAGCCTGATGTCGACGCCGGCCTGGTACTTTTTCTCCAGGTCATGGCAATAGGTGGCAAAGGGGTCGATCCAGGCCTCGATACTGAACAGGTGCGGGCCGATTTCGGTGGGGATGAACTCGGCCAGCCACAGGTCGTTGCCCGCCGCGGTCATCGGCATGCAATGAATGCGCCGGCTGCCGGCCTGGCGCCAGTTCAGCGTCACCGCCATGCGGTCGTGGCCGTCGCTGAATACCTTGCTGCTGACCGCAACCGGCTGGTTGCTGATGGCCTTGGCTGCGAATGCGCCGCCTTCGAGCACCGGCTGGGTGTCCTCGATGACAATGCGCGGCGCCAGCAAGGCCTGGGACAGGCTGATGACCTGGTCCGGGTGGTCATTGGCCATGGGCACGCTTTCGAAGGGCTCTTTCAGAGACATCAGGCCTTGCTCCCTTGGGCTGGTGGCAGTAAGGGTTCAGAGCCATACGCAGGCGCGGGGGTTCAAAAAAATTGAGCGAACGGCAGCTGCCAGGGGTCGAAGCCTGCAGCACCTCTTCAACTACCCACGCGAGGTCAGGCCATGAACATTCCCATTCCACCGGAGACACCCGACCCCAACATCGACGATCCGAGCCTGCCGCCACCGGTGCCGGAAGAGGACCCGGACGAGCTGCCGATCAAGCCGACCGTGCCGCCGACGGTGGGTGACCCACCGAGCCAGGAGCCACCGGTGAAGGGTTAAGGGTAGACCAGGATTTTGTGCTGACAGGGCCGGCCTCTTCGCGGGCACGCCCGCTCCCACAGGTATTTCACTGCCCTGGGGCTCTGTGAAATACCTGTGGGAGCGGGCGTGCCCGCGAAGAGGCCGGAACAGCCAACCCATCAACCAGCAGTAACCGCCGATATCTCCGCCACACTGATCTCGCGCATGCGGAACTTCTGCACCTTGCCGGTCACCGTCATCGGGAACTCGTCGACGAAACGGATATGCCGCGGCACCTTGAAATGCGCGATGCGCGCCTTGCACCATGTCTGCAACTCCTCGACCGTGGCGCTGTGCCCCGGATGCAGCTTGATCCAGGCGACGATTTCCTCGCCATACCGGCTGCACGGAATGCCGATCACCTGCGCATCGGCCACCGCCGGGTGGGTGTAGAAGAACTCTTCCAACTCACGCGGGTAGATGTTCTCGCCACCGCGAATGATCATGTCCTTGTTGCGCCCGACGATGCGCACATAGCCCTGCTCGTCCATCACCGCCAGGTCGCCCGAATGCATCCAGCCGGCCGGGTCGATGGCCTCCGCCGTGGCCTGCGGGTTGTCCCAGTAGCCGAGCATCACGCTGTAGCCACGGGTGCACAGCTCGCCGATCTTCCCGCGCGGGACGATGCAGCCGTCGGCGTCCACGACCTTGTTCTCCAGTTGCGGTTGGGTACGGCCAACGCTGGTCACACGCAGCTCCAGGTCGTCGTCCGGGCCGGTCTGCAGCGATACCGGGCTGGTCTCGGTCATGCCGTAGGCAATCTGCACTTCGGCCATGTGCAGCTGGTCGATGACCCGGCGCATCACCTCGATCGGGCAGGTGGCGCCGGCCATGATGCCGCTGCGCAAGGTGGACAGGTCCACGTGTGCCCGCAACGGGTGGTCGAGCATGGCGATGAACATGGTCGGCACGCCATAGAGGATGCTGGCACGCTCCTCGGCCACGGCGCGCAGGGTGAGCTCGGCGTCGAAGGCGTCGTTGGGGTAGACCATGGTGCTGCCGTGGGTGATGCAGCCGAGGTTGGCCATGACCATGCCAAAGCAGTGGTAAAGCGGCACCGGGATCACCATGCGGTCGCGTTCGCTCAGGCCCAGGCTTGCGCCGACCATGAAACCGTTGTTGAGGATGTTGTAGTGGCTGAGCGTGGCACCCTTGGGTGCGCCGGTGGTGCCGGAGGTGTACTGGATGTTCACCGGCTGGTCGAACTGCAGGCTCTGCTGGCGCGCAACGCAAGCCTCGCGAGAGGTCTGCCCTGCCCGCTCAGCCAGCGCATGCCAGGGCAGGAAGCCTGACGGCGGGTTGGCCGCGAGGCTGATCACACCACGCAGATCCGGCAGCCGTGCACTGGCCAGTTGACCCGGTATGGCGCCAGCCAGCTCGGGTACCAGTTGCTGGACCATGGCATGGTAATCGGAGGTCTTGAACGCGTCGGCACACACCAGCCAGTGGCAGCCGGACTGGCGCAGTACATATTCAAGCTCGCCCACGCGGTAGGCCGGGTTGATATTCACCAGTATCGCGCCGACCTTGGCACTGGCCAGTTGCAGGATGCACCACTGGGCACAGTTGGGCGACCAGATGCCGACGCGGTCGCCGGTATTTACCCCCAGCGCCATCAGCGCACGGGCATGCACTTCGACCTGTTCGGCCAGCTGCCGCCAGCTGTAGCGCAGGCCCTGGTGGCGCGAGACCAGGGCTTCGCCATCGGCACAGCGGGCCACGGTGGCATCGAACGCCTGGCCGATGGTCAGGGTCAGCAGCGGTTGGTCCTGGCGACCGCGGGTATAGCTTGGTTGACTCATGGGTGTCCCTTCTTGTGGTTGTTCTGGGCACGGCTGAAGCAAGCGGGAATACTCTGGCGCAGATTTACGTTTACGTAAAGGTGACGAGTCGATTGACAGTCACCCTGCACAGGTTTACGTTAACGTAAAGGTGATGAACGACACCGGCCCCAGGCTTGACGCCGAGCCCTGTGGGAGCGGGCGTGCCCGCGAATGCGATCACTCAGGCAATGACGGTGGTCCTGCTGACGCATTGGCGGGCACGCCCGCTCCCACAGGGTTCGACGCCAGATCCTTGAGCTACTGTGTCACCCATATTTCAAGAACAACAAGGTGCCCCAGCATGCATTACCCCACCCTGAACTTCGCCCTGGGCGAAACCATCGACATGCTCCGCGACCAGGTCCGCACCTTCGTCGCCGCCGAACTGGCGCCACGCGCCGCGCAAATCGACCACGACAACCTGTTCCCCGCCGACATGTGGCGCAAGTTCGGTGACATGGGCCTGCTGGGCGTCACCGTGCCGGAAGAATACGGCGGTGCCGGCCTGGGCTACCTGGCCCACGTGGTGTCGATGGAAGAAATCAGCCGTGGCTCGGCCTCGGTGGCACTGTCCTACGGCGCCCACTCCAACCTCTGCGTCAACCAGATCAACCGCAACGGCAGCCACGCGCAGAAGCTCAAGTACCTGCCCAAGCTGATCAGCGGCGAGCACATCGGCGCCCTGGCCATGAGCGAGCCCAACGCCGGCTCCGACGTGGTGTCGATGAAGCTGCGCGCGGAAAAGCGCGGCGACCACTACGTGCTCAACGGCAGCAAGACCTGGATCACCAACGGCCCCGATGCCAACACCTACGTGATCTATGCCAAGACCGACCTGGACAAGGGCGCGCACGGCATCACCGCGTTCATCGTCGAGCGTGACTGGAAAGGCTTCAGCCGCAGCAACAAGTTCGACAAGCTGGGCATGCGCGGCTCCAACACCTGCGAGCTGTTCTTCGACGGCGTCGAGGTGCCGGAAGAAAACATCCTCGGCCAGCTCAACGGCGGCGTGCGCGTGCTGATGAGCGGCCTGGACTACGAGCGCGTGGTGCTGTCGGGCGGGCCGACCGGCATCATGCAAAGCTGCATGGACCTGGTGGTGCCGTACATCCATGACCGCAAGCAGTTCGGCCAGAGCATCGGCGAGTTCCAGCTGATCCAGGGCAAGATTGCCGACATGTATACCCAGCTCAACGCCAGCCGCGCCTACCTGTACGCCGTGGCCCAGGCCTGCGACCGTGGCGAGACCACCCGCAAGGACGCTGCCGGGGTCATCCTCTACACCGCCGAGCGCGCCACGCAGATGGCCCTGGAGGCGATCCAGATTCTTGGCGGCAACGGCTACATCAACGAATTCCCGGCAGGCCGCCTGCTGCGCGACGCCAAGCTGTACGAGATCGGTGCCGGCACCAGCGAAATCCGCCGGATGCTGATCGGCCGCGAACTGTTCAACGAAACCCGCTGAGCACAAGGGACGGGCGCACATGGCTACCTTGCACACCCAGATCAACCCGCGTTCGGCGGAGTTCGCCGGCAACCGCGCGGCCATGCTCGAACAGGTCCAGGCCCTGCGTGGCCTGCTCGCCCAAGTGGCCCAGGGCGGCGGGCCCAAGGCCCAGGAACGCCACACCTCACGCGGCAAGCTGCTGCCGCGCGAGCGCATCGACCGCCTGCTGGACCCCGGCTCGCCGTTCCTCGAGATCGGCCAGCTGGCCGCCCATGAGGTGTATGGCGAAGACGTACCGGCTGCCGGCGTGATCGCCGGCATCGGCCGCGTCGAGGGCGTGGAATGCATGATCGTGGCCAACGACGCCACGGTCAAAGGCGGTTCCTACTACCCACTGACGGTAAAGAAACACCTGCGCGCGCAGACCATCGCCCTGCAGAACCGCCTGCCGTGCATCTACCTAGTGGACTCCGGCGGCGCCAACCTGCCACGCCAGGACGAAGTGTTCCCCGACCGTGAGCATTTCGGGCGGATCTTCTTCAACCAGGCCAACATGAGTGCCCTGGGCATCCCGCAGATCGCCGTGGTCATGGGCTCGTGCACGGCCGGCGGTGCCTACGTGCCAGCCATGGCCGACGAAGCGATCATGGTGCGTCAGCAGGCCACCATCTTCCTTGCCGGCCCGCCCCTGGTGAAGGCCGCCACCGGTGAAGTGGTGAGCGCCGAAGACCTCGGCGGCGCCGATGTGCACTGCCGCACCAGCGGCGTGGCCGACCACTATGCCGACAACGACGAGCACGCCCTGGCCCTGGCCCGGCGCAGCGTGGCCAACCTCAACTGGCGCAAGCTGGGCCAGTTGCAGCGCCAGGCCCCGGTGGCACCGCTGTATGCCGCCGAGGAGCTGTATGGCGTGGTGCCGGCCGATGCCAAGCAGCCGTTCGACGTGCGTGAGGTGATCGCCCGGCTGGTCGACGGCTCGCAGTTCGATGAATTCAAGGCGCTGTTCGGCACCACCCTGGTATGCGGTTTCGCCCACCTGCACGGCTACCCGGTGGCGATCCTGGCCAACAACGGCATCCTCTTCGCCGAAGCCGCGCAGAAAGGCGCGCACTTCATCGAACTGGCCTGCCAGCGCGGCATCCCGCTGCTGTTCCTGCAGAACATCACCGGCTTCATGGTCGGCAAGAAGTACGAGGAAGGCGGCATCGCCAAGCACGGCGCCAAGCTGGTCACTGCGGTGGCCTGCGCCCAGGTGCCGAAGTTCACGGTGATCATTGGCGGCAGCTTCGGTGCCGGCAACTACGGCATGTGCGGCCGCGCCTACGACCCACGCTTCCTGTGGATGTGGCCCAACGCGCGGATTGGCGTGATGGGCGCCGAGCAGGCCGCCGGCGTGCTGGCCCAGGTCAAGCGCGAGCAGAGCGAGCGCAGTGGCCAGCCGTTCAGCGCCGAAGACGAAGCCCGGCTCAAGCAACCGATCCTCGACCAGTACGAGCATCAGGGCCACCCTTACTACTCCAGCGCCCGCCTGTGGGATGACGGCGTCATCGACCCGGCCCAGACCCGCGACGTGCTCGGCCTGGCCTTGTCGGCCGCGCTGAACGCAGCGATCGAACCGAGCCGCTTCGGCATTTTCCGGATGTGACCCATGAGCGATTTCAGCACCCTCGAAGTGATCCGCGACCCGCGCGGTTTCGCCACCCTGTGGCTGAGCCGCGAGGACAAGAACAACGCCTTCAACGCCTTGATGATCCGCGAGCTGATCGTCGCCCTCGACCAGCTGGCCGAGGACGCCAGCCTGCGCTTTGTGCTGCTGCGCGGCCGTGGCCGGCACTTCAGCGCCGGCGCCGACCTGGCCTGGATGCAGCAGTCGGCGCAACTGGACTTCAACACCAACCTGGACGACGCCCGCGAGCTGGGCGAGCTGATGTACGCCCTGCACCGCCTGAAGACGCCGACCCTGGCGGTGGTCCAAGGCGCAGCCTTTGGCGGCGCACTGGGCCTGATCAGTTGCTGCGACATGGCCATCGGTGCCGAGGACGCCCAGCTGTGCCTGTCGGAAGTGCGCATCGGCCTGGCCCCGGCAGTGATCAGCCCGTTCGTGGTCAAGGCCATCGGTGAGCGCGCCGCCCGCCGCTACGCCCTCACCGCCGAACGCTTCAGTGGTGTGCGAGCGCGCGAACTGGGCCTGCTGGCCGAGGTGTACCCGGCCAGCGAGCTGGACGCCCAGGTCGAAGCCTGGGTCGCCAACCTGCTGCAGAACAGCCCGCAGGCGCTGCGCGCCACCAAGGACCTGCTGCGCGAGGTGGACGCCGGCGAACTCAGCCCGGCCCTGCGCCGCTACTGCGAAAACACCATCGCCCGCATCCGCGTCAGCGCCGAAGGCCAGGAGGGCCTGCGCGCCTTCCTGGAAAAACGCCGCCCCGCCTGGCAAACCGATGACAAGAAGGAGCCGCGCCCATGAGCCGCCCCGCTTTGACCACCCTGCTGGTCGCCAACCGTGGCGAAATCGCCTGCCGGGTGATGCGCACCGCCAAGGCCATGGGCCTGACCACCGTTGCCGTGCACAGCGCCACCGACCGTGACGCCCGGCACAGCCGCGAAGCCGATATCCGCGTCGACCTCGGCGGCAGCAAGGCAGCCGACAGCTACCTGGTGGTCGACAAGATTCTCGCCGCCGCCAAGGCCAGCGGCGCCCAGGCCATTCACCCCGGCTATGGCTTCCTGTCGGAGAACGCGGGCTTTGCCCGTGCCATCGAACAGGCCGGGCTGATTTTCCTCGGCCCACCGGCCAGCGCCATCGATGCGATGGGCAGCAAGTCGGCGGCCAAGGCGCTGATGGAAGCCGCTGGCGTGCCGCTGGTACCGGGTTACCACGGCGAAGCCCAGGACCTCGACACCTTCCGCGCCGCCGCCGAACGCATCGGCTACCCGGTGCTGCTCAAGGCCAGCGCCGGCGGTGGTGGCAAGGGCATGAAAGTGGTCGAGGAGGAAAGCCAGCTGGCCGACGCCCTGGCCTCGGCCCAGCGCGAAGCGCAAGCGTCGTTCGGCGATGCGCGCATGCTGGTGGAAAAGTACATGCTCAAGCCGCGCCACGTGGAAATCCAGGTGTTCGCTGACCAGCACGGCAATTGCCTGTACCTCAACGAGCGTGACTGCTCGATCCAGCGCCGTCACCAGAAGGTGGTTGAAGAAGCCCCGGCACCTGGCCTGTCGCCTGAACTGCGCCGGGCCATGGGCGAAGCGGCGGTCCGCGCCGCCCAGGCGATCGGCTATGTCGGTGCCGGCACCGTCGAGTTCCTGCTCGACGCCCGTGGCGAGTTCTTCTTCATGGAGATGAACACCCGCCTGCAGGTGGAGCACCCGGTTACCGAGGCCATCACCGGGCTCGACCTGGTGGCCTGGCAGATCCGCGTAGCCTGCGGCGAGCCCCTGCCGATCACCCAGGAACAGGTGCCGCTGATCGGCCATGCCATCGAAGTGCGCCTGTATGCCGAGGACCCGGCCAACGAATTCCTGCCCGCCACTGGCACGCTGGCGCTGTACCGTGAGTCGGCGCCTGGCGAAGGCCGGCGGGTGGACAGTGGCGTCAGCGAGGGCGATGCGGTATCGCCATTCTACGACCCGATGCTGGGCAAGCTGATCGCCTGGGGCGAAGACCGCGAGCAGGCACGCCTGCGCTTGCTGGCCATGCTCGATGAATTTGCCATTGGCGGGCTGAAGACCAACATTGCCTTCCTGCGGCGCATTCTCGTGCACCCGGCATTTGCCGCGGCCGAGCTGGACACCGGCTTCATTCCGCGCCACCAGGCCATGCTGCTGCCCGCGCCGCAGGCGTTGCCAGCCGCTTTCTGGGAAGCCGCGGCCGAGGCGTGGCTGCAAGGCCAGGGCGGGCAGCAGCGGGATGACGACCGCGGTTCGCCGTGGGCCGAGCGCACTGGCCTGCGCCTGGGCCTGCCGGCACGCAGCAGCCTGCATCTGGCCAGTAATGGGCAGGATCAGGCGGTGGCCCTGGAACGCAGTACCGCGTCCGCCTGGCAACTGCTGGGCGAGCACCTGGTGCATGACCATGCAGGTGTACGCCGCCAGCATCTGGCGCTCCGCCGTGGTGGCATGCTGTACCTGCAGTGGGACGGCGAGATGCATGCGGTGCAAGCCTTCGACCCGATCGCCGAGGCCGAGGCCAGCCACAGCCATCAGGGCGGTTTGGGCGCGCCGATGAATGGCAGCATCGTGCGGGTGCTGGTAGAGCCGGGACAGCTGGTCGAAGCGGGGACGGCGCTGGTGGTGCTGGAGGCGATGAAGATGGAGCACAGCATTCGAGCGCCGCATGGCGGCACGGTACAGGCGTTGTTCTGCCAGGAAGGCGACATGGTCAGCGAAGGGACGGTCCTGGTCGAATTGGCCGAGTGACCGAGGCCGATTGGCTTGAGTCTTGTGGGGCCTATGAGATCGAGCGCCGCGCGAGCGGCGTTCGATCTGCAACGCGCCACACCAACCACGCCTGGCACCCGACAGCCCCACCAGAATCGCAAACCTTAAAACACCCCGTGCACCCGTACGACCACACCCAGAAACTCGCACCCCGCTTCACAGAGAACAGTCGGATAGCGCGTATTCAGCGGCTTGAGCATCTTGTCTCCGCCCTCCTCGATCAACTGCCGCAACACCGCCGGCCGCCCCGGCTGCCGGGCAATGACCAGCCTACCTGGCTCTGCCGGCAGGCCGGTATCCACCAGCACTCGCATACCCTCGGGCACGCTCTTGCCACTGGCGGCATTCATCGAATCGTTCTCTACCACCAGCCAGAACGCATTACCCGCAGGCATGTAGTCGCTCTGTTCGTGGCTTTTGCCTGTTTCTGGCAAGGGCCCCTGCAAGTCCGCCCAGCTCAGCACTGGGAAGCGAAAGCTTGCATAGAGCAGCGCCTTGCCTGAAGCCGGTTGGTCGGCCGCATAGCGACCAGGTGATTCGCGCACCATATCGCGCTCCACCACCATGACTTGGGCTTCAAGAAACACCAGCCCAAGTTTCTCAAGCTTTTCGTTGATGGTTTCCAACGTCGGCTGCCGTGTGCCACGCAGCCAATGACCTACGCCGCCCTGGGTCATGCCCAGGCGTTCGGCCAGCTTGAGCTGGCTGAGATTGTGTTCGCGCTTGTAGCGCTTGAGAAAAGCGTTCCAGTTTTCCATGAGCGGCAACAATACGGACTGTATTACCCGCAGCAATACACAATCTGAATTATTTCTTTGGCCATGAATAGTACAGATTGACCTATGCTGTGATTCCTGTGTGTTTGAAGGGAAATCAGAAGGTATCGCGATGAAACCACCGAAAAACGACGAAACAGATCTCGACAGCGAAGCCGCCCGCCGCGCCCTCGACTACTACCTCAACCCCAACCCGCAGCGTCCCACCCTCGACAACAGGATCTGGACGTTGCACGAGGGTGTCACCAGCGAACAGGCCCGGGAGCATGCCATCGCCCTGCTGCGCTGCGCCGCCGCCACCGCCCAGGAAACCGCCACCCACCAGCACGGCAGCCAGCGCGAACTGACCTTAGCCCTGATGCACATGATGGACATGGCCCGCGCGCTGCTGGAGCACAAACGCGCCGTGGAACCAGGCATCTAGGCAACAAAGAAGGGAGAGAACGTGATTGGCCGGGTAACGGCAAAGGCCCCGATTGCCGGGACAAGGAAGCGCACCGGTAAAACTTTTTTACCGGATAAGCGAAAAATTCATTTGACTTGCAAATGATAACGATTATTATTGCACTCAACTGATCGCGAGATCAGCTGGATAACCTGGAGCTTAGGTCGCTCTCGGATTATCTCCTCATCAGGCTAATCACGGTTTTGGACCCGGCTTTTTGCCGGGTCTTTTTTTTGGCTCTTCAGGCTAATGAAGATCGTGATGGCGCGCATGCTAGCAAAAGTGTTTCAGGGCGTGAACGCTCATTGCAGAACATTGCAAAATCAGCACTTGAGAATCAATATCGTTTAGCTTAGGCTGACAGTGCGTCACGGAAGATGCCCCCTCTCCCTCCCAGCAAGGAGCTGACCATGAGCCGCCTGCTACTGCCGCTCGAACACCCAACCCCGACTACGGGGGACGCTACCGCAGAGTCCCTGCTGCATGCCTTGCAACAGCTGCCACGGCGCGTACAGCAAGTGTTCCTGCTCAACCGCCTGGACCAGCTGGACTTCGCCGCCATCGCTGCCCGCCTCGGCCTGCCCCTGGCAAGCATCGAGCGGCACATGGACCAGGCCCTGCAAGCCGGCCGTTCGCGCCGCGACGGGCTGGCGAGTGCTGCCGGGCGATGGTATGTGCGTTTGCAGAGCCCCGAGGTGACCGCCTGCGAGCGCATCGATTTCCGTCGCTGGCTCGACGCAGACCCGGCGCACCTGCAAGCGTTTCATGACACCGAACTGCACTGGCGCAGCCTGCTGGTACCGGCACGGCAACTGGGACATGACGGCTGGTACCGGCACGGACGAGCCGCGCTGTCGCTGGGCGGCTGCTCGGTCGCGCTAGGCCTGGGCGTGGCGGCGCTGCTGCTGCTCGGTATTTGCGCCTGATCAACCCTCAGCTATGCGGTCAGTTTCCGCCATGCATGCAAGCAGTAGCCACCCGCACAGACTGGCGCCCAGGAAAAAAAGCCCCAGGCTCATCGGCAGCGCGCTTTCGACACCGGCCACAAGACTGCCAGCCAAACCACCACCTGCGAACAGCAATGTCGTATTGAGCGACGCTGCCGCACCGGCCTGGTGTGGGTAACGCGCCAAGGCTTGGGTCGTCGCAGCAGGACGCACCAGTGTTGTCCCCGTCGTGCAGATGATCATCGGTAGAACAAGGCCTGTCACCGTCAGTCCCGCTAGCTGCTCCCAAACCAAAAGTGTGATGCCCCCGGCAGCTATGAGCAGGAATCCCGTCTTGATCTGAACCTGCGGAGTTACTCGATTGTTCAAATAGGTCGCGGCTGCTCCGCCAGCGATATATGCAAGCCCATAGGCGATAAATACCACCGAGAATTGATATGGCGTCAGCCCCAGGCTGTCCATCAACGCCAATGGCGCGACAACGATGAAGGAAAAATGGCAGGCAAAAGCGAGACTGGACAGCAGGGAGTGCGCAAGATAGGTCGTATCACGCAGCATGACCCAGTAGCTGCGCATGCCCGACCTACGGCCTCTCAATGCAGGCGTGTCCTGCAGCAATGCATATGACAGGGATGAAACGATCACGGCTATGAAAGCGAATACCGTAAAGCTGCCCTTCCAGCCAAAGGATTGTTGGAGAAAAGCGCCTGCGACCGGTGACAACGAGATGAATAGCCCACTTGCGCTGGTCAGCAGGATACGCATGGCATTGCGCTGTCTACCACTGTACAGATCTTGCACGAGCGCCTGGCCCAGCACGAAACTCCCGCAGCCCAGGGCCTGCAGCAAACGGAACGCCATGAACGTCTCATAGCGGGTTGAAAGTACACAACCCACTGCGCCTGCAATGGACACTGCCAACCCAGCGAGCAACAACCGCTTGCGCCCCGTGCCATCCGACAATGGCCCGATCACGATTTGCGCCACGGCGACACCAAACGCAAAGAAGCTCACCGAGTAGGCTATCTGTTGCGGCTCGACGTGAAACTCGTCTGCGAGCGCCGGGAATGATGGCAGGATCACATCCAGAGGGAATACGCCTAACAGACACAACAGGATCAACAGGGCCGAGCACAGAAAACTATTGAGCGATTCGGAGGGCCGATTCACGCTACTAACCCCGCTTTTCTGAATTGCAATAAATAGCCCTCATCATCCAGCAAATCAGTCCGTTCAATCGCTCGAAGCGTGGGCCCAGAAACTTCAAGCATCCGAGCAGACCAACTCGACTCCAAATAAACGACAACTTCATTTCCGATTACTGGCCGACCTTTAAAAAGCGTCTGCAAGAAAGAAATATCAGGCCTACAGAATACCGCGAGCACCTCAAGCAGTACTTGAACTACATAATTCCTCTCGCACCTGGAGATTTTCCGCCACAGCTGAACAAAGCATTCAGAAAAGAAAACCGCATGACGCCCTTCATCATGTAGGTGATCAATAAACATATGTGCCACAGGATCTACAAGTGAGTCGCGAGACAACTTTAACAGCTCGCAAGCAATCAAAGCCTCTGAGACAAATACAATACAAAATCGGGTTAGACACCTAAACCCTAAGGACTTTTCTCTAAAATACGATCCAACCCCACAATGCGAGTAGATTTAGCTCGCACCAGATCAAAATGCTTTGACACTTGATCTGCAATATCCCGTGAAAATAAAGCGTGATAGCCTTCATCAGCATACAACTTCAAAGCAATACGCCGCTCTCCATCCTCAAAGTACTTCTTTAAACCACCAATTACAATGCACTGCACAGCTTCGTTGACATGCGCTATCTCTAGCTCAGTCGTGTAATCCATAAAACACACTAAATGATACACATGCAAAATCCTCAACTCTTGCTTTGAAAGAGCTCTTACTGAGTCATGAGCTAGCACAGGACTGAGCGCAGCAGGAAACCACAAGCCAGGATCACATCGAGCAAAGTCCGCCTCTGAAAATTTATACACATAAGGCCGCGAGCGCACAGCGCTAGTCAGGTGCCAGCCTCTAAACATAGTAATACTACGATCAGTTCCTTTCCTCATGCACACACCCCATTGTAAACTCACTTAAGTAGAGATTTTAGGCAGTTCGGGATAGCGGAACCATCGCTATAACCACAGCCAACAAAAAAAATCACCTGCTCATCAGAATTTTCAAGATGTAGCAATGATTCAATGGAGGATTCATTCAACGCACCAGTTAGCCATGTATTCATCCCACGGGCAGTTGCCGCTAGTTGGAACGTCTGCGCCACATGACCAACCTCTATCAATGCCATCCGATAGGCGCGGGAATGCTCGTACTTCCACCACAATTTATCGAATCTGGATGTTAGAAACAGCCCCACTGGTATATCGTTCGCGAAATGCTGTCCTGAAGGCAAGGCGCCGAGTTTCGGTACCAATTGACTACGCCAATGCACCTGATGAAGATGAGGGTCGTAATAATATATTCCTGGCTCTAAGCTTCGACATTAGCCACATATACATAACCTTCTGTAGCATTTAAGCCACCTGCTGATGGACTGCTACGCCGCTTGGAGAACTGCTCCACTCCTCCTTGTTGATTAGAAAGTTCCCGCCTTTCAACAAAGCCCAGTGTACGATGCAAGATCTTCCCTAGCTCAGCTATTGAAATCGGTAACTGATGGAAAGCTCTTGCTGTTGCGCGGCGTGCAAGCACCTCATCGAATTCATCAGCAGCGCAAAAACCAGGTAACTGGATACCACCCCCAACGCCCCGAAAGCTCTCAACAGGAGAAGTTTTACCCAATACATCATTACAGTGTTCTAAGTATTGAACAGCCCACTCATGCTCGCTGGCAGGCTGGTTTTCCGGAACTATATCTTTAGTACCAATATGAAAAATCCTAGACAGCACATCCCAACCCCAATCACTCTCGCCCCTGGGAGAGTCCAACATAACCTTGCAACGTTTAAAATCCTCAACCACAGTATCACTTGAATCACTGCAACCCTGATCATAAATTAGTGAAATCAACCGATGAGCATGCTCCGCCGACAACTGATACTGCTTGTGCCTTTTGAAATCCCAGCAAATCAGAGCATTATCTACGGCAATAAAAAAGCAGTCGCTACTTATCATACCCCCTCCTTTAGCCAAAGCGCAGGCCGGCACTGCGCTTTAGCACTTATCGGCTAAGGCTTATTTAGCCGTTTTAACCAGAAGAGCCAAATTTGCCAATTTTGCGGATTCCATCTTGATAGCTTTCATATTCGATTCCCCATTAAATGCCGCGAAATTGCGACACGCCTGATAATAGCGGCATCTTGAAGATGTACAAGCCGAAGCAGGCAGCGAAACTTCCGAAGGCATTGTAGGATTTTTTACCGGCACACTTGCGGACGACGCGTCTAATTCGCCTGCAGAGTATCTGGAACGCGCCAAACAAGCTATTAGGCCGCAGCTTCGCTCGGCTCATCTCAGCTGATAAAAACAATTTAGTCTCAGGTCTAGACCAGGAAATCAGATTTATTGAGGACCAAAGGACTGGAAGTTCCTGGAATGGCAGGACCGTCGCACGCGTAGGCGATCGGATCAGTTACAGTGCCGTCATCGAAACAGATGCAGCCTGCACAATCATCGAGGGAGCGAGACACAACCTGCCACGGACGGATCTTGGTCGAGGGAGAGCCGGGTTGGCTCATTGATTGAAAGGCCGACAGCGACATATCAGTATTACAAATACTGACACTGTCGCCGGGCAAGCCTTTCCAGAAAACCGCTTAGCCTTCCAGTCCCTTCTTCAGCGCCGCCAGGCCATCTTCCTAGATGCCGGCTAACAGCGCAGTTGCTTCAGCATCGCTGATACCCATCGGCACGAACGAACCAGACCACTCCCCCGAGACCCGCTACCTTCAGCCATGTTGCCCAGTGGGGCGGCACCGAAGCCCAGCGGGTTGGTGATAAGGGGGTATGAGGTTCCTGTGCGTTTTCCTGATGGGAGAGTCGGTTGTGAACTCCAGTGGCTGCAATGCTATGCGCCACCCACCAAGACCGTCCAAGTCATATTTCGAACGACTTGAGACCTTTTATGCGACACCGATCAATCGTACTTCGTAATCCCACCATGGCATCTTTGCGATAGCGATCAGCGCCTTGTTGCCTTCAACAGTCTGTCGTGCGGACTGCTCTCAGTAATTGAAGTCATGACCGAGCTGGCCTTGCACCCATTCAAGGAACTGACGAACCCTGAGAGCTTCAGCATGGCCTCGAGGAAATACCAAGTGGTGGGCACTGACGGGCGTCGCCAGGTCTTCTACAAATACCGGTACCAACTCGCCTCGGGCAATATAGTCCTGAGCCAGCAAGGAACTCTCCAAGGCCACCCCATACCCGTGGCTGGCGGCTTCAAGGCTCATGTACGAGCGATCGAAACTCAGCGCATACGGGGATTGCGGCAACGCCAAGCCTTGCTGGGCAAACCACTGCGGCCACTGCACCAATGCGGCCTCCGACAGGATCAGGTTCTGCCCCAGCAGGTCGCTGGGCTGCTTGACCGGTGTGCGTTCGAGCAGCCGCGGCGAAGCCAGCACGGTGGCGCGTTCATGGCGGATGGTGCGCACTTCCAGGTTGGGCCAGTTGGGATAGCCATGGCGGATATCCAGGTCGATCTGATGACGGCCAAAGTGCAATGACTCGTACGAGCAGGACAGGTTGATCTGGATTTGCGGGTGACTGTTGCGGAAGTGGTCCAGGCGCGGCAGCAACCAGAGCAGCCCGAAGCTTGGTGCGGAATGCAGCCGCAGGCAATCGAAGCCCACGGCGTTACCGGCGCGCTCGGTGGCCATGGCCAGGCTCTGCAGGATGCCCGATACCTCGCGCAGGTACTGCTCACCCGCCGGGGTCAGCGCTACACCACGCGCCTCGCGAATGAACAATGGTCGACCAATCAGGGCCTCCAGGTTGGCGATCTGATGGCTGACCGCTGAGGGCGTGAGGTTCAACTGCTCGGCGGCACGCGCAACGTTAGCGAAGCGGGCGACTTGCTCGAAGGCCTGAATTGCTTTCAGCGAAGGGATCTGCGGAGACTTTCTGAGAAGGTCCAGGCTCATGGGCATTCCTGCATGGTTCGCGGCGGTACCTAGGGTTTTACCCGTCCATCGAACCCAGGCACAAGCCGAGGGCTGAATTTTTTTCAGCATCGGGTGAAAGCGGCAGCGTTGCTCGGCCCGCCCAGCGAGACGAAGCTGTGCCTATCGGTTCTGCCTGAACCGCTGCTCACAACAATAATCACCCGGAGCACTCCCGATGCTGTTAACAGGAAAATTTGCCGTCATCACTGGCGCCGCCTCGCCCCGCGGTATCGGCCGCGCGACTGCCCAGGCGTTCGCCGAACAGGGCGCCAAGGTCGCGATTCTCGACCTTGATCCAACGGCCGCCGCCGAAGCCGCCGCCTCCCTCGGCGAAGGCCACATCGGCCTGGCCGCCAACGTTGCCGATGAAGCGCAAGTGCGCGATGCCATCGCCCAGGTCCTGGCGCAGTTCGGACGGATCGACGTGCTGGTCAACAACGCCGGTATCACCCAGCCAGTGAAGACCCTCGACATCACTGGCGCGGACTATGATCGCATTCTGAACGTGAACCTGCGTGGCACGCTGCTGATGTCCCAGGCGGTCATCCCGACCATGCGTGCGCAGCAGGCCGGCAGCATCATCTGCCTGTCGTCGGTGTCTGCACAACGCGGTGGCGGCATCTTCGGCGGCCCTCATTACAGCGCCGCGAAGGCTGGCGTACTCGGCCTCGGCAAGGCCATGGCCCGGGAGCTGGGGCCGGATAACATCCGCGTCAATTCGATCACCCCTGGCCTGATTCACACCGACATCACGGGCGGCCTGATGCACGATGAGCGCCGTCACGCCATCATCGAAGGCATCCCGCTGGGGCGCCTGGGCGAGGCCCGCGATGTCGCCAATGCGGCATTGTTCCTTGCCAGTGATCTGTCCAGCTACCTCACGGGCATTACCCTGGATGTCAACGGCGGCATGCTTATCCACTGAGCATCCACCGCATCGTGACCGGCGCCCGAGCCCGGCGCAGGTCACGCGTTCGATAACAACAAGAGATCAGAACGAAATGACCACACTAGCGCTCGATGCGGTGTCCGCCGCACGCAGCAGTGCCTACCGCAAGACGGCCTGGCGACTGATGCCCTTTCTCATGCTCTGCTACCTGTGTGCCTACCTCGACCGGGTCAATGTCGGCTTCGCCAAGCTGCAGATGATGGACGACCTGGCCCTGTCCGAAGCGGTCTATGGCCTGGGTGCGGGCATGTTCTTCATCGGCTACTTCCTCTGCGAGGTGCCCAGCAACATCATCCTGCACAAGGTCGGCGCCCGGCGCTGGATTGCCCGCATCATGATCACCTGGGGCATCATCTCGGCAATGTTCGCCCTGGTGGAGACGGCCTGGCAGTTCTATGCCCTGCGCTTCCTGCTGGGTATCGCCGAGGCGGGCCTGGCACCTGGGCTGCTGCTGTACCTGACCTACTGGTTCCCCTCCTATCGCCGGGCGAAGATGACTGCGCTGTGGTTCATCGCCATTCCGCTCTCGGGGATGATCGGCGGCCCGCTGTCAGGCTGGATCATGGAACGTTTCGCCGGTGTGCACGGCTGGGCGGGCTGGCAGTGGATGTTCCTGCTCGAAGCCATCCCCACGGTGCTGGTGGGGATCCTGGTGCTGAGCTACCTGAAGGATGGCGTCGACCAGGCACACTGGCTGAGCGACGAAGAAAAGGCCCTGGTGCGCAAGGAACTGGCCGAAGACGAGCAACACAAGGTCACGCATGGTTCGGTGTCCGACTTCATCCGCGACCGTCGCCTGTGGTTGCTGGCCAGCATCTACTTCTGCGTGGTGATGGGCCAGTACGCGATCACCTTCTGGCTGCCTACGCTGGTGCGCAATGCCGGTGTCAGCGAGCCTTTGCACATCGGCCTACTGACCAGCCTGCCGTACCTGTGCGCCATCGTCGCGATGCTGCTGGCCGGACGCAGTGGCGACCGCCACCGTGAGCGCCGCTGGCACCTGGCGATCCCCATGCTGATCGGCGCCCTGGGCTTGAGCCTCGCCGCCGCGCTGGGCAGCAGCCTGACCCTGTCGATCCTCAGCCTGTGCCTGGCTGCGGCCGGGGTGCTGTCCGCTTCCTCGCTGTTCTGGATGTTGCCTACCACGCTGCTCGGCGGGGTTTCGGCAGCAGCCGGCATCGCCGCGGTGAACAGTTTCGCCAACCTTGCCGGGTTCTGCTCGCCGTACCTGATCGGCTGGGTTACCACCACCTTGGGCAGCAATGCCATCGGTATGTATCTCATCACCGCCGTGCTCATCCTTGGCGCCTTCCTGGTGTCGCGGGTACCGGCTCATCTGGTCAATCGCTGATTCGAAAAAGGAGTCACCCCCATGACTGCTGTGCGTTCCACCAACGAGGCGCTGCCACTGGCTGTGCGCGCCCGCAATATCCGCCGCCATGCATTGCGCATGGGCCAGGTCCAGGGCCAGGGCTATGTCGGCCAGGCCCTGGGCGCTGCCGACCTGCTGGCCGTCGCATACTTCCACGCGCTGCGTATCGACCCCGCCAACCCTGAGTGGGAGCGGCGCGACCGCTTCTACCTGTCCATCGGGCATTACGCGATTGCCCTCTACGCCGCACTGATCGAGGCCGACGTGATTCCCGAGGAGGAGCTGGAAACCTACGGCAGCGACGATAGCCGCCTGCCCATGTCGGGCATGGCTGCCTATACCCCCGGCATGGAAATTACCGGCGGTTCGCTGGGTCATGGGCTGGGCATCGCGGTCGGCGCCTGCCTCGGGCTCAAGCGCAAGGGTTCGGACAGCTGGGTGTACAACCTGTTGTCCGATGGCGAGCTGAACGAGGGTTCGACCTGGGAGGCGGCAATGTCGGCCAGCCATTGGCGCCTGGACAACCTGATCGCGATCATCGATGTGAACAACCAACAGGCCGATGGCCACGCCAGCGAAGTGCTTGCCTTCGAGCCGATCGTCGAGCGTTGGCAAGCGTTTGGCTGGTTCGTGCAGCGAGTGGATGGCAACGACCTGGATTCGCTGGTCAGCGCCTTCGACCAGGCCCGCGCCCACCCGGCGGCACAACCGCGGGTGATCATCTGTGACACGCGCATGGGCAAAGGTGTGCCATTCCTGGAAAACCGCGACAAGACGCATTTCATTCGCGTCGATGAAAACGAATGGGATCTCGCCCTTGAGGCGCTGGACGCCGGGAGCCAAGCATGAGCACAGTGAATGCACCGAAGAAACGCCTGACCACCTCGGCCATGATCGCCTCGATTGCCGCCGAGGGCCAGCCAACCCGCCCTGCCCCGTTCGGCCATGCCCTGGCCAGCCTGGCCGAGCACCGTCAGGATATCGTCGGGCTCAGTGCCGACCTGTCCAAGTACACCGACTTGCACATCTTCGCCAAAGCCCACCCCGAGCGGTTCTACCAGATGGGCATGGCCGAGCAGTTACTGATGAGCGCTGCCGCTGGCATGGCCCGCGAAGGCATGACCCCGTTCGCCACTACCTATGCGGTATTCGCTTCGCGTCGGGCTTATGACTTCATTTGCATGGCGATCGCCGAAGAAAACCTCAACGTCAAGATCGTCTGCGGTTTGCCTGGCCTGACTACCGGCTATGGCCCAAGCCACCAGGCCACGGATGACCTGGCGATCTTCCGGGCGATGCCCAACCTGATGATCGTCGACCCCTGTGATGCGCTGGAAATCGAACAGGCCGTGCCGGCGATCGCCGCCCACCAGGGGCCGGTGTACATGCGCCTGCTGCGCGGCAACGTACCGTTGGTACTGGATCGCTACGACTACCGCTTCCAGCTGGGCAAGGCCCAGGTGCTGCGCGGTGGCCGCGACGTGTTGCTGATCGCCAGCGGCCTGATGACCATGCGCGCCCTGGAAGCTGCAGAGCAATTGCACAAGGATGGCGTGGATGTGTCGGTACTGCATGTGCCGACCATCAAGCCGCTGGATGAACAGACCCTCCTCGCCGAGGCGCGCAAGCCTGGGCGCCTGGTGGTCACGGCGGAAAACCACTCGATCATCGGTGGCCTTGGCGAGGCGGTGGCGGGCGTGCTGCTGCGCAACGGGGTCACGCCCACCTTCCGCCAGATCGCACTGCCGGATGCGTTTCTCGATGCGGGTGCGCTACCGACACTGCATGACCGCTACGGGATTTCCACCGACGCGGTGTCGAGGCAGATCAAGGCGTGGTTGTAGCGCAGCCAGTCGTTGCGGGTCAGGCTGGGATGGCACCGGCTTCGCCGGTGCTCGCGGGTGACCCCGCTACCACAGGTTGTGCGCAGCGTTTGCGAACAGCCTGTGCAGCCAAGGCGATCTCCAGCTTCTCGACCAGTGTATCGATCTCCTCACTACCGATGGTCAACGGCGGCAGGAAGCGCAGCACCGCGCCATGCCGCCCGCCCAGTTCGAGGATCACCCCTTCACGCAGGCAGCCCTGCTGCACGGCCTTGGCCAGCACGCCATCCCCGGCCGGCACCCGGCCTTGACCTGCGTCGGTAGAGACGATCTCCACCCCGACCATCAGCCCACGCCCACGTACATCGCCGATACACGGGTAATCGCGTTGCAACTGGCGCAGCCGGGTCATCAGGTAGTCGCCCATGCGCTCGGCGTTGGCCACCACGCCCTCGTCGCGGATATACCGCAGGGTCGCGGTGCCGGCCGCCATGGCCAGCTGATTGCCGCGGAACGTGCCCGCATGCGCACCCGGCGTCCACACATCGAGCGCCTGCCGGTAGACCACCACTGCCAGCGGCAGGCCACCGCCGATGGCCTTGGACAGCACCAGTACGTCCGGCTCGATAGCGGCGTGCTCGAAGGCGAACATGCGCCCGGTGCGGCCAATGCCGCTCTGCACCTCGTCGATGATCAGCACCACGCCATGCTCGCGGGTCAGCTTGCGCAGGCCCTGTAGCCAGCGCACCGGCGCCGGAATGACACCGCCCTCGCCCTGCACCACTTCCACCACCACCGCCGCCGGCAGCGGCACCCCGGACTCGGGGTCACTCAGCAGCTGGCCGATATAGCTCAGCCCTGCGTCGATACCGGCCTCGCCACCCAGGGCAAACGGGCAACGGTAGTCATAGGGGTACGGCAGCACCTGCACATCGGGCATCAGTGAGCCCGGCAGCTGCTTGGGCCCCAGGTTGCCCATGAGGCTGAGCGCGCCGTGGGTCATGCCGTGGTAGCCGCCGGAGAAGCAGAACACGCCTTTGCGCCCCGTGGCGATCTTCGCCAGCTTGATCGCCGCCTCGATCCCGTCGGCCCCGGTCGGCCCGCAGAACTGGATACGCGCCTCGGCAGCAAAGGCTGGCGGCAAGGCTGCGAACAAGGTCTCGACGAACAGGTCCTTGACCGGCGTGGTCAGGTCGAGGGTATGCAAGGGCACGCCGCTGTCCAGGGTCGCGCGCATCGCCGCCAGGGTGCACGGATGGTTGTGGCCAAGCGCCAACGTCCCTGCCCCCGCCAGGCAGTCCATGAACAGTTGCTCACGGGTGTCCTGTACGTAGAGCCCCTGCGCTGCCTTCAGCGCAAGTGGGATACGCCGCGGGTAGGAGCGCGCGTTCGACTCGCGCGCCGCCTGGCGCTGCAGCAGCGGGTCAGCCTCGAAGTGGCGCGGCGGTTGGCGGCGAAAATGCGCCAGGTTGTACGGTGCAAGCTGAATGTCTTCCATGGATCGCTCCCTCTGCGGCTGGCGCTCAGCGTTGCTCGGCGGTTTCAAGGGCCTGGCGCAGGCTCAGCGGGCGCATGTCCGTCCAGTGCTGTTCGATCCAGGCCAGGCACTGCGCCTTGTCACCCTGCTGGCCGACCGCACGCCAGCCCTCGGGCAGGGCTTTGTAATCCGGCCAGATGGAATACTGCTCCTCATGATTGACCACCACCACGTACCCGCACTCGGCCTTTTCCCAACTCATTGTCGACTCCTTGGACAAACGTTTTCACAGAATCCCGGCTGCCCGCAGGAAGGCTGCAGTCGAGGCGCTCACAAACAATGTGAATGCTAATAAATTGCATTAACACTTACCATCTCTTTCGTATATATTCCGCCGGGGCCCCGTGGGAGACCAGGGATGGCCTTTTGCTGTGACTACCACGATAAAAAGGAGCAACTCATGGGACGAGGTGTCGGGCCGGGCAATGGCCTGTCGGTGCAAGCACTTTTGCCAGACAGCGCCCTGCCGCTGCTGGTCGAGCCGGCACAACCCGGTGCGGGGAACTTCGCGGCGCTGCATGCGCTGGCCAACGACTGCCTGCACGAAAGCGGCGCCCTGCTGCTGCGGGGCTTCGGAGTGCTGGGCGAACAGGCGTTCCAGGGGTTGGTGCGCAGCTTCGGTCACCCGCTGCTCAATTACGAATTCGGCTCCACCCCGCGCAAGGCGATCGAACAGGGGGTGTATACCTCCACCGAATACCCCGCGCACCAGGTCATCCCGCTGCACAACGAGCAGTCCTACACCCTGCAGTGGCCGATGAAGATCTGGTTCCACTGCATACAGCCCAGCGCTGAAGGTGGCGAAACCCCGATCGCCGACAGCCGGCGCATCTTCCAGCAGCTCGACCCGGCCCTGCGCCAACGCTTCGAAAGCAAACGCCTGATGTACGTGCGCAACTACGGCAACGGTCTCGACCTGCCCTGGGAACAGGCCTTCAACAGCGCAGACCGCGCCGTGGCCGAGGCCTACTGCCGGGCCAACCAGATCGCCTTCGAGTGGAAGGACGACGGTGAACTGCGCACCCGCCAGGTCTGCCAGGCCAGCGCTCGCCACCCGGTCACGCAGGACTGGGTCTGGTTCAACCAGGCGCACCTGTTCCACGTGTCCAACCTGCCAGCTGCCGTGCGGGAAAGCCTGCTGGCGGTGGTCGACGACCCGCTCGACCTGCCGCGCAACGTCTATTACGGCGACGGCAGCGAACTGGAAGAAAGCGCGCTGGCGGAGATCCGCGGCGTGCTCGAGCAATGCACCGTGCGTTTCCCCTGGCAGCAGGGCGACGTGCTGATGCTCGACAACATGCTGGTGGCCCATGGCCGCGCCAGTTTCAAAGGGCCACGGCAAGTGATCGTGGCCATGGCCGAACCCGCCCAGGAGTGCCGCCCATGACCACTTCCCAGCCGTTGCGTGAGGCCAGCGCCGGCCAGCAGGCGCTGTGGCAGTACCATCAGCTCAACCCGGCCAGCCCGGCCTACAACATGGTCGCCGCACGCGAGCTGCGCGCCGACCTCGACCCGGCCACCCTGTGCCAGGCCTTCGCCCAGGTGGTCAGGCACTGCGAGACCCTGCACTGCGGCTACCGCGAGCAGGATGGCAAGTTGTGGATGTACCGCCCGGAGCACATCCAGGTAAACACCCGCATCGAGCGTATCGACGACCTGGACAGCGCCGGCGTCGCCGCCTGGATCGCGCAACACGCCGACCAGCCGTTCGACCTGGCTGCGGCAGACATCTGCCGGCTTGGCCTGTTGCAAAGCCAGGGCCGCCTGTACCTGTGCATGGCGGCCCACCATATCAGCGGGGATTTCCTCAGCGTCGAATGGATGCTCAAGCTGACCTTCGCCGCCTACCATGCAGCGCTCAGCGGCGAGGCTCTGGTCCTGCCGCCGGCCGGCCTGTATTTCGACTGGCTGGACGAACAGCGCACGCTACTCGCCGAGGACAAGCTCGAGGCGGCAGCCAGCTACTGGCGCAACCAGCTCAGCGGCAGCCCGACGGCACTGGCGCTGCCGGCCGACCGACCACGCCCGCGCACGCCCGGCTTCGCCGGTGAAGAAATCGAGTACCTGCTCGCACCGGCCCTCAGCAGCCAGCTGCGCCAGCTCGCCGAGGCCCAGGGCGTCAGCCTGTACGTCGTGCTGGCCACGCTGTTCCAGATGTTCATGCACCGTTACACCGGCCAGGACGACTTCCTCATCGGCACGCCGACCATGGACCGGCACAGGGCGCGCTACAAGCAGCTGATCGGTTTCACCCTCAACAGCCTGCCGCTGCGCGCCCGCTTCGCGCATGCCCCGAGCCTGGCCGAATGCCTGCGCGACACCGCCCAGCAAATGCGCGAGGGGCTGCGCCATCGCCGCTACCCGGCGGCGCGCCTGCAGCAGGAAGTCGACGGCCCGCTGTTCCAGTGCATGATGACCTACATGCCCAGCCAGCGTGACGCCGCCTTCGCCGAGTACACGCTGCGCGAGCACCTGTTCACCCAGCGCGGCGCCGCCAACGAACTCAACCTGCGCTGGCAGGACGACGGCGTGCAACTGCTGGCGCAGTGGCGCTATCGCAGCGACCTGTTCGACGCCGCACGTATCGCCCGCCTGGCCGAGGATTTCGCCTGGTTCGCCGGCATCGCCCTGGCGCAGGTCGACACGCCCGTCCACCAGTTGCCGGCCACGCCGCCGGCCAACGGCGCGCGCCGCGCCGGGGCCGACCAGCCGCCCACCTTCGCCACGGCGCTGGCTGCCTTCGAGCACCAGGTGCAGACGCATGGCCAGCGCATTGCCCTGCGCGATGCCGACGGCAGCCTGAGCTATAGCGAACTGGACCAGGCCGCCAGCGCCCTGGCCGCACGCCTGGGCGAGGCCGGTGCCGCTGCCGGTCACATCGTTGCCATCGCCCTGCCGCGCAGCCGCGCGCTGATCACGGCGATGCTGGCCAGCTGGAAGCTCGGCGCCGCCTACCTGTGCCTGGACCCGGGCCTGCCCGCGCAGCGCCAGCGCCAGCTGCTCGACAACAGCGGCGCCAGCGTACTGATCGACCCCACGCATACCCTGCATGGCCTGGCCCCAGCGGTAAGCCAGGCGCACACCGCCGGCCACCCGCAGCAGCTGGCCTACCTGATCTACACCTCCGGCTCTACCGGTACGCCCAAGGCCGTGCGGGTGACCCAGGGTAACCTGGCGCACTATGCCCAAGCCGTACTCAAGCCGCTGGCCCTGAGCCCGCAAGCCAGCCTGACGGCACTGGCCAGCGTCGCCGCGGACCTGGGCTACACCGCCTGGTTCGGCGCGCTGCTCAGCGGCCGTACCCTGCAGCTGATCAGCGACGAACTGGCCAGCGCCCCGGAAGAGCTCGCCCAATACCTGGCAGCCAACCCGGTCGACTGCCTGAAGATCGTGCCCTCGCACCTGGCCGCCCTGCTCGCCGTGGCCGAGCCACACCGCCTGCTGCCGCGCCAGTGCCTGGTGCTCGGTGGCGAAGGCCTCGACCTGGCGCTGGTCCAGCGCCTGCAGCAGCTTGCCCCGAGCTGCCGCATCGTCAACCACTACGGCCCCACCGAAACCACCGTTGGCTGCCTGACCCACGCCGTGCAGGACGAAGCCCCGAGCCTTTCCGGTTTCGCCCCGGTCGGCCTGCCGCTGGACAACGTGCAGGTGCATGTGCTCGATACGCACCTCACGCCACTGCCGCTGGGCAGCATCGGTGAGCTGTACATCGGCGGCGCCGGGGTCGCCGACGGCTACCTCGGCCAACCCGGCCTGACCGCCCGGCAGTTCGTGCCCGACCCGTTCGCCGGCAATGGCCAGCGCCTGTACCGCAGCGGCGACCGCGTGCGCATGTTGGCCAGCGGCGCCATCGAGTTCCTGGGGCGGATCGACGACCAGGTCAAGATCCGCGGCTTCCGGGTCGAGCCGGGCGAGGTCGAAGCCTGCCTGCGCGCCTGCAGCGGTGTGCGCGAAGCAGCCGTGCTGGCGCGCGCCCTGGCTGAAGGCGAAGCGCCACGGCTGGTTGCCTACCTGGTGGCCGAACCCGGGCTGGACCGGGCGCAGCTGCGCCAGCAACTGGCCGAGCGCCTGCCCGAGCCACTGCTACCGAGCGTTTATGTCGAACTCGAGCAGCTGCCGCGCCTGGGCAACGGCAAGGTCGACCGGCACAACCTGCCCCTGCCGGCGCCCGAGCCAGCCCCTGCGCAGGCGCACAGTACCCCGCGCGACCCAGTCGAGGCGCTGCTGCTGACACTCTGGTGCGAGGTGCTGGGCAAACCGGCGCTGTCGATCCATGACGACTTCTTCGCCCTGGGCGGCGACTCGATCATGGCCCTGCAAGTGATCGCCCAGGCGCGCAAGCAACAGCTCAAGTTCAGCCCCCGGCATTTCTTTGCCCACCCCACCATTGCCCGCCTCGCAGCCACCCTGGACTCGCCGCTCAAAGCCCTGGAAGCCCAGTTGCTGGGGGTCTGGCGCGAAGTGCTGGAGCGCCCCGAACTCACTCGCCAGGACGACTTCTTCAGCGTTGGCGGCGACTCGATCATCGCCCTGCAGGTGATTGCCAAGGCGCGCAAGCTGGGCTTGAAGTTCAGCCCCAAAGAGCTGTTCGCCCAGCCGCGGGTCGACGCCCTGGCCCTGCTCCTCGCCCAGCGCCAAGCGGCCCAACCCACAGCTGTGGCAACGCCCTCGGTACCACCAGCCACCCCCTCGGTATCGCTGAGTGCCGAACAGCGGCAACCGTTGCAAGCGCTGCTCGGTACCCCGCTGGAGGACGCCTACCCGCTGTCGCCGCTGCAAAAAGGCCTGCTGTTCCACACCCTGCTGGAAGGTGCCAGCGGGGTCTACGTCAACCAGCTGCAGGCCGAGCTGCAAGGCCCACTGGACGCCGAGCGCTACCTCGCTGCCTGGCATGCCACCTTCGCCGCCCATCCCCTGATGCGCACGGCAATCCTCTGGCAAGGCCTGGACGAGCCGGTGCAAGGCGTGTGCAGTGGCCTCACCCTGCCGGTGCAGCGCCTGGACTGGAGCGCGCTGGACCCGAGCCAACGCCAGCAGGCCCTGGACGCCTACTGCCAGGCCGACCGAGCCCAAGGCTTCGACCCTCAGCGCCCACCGCTGCAACGGTTGGCCCTGATCCACCTCGACGCGCAGCACAGCTGGCTGATCTGGAGCCGTCATCACCTGATTGCCGACGGCTGGAGCTCGGTGCTGCTGATGGAGGAGATTCTCGCGCGCTACAACGGCCTTGCCGTACCGTCGCGCCCACCTTACCGCGACTACATCGCCTGGCTCGCCGCGCAACCGCACCAGCACAGCCTGCAGTACTGGCAGCAACACCTGGCGCAGTTCGAAGGCGTCGGCACGCTGCCGGCGCTGAACCCGGCCGACCCCGAGCACAAACCGCGCTACCACAGCCGCAGCCTGCGCCTGAGCGAAGCCCACAGCAGCCGCCTGAACGCACTCGGCAAAGCCTGCCGAGTCACCCTCAACACCCTCATGCAAGCTGCCTGGGGCCTGTTGCTAGCCCGCGCCAACAACCACACCGAGGTGATGTTCGGCGTCACCAGCAGTGGCCGCCCGGATGCCTTGGCCGATGCCGGGCAGATGCTCGGCGTGTTCATCAATACCCTGCCGCTGCGCCTGCGCATCGACCCCGGCATGGCCCTCGGCGACTACCTGCAGCAGGTGCAAGCCACCAGCGTGGCCATGCGCGAACACGAGCAGACACCGCTGGCGCAGATCCTCCAGCAGCACCCGCGCGGTGCCGGGCTGTTCGACACCCTGCTGGTATTCCAGAACCTGCCGGCGCTCAGCGAGCGTCAGTTGCAGGCTGGCGAGCTGACCTTCAAGGTCCTCGACAACCTCGAACAGACCAGTTACGGCCTGACCGTCGAAGTGCTGCCCGGGCGCTGCCTGGAGGTGCTGTTCAGCGCCGATGCCCAGCGCCTTCCCGCTGCCGCGCTGGCGCGCCTGAGCGACGACTTGCTGAACCTGCTGCAGATGCTGGACAGCCCACCGGACACCCGCCTGGAACAACTCACCACACTCAGCCCGGCCCAGTATCGGCGCCTGCTCGACTGGGGCCGCCACCCGGCGGACTACGACCTTGAGCAAAGTTGGGAAGCACGGGTGGCAGCCCAGGTCGCCGCGCACCCCGAACGCATCGTCGCGCGCTGCGCCGAGCAAACGCTCACCTATGCCGAACTATGGCAGCAGTCCGAACGCCTGGCGCGGGGCCTGCAAGCCCTGGGCGCCCAGCCCGACCAGCCGGTGGCCTTGTTGGCCGAGCGCGGCATCGAATGGTTCTGCCTGATGGTTGCGACCCTGCGTGCCGGTTGTGGCTGGTTGCCGCTGGAGCCCTCGCAGCCGCCGGCGCGCTGGCAGCAGGTGCTGGCGCGCCTGGAGCAGCCGCTGGTGGTTTGCAGCCAGGCCTGTGCCGAGCCTTTGGCCAGCATCTACCAGGGCCGCCGTGCGTTGCCGTCGGAGCTGCTGCAGCTGAGCACCAGCGGCCGGCTGCCGCAGCAGCCGGCACGCCCGCAACAGTTGGCCTACGTGCTGTTCACCTCTGGCTCCACCGGCCAGCCCAAAGGGGTGATGGTGCCGCGCGCCGGCATGCTCAACAACATGCTGGCCAAGGTGCAGCCATTGGGCCTGAACGCCGACGACGTGATCGCCCAGACCGCCCCGGCGTGCTTCGACATCTCGGTCTGGCAAACCCTCACCGCGCCGCTGTTCGGCGCCTGTGTCGAGATCATCGGCGATGCGCTGGTGCACGATCCGCAGGCCCTGCTGGCGCTGCTGCGCGAGCGCCGCGTGAGCCTGTTCGAACCGGTACCGGCACTGCTCCAGGCGATGCTCGAAAACCTCGACGGCCAGCCAGCGGCGCTGCCGCATCTGCGCTGGGTCATACCGACCGGCGAAGCACTGCCGGTCGCCACCGCGCAATTGTGGTTCCGCCACTACCCGCACATCCCGCTGATGAATGCCTACGGCCCGGCCGAATGCTCCGATGACGTGGCTTTCCAGCCGCTGTACCAGGCCCCGGGGCCAGACGCCAGCGTGGCCATCGGCCGGCCCACCGCCAATGCCGAGCTGTATGTGCTGGGCCATGACCTGCAACCGGTCGCCGCCGGGGTGGTCGGTGAGCTGGCGATTGGCGGCATCGGCGTCAGCCGCGGTTACCTGGCCGACCCGGCGCGCACCGCCGCCAGCTTCATCCCCAACCCGTTCGGCACGCCGGGCAGCCGCCTGTACCTCAGTGGCGACCTGGCCCGCTGGGACGCTGACGGCGTGCTGCAGTACCTCGGGCGCAAGGATTTCCAGCTCAAGTTGCGTGGGTTCCGCATCGAGCCTGGCGAGATCGAGGCGCACCTGGAGCGCCACCCCGACGTCCTGCGGGCCATGGTCAGCCTGCAAACACTCGGCGGCAGCGACCTGCTGGTGGGCTACTGGCAAGGCCGCAGCGGCCATCGGCTGAACGACGCCCAGCTGGCCCAGCACGTGCGCGACAGCCTGCCGGCGTACATGGTGCCGTCGTTGTGGGTGGCGATGGACAGCTGGCCGACCAACGCCAACGGCAAGGTCGACCGCAAGGCCCTGCCACTGCCAACCTTGCAGCACGCCGAGGTCGAGCCACTGGTCAGCGCCAACGAGCAGTTGCTCGGCGAGCTGTGGGCCGCGCTGCTGCCCGCGCAACCGCTGGGGCGCAACAGCCACTTCTTCGAAGCCGGCGGGCATTCGCTACTGGCCACCCGCCTGATCGCCCGCCTGCGTCAGCGCTGTGCCGTGGAACTGCCGCTGCGCAGCGTGTTCGAGGCGCCGCTGCTGTGGCAACTGGCCGAGCGCCTCGACGCCCTGGCCGCCGCGCCTGCGGCGGGCACGACGCGCCCGGTGCTGCTGCCGGTGCCGCGCCAGGCGCACATGCCGGTGTCGCTGAGCCAGCAGCGGCTGTGGCTGGTCGACCGTCTGCACGGCCCCTCGGCGTCCTACAACATGGCCGCCAGCCTGAGCTTGAACGGGCAGCTGGACCTGGCGGCGCTGCGTGCCACCTTCAATGCCCTGCTCGCCCGCCATGAAGTGCTGCGCAGCGCCTACCACGACATCGACGGCGAACCGGTCATGCGCATCGCCGAGCCACTCGCGCTGGAGGTCGGCCTGCGCGACCTCAGCTCGATGGATGACGCCCAACGCCAGCAAGTGGCCGAACAGGAAAGCCTGGACAACCTGCGCCTGCCGTTCGACCTGCGCCAGGCGCCGCTGATCCGGGCGCGGCTGCTCAAGCTTGGCGAGCACCAGCACCTGCTGTTGCTGGCACTGCACCATATGGTCGCCGACGGCTGGTCGGTGGGCGTGCTGGTCAACGAGTTCAGCCAGCTCTATGCGAGCCTGCGCGCAGGGCAACCGGCGGCGCTGCCCGCACTGCCCGTGCAATACGCCGACTACGCGGCCTGGCAGCACCAATACCTGCAGGGCGCAGTATTGCAGTGCGAGGTCAGCTTCTGGCAGCAGCAGCTGCAAGGCGCGCCCCAGGTGCTGGCCCTGCCCTGCGACTGGCCACGCCCGGCCCAGGCCGACGCCCGCGGCGCCGCCAGGGCGCTGGAGATCCCCGCGCCGCTGCTGGCGCGTCTCGAAGCCCTGGCCCTGGCCGAGGGCGTGAGCCTGTACATGCTGTTGCTGGCCAGCTTCGAGCTGCTGTTGCACAGCATCACCGGTGCCGACGACCTTTTGCTGGGTACCGACGTGGCCGGCCGCGAGCACGCCCACCTCGATGGCCTGATCGGCTTCTTCGTCAACGTCCTGCCGCTGCGCTCGCGGCGCCTGGCTGGCGAGACGTTGCGCGAGTTCCTCGGCCGCACCCGCGACACCTGCCTGCAGGCCCTGGAACACCAGGCGCTGCCGTTCGACCGCATCGTCGAGGCGTTGCAAGTACCGCGCGAGCGCAGTCGCAACCCACTGGTGCAGGCGCTGTTCGTGCTGCAGAACACGCCGTCGGGTGATTTCTCCATCCCTGGCCTGGAGGTGCGCATGCAACCTGCGGCCGAGCGCACCAGCAAGTTCGACATGGCGCTGTTCCTCGAACGCCACGGCGACGTCATGCGCGGCGACTGGGTATACGCCCGCGCCCTGTTCAAGGGCGAGCGCATCGACGCGCTGATCGGCGCCTGGCTGAACCTGCTGCAGCAAGTGGTGGAGCAGCCGCACGCCGCCCTTGCCCATTTCACCGTCACGCTGCCCCTCGTGGAGACCCCGGCCTTGGCAAAACCCGCCCCCTCGTCCAGCAAGCTCGACAAGCTGAAAAAACTCCCGGCCCGGGCCTCTGCACCGCGGCCATTGATTCGTACCTCACCGCTGCAAGCAGGCCGCACCTTCCCGCTGGTGATCGAACCGCTGGCCGCCGACCTCGACCCGGTGGGCTGGGCGCAAAGCTCGCGCGACCTGATCGACACCCTGCTGTGCCAGCACGGTGGCCTGTTGTTCCGCGGCTTTGCCCTGGACGACGCAAAAGCCTTCGAAGCCTTTGCCGAAGCCATTCACCCCGGCCTATTCGGCGGTTATGGCGACCTGCCGAAAAAGGAAGGCGGGCGCAACATCTACCGCTCCACGCCCTACCCGGAACGGGAAATGATCCTGTTCCACAACGAGAGTTCGCACCTGCCCCGCGCCCCGCGCAAGCAGTGGTTCTACTGCGAACAACCGTCGCCGGTCGGCGGTGCCACGCCGATCGTCGACTGCCGCGAGCTGTACCGGCAACTGCCGGCCGAGCTGGCCGCGGCCTTCGAGCGCAAGGGGCTGCTGTATGTGCGCACCTTCACCGAACGGCTGGACGTCAACTGGCGGGCGTTCTTCAAGACCGACAGCCGCGACGAAGTCGAGGCCTTGTGCCGGGCCAGCCATACCGAATTCCGCTGGCTGGCCAATGACGAGCTGCAAACCCGTACGCGCTGCCCGGCGGTGATCCGTCACCCGCTGAGCGGCGAACGCAGCTTCTTCAACCAGCTGCAGCTGCACCACAGCTTCTGCCTGGACGCCCAGGTGCGCGAAGACCTGCTGAAGATGGTCGGCGCCGAACGCATGCCACGTCAGGTGTACTTCGGCGACGGCAGCCCGATCGACGACGCCAGCATGGCCCTGATCGGCCGCCTCTACGAAGCCTGCGCGGTGCGCTTCGACTGGCAGCGCGGCGATGTGGTGATGCTCGACAACCTGATTGCCGCCCACGCCCGCGACCCGTACGAAGGCCCACGCAAGATCGCCGTCGCCATGGGCGACATGCATGAACCGGCCCGGCTGGCCGCCCGCCACAACGCAACGGAACTGCAGGACTAAAGCACACGATGAACGACGCCATGGAATTGAACCACGACCTGCCACTGAGCGCCGAACAGGCCCTGGCCGTACAGCTCGGCCGCACGCCCCTGCACCTGGGGCTGAACCTTGCCGGGCCGCTGCAGGCAAGCCGCCTGCACGAAGCCTTGCTGCAGGTTATCCAGCGCCACACCAGCCTGCGCGTGGCCTTGCGCCCGTCGACGCTGTACCGCAGCCTGCGCCAGAGCACGGTCCCGGCCAGCCTCGACTGGCACCTGCTGGGTACTGAGCAGCACGCCGAGGCCCAGGCCCTGGCCGCCCAGCCACAGGCCGTCGAGCAAGGTTGCCTGGTGCGCGCCATCCTGCGTCCGCAGGGTGCCGACCAGTGGCGCCTTGACCTGTATGTCGCCGCCTGTGCCGCCGACCGGCTGAGCCTGCAGAACCTGCTGGGCGAACTGGCAGCGCTGTACGCCCAGCCCGACGCGGCCCTGGAGGAGCCGTTCCAGTACAGCCAGTACGTGGAATGGCGCAACGACCTCGACGCCGACGAAGAAGCCCCTGCCGGGCGCGCCTACTGGGCCGGCCTGGGCCTGGAGACGCTGGCGCCGGTGCGCCTGGGCGGCCTGCGCGAGCCCGCTGCGCAGGCGCCAGGCAACGCCGTTCAACAAGCCCTGTCCGAGGCCCTGCAAGCGCAGCTGGAACACCTGGCGCAACGCAGCGAGCAAAGCGTGGGCAGCGTGTTGCAAGCGGCCTGGTGGGCGTTGCTGGCGCGCATTGGCGGTGATGCCAGGTTCATCGGCGGCTGGCAACAGGACTGCCGCTTCGACTACGAAGCCCTGGCCAACGGCATCGGCGCCTACGAAAAAATCCTGCCGCTGGCCTTGGCACCGCAGCTCGATCAGCCCTTCGGCACCTGGCTGCAGCAACTGGCCGAACAGCTCGACGGCCACGCCCAGCAGCAGGAGTACTGGCACGTCAACGACCCTGCGCACACCCTGCAGCGCACGGTCGGCTTCACCTTGGTGCGCGACACCGCACCCTTCGCCAGCGGCGGCCTGCACTGGTCGGTCGATGCCCTGCCCGGCGCCGATGTGGGCTTCGCCCTGGCACTGCAAGCCACCCTCGACGCGCAGGAGCGGGTACTGGCCCTGAGCGTGCAGTCGCCTAGCGCGCATTACGCCGAGGCCGATTTGCGCTGCCTGCTGGAGCAATACCTGCACCTGCTGCAGGCACTGGTCGAACAACCATCCCAGCGTGCCCTTCTCGAACTGCCGCTGAGCCCGCCGGCGCACCAGGCCTTGCAGCAACGCCTGCGCGGCCCGCAGCGCGACTTCGGTAGCCGCCCGCTGATCGCGCGCCTGGCCCACTGGGCACAGCACACCCCGGATGCAGCGGCGTTGCAGGACGGCGCGCTCAGCCTGACCTACGGCCAGTTGCATGGCCAGGTCGAACACCTGGCGGCCGTGCTGCAGGCGCGCGGCATCGGTCGCGGTGCGGCCGTCGCCCTGCTGCTGCCGCGCTCGGCGCAACTGCTACTGGCGCTGCTCGCGGTCATGCGCGCGGGCGCCGCCTATGTGCCGCTGGATCCAACCTGGCCAGCGGCACGCCAGCAGCGGATCCTGGCCGACGCCCAGCCGCAGCTGGTGATCGGCGGCGCGCAGGGCATCGCCCTCGGCGAATTGCTCGAAGCCCCTGCTGGTGCGCTAGCCAGCAGCGACGTCACCCTGGATGATGCCGCCTACCTGCTGTACACCTCCGGCACCAGCGGCGAGCCCAAGGGCGTAGTGATCGAACATGGCCAACTGCTCAACTACACCGCCGCGGTCAGCGAGGCGCTGAGCCTGGGGCAATGCAAGCGCTTCGCCTTGATCTCCTCGGTGGCCGCCGACCTTGGCAATACCACCCTGTATGCCGCGCTGTGGGCCGGCGCTTGCCTGGTGCTGGCGGACGACCACGCCAGCCGGGATGCCAACGCCTTCGCCCGCTTCCTCGAAGACGGGCAGATCGACTGCCTGAAAATCGTGCCGTCGCACCTGGCAGCGCTGCTCGACGGCCAGCCAGCCATCGCCCTGCCCCAGGTGCTGGTGCTCGGCGGCGAGGCCTGCCCTGCGGCCTTGCGTCAGCGCATCGGCCAACTGGCCCCGGCCAGCCGCGTGCACAACCATTACGGCCCCACCGAAACCACGGTCGGCGTCCTCTACAGCCTCGACCAGACGCCTGACCCGCGCAGCCCGCTGCCGCTGGAACAGGCCTTGGCCAACACCTGGGTGCGCCTGCTGCAAGCTTCCCCGGCCGGCCTGCAACCTGCACCGATCGGCGCCCTGGGCGAGCTGTACATCGGCGGGGCGCAGGTCTGCCGCGGCTACCTGAACCGGGCCTCCGACGCCTTCATCGACGACCCGCTGCAACCCGGCCAGCGCCTGTACCGCAGCGGCGACCTGGCGCGCCTTGCGGCCAACGGCCAGTTGCACCTGGCCGGGCGCGTCGACCAGCAGATCAAGATTCGCGGTTTCCGCGTCGAGCCCGGCGAGCTGGAAGCTGCGCTGCTGGCCCTGGAGGGGGTCAGCCAGGCCGTGGTGCAGTACCGCGACGGCAAGTTGCTGGCGCATGCCGTCAGCCAGCGTGACAGCGCCGCGCTGCTGGCCGAACTGCGTGACCGCCTGCCGGACTACCTGATACCGGCGCAACTGCTGTGCCTGGCCGAACTACCACGCCTGGCCAACGGCAAGGTCGATTTCGTCGCACTGCCAAGCGAAAGCCCGGCCAGCGAACAGCTCGAGGTGCCGCCGCGCGATGCCCTCGAAGCGCTGCTGGTCGACCTGTACCAGGAATTGCTCGAACGCCCACAGGTGAGCATCAACGACAGCCTGTTCGACCTGGGTGGCCATTCGCTGATCGTCATCAAGCTGTGCACCCGCCTGCGCAACCTGCTGCAACTGGAGGTGGCGCCGGCGCTGGTGTTCGACCACCCGAGCGTGGCGGCGCTGGGCGCAGCGCTGCGCGCCGGCGAAAGCCGGCCCGGCCAATTGCTGAAGATCGCCGAGCTGCGCCGCCAGCTCGCGGCGCTGTCACCCGAGGAGCGTGCCGCCCTGCAGGCCCGCGCCCAGTCCGCCACTGTGCCACGGAGCTGAAGCCATGCAACTCGATCCCCAGCAACTGGCCGAGCGTATCGCCAGGCTCGCCCCGGAAAAACGCCAGGCCTTCGCCAGCGCCCTGGCCGCGCAAGGCTTCGCCCTCAGCCGCCTGCCCATCGTCGCCGCTGGCGAGCCGGGCCCGTACCCGCTGTCGTGGGCCCAGCAGCGCCTGTGGTTCCTGCACCGCCTGGACCCGGCCAGCAGCGCCTACAACATGCCCGCGGCCCTGCGCCTGCGCGGCAGCCTCGACAGCGCGGCGCTGCAACGCAGTTTCGACCAGCTGATCGCCCGCCATGCGATCCTGCGCAGCACCTTCGACGAGGCCAACGGCCAGGCACGCCAGACCGTGCATGAGCAGTTGCCGATGGTGCTGGCCCAGGTGGACTTGGCCTCGCTGCCCGAGGAACAGCGCAGCGCGCGCCTGCAACAGCTGATCGACAGCGAGAGCAACCGCCCCTTCGACCTCGGCCAGGCGCCCTTGCGCGGCCTGCTGGCGCGGCTCGCTGCCGATGAGCATGTGCTGGTCCTCAGCGCCCAGCACATCGTTGCCGACGGTTGGTCGCTGGGCATCCTGGTCAAGGAACTCTCCGCCCTGTACAGCGCCGCCGTGCAAGGCCGCGACAACGACCTGCCGGCCCTGCCGATCCAGTATCACGACTACGCCGCCTGGCAGCAGACCGGCCTCGGCGACAGTGCCCTGGCCAGCGAGCTGGCGTACTGGCGCGAGCAGTTGGGCGCCGAGCAGCCGACCTTGCAACTGCCCACCGATCACCCACGCCCGCGCCAGCCGAGCGGGCGTGGCAGCCGCCACACGTTGCGCATCGAGGCGCCGTTGTGCCAGGCCCTGCGTGAGCTGGCCCAGGCCCGTGGCACAACGCTGTTCAGCGTGCTGCTGGCGGCGTTCAACGTGCTGCTGTATCGCCTCAGCGGGCAGACCGACCTGCGGGTCGGCGTGCCGGTGGCCAACCGCAACCGGGTCGAGACCGAAGGGCTGATCGGTTGCTTCATCAACACCCTGGTGCTGCGTTGCCAGCTCGACGGCCAGCTGCGCTTCGACAGCTTGCTCGACACCCTCGAGCACACCCGCCGCCAGGCCCTGGCCCACCAGCAGCTGCCGTTCGAGCGCCTGGTCCAGGCCCTGGAGCCCGAACGCCAGTTGCAGCATTCGCCGCTGTTCCAGGTGATGTTCAACCTGCTTGACGGCACCACCCCGCGTCGCCTGCAACTGCCCGGCCTGACAATCGACGAGATCGAGCGCGAACAGACCAGTGCGCAGTTCGACCTGGTGCTCACCGTGGTCGAGCGCAGCGACGCACTGGAACTGACCCTGACCGGCAATGCCGACCTGTTCGAGGCCGCTACCCTGGCCGACCACGGTCGCAGCTATGCCACCCTGCTGCACAGCCTGGCGCAGGCGCCCGCCACGCGCATCGCGCAACTGCCGCTGTACAGCGACGCGCAACAACAGCGCCTGCTCGCCGACTGCCAGGCTGCGCTGGACCTCGGCCCGCTGCCGCAGTTGGTGCACCTGCGGCTGGCCGCGCAAGCGGCCGAACAGCCGCAACGCATCGCCCTGATCCACGACGACCGCACCTGGAGCTACGCCACCCTGCAGCAGCGTGCCGCGCTGATCAGCCGCCACCTGCTGGCCCTGGGCCTGCCCGCCGAAGCGCGCATCGGCCTGTGCCTGCCGCGTGGCCTGGACATCATCGCCGCCGTGTTCGGCACGCTCAATGCCGGGCTGGCCTTCGTGCCCCTCGACCCGCAGTTCCCCAGCGAACGCCTGGCGCACATGATCGACGATGCCGACATCTGCCTGGTGCTGGTGGCCCCGGACACCGCACCCTGCATGGCGGCGTACCAGCGCCCGTGCCTGGACGTCACCAGCCTGGACGCCGACGCACCGGCGCTGGCCGGGGTGCCGAGCACGCGCCCGGTACAGCGCGAACAACTGGCCTATGTCATCTATACCTCCGGCTCCACCGGCAAGCCCAAGGGCGTGGCAGTCACCCACCGCTCGCTGGCCGGCTACAGCGAAGTGGCGCGCACCTATTACGGCGTCGACGCCGACGACCGCGTATTGCAGTTCTCGACGTTCAACTTCGATGGCTTTGTCGACCAGCTGTTCCCCCCGCTGGTGTGCGGCGCGGCGCTGGTGGTGCGCGGCCCGGAGCTGTGGGACAGCCACGAGTTCCATGCCCGCCTGTACCGGCACCGCATCACCGTCGCCGCCTGCCTGACCACCGCCTACTGGTTCCAGCTGGTGCAGGATTTCGCCCGCCAGCCGCACGCCGCCTATGGCGCGTTGCGCCTGGTCAGCGTGGGCGGCGAAGCGATGCCCAGCGCCGGCCTCGCGGCCTGGCGCCAGGCCGGCCTGGGCGCCGTGCGCCTGCTCAACATCTATGGCCCGACGGAAATCACCGTGGTCTCCAGCATCCAGGACTGCACCGCGCTGCTGGCCCGCGAGCCGCTGCCGCTACAACTGCCAATTGGTGCACCACTGCGCGGGCGCGCCTATTACCTGCTCGACCGCGACGACAACCTGGCAGCGCCCGGCGTCCCTGGCGAGCTGTGCATCGGCGGCGAGCTGCTTGCCCGTGGCTATCACGACGTGCCCGACCTGACCGCCGAGCGCTTCTGCCCCGACCCCTACGGCCCGCCCGGTAGCCGCCTGTACCGCACCGGCGACCTGGCCCGGCGCTTGCCTGACGGCAGCTACGAGTACCTGGGCCGGATCGACCAGCAGGTCAAGCTGCGCGGTTTCCGCATCGAGCTCAGCGAGATCGAATCGCACCTGCGCAGCCACCCCCAGGTCCGCCAGGCCCTGGCGCTGGTGCGCGAGGACCGCCCAGGCGATCGCCGCCTGGTGGCCTATCTGGTGTTCCACGATCACCCCGTAGATGCCAGCGAACTGCGCCAGCACCTGGCCGCGCAATTGCCCGACTACATGATCCCCGCGGCGTTCGTGAACCTGGCACAGATGCCCATGACCCCCGGCGGCAAGCTCGACCGCGCCGCCCTGCCGGTGCCGGACTACAGCGTCCAGGGCAGCAACCAGCGCGCCGCGCAGAGCGAGCGCGAGCAGCAGCTGCTGGCCCTGTGGCAGGAAGTGCTGGGCGAGCAGGCGATCGCCATGGACGACAACTTCTTCGCCATCGGCGGCCACTCGCTGCTGGCCGCGCAACTGGTGGCCCGTATCCGCCAGGTGCTGAAACTGGAACTGCCCCTGCGCAGCCTGTTCGAGGCGCCGACCATCGCCCAACTGGCCATCCTGCTGGACAACGCCAGTGCCGACCGCCAGGCAGCCATCGGCGTCGCCGCACTGCCGAGCGATGGCCGCCGCGTGCTGTCCCATGCCCAGCAGGGCATGTGGCTGGTGCAGGCGTTGCAACCGGGCAGCGCGGCCTACCACATCCCCAGCGCCGCGCGCCTGCTCGGGCGCCTCGACCTGGCCGCCTTGCGCCAGGCATTCCAGGCGCTCGCCCAGCGCCACGAGGCCCTGCGCAGCAGCTTCCACGAAGACGACGGCACGCTGTATGTAAAGGTGCAGGACAGCCTCGAACTGCCGCTGGACTGGCACGACCTCGGCCTGCTGCCGGAAACCGAGCGCGAGGCCAGCGCCCGGCGCCTGCTGGTGGAGCTGGCGACCCGCCCGATCGACCTGCGCCAGGCCCCGCTGCTGCGCCTGCACCTGGTGCGCCTGGACGATCAGCAGCACCTGCTGTTGCTGGTGATGCACCACATCGTCTCCGATGGCTGGTCGATGGGCGTGCTGGTGCGCGAACTCGGCCAGCTCTACCGCGCAGCGCTGCACGGCGCCAGCGCTGCGCTGCCCGCACTGCCGGTGCAGTACAGCGACTATGCCGCCTGGCAGCGCCAGCAGCTCGACGCCGCGACCTGCCAGCGCCACCTGGACTACTGGCGCCAGGCCCTGGGCGAGCCGCTGGCGCCGCTCGAACTGTTCAGCTACCGGCCGCGCCCCGAGGTGCTCGGTGGCCAAGGCGCACGGCTGTCGTTCCAGATCGACGCGGCCTCGGCCCAGGCCCTCAGGCAGCTGTGCCTGAGCCATGGCGCCACCTTGTTCATGGGTTTGCTGGGCGTGCTGCAACTGAACCTGTACCTGCACAGCGAGCGTACCCAGGCGGTGATCGGTACCGACGTGGCCAACCGCGAACGCAGCGAGACCGAGGGCCTGGTGGGCTTCTTCATCAACCAGCTGGCGCTGCGCGGCGATGTCGGCGGCAACCCCAGCTTCAACGCCCTGCTGCAGCGCCTGCGGCCACAGGTGCTGGAAGCCTTCAGCCACCAGGCCCTGCCTTTCAGCAGCCTGGTCGAAGCACTCAACCCCGCCCGCAGCCTGGCCTACAACCCGCTGTTCCAGGCCAAGCTGGTGCTGCAGAACCAACCCGACAGCGCCCTGGAATTGCCGGGCCTGAAGGTGCTGCCCGAACGCATCGAGCATGGCCAGTCGCAGCTGGACCTGCACCTGAGCGTGGAAGAGCACCCGGCTGGCCTGGCCTGCACCCTGAAATACAACACCGACCTGCTCGATGAGCACGCGGCCGAGGCCTTCGCCAGCGCCTTCACGCGCCTGCTCGAACAGCTGGTGATGGCCCCCGAGCTGCCGGTGGAAACGCTGCTCCAGCCGCTGCGCGCGCAGCTGCAGGAACAACGCATGCAGCACCTGAGCGCGCGTAGCGAACGGAGCCTGGCCCGCCTGGGCGGCAGCCGTCGCCGCAGCCGCATCACCATCGACTCTATGGAGGGATAACACATGAACGGCCCCGCGATTGCCAAGCTGGGCGGCATGCGCCGCAAACCAATCCGTGTGGACGAGGATTCCCTGGTCCGCTTCACGCCGCTCAACCCGGGCAGCGGCTACACTGCCGTGTGCGAACCGGCCGGCTCCGGCATCAGCCTGGTGGCCTGGGCCGAGGCCAACCGCGAGCTGATCGAGCGCAAGTTGCTCGAGCATGGTGCGCTGCTGTTCCGCGGCTTCCCGGTGGACAGCGCCCAGGCCTTCGACGACTGCATCAGCGCGTTGTCCGGCGGCGCGCTGGAGTACAAGTTCCGCGCCTCGCCGCGCACCCAGGTGGACCCGCGCCTGAACATCTACACCTCCACCGACTACCCCAAGGACCAGCGGATCTTCCCGCACAACGAGCACTCCTATTCGCCGGTGTTCCCACTGAAGATCTTCCTCTGGTGCGACATCGCCCCGCTGGCACGCGGCGAAACGCCGATCGGCGACACCCGGGCAATCACCCGCGCCATCGACCCCGAGGTGCGCGAACGCTTCGCCCGCCTGGGCATCATGTACGTGCGCAACTATGGCGATGGTTTTGGCCTGCCCTGGCAGACCGTATTCCAGACCGACGACCGCGCCCAGGTCGATGCCTACTGCGCCAGCGTCGGCATCCAGACCGAATGGAAGGCCGACGGCCGCCTGCGCACCCGCCAGGTCGGCCCGGCGCTGGTACGCCACCCGCGCAGCGGCGAGACGCTGTGGTTCAACCACGCCACGTTCTTCCACGTCAGCACCCTGCCGCCCAGCGTGCGCGACGCCCTGGAGGCCGACTTCGCCGATGACGACCTGCCGCAGAACACCTTCTACGGCGACGGCAGCCCAATCGAGCCGCAGGTGCTGGAACACCTGCGCGGCATCTACCTGCAGCACATGACCGAGTTCCCCTGGCGCCACGGCGACGTGCTGCTGCTGGACAACATGCTCTCGGTGCATGCCCGCAACGAATACGACAGCCCGCGACGCATCCTGGTGTCGATGGCCGAGGCCCTGAACAGCACGGAGGTGGCGCTCAAGCCCTGACGCGCGCGCCTGGTTCACGGTTTCCCTGCCCACCATTCAAGGTTTTCACACATGTCCAGCATCGCCATCGAGGGCTTCCGCCCTGCCCTGCAACAAAATGCCCACTGGTCCCGTGCCAACGGCCGCGACGACGCCCTGTACCTGACCTTCGCCGTCCCTGACGGCACTGACCTGGCGCGCTTGCGCAGCAGCCTGGCGCAAGTACTGGAGCAGCACGAGATCCTGCGCACGCGGCTGCTGGCCAGCCCCGGCATGCAACAGCCGGTACAGGTGATCGCCGAGCGCCTGCACATCGACTGGCGCGAAATCACCGAGCAGCCGTCGCAAGCGGCGTTGCACCCTGCGCTGCAAGAAGCACTGGGCCAGGCCAGCCTGGCAGTGGCAGTAATCCGTACCACACCGCTGCGTGCCTGCCTGGCCGTGCCAGCCGCCAACGCCGACTACACCACCTTGCAACTGCTGCTCGACGCTTGGCAGGCGGCGTACCAGGGTCAGCCCGCAGACGAGGAAGCGGTGCAGTTCGCCGACTTCGCCGAATGGCAGTTCGAGCACCTGGGCAGCAGCGACAGCGATGCCGGGCGCGCCTTCTGGCAGCGCCAGCAAGCCGCCGACCAGTACCTGACCCTGCACCCGTTCCAACGCGCCGAGGCCACCGCGTCGGCGCAGCCAGCCAGCCTTGCACACACACCGGACGCCGCCTTCCAGGACCTGATCGGCAGCGCCCTGGCCGGGCTCGCTGCCACGCCTGAGGCATTGTTCGGCTACTGCTGGGCGCTACTGCTCAAGCGCCACCTGGGGCAGCCGCAGGTGTTGCTGGGCTGGGCCGACGATGGCCGCAACAGCGCCACGGCGGGGGCCTTCGGGCCCTATGCCAAGCGCCTGCCGCTGCGCCTGGAACCGGACGACCAGGCCACCCTGGACACCGCCCTGCCGGCCTTCGCGCAATTGCTGGAACAGGCTCGCACCTGGCAGGAAGAGTGGCCGGCCCAGGCCCAGGACACGCCCTTCGGCTTCCGCCTGCGCCGGCCACTGGCCTCGGCCTGGCCGGTACTGGCGCTGCACGGTGAAGCCTGCGCCCACAGCCTGCTGCTGGAAGTGCTCGAGCAGCCCGAGGGCTTCAGCTTCCAGCTGCACTACGATGCCGCGCGCCTGGACGCCGGCGCGGCCGGGCTGTTGCTCGACCAGTTCCTCACCCTGTGCCGGCAGGCCAGCGCTGCCAGCCAGCAAGCGCTGGGCGAGGCTTCGGGCATTAGTGACGCTCACCAGGCCTGGCTGGCAGCACTGAACCACACCGAGGTGCAGCAGCCAGCGCCGACCCTGCTGCACCAGTTGTTCGAGCAACAGGTCGCGGCCCGGCCAGACGCCATCGCGGTCAGCCACGGCGAGGCACAACTTACCTATCAGGCGCTGGAGGCCCGGGCCAACCAGCTGGCGCACCAGCTGCGCCAGGCAGGCCTGGTACCCGGCCAGGCCGTCGGCCTGTTCATCGGCCGCAGCCTGGAGGCAATCGTCGGCATCCTCGGCATTCTCAAGGCCGGTGGCGCCTACCTGCCGCTGGACCCGAGCTACCCGGCCGAGCGCCTCAGCGACATGCTCGAACAGACCCGCGCCGCGCTGCTGCTGAGCCTGAGCAGCCTGGAGAGCCGCCTGCCCCAGGGCGACTACCGCACCCTGTGGCTCGACCGCCTGGCCGAGCACGAGCTGCCCACCCAGCGCCCGGCACCACTGACCGATGGCGACAGCCTGGCCTACCTGATTTTCACCTCCGGCTCTACCGGCCGCCCCAAGGGCGTGATGGTGTCGCACCGCAACGCCGTGCATTCCACCTCGGCGCGCCTGCTCGCCTACCCGGAGCCGCTGCAGGCCTTCCTGCTGGTCTCGGGGCTGGCGTTCGACAGTTCGGTGGCCGGGCTGTTCTGGACCCTGGCCCAGGGTGGGCAGCTGTGCCTGCCGCAGGATGACCAGATGCAGGACGCCCTGGCCCTGGGCCGGCTGATCGCCGCCCAGCAGATCAGCCACACGCTGATGCTGCCTTCGCTGTACGCGCAGGTGCTGGAACAGGGCGCCGAGCACCTGGGCAGCCTGCGCTGCGCCATCGTCGCCGGCGAAGCCTGCCCGGCCAGCCTGGCCCGCCGGCATAAGCAGCAATGCAAGCAGGCGCAGCTGTACAACGAGTACGGCCCGACCGAGGGCACCGTGTGGTGCAGCTATTACCGCGCTCGTGGCGACGAGCACGGCGTGCTGCCGATCGGCAAGGCGATCGCCAACATGCAGGTGCAGGTGCTCGACAGCCACCTGCGCCCGGTGGCTGCCGGGGTTATTGGCGAGATCTACCTCAGCGGCGCCGGCATCACCCAGGGTTACCTGGGCCGTCCGGACCTCACTGCCGAGCGCTTCCTGCATAACCCGCTGAACCCTGGCGCTGGCCTGCTGTACCGCAGCGGTGACCTCGGCCGGGTCAACGCCCAGGGCGACATCGAGTTCCTCGGCCGCCTCGACGACCAGGTCAAGATTCGCGGTTTCCGTATCGAGCTGGGCGAGATCGAAGCACGCCTGCTCAGCCACCCCGGGGTGCGCGAGGCGGCAGTAGTCGCCCGCGCCAACGATGCCGGCGACACGGAACTGGTCGCCTATGTGGTCGCCCGCGATGCCTGCCCCGGGGCCATCGCCCTGCAGGCGCACCTGGGCCTGCAGATGCCCGAGCACATGGTGCCGAACACCTACGTGATGCTCGGCGCCTTGCCGCTGACCCCGAACGGCAAGCTCGACCGCAAGGCCCTGCCGGCACCGGTGCGTGAGCGCCGGGCCAGCTACCGTGCACCGCGCAACGAGCACGAAGCCGCGCTGGCGGCGCTGTGGGCCGAGGTACTGGGGGTCGAGCAGGTGGGCCTGGACGACAACTTCTTCGAACTGGGTGGCCACTCGCTGACCGCCACCCGGCTGGTCTCGCGCCTGCGCAGCAGCCTGGGCATCGAAGTGCCGGTGCGGGCGCTGTTCCAGCATTCCACCCTGGGCGCGTTCGCCGAGCAGGCCTTGCCCAAGGCCGAAGCATCGACACTGCCGCCGATCCGTGCACAGCAGCGCCAGGCGCCTTTGCGCCTGTCCTTTGCCCAAGAGCGCCTGTGGCTGTTCGACCGCCTGCACCCTGGCAGCACCACCTACAACGTCCCCGAGGCGGTACGCCTGCGTGGCGCGCTCGACCTGCCGGCCCTGGAGCGCAGCTTCAGCGTGCTGCTGCAGCGTCACGAAAGCCTGCGCACCACCTTCATGCTGGACGGTGCCGTGCCGGTGCAGCAGGTGCAACCTGCCGAAGCCTTTACCCTGGGCCTGATCGACCTGAGCCGTTTGCCTGCCCCGCAGCGCGACCTGCGCCTGCACCAGGAACTCAAGGCCAAGGCCGCGCAGCGCTTCGATCTGGAGCAGGGGCCGCTGCTGTGCGCCGGGCTGATACGCCTGGCCGCCGACGAGCATGTGCTGTGGCTGACCCTGCACCATATCGTGTTCGATGGCTGGTCGATGCGCGTGTTCACCCGCGAGCTGGTCGCGCTGTACAGCGCCTTCAGCAACGGCCAGCCCTCGCCGCTGGCCGAGCCGCAGTTGCAGTACGCCGACTTCGCCCAATGGCAGCGCCGCGAGCTGACCCCGACGGTACTCAAGCCGCAGCTGGACTTCTGGCTACGCCACCTGGGCCAGGACCGCAGCCTGCTGCAGTTGCCGTGCATGCTGCCGCGCCCGGCCCTGCCCAGCCATCGCGGCGCCGAGCACAGCCTGGTGCTCGGCCCGCAACTGACCCAGGCCCTGCACGCCTACAGCCGCGAACAGGGCTGCACGCTGTTCATGACCTTGTTGGCGGCGTTCAACGTGTTGCTGGCTGGCCACAGCCGGCAGTCGGCAATTCGCATCGGCATCCCCATCGCCAACCGCCACCACCAGGCGCTGGAGGGGCTGGTGGGCTTCTTCGTCAACACCCTGGCGCTGCGCACCGACCTTTCGGGCAACCCGCATTTCGACAGTGTGCTGCACCAGGTGCGCGACAACCTGCTGCATGCCCATGCCAACCAGGACCTGCCGTTCGAGCAATTGCTGCAGGCCCTGCCAGGCGCCCAGCAACACGCCGTGCCGCTGATCCAGGTGATGTTCGACCTGCACCAGGAGCGCAACCTGCGCTCTTCGGCGTTCGGCAACCTGAGCATCGAACCGTTGCAGCAAGAGCACGGCAAGTGCAGCACCTTGTTCGACCTGATGCTGGATGTCAGCGAACGCGAAGAGGGGCTGATCGCGACCTTCACCTACGCCACCGACCTGTTCCTGCCGGCCAGTATCGAGGCGTTGGGCGAAGACCTGCGGGCCCTGCTCGAAGCCCTGCCCGGCCAGCCGGCGGCTTCGTTCGAGGCGCTGGTGCAGCGCCTGCAGCCACAGCCGCTGGCTCAGACCGGGCAGCGTCCGGCGGCCCGCGAACAGTTGGCAGCATTGTTGTGCGAGGTGCTGGAGCTCGCGACGCTGGATGAACAGGCGCAGTTCTTCGAGGTGGGCGGCAGCTCGCTCAAGGCCGTGCTGCTGTGCGCGCGGGTACAGCAGATGTGGGGGACCCAGGTACCCGCCAGCCTGGTGTTTCTCAACCCGCAACTGGGTGATTTGCTGAACGTGCTGAGCCGCTACAGCCACGCCTGACGAGCAGCTGCGGGGCACTGTCCCCGCAGGTGATCGCGGATAAATCCGCTCCTACAGGTCCGGCGTCGGCCCGAAGCCGGCGCGGTTCACATGTGTAGGAGCGGATTTATCCGCGATGCAGGCAACGCGGAGGATGGCACCGGCCTTGCCGGTGATCGCGGCTGAAGCCGGTCCTCCTGACGGTGGGCAAAAAAACCAATTTCAGGCGCGCAGCCAGTACAGCAGCAGGGCCACAGCCAGGCCACACGGCAGCAACGCAAGCACCCAGAACAGCGCCCCCATGGCCAGCCCCAGGTCCCCCATGCTCACCAACAGGGCCAGCGCCGATAGCAGCAGCGCCACCAGCCGCAAGCCTCGCGTGCCGGGAAACCGCCGTGGCTGCATTACCCCCTGCCAATGCTGCGCCTGGCTCAGGGCCAGGGCCGACAGCCCCAGCAGTTGCAAACCCAGCGCTGCTACGCTGAGCAGCCCTTCAAGCATCCTTGACCTCCGCCAACCGATGCACCAACACCGCGCGTCGTCGCAAGCGCCAGCCCAGGCAGCCAGCCAGCACCGCGCAGGCCAGCAGCACCAGGTCGACCCCGGCTACCGCCCACAGGCCCTGGCCAAGCGCGCGCAGCAGATGATCACCAGTGCTCCAGGCATTGGCCAGCACCGCCAGCAACGCCAGGGCAGCGATCGCCAGGCACTGGCTGGCCCACGGGGCACGAGCATGCGCGCAGCGGCCGATCGCCCACCAGGCGTGCACGCCAGCCAATAGCCAGACGCCGAAGAATACCTGCACTTCCCAGTCGGCGCGCCCAGCCAGGCCGGAGGGCAAGCAACGGTTGGCCAGCAGCATGCCCAGCGTGGCCAGCGGCATGCCGGTGATCAGTACGCTGCACAGCAGGGTCATCACCAGCGAGCCCCATTCCCGGCCGGGCTGCTGCAGGCGGCGCTTGGCCAACCAGTACAGCAAGCCGCTGGCAAGCATCACGCAACCACTGAGGCCGGCGAAAAAGTACAACGCGCGCAGCGCCGGTTGATGGAAATGCGCCACATGCAGCCCAGCCAGTACATCCAGGGTCGCCGCCGCGGCGGGCAGGCGCGCGGCATGCAGCAAGCGTGCGCTGGCACCATCGAAGTACAGGGTTTGCCCGTCCACACTCAGGCGGTCGGCCACGCTGCGGCTGATCTCGACATAGGCGTTGGCATCGCCGGGATGCCACACCCTGACAAATGCCGGTGCGCCCCCGCCCCACTGTTGGCGGGCCTGGGTCAGCATGCCATCGAGCGAGGCCAGCGGCCCCGGGGTGCCGGTCGCCGGGCGGCTGTAGCCAGCGTCGGCGTGTACCGCGAACTGCCCGGCCTGGCCGGGGTACAGCGCCTCGATGGCCGACGGCAAATACAGCGGAAACAAAATCAGCAGGCCACTCAGCAGGATCAGCGCATGAAACGGCAAGGCCAGCACACCGGTGAGGTTGTGCAGGTCGAGCAGGCGCCGGGGGGCTTTGTTGGCGCGCAGGGTGAACAGGTCCTGGAACAACCGCGCATGGATGCACAGCCCGGCGACCAGGGCGATCAGCCCGACCATGGCGGCCAGCCCCAGCAGCCGGGTACCGAGGTTCCAGGCCTGGAGGTTCAGGGTGTAGTGCAAACGGTAGAAGAAGTCGCCGCCACGGCTGCCGGCCACCTCCAGCGCGCCCTGCCTGTCTGGCAGCAGAAAGCGGCTGAAGCCTTCGCGCTCGACACTCCAGGCCTGGAAGCGCACCAGCGGACGGCGGGCATCGGGCAATTCGACATACCACTGCAACAGCGCCTTGCCGTCGCTCAGGCTGGCCACCTGGGGCAGCACCTGGCGGTCCAGCGACAACGGTGTGGTGGCCGGCGCCACGCGCAGCGCTGGCAGCATCCAGCTGTCCAGTTCGCGGTCATACAACGCCAGGCTGCCCATGAAGAAGGCGATCAGCAGCAGCCCGGAAAAGCCCACGCCGAGCACCCGGTGCGCCCACAGCATGGCCTGGCGAACACTGTCGAACATCAGCCCGCCTCCGCCAGCAGGTGCTGCAGGGCCAGCAGCGCCAAGGCGATGGTGGTCAGCCGCAGGGCGTTACGCCGGGCACGGCGCGCGCACAACAGCCACAGCACCAGCGCCGGGTACGACATAAAGGCCGCAAGCGAACTACTCAGCACCGCCTCGCTGCGCGCCTGCCCCAGCCAGGCCAGCGCCAACGCGAGCTGGGCGCTGAGCGCCCAGGTGAACAAGTAGGCCAGCAGCATGACCAGCAGCAGCCATAGCGCACGCTGTCGGCCGCGCCTGGCGGCCGTGTTGGATACGGGTCGTTTCAACCGGGCCTCCTTGTTCGGCATCAAGTGCAGCGCGACCAGGGCGCAGCATGCCGCCAGGTCACGCGGCTGTCACGCCTCAGAACTTGGCACGCAGGGTGAACGACACTGCGCGCGGGTCGCCGAAGATGTTGCCATCCTGGAAGGTGTTGATGCGCTGGTAGTACTTCTTGTTGGCCAGGTTGGTACCGAGCAGGTCGGCCGACAGGTTCTCGTTGATCTGGTAACCGATACCGGCATCGTAGAGGGCGTAGCCACTCTGCTGCAGCTTGGTGCCGTGCATGTCGATGCTCGGCACGTTGAGCTTGTTGTAGGTTTCGCTGACCACGCTCACCCCACCCTGCACGCTCCACTTCTCGAACTCGCCCGGCAGCTTGTAGAGGGTCCAGACGCGCAGCATGTTCTTCGGCAGGTAGGTCTGCAGCTGCTCGTTGGGGCTGTCGTAGCGCTTGTAGGTGTGGGTGAAGTTGGCGGTGAGGAACCAGTCCGGGGTCATCTGGCCGCTGACTTCCAGCTCGTAGCCGCGGGTGCGGGCCTTGCCACCGGCCACCACGGCCCGCGACGACGGGTCGTTCATGTCGGGAACGGCACGGTTCTCTTCCTCGATCTGGAACGCCGCCAGCGAGGCATTCACCGCACCGTCGAGGAACTCACCCTTGATCCCCAGCTCGTGCTGCTTGCCTTCGATCGGCTCGAGGATGTTGTTGTTGATGTCCAGGTTGCTGACCGGCTGCGGGTTGAACACTTCGGCGTAGTTGGCATACAGCGAGTAGGTGTCGTTCAGCTGGTAGATCAGCCCGTAGAACGGGGTGAACTTCTGCGACTCGCTCTGGCTGCTTTTTTCCGATGGCGAACCGGCCTCGGGCTGGTGCTGGCTGCGGTGCATGTCGAGCCAGGTGACGCGCCCGCCCAGGACCAGGGTCAGCGGCTCGGCCAGGCTCAGGCGCAGGTTGCCGTAGACCGCCTTGGTGCGGCTGTTGGCGACGTTGGTGGGCAGGCGATCGGAGTCGGGGAACGCCGGGTAAGGGAAGTTCGCCTGCGGGTCATACAAGTCGACATCGCCGAGGTAGCTGGAATAGTAGCCGCCGTTGGAGGAGAACTCCGAACGCGAATAGTTGGTCCCCACCAGCAGCTTGTGCTCGCGGCCGAACAGGCTGAACGGGCCGTCGGCGTACAGGTCCACTTCGTCCTGTTTTTCGCGGTAGTCGAACATGATCGAGTTCATCGACACCAGGTTGTCGGCCGGGTCGATCCCCCCGCCGTTGCGCGCGTAGGCCTGGGTCAGGTCGTAGTTGTTGTCGGCATGGCGCACCGACAGCTTGGTCTTCCAGCCGCCACCAAGCTGGTGCTCGAGTTCGGTGAACACCGAGGTGCTCCAGAAATAGTCGCGGTTCCAGTTGGCCCCGTAGAAGTTCTTGCGCGACACATCCGGCAGCGACATGGCCGCTTCGCCGGCGCTGTTGGTGTAGCGGAACGCCGGCAACGAGCGTTGGGCGCCACGGATGTCGGTGTTCTGGTTGCTGGCACCGAGGGTCCAGACCGTGTCCGGGGTCAGGTCGATATCGACGATGCCGTAGGCCTGGTTGGTCTCGCGCTTGCCGCTGCCGTCGTAGGGGAATGCCGTCTTGTTCTCGCTGAGCACCAGGCGCCCGCGGATGTTGCCGGTTTCGGTCAGCGGGCCGGTGACATCGATCATGCCGCGGTAGGCATCCCAGGAGCCGGCGCTGATTTCGGCCGATACCGCTGGGTCGGCCATCGGCCGCTTACGCACCAGGTTGATGCTGCCGCCGGGGCCACCCGCGCCGGTCAGGCTGCCGGCCGGCCCCTTGAGCACTTCGACGCGGTCATACATGGTCAGGTCCGGGGACAGGAAGATCCGGTTGTCCATGGTGGTCGGCGTGCCGTCCAACTGCAGCGAGGTGATCTCGAAGCCACGGGCGAAGAAGCTCAGGCGGCTGGCGTCAATGCGCTGCACGGTCACACCACCGACTTTGCCCAAGGCATCTTCGAGGGTATAGAGGTTCTGCTTCTGGATGCGTTCCTGGCCGATCACGTTGATGGTCTGCGGCACTTCCTTCAGGCGCAGCGGTACCTTGGTGCCCACTGACACCGTCGGTGCTTCGGTCTGCATGCCGACGATGGTCTGCTCCGGCAAGGTGATCGAAGACGGTGGCAGCTGCTCCTCGGTGCTTTCCTCGGCCCAGGCCATTGGCGCAAGCAGCACACTGCTGCTCACCAGCGGGGCCAGCAGCCAGCTCCCCGTCTTGCTCGGCTGGCGGCCCTTTTCAACTTGACACATACCGCGAACTCCTATGCGTGGCCGTTTGGGGCCATTGTTTTTATGTGGTGTGAGGTGTTTTGCGTCGGCTACACCGACGCGGGCAGAACGGGAGAAGCACCGGGCGCCGTGCTGATCGCGCCATGCTCGTAGGGATAGAGCTGGCCGCCGTCGCACTTGAGCACCCGGTCGGCAACCGAGAAATAGTGGTCGTCGTGGCTGATGGCGATGATGGTCTTGCCCTGGGCCTTGAGCTCGGGCAGCAGCTCGCGGTAGAAGAACGCGCGGAAGCCCGGGTCCTGGTCGGCGGCCCACTCGTCGAGCAACAGGATCGGCCGCTCCTCGACCAGTGCCACCAGCAGCGCCAGGCGCTTGCGCTGGCCTTGCGACAAGCGGGTGGTAGACAACCCGCCCTGCGCATCGATGGTGACCTTGCGCTGCATGCGCAGGCGCTCCAACCAGGCCTGGGCCAACTGCGGGTCGAAGTCGCCCTGCGGGCCGACCAGGCGTTCGAACAGGTAGAAGCTGGAGAACACCGTGGAGAAATGCGTCCGGTACCAGTCGCGCAGTGCCGGGGTGATGGCGACGCCGTGCAGCTTGAGCGCGCCGGCACTGGGTTCGTAGAGGCCGGTGAGCAGCTTGGCCAGGGTCGACTTGCCGCTGCCGTTGCCGCCGACGATGAACAGGATTTCGCCCTTGGCGACGCTGAGGTTCACCGGCCCCAGGCGGAAGCCGTAGTCATCGCCCTGCGGCGGGTAGTCATAGCTCAGCGCCTGCAGTTCGAGCAGCGGTTGGCTGGGGTCGGGCTGGCCGCTGTCGGCCATCAACCCGCTGCGCTCGTCGGCGAAGGCCAGGGTGTGGATCTTGGCCAGCGACACATTGCCCGCCACCAGCGTCGGCAGGCTGCCGATCAGGTCGTTGAGCGGCATGCGCAGGAACATCAGCACCAGCACGAAGGCGGCGATCACGCCATTGCCCACCCCCAGCCAGGCACCAGCGGCGAACAGCCCGCCGGCCAGGGCGAGGATCAGCGCCACGGTCCAGTTCAGGCTCAAGGTCCAGTAGCGGTCGGCATGGACCTCGTTACGCCGCGCATATTCGGCAGCCGGCTGCAGGTCGAGGGCATAGAAGCGCTCCTTGCGCCGGGCATTGAGGGCCAGTTCGAAACGCCCTTCGATGGCGCCCTGGTAGGCGGCATACAGGCGATCGTCGGTTTCCCGCACGCGCAGCATCAACTGGCGCATGCGGGCGAACCAGCCGTGCGCCAGCCAGGTACCCAGGCCCAGGCCGACCACGCAGAGCAGCAGCAACTGCCAGGACAGCCAGGCCATGTACAGGCAGCCACCGAGCATCAGCAGCAGGTTGTAGAACACGAACGGCATGCGGTTGAAGGCCTGGCCGATGCTGACGATGTCCTTGCTCAAAGTCGCATAGAGGCTGGCTTCACCGATCTTTTCCAGTTGTTCGATGGAGGTGTCGAGCAGGCGCTTGACCATCTGCAGGCGCAGTTCGTAGACCACCCGGTGGCCCAGTGCCGTCAGCAGCGCCTGGGCGCCGAAACCGAAGCCGAACAGCACGACCAGCAGGCCGACGAACATCGCCCCCAGGGCCGGGGTCATGCTGACGCTGCCGGCGATCAAGCGGTTGATCTCGTTGATCAGGCCGATGCCGGCGGCCGCGCTGACCAGGCTGGCCAGCAGGCCCAGGCCGAGCAGGCCACGGTGACGCTTGAGCAGGGATAGAAACAAAGGCATGCGAAATCCTCGGGGTGGCCTGTTAAGCGGCGCAAATGGCTTACTCGAAGGCGAGCAACAGTTTTTCGATCTCGGCCAGCTCATCGACGACCGGCGTGCTGCAGGCCTGCTCGATCAACCCTGCCATGTCGGCCAGCACCGGGTTGGCGAACAACTGCGCCAGGGCGATTTCGCAGGCGAACTGCTGGCGGATCCGCGCCTGGATCCGCACCAGTTGCAGCGACTGCGCGCCCAGGCGGAACAGCTCGGCACGCGGGGCGATCGGCCAGACGCCCAGCACCTCGCGCCAGATCTGCGCCAGCCCTTCTTGCCACGGGCCGGCCAGGGGCGCCTCGTCGCAGGCAGCGGCGGCGTCCCACTGCGGCTCGGGCAGCGCCTTGCGGTCGACCTTGCCATTGGCGTTCAGCGGCAGACGCTGCAGCACCACGAACGCGCTCGGTACCATGTAGGCCGGCAGTTGCAGGCGCAGGCGCTGCTGTGCCGCGAGGCTGTCGAAGGTGCCGGCACCCAGGCACAGGTAGGCCACCAGCAAGTCCTGGCCGGCCGCCGCCTGACGCAGCGCGACCACGGCCTGGGTGACCCCAGGCAAGGCTGCCAGTGCGCTTTCGATCTCGCCCAGTTCGATACGGAAACCGCGCAGCTTGACCTGGAAGTCGCTGCGCCCGAGGAACTCCAGGCTGCCATCGGCGCGGTAGCGTGCACGGTCACCGGTGCGGTACAGCCGGCTGCCGGCCTGCGCCCCTGGCGCCGAGGCCTGGGCAAACGGGTTGGGCACGAAGGCGGCAGCGGTCAGTTCCGGGCGATCGGCATAACCACGGGCCACGCCAGCGCCACCGATGTACAGGTCGCCCGCCACGCCCACCGGCAGCGGTTCGAGGTAGTCATCGAGCACATACAGGCGGTTGTTGGCCAGCGGTCGGCCAATTGGCAATACCGCGCTGGTCACCTGCTCGACCGCGTGCGCCGCCGACCACACCGTGGTTTCGGTCGGGCCGTAGACGTTCAGCAGCTGCACCTTGCGCGCCAGCAGGCGCTCGGCCAGCTCGGCCTTGAGCGCCTCGCCACCGCACAGCAGGCGCAGGCCGGCCCAGGCCGGCGAGTCGTGTTCGACCAGCATCTGCCAGGTGGCGGGCGTGGCCTGCATCACGCTGATGCCATGGCGCGCCATCAACCCCAGCAATGCCGCCGGGTCCTGACTGTCGGCGCGGCTTGCCAGCACCACGGTGGCGCCGTGGACCAGTGGCAGGAACAGCTCCAGGCCGGCGATATCGAAGCCCAGGGTGGTCACCGCCAGCAGCCGGTCGGCGGCGCTCAGCTGCACACGGGCCTGGATGCCATGGAGGAAATTGACGAACGCCTCGCGCTCGATGTCGACGCCCTTGGGGCGCCCGGTGGAGCCCGAGGTATACAAGGTGTAGGCCAGCTGGCGCGGGTGCACCGGCAGGCCGAGGGGGCTCTGCGGCAGTTGGCTCAGGGCGTCGTCCAGGGTTTCCAGCAGCACCACCCGGCCGGCATTGCCGAGCACCTGCTGCAGGTTGGCGCGGGTCAGCACCAGCCGTGGCCGGGCCTGGCCGAGGATATCGCTGTTGCGCGCAGCCGGTTGCCCGGGGTCGATCGCCAGGTAGGCGCCACCCGCCTTGTGCACGGCCAGCAGCGCTACCAGCAGCTCGGCTTCGCGCTCCAGGCAGATGCCTACCCGCTCGTCGCAAGCCACGCCATTGGCCCGCAGCCAATGGGCCAGGCGGTTGGCACGGGCGTCGAGCTCAGCGTAGCTCAGGGCCTCCCCGCCACAGATCAGGGCGCAGCGCTGCGGCGCGGCCAGCACCTGGCGCTCGAACAGCGCGAGCATGTCCTGCCCTGGCTGCAAGGCCAGTTCGCTGGCGTTCCAGCGCTGCAACTGGTGCTGGCGCTGCGCCGGTGCCAGCAGCGGCAGTTGCCACACGGGCGTGTCGGGCTGGCCCATCAAGCCATCGAGCAGCAGGCCGTAACTGCTGGCGAAGCGCTCGATGGTGGCCGGGGCGAACAGCTCCAGGCTGTATTCCAGTTCGCAGAAGATCCCGTCAGGGCGCACCGCGACATCCAGCGTGAGGTCGAACTTGGCGCTGTCCTGGGCGGGCAGGACGCGCACGATGTGCAAGCCGGGCAGGCTGAAATTGACCGCTGCCCCGCTGCTGAGGTTGAACATGGCCTGGAACACCGGGGTACGGCTGACATCGCGCTGCACGTCGAGGTGTTCGAGCAACAGTTCGAACGGTGGTTCGGCGTGTTGCAAGGCATCGAGCGACTCATGGCGCAACCGCTCGCACAGCGCGCGGCCGCTCAGGTGCGGATCGAGATCGACGCGGTAGACCAGGGTATTGACGAAAAAGCCCAGCAAGCCATCGAGTGCTTCGTGATTGCGCCCACCGTGGGGCACGCCCACGGCGAAGCTGGACTGGCCGCTGTAGCGCGCCAGCAGCAGCTGCCAGGCGGCCAGCAGAATCACCAGGGCGCTGCTGCCATTGGCACGGCAGAAGGCCTGGACCTGCTCGGCCTGCGCGGCGGGCAGTTGCCAACGCAGGCGTTGCCCGCGCAGCCCTGGCTGCGCCGGACGAGGATAATCGGTGGGCAGCTCCAGCACCGGCACTTGGGTGCCCAGGTACTGCTTCCAGTAGTCGAGGTCGGCCTGGTATTGCGCGCCGTCCAGGCGTTCACGCTGCCACAGTGCGTAGTCGATGTACTGCACTGGCAGCGCTGGCAGCTGCGGCGTATCGCCACGCAGCGCCTGGGCATAGGCACTGGCCAGGTCGGCCACCAGGATCGGGTTGGACCAGGCATCGCTGACGATATGGTGCATCTTCAGTAACAGCCCGTGGCAGGTTGCGTCGTAGCGGATGAGCTCGACCTTGAGCAAGGGGGCCTGGGACAGGTCGAAGGCGGTGCCGTCCTCGATGCTCAACAAACCCTGCAGATGATCGTGTCGTGCGGCCTCGGCCACGTCCGGGAACGCCCGCTGGTGCAGGACGAATGCGGCCTCGGCCAGCATCTCCTGGCGCGGCTCGCCGTCAATTTCGATGAAGCGCGTACGCAGCACCCCGTGCCGTTCGACCAGTGCGGAGAATGCCTGGCGCAGGGCCGGCACATTCAGCTCGCCGTTGAACAGAAAGGCGCGAGTGAGGTTGTAAGCGGTGGAAAGCGGTGCCAGGCGTTGCAGGAACCACAGGCGCTGCTGGGCGAAAGAGAGCGGTTGCGGCCCCTCATGGGCGCGCCTGCGAAGCGGGTCTGGCTGTGCCTGGGCATCGCTTTGCAACAGGGCAAGCAACTCATCGACATTGTCCATCGGCATTCGAATTCCCTTGTATGAACCGACTGGAATTGGGTGCGCGGGATCTTATTGGCAAATGATAATTGATGTCAATTAAGATGGAATACAATTCTCTTCCGCGTGTCCAGACACGCCGAATACCGCAGCGTCATGCTTCAGGCACGAGAGAATTGCGTTGATACACGCAGGGATGAGGTACCGGGGTGCAGCAACAGCGGCAGGCCGGAAGAGGCAAGTGAATACGCTTGATGAGTGTGGCTGGGTGATGTCGGCGGTGATACCGGCGTCTGCCCCACAAAGGTAGTGCAGCTGAGGCTACAGAACCTTTTTTCAGCACAAAAGCAAACGCCCCGAACAAGTCGGGGCGTTTGTTGAATTGCCTTTGCAGGGCGTCTTCACGCAACCTGCTTAGGCCCATATTTCGAGCAGCTACAGAATCCTGAGGGCCTCTGTAGTACATAATTTGGAGCGGGAAACGAGACTCGAACTCGCGACCCCGACCTTGGCAAGGTCGTGCTCTACCAACTGAGCTATTCCCGCGTCGTGATGGGTGCCATTCTAGCGATTTCCAAAACGGCGTCAACCCCTTGATTCAAAAAACTTTTATTTCTGCTCCGAGCCTTCGCGCAGGTGCGGCCAGGCCGCCAGCAGGTAGTGCACCATCGACCACAGCGTCAGCCCCGCTGCCACCAGCAGCAGTGCATAGCCAAGGATGACCCAGAAGGTCACTGCCGGTGGGTTGGCCAGCAGGATCACCAGCGCCAGCATTTGCGCGGCAGTCTTCCACTTGCCCAGGTTGGACACCGCCACCTGCGCCCGCGCCCCCAGTTCGGCCATCCATTCGCGCAGTGCCGAGACCACGATCTCGCGGCCGATGATGACTGCCGCCGGCAGGGTCAGCCAGAAGTTGGCGTGGGTCTGCACCAGCAATACCAGCGCCACTGCTACCATCAGCTTGTCGGCCACCGGGTCGAGGAAGGCGCCGAACGGCGTGCTCTGCTGCAGGCGACGCGCCAGGTAGCCATCCAGCCAGTCGGTAGCGGCGGCGACGGCGAACACGCTGCTGGCAGCCATGTAGCTCCAGTGGTACGGCATGTAGAACAGCAGGATGAAAATCGGGATGAGCAGGACGCGCAGGACGGTGAGCAGGTTTGGAATATTCATCGATACGACTGGCCGCAGGTTGAGCCCGGCATTCTACTCGCTATGCAGGCTGGCATAAATCGACTCGGCAAGCTTTTTACTGATGCCGGGGGCTTTGGCAATTTCGTCGACACTGGCGCGGTTGAGTTCCTGCAGACCGCCGAAATGTTTCAGCAGGTCGCGGCGGCGCTTGGGCCCTACCCCGGCCACATCTTCCAGGCTCGACACCCGCCGCGCCTTGCCACGGCGGGCGCGGTGGCCGGTAATGGCAAAACGGTGCGCTTCGTCGCGGATCTGCTGGATCAGGTGCAAAGCCGGCGAATCGCCCTTGAGGGTGAATTCGTGGTGCACGTCGTTCAGGTACAGGGTTTCGAAGCCGGCCTTGCGCGTCACGCCTTTGGCCACGCCGAGCAGGGTCAGGTCGGTGAAGCCCAGCTCCTGCATCACGTCGCGAGCCATGTTCAGCTGGCCTTTGCCACCGTCCACCAGCAGCACGTCGGGCAGCTTGCCCTCACCGTCGCGGATGCGCCCGTAGCGGCGGGTCAGCGCCTGGTGCATGGCGGCGTAGTCGTCTCCGGCGGTGACCCCTTCGATATTGAAACGGCGGTAGTCGGACTTCAGCGGGCCTTCCGGGCCGAACACCACACAGCTGGCCACCGTGGACTCGCCGCTGGAATGGCTGATGTCATAGCACTCCAGGCGCTGCGGCACTTCGTCCAGGCCCAGCACTTCGGCCAGTGCTTCGAAACGCGCGGCCATGTGCTGGCGGTTGGCCAGGCGTGCATTGAGGGCCTGCTCGGCATTGGTCACCGCCAGCTGCTGCCAGCGGGCGCGAGTGCCACGCACGCGGTGGCTGATGGCCAGCTCGCGGCCACGCAGGGTCTGCAAGGCTTCGCTGATGGCCTCGAAATCTTCATGTACCACGTTGACGATCAGCTCGCCGGGCAGTTCGCGCTCGGCGTTACCCAGGTAGTACTGGGCGAGGAACGCGGCCATCACTTCGGCCACTTCTTCCTCGATGCCCACCTGCGGGAAGAAGTTCTTGCTGCCCAGCACCCGCCCGCCGCGCACGCTGATCAGGTGCACGCAGGCGCCGCCAGGGTTGACGAAGGCGGCAATGACGTCAACGTCGCCGCTACCGCCTTCGATGTATTGCTGGTCCTGGACCCGGCGCAACAGGGCGATCTGGTCACGCAGCTCGGCGGCCTTCTCGAAGTCGAGGGCCATGGCGGCCTTTTCCATCTCGGCATTCAGCTCGTTGCCCAACTGCTGGCTGCGGCCTTCGAGGAACATCACCGAGTGGCGGACGTCTTCGGCGTATTCCTCGGCGCCCACCAGCCCAGTGCACGGCCCTTTGCAGCGCTTGATCTGATACTGCAGGCACGGCCGGGTGCGGTTGGCGTAGTAGCTGTCTTCGCACTGGCGCACGGAAAAGGCCTTTTGCAGCAGGCTGAGGCTCTCGCGTATGGCGCCGGCGCTGGGGTACGGGCCAAAGTAACGGCCCTTGGCCTTCTTTGCCCCACGGTGAATGCCCAGGCGCGGAAACTCACCGTCGGAAAGAAACACGTAGGGGTAGGACTTGTCGTCGCGCAACAGGATGTTGTACGGCGGCCGCCATTCCTTGATCAGGTTCTGCTCCAGCAGCAGCGCCTCGGTTTCGTTGGCGGTGATGGTGGTTTCGACCTGGGCGATGCGCGCCACCAGCGCGGCAGTCTTGGGCGCCAGGCCGGTCTTGCGGAAGTAGCTGGCCAGGCGCTTCTTGAGGTTCTTGGCCTTGCCTACGTAAAGCAGGCGGGCTTCGCCATCGAACATGCGGTAGACGCCCGGGCGACCGCTGCAGGTCGCCAGGAAAGCGCTGGCATCGAAAACTTGGGACATGAGATTTTACAGGCTTGCGTCGACCATACCGTGGCGAACGGCCAGCAAGGTCAGTTCGACGTCGCTGGTGACCGAGAGTTTTTCAAAGATCCGATACCGGTAAGTATTGACGGTCTTGGGCGACAGGCACAACTTGTCGGAGATGATCTGCACTTTCTGGCAGCCAACGATCATCAGGGCAATCTGGATTTCCCGTTCCGACAGGGCATCGAACGGCGAGCCCTGTGGCTGGAAAGGTTTCAACGCCAGCTGCTGGGCGATCTGCGGGCTGATGTAGCGCTGGCCGGCGAAGGCCAGGCGGATGGCCTGGACCATTTCGTCAAGGCCGGCACCCTTGGTCAGGTAGCCGGCGGCGCCGGCCTGCAACAGGCGCGTGGGGAACGGGTCTTCCTCGCAGACAGTCACGGCAACCACCTTGATGTCCGGGTGGCTGCGCAGCAACTTGCGGGTGGCCTCCAGGCCGCCGATGCCGGGCATCTTGACGTCCATCAGCACCACATCCGGCTTCAGCTCACGAGCCAGCTTGAGCGCCGACTCGCCCGAGTCACCCTCACCCACCACCTGCAAGCCGTCGATGTCGGCCAGCATGCGGGTAATACCGGTTCGTACCAGATCGTGATCGTCAACCACTAGGACCCTAATCAAGCACACACCTCGTCAGCAGGGCGATTGGATCCCGTCACCTTAACAAAATTTTGCATGATGGGCCTAACGCATTCCTTCTGTCAGAAACGTCTGACGTTGAGCGCTGGCTGGCCGCGCTGCCTGAGGTAGCCTGGCGTTGTCGGTCAAACGTGTCATCAGGTGCCAAAGTACCGCCTGATCGTCGCTTGACAACTGCCGGAAAGCCGCCAGCAAACCGGCCTCATCCGCACTCAGCCCCGCTAGCGGTGCCGGGGTGCGCGTGCCGTTGAGCACATACAATGCATCCACGCCATGGGCCGCCAATGCCGCCAGGTAATCGAGCCGCGGTGTGCGCCCGCCACTCTCGTATTTGCCCTGGGCATTGGGTTCGACCCCACCGATATCGCCAAACACACGCTGGGTCATGCCCAGTCGTTCCCGCTCTTCCCGCAACCGTGCTCCGATTCCATTCATGGTGGCTCTCCTGTTACCAGAAGCCACTATGCCGATGCGCTCAGGCCACGACAAGCCATCATCACGCTATCAGTCGATCGTGCGCTGCATGCGCACGAAACACTCGTCCTCGCCCATTTCGACAAAACCATAGCGGCGGTACAGCTGGCGGGCCGGATTGCTGCGAAACACCATCAGGCGCAGCAGTGGCAGACGGCGCTGCCTGGCCCATAGCGCCAACTCTTCCAGCACCCAGCTGCCGACGCCCTGCCCACGATGCTCGGGAAGCAAGTGCAGTTCGCGAATGAACAGGGCCTGGCGGTCCTGGCTGAGGCTGCAGTAGCCCAGCCGGGTATCGCCGTCGGTCACCAGCCACTGCTCGCGCCAGCCCCAGGCCTCGTCGAAGGCTTCCTCTATCCACAGCAGGTCGTGTTCACGGTAGTACGGCAACATGGCCCGCCGCGTCAGGTCGCGGGCGAAGGCGCAATGGCTGGCGTTGGCGGGTGTCAGGGTCAGAGGCATCAACTTTCGAACTCTTGGGTTTGCCAGCCCGGGCAATGGGGCCGGGACCATGAAAAATCAATCAACGGGCGTAGCACACCGGCGAGCTACCGGGCCCTTGTTTGTCCAGCTCGTCTTCAAGCCATTCAGCCAGCACCCGGGCATTGTTGCACTCGGTGTCCTTGCCGGCATACAGCAAGGTCAACGCGCCCTTCGTGGCCAGGTCCAGCAATGGATACCAATGTTCGGGGTGGGCTGCCAATTCCTGCTGGTAGCGCCGGGTAAAGCCGGCAAAATCCAGCTCGCCCTGGTGAAACGCCTTGCGCAACGCGGCCGAAGGCGCCACCTCGCGCAACCATTGCCCCTGCAGGTCTTGCTTGCGTTTGTTGCGCGGCCACAGGCGGTCGACCAACACGCGCTGGCCGTCAGCCTCCTCAACCGCATCGTAGACACGCTTGCAGCGAATCATCGGTTTTCCCTGCCTTTACCGTCTGTCTTGAGCCTAGATAATTCATTGATCGAGGTCACGGCCAGACGGCGAATTGTTTCTATGCTCAAGGGCTTCGGCACCTTTGCCAACGCCAACCGGAGCCCCCATGGCTACCCCGTCACTGGCCAGCCAGCCGCAACTGGCCCAACACGACGCCCGCCCGCAGCTGGCGCACAAGCCAGGCCGCGCCACCCTGATGTTGTTCTTCGGCCTGCTGCTGGCCGGGCTCGCCTACAGCACCTGGAGCCTGAAACAGGATGTCAGTGCCAGCGGCACGGTGATCACCACAGTCACGCCATTCGTGTTGCTGGGCCTGGCGCTGCTGATCGCCCTGGGCTTCGAGTTCGTCAATGGCTTCCATGACACCGCCAACGCGGTGGCCACGGTGATCTACACCCACTCCCTGCCAGCACCGGTTGCCGTGGTCTGGTCGGGGCTGTGCAACTTCCTTGGGGTACTGCTTTCCAGCGGTGCGGTCGCGTTCGGCATCATCGCCCTGTTGCCGGTGGAGCTGATCCTGCAGGTCGGCTCGTCTGCCGGCTTCGCCATGGTCTTCGCCCTGCTGCTGGCGGCCATCATCTGGAACCTCGGCACCTGGTGGCTCGGCCTGCCGGCCTCGTCCTCACACACCCTGATCGGTTCGATCATCGGCGTCGGCGTGGCCAATGCGCTGATGCACGGGCGTGACGGTACCAGCGGGGTGGACTGGGCCCAGGCCAGCAAGGTCGGCTATGCCCTGTTGTTTTCGCCCCTGATCGGTTTTGCCTGCGCCGCTCTGTTGCTGGTGGCATTGCGTGCGCTGGTCAAACGCAAGGCGCTGTACCAGGCGCCGCAAGGGCAAACGCCACCGCCGTGGTGGATCCGCGGCGTGTTGATCCTGACCTGCACCGGGGTGTCCTTTGCCCACGGCTCCAACGACGGCCAGAAAGGCATGGGCCTGATCATGCTGATCCTGGTCGGCACCCTGCCGATGGCTTACGCGCTGAACAAGACCATGCCCAATGAGCAGGCGCTGCAGTTTTCCGCCGTTGCCGAGGCAACCCGCCAGGCGCTGGTACGCAGTGACCCGCTGACGGCCCCGGCCGACCCGCGCCAGGTGCTTGCCCGCTTCGTTGCCGAACCCAAGGCCAGCCCGCACCTGGTACCGGCACTGGCTGCGCTGACCGGGACGATCGGCACAGAGGTCAAAGGCTACGGCTCGCTCAAGCGTGTACCAGCCGAGGCCATGGCCAATGTGCGCAATGACATGTACCTGGCCAGCGAAGCCATTCGGCTGATCGAGAAAAACCAGCTGGTGACCTTCGATACCGACACCCGCAGCCATCTGCAGCTGTTCAAGACCCAACTGGACGACGCCACCCGCTACATCCCGCTGTGGGTGAAAGTGGCCGTGGCCATCGCGCTGGGGCTGGGGACCATGGTTGGCTGGCGGCGCATCGTGGTGACGGTGGGCGAAAAGATCGGCAAGAGCCATCTCAGCTATGCCCAGGGTGCTTCTGCGGAAGTGGTGGCGATGTGCACCATTGGCGCAGCGGACCTGTTCGGGCTACCCGTGTCGACCACCCATGTGCTCAGTTCAGGGGTGGCCGGGACCATGGTGGCCAACGGGTCAGGCATCCAGAAGCGCACGCTGGTCAATTTGCTGATGGCCTGGGTGCTGACCTTGCCAGCGGCGATGCTGTTGGCCGGGAGCCTGTACTGGCTTCTGAGTCACATTTTCTGACCGGCCGGACATGCCGTAGCAGGACCGGCCGGTATATACCTGCAAGGTCGGTGTGGTCAGCCAGGGATCTTCAGGCCACGCTGCACCGCTGGTCGTTCAAGGAACACCGCCAGCACCCGCTGCACTTCCTTGAACTGATCGAAACCGACCAGTTCGCGGGCGTTGTACCGTTCTACCAGGTTGCGCACCCAAGGGAGGATGGCGATGTCGGCGATGCTGTAGTCATCGACCATCCAGTCCCGCCCCTGCAGATGCCGGTCGAGCACGCCGAGCAGGCGCCGGGATTCGTTGACATAGCGGTCACGCGGGCGCTTGTCTTCGTATTCCTTGCCAGCAAAGAAGTGGAAAAAGCCGACCTGGCCGAACATCGGCCCGATGCCGCCCATCTGGAACATCAGCCACTGCATCGTCTGATAGCGCTGGGCCGGGTCGCGGCTCAGCAACTGCCCGCTCTTTTCCGCCAGGTACTGCAGGATCGCGCCCGACTCGAACAGCGCCAGCGGCTGGCCGCCCGGCCCGTCGGGGTCGAGGATGGCGGGGATCTTGTTGTTGGCACTGAGCGAGATGAACTCGGGGCTCAGCTGGTCATCGTTGTCAAAGCTGATTTTATGCGGCTCGTAAGGCAGGCCAATTTCCTCCAGCATGATCGACACCTTCACGCCATTGGGCGTAGGCAGCGAATACAGCTGCAAGCGCTCGGGGTGCCGCGCCGGCCATTTACGGGTGATAGGGAATGCGCTCAGATCGGTCATGCTCGGCCCCTGCAGGAATGAAAGCTGCCACTTTAGGGACAACATCGCGGTTTGGCCATCGCCAGGCAAGTGACCGAAGGCGGCGAAGGCGCAGCTCCCTGCCGCGCCCAGTGGCAATCAGTAACGCGGTGCTACAGCCTCGGAGCCCTGCGAGATGATGACTTCGACGCGGCGGTTAAGCTGGCGCGATTGCGCATCGGCATTGCTCGCCACCGGGTACTCCTTGCCATAGCCCGCACTGGCAATCCGCGCGGCCGCCACACCCTGGCGACGCAAGGCATTGGCCACGGATATGGCGCGGCGCTCGGACAACTGCTGGTTGAAGGCATCGCTACCGGTGGCGTCGGTGAACCCTTCCACCAGCACTTTGCGCTCCGGGTTGGCCAGCAGGTACTCGGCCAGTTGCCGGATGTTACGCTGGCTGCTGCCACGCAGTTCCGCGCGGCCGGTATCGAACAACACATCGCCGAAGGTCACCACGGTACCGCGTTCGGTCTGTTTGGCCTTGAGCGCCTGTAGCGCCTTCAACTGGGCAGTGCGCACATCCAGGCGTGCCTGGGTGCGCTGTGCCTCGATACCTTGCAGGCCGGCCTCTGCCTGGCGCAACAGGATGGTCTGCTCGGCGCTCTCGATCTTGCGCTGGGCCAGGTAAGCCAACTGCTCGACGTCGGGCGACTTCCGGTTGTTCAGCGAAGCCCCTTCGGCCTTGCCCAGGGCGATGTAGGCTTCCTGGGTTTCCAGTGCGGCAATACGGCTGGATTCAGGCTTGCTCTGCAATACCGAATAAGCCTCACGGGCCTCCAACAGGCGGGCATTTTCCGGTGAGGCAGCGCAGCCGGCCAGCAGCAGGCCGAGTAGCGAAACCATGGTAAACAGTGGGCGTTTCGACATGTTGGTGTCCTTCAGTGGATGACGTTCTGCGGCGCTTCGAGCATTTCCTGCCTGAGCACCTCGATGCCTTTGCGGGCAGTGTCCAGTTGCTCCTGGCGTTTGCTGGCCATGGCCTTGCGTTCGGCCAGGCGGGCATCGGCCTCGGCCTGCTCGGCCAGCCGGCGGACCAGTTCGAGGTCGTGCTGGCCGAGGGCGCGCTCCATGGCGCTGAGCTTGTCCTGGGCGGCGCGCATCTCGACCGGGGCATAGTGCGTGGCATCGGCAGACACTGCGCGATTGACCGCGCTTCGCGTCAGTTCGATCTGCTCGCTGGGCATGAGGGCGCTGGCGCAGCCGCCAAGCAACATCAGCGAACCGACGAGCACGCTTTTGACTGTGGATCTGGCACGCATGCAGGGTCTCCTTGAATGCGTCTGCACAGCTTTCGGGCACGGCGTTGCCGCCGTTGCCGGAGTGTCGATGCAGAAGGTTGGGCATGAACCAGGATGGCGGTGAGAAGCCCGCCCGCGTCAGCGGGCCGGGCAAGGGGGCAGCGTGAAATACGTGCGGGTCATCCTGGGCTTGTTGTGGTGAAGACGCGGCCAGAGTAGTGCGAAAAGCGCGAAGCCCAAATCGGACCTATCGCTGAAAGACGTGCGATTTTTCAACAGGCAGGCGGCATCGCGCCGCCCTCAGCCTTGGCCATGCGCCTTGAGCTTGAGCTTTTCCGTGTCCACACGCACGAACACCGAGTCGGCACTGACCGTCAGTACGTCGCCGGCCCAGACTTCGCAGAGCACCCGCGTCTTGCGCCCGACCTCACCTTCCACGCGGGCCTTGAGCAGCAACTCGACGCCCATCGGCGTAGGCTTCAGGTAGCTCAGGTTGAGCGTGCCAGTGACACAATCGATACGCGGCAGGCTGCCGGCTTCGCGGCCCTCGGCGCGGTAGTGGTAGGCCATCGCGGTCCAGTTGGAGTGGCAGTCCACCAGCATTGCCAGCAAACCACCGTAGACCAGGCCTGGCCAGCCGATGAAGGTGCTGTCTGGGGCATGCCGGCATAACAGATGGACGCCGTCGGCGTCCCAGTGGCTTTGCAGGTGCAGGCCGCTGGGATGGGAGCAACCGCAGCCGTAGCAGGTGCCGTCGGGTGCAGCCAGGGCCTGGAGGGAAAGGGGCTGGTCGTTCATACGCTTCCTGTGCTTGTTGGAATGGGGGCGGATAACGCCCCCATTTAAGCAGAAACATCAGGCTGGCTGGGTGACTGCCTTGCCGCCTTTCTGGGTCAGCGACACCAGCAGGATGAACAGCGTCACACCTGCGGTCATCAGCGTCTCGTAGCGGTAGGCATCGCTGAACAGCATGTAGCCCAGGACCATGACGATGGTGCCGATCACCAGCCAGGTCAGGCACGGGAACAGCCACATCTTCAGCTCCAGCTGGCGCCCTTCGCGCTCGGCACGGGCACGCATGCGCAGTTGCGACACGGCAATCACCAGGTACACCAGCAAGGCGATGGCACCGGTGGTGGACAGCAGGAAGCCGAACACCTTGCCGGGGAACACATAGTTGACCAGGCAACCGGCAAAACCGGCCAGGGTCGACAACAGCACCGCCACGGTCGGTACGCCGGCGCCCGAGATGCGCTTGGTCACGCTCAGCGCCTGGTCACGGGCACCCAGCGAATAGAGCATGCGCGACGCGGTGTACAGGCCCGAGTTCATGCAACTGGTCACCGCCACCAGCACCACCAGGTCGACCAGCAGCTTGGCACCGGGCACATTCAGCACTTCCAGCACGCGCTGGAACGACCCCACCGCTTTCAGCCCCGGGTCGTTCCAGGCCACCAGCGACACCACCAGGAAGATCGACGCCAGGTAGAAGATGGCGATGCGATACACCACCAGGTTGGTGGCGCGGCGGATCTTGTCTTTCGGGTTGGCGGTTTCGTCGGCGGCAATGGTCACGATCTCGGCGCCGAAGAACGAGAAGATGGTGATCAACACGCCGCCCAGCACCGTGCCGAAGCCGTTGGGCATGAAGCCGCCGTGGTCCCACAGCCGGCTGACCCCGGACACCTCGGCCAGCGGCCAGGCGCCGAACACCGCCAGGCTGCAGACCACGATGAAGGCGATGATCGCCACCACCTTGACCAGGGCGAACCAGTACTCGAAGGCACCGAAGTTCTTCACGCTGATCAGGTTGGTAGCCGACAGCACCAGCATGATCAGGAAGGCGAACAGCCAGGACGGCACAGCGGGGAAGTAGGCATGCAGGATATCGGCGCCGGCAATCGCCTCGACCGGGATGATCAGCACCCAGAACCACCAGTACAGCCAACCGATGGTAAAGCCTGCCCAAGGGCCGATGGCCTCGGAGGCATAGGTGGAGAACGAACCGCTGTTGGGGTTGGCGATGGCCATTTCGCCCAGCATGCGCATGACCAGCAGCACCAGCAGGCCGGTCATGGCGTAGGAAATGAGGATGGCCGGGCCAGCGGTGGCGATGGCGTTGGAAGAGCCGATGAACAGGCCGGCACCAATGATGCCGGCGATGGAAATCATGGAAACCTGACGGGAAGTCAGGCCGTGCTGCAAGGAGCGCTGTTTGTTGTTGTGTAGCGAAGCCATGAACAACCCTCGAATGGCTCGGCCGCGGCAAAGCGGCGGAAGATTGAAGCAGAATTCTTGTCAATTTCTGATGTTGGTTATTGTTGTTTTGCAGACGCTGGAAAAAGCCACTGACCTCCTCTTCGCACAACCGGTTGTCATCGTTGATCGAGGTCAGTATTAATCTATAGGGCGGGGTCAACAAACGACCTTTTCGAAACACATAATTCCGTTATGGAATGAACTCCTTCCTTTTTTGCTCGGTATTTGCCCCTCATGTCCAAACGCCTGATGCCTTCGACCACCGCCCTCCAGTGCTTCGAAGCGGCCGCGCGCCACCTCAGCTTCACCCGCGCAGCGCAGGAACTGCACCTGACCCAGAGCGCGGTGAGCAAGCAGGTGGCCCAGCTCGAGGACATGCTGGCGCACTCGCTGTTCCAGCGCATTCGCCGCCGCCTGCACCTGACCCCGGCCGGTGCGCTGTACCTCACCGAAGTGAACAAGATCCTCACCCAGATCGACATTTCCAGCCGTTACATCCTCAGCTACGGCGACGAGACCGAAGTGCTGCGCATCGCCACCCAGCCCACCTTCGGTGCGCGCTGGCTGGTGCCGCGGCTGAAGGGGTTTGGTGACCGCCACCCGCGCATTCACCTGGACATCCGCAACGAGCTGGAGCCATTCGACCTGGTCCAGGCCAAGGCCGACATCGCCTTCTTCTTCGGCCAGGGCACCTGGCCCGGGGCAACCTGCATCGAGCTGTTCAGCGAAGAAGTGGTACCGGTGTGCAGCCCGCAGCTGCTGGCCAGCCACCGGTTCGACAGTGCCCAGGCACTGACCGAACACCGCCTGCTGCAATGCGTGTCGCGCCCGGAGGCCTGGCACGAATGGTTCCTGGGGCTGGGCTTGCACAGCCAGAACAGCTACCACGGGCCGCGTTTCGACACGTTCTACCTGTGCATTCGCGCGGCCATCGCCGGCTGCGGCATCGCCTTGATCCCGCGCTACCTGGTGGCCGAAGAGCTGAGCGAGGGCAAGCTGGTGGTGGCCTGGGACCACCCGGTGGCGAGCAATGGCCGGCACTTCATCGCGCATGCCGAGCATGCGGCCGAAGTGCCCAAGATCCGGGCCTTTGTGCAGTGGATTCGCGAGCGGGTGGCTGAGGGGGATTGAGTTAACCTGTACCGGCCTCTTCGCGGGCTCGCCCGCTCCCACAGGTACTGCACAGTATCCGAACCTGTGGTGATCCTGTGGGAGCGGGCAAGCCCGCGAAGAGGCCGGCACAGCCAACACAACTCAACGGCCAGATCAAGAATCCATGGAATGACCCCAATCAAATAATTCGTTTGCGGAATAACCTGCCGACACGCTTGGATAGTAAGAAACTCGAACAAGGTCCCGCGTGCCCATGAACCAGGAAAGTATCAGCCAGTCCATTGCCATCGTTCATCCGATCACACTTTCCCATGGCCGTAATGCCGAAGTCTGGGACACCGACGGCAACCGCTACATCGACTTCGTCGGCGGTATCGGTGTACTCAACCTGGGCCATTGCAACCCGGCGGTGGTCGAGGCGATCCAGGCCCAGGCCAGCCGCCTGACCCACTCTGCCTTCAACGCCGCCCCACACGGCCCGTACCTGGCGTTGATGGAGCAACTGAGCGAGTTCGTGCCGGTCAGCTATGCACTGGCCGGCATGCTCACCAACAGCGGCGCGGAAGCGGCGGAGAACGCCCTGAAAGTGGCCCGCGGTGCCACCGGCAAGCGCGCCGTCATCGCCTTCGATGGCGCCTTCCACGGCCGCACCCTGGCCACCCTGAACCTCAACGGCAAGGTTGCCCCGTACAAGCAACGGGTCGGTGAACTGCCCGGGCCGGTCTATCACCTGCCCTACCCCAGCGCCGACACCGGGGTTACCTGCGAACAGGCACTCAAGGCCATGGAGCGCCTGTTCAGCGTCGAACTGGCGGTGGAGGACGTGGCTGCGTTCATCCTCGAGCCGGTCCAGGGCGAAGGTGGCTTCCTCGCCCTTGACCCGGCTTTCGCCCAGGCCCTGCGCCGCTTCTGCGACGAACACGGCATCCTGATCATCATCGACGAGATCCAGTCGGGCTTCGGCCGCACCGGCCAGCGCTTCGCCTTCCCCCGCCTGGGCATCGAGCCAGACCTGCTGTTGCTGGCCAAGAGCATTGCCGGTGGCATGCCGCTGGGCGCGGTGGTCGGGCGCAAGGAATTGCTCGCGGCACTGCCCAAGGGCGGCCTGGGTGGCACCTATTCGGGCAACCCGATCGCCTGCGCGGCGGCCCTGGCCAGCCTGGCGCAGATGAGCGACGAGAACATCGCCACCTGGGGTGAGCGCCAGGAGCAGGCGATCGTGCGTCGTTTCGAGCGCTGGAAGGCCACGGGCCTGAGCCAGTTCATCGGGCGCCTGACCGGTGTCGGCGCGATGCGCGGCATCGAGCTGGTGAATGCCGACGGCAGCCCGGCGCCAGCGCAACTGGCCAAGGTGCTGGAGGCAGCACGGGCCAGGGGCCTGCTGCTGATGCCCAGCGGCAAGGCCCGGCACATCATCCGCCTGCTGGCGCCGCTGACCATCGAAGCCGCGGTGCTCGAGGACGGCCTGGACATTCTCGAGCAGTGCCTGGCGGAGCTGGGCTGACGGTTACAGGCCGAGTTCCTGCGGCGTGAGCATGTCGGACTCGAAGGCAATCCAGCCGCCTTCGAGTTCGGCGTGGCCGTTGACGATCGGGCCGTAGTAGGTCAGGCCGTTTTCCAGGGTCACGCAGATGTGCGTGGCGGACTTTTCCGGGGCTGCGAGCGTACCGACGAAATGCACCTTCTTCAGGGTTTCGGTCACCGCTTCCAGGCCAACGCGCATGTTGGGGTTTTCCGAGGCCTCGGTGTCGCCGCCACGGTCTTCGGCGCTGATGGTGATGGTGGCGATGTACGGGTACTTGGTGCTCAAGCGGGGTTACCTCAGTGGGTGTGTAGGCGTATGGGCGCGTAGAGTACGGCAGGTGGTCTCTATTGTCTCTACTGGCCTCTTCGCGGGTAAACCCGCTCCCACAGGGACCGCACCTTGCCCAAGGCGTGCGCAGTACCTGTGGGAGCGGGTTTACCCGCGAAGAGGCCGGGCCTGCAAAAGGTGATCTGAAAGGCCCGATCTGTTAGGGTGCCCGCCGATGCAAGACACACCACGCGAGGATCCCGAGTGAGCGCCGAAGAACCCCTGATCGCCGACCTGTTCGAAGTCGACAAACGCCTGTCCCTCAAGCCTGTGGTGGACTTCAACAGCTTCCTGCGCAATGCCTTCGGCGAAGGCCCGTGCCGCTGCCATCGCTGCGCCGAAGGTGGCGAGCAGAGCAGCTACAGCCACACCCACACCTTCACCTTCGACGGCCGCCCGTGGCACCGCCGCTTCGCCAGCACCGCCGCCAGCGACGTCGCCCAGGCCCTGAAAAAGGCCTGGCTGTCGTACACCAAGGCCGACCTCAACCTGGTCGGCAAGCTGGACCTGACCACCCTCAAGACCTTCACCGAAGCCGCCCTGCACACTCGCCTGCTGGCCCTGCTGCCGGCCAGCGGCCTGGCCCGCGAAGAAGATGGCCAATGGCTGCTGCTGGCCCAGGCTGACTGACAGCCGGGCGGCACGGCAGGATTCTGCCGGTCTGCTAACGTGGTGGAATCCGCCCATTCGCAGGTAGTCCGCCATGGCCCGCACAACGCCTATCGAGCTGTACCGCAATATCGGCATCGTCGCTCACGTGGATGCCGGCAAGACCACCACCACCGAGCGGATCCTGTTCTACACCGGGGTCAACCACAAGATGGGCGAGGTGCACGATGGCGCCGCGACCATGGACTGGATGGCCCAGGAACAGGAACGCGGCATCACCATCACCTCGGCGGCGACCACCGCGTTCTGGCAGGGCTCGACCAAGCAGTTCGCCCACAAGTACCGCTTCAACATCATCGACACCCCCGGCCACGTCGACTTCACCATCGAGGTGGAGCGCTCGCTGCGCGTACTGGATGGCGCAGTGGTGGTATTCAGCGGTGCCGACGGCGTCGAGCCACAGTCCGAGACGGTGTGGCGCCAGGCCAACAAGTACCACGTGCCGCGCCTGGCCTACATCAACAAGATGGACCGCCAGGGCGCCGACTTCCTGCGCGTGGTCAAGCAGATCGACCAGCGCCTGGGCCACCACCCGGTGCCGATCCAGCTGGCCATCGGCAGCGAGGAAAACTTCCAGGGCCAGATCGACCTGGTAAAGATGAAAGCCATCTACTGGAACGACGCCGACCAGGGCACCAGTTATCGCGAAGAAGCCATCCCCGCCGAACTGCAGGCGCTGGCCGATGAATGGCGGGCGCACATGGTCGAGGCGGCGGCCGAGGCCGATGACGAACTGCTCGGCAAGTTTCTCGAAGGCGAGGAGCTGAGCACCGAGGAGATCAAGGCCGGCCTGCGCAAGCGCACCCTGAACAACGAAATCGTACCGACCATCCTCGGCTCGTCGTTCAAGAACAAGGGCGTGCCACTGATGCTCGACGCCGTCATCGACTACCTGCCGGCGCCGTCGGAAATACCCGCCATCAAGGGCACCGACCCGGACAACGAAGAGAAACACCTGGAGCGCCACGCCGACGACAGCGAGCCGTTCTCGGCCCTGGCGTTCAAGATCGCCACCGACCCGTTCGTCGGCACCCTGACCTTCGCCCGGGTCTATTCCGGCGTGCTCAGCTCCGGCAACGCGGTGCTCAATTCGGTCAAGGGCAAGAAGGAACGCATCGGCCGCATGGTGCAGATGCACGCCAACCAGCGGGCGGAAATCAAGGACGTGTGCGCCGGCGATATCGCCGCGCTGATCGGCATGAAGGACGTGACCACCGGCGATACCCTGTGCGACATGGACAAGCCGATCATCCTTGAGCGCATGGACTTCCCCGACCCGGTGATTTCCGTGGCCGTGGAACCGAAGACCAAGGCCGACCAGGAGAAAATGGGCATCGCCCTGGGCAAGCTGGCCCAGGAAGACCCGTCATTCCGCGTGCGCACCGACGAAGAGACCGGCCAGACCATCATCTCGGGCATGGGTGAGCTGCACCTGGACATCATCGTCGACCGCATGCGCCGCGAGTTCAATGTCGAGGCCAATATCGGCAAGCCGCAGGTGGCCTACCGCGAAAAAATACGCAACACCTGCGAGATCGAGGGTCGCTTCGTCCGCCAGTCTGGCGGCCGTGGCCAGTACGGCCATTGCTGGATCCGCTTCGCCCCCGGCGACGAGGGCAAGGAAGGCCTGGAGTTCATCAACGAGATCGTCGGTGGCGTGGTTCCGCGCGAGTACATCCCGGCGATCCAGAAGGGTATCGAAGAGCAGATGAAGAACGGCGTGCTCGCTGGCTACCCGCTGATCAATCTGAAGGCTGCGGTGTACGACGGCTCGTATCACGACGTCGACTCCAACGAAATGGCCTACAAGATCGCTGCCTCGATGGCCACCAAGCAACTGTCGCAGAAAGGCGGCGCGGTGTTGCTTGAGCCGGTGATGAAAGTCGAGGTGGTAACGCCGGAGGAATACCAGGGTGACATCCTCGGTGACCTCAGCCGGCGCCGCGGGATGATCCAGGACGGTGATGAAACGCCGGCTGGCAAGGTAATCCGTGCCGAGGTGCCGCTGGGCGAAATGTTCGGCTACGCCACCTCGATGCGCTCGATGACCCAGGGCCGGGCGAGCTTCTCGATGGAGTTCACCCGCTATGCCGAGGCGCCGGCAAGCATTGCCGATGCCATCGTGAAGAAAAACCGCGGGGAATAAGTCCTTCTCTTGGACCGGCCTCTTCGCGGGCATGCCCGCTCCCACAAGGGTGAGGTGCACCCCTGATGTTGGACAAAAATCCAACCTCAGGGGCGCAGTCCAAGGGTTATGCAATCCCTGTGGGAGCGGGCGCGCCCGCGAAGAGGCCAGCCCAGGCAACAGCCCTTCTCACTGCTGCTCCCCCGCCCGCTTCAACAGCTTCTTGCAGCGCTCCGACAAATGCACCACACGCAGATGCTTGCCCGCCTTGGCATAGCGCTCGCGCAAGGTCTGCAAAGCCGCAATTGCCGAATAGTCGACAAAGCTCAGATGCTGGCAGTCCAGCGTGACTCGGGCCGGGTCGTTGGCGCTGTCGAACTGTTCGAGGAACGCGGTGGTCGAGGCAAAGAACAGCGTGCCATGCAGCCGGTAATGCTTGCCCCCCTCGCCGTCTTCGTGGCTGTCGGCATACAGCTCCCGCGCATGCTGCCAGGCAAAGTTCAACGCTGCGATGATGATGCCGAACAGCACCGCCACCGCCAGGTCGGTGAACACCGTGACCACGGTAACCGCAATAATCGCCAGCACATCGTTCAGCGGCACCTTGTGCAGCACCCGCAGGGACGCCCAGGCAAAGGTCTGCTGCGCCACCACGAACATCACCCCGACCAGCGCTGCCAGCGGAATGCGTTCGATCAGCGGGGCCAGGAACAGCACGAACAGCAGCACCATACCCCCGGCCACCACCCCCGACAGCCGGCCACGGCCATTGGAGCTGAGGTTGATCACCGTCTGGCCGATCATCGCGCAACCGCCCATGCCGCCGCACAGGCCGGAAACCATGTTGGCCGCACCAAGGGCCACGCACTCACGGTCCGGAAAGCCTCGGCTTTCGGTGATTTCATCGGTCAGGTTGAGAGTAAGCAGGGTTTCCAGCAGACCGACCATGGCCATCAGCACCGCATAGGGCGCCACGATCTTCAAGGTTTCCAGGTTCCACGGCACGTCCGGCAGGGCCAGCTGCGGCAGGCCACCGGCAATCTGCGCCATGTCGCCCAGGGTGCGGGTAGGCAGGCCGAGCAGGTACACCAGCAAGCCGACGCCAAGGATCGCCACCAGCGCCGGCGGCACCGTGCGGGTCACCTTCGGCAACACGTAGACCACCAGCATGGTCAGGGCCACCAGCCCGACCATCAGGTACAGCGGCGTGCCACTGAGCCACTGCCCGCCTTGCTTGAAGTGCTCCAGCTGGGCCAGGGCGATGACGATCGCCAGGCCATTGACGAAGCCGAGCATCACCGGATACGGCACAAGGCGCACCAGCTTGCCCAGGCGCAGCAGGCCAAACAGGATCATCACCGCACCGCCCAGCTGTACCGTCGCCAGCAGGTACTGCACACCGTGTTGCACCACCAGGGCGACGATCACCACCGCCATCGAGCCGGCCGCCCCAGAAATCATCCCTGGCCGGCCGCCGAACAGCGCCGTCAGGGTGCAGATGATGAACGCCCCGTACAGGCCCATCAGCGGGTTGAGATGAGCCACCAGGGCGAACGCGATGCATTCGGGCACCAAGGCGAACGAAGTGGTCAGGCCGGCGAGCAGGTCGGCGCGGAGTCGGGCGGGTTTCATGGGGATCCTGTGGTGCAGTCCGGGGCGGACGGGAAAAACGAGGGGCGCGATGTTACGGAATTTGTCTGCCAGCAGCCACCGTTCAGCGCACCCGGTCCCGGCTTTGTATGGCCAGGTCCAGTGCCCGCTGCATGTCCAGGCGCGCCGAGCGCCCCAGGTCGGGGTGGTCCAGCCGCCCGCCGCGCTCCGACGGCAGTATCGGCGCGGTCAGGTCTTCGGCATCCATGGCCTCGAAGTCCTGTTCGCTGCCCAGGGTCAGGGCGCTGCGCCGCAACAGCATGCGCACCTGCTGCGGGGTCAGGGCCGGGTTGATCGCCAGCATGGTCGCCACGGTGGCCGTGACCAACGGGGTGGCGTATGACGTGCCGCAGTGCGGCCGATCGGCGGCGAGCGGGCGAATGCACGCGGCAGCACTGATATCCACGCGCATGTCGATGTTCGAGCTGTGGCGCTTGCGGACATGCCGAGGGTCTTCGACCGGCACCGCCTGGTCACTGCGCTGATGCCCGCCCACTACCAGCAGCTGCTCGGTGACGAACGAGGAAGGCAGCCGATATTCATCGGTGCCCGACCAGGACGCACCATTGCCGGCCGAATTCACCACCAGCACATCGGGATGCCTGGCCCGCAGCCAGAGGAAGAATTCTTCGAGCAACTCTTCATAGCCACTCATCGCCAGCCCGGAGCGCACCAGTGACTCGACCTCATCCCCCTGCACGTTCTTCGCCCCGACCCGGTGGATGCCCCAGCTCCAGTTCAACACCCGCACGCCGTCTTCGACCAGGTTCACCGAGGCAGCGACATTGGCGGTGATCCCGGCATCCGAGTTGCGCCCGACAATCACCTCGAAACCCGGACTGTGCTGGCCCAGCCCGGGCAGGAAGCCTTGCCCCCGGGCCGCCAGGATGCCGGCCACATGGCTGCCATGGCTGCCCGGGCGATCGCCGTCGGGGCCATACAGGCAGGTCTGACCCTTGTTGCAAGCACCCCGGTAGGCGCTGAATGGCGGCGCGTCAAAGTCCACCTCGCGCTCGATCACGCCCACCCGTACTGGCTGCACCGGCACCCCGGAAGCAGGGATGCGGCGCTGGTAGAAGTACAACGCATCCATGAAACGGTTGGCGGCCCACTCGTCTGCCTGGTCGATGGCCGACTGGCCGCCACCATCACCCTCCTCGCCGCGTTCGGGGGCGGATTCTTCGACAATCACCGCATCCACGCTGACCTCAGTGCCGAGGCGCAGGACCAGCGCATCGCGCTGCACCAGGTCGCGCACCGGCAAGCGCAACTGGTAGACATTGAGCGGCGGGATGGCACCGACCACCTGGGCACCGTACTTGTCGGCAATGCGCCGGGCTTCGGCGGCGCCATCGTGCTTCTCCTCGATCAACAGGCTGACCAGGTCGAGGTAGGTGGTCAGGCCATCCATGTTCTTCGCCACTTCGCCAGGCCCTGCGGCGACCACGTGGCTGCGCTGTCGAGTCAGCCAGACGGCGTTGCTGGTCCGCTCACCGTCTTGCAGCCACAGCGGCGCGCTGCGTTGCTCGTCCTTGGCCAGGGTCAGCCTGAGCATGTCGCCTTGCCGCTCGACGCCGGCCTGGGCGAGCGGCGATCCACCCAGCCGAACCGTCGGCACAACGGCACCCAGGCCCTCGGCGCGCAAGCACCAGTGCTGTGCGCCTTCGCCCAACAGATCACCGCAACGCTGCAGTTGCTTGATGCGCAGCGTGTCCGGCTGCGCCGACACGGCACTGCTGAAAATGGCCATCAGAACGATGACATGGCGCTTCATGCGATCAGCCCCCCGCCTTTCCTGTCATTGCGACTGCCCGACCAGCGCCAAGGTTCAGCGGCATGAACAGCAACTTGTGACCTGGGCCCGGCACAAGCGCTACAAATTTGCCATCATGTTGATTCCACCCGCGGAGATCATCCACATGCCGCTACGCCCCCTTTTCGCCTCGCTGCTGCTGGCCACCAGCCTTACCGTTCACGCCGCCACCGAGGTCGTGCCGCTGCAGCACCGCAGCAGCGCCGAACTGCTGCCGGCAGCGCAGGCGTTCCTCGGCAAGGACGGCAGCGTCACTGCCTTCGAGAACAAGCTGATCGTCAACGCCAGCGCCGAGCGCATCGACGACCTGCGCGCCCTGCTGCAACAACTGGACACTGTCCCCAAGCGCCTGCTGATCAGCGTCGACAACAATGACAGCAACTTCCAGGACAACCGCGGCAACGCGCGCGTCATCCACTACGGCACCAGCAACCGCGACGGTGGCATGCAACAGGTGCAGGCCAGCGAAGGCCAGCCGGCGTTGATCCAGGTTGGCCAGAGCATCCCGGTTACCAGCACCAGCACCGACAGCTACGGGCGCTTCCAGAGCAACACCGAATACCGCAACGTGACCCAGGGTTTCTACGTTACGCCAAGCCTGAGCGGCGATACGGTTCGTCTGCAAATAAGCACCAATAATGACCGTATCAGCCAGGAACGTGCCGATGTAGTGAAAGTGGAGAGCACCGACACGACGGTCACCGGCAAGCTGGGTGAATGGATCACCCTGGCCGGGTTCAACCAACAGAGCCAAGCCGAGCGCAGTGCCTCCAGCCACAGTTACAGCACCCAGCGCGGTGAAAACATGACTTTGCGGGTAAAAGTCGACCTCGTCGACTGATCCCAGGCAATTCAAGGCCTCGACCAAAGGCCTTGAAACTGACTGCCGAGTCGTATTAGACCAAAGATGTAGTAAGCACAAAAAAGCACTACAAAACATTTGACAGGGTCTTTTTGCCAAGGGCATGATGGCCTCGCTCCCGCTAATCAGGGGCCCTGGCAAGGGCCTTCGAGGCGCGCTCCTCCCACCCCTGGAGGCGTCTCGTGTCTATACGGCCCACAAGGCGGTTCGACGGGATTGCGACTGCAACGAAGAAGTTGTCCCGAGGGACGGAAGCGCATCACCGCAGTACTGGCAATCGCGTAGCACCGCAGCAAGGCAACCACGAGCCGACCTGCCGGAGTTCCTTGCGCCTGGCCTGCATCCCCTTCCCCTTCGAGCCTTCGCGTTCGCCGCCGCACTTCCTCGAACAGGACAGCCGCCAGCTTCCCTGATCGGCCCCGAGCATCAGCACAATTACCCCAAGATCGATGCGACGAGGTTTATTTCCATGGCACTGACACGCGAACAGCAAATTGCAGCCCTCGAGAAAGACTGGGCCGAGAACCCGCGCTGGAAAGGCGTGACCCGTACCTACACCGCCGCTGATGTCGTTCGCCTGCGTGGCTCCCTGCAGCCGGAGCACACCCTGGCCCGCCTGGGTGCAGAAAAACTGTGGAAGCTGGTCACCGAAGGTGCCCACCCGTCCTTCCGCCCAGAAAAAGATTTCGTCAACTGCATGGGCGCCCTGACCGGCGGCCAGGCAGTGCAGCAGGTCAAGGCTGGCATCCAGGCCATCTACCTGTCGGGCTGGCAAGTTGCCGCCGACAACAACTCGGCCGAGTCGATGTACCCTGACCAGTCGCTGTACCCGGTCGACTCGGTGCCGACCGTGGTCAAGCGCATCAACAACGCCTTCCGTCGTGCCGACCAGATCCAGTGGAAAGCCGGCAAGAACCCGGGCGACGACGGCTACATCGATTACTTCGCGCCGATCGTGGCGGACGCCGAAGCCGGTTTCGGCGGCGTGCTGAACGCCTACGAGCTGATGAAGAACATGATCGAGGCAGGCGCTGCCGGCGTGCACTTCGAAGACCAGCTGGCTTCGGTGAAGAAATGCGGCCACATGGGTGGCAAGGTACTGGTACCGACCCAGGAAGCTGTGCAAAAGCTGGTGGCCGCGCGCCTGGCCGCTGACGTGTCGGGTGTACCGACCATCATCCTGGCCCGCACCGACGCCAACGCCGCCGACCTGCTGACCAGCGACTGCGACCCGTACGACCAGCCATTCGTGGTTGGCGAGCGCACCCGCGAAGGCTTCTACAAGGTACGCGCCGGCCTCGACCAGGCCATCGCCCGCGGCCTGGCCTACGCCCCGTACGCCGACCTGATCTGGTGTGAAACTGCCAAGCCGGACCTGGACGAAGCCCGCCGCTTCGCCGAAGCGATCAAGAAGGAATACCCGGACCAGATCCTGTCGTACAACTGCTCGCCTTCGTTCAACTGGAAGAAGAACCTGGACGACGCGACCATCGCCAAGTTCCAGCGCGAGCTGTCGGCGATGGGCTACAAGCACCAGTTCATCACCCTGGCCGGCATCCACAACATGTGGCACGGCATGTTCAACCTGGCGCACGACTACGCCCGCAACGACATGACCGCCTACGTGAAGCTGCAGGAGCAGGAATTCGCCGATGCCAGCAAAGGCTACACCTTCGTGGCGCACCAGCAGGAAGTGGGCACTGGCTACTTCGATGACATGACCACCGTTATCCAGGGTGGTGCTTCGTCGGTGACCGCACTGACCGGTTCGACCGAGGAAGAGCAGTTCCACTGATAGTGGGTTGCGATTGAAGGAAGGCCCGGGGCTTGTGAAAGCCCCGGGCCTTTCTTTTTCCCATCAGGAGTACACGGAACCTGTAGGAGCGGCCTTGTGTCGCGATAGGGCTGCGCAGCAGCCCCAGCAATTTGTGCATCCGCGCCAAAATCCCGGGGCTGCTGCGCAGCCCTATCGCGACACAAGGCCGCTCCTACAGGGGTGATCGTGCAGTCCTGCGGTACCTCAGTGCTTCATGCCCAGCTCGGCATCATCCATCAGCGCCTTGGCCATCGCACTCAGGTAGTAGGCAGCCCAGATCATCATCGGCTTCTCTTCCATCAGGCAAGTGATGGTCAGTTCGCGCACATAGCCCATCAGTTCCGAAGATTGCTCGCGGGCGTCGCGACAGGGAATGCCTGGCTCGATGCGGAACAGCGGGTGGGTGCCGTTTTCGCCTTGGTAGAAAGTGGTTATGCCGACGGTGAATTGGGTGTCTTCTGTGGTCATTGTTGTGTCCCCTGGAATTTCTCGAATGCCTGGGCGGGCCCTTTCGCGGGCGCGCCCGCTCCCACAGGTACTGTGCAAATCTTGAAGACTGTGGTGACCCTGTGGGAGCGGGCAAGCCCGCGAAAGGGCCGGCCCTGGCAACACATCAATCAGCCTTAGTGCAACGTCTTGGGTTCAGCGGGCATCTGCACCTGGATCAATGCCGACTCAAGCAAAGCCCGCAGGGCCTCAAGCTCATGCATCGAGGTCATCATCAGGATCGAGGCCGGTGATTTGGGTTGCAGCATCAAGGCCTGATGCACCACGGTCGCCGCGCACAGTGCATAGTCGGTGGCCTGGATCAGGGTGTCTTCGAGGGAATGGGTGTTGTGGGGTGGATCGGGAACGACTTTCAACATAACGACTTCCGCTGGCAGTGCCGCTACCCGTCTGCTGTCAAACAGAAGGGTGGCAGCTGTACGTGGGTTGACAGACCGGCGGAAATCGCAAAGTTCCGGCGCACGCAAGCGTGCCCGCACGTACAGCCACCATAACAATGAGCCGCACACGATTTACCGTCACAGCCTGTCAAAGCTGTATCGTTGATGAGCAACGACAGGCCGAGACTAGAGCGCTGCCAGAGCAGCGGCAACGGAAAATGCGCGGCAGGAGTATGTTTGGGAAATGGCCTACATGGAAGGGGACAAATCTGCTTTATGCCGAAATTCGGCAGCGCCTGCGCCGGCCTCTTCGCGGGCGCGCCCGCTCCCACAAGTACTGCGCAATTCCTGAAGGCTGAGGTGATCCTGTGGGAGCGGGCATGCCCGCGAAAGGGCCGGTACAGGCCAAAGCAAAACCCGGGATCAGGTCTATGCTTGTGGCAGCCCAGCCGCAAGGACCGCCCATGCCCCGTCCAAGCCACCTGACCACAATCGCCCTGGCCGCCGCCGCCCTCTATATATGTGCACTGGCCAGCGACAACACCCTGCTCGCCCTGCTCGCCAAACCGATCCCGGTACTGGCCCTGATCGCCTGGCTGCGTAGCGCTCCCGCCACACCTTATCGCCGCTGGATCACCCTCGGCCTGGCCTTCTCGGTACTCGGTGACATCCTGCTGGCCATCCCCGCCGACCTGTTCGTGTTCGGCCTGGTCGCATTCCTTTGTGCCCACCTGGCCTACCTGCGCGCCTATTGCGGCCAAACCTTGCGCCCCGCCCTGCCCGCATTGCTGTTCAGCGCCCTCACCGGCATCACCCTGTTCGGCGTACTCGCCAGCCACGGCCTCGGCCCATTGCTGATCCCGGTCGCAGTGTACGCCCTGGCCATCAGCGCCATGCTCTGGCGCGCCCTGGCCCGTGGAGGCCTGGCCGCCCTCGGCGCCGGCCTGTTCGTCTGCTCCGACAGCCTGATCGGCATCGACCGCTTCGTCAGCCCGTTTGCCGCCGCGCCGTACCTGATCATCCTCACCTACTGGCTCGGCCAGTGGGCAATCGCTTCATCGGCCAGTCATCGGCCAATCGGTAAAGTATTGACCCAGCGCGGTGCGAGCGGTGTCGGAAGTTGCTAGAACAGGCGTTTTTCGCGTTTGCAAGTAGGGGCAACCGCCAGATGAACTTTTCAAGGTACAGGACAGCCGAATTATCAGGGACCAGTTCAAATGATATCAATTATCATTACGAACTTTGTCCTTCGTTACCAGCGGCAAGAAACATAATTAACAAAACCGCATGCAATGCCCTAACTTCAAGGCTTTCAGCCGGTTACGCGCGGGTTTTGTACTTAATCCTACGAATAAATTTGCGACAGAAATTTTACTTGCACCGGGTTTACCCATAAAATCAGCGCGATTGATTCAGCTGCGACATTTGGTCACTGCACGTGCGACACCAGGTCGCCGCTCTACACTTATTTCAGACTGCAGAGCTGGGTCTCTGTATAAGGATTTCTAGCATGTCCGATTCGGCAGGACTCATCGCCCACAACTGGGGCTTTGCCATCTTCCTCCTGGGTGTCGTCGGCCTGTGCGCCTTCATGCTCGGCCTGTCCAGCCTGCTCGGCAGCAAGGCCTGGGGCCGCGCCAAGAACGAACCCTTCGAATCCGGCATGCTGCCCGTCGGCAGCGCCCGCCTGCGCCTGTCCGCCAAATTCTATCTGGTCGCGATGCTGTTCGTGATCTTCGATATCGAAGCCCTCTTTCTCTTTGCATGGTCTGTGTCCGTCCGCGAAAGCGGCTGGACCGGATTCGTCGAAGCACTCGTTTTCATAGCAATTCTGTTGGCAGGTCTTGTCTACCTTTGGCGCGTCGGGGCACTTGATTGGGCTCCCGAAGGTCGCCGCAAGCGGCAAGCGAAGCTGAAACAATGAGGCTTTGGCATGCAATACAATCTCACCAGAATCGATCCGGATGCGCCCAACGAGCAGTACCCGGTCGGTGAACGGGAAACCGTCACCGATCAACTGCTGGAGGACCAGGTCCACAAGAACATCTTCATGGGCAAGCTCGAAGATGTGCTGCGTGGCGCGGTCAACTGGGGTCGCAAGAACTCCCTCTGGCCGTACAACTTCGGCCTGTCCTGCTGCTACGTGGAAATGACCACGGCCTTCACGGCACCCCACGACATCGCCCGCTTCGGCGCCGAAGTCATCCGGGCCTCGCCGCGTCAGGCCGACTTCATGGTCATCGCCGGTACCTGTTTCGTCAAAATGGCGCCGATCATCCAGCGCCTGTACGAGCAGATGCTCGAGCCGAAATGGGTCATTTCCATGGGTTCGTGTGCCAACTCCGGTGGCATGTACGACATCTACTCGGTCGTTCAGGGGGTCGACAAGTTCCTCCCCGTGGACGTCTATGTGCCCGGCTGCCCGCCGCGCCCTGAGGCTTTCCTGCAAGGCTTGATGCTGCTGCAGGAGTCGATCGGCCAAGAACGACGCCCGCTTTCCTGGGTTGTTGGTGATCAAGGCATCTACCGTGCCGAGATGCCAGCCCAGAAGGACCTGCGTCGTGAGCAGCGCATCGCCGTAACCAACCTGCGCAGCCCCGACGAAGTCTGATCCAGCGACCTGCCGCCCGCTCCCCTGGAGCCGGCGGCCTGGCTTCATTCTTAACGTTGACCCAAAGCGACCGAGACCATGACAGCGGACAACGCTATTTTCATTCCGCCCTACAAGGCAGACGACCAGGATGTGGTCGTCGAACTGCACAACCGTTTTGGCGCCGAAGCATTCGTCGCCCAGGAAACCCGCACCGGCATGCCCGTGCTGTGGGTCAAGCGCGAGCAGCTCAAGGAAGTGCTCAGCTTCCTGCGCGGCGTGGCCAAGCCGTACAGCATGCTGTACGACCTGCACGGCGTCGACGAACGCCTGCGTACCCAGCGCCGCGGCCTGCCAGCCGCCGACTTCAGCGTGTTCTACCACCTGCTGTCGATCGAGCGTAACAGCGATGTGATGATCAAGGTGTCGCTCAGCGAAGGCGACCTGAACCTGCCGACCGTGACCGGTATCTGGCCGAACGCCAACTGGTACGAGCGCGAAGTCTGGGACATGTTCGGCATCGACTTTGCCGGCCACCCGCACCTCAGCCGCATCATGATGCCGCCCACCTGGGAAGGCCACCCGCTGCGCAAGGACTACCCGGCCCGCGCCACCGAGTTCGATCCCTACAGCCTGACCCTGGCCAAGCAGCAGCTTGAAGAGGAATCGGCACGCTTCAACCCGGAAGCCTGGGGCATGAAGCGCCAGGGCGCCAACGAGGACTACATGTTCCTCAACCTCGGCCCCAACCACCCTTCGGCGCACGGTGCCTTCCGTATCGTCCTGCAGCTGGACGGCGAAGAGATCATCGACTGCGTACCGGACATCGGCTACCACCACCGTGGTGCCGAGAAAATGGCCGAGCGCCAGTCCTGGCACAGCTTCATCCCCTACACCGACCGTATCGACTACCTCGGCGGGGTGATGAACAACCTGCCGTACGTGCTCGCGGTCGAGAAGCTTGCCGGCATCAAGGTGCCACAGAAGGTCGACACCATCCGCGTGATGCTGGCCGAGTTCTTCCGGATCACCAGCCACCTGCTGTTCCTGGGTACCTATATCCAGGACGTCGGCGCCATGACCCCGGTGTTCTTCACCTTCACCGACCGCCAGCGCGCCTACACCGTGATCGAGGCGATCACCGGTTTCCGCCTGCACCCGGCCTGGTACCGCATCGGTGGCGTCGCCCACGACCTGCCGCGCGGCTGGGACAAGCTGGTCAAGGACTTCGTCGAATGGCTGCCGAAACGCCTCGACGAGTACGAAAAGGCCGCCCTGCAGAACAGCATCCTCAAGGGCCGTACCATCGGCGTTGCCGCGTACAACACCAAGGAAGCCCTGGCCTGGGGTACTACCGGTGCCGGCCTGCGTGCCACCGGTTGCAACTTCGACCTGCGTAAAGCCCGCCCCTACTCCGGCTACGAGAACTTCGAGTTCGAAGTACCGCTGGCCCACAACGGCGATGCCTACGATCGCTGCATGGTCCGTGTCGAGGAGATGCGCCAGAGTATCCGCATCATCGACCAGTGCCTGCGCAACATGCCGGAAGGCCCGTACAAGGCGGACCACCCGCTGACCACGCCGCCGCCGAAAGAGCGCACCCTGCAGCACATCGAGACCCTGATCACGCACTTCCTGCAAGTCTCGTGGGGCCCGGTCATGCCGGCCAACGAGTCGTTCCAGATGATCGAGGCGACCAAGGGCATCAACAGTTACTACCTGACGAGCGATGGCGGCACCATGAGCTACCGCACCCGGATCCGTACCCCGAGCTACCCGCACCTGCAGCAGATCCCTTCGGTGATCAAAGGCAGCATGGTCGCCGACCTCATTGCGTACCTGGGCAGTATCGACTTCGTTATGGCTGACGTGGACCGCTAAGCATGAACAGCACGCTTATCCAGACAGACCGTTTCGCCCTGAGCGAAACCGAGCGCTCGGCCATCGAGCACGAAATGCATCACTACGAGGACCCGCGCGCGGCGTCCATCGAAGCCCTGAAGATCGTCCAGAAGGAACGTGGCTGGGTACCGGACGGTGCCATCCACGCCATCGGCGAAGTACTGGGCATCCCGGCCAGCGACGTCGAGGGTGTGGCCACCTTCTACAGCCAGATCTTCCGTCAGCCGGTCGGCCGCCACATCATCCGCGTGTGCGACAGCATGGTCTGCTACATCGGCGGCCATGAGTCGGTGGTCAGCCAGATCCAGAGCGAGCTGGGCATCGGCCTCGGCCAGACCACCGCCGACGGTCGCTTCACCCTGCTGCCGGTGTGCTGCCTGGGCAACTGCGACAAGGCCCCGGCGCTGATGATCGATGACGACACCTTCGGTGACGTGCAGCCGGCTGGCGTTTCCAAACTGCTGGAGGGTTACGTATGACCATTACTTCCTTCGGCCCGGCCAACCGCATCGCGCGCACGGCCGAAACCCACCCGCTGACCTGGCGCCTGCGTGACGACGGCGAGCCGGTATGGCTTGCCGAGTACGAATCGAAGAACGGCTACGCTGCTGCCCGCAAGGCGCTGGCGCAGATGTCGGCCGACGACATCGTGCAAAGCGTCAAGGACTCCGGCCTCAAGGGCCGCGGTGGCGCAGGCTTCCCCACTGGCGTGAAGTGGGGCCTGATGCCCAAAGACGAATCCATGAACATCCGCTACCTGCTGTGCAACGCGGACGAAATGGAGCCGAACACCTGGAAGGACCGCATGCTGATGGAGCAACAGCCCCATCTGCTGGTCGAGGGCATGCTGATCAGCGCCCGCGCCCTGAAGGCCTACCGTGGCTACATCTTCCTGCGTGGCGAATACACCACCGCAGCGAAAAACCTCAACCGCGCCATCGAGGAAGCCAAGGCCGCCGGCCTGCTGGGCAAGAACATCCTCGGCAGCGGCTTCGATTTCGAGCTGTTCGTGCACACCGGTGCCGGCCGCTACATCTGCGGTGAAGAAACCGCGCTGATCAACTCGCTGGAAGGCCGCCGCGCCAACCCGCGCTCGAAGCCGCCCTTCCCTGCCGCCGTGGGCGTGTGGGGCAAGCCGACCTGCGTCAACAACGTCGAAACCCTGTGCAACGTGCCGGCCATCGTCGCCAACGGCAACGACTGGTACAAGTCGCTGGCCCGCGAAGGCAGCGAAGACCACGGCACCAAGCTGATGGGCTTCTCCGGCAAGGTGAAGAACCCGGGCCTGTGGGAACTGCCGTTCGGCGTCACCGCCCGCGAGCTGTTCGAAGACTACGCCGGCGGCATGCGCGACGGCTTCAAGCTCAAGTGCTGGCAGCCAGGCGGCGCCGGTACCGGCTTCCTGCTGCCCGAGCACCTCGACGCGCAGATGTACGCCGGTGGCATCGCCAAGGTCGGCACCCGCATGGGTACCGGCCTGGCAATGGCGGTGGACGACAGCATCAACATGGTTTCGCTGCTGCGCAACATGGAAGAGTTCTTCGCCCGCGAGTCGTGCGGCTGGTGCACGCCTTGCCGTGACGGCCTGCCGTGGAGCGTGAAGATGCTGCGCGCACTGGAAAAAGGCCAGGGCCGCGCCGAAGACATCGAGACGCTGCTGGGCCTGGTCAACTTCCTCGGCCCAGGCCGCACCTTCTGTGCTCACGCACCGGGTGCCGTCGAGCCGTTGGGCAGTGCCATCAAATACTTCCGCTCCGAGTTCGAGGCCGGGGTCGCTCCAGCATCCGCTGGCGACACCCTGCGCCCGGACCTGGCCAAGCCAATCCAGGCCGGGCCGATCGTGGTCGGCGCATAACAAGATGATTAGGCGAGTGGTCCGTGCCACTCGCCAGCTTGCCGACAGGCCCGATTCATTCGTGGCGTGTCGCAAGCTCACCGATTTCCATTAGCCACGCCCGCTCACGCGGGCCAACGAAGAACTTTGAACAATGGCCACTATCCACGTAGACGGCAAAGCGCTCGAAGTCAACGGTGCAGACAACCTGTTACAGGCCTGTCTGTCGCTCGGCCTCGACATCCCTTATTTCTGCTGGCACCCGGCGCTCGGTAGCGTTGGCGCCTGCCGGCAATGCGCGGTCAAGCAGTACACCGACGAGAACGACACCCGTGGTCGTATCGTCATGTCCTGCATGACCCCTGCCTCCGACGGCACCTGGATCTCCATCGACGATGAAGAGTCCAAGGCGTTCCGCGCCAGCGTCGTCGAATGGCTGATGACCAACCACCCGCACGACTGCCCGGTGTGCGAGGAAGGCGGTCACTGCCACCTGCAGGACATGACGGTAATGACCGGCCACAACGAGCGCCGCTACCGTTTCACCAAGCGTACCCACCAGAACCAGGACCTCGGCCCGTTCATCGCCCATGAGATGAACCGCTGCATCGCCTGCTACCGCTGCGTGCGCTACTACAAGGACTATGCCGGTGGTACCGACCTGGGCGTATACGGCGCCCACGACAACGTGTACTTCGGCCGCGTCGAAGACGGCGTGCTGGAAAGCGAATTCTCCGGCAACCTGACCGAGGTCTGCCCGACCGGCGTGTTCACCGACAAGACCCACTCCGAGCGCTACAACCGCAAGTGGGACATGCAGTTCGCCCCGAGCATCTGCCACGGTTGCTCCAGCGGCTGCAACATCAGCCCGGGCGAGCGCTACGGCGAACTGCGCCGGGTGGAAAACCGCTTCAACGGTTCGGTCAACCAGTACTTCCTGTGCGACCGTGGCCGCTTCGGCTACGGCTACGTCAACCGCAAGGATCGCCCACGCCAGCCACAACTGGCCGACGGCACCAAGCTGAGCCTGGACGCTGCCCTGGACAAGGCCGCCGACCTGCTGCGCGGGCGTACCATCGTCGGTATCGGCTCGCCGCGCGCCAGCCTGGAAAGCAACTACGGCCTGCGTGAGCTGGTCGGCGCCGAGTACTTCTACTCGGGTATGGAAGCCGGCGAGCTGGCCCGCGTCCGCCTGGCCCTCGACGTGCTGAACAACAGCCCGCTGCCAGTGCCGACCCTGCGCGACATCGAAGACCACGACGCCGTGTTCGTGCTCGGCGAAGACCTGACCCAGACCGCTGCCCGCGTCGCCCTGGCCGTGCGCCAGGCCACCAAGGGCAAGGCCGAGGCCATGGCCGAAGCGATGAAGGTGCAGCCGTGGCTCGACGCGGCGGTGAAGAACATCGGCCAGCACGCGCTGTACCCGCTGTTCATCGCTTCGCTGGCGGAAACCAAGCTGGACGACGTCGCCGAAGAATGCGTGCACGCCGCCCCGGCCGACCTGGCCCGCATCGGTTTCGCCGTGGCCCACGCCATCGACCCGAGCGCGCCTGCCGTGGCTGGCCTGGACGCCGAAGCGCAAGCACTGGCCCAGCGCATCGCCGATGCCCTGGTCGCTGCCCAGCGCCCTCTGGTGGTCGCCGGTACCTCGCTGGCCGACCCGGCGCTGATCGAAGCCGCGGCCAACATCGCCAAGGCCCTGAAGCTGCGTGAGAAGAACGGTTCGCTGAGCCTGGTGGTGCCTGAAGCCAACAGCCTGGGCATGGCCATGCTCGGTGGCGAGTCCGTCGACGCTGCTCTGGATGCCGTCATCAGCGGCAAGGCCGACGCCATCGTGGTGCTGGAAAACGACCTGTACGCCCGCGTACCGGCCGCCAAGGTCGACGCAGCCCTGGCCGCGGCCAAGGTGGTGATCGTTGCCGACCACTCGAAAACCGCGACCGTCGACCGCGCGCACCTGGTGCTGCCGGCCGCCTCGTTCGCCGAAGGCGACGGTACCCTGGTCAGCCAGGAAGGCCGTGCCCAGCGCTTCTTCCAGGTGTTCGACCCGCAGTACCTGGACAGCAGCATCCTGGTTCACGAAGGCTGGCGCTGGATGCACGCCCTGCGTGCCACCCTGCTGAACAAGCCGGTCGACTGGACCCAGCTGGACCACGTCACCAGCGCCTGCGCCGAAGCCGCCCCGCAACTGGCCGGCATCGTCAACGCCGCGCCGTCTGCCGCGTTCCGCATCAAGGGCCTGAAGCTGGCCCGCGAACCGCTGCGCTATTCCGGCCGTACCGCCATGCGCGCCAACATCAGCGTGCACGAGCCGCGTACCCCGCAGGACAAGGACACCGCGTTCGCCTTCTCCATGGAAGGCTACTCGGGCTCCGCCGAACCGCGTCAGCAGGTGCCGTTCGCCTGGTCGCCGGGCTGGAACTCGCCGCAGGCCTGGAACAAGTTCCAGGACGAGGTCGGTGGCCACCTGCGCGCCGGTGACCCGGGCGTGCGCCTGATCGAATCGCAAGGCGACCGCCTGAACTGGTTCACCCGCATTCCGGGGGCCTTCAACCCGGCCCGTGGTAGCTGGACTGCGGTGCCGTTCTTCCACCTGTTCGGCAGCGAAGAAAGCTCCTCGCGCGCCGCCCCGGTGCAAGAGCGCATCCCGGCTGCCTACGTGGCCCTGGCCAAGTCCGAAGCCGACCGCCTGGGTGTCAACGACGGCGCCCTGCTGAGCCTGACGGTCGGCGGTGTGGCCCTGCGCCTGCCGCTGCGCATCAATGAACAGCTGGGCGCTGGCCTGGTCGCATTGCCGAAAGGCCTGGCCGGCATTCCGCCGGCCATCTTCGGTGCATCCGTCGAAGGTCTGCAGGAGGCAGCACAATGAGCTGGTTCACCCCCGAAGTGATCGATGTGATCCTCTCCGTGCTGCGGGCCATCGTGGTCCTGCTGGCGGTGGTGGTCTGCGGTGCGCTGCTCAGCTTCGTCGAGCGGCGCCTGCTGGGCTGGTGGCAGGACCGTTACGGTCCGAACCGCGTCGGCCCGTTCGGCATGTTCCAGATCGCTGCCGACATGCTGAAGATGTTCTTCAAGGAAGACTGGAACCCACCCTTCGTCGACCGCGTGATCTTCACCCTGGCACCGGTGGTGGCCATGAGCGCCCTGCTGATCGCCTTCGTGGTCATCCCGATCACCCCGACCTGGGGCGTCGCCGACCTCAACATCGGCCTGCTGTTCTTCTTCGCCATGGCCGGCCTGTCGGTGTACGCGGTGCTGTTCGCCGGCTGGTCGTCGAACAACAAGTACGCCCTGCTGGGCAGCTTGCGCGCCTCGGCCCAGACCGTGTCGTACGAAGTGTTCCTGGGCCTGGCGCTGATGGGCGTGGTGGTGCAGGTGGGCTCGTTCAACATGCGCGACATCGTCGACTACCAGGCACAGAACCTGTGGTTCATCATTCCGCAGTTCTTCGGCTTCTGCACCTTCTTCATCGCTGGCGTCGCCGTGACCCACCGTCACCCGTTCGACCAGCCGGAAGCGGAACAGGAACTGGCCGACGGCTACCACATCGAGTATGCCGGCATGAAATGGGGCATGTTCTTCGTCGGTGAGTACATCGGCATCATCCTCATCTCGGCGCTGCTGGTGACCCTGTTCTTCGGCGGCTGGCACGGCCCGTTCGGCATCCTGCCGCAGCTGTCGTTCCTGTGGTTCGCGCTGAAGACCGCGTTCTTCATCATGCTGTTCATCCTGCTGCGCGCCTCGATCCCGCGCCCACGCTATGACCAGGTGATGGACTTCAGCTGGAAGTTCTGCCTGCCGCTGACCCTGATCAATTTGCTGGTGACCGCTGCGCTCGTGCTCTACAACGCGCCAGCCGTCGCGGCCCAGTGAGGATTTGACCCATGTTCAAGTATATCGGCGACATCGTTAAGGGCACCGGCACCCAGCTGCGCAGCCTGGCCATGGTGTTCTCCCACGGGTTCCGCAAGCGCGATACCCTGCAGTACCCCGAAGAACCCGTGTACCTGCCGCCGCGCTACCGCGGCCGCATCGTCCTCACCCGCGACCCCGATGGCGAGGAGCGCTGCGTGGCGTGCAACCTCTGCGCGGTGGCCTGCCCGGTCGGCTGCATCTCGCTGCAGAAGGCCGAGACCGAGGACGGCCGCTGGTACCCGGAGTTCTTCCGCATCAACTTCTCGCGCTGCATCTTCTGCGGCCTGTGTGAAGAAGCGTGCCCGACCACCGCGATCCAGCTGACTCCGGATTTCGAAATGGCCGAGTTCAAGCGTCAGGACCTGGTGTACGAGAAAGAAGATCTGCTGATCTCCGGCCCCGGCAAGAACCCTGACTACAACTTCTACCGTGTTGCGGGTATGGCGATCGCTGGCAAGCCGAAAGGCGCTGCGCAGAACGAAGCCGAGCCGATCAACGTGAAGAGCTTGCTCCCATAAGGACAGAAAGATGGAATTCGCTTTCTACTTCGCATCCGGGATCGCCGTGCTCTCCACCCTTCGGGTGGTGACCGGTACCAACCCCGTGCACGCCTTGCTTTACCTGATCATTTCGCTGATTTCCGTGGCCATGATCTTCTTCGCCCTGGGTGCGCCGTTCGCCGGCGCCCTGGAAGTGATCGCCTACGCCGGCGCCATCATGGTGCTGTTCGTGTTCGTGGTGATGATGCTCAACCTCGGGCCGGCTTCGGTCGCCCAGGAACGCGGCTGGCTCAAGCCCGGCATCTGGGCCGGGCCGGTGATCCTCGCCGCCCTGCTGCTGCTGGAGCTGCTGTACGTGCTGTTCGTCGCCCCGAGCGGCGCCGCCATCAGCGGTACCACCGTGGGCCCGAAAGCCGTGGGCATCAGCCTGTTCGGCCCGTACCTGCTGGTGGTCGAACTGGCTTCGATGCTGCTGCTGGCTGCAGCCGTCACCGCCTTCCACCTGGGCCGCAACGAGGCGAAGGAGTAAATCATGGGTGCTATCCCTCTCGAGCATGGTCTGGCGGTCGCCGGCATCCTGTTCTGCTTAGGTCTGGTTGGCCTGATGGTCCGCCGCAACATCCTCTTCGTGCTCATGAGCCTGGAAGTCATGATGAACGCCTCTGCCCTGGCGTTCATCGTCGCCGGTGCCCGTTGGGTCCAGCCCGACGGCCAGGTGATGTTCATTCTGGTGATCAGCCTGGCGGCCGCCGAGGCCAGTATCGGCCTGGCCATCCTGCTGCAGCTGTATCGCCGCTTCCACACTCTCGACATCGATGCTGCCAGTGAGATGCGCGGATGAACCTTCTCTTCCTGACTTTCGTCTTCCCCCTCCTTGGCTTCCTGCTGCTGTCGTTCTCGCGCGGGCGCTTCTCGGAGAACCTGTCGGCCCTGATCGGCGTCGGCTCGGTGGGCCTGTCGGCCGCCGTGGCTGCCTACGTCATCTGGCAATTCAACGTTGCCCCGCCGGAAGGCGGCGCGTACAGCCAGCTGCTGTGGCAGTGGATGTCGGTGGACGGCTTCGCGCCGAACTTCACCCTGTACCTGGACGGCCTGTCGGTGACCATGCTCGGCGTGGTCACCGGTGTCGGCTTCCTGATCCACCTGTTCGCCTCCTGGTACATGCGTGGCGAAGCCGGTTACTCGCGCTTCTTCGCGTACACCAACCTGTTCATCGCCAGCATGCTGTTCCTGGTGCTGGGCGATAACCTGCTGTTCATCTACTTCGGCTGGGAAGGCGTGGGCCTGTGCTCGTACCTGTTGATCGGTTTCTACTACAGCAACCGCAACAACGGTAACGCGGCACTCAAGGCCTTCATCGTCACCCGCATCGGCGACGTGTTCATGGCCATCGGCCTGTTCATCCTGTTCGCCCAGCTGGGTACCCTGAACGTGCAGCAGCTGCTGGTGCTGGCTCCGCAGAAGTTCCAGGCTGGCGACACCTGGATGGTCCTGGCCACGCTGATGCTGCTGGGTGGTGCGGTCGGTAAATCGGCGCAGCTGCCACTGCAGACCTGGCTGGCCGACGCGATGGCCGGCCCCACTCCGGTCTCGGCACTGATCCACGCGGCAACCATGGTGACCGCGGGCGTGTACCTGATCGCCCGTACCAACGGCCTGTTCCTGCTGGCCCCGGACATCCTGCACCTGGTCGGCGTGGTCGGTGGCGTGACCCTGGTACTGGCCGGCTTCGCCGCGCTGGTGCAGACCGACATCAAGCGTATCCTCGCCTACTCGACCATGAGCCAGATCGGCTATATGTTCCTGGCCCTGGGCGTGGGTGCCTGGGACGCGGCGATCTTCCACCTGATGACCCACGCCTTCTTCAAGGCCCTGCTGTTCCTGGCTTCCGGTGCGGTGATCGTTGCCTGCCACCACGAGCAGGACATCTTCAAGATGGGCGGCCTGTGGAAGAAACTGCCGCTGGCCTACGCCAGCTTCGTGGTCGGTGGTGCTGCCCTGGCCGCCCTGCCGATCGTGACCGTGGGCTTCTACTCCAAGGACGAGATCCTCTGGGAAGCCTTCGCCAGCGGCAACACCGGCCTGCTGTATGCCGGCCTGGTCGGCGCGTTCATGACCTCGCTGTACACCTTCCGCCTGATCTTCATCGCCTTCCACGGCGAAGCCAAGACCGAAGCCCACGCCGGCCACGGCATCAGCCACTGGCTGCCGCTGGGCGTGCTGATCGTGCTGTCGACCTTCGTCGGCGCCTGGATCACCCCGCCGCTGGCAGGCGTGCTGCCGGAAAGCGCCGGCCACGCCGGTGGCGAAGCCAAGCACGCGCTGGAGATCACCTCGGGTGCCATCGCCATCGCCGGTATCCTGCTGTCGGCCCTGCTGTTCCTGGGCAAGCGCCGCTTCGTCAGCGCCGTGGCCAACAGTGGCATCGGCCGTGTCCTGTCGGCCTGGTGGTTCGCTGCCTGGGGCTTCGACTGGATCTACGACAAGCTCTTTGTCAAACCGTACCTGCTGATCAGCCATATCCTGCGCAAGGACCCGGTTGACCGCACCATCGGCCTGATTCCTCGGATGGCGCGTGGCGGCCACGTCGCCATGAGCAAGACCGAGACTGGCCAGCTGCGCTGGTACACCGCCTCTATCGCCGTGGGTGCCGTGCTGGTGCTCGGTGCCGTGGTAGTGGCTGCGGTATGACTATGAATCTTGCGACTTTGCCAAAGGAAACCAACCCGTCATGATTTTGCCTTGGCTGATCCTGATCCCCTTCATCGGCGGCTTCCTGTGCTGGCTGGGTGAGCGCTTCGGCGCCACTCTGCCGCGCTGGATCGCGCTGCTGACCATGTCCCTGCTGCTCGGCATCGGCCTGTGGCTGTGGGCTAACGGCGACTACACCCTCGCCCCCGCTCCGGGCGCCGAGCCGGCCTGGGCCCTGGAATACAAAGTCCAGTGGATCCAGCGCTTCGGCATCAGCATCCACCTGGCCCTCGACGGCCTGTCGCTGCTGATGATCCTGCTCACCGGCCTGCTCGGTGTGCTGTCGGTACTGTGCTCCTGGAAGGAAATCCAGCGCCACGTCGGCTTCTTCCACCTCAACCTGATGTGGATCCTCGGCGGCGTGGTCGGTGTGTTCCTGGCCCTGGACCTGTTCCTGTTCTTCTTCTTCTGGGAAATGATGCTGGTGCCGATGTACTTCCTCATCGCGCTCTGGGGTCACAGCTCGGCAGACGGCAAGAAGACCCGGATCTACGCGGCGACCAAGTTCTTCATCTTCACCCAGGCCAGCGGCCTGATCATGCTGGTGGCGATCCTTGGCCTGGTGCTGGTCAACTACACCAACACCGGGGTGATCACCTTCAACTACAGCGACCTGCTGAAAGCCGAACTGCCAGCCGGTACCGAGTACCTGCTGATGCTGGGCTTCTTCATCGCCTTCGCGGTGAAACTGCCGGTGGTGCCGTTCCACTCCTGGCTGCCTGACGCCCACGCCCAGGCGCCGACCGCAGGTTCGGTGGACCTCGCTGGTATCTTGCTGAAGACCGCGGCCTACGGCCTGCTGCGCTTCGCCCTGCCGCTGTTCCCGAATGCCTCGGCCGAGTTCGCGCCAATCGCCATGACCCTGGGCCTGATCGGTATCTTCTACGGTGCCTTCCTGGCCTTCGCGCAAACCGACATCAAGCGCCTGGTGGCCTTCTCCAGCGTCTCGCACATGGGCTTCGTGCTGATCGGTATCTACTCCGGCAGCCAGCAGGCCCTGCAAGGCGCGGTGATCCAGATGTTGGCCCACGGCCTGTCGGCTGCCGCGCTGTTCATCCTGGCCGGCCAGCTGTACGAGCGCCTGCACACCCGTGACATGCGCGAAATGGGCGGCCTGTGGCACCGCATCGCCTACCTGCCGGCCATCAGCCTGTTCTTCGCCGCCGCCTCCCTGGGCCTGCCCGGCACCGGCAACTTCGTCGGCGAATTCCTGATCCTGATCGGCAGCTTCGCCAGCGTGCCGTGGATCACCGTGATCGCCACCACTGGCCTGGTGTTCGGTTCGGTGTACTCGCTGATCATGATCCACCGCGCCTACTTCGGCCCGGCCAAGGCCGACAACGTGCTGGCCGGCATGGACGGTCGCGAGCTGATCATGGTCCTGGGTCTGGCAGTACTGCTGATCCTGCTGGGCGTGTATCCGCAGCCGTTCCTCGACACCTCTGCCGCCACCATGAGTGGTGTGCAGCAGTGGCTCGGTTCCGCTTTCACTCAACTCGCTTCGGCCCGGTAAGAGCGCTATGGAATTCACCACTCAACACTTCATCGCATTGGCGCCGATGCTGATCACCACCATCACCACGGTGGTGGTGATGCTGGCGATCGCCTGGAAGCGCAACCACTCGCAGACCTTCCTGCTGTCCACCGTGGGCCTCAACCTGGCCCTGCTGTCGATCCTGCCGGCGCTGAAGGTCGCGCCGCTGGCGGTCACCTCGCTGGTGACCATCGACAAGTTCGCCTGCCTGTACATGGCGATCATGCTGGTGGCGACGCTGGCTTGCGTCACCCTCGCCCACGCCTACCTCGGCGAAGGCTCCAAGGGCTTCCCGGGCAACCGTGAAGAACTCTACCTGCTGCTGCTGATGTCGGCCCTCGGCGGCCTGGTGCTGGTCAGCGCCAACCACCTGGCCGGCCTGTTCATCGGCCTGGAGCTGCTGTCGGTACCGGTCTACGGCCTGGTGGCATATGCCTTCTTCAACAAGCGCTCGCTCGAGGCCGGCATCAAGTACATGGTGCTGTCGGCTGCCGGCTCGGCGTTCCTGCTGTTCGGCATGGCCCTGCTGTACGCCGACGCCGGCAGCCTGAGCTTCGACCAGATCGGCAAGGCCCTGGCCGCCACCAGCATGCCAAGCCTGCTGGCCCAGCTGGGCCTGGCGATGATGCTGGTCGGCCTGGCCTTCAAGCTGTCGCTGGTACCGTTCCACCTGTGGACCCCGGACGTCTACGAAGGCGCCCCGGCGCCGGTCGCCGCGTTCCTGGCCACCGCCAGCAAGGTGGCGGTGTTCGCCGTGGTGGTACGCCTGTTCATGCTCTCCCCTGCTGCCAGCAGCGGCGTGCTGAGCACCGTGCTGGCGGTGATTGCCGTGGCCTCGATCCTGATCGGTAACCTGCTGGCACTGACCCAGAGCAACCTCAAGCGCCTGCTCGGTTACTCGTCCATCGCCCACTTCGGCTACCTGGTCATCGCCCTGGTTGCCAGCAAGGGCCTGGCCCTGGAAGCCATGGGCGTGTACCTGGTCACCTACGTGATCACCAGCCTTGGCGCGTTCGGTGTCATCACCCTGATGTCGTCGCCATACGGCGGCCGTGACGCCGATGCGCTGTACGAGTACCGCGGCCTGTTCTGGCGCCGCCCGTACCTGACCGCGGTGCTGACCGTGATGATGCTGTCGCTGGCCGGTATCCCGCTGACCGCCGGCTTCATCGGCAAGTTCTACATCATCGCCACTGGCGTCGAGTCGCACCTGTGGTGGCTGGTCGGTGCGCTGGTGATCGGTAGCGCGATCGGCGTCTACTACTACCTGCGCGTCATGGTCACCCTGTACCTGGTCGAGCCGAACCTGCGTCGCCACGACGCCCCGCTGAAGTGGGAACAGCGCACTGGCGGCGTGATGCTGCTGGCCATCGCCATTCTCGCCTTCGTGCTTGGCGTGTACCCGCAACCACTGCTGGAAATGGTCCAGCAGGCGGGCCTGCAACTGATCGGCTGATCGCCCCGGCAAAACAAGACACCCCGCTCATGCGGGGTGTTTTTTTATCTGCCTTGTTTTCGCTGCAGGTCGTTCCATCGGGTCCAGTGGCAGCTCATTCATCAGCAGCTCCCTGAGTTACCGTCGGCAACGCCGCCCTGCGCAACTCACCATTGGCCGAAGGCAGGTAAACTTCCGGGTTGGGCATGCCGCTGGGTGAGAGTTCGTGGGTCATTTCGAATTCGGCACGCACTGACCAGCCACACGCCTCGGTTGTGCATTGCAAATAGGCAATGCGCAGGAAAATATGGCGCCCTTCGCTGGTGCGTATGCGCATCCGGCTGTGGCAATGCGGGCAAACCAGCTTGTAGGTACTCACGGCAAGTACCTGCAAGCATGATTCACCGCCAGGCTCTCTAAGAATAATCGTTCAGCTGTGTCAGTATTGGCTGCAAAGTTGAGATTATTCTTCAGTTCAATGTTTCTCATTGCAGAAATGCTCCTTAAAATGCAGGGCTGTATTCATAACGAGTAGTTTAAGCCCATGGAATATCTTTAAACCAGTCATGGATATCTGTTATGAGTACTCATGTACTTGCTGCAGTGCTCACCCGCCTCAAGCTTCTGACCGGCGCCAAGACCGATGCCGAGCTCTCGCGCAAGCTGTCGATCAGCCCGCAGACCCTGAGCAGCTGGAAGGTGCGCGACAGCATTCCCTATTCGCTGTGCGTAGACCTGGCCCGGCAACATGGTTGCTCGCTGGACTGGCTGCTGCTGGGCGAAGCCGCCCCCGTCACCACAGCCCTGGATGACGCCGACTGGGAGCAAGACGTGCTCACGCGGCTACGCACGCTAGCGCCGGCTGATCGCCAGGCCATCCTGCTGCTGATCAAGGACAAGCAACGCATCCAGCAACTGGAACAGCAATTGAATGCGCTGGCCGGATCCGCCACCGGCTAGCCCCGGTTCCGCCAGCGCTGGATGAGCTCGCGCGGGTCTAGTGTATCCAGCCAGACCATGACCTTGAGGCTGATCGGGATCACCACCACCGCAGCCACGAATGCCGCCATGCCGCGTGTCAACAAGGGCGTCAGTGACGACACCAGCGGCTCGAACAAGTGGCCTACCCCGACGGTGACGAATACCAGCAGCAGCTTCTGGCCCAGTTTCAGGCGCCTGGCGGTATTGGTGATCAACCGGTCACGCGCCGCGCTCACCAGCAGTGCACCGAGCAGCGCAGCGAACAGCACATCGCCATCCACTTCCAGCAACGCCACGAGCGCGGCGCACGGCGTGTCGAACAGTTCGGTTTCAGGCATGGTTGCGCCCTCCACGTGCAGTGGGCAAGCACGCCGTCGATCCCAGGTTGTGGCGGACCGCAGCCTCGATAAAGCGCAAGTAGCACACCCGCAATGCGCGCCCATGGTCATGCCTGGCGACATCCTCGAGGCGCTTGTAACCTCGCCTGCGCAGCACCGCTCGCCAATGGGCGAACTCGCGTGCCGCGTCGATGACCGCGCAACGGGCGGCCACTGCCAGTGCGGTTTCGCTGACCGACGGCTGCAGCAGCAGCCGCTCGCGCAGGCTGCTGAGGTCTATGCGAGGCCAGAACGGGTCATGGCTGTCGGCAAAACGTGGAAACAGAGGATCACTGCCCATGTTCGCCCCTCACTGCTCGGCCAACATGCCGTAGCGAATGGCCTTGATCACTGCTGCCACCCGTGTGGGCACATCGAACTTGCGCAGGATGTTCGACACGTGAAAGTTCACCGTCGATTCCTTGCACGCCAGGATCTGGCCGATTTCCCAGGAACTCTTGCCGTAGGCGCACCACAACAGGACTTGCTGTTCACGTGGCGTCAGGCGAACCGGGGCGTCCGCCAGGGGGTGCTGCGAATGTCGTGCGTGGTCATTCATGTTTGAACTCCGCAGGTGATTGACAGAGGCATCGCTGCCGGTCTGCGGCCACCTTACGAAGCGCCTGCCGTGCGGCTCCACCACTGCGGCTTGTAGCGAACTTTCGTACAAAACCACCTGGTGAAACCTGCGGCAAATTAGCCGGATTTCTTCGTGCTTCAAGGGCAATTTCGCTCGTCTCAACGCCGTTGTCATTTGCCCTGTCACCTGGAGTCGTACCATGCGTTGCGTTTTGCCCCTATCGTCCTGCCTCGGCCTGCTGGCTGCCTTGGCTGCCAACCAGCCTGCTGCAGCCTCCTCGGTCGAACTGGACCAGGTGCTGATCACCGACGAAGAGCAGAATGACCTGAGCGCAGCCAGCGAACGCCTGCGCGAGGTGCCAGGGGCCAGTAACCTGGTGGACATGCAGCGTGCCGGACAGGGCCGGCTCGCCAGCAACCAGGACGTGCTGGCCTACCAGCCGGGGGTATTCGCCCAGTCGGCGGGCAACGATGGCATCAAGTTGTCGATCCGCGGCTCGGGCATCAACCGCGCCCCAGGGGCCCATGGCTCCGGGGTGTACACGATGTTCGACGGCCTGCCCCTGACCGGCCCGGGCGGTACCCCCTACGAACTGTTCGAGCCGCTGTGGCTGAGCCGTGCCGAAGTGCTGCGCGGCGCCAATGGCTTCGACCACGGCGCGCTGGCCCTGGGCGGAGCGCTCAACTACATCACCCACAGCGGCTACGACGCCGCGCCGCTGCAGGTGCGCTACGAAGTCGGCAGCCGTGGCTACCAGCACCGCCAGGTCAGCTCGGGCCAGGTAGTGGGCAATCTCGACTATTACCTGGCCTTGACCGATTCCGAATATGACGGCTACCAGGCGCACAGCAGCGGCAGTGCGAAGGGCGTTGCCGCCAACTTTGGCTACCGTTTCAACCCTGACCTGGAAACCCGCTTCTACCTGCGCTACCGGGAAACCGAGAACCAACTGCCCGGGCGCCTGACCAAGGAGCAGATCAAGCATCACCCGCGCGCTGCCAACCCGAACTACCTGGCCCGCGATGACAGCCGCCCCCAGCCGGGCAGCACCTGGCTGGGCAACAAGACCACCTTCTACCTCGACGACGATGCACGCCTGGAAGCCGGCCTGGTCTACCATGACTACCCGATGGACCTGCGCGAAGGCCCGATGCGCCTGAAGGTGGCCTACACCGATGTCAGCGGCACCCTGAACTACTTCCGCCGCGACACGCTGTTCGGCCATGACAGCAAGACCACCGTCGGCTGGCGCACCACCAAGCACCTGCCCAACAGTGGCGCTTCGCAGTTCGCGCGCACTGGCGATATGTTCGGTGCACGCAGCCGAGACTTCACCTACCAGGGTTCGGACACCGTGGTGCATTTCGGCAACGACCTGGAGCTGGTCCCGGACCTGTGGCTGACCAGCGGCCTGGCGATGATCTACACCCGCCGCGAAAGCGCGGTCACCTACCCTGCCGAGGGCGGCAAGGTGAGCATGCATGACTGGGACTATGCACCTCGCCTGGGGCTGCGCTATGACATCCGCCCGGACTTGCAGGTGTACGGCAACCTGAGCCGCTCGGTCGAACCGCCACATCCCTGGTCGCTGATCTGGAGTGCGCCAACCGCCTACCAGCCGATCGAAATGCAGAACCAGACCGCCACCACCCTGGAACTGGGTGCGCGCGGCGATGCGGCAATAGGCCATTGGGACTTGGTCTGGTACTACGCGCAGGTCCGCCATGAACTGCTCGCCGTGGAAATCATGCAAGGCGCCCCGGCCAAGGAATTCAACGCCAGCGCCACCGTGCACCAGGGGCTGGAAGCCGGCCTCGACAGCACGCTGTGGGAACGCGCCGGGACTGGCAGGCTCAGCTTGCGCCAGGCCTACACGTTCAGTGACTTCCACTACCGCGACGACGACCAGTTCGGCGACAACCGCCTGCCCGGCATCCCGATGCACTACTACCAGGCCGAGCTGCGCTATGACTGGCCAAGTGGCTTCTACGCGGGGGTGAATACGCAAATGGCGTCGAAGGTGCAGGTGGACTACGCCAACAGCTTCCACGCCGACGCCTATGCCTTGCTCGGCACGCGCCTTGGCTGGAATTCACCGAAACAGGACTGGCAGACCTGGCTAGACCTGCGCAACCTGACCAACCAGCGCTATGCGGCAACGGTCACACCCGGCTACAACGATGCAGGCAAGGACGTTGCCCGCTCGACACCGGGCGAAGGGTTTGCAGTATATGCCGGGGTTTCCTACAGCTTCCGCTGAACCGCCGTTGTAGGAGCGGCCTTGCGTCGCGAAAGGGCTGCGCAGCAGCCCCGGCAATTCACGTTACGATGCTGAAATTGTGGGGCTGCTGCGCAGCCCGTTCGCGACGCAAGGCCGCTCCTACAGCGGTCGTGCGCTCAGCGCTGATGGCTGAAGGCAGGTCAAACCGCCCTGTTCAATTTCACCCACGAAGCAAACTTGTCGATGAAACCCTGCAGGAATGGCCGAGTCTTGTCGTTGAGCTTGCCGGCATCATCGAACAGGCTCGCCGCCCCACCAATGTAGGCCTCGGGCATCTGCATACAAGGCATGTCCAGGAAAACCAGCGACTGGCGCACGGCATGGTTGGCGCCAAAGCCACCAATGGCCCCCGGCGACACACTGACCACAGCCGTCGGCTTGCCACTCCAGGCACTTTGCCCGTAGGGCCGCGAACCGACATCGATGGCGTTCTTCAGGCACCCCGGCACCGAACGGTTGTATTCCGGGGTGACGAACAGCACCGCATCGCTGCGGCGGATCTCATCGCGAAAACGCTTCCACGATGGCGGTGTCGCATCGGCCTCGACATCCTCGTTGTACAACGGCAAGTCACCGATCTCGACGATCTTCAGCGCCAGGCTGGACGGCGCCAGCTCCGAGAGCGCGCGGGCAACCTTGCGGTTGTAGGAGTCCTTGCGCAAGCTACCGACGACGACTGCTACCGAATACACCTGGGTCATGGCAATTCCAACCTTTGCTGGGTAAAGGGACGTTGTAGTTATAGATGACCGTCGTTCGCCACTTTGGTTTTTTTTCCGCAGGACGAAAACTTCCAACGCGGTTCCACGGTCTATCCGTTCAGACATTCCCTACGCAATTCAGAGGTTTTCACCCAAATGGCAGCAGTAATGGTCGGCCAATTCCACGCCCGTGACGCCGAAGGCCGTATCTACCCCGTGCACGAGTTCCAGGAGTCGACCCTGCAAGTGGACGGCAGCACGCTGGGCGCGCCCATCACCACCTACCGCCTGGCCATCGGTGACAAGGTCAACCACCTGGGTGAAAACCGCTTCGAACTGGCCCGCAGCGGCGTCGAGATCATTCGCATTCCTTGATGCAGTCCACCGTGTAGCAGCCACTGTCGTTCTGCAGGCCGTGCACGTCGGCGACAAAGCCGGGGAAGCCCTGGTTGAACGCCCGGGCAAAGGCCAGGTAGTCGAGTATCGAGCGGGTCGCTTCGGTGAACCGTTCCCCTGGCATGATCAAGGGAATGCCCGGCGGGTAGGGCACCAGCATCACCGCCGCCACCCGCCCCGACAGCGCCTCGATCGGTACCGCCTCCACCTCGCCGCGCACCATCAGGTCATAGGCCCTGGCCGGGCTCACGGCCACTTCCGGCAAGCGGGTGAACAGCCGCTTCAGTTGCTTGGCCGTGGCATTGGCGCGGTAGCAGCCATGCAACTGGTCGCACAGCTCGCGCAAGCCCATGCCCTGGTAGCGGGACGCATCGGCAGCCATTACGCTGGGCAGGCAGTCGTTTAGTGGTGTATTGCCGTCATAGTGGCGTTTGAACTCCAGCAACTCGGTGAGCAATGTGCTCCACTTGCCCTTGGTAATGCCCATGGAGAACAGCACCAGGAAGCTGTACAAGCCGGTTTTTTCCACCACCAGCCCGCGCTCCCAGAGAAACTTGCTGACCACCGCCGCCGGGATGCCATGTTCGCCCAGCGCACCGCCAGCACTCAGGCCAGGCATTACCAGCGTCACTTTCAGCGGGTCGAGCAGCACATAGTCATCGGTCACTTCGGCAAACCCATGCCACTCCGCGCCCGGCTGCAGTAGCCAGTCCTGCGCGGCCAGGTGGTGGATGCCTTCGGCGCCCGGCGGCTGCCAGATGCTGAACCACCAGTCGTCTGCGGCAATGTGCTCGCGCAGGTTGGCCAGGGCGCGGCGAAAGCTCAGGGCCTCGTCGAACATCTCCTGCAACAGCGAATGCCCGGCCGGGCCCTCCATCATGCTCGAGGCGACATCCAGCGAGGCAAGGATGCTGTACTGCGGCGAGGTGGAAATGTGCATCATGAACGCTTCGTTGAAGCGGTCACGGTCCAGCTGGCGCCTGGCGCCGTCCTGCACGTGAATCATCGAGGCCTGGCTGAACGCGGCCAGCAGCTTGTGGGTGGAATGGGTGCTGAACACCAGCGGGCTGTCTGCGCCGCAGGCCGTGCCCATGGCATAGCGCCCGGTGAAGAAGCCGTGGAACGCCGCGTAGGCGAACCAGGCCTCGTCGAAGTGCAGCACCTCGACACTGGCGCCCAGGGTCTGCTTGATCAGCCCGGCGTGATAGCACAGGCCGTCGTAGGTGGAGTTGGTCACCACCGCCAGCTTGATGCGCTGCCCGCGGTCGCGCGCGAGCGGGTTGGCCTGTATCTTCGCCTGGATCGACGCCGGGCTGAACTCACTGAGCGGGATCGGCCCGATGATGCCCAGTTCGTTGCGCTCGGGGCACAGGTACAGCGGGATTGCGCCAGTCATGATGATCGCATGCACCACCGACTTGTGGCAGTTGCGATCCACCAGCACCAGATCGTCACGGCCAACCATGGCGTGCCAGACGATCTTGTTGGCGGTGGAGGTGCCATTGATCACGAAGAACGTGTGGTCGGCACCGAAGTTGCGCGCCGCCCTGGCCTCGGCTGCGGCCAGGGGGCCGGTGTGGTCGAGCAGCGAGCCCAGTTCGGGCACCGAAACCGACAGGTCCGAGCGCAGGGTGTTTTCCCCGAAGAACTGGTGGAAGGCCTGGCCCACCGGGCTTTTACGGTAGGCCACGCCACCGCCGTGGCCCGGCGTGTGCCAGGAATAGTTGGATTGCGCGGTGTGCTGCACCAGGGCCTTGAAGAACGGCGGCAGCAGGCCATCGAGGTAGCTGTGCGCCGCACGCGCCACTTGGCGCGCGAGAAACGGCACGGTGTCTTCGAACAGGTAGAGAATGCCGCGCAGCTGGTTGAGCTCGCTCATGGCTTCGGCGGGGGCGTTTTCCAGGGTGACCTGTTCGCCGAGGGCGAAGATCGGCAGGTTGGGCGCCCGCAGGCGAGCCAGGCGGATCAGCTCGGCCATGTTCTGCAGCAGGTGGGTATTTTCGGCGACGCCTTCGGCGGCGATCAGCATGCAGGCCAGGCCGTGGTGGGTGGTGACCACCAGGCGCGCTTCAGCGTGGTCGGCAGCCTTGATGACGGTAAAGCCGTCCTGGCTCAGCTCCTCGGCGATACCACGCACACGCTCGCCAGCGACGCTGTCGGCCTTGATGGCACGATGGACGATGAGGATGGGGAACTTGAGGTCCTTGTACATCAGGTGGCTACCTCCGAAGGACATGGCGTCCATTTCAGGGTAGTTGACGTGCCTGTCTTGAGGTTGAGGTGGCGCGTAAATCGAGCGCCGCGCGGGCGGCGCTCGATCTCACCGACACCACACAACCCAAGGCGAAAATTCAGCCGGCAGTTGTCTCGGTCAAAGCCTGCCACATTGAGGGCCCACCGGCCGACTTGGCAATCGCTGCCAGGCGCTCGGCATGCGCTTCCAGCTCCTCGGCAGTGGCCATGATCACCGGCCCGGGCGTACGCCCGACAATCCGGCGGATCTCGCTGCCGCCAGCCGCCTGCCCGTCACCGTCGGCGTCAGCGCCGTGGCCCGCCAGCGACAGGCTGGTCTGGCCACCGGTCATCGCCAGGTAGACGTCAGCCAGCAGTTCCGAGTCGAGCAGTGCGCCGTGCAGTTCACGGCCCGAGTTGTCGATGTCGTAGCGTTTGCACAGGGCATCGAGGCTGTTGCGCTGCCCTGGGTGGCGCGCGCGTGCCAGCAGCAGGGTGTCCAGCACGGTGCAGTGCTGCGAAATGTCCGCGCGCTCGTGCTGGCCCAGCAGGGCGAACTCGTTGTTGATGAAGCCAACGTCGAACGCCGCGTTGTGGATGACCAGCGTGGCGCCCTGGATGAATTCGAAGAATTCCTCGGCGACATCGGCGAAGCGTGGCTTGCCGACCAGGAAGGCATCGGTGATGCCGTGGACGTTGATGGCGCCCTCGTCACTCTCGCGGTCCGGCTGCAGGTAGACGTGGAAATGCCGCCCGGTCAGGCGCCGACCGATCACCTCGACACAGCCGATCTCGATGATCCGGTGGCCTTCGCTGACCGGCATACCCGTGGTTTCGGTATCGAGAATGACAAACCGCTTATCTTGCTGCTGCTCCACGCAGGGCGCTCCAACTTGCATCAGTTACAAAGGCGGCGATTGTACCCCAGCTCAGCGCTGCGCGCGCACCTCATCGACCCCGCGGTTGGCCAGCTGGTCGGCGCGTTCGTTGCCGGGGTGGCCGATATGCCCGCGTACCCATTTCCAGGACACCTTGTGGCGGTTGACCTGCTGATCCAACAGCTGCCACAGGTCGGCGTTCTTCACCGGCTCCTTGCTCGCGGTCTTCCAGCCGCGCTTCTTCCAGTTGGCCATCCATTCATTGATGCCCTTCATCACGTACTGTGAGTCAGTGGTCAGCACCACCTCGCATTCGCGCTTGAGCGCCATCAGCCCCTGGATCGCCGCCATCAGTTCCATGCGGTTGTTGGTGGTTTCGCGTTCGCCGCCCCACAGTTCCTTTTCGACGCCCTTGTAGATCATAAGGACTCCCCAGCCGCCCGGGCCAGGGTTGCCCTTGCAGGCACCATCGGTAAACATCTCGACGCTTTCGCTCATGTACTACTCATGTTCAGTGCTTTTCAGTGTCCGGATTGACCGCTGTGCGGTTGACCTTGGCCAGCGGCAGCGGCAGCAGCTTGCCCATCGGTTCGCGACGTTCAGGGCGCAGCGGCCGCAGGCCTACCACCATCTTGCGCGCCACCAGCAGGTAGACGCCGCCACCGGAACCCTGCCAGCCCCCAGCCAGGCGTTCCCAGCCCGCCAGGCGCTGCTGCCAGGCGGCAGAGGCAAGCGGCGGACGATAGCACCCGAAGCGGCGTTTCTCCAGCGCGAAGCCCAGCAGGTTGAGCCAGTCCCCCACCCGCGAAGGCGAGATGCAGCGGGCTTTGCGCAAGGCGCCATGGCTGAACAGGTGGCGCACGCCCCAACTGCTCCACGGGTTGATGCCGACGATCAGCAGGTGCCCGCCAGGGCGCACCGCGCTGGCCGCCTCGCGCAGCAAGCCATGAGGCGACAGGCTGAAATCCAGGCCATGCTGCAGCACCACCACGTCGGCGGCGTGCTCGCTCAGCGGCCAGGCCTGTTCTTCACAGACGATCTCCACCCCTGGCAGCGGCGCGCCCAGGCGCACGTTGCGCTGCACCTGCGGGGCGCTGGGTGGCGGCTCGGCGCATGGCCCATAGTGGACAAGGTAACCGCCGAAGAAGCGCCCGAGCTCTTCTTCCAGCAGTTTTTCCTCCTCCTTGAGCATCAGCTGGCCGAGTGGGCCGTTGAACCACTCACGGGCCAGGCTGATCAGCTTGACCCAGTCCGGGTCGGCCTGGGCAAAGGCTTGGTCGGTCATTGCGCTCTCCCTCGAAGGTTCTCGCACCGCGCCATCGCGGCTAAGATGCCCTCATGTGCCACGCTAGGCGAATCGGATCCGCACCATGATACAGATCGATGCTCTCCCCGCTTTCTCCGACAACTACATCTGGTTGTTACAGGATACTGCCAAACGCCGCTGCGCGGTGGTCGATCCGGGAGATGCCGGCCCAGTGGAAGGCTGGCTGTCGGCGCACCCGGGCTGGGTGCTGAGCGACATCCTCGTCACCCACCATCACAATGACCACGTCGGCGGCGTGGAACGGCTCAAGCAACTGACCGGGGCGCGGGTGTGCGGCCCGGCCCGGGAACGCATTCCCTGCCGTGACCTGGCGCTGGACGACGGCGACCAGGTGGCCGTGCTGGATGTGACCTTCCAGGTACTGGCAGTGCCCGGCCACACCCTCGGCCATATCGCCTACTTCAGCGACCAGCCGGCAACGCCCGTGCTGTTCAGTGGCGACACCCTGTTCGCCGCCGGTTGCGGACGCATGTTCGAGGGTACCGCCGAACAGATGCAGCCGGCCCTGGCTCGGCTGGCGGCGCTCCCCGCGTCCACCGAAGTGTACTGCGCCCACGAATACACCCTGAGCAACCTGCGCTTCGCCCAGGCGGTGGAACCGGGCAACCAGCATGTTCAGCAACGGTTCGCTGACGTTGCCCGCTTGCGCGCCGACAATCGCATCAGCTTGCCATCAACGATCGGCCTGGAACGCCTGACCAACCCCTTCCTGCGCACCTCTGAAACATTAGTTAAACAAAAAGCAGACGAATGGAAGGGACAATCAAACCCCTCGCATGTCGCTGTTTTTGCTGCCTTGAGGTCTTGGAAGGACGGCTTCTGATAACCCCAAGATATATCGCAAGCGAGGCTCAACGGTTGACCCGGCCCGGAGCGGTTTCTAGAATCGCCGAAATTTTTCGCCCGGAAACCTGTGTCAGCCGATGTCTTCACGTAGCCGCAGAACCTCTCATTCCGTCGCCCTGACGCGCCTGGCCCAAATCAGTGCGCTGGCCCTGGCCGCCACCCTGGTGGGCTGCCAGAGCACCCGTCAGCTCGACGAATCCGATAGCGTTCGCGCGCACAACTACCAAGCACGGATCAAGCACAAGCCATCCCCGTTGCAGGTCAAGCCGGCCGAGCAGCCGCCACAGGACGTGTGGGAACGCATGCGCCAGGGCTTTGCCCTGCAGGACAACATCGACGTCAACCCGCGCATCGAACAGCAGCGCCTGTGGTTCGCCAGCAACCCGAGCTTCATCGAAACCGCCGGCGAGCGCGGCAGCCTCTACCTGCACTACATTGTCGAGCGCCTTGAAGAGCGCGACATGCCGCTGGAACTGGCCCTGCTGCCAGCCATCGAAAGCGCCTACAACCCGATGGCCTACTCGCGCGCCCACGCCGCGGGCATGTGGCAGTTCATCCCGTCCACCGGTCGTCATTTCAACCTGCGCCAGACCAACTTCTACGATGGCCGTCGCGACGTGACCGCCTCGACCAACGCCGCGCTGGACTACCTCAGCCGCCTGCACGACATGTTCAACGGTGACTGGCTGCTGGCCCTGGCCGCCTACAACGCCGGCGAAGGCACGGTCAGCCGCGCCATCGAACGCAACGAACGGCTCGGCCTGCCGACCGACTACTGGAACCTGCCGCTGCCCCAGGAAACCCGCGACTACGTGCCCAAGCTGCTGGCCTTGTCGCAGGTGGTGCTGACGCCGGAAGCCTATGGCGTGAACCTCAACCCGATCGCCAACGAACCCTACTTCGAGGCGGTGGCCATCAACGACCGCCTCGACCTGTCGCGTGTGGCCGCCTTCGCCAACATCGACGAAGACGAGCTGATCCAGCTCAACCCGGCGTACAAGAAACGCATGACCGTGGACGGCCCGCAACAACTGCTGGTGCCGACCGCAAAAGCGCAGCTGCTGAGCGACAGCCTGTCCAACCTCAAGCCCGAGCAACTGGTCAGCCTGCAGCCGAACCAGGCCGTGTTCGCCCGTGCCGTGGCCGAAGCCCAGGCACCGGTGGCGGCGCGCAGCTACCGGGTCAAGCGCGGCGACAACCTGGGCAGCATTGCCAAGGCCAACCGCGTTTCGGTCAAGGACATCAAGCGCTGGAACCGGCTCTCCGGCAATAGCGTACGCGCCGGCCAGGTGCTGGCCCTGCGCGGGGGCAATGCGCCAAGCGCGGCTGCCAACCGGGTAGCGGCATCCGGCAAGCGTTCCACCCAATACAAGGTGCGCAAGGGCGACTCGCTGTACCTGGTGGCCAAGCGCTTCAACGTTGAAATGCAACACCTCAAGCGCTGGAACCCGCGTAGCGGTCACGCCCTGAAGCCAGGCCAGACCCTGACCGTCTACCTCTCGCATTGATCCTCGCCTGCAGCATTGACCGGTAGCTGTAGGAGCGGCCTTGTGTCGCGACAGGGCTGCGCAGCAGCCCCAGATCATTGAAGGTGATGCCGATATCGCTGGGGCTGCTGCGCAGCCCTGTCGCGACACAAGGCCGCTCCTACAGCTTGAACTGCGCCCCAATGATGGACAGGTGTTCAAGATCAAGGGCGCAGGTCAGCTACCGCGTCATGCCCGTTAGGCAGAAGCAGGCAAGCTCGCCCACCCCACCTTCAAAACCTCTCTTTTTCCAACCCCACCAAGCTGTTACTGTACCCCGATCAAAGCCCAACGCCTCTGGATCGGATGCCGACTTGATACGTCCCCTCCTGCTTTCACTCAGCCTGGCCTTGAGCTTTCCCGCAGCCGCGATGGTGAGCGAAAGCCACGGATACGCGCAGTTCGGCACGCTCAAGTACCCAGCCACATTCACCCATTTCGACTGGGTCAACCCGCATGCGCCCAAGGGCGGCACCTTGCGGGCGATGGCCTTCGGCACCTTCGACACCCTCAACCCCTACACCTTCAAGGGGTCGAGCCCGATTACCACGCCCAATTTCCAGCAATACGGCATCAGCGAGCTGAACGAGCCGCTGATGGTCGGCACCGGCCAGTACGACCCGTCCGGCGACGAGCCGACCTCCAGCTACGGCCTGATCGCGCGTTCGGTGGAGTACAGCGAGGACCGCAGCTGGGTGGTGTTCAACCTGCGCCCGGAAGCCCGCTGGCACGACGGCAAGCCGATCACCTCGGCAGACGTGGCCTTCAGCTATCGCACGCTGCTCAAGGACGGCCACCCGATCTACCGCACCAACCTGCAGGAAGTGCAGCGGGTGGATATCCTCGGCCCGCTGCGCATCCGCTTCGTGTTCAAGCGCGCCGGCAACCCGCTGCTGATCCTGCGCCTGGGCGAGATGCCGGTACTGCCCAAACACTATTGGCAAACGCGCGACTTCAAGGCCACCACCTTCGAGCCGCCGCTGGGCAGCGGCCCCTACCGCATCACCGAGGTCCAGCCCGGGCGCCGGCTGGTGTTCGAGCGGGTGAAGAACTACTGGGGCAAGGACCTGGCGGTGAACCGTGGCAAGTACAACTTCAACCGCGTCGAATATGAGTTCTATCGCGATGCCACGGTGGCCTTCGAAGCGTTCAAGGCCGGCGAGTTCGACATCTATATCGAGCACCAGGCAAAGAACTGGGCCAACGGTTACAACTTCCCCGCCGTGCGCCGTGGCGAGGTGATCAAGGCGCAGATCCCGCACCGCATCCCGACCCAGACCCAGGGCTTGTTCATGAACAGCCGGCGGGCGACCTTCAGCGACCCACGGGTGCGCCAGGCATTGGGGCTGATGCTCGACTTCGAGTGGACCAACCGCGCGCTGTTCAGCGGCGCCTACCGCCGCTCGACCAGTTACTACCCCAACAGCGATTTCACCGCCAGCGGCCTGCCCACCGGCAAGGAATGGCTGCTGCTGGCACCGTTCCGCGACCAGTTGCCGGCCAGGCTGTTCAGCGAACCGTACAAGGTCAGCCAGACCGATGGCCGCGGCATCGGCCGCCAGACCCTGCGCCAGGCCCTCGGCCTGCTCGCCGAAGCCGGCTGGAAGCTCGATGGCCAGCGCCTGGTCAACAGCAAGGGCCAGCAACTGCGCATGGAGCTGCTGTTGGTCAACCCCAACCTTGAACGCATCCTGCAGCCTTATGTGGAAAACCTGGCCAGCATCGGCATCGATGCACATTTGCGTACCGTCGACCGCGCCCAGTACAAACAGCGCCTGGACCAGTTCGATTTCGACATGATCCTGATGACCCTGAACCAGACCCTGAGCCCTGGCCTTGAACAGTGGCTGTACTTCCACTCCAGCCAGGCCACGACCAAGGGCAGCAAGAACTATGCTGGGGTCCGCGACCCGGTGGTCGACCACCTGCTCGACACCCTGCTCGCCGCCCGCAGCCGCGATGACCAGGTGGCCTCCGCCCGCGCCCTGGACCGCGTGCTGTCATGGCAGTACTACATGATCCCCAACTGGTACCTCGATAATCATCGCCTGGCCTACCGCAACCGGTTCGCTTTTGTCACCACGCCGCCCTACACCCTCGGGCTGAACAGCTGGTGGATCAAGACTTCGGAGAAAGCCCAATGATGCCAACGCACCGCCTGCGCCGGCTGGCCGGCAGCCTGTTGCTTGCCTGCCTGAGCCTTCCCGCCCTGGCCGCACCGCAACACGCACTCACCCTGTACGACGAGCCAGCCAAATACCCGGCCGACTTCAAGCACTTCGACTACGTCAACCCCGACGCGCCCAAGGGCGGCACCTTCCGCCAATCCAGCTTCGGCGGCTTCGACAGCCTCAACCCGTTCATCAACAAGGGCGTGTCGGCCGAGAACATCAGCATCATCTACGACACCCTGATGCGCCAGAGCCAGGATGAGCCGTTCACGGAATACGGCCTGGTGGCCGGCAAGATCGAGAAGGCCCCGGACAACAGCTGGGTGCGTTTCTACCTGCGCCCCGAAGCACGCTTCCACGACGGCCACCCGATGCGCGCCGACGATGTGGTATTCACCTTCAACGCCCTGATCAAGGACGGTGCGCCGCTGTACCGCCAGTATTACTCCGACGTTGCCGAAGTGGTCGCCGAAGACCCGCTGAAGGTGCTGTTCCGCTTCAAGCACCGCAACAACCGCGAGCTGCCGCTTATTCTCGGCCAGCTGCCGGTACTGCCCAAGCACTGGTACGAAACCCGCGAATTCAACCGCGGCAACCTGGAAATCCCGCTGGGCAGCGGCCCGTACAAGGTCGCCGAAGTGAAAGCCGGGCGCTCGATACGCTACGAGCGGGTCAAGGATTACTGGGCCAAGGACCTGCCGATCAACCGCGGCTTCTACAACTTCGATGTGATGACCTTCGATTCCTACCGCGACACCACGGTCGCCCTCGAAGCATTGAAGGCAGGGGCGTTCGACTATGCGCTGGAGGTCAGCGCGAAGAACTGGGCCACCGCGTACGACATACCGGCCGTACGTGACGGCCGCCTGATCAAGGAAGAGCTGCCCAACGGCAATCCCACCGGCATGCAGGGCTTCATCTTCAACATCCGCCGCCCAGTGTTCCAGGATATCCGCGTGCGCCAGGCGCTAAGCCTGCTGCTGGACTACGAGTGGACCAACAAGCAGCTGTTCAACGGCGCCTACACCCGGACCGGCAGCTACTTCGAGAACTCGGAAATGGCTGCCCGCGGCCTGCCCAGCCCCAGCGAGCTGAAAATCCTCGAGCCGCTGCGCGGCAAAGTGCCCGAGCAAGTATTCAGCGAGACCTTCCACAACCCGGTCAGCGACGGTAGCGGCATGATCCGCGAACAGCAGCGCCAGGCCTACAAGCTGCTGCAGGAAGCGGGCTGGAAAATCGTCGATGACAAGATGGTCGACGCCCAGGGCAAGCCGGTGAGCATCGAGTTCCTGCTGGCACAGACCGAGTTCGAGCGCATCCTGCTGCCGTTCAAGCGCAACCTCGCCGACCTCGGTATCGAGCTGAACATCCGCCGGGTCGACGTGTCCCAGTACATCACTCGCCTGCGTTCACGCGACTACGACATGATCGTCGGCGGCTACCCGCAGTCCAACTCGCCGGGCAACGAGCAGCGCGAGTTCTGGTCCAGCGCTGCCGCCGACAACCCCGGCAGCCGCAACTTCATCGGCCTGCGCGACCCGGCCATCGACCAATTGGTGGAACAATTGATCAACGCCGATTCACGCCAGAGCCTGATCGACCACTGCCGCGCCCTCGATCGCGTGTTGCTGTGGGGTTACTACGTGATCCCCAACTGGCACATCAAGACCTGGCGCGTGGCCTACTGGAACCACATCGGCCACCCCAAGGTATCGCCCAAGTACGACATCGGCATCGACACCTGGTGGATCAAGCCCGGCGTGACGCCGGCGGTCAGCGCAACCCCTGCGGACGAGGCCAACTGAGATGCTGGCCTATATCCTGCGCCGCCTGCTGCTGATCATCCCGACCTTGTTCGGCATCCTGATCATCAACTTCATCATCGTCCAGGCCGCCCCCGGCGGCCCGGTCGAGCAGATGATCGCCAAGCTCGAAGGCTTCGAAGGCGCCACCAGCCGGATTGCCGGTGGCGGCGCCGAAGTGTCGGTGGCCGGTTCCAACTACCGCGGCGCCCAAGGCCTGGACCCGGCCTTGGTCGCCGAGATCGAGCGCATGTACGGCTTCGACAAGTCGGCGCCCGAACGCCTGTGGATCATGATCAAGAACTACGCCCGCCTGGACTTCGGCGACAGCTTCTTCCGCGATGCCAAGGTCATCGACCTGATCATCGAGAAAATGCCGGTGTCGATTTCGCTGGGGCTGTGGAGCACGCTGATCATGTACCTGGTGTCGATCCCGCTGGGTATCGCCAAGGCCGTACGCCACGGTAGCCACTTCGACGTGTGGACCAGTTCGGCGATCATCGTCGGCTATGCCATCCCGGCGTTCCTCTTTGCCATTCTGCTGATCGTGCTGTTCGCCGGCGGCAGCTACTTCGACTGGTTCCCGTTGCGCGGCCTCACCTCCAACAACTTCGACGAGCTGAGCACCACCGGCAAAGTGCTGGACTACTTCTGGCACCTGGTCCTGCCAATCACCGCGCTGGTCATCGGCAACTTCGCCACCATGACCTTGCTGACCAAGAACAGCTTCCTCGACGAGATCAACAAGCAGTACGTGGTCACCGCCAAGGCCAAGGGCCTGAGCCGACCGCGCGTGCTGTACGGCCACGTGTTCCGCAACGCCATGCTGCTGGTGATCGCCGGGTTCCCTTCGGCATTCATCGGTATCTTCTTCACCGGCTCGTTGTTGATCGAGGTGATCTTCAGCCTCGACGGCCTGGGCCTGATGAGTTTCGAGGCGGCCATCAACCGCGACTACCCGGTGGTCTTCGGCACCCTGTTCATCTTCACCCTGCTGGGGTTGGTGGTGAAACTGATCGGCGACCTGACCTATACCCTGGTCGATCCACGCATCGACTTCGCCAGCCGGGAGCACTGACATGGCCCTGTCCCCCCTCAACCGTCGGCGCTTCGAGCGCTTCAAGGCCAACCGCCGTGGCTGGTGGTCGCTGTGGCTGTTCCTGATCCTGTTCGGCCTGAGCCTGGGCGCCGAGCTGATCGCCAACGACAAGCCGATTGCCGTGCGCTACGACGGCGCCTGGTACTTCCCGGCGTTCAAGCGCTACCCGGAAACCACCTTCGGCGGCGAATTCCCGCTGGAGGCCAACTACAAGAGCCCGTACATCCGCGACCTGCTGGCGAAGAAGGACAGCTGGGTGCTGTGGGCGCCGATCCCGTTCAGCTACCAGAGCATCAACTACGACCTGCGTGTACCGGCCCCGGCGCCGCCGTCGGCGGACAACTGGCTGGGCACCGATGACCAGGGCCGCGACGTGCTGGCACGGGTGATCTACGGCTTCCGTATTTCGGTGCTGTTCGCCCTGACCCTGACCCTGCTCAGTTCCATCGTCGGCGTGATCGCCGGGGCCCTGCAGGGCTTCTATGGTGGCTGGGTCGACCTGGCCGGGCAGCGCTTTTTGGAAGTCTGGTCCGGCCTGCCGGTGCTGTACCTGCTGATTATCCTGGCCAGTTTCGTGCAGCCGAATTTCTGGTGGCTGCTGGGCATCATGCTGCTGTTTTCATGGATGAGCCTGGTGGACGTGGTACGCGCCGAATTCCTCCGCGGGCGCAACCTGGAATACGTGCGCGCCGCCCGTGCCCTGGGCATGCGCAATGGCGCGATCATGTACCGGCACATCCTGCCCAATGCCATGATCTCGACCATGACCTTCATGCCGTTCATCCTCACCGGCGCCATCGGCACCCTCACCGCGCTGGACTTCCTCGGTTTCGGCCTGCCGCCTGGCGCACCGTCGCTGGGCGAGCTGGTTGCCCAGGGCAAGTCCAACCTGCAGGCGCCATGGCTGGGCATCAGCGCCTTCGCCGTGCTGGCGCTGATGCTGAGCCTGCTGGTGTTCATCGGCGAATCCGCCCGCGATGCCTTCGACCCGAGGAAGTGACATGAGTGAACAGAACCTGATCGAAGTGCGCGACCTGGCGGTGGAGTTCGTCACCGGGGAGCAGGTCAACCGCGTGGTGGATGGCATCAGCTTCGATATCCGCAAGGGCGAGACGCTGGCCCTGGTCGGCGAAAGCGGCTCGGGCAAGTCGGTGACCGCGCACTCGATCCTGCGCCTGCTGCCCTACCCCCTCGCCCGGCACCCCAGCGGCAGCATCCGCTTCGAGGGCAAGGACCTCCTGCAGCAGAACGAGAAGAGCCTGCAACGCATCCGCGGCAACCGCATTGCGATGATCTTTCAGGAGCCGATGACCTCGCTGAACCCGTTGCACTGCATCGAGAAGCAGATCAACGAGATTCTGCTGCTGCACAAGGGCTTGACCGGCAAGGAAGCGACGGCACGTACGCTGGAGCTGCTGGACATGGTCGGCATCCCCGAGCCACGCAAGCGCCTGAAGGCCCTGCCCCACGAGCTATCGGGCGGGCAGCGCCAGCGGGTGATGATCGCCATGGCGCTGGCCAACGAACCCGACCTGCTGATTGCCGACGAACCGACCACGGCGCTGGATGTAACCGTGCAGTTGAAGATCCTCGACCTGCTCAAGGAGCTCCAGGCGCGCCTGGGCATGGCCCTGCTGCTGATCAGCCACGACCTCAACCTGGTGCGGCGCATCGCCCACCGGGTGTGCGTGATGCAACGCGGACAGATCGTCGAGCAGGCTGAATGCAGCCGATTGTTCAGCGCCCCGCAGCACCACTACACGCAGATGCTGATCAATGCCGAGCCCAGCGGGCTGCCGGCCCACAACCCGGTAGGCGCGCCCTTGCTGGAGGTGGATGACCTCAAGGTGTGGTTCCCGATCAAGAAAGGCTTGCTGCGGCGTACGGTTGATCATGTGAAGGCCGTGGACGGGGTCAACTTCAGCCTGCCGCAGGGGCAGACGCTGGGGATTGTCGGCGAGTCCGGCTCGGGCAAGTCGACGCTGGGCCTGGCGATCCTGCGGCTGATTGCCAGCCAGGGCGGGATTCGCTTCCACGGGCAACAGCTCGAATGCCTCAACCAGAAGGCAGTACGGCCATTACGGCGGGAAATGCAGGTGGTGTTCCAGGACCCGTTCGGCAGCCTGAGCCCACGCATGTGCGTGGCGGATATCGTCGGTGAAGGGCTGCGTATTCACCGCATCGGCACAGCGCAGGAGCAGGAAGCAGCGATTATTGCCGCGCTGGAGGAAGTCGGGCTGGACCCGCGCACCCGGCATCGCTACCCGCATGAGTTTTCCGGTGGGCAGCGCCAGCGCATTGCCATTGCCCGGGCCCTGGTATTGAAGCCGGCGCTGATCCTGCTGGATGAACCGACATCGGCGCTGGACCGTACGGTGCAGCGGCAGGTGGTGGAACTGCTGCGCAACCTGCAGCAGAAATACAACCTGACCTACCTGTTCATCAGCCATGACCTGGCGGTGATCAAGGCGCTGAGCCACCAGTTGATGGTGATCAAGCATGGCCAGGTGGTGGAGCAAGGGGACGCGCAGGCGATCTTCCACGCGCCGCAGCATCCGTATACCCGGCAGTTGCTGGAGGCGGCGTTTCTGGAGGTGGAGGCGTCGTAGCCAGCCACCGCCAGGGCGGGCCCCTTTGCGGCTAGACCGGCGAAGGGGCCGGCACTGGCACGCCACGAGCTTCTGTGAAGCCAGCGCCCCGGTCGGCTACTCAGAAATCGATAGTGCCCGAGAACTTCACCAGCCGCGGATCGCCCTGGGTCAGGTAGCCGCCATTGGCCGAAGCCCAGTAATTCTTGTCGGTCAGGTTTTCCACGTTGACCCGCAAGGTCAGGTCTTTCTCCGCCACTTTCAGCGTGTAGCGACCACCGATGTCGAAACGGTTCCAGGTCGGCAGGCTGACGTTGTTCGCCGCATCGACGAACTGCCCACCGGTACGTAGCATCCGCGCATTCAGCGCCAGCCCCGGCACACCCGGCACGTCCCAGTCGACACTGGCATTGAGCTGGAAGGTCGGCACACCGATGGCGTGGTTGCCGTCATTGCTGCCGTTGGCGGTGTTCTTCTGCTCCGAGCTCATGCGGGTACCACCGGCCATCAGGCGCAGGCCTTCGACGGGCTCGCCGAACAGGCTCAATTCCAGGCCTTTGTTGACCTGTTCGCCGTCGCGGATGAAGACATTGTTCAAGGTGTAGCCGTCCGACGGCTTCTCGATGCGGAACACGGCCAGGTTCGCGCCAAAGGTCTGCCGGTCAAGCTTGATACCGGCTTCAAGCTGCTTGGTCCGCCCGGGGGGGAACATCTCGCTGGCGTTGGAGACGTTGGCAGGCGCCGTTGGCCCCTGGGCGAGACCTTCGATACGGTTGGCGTACAGCGAGACGCTGTCGCTGGCTTTGAACACGACGCCGTATACCGGCGTGGTGATCGACTTGTCGTAGGGGTCGCCACTGCGGCTGCCGTCCGTACTCGGCCGGCCAGGCGTGACAGGACCGCTGCCGTCGTAGGAATAGCTTTGCATACGCAGCTGCTGGCGGCGCACGCCGTAGGTCAGCAACAGGCGGTCGTCGAACAGGCCAACCGTGTCGGAAATCGCCAGGCTGCGGGTGCGGGTCTTGGCGGTTACCCCCGGGTCGCCCATGTCACCGCCCCAGCGGGTGACCTTCGCAGGCTTGGCTTGCTGCACGGTGTCGTAGATGTTGCTGCTGATCGGCGCATAGAAGGTGTAGGCGTTTTCCGCCTGGGCCCACAGGGTGTTCGCCCCCACGGCGATCTGGTGGCTGATTGCTCCGGTCTGCAAACGGCCATTGAGGCCGGCACTGAAGCTGCTGTTGTCTTCCCCATGGACAATATCGGAAGGGGTAATCGTCGCCGCGCCGCTGTTGCCGACCAGCACCGGGGTACCATAGGTGCCGTGTTCGCGGGTATGCCGTGCCCCGCCGGCCAGGTAGGCCGTCCAGCTGTCGTTCAGGTCCCATTCGCCGCGCGCCATGCCAAAGGTGTCTTCCGACTCGCTGTAGCTCCAGGCCTGGCCATAGTTGTGGCTGGCATCCGGCGCGGTCGGCAGGCGGGTGGTGGTGCCACCCAGGCGCACCGAATTGCGCAGGTGGTTGATGCGCTGCTTCTGGTAGCCGATGTCGGTCGACAGGCGGAAGGTGTCACCGCGGTAGTCCAGGCCCGCGGTAAACAGCTTGGTGCGCTGGTCCTGGTCGTCGACCGCCGTTTCGCCTTCGCGCTGGCTGAGGTTCAGCCGCGCCCCGAAGCGGTTGTTTTCACCAAAGCGCTGGCCGATATCCAGGTGCTCGCCCATGCGGCCATCAGCGCTGATGTCCTGGGTGTAGCGGCGTGTCGGCAGGTCTTCGGCGCGCTTGGGCCGCAGGTTGACGTTGCCGCCCAGGCCGGTGCCGGTCGGGCTGACACCATTGAGAAAAGCGTTCGGCCCCTTGAACACTTCGACCCGTTCCACGCCATCGGTGGACATCACCTGGCGCGGCAGGATGCCGTACAGGCCGTTGAAGGAAATGTCATCGCCCGCCAGCGGCAGTCCCCTGATCACGAACACCTTGGACTGGTTGCCAAAGCCGTACGACTCGCGCACCGAAGGGTCGTTGGCCAGCACGTCGCCGATGTCTTCGGCCTGCTGGTCCTCGATGACCTTGGCGGTGTAGCTGGTCATGGTGAAGGGCACATCCATGTAGTCCTGATCGCCCAGCACCCCCATCTGCCCGCCACGGGCAACCTGGCCACCGGCGAACGCCTCGGGTATTGCGCCTGGCCGCACCTTGAGGGCGTCGGCATTGATGTCGATAGCCTCCAGCTGGATCGGTTCGCCAGCGTGGGCCAGCAGCGGGACGAAACAGCAGAACGCCAGCAGAGCTGGGCGTGACAGTGGCGGCGAAGGCATGACGGATATCCGGAGCAAGATTAATGAGCTTGCTAATGCTAATGCTTCGCAAACACATATGGCAAATGCGACCGCCCTGCCGCTCTGTCTAGCCCAGGTCTTCGCTTACCCGCTCCACCGCATCCACCACCTTGCGCGCCCCGGCCTGGATGGCGCTGATGGCAGTACCGGCCTGGAGCGCCAACTGCAATGCGCTGGCCGCCTCCATCCGGCTGCGCTCGACCTCGCTGACTGCCTGGCTGGCCAGGACCTGGTTACGTGCGACCACGGCATCGATCTCGGCGGTGGCCGTGCTGGTGCGCGCCGCCAGCTTGCGTACCTCATCGGCCACCACTGCAAAGCCTCGGCCCTGCTCGCCGGCACGTGCCGCCTCGATGGCCGCGTTGAGTGCCAGCAGGTTGGTCTGCGCGGCAATCCCGCCAATGGTCTGCACGATGGCGCTGATGCTGGTCGATTGCTCGCCCAGCGCACTGATGGTGACCCCCGCAGCCTGCATCTGGCGAGCCACGTCCTGCATGGTCTGCTCCATGGCGTGCATCACCGCCACGCCTTCGCTGGCACCGGCGTCGGTGCTGCGGGAAACGTCCAGCGCCACCTGCGCGGCACGCTTGACCTCCGCCTCACGCCGCACCTGGTCAGTCACCACCGAGGCGAACTTGACCACCTTCACCAGGCGCCCCCGGGCGTCACTGACCGGGTTGTAGCTGGCTTCCAGCCAGACCTCACGGCCTTGCCGGTCCAGGCGGCAGAAGCGACCCGCCACATAACGCCCGGTATTGAGCGTCTGCCAGAACACGGCGTAGTCAGGGCTGCTGGCCTGCGCGGCGCTGCAGAACATCTGGTGATGCCTGCCCACCACCTGTTCGAGCCGATAGCCCATGGCCTCGAGAAACATCGGGTTGGCATCCAGCACAGTGCCATCGAGCCCGAACTGGATCACCGCCGTCGAACGCAGCAACGCGTCAAGCAGCGCCTGGCCCTGCTGGGCCGGGCTCGGCAGCCACTGCGCCAGCAGCTGGCCAACGGCACTGTCGGGCTCTGCGCCCAGGGCGGCAGCGCACGCCGGGTTGAGTTCCAGCACGCGGCCCTGGGCATCCAGCCTCATGAAAGGTCCCTGTTCGATCTGGGCCAGACGCTGGCGAAGGCTCAGTATTTGCGCATCGCGCTCGGCGAGCGCGGCTTTGAGGTGCCGATTGAACATGGAAGTACCTGCGTAATGACAAGATGTGATCAGGCCAACGGGCCCGCCAACCGGGTGCGGCAGTACCACTGCCGGAACACCTCGACCGGCATTGGCCTGGCGATGTGGTAGCCCTGCGCCTCGGCACAGCCCCAATCCTTGGCCTGGGCAAGCTGCTCGGCCGTTTCGATACCCTCGGCGGCCACCTGATAACCCAGGCTGCTGGCCAGGCTGACGACCGACTGCACCAGCAAGGCCTCCTTGCCACCACGCGCGGACCGCTGCACAAGGCTTCTGTCCAGTTTGACCAGCGAGGCCGGAAGGCGAGTGAGGTAGGCCCAGTTGCTGTAACCGGTACCGAAGTCGTCGATGGCGACAGCAATGCCGGCCTGGCCGGCGCGTTGCAATTGCTGGTGCACCTCTTCGGGCTGCTCCATCAGCACACTTTCGGTGAACTCCAGCTGTACGCGGCCCGGCGCGACCGCCTGGCGTTGCAGTTCGGCCAGCAAGGTGTCCATGAACGTCGCGCTTTCCAGGTCTCGCGCGGTGACGTTGAAGCTGACGCTGAAATCCAGGCCGCGGGTGCACTGCAGGATGCGCAGCACGGCACGCATTACCCAGAGGCTGAGGTTGGCCATCAGCGCGGTTTGTTCTGCCAGCGGGATGAACTCGCCGGGCGAAACGTCACCCAGCAGCGGGTGGCGCCAACGCAACAAGGCCTCGGCAGAGCGACACTCGCCGCTGGGCAGCTCGACCCGCGGCTGCAGGTGCAGGCTCAGTTCATCCTCGCTGTGCAACGCCTGCGCCAGCGATGTGAGCAACATGAACGCACGACGTTGGGCCGCGTCCACCTCGGTCTGGTACCAGGCATGCCGCCCCGCACTGCGCCGTGCCGTGTCGGCAGCGGCCACGGCGCGGCGCAGCCACTCCAGGCTGTTGCGCTCATCCTCCAGCGGGGTGATGGGCGCGATGCCGATGCCTGCGTCGAGCAGCACGGGTATCTGGTGACACTGGGCTGGCGCCTGGAGCGCCTGGAGGATGCGCTGGCAAAGCGGCAGGACAGCAGCGGCATCCTCGAGCAGCACGGCGAACCGGGTGGGGCTGATCTTGTACAACGACAAGCCGCTTTGCAGCTGGCTGGCGATGCGCGACTTGGCCTGCAAGGTCAAGTCATGGGCAAAGTTGTACCCCAGCCCGCGAATCAGCTCGCTCAGCGCCTCTGCCGACATGATGTCGACGGCCAGCAGTGTCATCGACTGGCCGCGATCCAGCCCCGCGCCGACGTCACATTCGAGCTTCAGGCGGTTGAACAGCCCTGTGGCCTGGTCGTGGAAGTTGTTGCGGCGCATGCCGGCGATGATCTGCATGGCCATGTCGGCGAAGGCCAGCAGCATCCCGCGCTGAGCGTCGTCCAGCGCTGCGCGCGGTGCGGTGTCGATGATGCAGAAACTGCCAATCGCCACCCGCTGCTCGACCCGTAGCGGCGCACCGCAGTAGTAGCGAATGCCCGGTTCACCGGTCACCAGCGGGTTGTCCGCGAAGCGCGGGTCGGCAGCAGCGTCGAGTATCTCCAGCGGCTGCGCCTGCAAGATGGTGTGGGCACAGAACGATACGTCCCTGGCCGTGCCCGGTGTCTGCAGGCCAGCACGGGCGGTGAACCATTGCTGACATTCACCGACAATCGAAACCAGGCAGATGGGTGCGGAAAAGTAATGCCGGGCCAGCTCTACCAGCGCACGCAATTCACTGCTCTGCTCCTGATGCTGCACGCACCATTCGGCAACTGTGGCCAGGCGCTCGTGCTCGTTGCTCGGAACGGGCGCAACCTTCATGTCGTTTCACCTGTCCCACAGGGGGAGCCAAGAAAGTAATAGCACTACGCTACACCCAATATGTGTACAAGACAAAGTAATTGTACAAGTTTTGTATAGGTTTCGTGACCGCCGGCGATGGGGATCATTGTGCAGTCATCAGAAAAATTGACGATTATCGTCTTTCATCATCAATCAAAACCCGCATAAATTTTCTACCGCCCTCTTTCAGCGAACACGGTAGAGCCATGCCCACCCAGCCAGTAACGCCCGCTTCCTCCGTCATTGACATCCTGGCCCAGCGTTCCAGCCTGCCGAACCCGGCGCTCGACCCATGCCAGGCCAGCGATCTGTTGCTGGCCCATTACGGAATTGCCGGCGAACTGTCGGCCATGGGCAGCCAGCAGGACCTGAACCTGCGGGTCGATACAGCCCAAGGCAGGTACGTGCTCAAGGCGTGCCACGGCAGCTATGCACGGGTCGAGCTTGAAGCCCAGCATGCAGCGCTGGCTTACCTGCGCGAACAGGGCCTGCCGGTACCGGCCGTGCGCGCAGCCAATGATGGCCAGGCCTTGCTGGAAGTGGACGTGAACGGCCAGGCGCTGCGCATTCGCCTGCTCGACTACGTCGAAGGCCAGCCGCTGACCCGCCTCGGGCATATGCCGGCGTACCTGATGGCCGAGCTGGGCGGCCTCTGCGCCAGGCTGGACAAAGCCCTCGCCGGCTTCGACCACCCAGGCCTGTCGCGCACCCTGCAATGGGACCCGCAACACGCCCAGGCGCTGATCCACCACCTGTTGCCGGTACTGTCCGACCCGGCACGACGCGCGCGTGTCGAACAGGCCACCAGCGTGGCAGCCGCGCATCTGGCCCCGCTCGCCGCGCACCTGCCGATCCAGGCCGTGCACCTGGACATCACTGACGACAACTCGGTCTGGGCCCGCGACGCCGCGCGCCAATGGCAGCTGCAGGGCGTGATCGATTTCGGCGACCTGCTGCGCACCTGGCGTATCGCCGACCTGTCGGTAACCTGCGCCGCGCTGCTGCACCACGCCGAGGGCGACCCGCTGCGCATCCTGCCGGCCGTGCGTGCCTATCACGCGCTCAACCCACTGGGTGAAGCCGAGCTACGCGCCCTGTGGCCACTGGTGGTCAACCGCGCCGCCGTGTTAGTGCTCAGCAGCGAGCAGCAGCTCAGCGTCGGCCCGGGCAACCAGTACATCCGCGCCAACATCGCCCATGAATGGGAGATCTTCGACACCGCCACTGCCGTGCCTTTCGCGCTGATGGAAATGGCCATCCTGCAAGCAGCGGGGCTGCAACCTGCCACGCCGGACCTGGGCACCTGCGCGCTCCTGCTCCCGGAGCTGAATGAACAGCCCGTCACGCGCGTAGACCTCGGCGTGCTCAGCGTGCATTACCAGGCGGGCAACTGGGAGCAACCGGGCTTCGACCAGCACCTGCTGAGCGCGCAGCCAGCCCCGGCCTGCAGCCTGCACGGGCAGTATCGCCTGTCGCAAACCCATATCGACCGCCCCGAAGAGCCCGCCACCTGCGCCCTCGGCGTCGAATTGCATGTGCCCAATGGCAGCCTGGTGCAGGCACCAGAAGCCGGCACCTGGCAGCGCCATGGCGACAGCCGTGGCTGCCTGCGCAGCGCGCATTGGAGCTTGTGGCTGCAAGGCCTGGAAGGCGCCCCCGCCGATGGCCAGGTCGTGGAAAAAGGCCAGTCGCTGGGTAGCAGCTGTGGCTTCCTCAGCGTGCAGCTGTGCCTGGACAGCAGCATTCAGCCGCCGTTCTTCGCCACCCCGTCGCATGCCCCGGCCTGGCTGGCCCTGTGCCCGTCGCCGGCGGCGCTGCTGGGCTTCGACTGCGATGCCGAACCGCTGCCGGACCCGCAGGCCCTGCTGGCCCGCCGCGACGCCAGCTTCGCCCGCTCGCAGAAGCACTACTACGCGCAACCGCCGCACATCGAGCGCGGCTGGCGCAACTACCTGATCGACATGCAGGGCCGCTCGTACCTGGACATGCTCAACAACGTCGCCGTGCTGGGCCACGGCCACCCGCGCATGGTCGCCGAATCGGCGCGGCAGTGGTCGCTGCTGAACACCAACTCGCGCTTTCATTATGCGGCCATCAGCGAGTTCTCCGAACGCCTGCTGGCGCTGGCACCCGCAGGCTTCGACCGGGTGTTCATGGTCAACAGCGGCACCGAAGCCAACGACCTGGCCATTCGCCTGGCCTGGGCCTACAGCGGCGGGCGCGACATGCTCAGCGTGCTGGAGGCCTACCATGGCTGGTCGGTGGCCACCGATGCCATCTCCACTTCGATCGCCGACAACCCGCAGGCCCTGGAAACCCGCCCGGACTGGGTGCACCCGGTGGAAGCGCCGAACACCTTCCGCGGCCGCTTCCGCGGTGCCGACAGCGCCGCGCAGTACCTGCGCGATGTCGACGCCAAGCTGGCCGACCTCGACGCCCGTGGCCGCCAACTGGCAGGCATCATCTGCGAGCCGGTATATGGCAACGCCGGGGGCATCGCGTTGCCGGCCGGTTACCTGCGCGAGGCCTATGCCAAAGTCCGCGCCCGCGGCGGGGTATGCATTGCCGACGAAGTACAGGTCGGTTATGGCCGCCTGGGCGAATACTTCTGGGGCTTCGAGGAACAGGGCGTGGTGCCCGATATCATCACCATGGCCAAGGGCATGGGCAACGGCCAGCCGCTTGGCGTGGTCATCACCCGCCGCGAAATTGCCGAAGCCCTGGAGGCCGAAGGCTACTTCTTCTCCTCGGCCGGCGGCAGCCCGGTCAGCTGCCGCATCGGCATGGCGGTGCTGGACGTGATGCAGGAGGAAGGCCTGTGGGACAACGCCCGCGACACCGGGCGCTACTTCAAGGCACGCCTGCAAGCGTTGGTGGACAAGCACCCGCTGGCTGGCGCGGCGCATGGCTCGGGCTTCTACCTGGGGCTGGAGCTGGTGCGCGACCGCGACACGCTCGAACCGGCCACCGAGGAAACCGCGGCGCTGTGCGACCGCCTGCGTGACCTGGGCATTTTCATGCAGCCGACCGGCGATTACCTGAACATCCTCAAGATCAAGCCACCGATGTGCACTACCCGGGCAAGCGTCGACTACTTCGTCGACAGCATTGACCGGGTGCTGGGCGAAGGCCTGTAGGGGGCTGTCAAGCGGGCCGGCGAAAAGTCATAATTTCCGGCCCGATCATCAGGTTTGCCGCCATGGCCTTCAGCAGTGATTCCCTGGCTATCTTCCTCGCCGTGCTGGAGGCGGGTTCGTTCTCCGCCGCCGCGCGCAAGCTGGGGCGCGTGCCTTCCGCCGTGAGCATGGCGATCGCCCAGCTCGAGGCCGAGCTCGACCTGGTGCTGTTCGACCGGGCCACGCGCAAGGCCTTGCCCACCAGTGCCGCCCTGGCATTGGAGCCCCAGGCCAGGCAGGTGATGTGCCAGCTCAACCTGCTCGATGCGCAGGCCCTGCAGTTGCACAAGGGCCTGGAAAAACGCCTGACCATTGCCATGGCGCCCGAGTTGCAGACCGGCCGCTGGAGCCAGCCACTGGAAATCCTCGCCGAGGAATTCCCCAGCCTGGAAATCGAGGTGCGCTCGGCCACCCAGACCGAAGCCATTCGCCTACTGCATGACGGCAGCGTGCAACTGGCGCTGGTGTTCGAACGTCCCGGCATCGACGAGCGCGAGTCGTTCCTGGAGGCTGGCAGCCAACTGCTGGTGGCAGTCGCTTCACCGCGCCATCCGGCCGGGCAGAACAGCGCCACACCGCTGCCTGAAGAGGTATTCGCCGAACAACGGCAGATCATCGTGGCCTCGGGCAAGGCTACCGGCTCGGACCCACGCATGGTGCTGTCGCGGCGCATCTGGCTGACCGACAGCTACCTGGCCACGCTGGACCTGGTGCAGTCCGGGCTGGGCTGGGCCTACCTGCCGCAGCCGCTAGTGGAACCGCTGATTGCTTCGGGTGCGTTGGCAGAAGTGCGCTTCGACAACATGGCCAGCCGCTTGCGCCTGTGGGTCGATATCATCTGGGTCAAGCCGCGCCCGCTGGGGCTGGGTGCGCGGCGCTACCTGGAGGTCATGCGCCAGCTGTTCGAGAAGGAGCCGCCGCGGGCCTGATTCTGCTTGCTCGCCCAGGCCCCAAGCATCCGATAATGCAAGGAGCGAAACTTCCTACAAGCTTTCGCGAAGCCGAAACCTCCCCTGCGAATTGATTCCTCGCTAGTGTTCTGCCCTCCCAGCGGACGCCATTCAAGGTGCACTAGCCGAAAAGGAATTTTCCATGCAGAGCCAGGCAGAACCGGCCACTCGCTACCCACAGCGCCTCCATGACTTCGCCACCCGGCAGCGCAATCCAGAAGAAGCCCTCTATCTTCTACTCGACCCTTTTGCCGGGTGTCCGCCCGAGCACCCCTTGAGCGTTCCGGCCCTCATCGACGCGCTAGGCAGTGAAGCGGTAACCCGTATCGACTGCTCCGGGCTGGTCCGGGACCTGCAATACTGGCCAGCCCTGGTCCAGCTCGCCAAACCTGGCTCAGTGCCGCCAGCCCTGGCCGCTGTCAGCGCAGCCTGCGCCGCCCGTGAGGCAACGACCAGCCGGCACCATGTGTGTGGCTGGCTGCTCAGCGAGCAACCCGCCGCCCTCATCGGCCGGCACATCAGCCAGCAATGCCAGGTGCTGCATCAGCCGCCACCGCATGGCATCACGGCCTGGTTCCAGCCTGTACGCCTGGCCTTGCTGCGCGTGAGCATGAGCAACGCCGGCGAGGTACTCGGGCCCATTCGTAGCTGGTTACACCCGGATGGCCGTGGCAGTTGCGCGGTGTTTGAACGGCAACCATTGGCTGGCGAGTTGGTCGTCCCCGACGCCGTGAGGGCGACGCAGCACGTCGCACCGCAGATCATTCAACTGCTGGTTGCCTGGCGTCGCCTGAACGCCGTGCAGCAAACCTATGCTCCCTGGCACTTCGCAGGCGCAGCGGGTTTGCCGGACCACGCGCCCGCCCATGCCATGAACCTGATCCTCAAAGCCTTCAGACAAGGCCTGCGCGACCGCGCCGATCTGCAGTGCATGTGTTTGCACATGCTGATGATTCACCCACTGCTCCTGCAGCACCCGACCATCCAGCGCGATGTGGCACAGGCGGCGGCCGGCGAACAACGCCTGGCCGCCTGCTTCGCCCGCTATGACGACTGCACCTGGTCGCACATCGTTGCGGCTTTGCCGCAGGCAAGGAGTTACTCGTGAGCATCAGCAAAGCCATCCACATCGCCATGCAGGAAGAGATCCCCAACACCTACGGCCACTGCAATGCCTGCGGACGGCTCGGCCTGCCGATCCTGCTGTTGCGCCAGGCCTACGCCCCGCGCCCGGATAGCGAGCGCCCCTATCGCCTGGCGGAAGACAGCGAGATCACCTTCCATCCGATGCACACCGACCAGTTGCGCCTGCTGCGCCAGGGTTACGTCTACGTGCTGCTCGACCAGGAAATCTGGCAAGCCTACGAGGTCGCGGCAGCCGGGACCCTGCAGCGCTTCCCAGTGTCGCAGATGCCCCTGGCGCCACCCAGGCCATTGCCCAAGTGGTGCGCCACCGAGGGCCATGACGTCATCGCCTCGTTCATCAACATCGATACCCGGCTCTACCGCAAAGCCTGGATCGCCTTCGCCAACGACCCCTGGCCGCGGGCAGTCCTCGACCGCTACCGGCAAGGCATCACCAGCGCTGACCCGGGCACCCTCGCCCGCTTTGTCGAGGTGGACCTGGACACCGCGCGCAACGACCCTGCCAGCCTCGGCCTCGCCATGACCGACAGCTTCCGCTTCGGCCTGGAGGATGTGCTGGAGTTCTCGACGTTTTCCTCTGCCAGGTATGCCAGCGTGCATGGCTTCTACAGCCGCCTGGGGCGCTGGCATGAAACCCGCACCCATGTATGCAATGTCATCCAGCGCGAACAACTGCCCAACGGCATACTGGCGCTGACCCTGCCCGACCCGGTCGGCCTGGTGATGGAGCTGAATGCACAGCGCACGGGCTGGGTCCAGGCCATGCAGGAATGGCGCGCGCAGCCGCAGCGGCACTTCGAATACTTCACCTCGCAGGCGCTGCTGGGCATCCGCGAGCTGCACGCCGCCACTGCCGCCGCGCAGGGTGCCGAGGACGCACGGCGCGAGGCGCGAGAGGTCGAGCAGTGGAACCACAGCCCGCTGGCCGGCAAGGCGCCTCTGCCGGCGGTGGACATCGACGCAAGGAGCGAACGCAACATCGCGCGCAAACAGCAGGAAGCCCGCGAGCGCCTGGAAGAGCGTTACGACGAAAGCGCCCGCGCCGCGTTCCAGGCCGATTACGATCGCGAGCTGAAGAACTGGCAGTCGATGATCGACCAGGTCGGTGATCTGTATGCACGGCACTACGCTGCGCGCGCGTTTCAACAAATCGGTTACTTCGACTATGACGCGGCAGATCCTGTATCGGTCGAGTATTTCATCCAGATGATGGCGGCCTGCCTGGCCGGTGGCCCCAGCGAGACCCTGCCCCAGGACGATCAGCCGCTCGGAAGCACCCAGCATATCTGGCAGCAGCTGCTGGAAGACGAGCAGAGCCTGCTGTACCAGGCCCTGCTGGCCAAGCACCAGGGGCTGATGCAGCAAGTGGTCGCGGCGCTGTCCGGGGACGACTTCGGCAAGGTGCACGACATCATCAAGGGCATCGCCGGGACTGGCGACGGCCAGCTGTTGATGATCAAGCCGATACAGGATGCCGTCGGCCAGCTGCTGGGCGCGACCAACAGTGCGGGGAACGCACTCAGCCAGCACCTCAGTGAGCGGGCCAAGAGACTGATCGGCCACGTGCACCGCTCGGCGTTGGCACTGTTCGCCGGGCAGCAGGTGACCCCGTTCCGGCTCTCGCTGACCCTGGGTGAATACATGAGCCTGCTCGACGAGGCTGTGCAGGCACGTACCGATGCGTTCTTGCAGCAGATCGACCAGCAGTTCCGCGATCCCCTGGGCCGCAAGGTGCGGGCCATGGTGCTGAGCGGGGCGATCAATATTGCCGCGCCGGGCAATCGCAACCGGATGATTGAGGTGGTGCTGTGGACGTTCGAAAGCGCCGAGACGCTGCAGGCGCGGCTGGCGCAGTTACGCGAAGGGGCAGCCGATGGGGTCGGAGCGCTGGTACGGAATATCGCGATAGGTGCGGGTACGCTGCATACCCAGGTCACGGAGGGGTTGATGATCAGTTCACAGGCCGCGCAAAGCGTGGCCAGCGACGCCATGCGCAGCCTGCGCGATGCCGCCGCCAATGGCGGCAGCGTCGGCTTGCTGTTTGCCCTGGGCAGCCTGTGGTTTCACCAGGACAGCCTGGGCAGGAACTATCGGGCATTGCAGGAAACGCATCAGAACAACCCGGAAGCGCTGGCGGCGATCTGGTCTTCGTCGCTTGGGTTGCTGGGGGTTGGGGTTGAAGTGGCTGGGGGTGTCGTCGCGGTAGTACGCCCAAAGATACCGTGGCCCGGGACGGTAACTGAGGCAACACTGGGAAAGAACCTGGCCAGGTATGGCGGTGCCATTACCGCGCTCGCGGGTGTCATGGATGCAGCGCAGTATGTGAATGCGCTCCTCCGGACTAACAGCCAAGGGGACAGGGCTTCAACTAGGGGGTACCTGTTCGCGGCCGGGACAGCCACAACTTCCGCTGTCTTTGGCATTTACGCTGCGCTATTCGCCAACACACTGCTCGGCCCCTTAGGCATTGCGTTGATCCTTGGTTTGGCAGCCTACACGCTGGCAACGAGTGCAAAAAACCAAGAATCTTCACCATTAGAATTATGGTCGCGGCACAGTAGATGGGGAACCCCAGAGGTCCATCGACGCTGGATAAACCCGCAAGATCTGGATACGTCAATCGGCGCACTGAACGCGGCGATCTTGGGTGTACAGGCACATGCATCAATTGATAATAGATTTCAATCATCTCACGATGGGCAAATGCCAGGCCAAATAGGAGCCTTTATCGGCGATGGCGTTGCCGTCCCGGCAGGCTATTATCTCGCCTTACACATAAGCCTGCCAAATTTCAGCACCGAATATGCACAGTACAAATGGCACCTGACCGTGTACCAAATCGGGGTCAATCGACTTCCATTCCATCTTTACGGCAACAGTTTATCGCCAGAAAAGATCGAATATGCCCCTAAAGAAACAGTAGATGTATTTGCGGACGCTGAGAGCGTCAGCGACTGCATATACTACCAAACCACCAATAAAACCCTGCACATCAACTGCCAAATCCCGCTACTGGAAAATCACAGCGCCAACGCTATTGAGCTGACACTCACTTACTGGCCCAACAAGAATGAGCAGTCATTTAATGCAAAAGTAATAATGAGAGAAAACCGACTATCGACCTTCAAGAGTCTATTCCAATGAAGCGCCCGCTCCTTAATCCGCCATGCACAGGCTGGATAGAAGATCTACCCCACCCTGACACCCCCATCACTAGCGAAGCTAGCTTGGGTGATAAAAGCCCAAATCACCAAGATTTTATTTACCTTGAATTATCTAGAACGCTTGGCTGGGCCAGAGAAATAATAGCTCTCTTCTCACTACCAACGATCGCCTTCGCCTTGCTTACACCCTACTTAATAAAAGACAGTTTCGAATATCGAGATTTTGAATTTGCATTCATTGGCATATTATTTCTCGCCTGCGAGATATGGGCATCCGCAGTTTTCCTTCGCGTAAGTATATCTCCCCCCCGAGACGAACCGCTTCGCTTTAACCGAGCACGAAAGAAGATCTACGCATATAACTTCAGGCACTGCTGGTGGAATCCTTTCGCGACCTGGAAAGTACAGACCGTTTCCTACGACTGGCCCCAGGTCCGCGCCGAACGCTGGTCACAAACCGGCGCTCTGCCAAGCGGCGGAGTTATTTACAAATCGGGTGTCATGCTGTCCATCGTCGCACCGGGTACGAACAACGTCATCGACCGGTTTCGCCTGAGTACGATGGGAGCTGACCAACATGCCTGGGCCTATATCTGCACTTACATGCAACAAGGCCCTTCAGCCCTGCCGCCCCCCGGCGAACCGAAGGACCATGACGATGTGCTCTGGTGTGAATTCGCCCTGCGCCTGGCGCCTAGGGTCGTGTGGCCAGCAGAAATGGATCTGGAGTCGAGAACAGCGCCCTGAACCAAGGGGTTGCAGCTTGCCGGATGGGGCCGGGACAGGCAGCACAGGACAACCACTATCACCCGCTTTTCCCACGGTCAGGCGGTTGGCGCTACCAACCTGTACCCGACCCCCGCCTCGGTGATGATGAACCGTGGCGCGGTGGGGTCATCGCCCAGCTTCTGGCGCAAATGCCCCACCACGATCCGCAGGTAATGGGTGTCATCCACATGGGTCGGCCCCCATATGTCCTTGAGCAGCTGCTGCTGGGTAATTACCCGCCCCGGATGCCCGGCCAGTTGCGCCAGCAGTGCATATTCCTTGCGCGTCAATGCCACCTCTACCCCGTCCAGGGTCACCCGGCGAAAGGCGAAGTCCACGGTCAGCGGCCCGAAGCTGGCGGCGATTTCCGAGCCGCCGGCCTGTGGCACCTGGCGCAGCAAGGCACGCACCCGGGCGAGGAATTCCTGAATACCAAACGGCTTGGTCACATAGTCATTGGCGCCGCCATCCAGCGCATCGACCTTCTGCACTTCACTGGCGCGCACCGACAACACCAGCACCGGCACCGCACTCCACTCCCGCAGTTCACGCAGCACTTGCTGGCCGTCCATGTCCGGCAACCCGAGGTCGAGCACCACCAGGTCAGGTTTGCCCAGCGCCGCCTGGGCCAGCCCTTCGCTGCCGGTCGCAGCCTCGAGCACCTTGTAGCCTTGCGAAGCCAGGCTGATGCGCAGGAACTTGCGGATCTGCGGTTCATCGTCGATGACCAGGAGGGTAGCGGACTGACTCATGGGGCTTCGCTTTCGGCTTCAGGTTGAGGGGGCAGCGGCAAGCATAAAGTGATGCAGGTGCCCTGGCCATCGATGCCTTCGCCAACCTGGATCTGGCCACCATGCGCGCCGATCATGCCCTGGCAGATGGCCAGGCCCAGGCCGGTGCCCTGCCCGCCACGGTCGCCGCGGGCCGCGGTATAGAACATGTCGAAGATCTTGTCGCGGTCGGCTACCGGAATGCCCGGGCCCTGGTCGCTGACGGCGAAGCATAACTGGGCGTCCCGCACCGACACCTGCAGTTCCAGGCGGCCATTGGCGGGCGAGAAGCGCGCGGCATTTTCCAGCACGTTGACCAGTGCCTGCTCGATCAACGCCGCATGCACGAACAGCAACGGCAACTCGGCCGGCACATCGGTGTGCACGCGCAGCGGTGCCAGTACCACACGCAGGCGGTTGAGCGCGCTGCCGACGATATCGGCCGGGGCCACCCAGTCGCGGGCCAGCTTGAGGCCGCCATGGCCCAGGCGGGTCATGTCCAGCAGGTTCTGGATATAGCGGTCGAGGCGTTCCGCTTCATTGCGCGTGCCTTCCAGCAGTTCGCGACGGTCTGCGAGCGGAATCGCCTCGCCCAGCGCCAGCAGGCTGTCGATGCTGCCGCGCATGGCCGTCAACGGGGTACGCAGGTCGTGCGACACCGAGGCGAGCAAGGCGCTGCGCAGTTGCTCGGTTTCGCCATGCAGGCGTGCGGCCTCCAGCTGTTCGGCCAGGCGCGCGCGGGCCAGGGCCTGGGCCAGCGGCTGGCCAAGGGCAGTCAACAGGCGCCGGCGCGGGTCGCTGAGCGGCTGGCCGGAACGTGAGCGCACGCCGAGCAAGGCCAGGGGCTGTTCATCCACCGCCAGCGGCCACCACCACCAGCGGCCATTGGGCAGGGTATCACTGCCATGGCCGGCGGCCTGGCCATGCTGCCAGGCCCATTCGGCCGCAGCGCGTTCGTTGTCGCTGAAGGCATGGGCGATGCCAGTGGCTACCTGCAGCTGGCCTTCGGCATTGCGCTCCAGCAGGCATACCTGCGCATCCTGCCAGCCATCCAGATACTGCGCGGCAGCGTTGAGCACTGCCTGGCGGTCGGTGGCCACCGTCAGCCGGCGCGACAGGTCGAGCAGCTGGCTGGTCTGCGCCTGGGTCTCGCGCAGCGCCTGCAACTGGCGGCGCTGTCGCGCGGCCAGGTTGCCGGTGAGGGCGGCCATCAACAGGAAGAACAACAAGGTCAGCACGTCTTCTTCGCGCTGGATGGTGAATGAGAAGTTGGGCGGAATGAACAGGAAGTCGTAAGTCAGGAACGACAGCGCGGCACAGGCCAGGGCAGGCCCCAGGCTGCTGCGCACCGCCACCAGCAACACCGCGGCGAGGAATACCAGCGAGATATTGGGCAGCGCCAGCACGCTCGACACCGCCCAGGCCAGGCCCGCTGCCAGGACGGTCGCCAGCGATGCCAGCAGGTAATGGCGCCACACCCACACCTGCCGCACCGCCAGACGCGGCGCCTGCGGCTGCAGGTCACGGTCGAGCACGTTGATTTCCAGGCCGTGGCTTTCGCGCAGCAGGCGCGCGGCCACACCGGCACCGAACAGGCGTCGGCGCAGGCGGTTGCGCGACTGCCCGACCAGTACCAGGCTGGCGCGCCGCTCGGCGGCATGCTGGATCAATGTGCCCGCCACTTCGCCGGCGCGCAACAGCACCACTTCCCCACCCAGGCGCTCGGCCAGTTGCTGGGCCGCCAGCAGGCGCTGGCGGGCGGTTTCGTCGCGCAGGCGGCCGTTGTCCACGTGCACCAGGCTCCACGGCAGGTGGCGGCGTTGCGCCACCCGGCTGGCATGGCGCACCAGGCGTTCGGCCTGGTCGTCACCATCCACCCCCACCAGCAGGCGCCCGCGCAGCGCCGGAGCCTCCTGCCCGCGCTGGCGATAGCCGTGCGCCAGGTCGGCATCCACCTGCGCAGCGGCAGTCTGCATGGCCAGCTCACGCAAGGCGGTGAGGTTGGTTTGCGAAAAGAACGCGTCGATGGCGGCGCGTGCCTGCTCGGGCACGTACACCTTGCCTTCGCGCAGGCGCTCGAGCAATTCACGCGGTGGCAGGTCGATCAGCACCAGTTCGAAGGCTTCCTGCAGCACCCAGTCCGGCAGGGTCTCGCGCACTTGCACGCCGGTGATGTCGCGGACCTTGTCGTTGAGGCTTTCCAGGTGCTGGACGTTGACCGTGGTGTATACGTTCATGCCGGCGGCCAGCAGCTCCTGAACGTCTTGCCAGCGCTTGGCGTGGCGACTGCCGGGCGCATTGGTGTGCGCGAGTTCGTCGACCAGCACCAATGCTGGCGCGGCCTTCAGCAGGCCATCGAGGTCCATTTCCTCGAGGGTGACGCCACGGTACTGGCTGCGCAGCAGCGGCTGCTGCTGCAGGCCGCCGAGCAGCGCCTCGGTTTCGGCGCGGCCATGGGTTTCGACCACCCCGGCCACTACCTGCACGCCCTGGCGTTGCTGGGCGTGGGCGGCCTGGAGCATGGCGAAGGTCTTGCCGACGCCGGGGGCGGCGCCGAGGAACACCTTCAGCCGGCCCCGGCCGGTTTGTGGGAGGGTAGCCAACAGCGCGTCTGCGCGGGTGGAGTCACTCATCTTTCATCCTTTGCTATTTCCAGCAAGCAGCAAATTCAGGGACAAACACCGTACCTGTGGGAGCGGGTTCACCCGCGAATACGATGGTGGCGCCACTATCGCATTCGCGGGTGAACCCGCTCCCACAGGGTCCCTGCTAGCCCCTCAAGTCATCTATCAATGGCTGAGGTTGTCCAAGGCCTGGTTCAAGGCCAGCACATTGACCACCGGCGGGCCGATCAATGGGTGGAGGGTGGCCTCTTCGAGCAAGCCTTGCAAGCGTTCTACCGGCAGTTGCCGCGCCGCCGCCACCCGTGGGATCTGGTAGGCCACGGCCTCCGGTGGCAGGTGCGGGTCGAGGCCACTGCCCGACGTGGTCAGCAGTGCCAGAGGCACCGCCCCCTGCTGCGCCTGATACTGCGCTGCCGCATCACCCTTGACCCGCTCGGCGAGCGCCGGGTTGCTCGGCGACAGGTTGCTTGCACTGCTGGCCACGGTGGCGAAGGCACCCGCCGAAGGGCGCGAATGGAACCAGCCATCACCCTGGAAATCCTGGGCGATCAGCGCCGAACCGCGCACCTGGCCCTGGTCATCACGCACCAGGCTGCCGTTGGCCTGGCTGGGGAATGCCAGCTGGGCAATCCCGGTCACCGCCAGCGGATACAGCGCGCCAGTCACCAAGGTCATCAACAAGGCCAGGCTCAACGCCGGGCGGACATAAGCATTCATGGCGGCCTCCTCAGACCAGGTGCAGTGCATTAAGCAGCAGATCGATCAGCTTGATCCCGGCAAACGGCACGACGATGCCGCCCAGCCCGTAGATCAGCAGGTTGCGCCGCAGCAGGTGCGCCGCACTGGCGGCCTGCACCCGTACGCCACGCAGCGCCAGCGGGATCAGCACGATGATGATCAGCGCGTTGAACACGATGGCCGACAGAATCGCGCTCTGCGGGCTGGCCAGGTGCATCAGGTTGAGCACGCCCAGCTGCGGGTAGATGGCGGCGAACAGCGCCGGCAGGATGGCGAAGTACTTGGCCACGTCGTTGGCGATGGAAAAGGTGGTCAGCGCACCGCGGGTGACCAGCAGCTCCTTGCCGACCTGGACCACATCCAGCAGCTTGGTCGGGTCGCTGTCCAGGTCGACCATGTTGGCCGCCTCGCGCGCGGCCTGGGTGCCGTCGTTCATGGCCATGCCCACGTCAGCCTGGGCCAGTGCCGGGGCGTCGTTGGCACCGTCGCCGCACATGGCCACCAGGCGGCCGTCGTTCTGCTCCTGGCGGATGCGGGCCAGCTTCTTCTCCGGCGTGGCCTCGGCCAGCACGTCATCCACGCCGGCCTCGGCGGCAATGGCGGCAGCGGTCAGCGGGTTGTCGCCGGTCACCATCACCGTGCGGATGCCCAGTTTGCGCAGCTCGGCGAAGCGCTCGCGAATGCCGGGCTTGACCACGTCCTTGAGGTGGATCACGCCGAGCAGGCGCTTGTCCAGGCACACCAGCAAGGGCGTGCCGCCGCTCTGGGCGATGCGCTCCACTTCACGGGCCAGCGCTGGCGGCATTTCCAGGCGTTGCATGCCGACGAAGGCCAGCACGGCATCGACGGCGCCCTTGCGGTAACAGTGCTGCTGGAAGTCGATGCCCGACAGGCGCGTCTCGGCGCTGAACGCCACGGCCTCGAATTGCCCGGCGGCCGGCTCGATGAAGTCGTGCAACTGGCGCAGGTACTCGACGATCGACTTGCCCTCGGCGGTGTCGTCGGCCAGCGATGCCAGCAAGGCGCCCTCCCCCAACTCGCGGGCGGTGATGCCCGGTGCGGCATGCAGTGCGCTACAGCGGCGGTTGCCGAAGGTGATGGTGCCGGTCTTGTCGAGCATCAGCGTGTGCACGTCCCCGGCCGCTTCCACTGCACGCCCCGAGCGGGCAATCACGTTCAGCCGCACCAGGCGGTCCATGCCGGCGATGCCGATGGCCGACAACAGGCCGCCGATGGTGGTAGGGATCAGCGTCACCAGCAACGCGGCGAGGAAGATCAGCGGCAGGCTGCCACCGGCGAAGTGGGCGAACGGCTGCAAGGTCACCACCACGATCAGGAAGATCAGGGTCAGGCCGATCAACAGGATGTCGAGGGCGATCTCGTTCGGGGTCTTCTGCCGCTTGGCGCCTTCGACCAGGGCAATCATGCGGTCGAGGGTCGATTCGCCCGGGTTGCTGGTGATCCGGATCAACAGCCAGTCGGAGACCAGCCGGGTATTGCCGGTCACTGCCGAGCGGTCGCCACCGGACTCGCGGATCACCGGCGCCGACTCGCCGGTAATGGCGGCCTCGTTGACCGCAGCGATACCTTCGAGCACCTCGCCATCACCGGGGATCATCTCGCCGGCCACCACGCGCACCACATCGTCCTTGCGCAGCGCGCTGGCCGCGACGGTTTCGTAGCTGCCGTCGCGCTTGCGCCGTTGGGCGGTCAGGCCCTGGCTACCAGCCTTGAGGCTATCGGCGCGGGCCTTGCCACGGCCTTCGGCCAGGGCTTCGGCGAAGTTGGCGAACAACACCGTGAACCACAGCCACAGGGCGATCTGCACGGCAACTCCGGTACTCACGCCACTGCCGGGCACCGCGCACAGGGCGGTGGTCAGCAACGCCGTCAGGGCGACCACCAGCATCACCGGCGAGCGCTTGAGCTGACGCGGGTCGAGCTTGACGAATGCCTGCACCAGCGCCGGGCGCCACAGTGCGGCGAAGCGGGTCTGGTCCTTGGCACTGTGGCGGGTTTGTACTTCAGGAATGGGCATGTTCATGGTCGATCCTCAAAAACCCAGGCTCAAGTGTTCGGCGATTGGCCCAAGGGCCAGGGCCGGCAGGAAGGTCAAGCCGCCGACCAGCAGGATGGTCACCAGCAGCAGGCCGGTGAACAGCGGGCCATGGGTGGGGAAGCTGTTCAGCCCCTGGGGCGCGCTTTTCTTCGCCGCCAGGCTGCCGGCCAGGGCCAGCACCGGCAGGATGTAGCCAAAGCGGCCGATGAGCATGGCCAGGCCGATCATCAGGTTGTGGAACACCGTGCCGGCGCCGAAGCCGGCAAAGGCCGAGCCGTTGTTGGCGGCACCCGAGGTGTAGGCGTACAGCAACTGGCTGAAACCATGCGCACCGGGGTTGCTCACCGCAGCCGCCGGGCCAGGCAGGCTGGCGGCGATGGCACCGAGTACCAGCACGCCGACCGGCATCACCAGCAGGGTCGCCACCAGCAGTTGTACCTCGCGGGCTTGCAGCTTCTTGCCCAGGTATTCCGGGGTGCGGCCAATCATCAGCCCCGCCAGGAACACCGCGATCAACACGAACAGCAGCATGCCGTACAGCCCAGCACCGACACCGCCGAAGATCACCTCGCCGACCATCATGTTGACCATCGCCACCATCCCGGTGAGGGGATTGAGGCTGTCGTGCATGGCATTGACCGAACCGTTGGAGGCCGCTGTGGTAGTCACCGTCCATAGCACCGAGCCGGTGGTGCCGAAGCGGCTTTCCTTACCTTCCATGGGCGCGCTGTGCTGGACCTGCGCGCTGTCCAGGGCCGGGTTGGGCTGGTGCTCGGACCACAACGCCGTGCTACCGCCGATCAGGAACAGGGCCAGCATGCAGGCGAGGATGGCGCGGCTCTGGCGCAAGTCCTTCACGTAGTGGCCGAAGGTGAACACCAGCGCCGCCGGAATGAGGATGATCGATGCCACCTCGAACAGGTTGCTCCAGGCCGTGGGGTTCTCGAACGGGTGCGCCGAGTTGACACCGAAGAAGCCACCGCCGTTGGTCCCCAGCTGCTTGATGGCGATCTGGCTGGCGGCCGGGCCCAGCGGGATGGTCTGTTCGCTGCCTTGCAGGGTGACGGCGTGGGCGTAATCGGCCAGGGTCTGCGGCACGCCCTGCCACACCAGCAGCAGTGCCAACAGCAGGCACAGCGGCAGTAGGCCATAGAGGGTGGCACGGGTCATGTCGACCCAGAAGTTGCCCAGCGTCGTCGCGCTGCGCCGGGCGATGCCACGGCACAGGGCGACCAGCACGGCCAGGCCGGTGGCGGCGCTGACGAAGTTCTGCACGGTCAGGCCGAGCATCTGGCTCAGGTAGCTGACCGACGCCTCACCGCTGTAGGCCTGCCAGTTGGTGTTGGTGACGAAGCTGACGGCGGTGTTGAACGCCAGCGACCATTCCTGGCCGGGCAGGTGCTGCGGGTTGAGTGGCAGGTAGCCCTGCAGCAGCAACACGGTGAACAGCAGCAGGAACCCGACCAGGTTGAAGGCCAGCAGGGCAAGGCTGTACTGCCGCCAGTTCTGTTCCTGGCTGCTGCGCACACCCGCCAGCCGGTAGCAGGCTTGCTCGACCGGGCCGAGCACAGGCGACAGCCAGGTACGCTGGCCTTCCATGACCTTGTAGTAGAACCGACCGAGCCAGGGTGCCGGTAGCAGCACGATGGCGAAAAAAGCCAGGAGCAAGGCGAAATCGTAACTGTGCATGGCCGCTCCCTAGCTGCGATCGGCGCGCAGCAGCGCCACCAGCAGATAAAACGCCAATGCCACTGCCAGCAGCAGTGACAGCCCGTCGAGCACGTTCATGTGTGGTTCTCCCCGTGTTGCGGCTTGGGCCGCTTTGGGGGAATTGTCCGAGGGAGGGGCGTAAAGGGGCGAGATCGAGGGGCCGCGATCAGGATAAAGAATGCGTAAAGATCAAGTCATGTGTTGCCTGCACCGACCTGATTTTGTAGGAGCGGATTTATCCGCGATGCGCCGCGCGGGCGGCGCTCCATACGGGCGACAAACACCTCAAGGGCGAACTAAGACTGCACCGGCCCCGAATTCCGGCTCCAGTCCAGCAACAGGCTATACCCCACGGCCAGCAAGGTAGGCCCGATGAACAACCCGATGAAGCCAAAGGCGATCAAGCCGCCAAACACCCCCAGCAGCACGATCACCAGCGGCAGGTTGCCGCCACGGCTGATCAGGTACGGCTTCAGCACGTTGTCCACGCCGCTGATGACGAAGGTGCCCCAGACGCCGAGGAACACCGCCATGCCGTATTCGCCCTTCCATACCAGCCAGGCCGTGGCCGGGATCCAGGCCAAGGGCGGTCCCATCGGGATCAGGCTGAGCATGAAGGTCACCAGGCCCAGCACGATGGCGCCAGGGACACCGGCAATCAGGAAGCCGATCAACGCGAGAACAGCCTGCGCGGCAGCCGTGCCGATCACACCGTTGACCACCCGCTGCACCGTGCCGGCGACCAGCTCCAGGTAGTACTCGCCGCGCTCGCCCACCAGGCGGTGCAGCAAGCGCAGGACGAACGCCGACAACCGCGGGCCGTCGCGATAGAAGAAGAACACGAAGACCAGGCTCAGGGTCAGCTCCAGCACGCCGCTGCCGATTTGCGCACTGCGCGCCAGCAACCAGTTACCCACCTGCCCCAGGTGCGGCTTGATCGAAGCCAGCAAGGCCGCGCCCTGCTGGTCCAGCGACTGCCACCAGCTGACCAGGCGTTCGCCCACCAACGGGATGCCCCCCAGCCAGGCCGGGGCATCGGGCAGGCCGTCGACCTGCACGTCACGGACAAACGCCGTGGCATCGCGAATGTGGTCGGCCAGGTTGAACCCCAGCCACACCAGCGGCAGGGCCACGATCAGGATCCAGGCGCTGGTGAGCAGGCTGGCGGCCAGGGTTTCGCGCCCGCCCAGCACGCGGGTGAGAAAGCGCATCAGCGGCCAGCTGGCAAAGGCCAGGATGGCCCCCCACAACAGCGCCGAAATGAACGGTGCCATCACCCAAAGGCCGGCACCCAGCAGTGCCAGCAGCAGAATCTGGATCAACAGGCGGTCATTGTTAACCATGGCGGGCTCGTTCAACGGATCAGTTCAAGGTGCAGGCCTTCGCCAGGCGCGCTACCGACCTCGAGGCGGCTATTGCGCACCCCCGCCTTGACCAGCGCCTCGCGCCAGGCTTCGGCCTGCGGGCCACTGAGGCTGGCACGCAGGGTGCTGTCGAGGTTCAGGCTGCGCGCCAGCAGGTCTGCCCAGGTGTCTTGCGGCGCCGCGAGGTCCGGGTAGTCGAGCTTGCCGGTGTCGCGCATTTCCCGCAGCACCGTGGCGGCAGTTGGCAGCAGTACGCCCAGCGGGCTGCCGGCGACGAACTCTTCCACATGCAGGTAGGCGCGGCGGTTGCCACGGGTAACGCTGTACAGCGCGACCAGGGTGTCGGCCTGCTGCGCCGAGCGGCGCAACAGGATGAACGCCTGTTGCTCGTCGCCACCGTTGAGGCGGGCATTGCCGAACACATCGTTGGCCCACAGACTGGCTTCGCCGCAATCGCGGCCCTGGCACCAGAACAGCGGGTAACCACCCTCGTGCTGCAGCGCTTCGCGCGCGCTGGTGAACGCTTCGCGGGCGGTGCGCTCGACTGGCAGCTCATAGGTGACCGAGCTGACCTGGCCGCGGCTCTCGACCTTGTTCTCGACCCGCAGGCGGCCGCTGATCTTGCGTAGCGGCCCCAGCGGGTAGACGCGTTCCTGCTCCACGGCCGGACGCTGGTCGACCACCTTGGCGTCCACCGGTACCGGCAGGCTGCTGCCCCATGACACAGGGCTGGCGATCACCAGGCAGGCCGCGAAGGCAAAGCGAATGGCAACAGGCGCGCTCATCGGCGACCCAGGCGGCGCTCAGCGCCGAGGTGAAGCTCCAGGATGTCTGGCAATTGCATGGTTGTCTCCCTGTTCAACCCGCCAAGCCTCGACAGTTGTCTGTTGCAAGTCAAGCAAAGCCAAAGAAGCGATTGAAACAGTCTGCGACAAGCGCTGCGCCCTGCTCATCGTTCAGGTGCAGGTGATGGCCACCGGGCAGCCTCACCTGTTCAAAGGGTAGCTGCTGCAGCAACGCGGTGTGGCGTGCCAGCATGCCATCGGCCGCCACCACCAGGCACGCCGGACAACTCACCCGGCGCACATGGGCCATGGCCTGGGTTTCACTCAGGCGCAGCGGCGATGGCAGGGTCAGGCGGCTGTCGCTGCGCCAGCTGTAGCCACCCGGCACTGGCATCAAGCCACGCTGGGCCAGCAGCTCGGCGGCCTCGCGGCTGACCGCAACCATACCCTTCATGCGCGCCTCGACGCCCCGTTCCAGCGTGGCGTACACCGACTTGCGCTTGTCATCCAGGCGCAGCTGGGCCTGCAGGGCCATGCCCAGGCGCTCGGCGGCGTCCTGCTCGGCACCGGTCGGCGGGATCACGCCATCGATCAAAGCCAGGTGGCTCACCCGCTCCGGCAACGCGCCAGCCAGTTGTACCGAGATGATTGCCCCCAGCGAATGGCCCAGCAGGGCGAAACGTTGCCAGCCCAGTTGCCCGGCCACCCGCAGCACGTCATGGGCGTAATCGGCCAGGGCATAGCCGGCGCCGGGCGGCCGGTGCTCGGAGTAGCCGTGCCCGGCCAGGTCCAGGGCAACGATGCGCAGGCCTTTCAAGCGCGGTGCCAGACGGGCGAAGCTGTTGGCATTGTCCAGCCAGCCATGCAGGGCGATCACCGGTAGCCCGTCGGCAGGACCGAACAGGTGCGCCGCCAGTTCGATATGGCCCAGGCTCAGGCGTACTTCCTCGACCTGCGTGCTCATGCCTGGCTCCAGCGGTCGAACAGGCCCTTGATCAGGCTGGCGGTGTCGGTCGGCCGCTCCAGTGGGAACATGTGCCCGCCCGGCACGCTGTGGTATTCGCCCTTGGGCATGCCGCGTACAGCCAGCGCATGGTGGCGGCGAATGACCTTGCTGCGCTCGCCGCGGACCATGGCCAGTGGCACCTGCAAGTGCCGAGCAGGCGCAGGGCTGGTATGCGGAATGCTACGGTAGATGCTGATTTCGGTGGCGACGTCGAAGCGCAGTTGCAGCCCTTGCGGCATCGCCTGCAGGCCATGCTCGACATACGCATCCAGGCAGTCGGGGTCGAAATGGCGAAACAGCGACTTGCCGGCAAAATAAGCGCGGGCGCTGTTACGGTCACCGAAGGTTTCGCGGCGTCCCAAGGTGCGGCCAGCCGGGGTGATACGGTCGATGAAGCCGAAGCGCTTGGCAGTGCGCAGCAGCCATTGGTCGGCGCGGGTGAGTACTGGCGAGTCGAGCATCACCACCCCGCGGTAGTACTCCGGGCGGCGCAGGGCCGCATGCAGGTGCAGCACACCGCCCAATGAATGGCCGACACCCCATACCGGCTGGTCCTGCCGGGCCAGGTGATGCAGCAACTCATCGACCAGGCCCTGCCAGTTGTCGTCCACCGGAAAGCGTGGATCGTGCCCGTGCTGGGCCAGGTGCTGCACCTGATAGTCCGGTGCCAGCGCCGCGAACAGCTTGCCGTAGGTGGCCGAGGGGAAACCATTGGCATGGGCGAAGAAGATCTGCTGCGACATGGCGCCACATCCGGATGGCAAATGATGGCCCATTGTCGGTATCGCCGGGCAGTTCGGCAACATCCGGAAAGGTCATCGGCGAGGGCTATCAGGTCATGCCAGCGCCCACCGGTACAGCGCTGGCCTGGAAAGCAGCACGATACTTGTGGAAGCGGCCTTGTATCGCCAAAGGGGCGCAAAGCGGCCCCGGCGACTCAAGCCGGGGCGTTGATTGCCCGCAGGGTCATCAAGCCAGCCAGCGGCCAGTCCCCTTCCAGCTCGGCCAGGCTGGCAGTGCTCATGCCCGCCGGCCGCTGTTGATGGCCATGCTCCAGCGCGCCGACCAAAGTCCCCACCAACGGCTGATGACTGACCAGCAACACATGCTCCAGACCCAGACGCTCGATTTCACCGATCACCTGCTGCACGTCACTTTCAGGCGTCAGCCACGGCACAGTGCGCACCGGCTCAGCGAAGCCCAGGGTGTCATGCACCAGCGCCGCCGTCTGCTGGGCGCGCACGTAGGGGCTGGCGAGGATCGCCTGCAACGGCTGGCCCAGCAGGCGAGCAGCGCTGTGCAGCACCTGCTCGCGGCCATGGGCGGTCAACCGGCGTTCGGCATCGCTGCTGGCCCGCGGCTCCGCTTCGCCGTGGCGCAATATCCACAGCTTCACAGCTTGGGCTCCTCGTCACGCACCGGGTGCGGCGCAGGGGCGACGGCATGCGGCGCCTCGCCTTCGGGGGCGCGCGGCGCCGGCCAGTCGGCGAACGGCCAGGGTTTCTGGTCACTGTGGAAGCTGCCGAATCGGCCGATCTGCGCCAGGTACTGGCTCAGGCTATCGCCGAAATTCATCAGGCTGGCGCTTGGCGCACCATACACCAGGCGATAGATCAACTGCACCAGCACCAGGCCGCCAAGGAGGATCTCGGCCAGTTGCCAGACCACCAGGAAAACCAGCATCCACAGCACCCGCAGGATGATCGACTCGCGCTGGGCGCGCTCCGGGGTATCGTTCATGTTTCGCTCCTTGCTGCGTGCGGCTCAGTTGAAACCGCTGATGGAAATGAAATCGACATCGGTCTTCGGCTCGGCGCGCATCAGGTGCTCGATCACCTGGTTCAGCGTGCGGCCTTCGAACAGGATGGCATGCAGGCCCGCCACCAGCGGCATGTACACCTGCACTTCCTGGGCCTTGGCCTTGAGCACCTTGAGCGTGTTGACGCCTTCGGCCACTTCGCCCAGGCGGTTGACAGCCTGTTCCAGGCTCAGGCCCTGGCCTAGCGCATAGCCAACTTGATAGTTGCGGCTCTTGGGCGAGGAACAGGTGACGATCAGGTCACCCACCCCGGCCAGGCCGAGGAAGGTCATGGGGTTGGCACCCTGGCTGACGGCAAAGCGGGTCATCTCGGCCAGGGCACGGGTAATCAGCATGCTCTTGGTGTTCTCGCCCATGCCCAGCGCCACCGCCATGCCGGCGATGATGGCGTAGACGTTCTTCAACGCCCCACCCAGCTCGACGCCAAAGCGGTCGCTACTGGCGTAGACACGGAAGGTACGCCCATGCAGCACGGCCTGCACCTGCTGACAGAGCTTTTCGTCCTCGCTGGCGACCACCGTGGCGGTCAGCGCGTGCTCGGCGATCTCACGGGCCAGGTTGGGGCCCGACAGCACCCCGATGCGGGCTTCGGGGGCGATTTCTTCGAGGATCTGGCTCATCAGCTTGAAGCTCTGTGCTTCGATGCCCTTGGTCAGGCTGACCAGGCCCTTGCCGCGCAGCAGCTCGGCGTGGGGCGCCAGCACGCTGCGCAGGGCACTCGACGGCAGGGCGACGAAGATCAGGTCGCTGGCCTGCAAGGTCGCCAGCAGGTCGTTGACCGGCTCGACGCCGTCATGCAGGCGGATGCCCTTGAGGTAGCGTGGGTTTTCGCGGTTGACGCGCATGGCTTCGGCTTGCTCGGGGTCGCGCATCCATTGGCGCACCGGCACGCCGTTTTCGGCCAGCAGGTTCGCCACGGCGGTACCGAAGCTGCCGCCTCCAAGAACTGCAACAGGTTGCTGTTCAGTCATATTCAATCCGTTAGAGCCATTAAGTTAAGTGGCGACCTGAACATTATACGGGTCGTCTGCTACAGAGCCAGTGGTGGGGGGTTTTCGGGTTCGCCTTGGTTTTTTTGGCGCCTGTGCGATCGAGCGCCGCCCGCGCGGCGCATCGCGAGCTGCGCTCGCTCCTACGTTTGTTTCGGGCCAATCATTTCTGTGGGATTTTCGCGCGGACCCTTTGGCGCACGGCGCGCTATCGCGTCGTACACACCAGGCGGTCGCGCGCGCCTGTCACAGGCGTTACTGGCCCGAAACAAACGTAGGAGCGAGCGCAGCTCGCGATGCGCCGCGCGGGCGGCGCTCGATCGCACAGGCGCTGAAACCCTCAAGACATGCCCCCCGCCCCAACCACCATCCCAAGCCCGCCTCCCCCACAGCCCACTGGCAAAACCCGCCCGGTCAGTTACCATGCCTGTCTCAATCCTGAAACAAGGCAGCTTTGTGTTCCCTGGCACGCCCCCGTACCCGCGCCTGCTCCTGCTGACTGCCCTGCTCGGTGGCCCGGCCGTGGCCGACGATCTGTTCATCGACAACACCGACCTGCCGCAGGTTCTGACCGCCACGCGCCTGAAACAATCCCCGGCGGCAGTGCCGGGCAGCATGACCGTGCTCGACAGCGAGCTGATCCGCGCCAGCGGCGCCCGCGATATCCCCGAGTTGCTGCGCCTGGTGCCGGGCATGATGATCGGCTACGGCGCCGCCAACCAGCCCACCGTCAACTACCACGGCAGTAACGTCAACGACGCCCGGCGCATGCAGGTGCTGATCGACGGCCGCTCGGTGTACCGCGCAGGCCTGGCCACGGTGGACTGGAGCGATATCCCGCTGGCCATGGAAGACATCGAACGCATCGAGGTGTTTCGCGGCCCGAACACGGTCAGCTACGGCGCCAATGCACTGATGGCGGTAGTCAACATCCTGACCCGCAACCCCGCCGACAGCCATGGCACGCGGCTGAAGACCACCCGCGGCCAGGACGGCATCAACGACTTCTACGCCAGCCACGGCTTTGGCTGGGACGGCGGCGACATGCGCCTGTCGCTGTCAGGCCAGCAGGATGATGGTTTCGATGAAAACCAGTTCGGCCAGGACTACCGCGACAGCCGCCGGCTGACCCGCTTCAACCTCAATGCCAGCCACAGCCTGGCCCACGACCAGACCCTGGAATGGCAGCTGGCGGCGAAAGAAGGCAGCAACCAGCGGCCCTACACCTACAAGCCGGTATTCAAGAGATACGAGGTAGGCAACGACGCTGACGTCAATGCCAAGGACTACGCAGGTTCACTGCGCTGGACCAAGGACTTCAGTGCCGAGCACAGCCTTTATATCCAGGGTTCGGCGCAGCATTTCGACCGTCAGCAGGTCTGGCGGGCCTGTGACGCCTTGCAGTCGTTCAGCCCGGAACTGACCCAGCTGTGGCAGATCAACCCTGACTTCGCGGAAAAAGTGGCACGCGGTATTGCTACCGGTGCGCCACTTTCGACCAATGACCCGGTCATGAAAGGGCTGCTGGAGAAGGTTCAGCAGCAATGGGCGAACGGTGGCAACCAGCAGGTCTGCGGCGATGTCGACCAGAGCACGCGCGAAACCCGCTACGACCTGGAAATCCAGGACACCCTGAGCCTGACCGACAGCCTGCGCCTGCTCAGCGGCATGAATTACCGCTACGATCGTGCCGACTCGCAGACCTACTTCAACGGCAGCATCGACGACCAGACCTGGCGCCTGTTCGGCCAGCTGGAGTGGCGCGCCGACGAACACTGGATCCTGCAGGGCGGCACCATGTTCGAGGACTCGCGCCTGTCGGGCAGCTCGCTGACGCCGCGCGTGGCGGTCAACTACCTGATCACCCCGCGCCATGGCTTGCGCGCGGTGTATTCCGAGGCCGTGCGCTCGCCCGACATGTTCGAGAACAACGTCAACTGGAGCTACACGGTCAAGAACCTCAGCCCCAATGCGTTCGGCCTGCAGAACGGCGAGTACTTCGTCAAGACCCGTGGCCCGGGCGATCTCGAGCAGGAGCGCATGCGCTCGCGCGAGGTAGGCTACAACGGCTACTTCAGCGACATCGACCTGAGCATGGATGTGAAGCTGTTCTACGACGAGATCACCGGCATGATCAGCGAGCCCCTGAAGAACAACCAGTTCATTGCCAGCAACGCCAACAAGGCCCGCTTCAGCGGCAGCGAGGCACAACTGGACTGGCGCCCGACCCTGCGCGACCGCCTGCGCCTGACCTATGCCTATGTCGATGCCTGGGCCAGCAACCCCGACGACCGCCGCCTCAGCGCCCGCAACAGCGGTTCGGCCGGGTGGATGCGCGAGTGGGGCGACGGCTGGTCGAGCGCGCTGTTCTACTATGGCGACGATGCCCTCAACCAGTACCGTTACGAGCGCCTCGACCTGCGCCTGGCCAAACGCTTCCGGGTGCACGGCAGCAACCTCGAGCTGGCGGCGCTATGGCAACAACGCCTGGACGATGAACCGACCACCGCGATCCAGAACCGCTACGACAGCCGCCATCGCCTGAGCGTCAGCGCGGAGCTGGAGTTCTGATGGCCCTGTTGCTGCGCCTGTTGCTGCTCTGCCTGTGGCCGTTGGGGCCGCTGTCCGCCAGCGAAATCGTGCTGGTCGGCGCAGAGGATCAGCCCGGCATCCGCAGCTTCGTCGCGGCCCTGGAAAGCCGCCGCCCGCATGATCATGTGCACTTCCAGACCACCGCCGACCTGCCACGCCCCGGCCTGCTCAAGAGCGACCTGCGCCTGATCCTGCTGGACAACGCCGCGCTGGAGTGGCGCCTGGGTGAAAACACCGGCCCACCAGCCCTGGCCATGCGGGTCAGCCGGGTACAGGCTGCACAGCGCCTGGGAAAGTCGCTGCCAGGGTTCCTCACGTTGTTGTGGAGCGACCCGCCGCTGGGCCGGCAACTGCGCCTGGCGCGCTACCTGCTGCCACAGGCCCAGCGCATTGGCGTGCTGTACGGCGAGCACAGCGGTTTCCTGCTCGAAGAGCTGCGCCTTGCCGCCCGCCCGCTGGGCCTGGAAATCATTGCCCAGAACTGGCCCGACCCGCGTGACAGCCGGCCCCTGCAGCACCTGCTGGCCAACAGCGATGTGCTGCTGGGCCTGGACGACCCCGACCTGTACAACTCCAAGACCGCCAAGAACCTGCTGTTGAGCAGCTATGGCCGACAGATGGCGCTGATCGGCCCGAACGCCGGGTTCGTCCGCGCCGGCGCCCTGGCCAGCACCTTCAGCGACCAGGACGACTGGCTGGCGGTACTCGACCAGTTGCTCGACCAGCCACCGGCGCGCTGGCCACGTAGCTTGTATCCGGCACGCTACGGCGTCAGCGGCAACCAGCAGGTGGCGCGCGCCCTGGGCCTTGAACCGATCGATCCGAACGCCGCCGCCCAGGCCCTGGCTGAAGGAGAACCCACCCCATGAGCAAACGCCTGAGCTGGGACATCCACACCCGTACCCAGATCATCAGCCTCGGCCCGGCCCTGTTGCTGACCCTGCTGCTGATCAGTTTCTTTACCTTCGTCCGCATCCAGGACCTGCGCCAGGAGCTGAACCACACCGGGCAACTGATCGCCAACCAGCTGGCGCCGGCCTCGGAGTATGGGGTGATATCGGGCAACAACGAGGTGCTCGAAGGCCTGATGCGCGCCACCCTCAGCATTCCCCACGTGCGCTTTCTGGAGGTGCAGGACAGCCGCAACCATATCCTGGTGTACGTCGAGCAATCCGATGAAAGCACCAGTCGCGCGCAACGCGTCGAAGTGTTCCAGGCGCCCATCCGCCTGCAGCAGATCCGCCTGGACAACGACTTCCTGCAACAGGGCAAGGCAACCGCCCCGGCCATCGGCGACGATTACCTGGGCCGGGTGATCGTCGGCATGTCCGATGACGCCTTCAGCCAGCGCCAGCAGGAGATCGTGATCAAGGCCGGCATCCTCGCGCTGTTCGCCCTGCTGTTCACCTTCCTCCTGGCGCGCCGCCTGGCCCTGAGCCTGGCCAAGCCGATCAGCGACATGGGCCATGCGGTCAAGGCCATCCAGCAGGGCGAGTACGACACCCTGCTGCCGGTGGTCGATGACAGCGAGCTCGGCCACCTGGCGCGCCACATCAACAACCTGGCGCACGCCCTCGAGCAGGCCAGCGATGAACAGAAACAGGCCATTGCCGAGCTGATCCAGGCCCGCGAAGAGGCCGAGCAGGCCAACCGCGCCAAGTCGGACTTCCTGGCCATGATGAGCCACGAACTGCGTACACCGATGAATGGCGTGCTGGGCATGCTGCAGTTGCTGGAAACCACGCCGCTGAGCAACGAACAGGCGGAGTATACGGCGGTGGCCAGCGAGTCCACCGGGCACCTGCTCAAGGTCATCAACGACATTCTCGACTTCTCGCGCATCGAGCGTGCCGCGCTGCAGCTGGAACACATCGACTTCAACCTCGGCGAGCTGATCACCAGCAGTGTCCAGTCGTTCCAGCACAGCGCCCAGCAGCGTGGCCTCGGCCTGCACCTGCAAACGCCGGCCGGCATCGAGCAACTGCAGGTCAACGGCGACCCCACGCGTATCCGCCAGATCCTGCTGAACCTGGTGGGCAATGCCTTGAAGTTCACCGAACGCGGGCAGGTGCAGGTCGAGGCCCACTGGCAGGTACTCGACCGGCAACTGATCTGGCTGACCTGCAGCGTGCGTGACACCGGTATCGGCATCGACAGCGAACGCCTGGAAATGATGTTCGTCGCCTTCCAGCAGGCCGACAGCTCGATTTCCCGCCGCTATGGTGGCACCGGGCTGGGGCTGTCGATCGCCCGTACCCTGGCCGAACGCATGGGTGGCAAGCTGCGCGGCGAAAGCCGTGAAGGCCTGGGTTCGACCTTTACCCTGGAAATGCCGTTGGCCCTGGCCAGCCCTGCCCCGGCCGCGCTGGCGCAGGCAAGCGAGGCACATCCTGCGGTGGGCGATGATAGCCAGGTGTTGCTGGTAGAGGACAATCAAGTCAACCAGAGCGTCATCGCCGCCATGCTGCGCAGCCTGGGGTTGGCGGTCTGCACCGCCGAGGACGGCCTGGAGGCGGTCGAACGGGTCAGCCGGCAGCGCTTTGCCGCCGTGCTGATGGATTGCCGCCTGCCACACCTGGACGGCTATGAGGCTACCCGGCGCATCCGCCAGCTGCCCAACGGCGCCGGGCTACCGATCATCGCCCTGACCGCCAATGCCCTGCAGGGCGACCGCGAGCGTTGCATGGCCGCCGGCATGGACGATTACCTGAGCAAACCCTTGCGCCGCACCGAACTGCAGCAGGTGCTGCAGCGCTGGCTACCCGGTCGGACAACCGCGACTGGCGATAAATGCTAAAGTGCGGCAGTCTTAAACACTGGACAGGACCTTCAACGGACCTGAAAATAGACGTTTCAGTGCACACCTGTACTTCTTTCGCCAGGTGCGCTGTGACTTTCACCACAACGCAATAGTCTACCTGTAGGCTGCCGCCCCGAAGCTGTTGGTTTTCGGGCCGGCCGGGAAGATTCATCCCCTGCCACAGGGGGTTATTGAGGAGCTCGCATGACCAAACAACACGCCTTTACTCGGGAAGACCTGCTGCGCTGCAGTCGCGGTGAGCTGTTCGGCCCAGGTAATGCGCAACTGCCCGCGCCGAACATGCTGATGGTCGATCGCATCACCCATATCAGCGAAGAAGGCGGCAAGTACGGCAAAGGTGAATTGGTCGCCGAGCTGGATATCACCCCGGACCTGTGGTTCTTCGCCTGCCACTTCGAAGGCGACCCGGTAATGCCGGGCTGCCTGGGCCTGGACGCCATGTGGCAGCTGGTCGGTTTCTTCCTCGGCTGGCAGGGCTTGCCGGGCCGCGGCCGCGCCCTGGGTTCGGGCGAGGTGAAGTTCTTTGGCCAGGTACTGCCGCAGGCCAAGAAGGTCACTTACAACATCCACATCAAGCGCGTCCTGAAGGGCAAGCTGAACATGGCCATCGCCGATGGCTCGGTCAGCGTCGACGGCCGCGAGATCTACACTGCCGAAGGCCTGCGGGTCGGCGTGTTCACCTCCACTGACAATTTCTAAGGGTTATTCGCATGCGCCGCGTCGTTATCACTGGTCTGGGCATCGTATCGTGCCTGGGCAATGACAAAGCTACCGTTACCGAAAACCTGCGCAACAGCCGTCCGGGTATCCGTTACAACCCGGAATACAAGGAAATGGGGCTGCGTAGCCAGGTTTCCGGGTCCATCGACCTCAACCTCGAAGAACTGATCGACCGCAAGGTCTATCGCTTCGTCGGCCACGCCGCTGCCTACGCCTACCTGGCGATGCAGGACGCGATCAAGGATGCTGGCCTGACCGAAGAACAGGTGTCCAACCCGCGTACCGGCCTGGTGGCTGGCTCCGGCGGCGCCTCGACCCTGAACCAGATGGAAGCGCTGGACACCCTGCGCGAGAAAGGCGTCAAGCGTGTCGGCCCGTACCGCGTAACCCGCACCATGGGCAGCACCGTTTCGGCGTGCCTGGCCACCCCGTTCAAGATCAAGGGCATCAACTACTCGATCTCGTCGGCCTGCGCCACCTCGGCACACTGCATCGGCACCGCGCTGGAGCAGATCCAGTGGGGCAAGCAGGACATCGTCTTCGCCGGTGGCGGTGAAGAAGAGCACTGGAGCCAGTCGTTCCTGTTCGACGCCATGGGCGCCCTGTCGACCAAGCGCAACGAGACCCCGGAACTGGCCTCGCGCGCTTATGACGCCGACCGTGATGGCTTCGTCATCGCCGGTGGTGGCGGCATGGTAGTGGTCGAGGAGCTGGAACACGCCCTGGCCCGCGGTGCCAAGATCTACGCCGAAATCGTCGGCTACGGCGCTACTTCCGACGGTTACGACATGGTCGCTCCGAGCGGTGAAGGTGCCATCCGCTGCATGCAGCAGGCGCTGTCCACTGTCAACACCCCGATCGACTACCTGAACACCCACGGCACCTCGACCCCGGTCGGTGACGTTGCCGAGATCAAGGGCGTTCGCGCGGTATTCGGCGACAAGGCACCGAAGATCAGCTCGACCAAGAGCCTGTCGGGCCACTCGCTGGGCGCTGCTGGCGTGCACGAGGCGATCTACTGCCTGCTGATGATGGAAAACAACTTCATCGCCGGCTCCGCCAACATCGACGAGCTGGACCCAGAGGTCGCCGACATGCCGATCCTGCGCAAGACCGAAGAGAACGCCAAGATCGACACGGTCATGAGCAACAGCTTCGGCTTCGGCGGCACCAACGCCACCCTGGTGCTCAAGCGCTGGGAAGGCAAGTAAGACGCTGCTGCGGTAAACGAAAACGCCCCGACTGGTTCGGGGCGTTTTCATTTGTATCGCCTGTGCCGGCCTCTTCGCGGGCACGCCCGCTCCCACAGGGGCCCCATGGCATTCAGGCTTGTGGTGATCCTGTGGGAGCGGGCATGCCCGCGAAGAGGCCGGTACAGGTCACTTGCGAACCTTGGGCAACACCGCCAGAAAATTCTCCCGGGCCACCTTATTGGCCACCTGTTCCGGCAATGCATCCAGAAACGGCCTGAACCCGTGCATCTGCTCTCCCAGGCTGCCAAACCGCCCCACCACATCCGAGCCCAGCATGAAGCGCTCCGGGTACTTCTCGACCAAGGCCAGCCACGCCTTGCGCGGCACACCCTTGCTGTCCAGCAAATAGGGTTCCAGCACGCTCCACGACAGGTCGACATACAGGTTCGGATAATCTTCCAGCAACCGCGTCAGCACCGGCAGCAGAAAGTCCATCTGCGTCTGGTGCCGGTGGATTTCCATGCTGCTGCCGGCATGCGCCCAGATGAATCGCGTGTGCGGGTGATTGCGCAGCGGCTCTTCGATTTCGGCCAGGTACAGCGGGTTGCGCTCGCGCTTGGAGGTGATATTGGAATGCAGCAGCACCGGCAGGTCACGCTCGGCGGCCAGGTGATAGATACGCGTCATGGCTTCGTTATTGGCGCGCGGAGTGTCGCCGCTGGTCAGCGCCGTCAGGTCATCATGACGGGTGAATACCTCGCCAATGCCCTGCCACAGCCCCGGGTACAGGTCGAGCATGCGCTCGATATGGCTGACGGCATTCTTGTCCACCGGGTTGAAGCCACTCAGGAACGGGTGAAAGCGTTGGCGCTGGGACTCCGGCAACTGCTGCAGCGCTGCCGCCACATAGGTGTCGGTGGCGCTGTACCAGTAGGCATCGGCGTCGTCACCGGCGTAGTAGCGTGGGCGCTTGGGCTCATCTTCATGCCATTTCTTGGCCACCGGGATGCCGGATATCATCGATCGCTCGATGCCCGCGGCATCCATGGCCTTGATCAATGCCGGCATGCCTTCGCTTTCCTGAAAGAAATCGACGTAGTGCAGATGCGCATCACTGTAGCGGTAGTCACGCGCCTGTACCGCCTGGCACAACCAGGTGGACAACAGCGCGCAGGCCAGCGCTCGGGCTATCATGGGCAGCGTCCTTTTGCGAATACCGACCCTGTAGACCGGCCGGCCAGCGAGACGGTTCAGCCCGGGCAGACAAACCGCTATGCTTGGGGCATTTCCCCGTGCCTGGAGCCCTTCCCATGAGCAGCCCCCTGGTCATCCACCCGCGCGCCGAATCGGTCGAGGGCCAGCCGATCCTGCGCCCGCTGCCGTCGGCCCAGTGCCGCAGTGTCGGCCCGTTCGTGTTTTTCGACCATATGCTGGAAACCGACTATGCCCCGGGGCATGGCATGGACATCCGCCAGCACCCGCACATCGGCCTGTCGACCCTGACCTACCTGTTCGAAGGGGCAATACTGCACAAGGACAGCCTCGGCTCGGCGCAGCGGGTGCTGCCGGGAGAGGTCAGCTGGATGACCGCAGGCAGCGGCGTCGCCCATGTCGAGCGCACACCTGAAGATGCCTGGGCCCATGGCTCGCGCCTGCATGGTTTGCAGGTATGGCTGGCATCACCGCGCGAACATGAACAGGGCCCGGCCAGCTACAGCCATTACCCGGCTGCCAGCCTGCCCGTCAGCGACAGCCTGGGAGTGCGCATCTGCATGATCGCCGGCAGCGGGTTCTGCCTGCAATCACCGGTGCCGGTACTCTCCCCTACCCTTTACGCGCATGTGCAAATGCAGCCGGCGACCACCTTGCGGGTACCGACCGAGCATGCGCAGCGGGCGTTGTACCTGCTCGATGGTGAGCTGATGATGGACAATGAATCCGTTGCAGCCTGCTGCCTGATCGTGTTGCCGGAGGGCGAAGAAGTCACTCTGTATGCGGAGGGGGCATGCCAGCTGGTGCTGATTGGCGGTGCGCCACTGGATGGGCCACGGCGGATGAACTGGAATTTTGTCGCCAGTGATGGGGAACTGATCGAACAGGCCCGGGCCAGGTGGGCTGCGGGGGATTGGCCGGCGGTGCCGGGGGAAACTTCGAGGATCGAGCTGCCGCGCTGATCTGGGGGCTGCTCTGCAGCCCATCGCGACGCAAGGCCGCTCCTACAGGGATAGCGTGGCTCATAGCATACAGGGATAGCGTGGCTCATGGCATACGCGGTCCTTGTAGGAGCGGCCTTGTGTCGCGATGGGCCGCAGAGCGGCCCCCATGCTATGTCAGCGCTGGAACACTTCAGTCAGCAGGTTATGCATCGCGCGGAACGCCCGCTCCGAGGTGCGCCGGTCATACTGCATCTTGCCCGGCACATTGGCATTCGGGTCGGTAAACGAGTGCACCGCGCCGCCATAGCTGAGCAACTGCCAATCGACCTTGGCCGCGTTCATCTCGTCCTCGAATGCCGGCAACTGCTCTTTCGGCACCAGCGGGTCCGATGCGCCGTGCAGCACCAGCACCGAACCCTTGATGCGCTTGGCGTCCTCCGGGTCCGGCGTATCCAGGGTGCCATGGAACGACACCGCAGCGCGCAGGTCGGCGCCCGAACGTGCCAGCTCCAGCGCACAGCAGCCACCGAAGCAGAAGCCGAACGTGGCCACCTTGCCGGGCTCCAGCAACGCCTTCGATTGCCCCAGCAGCTGGGCCAGGGCTTCCTGCATGCGCTTGCGCAGTTCACCACGGTCGTCCTTGAGCGGCATCATGGCCGCGCCAGCCTCGTCGGCATTGGACGGGCGCAACGATTGCCCGTACAGGTCGGCAATCAGTACCACATAGCCCTTCTCAGCCACTTCCTTGGCAATGCGCTCGGCCCCTTCGCCAATGCCCATCCAGTTCGGCGCCATCACCAAGCCCGGGCGGCCCAACGCTCCCGGCTCATACACCAGGCGGCTTTCATAGGTCTTGCCGGACAGGTGATAGACCAGCGACTCGACGATTACTTTGCTCATCAAACACTCCTTTGCCAATCATGATCATGATGCCCGCCATGAAAAAAGCCCGCCGAAGCGGGCTTTTCATCCATCAACTCAAGCAGACAGCTCGACCAGCAGCTTGTTCAGGCGACGAACGTAAGCCGCCGGGTCCTTCAGGCTGTCACCGGCCGCCAGGGCCGCCTGATCGAACAGGATATGCGACAGCTCGGCGAAGCGGTCTTCGCTCTGTTCGTTGTCCAGCTTCTCGATCAGCGGGTGGGTCGGGTTGAATTCGAAGATCGGCTTCGACTCCGGCACCTTCTGCCCGCTGGCCTCGAGGATCTGGCGCATCTGCAGGCCCAGGTCCTGTTCACCGATGGCGAGGATCGCCGGCGAATCGGTCAGGCGGTGCGACACGCGCACTTCGGCCACGCTGTCACCCAGCGCACCCTTCAGGCGCTCGACCAGGCCTTCCTTTTCCTTGGCGACTTCTTCCTGGGCCTTCTTGTCTTCTTCCGAATCCAGCTTGCCCAGGTCCAGGTCGCCACGGGCGACGTCGACGAAGGCCTTGCCGTCGAACTCGTTGAGGTAGCTCATCAGCCACTCGTCGATGCGGTCGGTCAGCAGCAGCACTTCGATGCCTTTCTTGCGGAACACTTCCAGGTGCGGGCTGTTCTTCACCTGCGCGTACGACTCGCCGGTCAGGTAGTAGATCTTGTCCTGGCCTTCCTTGGCACGGGCCAGGTAGTCGGCCAGGGCAACGCTCTGCTCGCCGCTGTCGTCCTGGGTGGAGGCGAAGCGCAGCAGGCCGGCGATCTTCTCCTTGTTGGCGAAGTCCTCGGCCGGGCCTTCCTTCAGCACCTGGCCGAAGTTTTTCCAGAAGCCCTTGTACTGCTCGGGTTCGTTCTTCGCCAGCTTCTCCAGCATGTCCAGCACGCGCTTGGTCAGCGCGGTCTTCATCGAGTCGATGATCGGGTCTTTCTGCAGGATTTCACGCGATACGTTCAGCGACAGGTCGTTGGAATCGACCACGCCTTTGATGAAGCGCAGGTACAGCGGCAGGAACGACTCGGCCTGGTCCATGATGAACACGCGCTGCACGTACAGCTTCAGGCCGCGTGGTGCTTCGCGCTGGTACAGGTCGAACGGCGCGCGCGCCGGTACGTACAGCAGCGAGTTGTATTCCAGCTTGCCTTCGACCTTGTTGTGGCTCCAGGCCAGCGGGTTCTCGAAGTCGTGGCCGATGTGCTTGTAGAACTCCTGGTATTCCTCGTCCTTGATCTCGGTACGCGGACGGGTCCACAGGGCGCTGGCACGGTTGACGGTTTCCCATTCCTGGGCCGGCTGTTCCTCGCCTTCGGCGGCGACCTGCTCCTTCGGCAACTGGATCGGCAGGGCAATGTGGTCGGAGTATTTCTTGACCACGTTGCGCAGGCGCCAGCCATCGGCGAATTCCTGCTCGCCCTTTTTCAGGTGCAGGACGATACGGGTACCGCGCTGCGGCTTGTCGACGGTGGCGACTTCGAACTCGCCCTCGCCCTTCGACGACCAGTGCACGCCTTCGGCGGCCGGCAGGCCGGCGCGGCGGCTATACACGTCGACCTTGTCGGCAACGATGAATGCGGAGTAGAAGCCCACGCCGAACTGACCGATCAGGTGCGAATCCTTCTTCTGGTCACCGGTGAGGTTCTTCATGAAATCGGCAGTGCCGGACTTGGCAATGGTACCCAGGTGGGCGATGACGTCTTCACGGCTCATGCCGATGCCGTTGTCCTCGAGGGTCACGGTACCGGCGTCCTTGTCGAAGCTCAGGCGAATCTTCAGGTCGGCGTCGTCTTCGAACAGCTCTGGCTTGGCCAGGGCCTCGAAACGCAGCTTGTCGGCGGCATCGGAGGCGTTGGAGATCAGTTCACGCAGGAAGATCTCCTTGTTCGAATACAGGGAATGGATCATGAGGTGCAGCAGCTGCTTCACCTCGGTCTGGAAGCCCAGCGTTTCTTTTTGAGTCTCCACACTCATGGTCTTCAAAACTCCGATCTGATGGCAGTTGACGCCGGCGGCCAGTGCGGCCTGCGTTAGCGGCGGATGTCATGCAGATGGGGGCTGCGCGGATGATTTCAAGGGCTTTTCCGGTTCGATCTTGAAATGCGCGCGGGCGGTGGCAATCGGCGACTGCCTGTCGCCCTGCCAGGCGGTGATGGCTACATTGGTCACGCGCCGGCCCTGGCGCCACAGCTGGCACTGGGCGTAGGTATCGCGAAAATGCCCCGCCCGCAGGTAGTCGATGGAAAAATCGATGATCTTGGGGATACTCGCGCTGTCGCTGTAGATCAGCAGGTACAGCGCTGCCGACAACTCCATGAAGCCTGCGATCACGCCACCGTGGATGGCAGGCAGCAGCGGGTTGCCGATGTTGTCCGGGTTGGCCGGCAGGCGGAACAACAGGTCATCGCCGTCGCGCGTGCATTCGATGCCAATCAGGCTGGCATAGGGAATCAGGGCCAGTAACGGCCGATAATCGCCAACCGCGTGGGCGGCGTTGAGTTGCTGGCGAACCGCGTGCGGGATCATGCACCGCCCTCCTTCAGGCTGTTGCCAAAGCGAATGCCACCCTTGATCTGCTGGCCCAGGCGCATGAACGTGCCCACTACCTGGCAAATCGGTTGTGCCGGATCATCCTGGTAGGCCGTGCCCCGGGTGAAGATCACGTCACGGGTCACCCGGTAGCACTGGGCGTGGCCGTAGATGGCCTTGCCGGCCTCGGCGGGGTGCATGTAGTCGATGCGCAGGTCCAGGGTCGGGCACACCTCGAAACGCGGCAGCACACAAAGCGTGGCCATGCCGCAGGTGGTGTCCATCAGTGTGGTCAAGGCGCCACCATGCACGGCGCCGGTTTGCGGGTTGCCGACGATGGCCGGCGACCAGGGCAGGACCAGGGTCATGCCATCGGCATCGGCCTGGGCCACACGCATCTGCAATAACTGACAATGTTTCAATGCCGAGAGAAAACGCTCGGCCATGGCCTTCAAGGTTGCATCGCTCATTGGCTGTTACCCCGCGCACTGCCGCAGCGGCATAAAATCATTAAAAAGTCTATATAGAAGAGCGCGTTATATATGTGTAATCTTCGCGGAACTTATTCCGCGTAGTTGGACTCGAAGGAACAAGTCACTTATTCCACCAAGGAGAAACACCCCCATGCGTAAACCTTTTGCTTTTGCTCTGATGCTGGCCGCTGCCATGGGCCTGGCTGCTTGCGATAAAGCGAGCGAAGACAAAGCCCAGGACGCACAGCAACACGCCGAGCAAGCCCAGGAGAAAGCGGGCGAAGCTCAGGATAAAATGAACGAGGCTGCCAAGGAAAACGCCGAAGCCGCCAAAGATCAGGCCGAAGCCGAGCAGAAGGCCGCCGAAGAAGCCGCTCCGGCTACTCCGGCTCCGGAAGCCGCGCCAGCCACCCCGGCCGAACCTGCCAAGCAGTAATCGGCTGAAACGAAAAAACCCGACCTGGTCGGGTTTTTTTGTGCCTGAAATCAGCAGGTAAACCGTTTCAGTTGCCGCTCGGCAGCGAATGTTGATCCTTGGCCGGTTCGGCGGGCAGACTTTCAGTAGGCGTGAATACCATCACTTCCAGTACATCCGAATGAAACTCGCGGCGGTACAGAATCAGCACTACGCCGACGCTCATGGCCATGAATAGCCAAGGGCTGATGAACCAGCTCAACATGGCCATGCCGAAGTAATAGGAACGCAGGCCGAAGTTGAACTGGTTGGCAGCCAATGACAGCACCCGCGCCGCCCGCAGGGCAAATGCCTTGCGTTCCAGTTCATTGACCAGGCGTTCGCCTATCATCGGCGCCGAACCTACCAGTACTGCGGCAAAGTTGTACTGACGCATGCACCAGCTGAAGGTGAAGAAGGCATAGACGAAGACCATGGCCAAGCACAGCAGCTTGATCTCCGACATGCCCTGGGAGGTCTGCTGCACCAGCGGCAGATCGGCCAGCAGCGACAGCGCCCGGTCGGAAGCGCCGAGCACGGTGAGGATACCGGCAAGGATGATCAAGGTGCTGGAGGCGAAGAACGAGGCGTTACGCTCAAGATTGCCGATCACGCTGGCATCGGCGATGCGGTTGTCACGCAGCAGCATGCGGCGCATCCAGTCTTCACGGTACAGGTGCAACACGCTGGCCAGGCACGCGGTGTCGCGGCCCTTCCAGATGGCATAGCGGGTGTAGCCGCCCCAGCACAGGGCGAACCAGGCGATGGCCAGCAGGTTGTTGAGATTGCTTTGGATGAAGTTCATGCAGGGTTCCCGGAGGGCCAGATACCTGAAAGGATAGAGACCGGATTTCGACGCTCGCAAGCGGCAAAAGGCACACATCCATCCGGATATTTGCACCGCTCATCCCGGCCTCTTCGCGGGCACGCCCGCTCCCACAGGTACACCGCCAATTCTGAGGCTTGCGCTTTCCTGTGGGAGCGGGCGCGCCCGCGAAGAGGCCAGTACAGGCAAACAAAAAGCCCCGCATCCTCTCGGATACGGGGCTCTTGAGTTTCCACCCTTGGCAAGCACCCTTCGGCTTGTGGCCGGTGCCGCTCTCAGGCTTCGACTATCAGGCCAGCGCTTCGCGCGGCTTGCCGAGCATGCGGTCGCAGGCTACGGCGCCAACCAGCGTCACCACCGAAGGCACCAGCCAGGCCAGGCCCTGGTCGCTCAGCGGCAGATGGGCCATGAAGTCCGGCAGTACGTGGGCAATGCTGCTGCCCTTGACCGCATCGACCATGCCGAACAGCAGCGACACCAGCATCACCGGTGCCAGGATGCGGGTTGGCGAATTCCACAGGTCCTTCACGAAGCTCAAGCCGACCACCACGATGCAGGGTGGGTAGATCGCGGTGAGCACCGGGATCGAGAACATGATCAGCTTGGTCAGGCCGAGGTTGGAAATCAGCAGCGAGAAGCCCGCCAGGATCACCACCAGGGCACGGTACGACAGCGGCAGGATCTGGCTGAAGTACTCGGCACAGGCGCAGGTCAGGCCGACCGCAGTCACCAGGCAGGCCAGCGCGATCAGCACGGCGAGGAAGCCGCTGCCCAGCGAGCCGAAGGTGTGCTGCACATAGGCATGCAGCACCGCCGCGCCGTTGGTGGCGCCCGCCGCGATTTCGTGGCTGCCGGCACCCAGGCGGAACAGGCTGACATAGACCAGGGCCAGGCCGACACCGGCGATCAGGCCAGCGATGATGGCATAGCGGGTGATCAGCTTCGGCGACTCGACACCGCGCGAGCGGATGGCGTTGACGATGACGATACCGAATACCAGGGCACCCAGGGTGTCCATGGTCAGGTAACCATCGGAGAAGCCCTTGGAGAAGGCCGCGGCGGCATAGGCTGGCTGCGCTTCACCCATGGTGCCTGCAGGCAGCGCGAAGGCGGCGATGCCGAGCACCGCCAGGGCGATGATCTTCAGCGGCGCGAGGAAGCGGCCCACGGTGTCGAGCAACCTGCCCGGGTACATGGACACCGCCAGCACCACGAGGAAGTACACCAGGCTGTAGATGAACAGTGCCAGCGGGCTTTCGCCGGTCAGCGGTGCCACACCCACTTCGAACGACACGGTCGCGGTGCGCGGGGTAGCGAACAGCGGGCCGACCGACAGGTAGCACACGGCTGCCAGCAGGCCACCGAAGAACTTGCCGATCGGGCTGCTCAAGGCATCCATGCCGCCACCGACCTTGGCCAGGGCGACCACGGTGATGACCGGCAGGCCCACGGCGGTCACCAGGAAGCCCAGGGCAGCCATCCACACGTGCGGGCCAGACTGCAGGCCGACGATAGGCGGGAAGATGATATTGCCCGCGCCCACGAAAAGCGCAAACGTCATAAAGCCAAGCGCCAGGATGTCCTGGCCTTTTAAAACTTTCATTTAAGGTAGTACCACACTGCTGAAATCGGGATTCGAGAAGGGATTTCCCCATGGGTTGGGGGAAATGCTGCCCGGCTTGATAAGCCAGACCCGTTTAGCGTGTCGTTCCCTTTTGGGGGACGGGCACAGAGTGAGCGCGTAGGGTAACTGTTTTGTCACTTAAACGCACTGGCACAGTGCTGCTTGTCCGATGTGCGTATGTGTTTGTCGTCTGTGCAACCGCGGACGGTCAGGATTATCCCGATATCGGGAAATTCGTCTGCCTGAAAATTCCTATCAAACCCATCGAAAAATCAATGTTGCCTGTGTCGGCCTCTTCGCGGGCTGGCCCGCTCCCACAGGCGATCACCCCAGGCCCGGAATGTGGAGATCTCCTGTGGGAGCGGGCCAGCCCGCGAAGAGGCCGACACAGGAATACCCAAACCCCGGAAACGACAAAGGCCACCCGAAGGTGGCCTCTGTGCGCGTGGGGGGTGTAGCGGTATTACTTCTTGACTTCCCAGCCAGTCAGCTCGGCCAGGGCCTTGCCGATGTCAGCCAGGGAACGCACGGTCTTCACACCAGCGTCCTGCAGGGCGGCGAACTTCTCGTCCGCAGTGCCCTTGCCGCCGGAGATGATGGCGCCAGCGTGGCCCATGCGCTTGCCCGCCGGAGCGGTAACACCAGCGATGTAGGAAACCACTGGCTTGGTGACGTTGGCCTTGATGTAGGCCGCAGCTTCTTCTTCAGCCGAACCGCCGATCTCGCCGATCATGACGATCGCTTCGGTCTTCGGGTCTTCCTGGAACAGCTTCAGGATGTCGATGAAGTTGGAGCCCGGGATCGGGTCGCCACCGATACCGACGCAGGTCGACTGGCCGAAGCCGGCGTCGGTGGTCTGTTTGACCGCTTCGTAGGTCAGGGTGCCGGAACGCGAAACGATACCGACCTTGCCTGGCAGGTGGATGTGGCCTGGCATGATGCCGATCTTGCACTCGCCCGGGGTGATGACACCTGGGCAGTTAGGGCCGATCAGGGTCACGCCCAGCTCGTCGCACTTGACCTTGGCATCCAGCATGTCCAGGGTAGGAATGCCTTCGGTGATGCAGACGATCAGCTTGATGCCGCCAAAGGCCGCTTCCAGGATCGAGTCCTTGCAGAAAGGAGCCGGAACGTAGATGACCGAAGCGTCAGCGCCGGTGGCTTCCACGGCTTCCTTCACGGTGTTGAACACCGGCAGGCCCAGGTGGGTGGTGCCACCCTTGCCTGGGGTTACGCCGCCGACCATCTTGGTGCCGTAGGCGATGGCCTGTTCGGAGTGGAAAGTACCCTGCGAGCCGGTGAAGCCCTGGCAGATAACCTTGGTGTCTTTATTGATCAGGACGCTCATTACTTGCCCTCCGCAGCTTTGACAACTTGTTGAGCAGCGTCGGTCAGGCTGGTTGCCGCAATGATGTTCAAACCGCTTTCTGCCAGTACTTTAGCGCCCAGTTCGGCGTTGTTGCCTTCGAGGCGAACGACAACCGGAACCTTGACGCCGACTTCTTTCACTGCACCGATGATGCCTTCGGCAATCATGTCGCAGCGAACGATGCCGCCGAAGATGTTGACCAGAACGGCCGCGACATTGCTGTCGGACAGAATGATCTTGAACGCTTCGGTAACGCGCTCCTTGGTAGCACCACCACCAACGTCGAGGAAGTTGGCCGGCTTGCCGCCGTGCAGGTTGACGATGTCCATGGTACCCATGGCCAGGCCGGCACCGTTGACCATGCAGCCGATGTTGCCTTCGAGGGCAACGTAGTTCAGTTCGAACTTGGCAGCGTGGGCTTCACGGGCGTCGTCCTGCGACGGGTCGTGGAAGGTTTTCAGCTTCGGCTGACGGTACATGGCGTTGGCGTCGATGTTGATCTTGGCATCGAGGCAGTGCAGGTCGCCGTCGGCCTTGATCACCAGCGGGTTCACTTCCAGCAGCGCCAGGTCGTGATCCTTGAACAGCTTGGCCAGGCCTACGAAGATCTTGGCAAACTGTTGAACTTGCTTGCCTTCCAGACCCAGCTGGAACGCCAGTTCACGGCCCTGGAACGGCTGCGCGCCGACCAGCGGATCGATAGTGGCCTTGAGGATCTTTTCAGGGGTTTCGTGAGCGACTTTCTCGATGTCCACGCCACCTTCGGTGGAAGCCATGAACACGATACGGCGGCTCGAACGATCGACTACAGCGCCCAGGTACAGCTCTTTGGCGATGTCAGTGCAGGATTCGACCAGAATCTTGGAGACGGGTTGACCGTTGGCATCGGTCTGGTAGGTAACCAGATTCTTGCCCAACCACTGTGCAGCGAACGCCTTGGCGTCTTCTTTGCTGCGAACCAGCTTGACGCCGCCCGCCTTGCCGCGACCACCGGCGTGAACCTGGGCTTTTACCACCCACTCGTTCCCGCCGATCTTGTCGCAGGCTTCTGCAGCTTGCTCAGGGGTATCGACAGCGAAACCCTTGGAAACTGGCAGGCCGTATTCAGCGAACAGCTGCTTACCCTGATACTCGTGAAGATTCATGCTTTTTACCGTCTTCGTTAGGTACTGCGCTTCGGCGCTGCGCCATTACTGGCGCCGCACCACCTGTGACCGTTGACCCCGGGTTTTCCCGTGTGATCCGGTCCGGCGGACTTTCCGCGGTGAGTCATGCACGCAAGACTCACGACGGGCAGCCCGCCGTGGTTTCTTATAATTAACGCTTCTTACGGTTGGCCACGTGAATGGCACCGCCATTCACAGCCAGCGCTGCTTCATGCAACGCTTCGGACAGGGTCGGATGGCTGAAGACCATCATGCCCAGGTCCTCGGCACTGGTGCCGAATTCCATTGCGATTGCGCCCTGCTGCACCAGTTCGGCAGCCGATGGGCCAATCACGTGTACACCCAGGACGCGGTCGGTCTTGGCATCGGCGATGACCTTGACGAAACCACCGGTGTCGTTGGCAGCCATCGCACGGCCGCTGGCCGCGAACGGGAAGGTGCCCACGTTAACCTCAACGCCCTCGGCCTTCAAGGCCTGTTCGGTCTTGCCGACCCACGCGATTTCCGGGTGGGTATAGATGACCGACGGGATCAGGTCGTAGTTCATCTGAGCCTTGTGGCCCTTGATGCGCTCGACCACCATGATGCCCTCTTCCGAGGCCTTGTGGGCCAGCATCATGCCGCGTACCACGTCGCCGATGGCGTAGACGCCCGGCACGCTGGTGGCGCAGTAGTCGTCGACGAAGATGTAGCCACGCTCGTCGATGGTCACGCCGCTGTCAGCAGCCAGCAGGTCGGTGGTCACCGGGCGACGGCCGACCGCGACGATCAGCTTGTCGAAGGTGATCTTCTGCTCGCCGTTGGCGTCGGTGTAGGTCACTTCGACTTCATTGCCGTTGACTTTCGAGCCGGTGACGCGTGCGCCCAGCTTGATGTCCAGGCCTTGCTTGGTCAGGGTCTTCTGGGCTTCCTTCGACACGGCGGTGTCGGCAGCCATCAGGAAGGTATCCAGCGCTTCCAGCACGGTGACTTCAGCACCCAGGCGCGCCCATACCGAGCCCAGCTCGAGGCCGATCACGCCAGCACCGATAACACCCAGGCGCTTCGGCACGGCCTGGAATTCCAGGGCGCCGGTGGAGTCGACGATGACGTTCTGGTCGACCGGAGCCGGCGGAATGTCGATCGGGCGCGAGCCGGAAGCCAGGATCACGTTCTCGGCTTCGATGATTTCGGTGGTGCCGTCAGCCTTGGTGACTTCGACCTTCTTGCCAGCCAGCAGCTTGCCGTGGCCCTGGATCGAGGTCACGCCGTTGGCCTTGAACAGGGTGGCAACGCCACCGGTCAGGTTCTTGACGATGCCAGCCTTGCGGCCAACCATCGCGGCGACGTCCATCTTCACTTCGCCAGTGGAGATACCGTGGACGTTGAAGCTCTCTTTGGCTTCCTTGTACTTCCAGGAGCTGTCCAGCAGCGCCTTGGAAGGAATGCAACCCACGTTCAGGCAGGTGCCGCCCAGGGCCAGCTTGCCCTCGGCGTCGGTGTATTTTTCGATACAGGCAGTCTTCAGACCAAGTTGTGCGGCCTTGATGGCAGCCACATAGCCGCCAGGACCTGCACCAATCACCACTACGTCGAATTTCTGGGTCATAAAAGATTCCTTTTTTCAGCTTCAAGCGACAAGCTGCAAGCCGCAAGGCCGGCAGGCTTCGAACTGAAGCCTGCCGCTTGCCGCTTGCAGCTGCGCGATTAGATGTCCAGCAGCAGGCGAGACGGGTCTTCCAGCAGGTTCTTGATGGTGACCAGGAAGGTTACCGCTTCCTTGCCGTCGATCAGGCGGTGATCGTACGACAGCGCCAGGTACATCATCGGGCGAATCACCACCTGGCCGTTGATGGCCATCGGGCGCTGGATGATGTTGTGCATGCCGAGGATGGCAGCCTGTGGCGGGTTGACGATCGGGGTCGACATCATCGAACCGAAGGTACCACCGTTGGTGATGGTGAAGGTGCCACCGGTCATCTCTTCGATGGCCAGCTTGCCGTCACGGGCCTTCTTGCCGAAGGTGGCGATGCCGTTCTCGATTTCCGCCAGGCTCATCGACTCGGCGTTACGCAGTACCGGTACCACCAGGCCACGGTCGCTGGACACGGCAACACCGACGTCGGCGTAGCCATGGTAGACGATGTCGTTGCCATCGATCGAGGCGTTGACCGCCGGGAAGCGCTTCAGGGCTTCGGTGGCGGCCTTGACGAAGAACGACATGAAGCCCAGGCGCACGCCGTTGTGGGTCTTCTCGAACAGGTCCTTGTACTTCGAACGCAGGGCCATGACTTCGGTCATGTCGACTTCGTTGAAGGTGGTCAGCATGGCCATGCTCGACTGGGCTTCGACCAGACGCTCGGCGATCTTGGCACGCAGGCGGGTCATCGGCACGCGCTTCTCGGTGCGGTCGCCAGCGGCAACCACAACCGGGGCAGCAGCGGCAGCGGCAGCCGGCTTGGCCGCCGGCGCCGGGGCCGACTTCTTGTTGGCGACGGCAGCGACGACGTCTTCCTTGGTGATGCGACCACCTTTACCTGTGCCAGCAACGCTGGCCAGGTCGATGCCGTTTTCTTCAGCCAGCTTGCGCGCGGCCGGGGCGGCAACCGGGTCTTCTTCGCCAGCGTCCGCAGCAGCGACAGCCGGAGCAGCAGCGGCCGGAGCGGCAGCTGGAGCAGCGGCGGCAGCACCGCCCTCAACGATCGAACCCAGCACTTCGTCGGACAGGACGGTGTCGCCCTCGCCCTTGACGATGGCGCCCAGTACGCCGTCGGCGGTAGCCAGTACTTCCAGGACGACCTTGTCGGTCTCGATGTCGACGATCAGCTCGTCACGCTTGACGGCATCGCCCGGCTGCTTGTGCCAGGTGGCAACGGTGCCATCGGCAACCGATTCCGGGAAGGTTGGGGCTTTGATCTCGATAGCCATTATCAGTGTTTCCTTAAATTCGGTTTCAGGTGCGCGAAGGCGTTAGACAGTGAAGGCGTCTTGCAGCAGTTTTTCCTGCTGTTCGGCGTGCTTCGAAGCGTAACCACAGGCTGGCGCGGCAGAAGCGTCGCGGCCGGCGTATTCCAGGACCAATGCCTTGTTGTGGCGGCCCAGGATACGGCGCATGTGGTGCTGGCTGCTGTACCAGGCGCCCTGGTTCATCGGCTCTTCCTGACACCAGACCGCATGCTTGAGGTTGGTGTAAGGCGCCAGGATTTCGACCAGGTCGTCTTCCGGGAACGGGTACAGCTGCTCGATACGCACGATGGCGATGTCTTCGCGGCCTTCGGCACGGCGTTTTTCCAGCAGGTCGTAGTAAACCTTGCCACCGCAGAGGATCAGGCGTTCGACCTTGGCCGGATCGAGGCTGTCGATTTCCGGGATGACGGTCTGGAACGAACCTTCTGCCAGGTCCTCGAGGGTCGACACGGCCAGCTTGTGGCGCAGCAGCGACTTCGGCGTCAGGACGATCAGCGGCTTGCGCAGCGGACGAATGACCTGGCGACGCAGCAGGTGGTAGATCTGGGCCGGGGTGGTCGGTACGCAGACCTGGATGTTGTGCTCGGCGCACAGCTGCAGGTAACGCTCCAGGCGCGCGGAGGAGTGCTCCGGGCCCTGCCCTTCATAACCGTGTGGCAGCAGCATGGTCAGGCCGCACAGACGGCCCCACTTGTGCTCGCCGCTGGTGATGAACTGGTCGATCACCACTTGCGCACCGTTGGCGAAGTCGCCGAACTGGGCTTCCCAGATCACCAGCGCGTTCGGCGTGGTGGTCGAGTAGCCGTATTCGAAGGCCAGTACCGCTTCTTCCGAGAGGAAGGAGTCGTACAGTTCGAACTTCGGCTGGCCCGGGAACAGGTTCTTCAGCGGTACGTAGGTGCTGGCGTCCTTCTGGTTGTGCAGCACCGCGTGACGGTGCGAGAAGGTGCCACGGCCGATGTCCTGGCCGGTCATGCGGATCGGGTGACCTTCGAACTGCAGGGTGGCGTAAGCCATGGTCTCTGCATAACCCCAGTTGATCGGCAAGCCACCGGCCTGCATCTTCTGGCGGTCTTCGTAGATCTTGGCGACCTGGCGCTGCACGACGAAGCCTTCCGGGATCTCCAGCAGCTTGGCCGACAGTTCCTGCAGGGTCTTGAGGTCGAAGCGGGTGTCGTGACGCGCGGTCCAGGCATGGCCCAGGTACGGACGCCAGTCGACGAACAGCTCGCGGTTCGGCTCCTTGACCAGGCTCTTGACCACGTGCAGGCCGTTGTCCAGCGCGCTGCGGTACTCGTCGACCTTGGCCTGGGCACGTTCGGCATCGATGCGGCCAGCCTGGATCAGTGCGTCGGCGTACAGCTCACGGGTGGTGCGCTGCTTGCTGATCTGCTGGTACATCAGCGGCTGGGTGCCGTTCGGCTCGTCGGCCTCGTTGTGGCCGCGACGACGGTAGCAGACCAGGTCGATGACCACGTCACGCTTGAACTGCATGCGGTAGTCGATGGCCAGCTGGGTCACGAACAGCACGGCTTCCGGATCGTCGCCGTTGACGTGCAGGATCGGCGCCTGGATCATCTTGGCCACGTCGGTGGCGTACTCGGTGGAGCGCGCGTCCAGCGGGTTGCTGATGGTGAAACCGACCTGGTTGTTGATCACGATGTGCACGGTGCCGCCGGTCTTGAAACCGCGGGTCTGCGACATCTGGAAGGTTTCCATGACCACGCCCTGGCCAGCGAATGCGGCATCGCCGTGGATCGAGATCGGCAGTACCTTGTCGCCAACGGTGTCGTTGCGGCGGTCCTGACGGGCGCGCACCGAACCCTCGACCACGGGCGAGACGATTTCCAGGTGGGACGGGTTGAACGCCATGGCCAGGTGCACTTCGCCACCCGGGGTCATCACGTTCGAGGAGAAGCCCTGGTGATACTTCACGTCACCGGAGCCCAGCTCGTTCATCTTCTTGCCTTCGAACTCGTCGAACAGCTCGCGCGGGTTCTTGCCGAAGGTGTTCACCAGGACGTTCAGGCGGCCACGGTGGGCCATGCCGATCACGACTTCCTTGGTGCCGTAGGAGCCGGAACGCTGGATCATCTCGTCCAGCATCGGGATCAGGCTTTCGCCGCCTTCGAGGCCAAAGCGCTTGGTGCCCGGGTACTTGGTGCCCAGGTATTTCTCAAGGCCTTCACCAGCGGTCACACGCTCCAGCAGGTGGGCCTGCACGTCGGCGGAAAACTCCGGACGGCCGCGCACGCTTTCCAGGCGCTGCTGGAACCAGCTGCGCTGTTCGGAGTCGACGATGTGGGTGAACTCGGCGCCAATGGTGCGACAATATGTCTTCTGGAGCGCCTCGAAGATCTCGCGTAGGCTCGCCTCCTCTTTGCCGATGAACAGGTCGCCGGCACGGAAGGTCGTATCAAGATCGGCATTGGTCAAGCCGTAGTGATTGATCGACAGGTCTACAGGCGCAGGACGCTGCCACAACCCCAACGGGTCGAGCTTGGCAGCCTGATGGCCGCGCATACGATAGGCCTGGATCAGTCGCAGAACTTCAACCTGCTTCTTCTCGTGTTCACTGCTCACGCTCCCGGCAGATACCGGCTGGGCGCGGCGCTGGTTCTTTGCCAGCAGTACGAAATGGTCGCGGATTGTCGAGTGCGATACATCGGTAGCGGTGCTGCCGTCGGCGGGCAACTTCTGGAAGTAGGTGCGCCACTCTTCTGGCACAGCGTTAGGGTCGTGCAGGTAGAGCTCATAAAGCTCTTCCACATATGCAGCGTTACCACCTGAAAGGTGGGCGCTTTCCCACATGCGCTGCATCACGCTTTCTTGCATGCTTGGTCACCCTCGGTTAGGGGACTGATCGGCGAGAGCCACAGCAAACCTGGAAAAGTCCGAATACAGCGACTGAACCACGCCACTAGGATCCTGCTGATTTTCCGGGTACCAGCCCGGAAAGCCCCTGCTGGTCTCATATCTTCATAGGTAATGAACGCAGGCTTTGTGGGCCTTTGTTCGGGTTTTACCTCAGTGCGGGCTCACCACCCGCACCTCGGCTTACTGCAGGTACAACGCTTTGTATCAGGTACCGCTTTGCAGCAGCATGTTACGTACGTGACCGATTGCCTTGGTCGGGTTCAGACCTTTAGGGCAAACGTTGACGCAGTTCATGATCCCGCGGCAGCGGAATACGCTGAACGGGTCATCCAGGGACGCCAGGCGCTCCTGGGTCTTGGTATCGCGACTGTCGGCCAGGAAGCGATAGGCCTGCAGCAGTGCAGCGGGGCCCAGGAACTTGTCCGGGTTCCACCAGAACGACGGGCAGGAAGTCGAGCAGCAAGCGCACAGGATGCACTCGTACAGGCCGTCCAGCTTGTCGCGGTCTTCCGGCGACTGCAGGCGCTCGATAGCCGGCGCCGGCGTGTCGTTCTGCAGGAACGGCTTCACCTTCTCGTACTGCTTGTAGAAGATGCTCATGTCGACGACCAGGTCACGAATGACCGGCAGGCCCGGCAGCGGGCGCAGGATCAGCTTGTTGCCCTTCACCACCGCCGACAGCGGGGTGATGCAGGCCAGGCCGTTCTTGCCGTTGATGTTCATGCCATCGGAACCGCAAACGCCTTCACGGCACGAGCGACGGTAGGAGAACCCTTCGTCCTGCTCCTTGATCAGTGCCAGCACGTCCAGCACCATCAGGTCCTTGCCGCCGGTGTCGACCTGGAAGGTCTGCATTTTCGGCGCGGAATCGGTGTCCGGGTTGTAACGATAAACTTCGACTTGCAACATAGCGGCCACCCTTAGTAAGTCCGGACTTTTGGTTCGAAGGCTGGAACAGTCTTCGGCGCAAAGTTGACGCCACGCTTGGCGACGCGCTTCTCACCCGGGTAGTACAGGGTGTGGCACAGCCAGTTTTCGTCGTCACGGTCTTCGTAGTCTTCACGGGCGTGAGCGCCGCGGGACTCTTTACGGGCTTCGGCCGCGATGGCGGTAGCTTCGGCGACTTCCAGCAGGTTCTGCAGCTCCAGTGCCTCGATACGCGCGGTGTTGAAGGCCTTGGACTTGTCGTTGATCTTGACGTTGGCGATACGGTCACGCAGACCGGCCAGCTGCTCGATACCTTTCTGCATGTATTCGCCAGTACGGAATACACCGAAGTAGTTCTGCATGCAGCTCTGCAGCTCGCGCTTCAGGCTGGCAACGTCTTCACCGGTGGTGCGCTCGTTCAGCTTGTTCAGGCGGTTCAGGGCAACATCGACGTCGGTGTCGCTGGCGTCGCGGTATTCCACGCCTTCGGTCAGCGCCTTCTCCAGGTGCAGGCCGGCAGCACGGCCGAACACCACCAGGTCGAGCAGCGAGTTGCCGCCCAGGCGGTTGGCACCGTGCACCGATACGCACGCCACTTCACCTACGGCGAACAGGCCTGGGATGATCTGGTCGTTGCCTTCGGCGTCCATGGTGATGGCCTGGCCGTGAATGTTGGTGGCAACGCCGCCCATCATGTAGTGGCAGGTAGGGATGACCGGTACCGGCGCGACCACAGGGTCGACGTGGGCGAAGGTCTTGGACAGTTCGCAGATACCTGGCAGGCGGCTGTGCAACACCTCCTCGCCCAGGTGGTCCAGCTTCAGCAGTACGTGGTCCTTGTTCGGGCCCACGCCGTTGCCGGCGATGATTTCCTTGACCATGGAACGGGCGACCACGTCGCGGCCAGCCAGGTCTTTGGCGTTCGGCGCGTAACGCTCCATGAAGCGCTCGCCGTGGGCGTTGATCAGGTAGCCACCTTCACCGCGGCAACCTTCGGTGACCAGTACGCCGGCGCCAGCGATGCCGGTCGGGTGGAACTGCCACATTTCGATGTCCTGCACCGGTACACCGGCACGCAGGGCCATGCCCACGCCGTCACCGGTGTTGATCAGGGCGTTGGTGGTGGAGGCGTAGATACGGCCGGCACCGCCAGTGGCCAGTACGGTGGCCTTGGACTTGATGTACAGGGTTTCGCCGGTTTCGATGCAGATTGCGATCACACCCACGAACGCGCCGTCCTGGTTCTTCACCAGGTCTACGGCGTAGTACTCGTTGAGGAAGGTGGTGCCGGCTTTCAGGTTGCCCTGGTACAGGGTGTGCAGCAGCGCGTGACCGGTACGGTCGGAAGCGGCACAGGTACGGGCGGCCTGGCCACCTTTACCGAAGTCCTTGGACTGGCCACCGAACGGGCGCTGGTAGATACGACCGGTTTCGGTACGCGAGAACGGCAGGCCCATGTGGTCCAGCTCGAAGACCGCAGCCGGGCCTTCCTGACACATGTATTCGATAGCGTCCTGGTCACCGATGTAGTCGGAGCCCTTGACGGTATCGTACATGTGCCAGCGCCAGTCGTCGTTCGGGTCGGCCGAAGCGATGGCGCAGGTGATGCCGCCCTGGGCGGATACAGTGTGCGAACGGGTCGGGAAGACCTTGGTGACCACGGCAGTCTTGTGGCCGCCTTGAGCCAGCTGCAGCGCAGCGCGCATGCCGGCACCGCCGCCACCGATGATGATGGCGTCGAAAGAAATGGTTGGAATGCTAGCCATGGATCAGATACCCCAGAGAATCTGCACACCCCAGACGAAGTAAGCGAACATCGCAACGCCGCATACCGCCTGGAACAGGAAACGAATCGCAGTTGCCGACTTGCCGAACGACATTGGCGTCAGGTAGTCGGTGGCGATGGTCCACATGCCGACCCAGGCGTGAGCGCCCAGGGCAACGAGGGCCAGCAGACTGAAGATCCGCATCGCGTTGTTGGAGAACAGACCATGCCACTGGGTGTAGTCGATGCCTGGGTGGGCGACCACGTAGCCGATCAGGAACAGGAAGTAAGCCGCGAGAACGACCGCAGAGACGCGCTGCGCCATCCAGTCATAGAGACCCGAACGCGACAGGTTCGTGACATTGGTTACCATACCCAAACTCCCACCAGAACGATCAGCACCACGGAGATGACGATCACGATTTTCGAGCCCAGCTTGCCGCCTTCCAGCGTCTCACCGATACCCATGTCCATGATCAGGTGACGCACACCTGCCACGAGGTGATAAAGCAGGGCGGACAGCAGGCCCCAGGTCACGAACTTGGCCAGCGGGCTGGTCAGACACGCCTTCACCTCACCGAAGCCTTCCTCGGAACCCAGCGACTTGCCCAGTGCATAAAGCATGATGGCAAGGCCGAGGAACAGGATGACGCCGGAGATACGGTGCAGGATGGACGTGTACGCAGTGACGGGGAGCTTGATGGTCCTTAGGTCTAGGTTTACAGGTCGTTGGCTTTTCACGGCTTTTTTCACACTGAAGAGCCCCTAGCGAATCAGGGCAAAGTTGTTGGTAAGTGTACTGGTCAGGTACCCACCACCCAGGGAACGGCGACCCCCAGCAGTTCGGGCTTGCAAGCCCCTGGCGGTCGGGTTGCGAGTATAGACAGTTAGGCTGCTTATGACAACGTGACGGGGTAGCCCAAATAGCGCATTGCCTTTAACGGACAAAAGGCGTAAATGGGCGAGAATTTCGTGAAAAACCAGGCCTCAATGCCTGTTTCAACAAGCCTTTAGGCAAATTGACATCTGAATTTATCCCTCTATAGTGGTGCGGGCCCTGCGTGGGGGGTCTGTCTGATGATTTCAAGCATTAATAGGAGGCCACATGGCTGACAAAAAAGCGCAGTTGGTCATCGAGGGCGCTGCCCCCGTCGAGCTGCCCATTTTAACCGGCACCGTTGGTCCTGATGTAATCGACGTCCGCGGGTTGGGGGCCACTGGTCACTTCACCTTCGACCCAGGTTTCATGGCGACTGCCTCGTGCGAGTCGAAGATCACCTACATTGACGGCGACAAAGGCATCCTGCTGCACCGCGGCTACCCGATCGAGCAGCTCGCCGAAAAGTCCGACTACCTCGAAACCTGCTACCTGCTGCTCAACGGTGAACTGCCGAATGCCGAGCAGAAGGCCCAGTTCGTCAGCACCGTGAAGAACCACACCATGGTTCACGAGCAGTTGAAGTCGTTCTTCAACGGCTTCCGCCGCGACGCCCACCCGATGGCGGTAATGTGCGGCGTGGTCGGTGCCCTGTCGGCGTTCTATCACGACTCCCTGGACATCAATAACCCGCAGCACCGCGAGATTTCCGCGGTACGCCTGGTCGCCAAGATGCCGACCCTGGCCGCGATGGTTTACAAGTACTCCATGGGCCAGCCGATGATGTACCCGCGCAACGACCTGTCGTACGCGGAAAACTTCCTGCACATGATGTTCAACACCCCGTGCGAGATCAAACCGATCAGCCCGGTGCTGGCCAAGGCGATGGACCGGATCTTCATCCTCCACGCCGACCACGAGCAGAACGCCTCCACCTCCACCGTGCGCCTGGCCGGTTCGTCGGGTGCCAACCCGTTCGCCTGTATCGCCGCCGGCATCGCCGCACTGTGGGGCCCGGCCCACGGCGGTGCCAACGAAGCGGTACTGACCATGCTCGATGAAATCGGCGATGTCTCGAACATCGACAAGTTCATCGCCAAGGCCAAGGACAAGAACGACCCGTTCAAGCTCATGGGCTTCGGTCACCGCGTGTACAAGAACCGCGACCCGCGCGCCACCGTGATGAAACAGACCTGCGACGAAGTCCTGCGCGAGCTGGGCATCAACAACGACCCGCAGCTGGAACTGGCCATGCGCCTGGAAGAGATCGCCCTGACCGATCCGTACTTCATCGAGCGCTCGCTGTACCCGAACGTCGACTTCTACTCGGGGATCATCCTCAAGGCGATCGGCATTCCGACCAGCATGTTCACCGTGATCTTCGCCCTGGCACGTACCGTGGGCTGGATCTCGCACTGGAAAGAAATGCTCTCCAGCCCGTACAAGATCGGCCGCCCGCGCCAGCTGTACACCGGCGAGCAGAAGCGCGACATCGTTGCGCTGCAGGACCGCAAGTAAGCTTCGCCAGCCGAACGCAAGAAGGCTGCCCTCGGGCAGCCTTTTTTATTTCCGCTCGACGCGATGCGGCTTTGTAGGAGCGGCCTTGTGTCGCGAAAGGGCTGCGAAGCAGCCCCGGCAATATTGCGGTAAGCCTAAGATCCCAGGGCCGCTCCTCAGTTTTTCTCAGCCCGCTCGCGCAACCCTTTCAGGGTATTGAACGGTGCATCGACCACGAACTTGTTGGCCACCATCGCCGGCACGCTACCACCCGGCTCGGTGTGCACCTGATAAGTCACTTCCGTGCTGTCACCCTTGGGCACCAGCCTCCAGAAGCCTTCGACCTTCGCTACCCGCACAAAACCTTTCTCTTCCGGGATGTAGGTCGGCTCTTCCTTCAGGTTGCGCACCAGGCTGCCGTCAGCCTCCTTGACCGTGGTCACATGCAGCACCGAATCGCGCGGCGTCACCGGCCAAGGCGTATTGAACTGGGTATAGGTCCAGACCTGGCCATTCTCCTGCTTGAGCACCTTCTGCGTCTTGCATTCGTGAATCCACGCACAAGCCCCGACTACGTCCTCCTGCAACGCCTGCACCTTCGCCAGCGGCGCCTTGATCACGGTGACGCCTTGATAGGCCTTGTACTTGGAACCGGCCACCTCACTGAGAGAAACCTTGATCCCCTCCTCGTCCTTGGCCACCTGCCAGTTCTCGGCCCAGGCCGCAGGGGACAGCACAACACCCAGGCCACACAGCAGTGCAATACGCTTGAACGATCTCATCATGTTTATCCTTGTTGTCGAAGATCCAGCCTTCACGCCGCCGTCATCTGCTCCCACCAGCCAAGAATCCTGATCGCCTCGTCACGGTCACTGCCGCACACCTCGACATCCGCCTGGAAACCGCCACACACTGCGGGCCGCTCGGGCTTGCCGAACAGGTCACAAAGGTTGTCGACGGTCAGGTGCAGGCAGCGCTCGCCGGCCGCCTTGCCATTCGGCATGCGCGGCATCGCAGAGCTGATGGACGGGGCAATGCAGCAGGCACCACAACCCTCACGGCATTTCATGGCTGTTCACCAAAATCAGGACTCCCTGGAACAAAACGGGACGAACGTCCCTGGATAGTAACCGCTCAAACAGGCGTTTGAAATTGCTGGCAGGATGAAATCTGCCATGACCCAGCAGTCAGTTTGGCCGCTACTGACGGTACTCGAAATCAATGGCAGCCCCTTCCACGTCACGACGGCTGTCATTGCGCAGCTGCAGCTGCATCTCGTTGTTGATCAGCCGGCCATTGAGCTGGAACGGGCTGTCGTCGGTCTCTGGCTTTTCCGTGAACAGTGGCGGCAGCAGGGGCTGGCGCCGCTGGATCGGTGAAGGGCTACCGACTTCCGGCTGCAGCTTGTCGACCATTTCGGCTGGCAGGCTGAGGTCGAGCCTGGCCTTGGGCAGTGGCTTGGCAACGGCCTGGCTCACCGGCTTGCGGGCTGGCCTGGCCTTGCTGTTGGCAGCCTTCTTTGCCGCTGGTTTGTGCACGGGCCTGGCCTGCGCCTTGGGCGCCGGCTTGCCTTGGGCCGCCTGCCCCTGGCTTGCCGGCTGAGCAGCCTGGCCTGTGCCAAGGTAGCAGAGCGGAGCAAGGCACAAGATCAAGGCAAAACGGCGCAAAGCATTCATGGCAAATGGACAGACTGGCAGGAAAAGTGCGTATGCTCCCTGTTCCGCAGGCGCGTGGCAAGCCTACAGAAGCGCAGCCGCCGGCTCACGACACAACTGCTGGGCCAACAGCCCAAGGGTAATCACCGCGCGCTCGGCTTCCTTGTTCCACGGGATGCCGCAATTAAGGCGGATACAGTGGTTGAACTGTTCGGTATTACTGAAGATCAGCCCCGGCGCAATGCTGATACCCTGCTCCAGCGCGCGCACATGCAGTTCCTGGGTATTGACCCGCCCCGGCAAGCTCACCCACAGGATAAACCCGCCCGTCGGCCGAGTCATCTGGGTGCCCTCGGGGAAATGTTGCTGCACCGCCAGCTGGTAGGCACTGAGGTTCTTGCGGTACTCCTGGCGAATGTAACGCAGGTGCCGGTCGTAACCGCCATTCTCCAGGTAGGCCGCCACCCCCATCTGCGTCACGCTGCAGGCCGAGTGGGTGGTAAAGGTTTGCAGGCGCTGGATTTCGTCCTGATAGCGCCCGGCTATCATCCAGCCAACGCGCACCCCAGGGGACAGGGTCTTGGAGAAGCTCGAACAGTAGATCACCCGGTCCAGCCGGTCGAACGCCTTCAGCGCCTTGGTCTTGCCCTGCTCGAACATCAATTCGCCGTAAATGTCGTCCTCGACGATCTGGATATCGAAATCCGATGCCAGGCGCAGCAACTGCTTCTGCCGCTCTTCCGGCACGGTGCCGCCCAGTGGGTTGCTCAACCGCGCCGTCAGCACCAGCGCCTTGATCGACCACTGGTTGGCCGCCAGCTGCAACGCCTCGAGACTGATGCCGGTGGACGGGTCACTGGGAATCTCGATCACCTTCAGGCCCAACAGGTCAGCCAGTTGCAACAGGCCGTAATAGGTGGGCGACTCGGCGGCGATCAGGTCGCCAGGGCGGGTCAGCACGCGCAACGACATCTGCAACGCATCGACGCAACCATGGGTCACGATCACTTCACGTGGGTCGACCAGCACGCCGGCATCGCGCATGCGGATGGCGATCTGCCGGCGCAGCGGTTCGAAACCGGGGCTGAACATGTAGCTGAAGGCACGCGGGCTGTGAAAGCGCGTCACCTTGGCAATTTGCTGGTGCAAGGCACGGACCGGCAGGTAATCGACATGCGGCACGGCGGCACCGAACGGGAACACCCCGTCGCGGCGCGCCTCGGTCAGCACTTGCTGGATGATGCTGGCGCGGGTCACCAGGCCGGGGCGCTCCACGCGCGCGATGTCCGGCGTCTGCGCGGTCAGCGCCGGAGTCTGGTGCACGTAGTAGCCGGACTGCGGCCGCGCACGGATCAACCCCTGGTCTTCGAGGTTGGCATAGGCCTGCAGCACCGTGGCATGGCTGACGTTGAGCTGGGCGCTCATCTTGCGCACGGAAGGTACGCGCTCGCCTGGCTGGTAGACACCGCGACGGATGTCATCAGCCAGTTGCTGGGCGATACGCTGGTACAGCAGCAGGTTGGTCATGGCTGGCTCTCGACGCGCGGACGGACTCGTTGTTCTTGTGTCACTCACTGAGGGTAGAGAATACCGTAACAGTTGCAAAGTGTACGGGGACAGATCGCAAGATAGTCAACAATACAGTTGCGTGACAGTGATAAACATTGAAATCCGGGGGCATCGACGAAAAGCCGGGGTTGCCTTGCAGCGATCGCCGGCAAGCCGGCGCCCACAGGGATTGCACAGATCTCACCCCCTGTGCAATTCCTGCGGGAACCGGCTTGCCGGCGATGGGCCGCAAAGCGACCGCCTTGACAGGTTTCAGCGCGCCGGTGCGAGCCTGCCCTTGTCATCGGAGAACACGATCTCCACCCGGCGGTTCTGCGCCCTGCCCCGCTCCGAGGCATTGGCCTCGATCGGGTACTGGTCGCCATAGCCCTCGACCTGCAGGCGCTTCTCGTCAATACCCAGGTCGACCAGCATGTCAGCCACGGCCTGCGCCCGGTCACGCGACAGCTTCAGGTTGTCCTCGGCCGTGCCGGTGCTGTCGGTATAGCCTTCGATCCGTACCACCCGGCGCGGGTTGAGTTGCAGGAACTGCACCAGCTTGAGCACGGTGCGGCTGGCCGAGTTCTTCAGGTCGGCACGGCCGGTGTCGAACAGCACGTCACCCAAGGTCATCACCAGGCCGCGATCGGTCTGCTCCGAGGCCAGCGCGGCAATCTGCGATTCGATCCACTTGCCCTGCTGCTGCACACTGGCCAGCTTGGCCTCGCGCAAGGCCAGCTGCAGGCGCTGGCGCTCCAGGTCGAGCTTGGCCTGGCGCTCCTGGTTCAGCGCCAGCTTGGCATGCTCGCTGGCAATCTCGCTGTAGCGCTGGCTGAGATAGGCGTAATGGCGCACGTCGGCACCGGTGCCAATGTAGCTGGACAGGCGCTCGGCACGGGCCAGCGACTCGCCTGCGCGGATCACGTCGCGCGGGGCACTGCGCAGCACATCGGAGTTGTCCTTGACCTGCTGGAAGGCGGCGCTGGCATCATCCAGTGCGGCACTGCTGCGCTGGCTGGCGCAACCTTGCAAACCTGCCGCCAGCGCCAGCACTGCCAGCGCGGCCATTGGTGCACGGCGGCTCATGGCTGCACCTCCAGCTGCTTGCGCAGGCGCTTGACCCGCGACTGCAGCAGCTGCAGCTGCTCTTCACTCTTCTGGTTCAGCACCTGGGCTTCGGCCAGGCGCGCATCCAGCTCGGCCTGCTCGGCGCGCATGCGCGCATCGCGGTAGTCTTCGGTGAGCATGTTGGTCTTGGCCCGGGCCAACTTGTCTTCGGCCAGCTTGAGCGCTTCGACCTGCTCGGTGGCACCGACGGCCTTGGCCTGCTCCAGCGCCTGCTCGGAAATACGCATCTGCTCGACAGGAGCCGGATCGTTGGCGCAGCCAGCCAGGCCGAGCACGGCCAAGGCAAGGATTAGTGGTTGGGTTCTCACGCAATCTTCCTAGTGTTTGGGGGCGTCCGAGGGCACCTGCAGCTGTGCTTTCCAGCGCTCGACATTACGCTGCAGCACGGTCTCGGACGCACCGGAGATCGGCAATTCTGTCAGTTTTTTTGCCAATTGCCCACGCAACCAGCTGTCATTGCAGGCGGAATTATGCGACACGGCCAGGTACAGCCCTGGCCGGTCCACCGGCAGGCCGCGGGCAATCAGCTGGTTGCTCATGCCCAGGCTCTGCACCATCGCCATGCCCGCATAGCGGCCCGCGAGCACATAGTCGACCTGGCCAAGCACCAGCTTCTGGAATGCCTGGGTCAGGTTCTGCGCCGGCACCAGCTTCAGCTGCGCCTTGACGAAAGCACTGAAGGCCGGCGTCAGCCGTGCATGCTCGGACACACTGCCCTGGTACCTGGCCAGATCCGCCGGGCCATCGAACACCAGTTCGGCATCGTGACGGGTCCACACCAGGTATTCGTTGAGCTGCAGGGGGGGGTGGAGGTAGTCGAGCGCGGTCAATTGCTCCACCTGCATCGGGGCGTCGAGCAACAGGTCCATGCGCCCGCTGCGCACTTCTTCCAGCGCCTGGTCACGACGGCCGGCGTTGAGCACCTCCAGCTTAAGCCCCAGCTCCTCGGTCACCTGGCGCAGCAGGTCGACGTTGGCGCCGATCAGGTGTTTCGGGTCGTTCGGGTCTTGCCATGAATAGGGCGGCGCATCGGGGCTGCCAGTGGCCACCAGGCGTTCACACTTGCCGGCCGCCATGGCCAGCGGCGCCAGCAACGCCGCCATGCATGCCAGCACCCTGCCCGTTCCGCGCAACGTCATCCCTCACTCCTCAGCCCATAAAAAAACCCGACCCTCGAAACGAGGGCCGGGTTCTTTATAAGTGAAGCAGGCGGATCAGACCAGCTTTTCCAGCTCCGGAACCGCTTCGAACAGGTCGGCGACCAGGCCGTAGTCGGCAACCTGGAAGATCGGTGCCTCTTCGTCCTTGTTGATCGCCACGATCACCTTGGAGTCTTTCATGCCGGCCAGGTGCTGGATCGCGCCGGAGATACCGACGGCGATGTACAGCTGCGGCGCAACGATCTTGCCGGTCTGGCCGACCTGCATGTCGTTGGGCACGAAGCCCGCGTCGACCGCGGCGCGCGAAGCACCGACGGCAGCGCCGAGCTTGTCGGCCAGGCTGTACAGGTGCTTGAAGTTGTCACCGTTGCCCATGCCACGGCCGCCGGAGACGACGATCTTGGCAGCGGTCAGTTCCGGGCGGTCGGACTTGGCCAGCTCTTCGCCGACGAAGGCCGAGATGCCGGCGTTGTGCGCGGCGCCAACTGCTTCGACGGCAGCCGAACCCCCTTCGCCCGCCACGGCGTCGAAGCCGGTGGTACGTACGGTGATGACCTTGATGGCGGCGCTCGACTGCACGGTGGCAATGGCGTTACCGGCATAGATCGGGCGCTTGAAGGTGTCGGCGGACTCGACCGAGATGATCTCGGAGATCTGGTCCACGTCCAGCAGCGCGGCAACGCGCGGCAGGATGTTCTTGCCGTTGGTGGTGGCCGGGGCCAGCACGTGGCTGTAGCCTTTGGCCAGCTCGACGATCAGCGGCGCGACGTTTTCCGGCAGGGCGTGTGCATAGGCTGCATTGTCGGCAACCAGCACCTTGGCCACGCCAGCGATCTTCGCAGCAGACTCGGCAACGCCACCGACGTTGTGGCCAGCGACCAGCACATGGACATCACCACCGATCTTCGCGGCAGCAGCAACAGTGTTCAGGGTGGCCGGGGCTACGGCACCGTTCTCGTATTCAGCGACAACCAGGATAGTCATTTAGATTACCTTCGCTTCGTTCTTCAGCTTCTCGACCAGTTCGGCCACCGATTTGACCTTGATGCCAGCGCTGCGGGCAGCCGGTGCTTCAACCTTGAGGGTCTTGTTGGTGGAGGCGAGGGAAACGCCCAGCGCATCTGGAGTAACGGTTTCCAGCGGCTTTTTCTTGGCCTTCATGATGTTCGGCAGCGACGCGTAACGTGGCTCGTTCAGGCGCAGGTCGGTCGTGACGATGGCCGGCAGGTTCAGGGCCACGGTCTGCAGGCCGCCGTCGATTTCACGGGTGACGTTCAGCTTGTCGCCAGCCACTTCCACCTTGGAGGCGAAGGTGCCCTGGGCAAAGCCGGTCAACGCCGCCAGCATCTGGCCGGTCTGGTTGTTGTCACTGTCGATGGCCTGCTTGCCGAGGATGACCAGTTGCGGCTGCTCCTTGTCGACAACGGCTTTCAGTGCCTTGGCCACGGCCAGGGAGTTCAGTTCGTCGGCGGCTTCGACCAGGATGGCGCGGTCGGCCCCCAGGGCCAGGGCGGTACGCAGCTGCTCCTGGGCGGTGGCCGGGCCGACGGAGACCACGACGATCTCGCTGGCAACGCCCTTTTCCTTCAGGCGCACGGCTTCTTCCACGGCGATTTCGCAGAAGGGGTTCATGGACATCTTGACGTTAGCAAGGTCGACGCCGGAGTTGTCCGCCTTGACGCGAACCTTGACGTTGTAGTCGACCACTCGTTTGACAGCTACAAGAACCTTCATGGATTCCTCGTTACTCTCCGGTGAATAGATAGTCGCCTGGGGTCATTGCCCGGCGATGCGCGTGGGTACAAGGGCACCTCTAAAAACGTACCGGGAGGCAGTAACTTGAGAGTGACCGAACAGTCGTGTCCGGACGCTTGCGTCAAATACTCACGGGTCATTTTCTGTCGTGGCGTGTAAACTCCACTACAAACCGGCCGGAGGCCGCAGAACCCTGCTCCACAGCTGGTCTTTAGAGGTGTACCTGCGCCCGGCTGCAAGCCTACGGCGAACGTAAAACCGCTCGTATCTTGACCGTAACACCCAATCCGGTCAATACGGCAAATGGGTCATCCTCCAGCCGCGTTCCTGCGATTTTACTGGCCTGCGGCAAATTCAAACAAACGTTTGTATTGGACCCGCCAAGTGGTGTAGATATAATGCGCGGCCAAGACAAAACGGTGTAGTCCGTCATTTGCCCAGCTACAGTTCCGCCGTTGCGTAGAACCGCTGCGAATGCCCCCGCGCACCCATAAGACCCAGCAACAGCACGAGCCTTGATGAGTAGGAGAGAACCAGTGGAACGCGAGTACATGGAATTCGACGTGGTCATCGTCGGCGCCGGCCCGGCAGGCCTGTCCGCCGCCTGCCGCCTGAAGCAGAAGGCCGCCGAAGCCGGTAGCGAAATCAGCGTCTGCGTGGTGGAAAAAGGCTCTGAAGTCGGCGCCCACATCCTCTCTGGCGCGGTGTTCGAGCCCCGCGCCCTGAACGAGCTGTTCCCCGACTGGAAAGCCCTCGGCGCGCCGCTGAATACCGAAGTGAAGCGCGACGACATCTACGTGCTCAAGGATGCTGGCAGCTCGACCAAGGTGCCTGACCTGTTCGTGCCCAAGACCATGCACAACCAGGGTAACTACATCATCTCCCTGGGCAACCTGTGCCGCTGGCTGGCCCAGCAGGCGGAGAACCTGGGCGTGGAAATCTACCCGGGCTTCGCTGCCCAGGAAGCCCTGTTCGATGACAACGGCGTAGTCCGCGGCATCATCACCGGTGACCTCGGCGTCGACCGCGAAGGCAACCCGAAGGACGGCCTGTACACCCCGGGCATGGAACTGCGCGCCAAGTACACCCTGTTTGCCGAAGGCTGCCGTGGCCACATCGGCAAGCAACTGATCAAGCGCTTCAACCTCGACAGTGAAGCCGACGTCCAGCACTACGGCATCGGCCTGAAGGAAATCTGGGAAATCGACCCGGCCAGGCACGAACAGGGCCTGGTGGTGCACACCGCCGGCTGGCCCCTGGATGTAATGGCCAAGGACAACACCGGTGGTTCGTTCCTTTATCACCTGGAAAACAACCAGGTGGTGGTCGGCCTGATCGTCGACCTGTCCTACGCCAACCCGTACCTGTCGCCGTTCGATGAATTCCAGCGGCTGAAGCACCACCCGGTGATCAGCCAGTACCTCGAAGGCGGCAAGCGGATCAGCTACGGCGCCCGCGCAATTGCCAAAGGTGGCCTGAACTCGCTGCCGAAGATGGTGTTCGATGGCGGCGCGCTGATTGGTTGTGACCTGGGCACCTTGAACTTCTCCAAGATCAAGGGCAGCCACACCGCGATGAAGTCCGGCATGCTGGCGGCCGAAGCGGTCGCCGATGCGCTGGCCGCCGGCAGCGAAGGCGGCGACAAGCTGAACGGCTACGTCAGCGCCTTCAAGGCCAGCTGGTTGTACGAAGAACTGTTCGCCAGCCGCAACTTTGGCGCAGCCATCCACAAGTTTGGTCCGATCCTCGGTGGTGCGTTCAACTATGTCGAGCAGAACTGGTTCGGTGGCAAGCTGCCGTTCACCCTGCACGACACCAAGCCGGACTACGCCTGCCTGAAGCTGGCGGCCGACTCGCAGAAGATCGACTACCCGAAACCGGACGGCAAGCTCAGCTTCGACAAGCTCAGCTCGGTATTCCTCTCCAGCACCAACCACGAAGAGGAACAACCTTGCCACCTGAAGCTGACCGACCCGAACATCCCGATCGCCAGCAACCTGCCGCTGTACGACGAGCCGGCGCAGCGCTATTGCCCGGCAGGTGTGTACGAAGTGGTCAGCCAGGAAGATGGCAGCAAGCGCTTCCAGATCAACGCGCAGAACTGCGTACACTGCAAGACCTGCGACATCAAGGACCCGGCCCAGAACATCACCTGGGTTACCCCTGAAGGCGCTGGCGGGCCGAACTACCCGAACATGTAAGCCCCTGCCCTTGCGTTAACGAAAAGCCCCCGGTTCTCACGAGCCGGGGGCTTTCTGTTTTACCTGTCCCCTGGCGCTGCTGGCCCGTGTATGGGCGGCCTCGTGTCGCGATGGGGCGCGCAGCGGCCCCGGCAGTCCGTGCTGCTGCGCAGACCTTGGGGCCGCTGCGCGCCCCATCGCGACACAAGGCCGCTCCTACAGGCACCGCGTCGGCAGGAAGTCGGGCTCACTCAACGGCAACGGCTCACGACGCCCGAAATAGAGCGCCGTCAGCAACCCCACCGCGCCCATGATCAGGCAAAACCCGGCACACACCCACGGGCTCCACGACATCAAGGCAATCAGCGCCAGCGGCGTGGTGCTGGCCCACAGCGCATAGGCCACGTTGTAGGTGAAGGAAATACCCGACACACGGATCTCGGCCGGGAACAACCCGACCATCACCGACGGCACCACCCCCACCACGCCGCAGCACAGGCCGGCCAGCGCATAGGCCAGCCAGGTCATGCCCCACTGCCCTACCAGGCTGGCATACAACACGCCGATACCCAACGGCAGCAGCAGGCTGTAGAGCATCAGCGCGCGCCAGGCGCCAACGCGATCGACCAGCAGGCCGGCCAGCACGCAACCGATATTGAGGAAGACGATACCCACGCTGCTCAGGGCGAAGGTGTGCCCGGCCGTCATGCCAAAGCGTTGCTGCATCACCGTCGGTGTAATCACCACCAGCACCACCACGGCGGAGGTCAGCACACAGGTCAGCAGCGCCGCCGGGATCAACGCCCGCCGGTGTTCGCCCAACACCCGCCGCAGCGGGAAGCTCACCGGCTGTTGCTGGCGCGCACGCAAGGCAAGGAACACCGGGGTTTCGCTGAGCCAGCGGCGCAGCCACACACCGATCACACCAAACACCCCACCCAGCAGGAACGGGTAGCGCCAGGCATAATCGAGAATTTCCTGCGCGGTGAACAGCTGCGCCAGCAGGGTCGCAGTCAACGCCCCCAGCAGGTAACCGAAGGTCAGCCCGGCCTGCAGGAAGCCCAGGGCATAGCCACGCCGCCCGGCGGGCGCGTGCTCGGCGACGAAGGTCCAGGCACTCGGCACTTCGCCGCCCACCGCCGCGCCCTGCAGAATACGCAGGGCCAGCAGGATCAACGGCGCCGCATAGCCGATGTCGGCGTAGGTCGGCATCACCCCGATCAGCAGGCAAGGCAGGGCCATCATCAGGATACTCAGGCTGAAAACCCGCTTGCGCCCGAGATGGTCGGCAAAGTGCGCCATCAGGATGCCACCCAGCGGCCGCGCCAGGTAGCCAGTGACGAAAATCCCGAAGCTTTGCAGCAGGCGCAGCCATTCGGGCATTTCAGGCGGGAAGAACAGCTGGCTGAGGGTGAGCGCAAAGAACACGAAAATGATGAAATCGTAGATTTCCAGCGCGCCGCCCAACGCCGCCAGGCCCAGGGTCCGGTGGTCGCCGCGGCTGAACCGGGGCGGGTAAGCGGTATCGTTGGCAGTCATGGCAGGGTCCGCACATCGGCAAAGGGCGAGAGGATAGCAAATCGCTGTCCCCTTGCCCCGCCCACGGCAGCGCTAGCGGCTGAACACCGTGTAGGAGAAGTTGACGCGCCCCAGGGATCGCCCCGGTGTCGCTGACAGGGTGCCCGGCAGCGGCAGCTTACCCACCTGCAGCGGCGTATCGATGATCGCCATGAACGCCTCCAGCGCATCGTTATCGGGCACCTGCGGCAGGCTCAGGCTGACCGCCTGGCGCTCGCTGGATGGCACCGATGGCACTGCCAGCTGGGTGGTGTGATACAGCAGGGCATGCTGGATCTGCGGGCTGACGCGGCAGAAGCGCTCCAGGTCGACCCCGGCATGGCTGGCCAGCTCGATATTGCCCAGCAGCAGGTGAAAAGGCTGCAGGGCACACAGCACCAGGCGCTGCAGCTCCTCGAAGCTGTCCACGGGGGCGATCCGGTAATAGCCCAGGCCATTGAGCAGCCGTTCCAGTTGCAGGCGCTGGCACGGGTTTGCGTCGGCGATGAGGATGCGCAGGGTCTTGTTTGCCATGGTCGGGCCTGGGCAGTGGGTAATGGGTAGGCTCCATGACCATACTGCGCCAGTGGCGGCTACTGCCAGGTCCGAGCCTGGCAGGGGTCTTCTTTGATAGAAGCCGGGAACAATGCAGAAATCAAGTGACGGGCCGATGGATTTTTTCATTCGCCGGCCACCCGGCAATCAGCATTCCCATTCGCGCATGCGCACCCGGCAGTGCTTCATGGCGTTGACAATGTGCTTTTCCACCAGGCTGCGGGAAATGCCCAGGCGCTCGGCAATCTGCTGGTGCGACAGGCCATCGAGCTTGCGCAGCAAGAAGCAGTCACGGCAGACCTTGCCCAGTTCATCCAGGGCACGCTGCATCAGCGCCAGGCGCTGGTCGAGCTGCAGGTCATGCGCCGGCGCCGGGGTGTGCCAGCGTTCATCGCTGTCCAGCACCTCCAGCGGCTCGGCCTGGCGTACCAGGTGCCGCCGGTGGCGGTCGACCAGCAGGTTGAGCGCGGTGCGGTAAAGGAAGGCACGCGGGTGCTCGATGCGCTCGCCGTCGGTGCGTTCCAGCACGCGCAGGTAAGCATCGTGCGCCACATCCTCAGCGGCCTGGCGACTGCCCAGGCGCGCTGAAAGGAAGCCCACCAGTTCGCGATAGTAATGTTCCACGACGTTACCTGAGATGGTTCTGCCAGCTTGGTCGAAAAGGCCTTTCAGGCAGCTGCAGGACCGAGTGATATCAACCTGCGATCTTACAAATTATAATGATTCTCAGCAACACGGGTTTTGGCTGTAGGGTTTCAGCGCCTGTTGGATCGAGCGCCGCCCGCGCGGCGCATCGCGAGCTGCGCTCGCTCCTACGTTTGTTTCGGGCCAATTATTCCTGTGGGATTTGCGCGCGAGCGCTTGGCGCATGACGAGATATCGCGTTGTATGAACCAGGCGGTCGCGCGCGCCTGCCACAGGTGTTACTGGCCCGAAACAAACGTAGGAGCGAGCGCAGCTCGCGATGCGCCGCGCGGGCGGCGCTCGATCTCATAGGCGCCACATCTCTGTCGCCGTACCAATCCCGCACGATATCCGCTAAATCCCCTCCCGCCGCTTTCGTCTATCTGGCACCCCCTCGGCTGGACGTCTGCATGAGACCTTTAACCACTACCCGTCGCCGGGTCCTGCTCACGGGCCTGGGCCTGCTCGGCCTGGGCAGCCTGCTGGCCTGGACGGCACTGCCCTCCGCTGCACAGCCGCTCAGCACGGTCGCGGTGACCCGCGCCGACATCGAAAGCAGCGTAACCGCACTGGGCACCCTGCAACCAAGGCGCTACGTGGATGTCGGGGCGCAGGCCTCGGGGCAGATCCACACCCTGCACGTCGAGGTTGGCGATACGGTGCGCAAAGGCCAGCTGCTGGTCGAGATCGACCCTTCGACCCAGCAGGCGCGGCTGGATGCCGGCCGCTACTCGATCGACAACCTCAAGGCCCAGTTGGCCGAACAACGCGCGCAGTTCCAGCTGGCACGGCAGCAGCTCAAGCGCCAGCGTGACCTGGCCGCTGCGGGCGCCACCCGCGACGAGGACGTGCAGACCGCCGCCGCCCAGCTCAAAGTCACCCAGGCGCGCATCGACATGTTCCAGGCGCAGATCCGCCAGGCCCAGGCCAGCCTGCGCAGCGACGAGGCCGAGCTGGGCTACACCCGCATCTACGCGCCCATGGACGGTACCGTGGTGGCGGTGGACGCGCGCGAGGGGCAAACCCTCAACGCCCAACAGCAAACCCCGTTGATCCTGCGCATCGCCAGGCTCTCGCCAATGACGGTATGGGCCCAGGTATCGGAGGCCGACATCGGCCAGGTCAAGCCGGGCATGACCGCGTACTTCACCACCCTGGCCGGCGGCAAGCGCCGCTGGACCAGCACCGTGCGCCAGGTGCTGCCGGTGCCGCCCAAGCCGCTGGACCAGGCCAGCCAGGGCGGCGGTAGCCCGGCCAGCGTCAGCAATGGCAACGCCGGCAACCAGGTGGTGCAGTACAGCGTGCTGCTGGATGTCGACAACCCGGATGGTGCGCTGATGGCCGAAATGACTGCCCAGGTATTCTTCGTCGCCGGCAAAGCCAGCCAGGTGCTGACCGTGCCACGGGCAGCGCTGGACGACGCCGATGGCCTGCGCCTGGCGCATGTGCTGACCCGTGACGGCAAGGTGGAACAGCGCCAGGTGCGCACCGGCCTCAGTGACCGCCTGCGGGTGCAGGTGCTGGACGGCCTGAATGAAGGCGAACGCCTGGTGATCGGCGCCCCTGGCGTGCGCGGAGGCTGAATGAGCACACCCCTGATCGAACTGGTCGACATCCGTAAATCCTACGGCGGCGTCGACACCCCCAAGGTCGATATCCTGCACGGTATCAGCCTGCGCATTTACCCCGGTGAGTTCGTCGCCATCGTCGGCGCTTCCGGCTCCGGCAAGTCGACACTGATGAACATCCTCGGTTGCCTCGACCGGCCCACGTCCGGCCGCTATCGCTTCGCCGGCAAGGACGTGGCCGAACTGGGTAGCGACGAGCTGGCCTGGCTACGCCGCGAGGCATTCGGCTTCGTATTCCAGGGCTACCACCTGATCCCCTCCGGTTCGGCCCAGGAAAACGTCGAAATGCCGGCTATCTACGCCGGCATCGCCGCGCGCGAACGTCACGCTCGCGCCAGCGCCCTGCTCGACCGCCTGGGCCTGGCCAGCCGCACCGACAACCGCCCGCATCAGTTGTCCGGCGGCCAGCAGCAGCGGGTATCGATCGCCCGTGCATTGATGAACGGCGGCCATATCATCCTTGCCGACGAACCCACCGGCGCGCTCGACAGCCAGAGTGGCACTGAAGTGATGGCGTTGCTCGACGAGCTGGCGGCCCAGGGCCACGTGATCATCCTGATCACCCATGACCGCGATGTGGCGGCGCGGGCGCAGCGAGTGATCGAGATTCGCGACGGCGTGGTCATCAGCGATTCGCCCAGCGCCCTGCCCCCGCCTGACAACGGCCGAGGGCTGCAGGCCGAGCAGTTGCGTCAGCACCTGGACCGCGGCGCGGCCTTGCGCGGGGCGTGGCAAGGCGAACTGCGCGAAGCCCTGCAGGCCGCCTGGCGGGTGATGTGGGTCAACCGCTTCCGCACCGCCCTGACCCTGCTGGGCATCGTCATCGGTGTTGCCTCGGTGGTGGTGATGCTGGCCGTGGGCGAAGGCAGCAAACGCCAGGTGATGGCGCAGATGGCCGCCTTCGGCTCGAACATCCTCTACCTCAATGGCAAACCGGCAAGCCTGGGCGAACAGGCTGGCACCATTACCCTCGACGATGTCGCCGCCATCGGCCAGTTGCCGCAGGTCCGGCACGTGATGCCGGTGCTCGGAGAAAAGCTGATGGTGCGTTACGGCAACCACAGCCAGCGGTTCTATGTGGGTGGCAACAACACCCGCTTCCCCGAGATTTTCAACTGGCCGGCGGTGCACGGTAGCTTCTACAGCGAAACCGATGAAGCCACCGCCGCGGCAGTGGCGGTGATCGGCCAGAAAGTGCGGGAACAGATGCTCGACCCTGGACGCGATCCGCTGGGGCAGTACCTGCTGATCGGCAATGTGCCGTTCCAGGTGGTCGGCATTCTGGCCGGCAAGGGTGCCAGCTCCGGCGACCAGGACAGCGACGGGCGCATCGTGGTGCCCTACTCCGCGGCGGCCATCCGCCTGTTTGGCCAGCGCGACCCGGACTACATCGCCGTCGCCGCGCTCGATTCCACGCGGGTCGAGGAAACCGAAGCGGCCATCGACCAGTTGCTGCGCCAGCGCCACAACGGGCGCCGGGATTTCGAGCTGACCAACGACGCGGCACTGATCCAGGCCGAAGCGCGCACGCAGAACAGCCTGTCGCTGATGCTGGGGGCGATTGCCGCGATCTCGCTGCTGGTGGGCGGCATCGGGGTGATGAACATCATGCTGATGACGGTGCGCGAGCGCACCCGCGAAATCGGTATCCGCATGGCTACCGGCGCACGCCAGCGCGACATCCTGCGGCAATTTCTCAGCGAGGCGGTGCTGCTGTCGATGGTCGGCGGCCTGGCCGGCATCGTCCTGGCCCTGGCCATCGGCGCTGGCCTGATGTTGGCAGATGTGGTGGTGGCCTTTGCCCTGCCTGCCATGCTCGGCGCCTTTGCCTGCGCCGTGGTCACCGGCATCGTGTTCGGCTTCATGCCCGCGCGCAAGGCCGCCCGCCTCGACCCGGTCAAAGCCCTTACCAGCGAATAATCCATGACTCTGCCTAGCCGCATCAGCCTGTTGCCCCTGTGCGTATGCCTCGCCGCCTGCAGCACGCCAACCCCACCTGCCAGCGACCTGGCCGCCCCGCTCGCCTGGCAAGGCGCAGGCGCATCACCCTCGGCACCACCGCCGACGCTCCAGTGGTGGCACGCGTTCGCCAGCCGCGAGCTGGACCGCCTGGTGCAGCGTGCCCTGCACAATGCCCACGACCTGGCCGCCGCCACCGCGCGGGTGCGCCAGGCCCAGGCCCGCGCGGTGATTGCCGGCGCGCCGTTGTTGCCGGAGCTGAAGCTGGGCCTGGACGGCAGCCGCCAACGCCTGCTGCACGGCGATGGCTACGACCAGCTTGATGTCAGCCGCAGCGAACCGACCAGCACCTCGTTCGATATACAACTCAGCGCCAGCTACGAGATCGACTTCTGGGGCGGCCTGCGGGCGTCCCGCGCGCAGGCCTTGCGCAGCCTGGAGGCCAGCCGTTTCGATCGCCAGACCGTTGAGTTGACCCTGGTCAGTGCCGTGGCCGACAGTTACCTGCAGGGGCTGGCCCTGGCAGAACAGCTGCGCATTGCCCGCCTGAACCTGCGCAATGCCCAGGAACTGCTGGGCCTGGTCGAAGCGCGCCAGCGCAGCGGTTCCGCCACGCGCCTGGAGCTGGCCCAGCAGCGCAGCCTGGTGGCCGCGCAGCAACGCCAGTTGCCGTTGCTGGAACAGAAGTGGCAGGACAGCCGGGTCACCCTGGCGACCCTGCTCGGCGACCCGCTGCAGTCGTTGCCCACCAGCCAGGAAGCGATCACCAGCCTGCGGTGGCCGGCCATCGGCAGCGGCGTGCCCAGCGAACTGCTCACTCGCCGACCGGACATTGCCGCTGCCGAAGCGCGTCTGGCCGCTGCCAGCGCCAATGTGCACGTCGCCCGCGCGGCCATGCTGCCCAAGCTCACCCTCGACGCCAACCTGGGGGCGGGTGCCGACACCTTCGCCCACCTGTTCGATAGCGCCTACTACACCCTCAGCAGCGGCCTGGTCGCGCCGCTGTTCAACCATGGCCGGCTGCGCGCCGCACGTGAGCTGGCCGAAGCCGAACAGGCGGAATTGCTGGAGACCTACCGCAGCAGCATCCTGGCCGCTTTTGCCGATGTCGAGAAGGCGCTCAATGCGATCGATGGCGTCGATCGCCAGCGCCAGTGGCAAGATCAAGAAGTGCAGCAGGCCCGGCTGGCATTCGAGCTGGCGCAACGGCGCTATGGCGCAGGCGCCGAGACCTTGTTGAGCGTGCTGGAAACCCAGCGCACCTGGTATGTGGCGCAGGACCAGCAGGCGCAACTGCGCCTGGCGCGGTTGCAGGGCAGCGTGGCGTTGTACAAGGCCTTGGGTGGGGGGTGGGGAATCAAGCAGTAGGTCGCCTGTACCGGCCCTATCGCCGGCAAGCCGGCCCCTTAGGGCCTGCGCCGGGTTCAAGGTATGCGCTGTACCGGTGGGATCTGGCTTGCCGGTGATAGGACCGGTACAGGCAGCGGCTAGCTCCGCACCTTCAGGTTGCGCGCATACCAAGGTCGCTGCGGCACCCTGGGCTGCAACGTGTCGAACAGGCCGTCATCGCTGTAGATGATGCGCAACGCCAGCTTCATCGTTTCCGGGTCCATCTCCACACTGCGCCCAGGCCGCAACCCCGGCACCGTCGAGCAGCCGTGCGTATCCGGCCCCAACCACGGGTCCGCCACGGCCACCCAGCGCCCTGGGGCGAACCACGGCACACCGTTGACCTGCTGGCGCCTGACCTCGCCAGGGTGCAAGCGTTCATGGGCCGCGAACCAATCCTCGATGCGGTCATCGATCCAGCCATGAAAGCGCCAGAACACCGGGTTCACATGGGAGGAAAACGGGTCCCCGAGGAAGTCGTTGTGCGCGGCGAACCAACGCTCGGCAAAATCATCCGGGGTGCGCGCCGTCGGCACCGGCATGCCGTTGGCGGGATCGCGCGGCACCGATGCCCAGCGCATGTGCAACCAGTCGTGCAGGCCCAGCTCCAGTTCCGAGCCGAACTGCGCCAGGGTCAGCGTGCTCAGGTACTCGGGGTCGGTATAGCGCGACTCCCAGACCTGGAAGTTGCCGTGGAAGGTATCCGCGGTCTTGATGTCGCGCACCCACCGGGTGTAGTCGGCGTCATCGCCGGTCAGCCACGTGGGCGGCAGGGCGTTGCCGTCATGGTTGTCGAAGTAGCGAGCGAACCCTGCGCGGTCGCGCTCCAGTTCCGGCTGCGGCAGCGGGAAGCGCGGCCAGGAAGGCAGGTCCTGCAACGCCCGAGCGCTGCCAAGCATATGCCGGTGCATGAACAGGAAGTCCTCACCCGAGCCATTGCGGTCCTTGTGCCGACCTCGCGCATCACGCTCGCGCTCACGCGGCCCGGGTTGCCAGCCCAGGCCACGCAGCGCGCCCTGCTTGTCCTTGGCCAGCTTGTGCCACTTGTCCCGCGAGGCGTGCCACAGCTGGTGGAACAGGCGATGCTCCGGAGTGATCAGCCAGGCCAGCAGTTGCGGGTTCAGCGGGGTCCGTTCACGGGCTTCCGGAAAGGTGCGCTTCAAGGCCAGGAAGTGGTTGTCCTGCACCGGCAACGACAACGCCCGGTCCAGGCGCACAATGCGCCCATTGAGGGTCGCCGGCCCGGCGTTGCCGAAGCGGCCCCATACCTCGTCGAGCACGACATGGCATTCATAGCGCGCCTGGGACGAAAACAGCCGCCAGCGCAAGGTGCCCGGCGTATCCGCCAGCAGGTCACCGACCACACGGTAGCGCGGTTGCGCCTCCGTACGCAGGCGCTCGGGTGTATCCAGGTAGCCGCGCAGGGCACGGCCATTGGCAGCAACGTCAAGGAACAGTTCCAGGTCTCCCGCTGGTAAACCTTGCAGGCCAGCCTCCTCGCCCAGCTGGGTCCAGCGCCAGATGCCGCGCAGGGTATCGCCCAACTGCTGCAGGCCGGTATCGGCCAACTCGACAACGGCCTCGCCAGGCGTCTGCGGAAATTCCTCGGCGGCGCCCTGCCGCCGCTGATACAGCGCACCCACCGCAGCGGGCACCACCACGCCCGTCAATGCCACACCGGTGATGAAACCGCGTCGCGAAATCGTCATTGCATACCTGTGCATTCATTGCGGCCATGGAGCACGGCCCGTCCAAGGCTAGAACGTTGCATGGGCGGCGAAATTTAACCGTGCATGGCCAACGGCCGCGGCTAAATTTCTGCGCTGCAAGCTCGTTCACTGCAGGTAGCGGCGGCCTCTGTGCCCATCCCTCGACGGTGAACCTACTGAGACCAAGATGACGACTTCACGCTGGAACAAAGCCCTGTTTATCAGCCTGGCCACTGCGCTTACCGCTGGCGCCGGGTTTGCTGCCTGGCACTATTTCGCCACGCCTGCCGGCTACTCCAGAGCGGTGATGCGCCAGGCCAACGACCTGCAGGAACGCATCCTCTCGTTCGACAGCCATATCACCCTGCCGCTGACCTTCGGCACCGAAGGCAGTGAGGCGGACAAGGACGGCGATGGCCGCTTCGACCTGGCCAAGGCTGCACGCGGGCGTCTGTCCGGCGCCGCCCTGACGATATTCGCCTGGCCCGAATCGTGGACTGGCAACTCAGGCCCGCACCGCCCTACCCCGGGCTTCGTCGAGGCCGCCCGGCATACCCAGGAGGTGCGCTACAACGCCATCAGCGCCATGGTCCGCGACTTCCCGCAACAGGTTGGCATCGCCTACACCCCACAAGACTTTCGGCGCCTGCACGGCGAGGGCAAGTTCGCGGTGCTGCTCAGCATGCTCAATGCCTACGCCCTGGGCGACGACATCGACCAGCTCGACCGCTGGGCCGCACGCGGGGTGCGCATGTTCGGCTTCAGCTATGTGGGCAACAACAGCTGGGCCGATTCCTCGCGCCCGCTGCCGTTCTTCAATGACACTGCCGATGCCCTGGACGGCCTGTCACCGCTCGGCAAGCGCGCCGTGCAACGGCTGAACGACCTGGGCGTGATCATCGACGTGTCGCAGATGTCCAGCAAGGCATTGGCCCAGGCTGTCGCCCTCAGCCGCGCGCCCGTGGTGGCGTCGCACTCGGCACCACGGGCCATGGTCGACATCAGGCGCAACCTTTCCGACAAGGAGCTGCAGCTGATCAAGGGCAGTGGCGGCGTGGTCCAGCTGGTGGCCTTTTCCACCTACCTCAAGCCGCTGAGCAGCAAGACCCAGGACAAACTCAACGCACTGCGCGCGCGCTACGCCCTGCCGCCGCTGGCCGACCTCAACTACGCACTGATGCCGGGCGACCCGGTGATCGCCGGCTGGCCGGAGCAGAAGGTCGGCCAGTATGCGAACGAGCTGTACGGCATCCTCGAAGACGAACCCCCAGCCACCCTCAAGGACTACGGCGACGCCATCGACTACACGGTGCGCAAGGTCGGCATCGACCACGTCGGCCTCAGCTCGGACTTCAACGAAGGCGGTGGCATCGACGGCTGGCAGAACACCAGCGAGGCGCGCAACGTCACTGCCGAACTGATCAGCCGCGGCTACTCCGAAGCGGACATTGCCAAGCTCTGGGGCGGCAACTTCCTGCGGGTGTGGGAGCAGGTGCGACGCGCCGCGCAACCTGTCACCCACTCATCCCCCTGACCCTGGCGAGCCACTCGATGAACGACCGTCGCACCTTTCTCAAGCAGGCTGGCCTGCTGGCTGCCGCGCTGCCCCTGGCCGGCCCCGGCGCGCTGCTGCAATCGGCACAGGCGGCGCCTGCGCAAGCAGCCACTGGCAACGACTGGGCGGCATTTCGCAGCCTGTTCGAGCTGGACCCTGCGTATGCCCACTTCGCCAACTTTCTGATCACCTCGCACCCACGCCCGGTGCGCGAAGCCATCGAGGCACTGCGCGCCCGCTTCGACCGTCACCCGGCCCGCCTGGTCGACTGGGACAGCCAGTCGGAGTGGAAGCACGAAGCCGCCGTACGCGAGTGGGCGGCGCGCTACCTCGAAGTGACGCCGCGCCAGATCGCCCTGACCGGCAGCACCACGGAAGGCCTCGGGCTGATCTATGGCGGGCTGAAGATCGCGCCGGGGCAGGAAATACTCACTACCGTGCACGAGCATTCAGCCGCCCGCCACACCATGGGTTTTCGCACCACCCGCGACGGCACCCGAGTGCGCCGGTTGCGCCTGTTCGACGACCCTGCCAAGGTCAGCAGCGACCAGGTTCTGACCACCATCGCTGCCGCCATCGGGCCACAGACCCGGGTGCTGGGCATGACCTGGGTGCACTCGGGCAGTGGCGTGAAACTGCCGGTGGGCGAGATCGGCGCGCTGGTCCGCGAGGCCAACCGCCAGCGTGACGCGCAGGACCGGATCATCTACGTGATCGACGGCGTACACGGCTTTGGCGTCGAAGACATGCGCTTTGCCGACCTCAACTGCGATTACTTCATTGCCGGTACCCACAAGTGGCTGTTCGGGCCACGCGGTACCGGGATCATCTGCGCGGCGTCCACCGGGCTGGAGCAACTGACCCCGACCATTGCCACCTTTTCCGAGAACGAAGACTTTGCCACCGTGATGACGCCGGGTGGCTACCACGCGTTCGAGCACCGCTGGGCGCTGGGCAAGGCGTTCGAATTGCACCTGCAACTGGGCAAGGCGGCCGTGCAGGCGCGTATTCACGAGCTGAACGACTACCTCAGGCAACGGCTTGAGGCACTGCCGGGTATCGAACTGGTGACACCGCGCAGCGCACGCTATTCGGCGGGGTTCACTTTCTTCAGGTTCAAGGGCCAGGATGCCGACGAGGTCGCCCGGCATCTCAATAGCCAGCGCATCGTGGTCGATGCCGTGTCGCGGGATGTGGGGCCGGTGGTGCGGACGGCGCCGGGGTTGTTGAATACCGAGGCCGAGATCGAGCGGTTGGTAAATGTGTTGGGGCGACGCGTTCACGGTTGACGCCTTGGGGCCGCGTGGCGGCCCATCGCGACGCAAGGCCGCTCCTGCAACATCGCGTCAATCTGGCCTGACGCTTTCGCAACACGCGCCCCGGCAATCTCGAGTCAGCCCTGCTCGCCGATCACCTGCAACCACGCCCCGACATCCCGATAGATGTCCCCCACCTGGCCCACGATCCCCGACATGCGCAGAAAGTCATGGGTCAGCCCCTCCACCCGCGCGAAGCGCACTGGCGTGCCACCCGCCAGCAGCCAGTCGCGATAAGCGATACCTTCATCGTGCAACGGGTCGTACTCGGCGACGAACAGATACGCTGGCGCCAACGCTTCCCGCAGGGACGAGCGCAACGGCGACACCCGCCAATCCAGGCGCTGCTCGGGCTGCGGTACATAGTGCCGGTAGAACCACTCCAGCGTGGCCGTCTCCAGCAGGTAGCCCTCGGCATGCTGGCGGTGCGAATCACGCTGGCAGGCCATATCGGTTACCGGATAGAACAGCAGCTGCGCCAGCGGCTTGAATGCCAGTGCCACGGGTTGCTCGACTGCCATGATGGCCATGACCGCAGCCAGGCTGGCCCCTACACTGTCCCCCGCCAGCACTATCCGGCGATTGTCCAGCCCCAGCGACGCTGCCTGTTCGGCCAGCCAGTTGGCGGCGTCCAGCACGTCGTGCAGCGCCACCGGGAACTGCTGCTGCGGTGCCAGGCGGTAATCTGCGGCCAGTACCGCGAACTCGCCCAGCGCCGCCAGACGGCGGCACACCGAATCATGCGAGTCGAGGCTGCCGACGACGTAGCCGCCACCGTGCAGGTACAGGATCACCGGTTGCACGGCGGTGCCGGCCTGGCCCTGGCGGTACAGACGGGCAGCCAGGCGAGTACCGTCGCGCACGCTGAACTGCAGCTCGCTGACCGTCACATGGCCCGGCGGGCTGGGGTCGAGCACCTGCGAGCTGCTTTCGAACTCGGCGCGGGCCTGGGCCACATCCATCGCGTGCATGGGCAGGCTCCTGCCCGTCAGCCGGCCAAACTCGACCAGTTCCAGAAAAGCCGCCAGATCGGGGTGCAGTGCCATGTGGGTTCCTTGGGTGAAGTGACTCGGGCTCCCCTACGGGACGTAGCTGCACGCCGAAAAATTAGCTGTCCGGACGGCTAAATCGCTGGCGCAGGCACTCGTCATCCTTGCACAACGAAAGACCGCCAGAGGCACACCGTGGATCTTCAGAGCATTCTCAGCAAACTGTTCGCCAACGCCCATGCCGTTGGCATCGAAGGCGTCTTCCAGTTCGTCTTCGACGAGGACCAGGCCTTCTGGTCGGAAGTGCGCGACAGCAGCCGCACCGGGGCCGGCCGGCACCACGCCCCGGATGTCACCATCGAGGTAGCCGAGCACGACTTCCTCGGCATCATGGGCGGCACCGCCAACGTCGAGGAGCTGTTCGCCAGTGCGCGCCTGAAGATCACCGGCAACATGGGCCTGGCCACTCTGCTACCGCAGATCATCAGCAACGCCCGCCGCGGGGCGACGCCGACCAAGGTATCGATGAACCAGCGCTACCCGACGCCGGCACGCTTCAGCGAACGGGTATCGGCCGCCCAAGCGGTGCAGCGCGAAGTGCTACGCATTGCCCGCGCCGACATGCCCGTGGCGCGCTTCCACAACGACTACCTGGTGCATGGCACCCCGCTGGTGATCAGCGATGCCCTGCAGGACTGGCCGCTGTTCAGCATGGGCCGTGAAGCCTCGCTGGAACATTTCGCCGAACTGCAGGGCATTACCCGCCATGGCGATTACGTGGAGAAGACGTTTTCCACCGACCGCGACTTCCGCTCCACCTCCATGGCCGAGTTCATCGCCTCGCTGGACACCCCGGCCAGGCCTGGCGAAACCCCGGCCTACATGGGCAACAACATCGTGCCGGAAAAGCTGCTGACACTGATCCGCTACCCGCCGTATTTCGCCCGCGACAAATTCATCGCGCCGCGTATCTGGATCGGCCCCAAGGGCACCCTGACGCCGTTGCACCGCGACGATACCGACAACCTGTTTGCCCAGGTCTGGGGGCAGAAGTCGTTCATTCTTGCCGCGCCGCACCATCGCCCGGCGCTGGGCACCTGGTCGACCAGCCCCAAGGGCGGCCTGGACGGCTGCGATTTCAACCCAGACGCGCCGGATTACCAACGTTTCCCGGCAGCGCGCGAGGTGCCGTTCCTGCGCGTGGTGCTGCAAGCCGGTGACCTGCTGTTCCTGCCCGAGGGTTGGTTCCATCAGGTGGAGTCGGTGTCCACCTCGTTGTCGGTGAACTTCTGGGTGGATTCCGGGCGCGGCTGGTAGCCGGGATTGCCGGGGGCGTTTTGCGCCCCCGGCATCGATCAGACAGAAACAACCAACGCCTCGGCAAAGCGCTGTGCCACTTCATCGATCTGCTCAGCGGTGATGATCAACGGCGGCAGGAAACGCACCACCGCGCCATGCCGCCCGCCCAGTTCCAGGATCAGCCCGCGCTTGAGACACTCGCGCTGCACCTTGGCTGCCAGCTCACGGTTGGCCTGCGGCTGGCCAAGGGCATCACGCTGCCCTTGGCCGCCTACCAGTTCCACCCCGAGCATCAATCCGCGCCCGCGGATATCGCCCAGTTCCGGATAATCCCGCTGCAACTGCTGCAGGTGCTGGCGCAGGCGCTGGCCCATGGCCTCGGCATGTTCGGCCAAGCGCTGTTCGACCAGGTAACCGATCACCGCCGAGCCCGCCGCCATGGCCATCTGGTTGCCGCGGAAGGTGCCAGCGTGGGCACCCGGCTTCCAGGTATCCAGCCAGTCGCGATACACCACCACTGCCAGGGGCAGGCTGCCACCAATGGCTTTGGACAGGGTGACCACATCCGGCACGATGCCGGCGTGCTCGAAGGCGAACATGCGCCCGGTGCGGGCAAAGCCGCTCTGGATCTCGTCGACAATCAGCGCCACGCCGGCCTGCTCGGTGATCCGGCGCACGCCCCTGAGCCACTCGACATCGGCCGGGATCACCCCGCCCTCGCCCTGCACCACCTCGAGGATCACCGCGGCGGGCAGGGGCACGCCGCTTTCCGGGTCGAGCAACAGGTTCTCCAGGTAATGCAGGTTGGCCTTGACCCCGGCTGCGCCGCCCAGACCGAACGGGCAGCGGTAGTCGTAGGGGTACGGCATGAACTGCACGCCGTTGCCAAGCAAGGCGCCCAGTGGCTGCTTCGGCCCATGGCTGCCCATCAGGCTCAGCGCGCCCTGGCTCATGCCGTGGTAGGCGCCGTGGAAAGCCAGCACGGTGCTGCGGCCGGTGGCACTGCGCACCAGTTTCAGCGCCGCCTCTACCGCATCGGTGCCAGTCGGGCCGCAGAACTGCACCTTGGCCTCACGACGCAGTGCCTCGGGCAGGACGCCGAACAGGTCCTGGACAAAGCGGTCCTTGACCGGCGTGGTCAGGTCCAGGGTATGCAGGGGCAGCTCATCGGCCAGGACCCGCTGGATCGCCTCGACCACCACCGGGTGGTTATGGCCCAGCGCCAGGGTCCCGGCCCCAGCCAGGCAATCGATGAACTGGCGGCCTTCGACGTCTTCCACATGAATGCCACTGGCGCGCTTGAGCGCCAGCGGGATGCGCCGCGGGTAGCTGCGGGCGTTGGACTCCTGTTGCTGCTGGCGTTGCAGCAAAGGCGAATCGGTGAACGCGTACAACGGGCGCGGCGCATTGGCCGACGGGCGCTGGGCAAGGCTGGAAGCGGTAGGCATGGGTGGTTCCTCGCAAGCAAGCGAATGAGCGGGTGTCGCTTGGAAAACGCTTGAATGCGGGAGGGATTTAGCGGTCATCGCGCTTTTTTGCTGTGCCTGTGCTTGCCCGCGAAATGGCCAGCACAGGCAGCGAAGATCAGCTGGCCGGACGTGCCGGCACCTGCAACAAAACCCGCAAGCCATCACTGCGGCTGTCGAACTTCAGGCTACCGGCACAGCGTTGCACGATCGCCTGCACGATCGCCAACCCCAACCCGCAACCACCACTTTGGCCATTACGCCAGAAACGCTCGGTCAAGTGCTCCAGGTCTGCCTCGGCAATTCCCGGCCCATGGTCACGCACCATGAAGCCTACCTGCCCGTCGCTCATCTGCAGTTCCAGCTCCACCGCCTCATCGCCACCATGACGCAAGGCGTTGTCCAGCAGGTTGCGCAACGCCGCCACCGCCAGCGGTGCAGGCATGCGCAGATAGACCTGGGTAGCCTCTTCCGGCAGGCGCAAGACGATACGCCGGTTGTCGCCGCCGCCGGCGTCCTGCACCGCCTGCCGTGCCACCTGCTCGGCGCTGCACTGCACGCCATCCTCGAACGACAGGCTGCCCTCCACCCGCGCCAGCATCAGCAACTGTTCCAGCGTACGGTGCATGCGGTCGGCGCCCTGCTCGGCATGTGCCAGTGCCTGCTCGCGCACTGCCCCGTCGGTCATGCGCGCCACCTGCAGGTGGGTCTTGATCGCCGTCAGCGGGCTGCGTAGTTCATGCGCGGCATCGTCGGTCAGGCGCCGCTCACGCTCGATCGTCTGGGCAATGCGCAGGAATAGCTGGTTCTGGGTTTCCAGCAACGGCTGCAGTTCGCTGGGCAGGCCCGCCACCTGCAGCGGCTCGACACTGTCCGCGCGCCGGCGGCGCAAGGCATCGCGCATGCGGTTGAGCGGTTCCAGGCCCTTGCCCAGGCCGATCCACAACAGCCCCAGGCTGCCGAGCAAGGCCATCAGCACCGGCGCCGAGGCGGCCAGCAGGATCGACTGGTTCAGCGCCTCGCGCTCCATGTGCCGGTCGGCGGTGGTGATACGCACATCGCCGTGGTTGTAGGTGAAGGTACGCCACAGCGCATCGTCGATGGTCTGGTCACGGAAGCCACTGCGCTCGTCGTCCATGGCGCCATCGTGCTTGTGGTTGCTGGCGAGGATCTCGCCACGCAACGAGCTGACCTGGCAGGCCATGCCGTCCGGCACGCTGAACTGGTCGGCAGAAAAATGCGCCTCCTCGCCCTTGGCGGTCAACGGTTGCGGCAGCTGGTCGATGAGCCCGGCGACCATGCGTGCCGAGGCCACCAGGCGCTGGTCGAGGGAGAACATCATCTGCTGGCGCAGGTCGCGCAGCATCCACGCGGCCGCCAGCACCCAGATGACCACGAAGGCGCTGCCCAGGATCAGGCTCAGGCGTACCCGCAGGCTCATGATGCGGCCTCTTCCGGCGCCTGCGCCGGGCCCAGGCGGTAGCCCAGGCCGCGCACGGTCTCGACGATGCCGTTACCCAGCTTGCGGCGCAGGTGGTGGATATGCACGTTCAGGGCATTGCTCTCCACCTCGTCGCTGAAGCCGTACACGCAGTCCTTGAGCTGTTCGCTGGACAGCACTCGCCCAGGGTTCTGCAGCAGCGCCTGGAGCAGGGCCTGCTCACGGCGCGAGAGGTCGACCGGCCGCCCGGCCAGGGTGGCCGCGCAGGTACTCGGGTCGTAGCACAGCGGGCCGTGCTCGATCACATTCACCGCGCGCCCGGCCACCCGCCGCAACAGGGTGTGCAGGCGCGCGGCCAGCTCGCGCAGGTCGAACGGCTTGAGCAGGTAATCGTCGGCCCCGGCCTGCAGGCCATCGACCCGGTCGGTGACCGCATCCCGCGCGGTGAGCACCAGCACCGGCAGCGTTTCGCCCTGCTGGCGCAGGCGGCGCAGCAGCTTGAGGCCGTCTTCGTCGGGCAGGCCGAGGTCGAGAATCATCACGTCGAACTGCGCGGCCTGCAGCATCGCCCGCGCATCGGCGGCATTGCCCACCCGGTCCACGGTCAGGCCCTGGGCGGTGAGGCCGGCGCAGATGCCGGCGGCGATCAGGTCGTCGTCCTCGCAGAGCAGAACGTGCATGGTGGGGCTCCCGGAGTGGTGTGGCTGACATTGCACCTTGGGCGGATTAAGGGGGGATTATGGACCTTTCCGAAGGGGGTTGGGGCTCGTCTTGGGTGTGCCGGGGGTGCTGAACCTGCAGCGGTGAACGCTTCGGGCCTACATCACCCCTTCCGGCGTATCCACATCCAGCAACACCCCGGCATCCTCTACCTCAACCACCACGCAGCAAGCCTGATGCCCGCGCACCAGCGCCCGCGCCCCTTCATCCCCGCCCAGCCGTTCCAACGCCGGCCAGAAATCGCGCCCGAAGATCACCGGGTGCCCGTGCTGCCCGGCATGGCGCGGCAACACGATGGTCGAAGGGCTGGCCGCTTCGGCCAGGCGACACAAGGTTGCCGGTTCGATCCACGGCATATCGCCCAGCAGAATGGCCACCGCCTGCGCCTGGCTGTCGCGCAACGAGCCGGCGCCGGCAGCCAGGCTGTGCCCCATGCCGGCGGCAGCCTCTGGGCTGGCGACGATGCGGCATTCGCCAGGCAGGCCAAAATCCTCGCCCCGTTCGCCTGCGCGTAACACCACGCGAACGTCAGCGAATGCTGCCCGAGCCCGCTCCACGCTATGCGCCAGCAGGCTACGACCATCCGCCAGGGCCACCCGGCGCTTGTCTGCGCCAAAACGCCTGGCGCTGCCTGCCGCCAGCACCAGCGCGACCACGCTCACGAGCGCACCTGGCGTTTGTGCGAGGTAGCCGCGGCAGCCATCGCAGGGCTGTCGAACGCTTCGGTACCTTTCGTTTCAGGCATGGGCAACTCGCAATGGCCGGATCATCAGGCAATGCAACCACTGCCGGGGCGGCATGGCAAGCGCGGCTGATGGTACCGCGCCCGGATAGGCAGCGCCGGTTGCACCAACAAGGGTTAACCTTGGGTTAATCGACCCAGGCCAGCATGACACCTTTCAACGTACTGCCAAGGCGAAGACATGCGCGTCCTCCTGCTCTTCCTGACACTGCTCCTGGCCGGCCCGTTGCAGGCCAACCCGTTCGATGTCAAACCTGACTTCCTGCCGGTCGACCAGGCTTTCGTGCTGACCCACGACCGCCAGCCCGATGGCCAGATGCGCCTGTATTTCCAGATCAAGCCAGGCTACTACCTGTATCAGAAACGCCTGAAGTTCGACGGCCTGCCCGTCGAGCAACACCCGCAGCTGCCACCTGCGCTCAACCACCACGACGAATTCTTCGGCGACAGCGCGGTGTACCGCGACCAGTTGCAACTGCTGCTGCCCGCCAGCGCCCAGGGCCAACTGCGCCTGGGCTGGCAAGGCTGTGCCGACGCTGGCCTGTGCTACCCACCGCAGACCACCTTGATCGACCTCGGCGGCAGCACAGCGCCGCTAGCCGAGCAAGCCAGCGACCAGGCGCTGGCCAGCGGCCTGCAGCAAAGCCACCTGGCCTGGAGCCTGCTGGCGTTCTTCGGCCTGGGCCTGTTGCTGGCCTTCACCCCCTGTTCGCTGCCGATGCTGCCGATCCTCGCCGGGCTGGTACTGGGCAATGGCGCCAGCGCCCGGCGCGGCTGGCTGCTGGCCGGGGTCTATGTACTGAGCATGGCCCTGGTATACGCCGCCCTGGGCGTGGTCGCCGCGCTGCTGGGCGCCAGCCTGCAGGCCTGGCTGCAGCAACCCTGGCTGCTGGGCAGCCTGGCGGGGCTGTTCGTGGTCCTGGCCCTGCCGATGTTCGGCGTCTTCGAACTGCAACTGCCCGCCGCCCTGCGTGACCGCCTGGACCGCGCCGGGCGCGGCACGCGTGGCGGCCACCTGTATGGCGCGGCGCTGCTCGGTGGGTTGTCCGGGCTGCTGATGGGCCCGTGCATGACCGCGCCGCTGGCGGGGGCGTTGTTGTACATCGCCCACAGCGGCGATGTACTGCAGGGCGCGCTGGTGTTGTTCAGCCTTGGCCTGGGCATGGGCGTGCCGCTGATGCTGCTGGTGACCTTGGGCAACCGCTACCTGCCGCGCCCTGGCGCCTGGATGAACCGGGTCAAGGGGGTATTCGGCTTCGTGTTCCTGGGCATGGCGCTGTACACCGTGCGCAGCCTGCTACCCAGCGCATTGCTGCTGGCCCTCAGCGGCGGGCTGCTGATCACCCTGGCCTGGGCAGCCTGGCCGGCCCTGCAGCGGCTACCGGCGTTGCGCGCTGTTCCGCTGCTGGGCGCCCTGTGGGGCGGCCTGCTGCTGGTGGGTGCGGCGGCCGGTGGCGACGACCCCTGGCAACCGCTGCGCCCGTTCACCGGCAGCGCCACGCCGGCCAGCGGGCAGCAGGTCGAAGATGCCTTCGTCACCGTCAGCCGCCCCGAAGACCTGCAACGCGAACTGGCGGCAGCCAAGGGGCGCGGCCAGTGGGTGATGGTCGACTACTATGCCGACTGGTGCGTGTCGTGCAAGGTCATGGAAAAACAGGTATTCGCCCGCAGCGACGTGCAGGCGGCCCTGGCCGGCGTGCACCTGCTGCGCCTGGACGTGACCGCCGACAGCCCGGCCAGCCAGGCTTTGCTGCAGCACTATCAGGTACCCGGCCCGCCCAGCATCATCTGGGTCGGCCCGGAAGGCGACGAACGCCGCGCACGGCGCCTCACCGGTGAAGTGGATGCAGCCGCGTTCCTGCAACACTGGACCCAGACCAGGAGCCAAGGCTGATGCTGACCGTAACCCTCGGGCCACTGACCATGGCCCTCAACCACCTGCTGATGCTTACCGCCCTGGTGATTGCCAGCGTGGTCGGCTGGTGGGTCGCCCGGCGTGGCGGCGAGAGCCCGGAATCGGCGCTGTTCAACCTGTTCCTGATCGGCCTGCTGTGCGCGCGCGCCGGCTTCGTGCTGGCCTATTGGCCGATGTACCAGGACGACCTGCTGCAGATCATCGACATCCGCGATGGTGGCTTCCTGTTCTGGTCAGGCCTTGCCGGCATCGTGCTCGGCGCCCTGTGGCAAGGCTGGCGTCATCCCGGGCTGCGCCGTCCGCTGGGCTGGGCGCTGTTCAGCGGCGCACTGTTCTGGGGCCTGGCCAGCCTCGCCGGGCACCTGTACAGCAAGGGCACCGAGCTGCCCGAACTGAGCCTGCGCAACGCCAGCGGGCAATCCGTGGCACTGCACGGCTACCGCGGCAAGCCGCTGGTGATCAACCTCTGGGCCACCTGGTGCCCGCCCTGTCGGCGCGAGATGCCGGTGCTGCAACAGGCGCAAGGCGATTACCCGCATGTGACCTTCCTGTTCGTCAACCAGGGCGAAACCCCGGAAAACGTCAGCACCTTCCTCGCCACCACCGGCCTGAGCCTGACCCATGTGCTGTTCGATGGTACCGGCCTGCTGGCCCAGCGCGTCGGTTCCATGGCCCTGCCCACCACCCTGTTCTACGACGCCGACGGGCGGCTGATCGGCAGCCACCTCGGCGAGCTGTCGCGGGCCAGCCTGCGTCACGCCCTGGAACCTTTCGACCGGGCCACCGCGCCCGCCCCTGCCGCACAAGGAAACTGACATGCGACTGACTGCACTGCTGCCCCTGTCCCTGGCCCTGCTGGCTGCCCCGGCCCTGCAGGCCGAAGAGCTGCCCAAGGCGATTCAGCAACTGCAAGCCAAGGGTGCCGTGATCAAGGGCAGCTTCGCTGCGCCCGACGGCCTGCGCGGGTACGCCGCCCAGTACCAGAACAACGCCCTGGCCCTGTACCTCACCCCGGACGGCAAGCATGTGCTGGTGGGCAGCCTGTTCGACGAACAGGGCAAGGACCTCAGCGCCGAGCCGCTGAAACAGCTGGTGTACGCGCCGATGAGCAAGGCCCTCTGGGCGAAGATGGAGAACACCGCGTGGATCGCCGACGGCAAGGATGACGCGCCACGCAAGGTCTACCTGTTCAGCGACCCCAACTGCCCGTACTGCAACATGTTCTGGGAACAGGCGCGGCCGTGGGTGGAGTCGGGCAAGGTGCAGTTGCGCCATATCATGGTCGGCATCATCCGCGAGGACAGCCCAGGCAAGTCGGCCGCGCTGCTGGCGGCGAAAGACCCGGCCAAGGCCCTGCATGAACACGAAAAGGCCGGCAAGGCCAGCACGTTGAAGCCGCTGACGCAGGTGCCGGAGGCGGTGCAGCAGAAACTGGCGGCGAACATGGCCTTGATGGAAGAAATGGGGCTGCAGGCAACCCCGGCGATCTTCTATCAGGATGAGCAGGGCAACCTGCAGAGCCAGCAAGGGGCGCCGCGGCCGGAGCTGCTGGGCAAGATTCTCGGCAAGCGCTGAGATAGCGCTTCGCGCTTTGTTGCAGGAGCGGCCTTGTGTCGCGAAAGGGCCGCAACGCGGCCCCGTGATATCTGCGGCGGAGCTAAACTGTTGGGGGCGCTTGGCGCCCCTTTCGCGACACAAGGCCGCTCCTGCAGGGCCAGCGCCAAGGTCCCATGCGGCGTGATACCGGTGGGAACTACAGTTCTTCGAACGCCGCCATCAGGTCACTCAGCCGGTCGACCTTGGCCTCATCCAGCGCACTGCCCTGCAGGCCCTGCACATGTTCGGCCAACTCCGCCACCGTGCTGCACTCGAACATCGCCCGCAGCGGCACGTTCAACTGCAGCTGCTTCTGCACCTGCGAGGCGATCCGCGTAGCCAGCAACGAATGCCCGCCCAGCTCGAAGAAGTTGTCGTGCACCCCAACCCGCCCGGCCTTGAGCACATCGGCCCAGATATCCGCCAGCAGTGCCTCCAGCTCATTGCGCGGTGCCTGGTACGCCTGGCTGTGCTGGCCAGCGATGTCGATGGCCGGCAAGGCGTTGCGGTCGAGCTTGCCGTTGGCGTTGTGCGGCAGGCTGTCGAACCAGCCCCAGTGCAGCGGTACCATGTACTCCGGCAACGCGGCACGCAGGCGCTGCTTGAGCTGCTCCAGCAACGCGGCATCGGCGCTGATGCCCTGATGCGCCACCAGGTAACCGACCAGGTACTTGCCATTGACGCCCTCCTGCACGCCAACCGCAGCGTCGCGGATCTCGGCCTGCTCGTGCAGGCGCGCTTCGATCTCGCCCAGTTCGATGCGGTAGCCACGGATCTTCACCTGATGGTCGATGCGCCCGATGTAGGCCAGCACGCCATCCGGGCGCTGCCGCGCCAGGTCACCGGTGCGGTACAAGCGTTCGCCTGCTGCGCCATGCGGATGCGGTATGAACGCCAGCGCGGTCCGCACCGGGTCGCCGACATAACCGCGGCCAACGCCGGTGCCGGCCACGCACAGTTCACCCACCGCCCCCAACGGCACCAACGCCTGCTCTTCGTCGAACAGGTAAAGGCGGTTGTTGTCGGTCGGCCGGCCAATCGGCAGGTAGCTGCCGTGGGTGGAGGCAGCATCGACGCGGAAGAATGCCACGTCGTCGGAGCACTCCGCCGGGCCGTAGGCATTGACCAGGCCGATCTGCGGGTAACGCTGCAGCCATTGCGCAGCCAGCTCCGGCGGCATGGCTTCGCCGGTCGGCAGCATCCAGCGCAGGCCGTCGAGGGCCTGGTGGTCGCTGGCCAGCATGCCCTGGATCAGCGACGGCACGCTTTCCAGCACGCTGATGCCGGTGGCCCGTACATGCGCCAGCAGGGCCTGCGGGTCCTGGGCGATCGCGTTCGGCACGATCTCCACCCTGGCGCCGAACAGCGGCGCGGCAAGGAACTGCCATACCGAGATGTCGAAGCTCTGCGAGGCAGTCTGGGCGATCACGTCGTGCTCGGTAAGCGCCAGGTAGGGAACCTTGCTCAGCTGGTTGTTGAGCATGCCGCGCTGCTCGACCATCACCCCTTTCGGCAGGCCGGTGGAGCCCGAGGTGTAGATCACATAGGCAAGGTTGCCCGGCGCGCTATGGATGCCAGGGTTATGGCTGGCCAGCGGGCTCGCCTGGACATCTTCCCACACCAGTAATTGCGGGCGTGCCGCTGCCTCCAGCGCTTCCAGCAACTGCCGAGCTTGCCCGGCACAGGCCGCGCTGCACACCAGCACCGGGGCGCGGCTGAGCTGGAGAATGCTTTGCAGGCGCGCCGACGGCAGGCCCGGGTCCAGCGGCAGGTAGCCAGCGCCAGCCTTGAAGCTGCCGACGATCATGCCCAGCAACGGCAGCCCGCGCTCGGCCAGCAGCGCCACCGGCTGGTCCACCTGCACACCTGCGGCCACCAGGGCATGGCCCAGGCGGTTGGCCGCCAGGTTCAACCCGGCATAGTCATAGGTCGCCTCCAGGCAGCGCGCCACGATACGTTGCGGGTGCGCCGCCACCTGCGCCTCGAACTGGGCGATGTAGCTCTGCTGCAGCGGGTAGGCGCGGCTGGTGCGGTTGCAGTCCTCGAGCAGGAAACGCTGTTCCTCGGCGCCCAGCAGCGGCAGCGCACTCACCTCACCGGCAAAGCCTTGCACCAGCGCCAGCAGCAGGCGCTTGAACTCGGCCAGCAGGCGCTCGACGGTCGGGTAGTCGAAATAGCGCTGGTCAAACGACAGGTGCAGGCCCAGCTCATCCCCCGGGTAGCACACCGCTGTAAGCGGGAAATTGGTGTGGGTGCGGCCCGAGTCGGAACTGGCGTTGAGCTGTTGGGCATGGTCGAGCACGGCGGTTTCGACCGGCGCGTTCTCGAACACGAACAGGCTGTCGAACAGCGGCTGGCCCTTGGGCAGTTCGCTGCACTCCTGGATCGCCACCAGCGGCAGGTATTCGTACTCGCGCAGCTCCATGTTGCGCTCCAGCAGGCCTTGCAACCACTGGCGCACGCTGCAACGCTGCCCGGCCGCCGGCAATTGCACGCGCAAGGCGACGCTGTTGATGAACAGGCCGACAGTGCGCTGCATCTGCGGCAGGCTCACCGGCCGCCCGGCCACGGTCACGCCAAACACCACATCACGGTCGCCGCTGTAGCGCGCCAGCACCAGGGCCCAGGCCGCCTGGGCAAAGGTGTTGACGGTAAGCTGATGAGCCTGGGCCAGTTCGCGCAGGCGCACGCCGTCGTCTACCGCCAGGCGGGTGTAGCAGTCACCGACGATCATGCCGCTGCCGGCGTGTTCGTGGCGTAGCGGGCGGTCACTGGGAATGGCGGTGGCGCGCTCGAAGCCTGCCAGGTTGGCCTGCCACCAGGCGCGGGCGTCGTCCAGGCCCTGGTGTTGCAGCCAGCCGATGTAGTCGCGGTAGCGCGGCGGCACCGGCAGTCGGGCCTGACGGCCCTCACCGAGGGCCTGGTAGATTTCGAAGAAGTCGTTCATCAACAACGAGCGGCACCAGGCGTCGATCAGGATGTGGTGGTTGCTCATCATGAACCAGTAGCGCTCATCGGCCACGCGCACCAGGCGCAGGTGGAAAGGCGCTTCGCTGAGCAAGGCGAAGCCAGCCTCGCGCTCCTGCTTGTGCAGGGCCTGCAGGCGCTGCTCCTGGGCGTCATCATCGAGGTCGCGCCAGTCCTGGTAATCCAGTGGCGTATTGCCTGGCTTATGGATGATCTGCAGCATCGCCTCGCCGGTGTTCCAGCTGAACGATGCGCGCAACGCCTCATGCCGTGCCACCACCGCTTGCCAGGCCTGGGCGAAGCGTTCAGGGTCAAGGGCACTGTTGATGCGGTAGCGGTCCTGCATGTAGTAGAGGCCGGTGCCCGGTTCCAGCAGGGTGTGCAACAGCATGCCTTCCTGCATCGGCGTCAGCGGGTAGACATCCTCGATCTGCGCAGCCGGTACCGGCAAGGCGTCGATCTGCGCCTGGGTCAGGTGCGCGAGCGGGAAGTCGGACGGCGTGAAGCTGCCGTTGCCATCGGCCAGGCAATGCTCGATCAGTGCCAGCAGCTCCTGGCGATAGGCCTCGGCCAGGCTGGCGATGGTCTGCTCGTCATAGCGTTCGGCGCTGAAGGTCCAGCGCAATTGCAGGGCTCCGCCATACACCTGGCCATCGATGCTCAGCCAGTTGGGCAACGGCGCATCGGCGGCTTGGGCCTGGCCGGCGGGGGTGTCCAGCGGCTGGAACAGCGCCGCGCTGTCGAACTGCTGGTCGAACTGGCCCAGGTAGTTGAAGGTGATGCGCGCCTGCGGCAAGGCCGCCATCTGCTCGCGTACCGTCGCATCGGCCAGGTAGCGCAGCACGCCGTAGCCCAGGCCTTTGTGCGGCACCTGGCGCAGTTGCTCCTTGATGCACTTGATCGAAGCGGCCCGCGTCGCATCGTCCTCGCCCGGCAGTGGGCGCAGGCTGAGTGGGTAGGCATTGGTGAACCAGCCGACGCTGCGGGTCAGGTCCATGTCTTCGAACAGCCCGTCGCGGCCATGGCCCTCGAGTTGCACCAACACTGCCTCATCGCCGCTCCAGCGGCACAAGGTGCGCGCCAGCGCAGTCAACAGCAGGTCGTTGACCTGGGTGTGGTACGCCGCCGGGGCCTGCTGCAACAAGTGCCGGGTCTGCTGCGCATCCAGGCCGATGGCCAGTGTGCGGGCATGGCGCTGCAGGTTGCCGCCCTGCGGGTGATCGCACGGCAGTTCGCGACGCACGCCCGCCAGCTGGCCTTGCCACCAGCCCAGCTCGTCGCGCAGCGAGTCGCTGCCGGCATAGCTGGCCAGGCGGGCCGCCCAGTCGCCCATGGTGTGCGTCTTGGCCGGCAGCGGCTGGCCACGGTACAACGCCTGCAGGTCTTCCAGCAGCACCCGCCAGGACACGCCATCCACCACCAGGTGATGGATCGCCAGCAACAGGCGCTGGCTGCCCTGCCCGTCACGCACCAGCAGCGCGCGCAGCAATGGACCTTGCTGCAGGTCGAGACTGCGCTGCAGGTCGGTGTACAGCGCCTGGCAATCGGCGAAGTCGGCAACCGTCGCGCTCCACAGCAATTGCCCGGCGCCAGGCTGAGCGTAGGCGGCCTGCCAGCGGCCGTTGGCCTCGCTGAAACGCAGGCGCAGGCTGTCGTGGTGCCGCACCAGGGCGGCCAGGGCCTGCTCCAGTGCCGCTTCGTCCAGCGCTTGGCGGGCTTGCAGCAACACCGCCTGGTTCCAGTGCTGCGGCTGCGCCAGGTCGGTGGCGAAGAACCAGTGCTGGATCGGGGTCAGGCCGACCTGCCCCTGGCGCAGGCCCTGGTCGAGGGTGCGGGTGGCGTCGCTGTGGCGAACGACGGTCGCCAGGGCCTGGATGGTCTGGTGCTGGAACAGGTCGCGCGGCGTGAACTGCAGGCCTGCCTGGCGAGCCCGGCTGACCACCTGGATCGACAGGATCGAATCGCCGCCCAGTTCGAAGAAGTTGTCCTGCACGCCGACCCGGGCCAGGTTCAGCACATCGCACCAGATCTGCACCAGTTGCGCTTCAACCACACTGCCAGGGGCCTGATAATGCTGGCGGGCCTGCTCCAGGTCTGGCAGCGGCAGCGCGCGGCGGTCGAGTTTGCCGTTGCCCATCAGCGGCAGGCTGTCGAGCAGGACCAGGTGGGCGGGCACCATGTAGTCCGGCAGGTGACGCCGGGCCTCGGCCTTTACCGCTTCACGCAGCCGACCCTGGGCCGCGCTGTCGGCAGCCGCCTGCCGGCATACCAGGTACCCCACCAGTTGCTTGCCACCCGGCAAGTCGAGGGCCAGCACCACGGCTTCGTCGACCTTGGCATGCGCCTGCAGGCGGCTTTCGATTTCCCCGAGCTCGATGCGGAAGCCGCGAATCTTCACCTGCTGGTCGGCACGACCCACGTACTCGACCAGGCCATCGCTGCCCAGGCGCACCAGGTCACCGGTGCGGTACAGGCGCCCGCCTGCGGCACCGAACGGGTCGGCGACGAAGCGTTCGGCGCTGAGGCCCGGGCGGTCGTGGTAACCCTGGGCCAGGCCGGCACCGCCGACATACAGTTCGCCGATCCCGCCTTGGGGCAACAGGGCAAGGTTTTCGTCGAGGATATAGGCCGTGCGGCTGCCGACAACACGGCCGATCGGCACGCTGCCTAGGTCTGCGGGCAGCGTGTCCGGTGCCAGGCAGGCCAGTGGCATGACCACGGTTTCGGTCGGGCCGTAGGCGTTGAACAACTGCTGCGGCACAAACGCCTGGCGAATGCGCTGCAGGTGCTCGCCGGTCAGCGCTTCGCCACCGGTGATCACCAGGCGTACCGGCAACTGCTCGCCCTGCCCGGCCAGGTACTGCGCCAACTGGCTGCCGTAGCTGGGCGTGAAGCCGAGGATGCTGACCTGCTGCTCGCGCACCAGCTGGCAGATATCCTCGGCCCCCCACTGCCCCTGGGCGCGCAACACCACGCGGGCACCGCACAGCAGTGGCACCCACAGGCGTTCGCTGGCGGCATCGAAGTTGATCGAATAGAAGTGCAGCTCGCAGTCGTCGCTGCGCATGCCAAATGCCGAGATCACCGCCTGGCAGTGCATGGCGAATTCGCCGTGGCTGACGACGACGCCCTTTGGCTTGCCGGTGGAGCCGGAGGTGTAGATCAGGTAGGCCTGGTGCTGCGCCAGGTTGCGGTTGTCCAGTGGCGCAGCGCTGTAGGCCGACAGGCTGGCGGAGTCGTCTTCCAGGCTCCAGCACACCACCCCTTGGGGCAGCTCGCCAAGGCTTTGCAGCAGCGCGCGCTGGCTCAGCAGCAGGCCGATGCGGCTGTCTTCGATCATGTAGCGCAGGCGGTCCAGCGGGTACTCGGGGTCGAGCGGCACGTAGGCGCCACCGGCCTTGAGTATGGCCAGCAAGCCGACCACCATGTGCAGCGAGCGCTCCAGTGCCAGGCCCACGCGCACCTGCGGGCCCACTCCACGCTCGCGCAGGGCGCGGGCCAGGCGGTTGGCTTGCTGGTCGAGCTCGGCATAGGTGAGGTGCTGGCCGGCGAAGGTCAGCGCAGCGGCGTGCGGGGTGCGCGCTGCCTGGGCGGCGAACAGGCCATGCAAGGTCTGGTCGAGGTTCCCATGCTCGCCGGGCAACTGGCCCGCCAGCACCTGCTGCTCGGCGCTGACCAGCATCGGCAGCTCGCACAGGCGCTGTTGCGGGTCGTCCAGCAGGCCGCCCAGCAGCTGCTGCCAGTGCTCGGCCATGCGGGCGATGCGCGGCTCGTCGAACAGGTCGCGGCTGTAGGTCAGGCAGCAGTTGAGGCGGCCATCGAGGTCGGTCACCTCCAGGTACAGGTCGAACTTGGTGGCGCTGGCATCGTTGACCAGGTAATCCACCTGCATGCCGGCCAGCGTACGGCTTTGCTGGAAAGCCCAGCGCTGGACGTTGCACATCACCTGGAACAGCGGGTTGTAGGCGCTGCTGCGCGGTGGCTGCAGGGCTTCCACCAATTGCTCGAATGGCAGGTCCTGGTGCGATTGGCCCTCGATGGCAGCCTGGCGCACCTGCTCCAGCAAGGCATGGGCAGTCATCTGCCCGTCAACCTCGCAGCGCAGCACCTGGGTATTGAGGAACGCGCCGATCAGGCCTTCGCTTTCCGGGCGGATGCGGTTGGCCACCGGCGCGCCGATGCGCAGGTCGCGCTGGCCGCTGTAGCGATGCAGCAAGGCGGCCAGGGTGGCGGTCACGGTCATGAACAGGGTTAACCCGCGCTGGCGGTTGAAGGCGTGCACGCGGGCGACCAGCGCCGGGGCCAGTTCGAAGCGGTACAGCTCGCCACGGTGGCTCTGCACCGGCGGGCGTGGGCGGTCGGCGGGTAGCGCGAGTACCGGGTGCTCATCGCCCAGGCGCGCCTGCCAGTAGGCCAGCTGGCGCGCACCTTCGCCACTTTCCAGCCATTGCCGTTGCCACAGGCTGTAGTCCAGGTACTGCACCGGCAGCGGCGGCAGTGGCGATTCGCGGTCATCGACGAAGGCTTCGTACAGCTCGCCCAGTTCGCGGGCGAAGATGTCCATGGCCCAGCCCTCGGTGACGATGTGATGCAGGGTCAGTACGAAGCAATGCTCACGCTCTGCGGCCTTGACCAGGCAGGCGCGCAGCAGCGGGCCGTGCTCCAGGTCGAAGGGCTGGTGCGCCTGATCGTCGGCCAGTTGCCGCAGGCGTTGCTGGCGGGTGGCCTCAGGCAACGCGCTGAAGTCGTGCCAGTCCAGGTGCAGGCTGGCGTCTGGCGCCACGCACTGGTACGGCACGCCGTCGATGCTCGGGAAGGTAGTACGCAAGGTTTCATGACGCACCACCAGCGCCTGCAGTGCACGCTCGAAGGCCTCCACATGCAGGGTGCCGCGCAGGCGCGCCATGCCACCGACGTTGTACGCCGGGCTGTCCGGCTGCATCTGCCAGAGGAACCACATGCGCTGCTGCGAGTACGACAGCGGCACGGCCTGGCGACGGTCGACGCGGGCGATTTCGCCTTGCAGGTTGCGCTCGCCGGCGGCGCGGATACGGGCGATCTCGGCACAGAAGGCGCCCAGTTCGCTGGCATTGAACAGGGCCTTGAGCGGCAGCTCGACATCGCAGGCCTGGCGGGTGCGCGAAACGATCTGGGTGGCCAGCAGCGAGTGACCGCCGAGGGCGAAGAAGTCATCCTGCAGGCCGACCCGCGGCAGGTTCAGCACCTCGCGCCAGATGGCCGCGACCTGCTGCTGCAATGCGCTTTGTGGCGCAACGTGCTCACGCTGCTGCCACACCGGGGCCGGCAGCGCCTTGCGTTCGACCTTGCCGCTGGGGCCCAGCGGCATCTGCGCCAGCGGGACGAGTTGTGCCGGCACCATATAGGCCGGCAACTGTTCGGCCAGCACGGCCAGCAACTCGGCTGGCTGGGCGCTGCCGCAATAGTAGCCGACCAGTTGCGCGCCGACCGCGTCCTGGTGCACCAGCACCAGCGCCTGTTCGACACCCGCTTGCGCCAGCAGGCAGGCCTGGACTTCCTCGGGCTCGACGCGGAAACCACGCACCTTGACCTGCTGGTCGAGGCGGCCGAGGTACTCCAGGGCCTCGCTCTGCACCTGCCAGCGGGCACGGTCGCCACTGCGGTACAGGCGTTCGCCATGGCCATCGGCCCGGGGCACGAAGCGTTCGGCGGTAAGGCCCGGGCGGCCCAGGTAGCCACGGGCCAGGCCGGCGCCGCCGAGGTACAGCTCGCCCGGCACACCGGGGGCAGTGAGTTCAAGTTCGTCGTCCAGCACGCGGCACAGCACATTGGCCAACGGGCGGCCGATCGGCGAACGCTCGCCATCCGCCGCCTGGCAGTGCCAATGGGTGACGTTGATGGCGGTTTCGGTCGGGCCGTACCGGTTATGCAACTGCGCCTGTGGCAGCACCTGCAGCACGCGGTCACGCAACGCGGCGGGCAACGCCTCGCCCCCGGAAAACACCCGGCGCAGGCTGGTACAGGCCGGTGCCTGCGGTTCCTGGACAAACACCTGCAGCAGGGGCGGCACGAAATGCAACGTGGTCACACCATGGGCCTGCACCAACGCGGCGATACGCTGCGGGTCACGGTGCTCGCCGGGGCCGGCAAGCACCAACTTGCAGCCCGTGACCAGCGGCCAGAAGCACTCCCACACCGAAACGTCGAAGCTGACCGGCGCCTTCTGCAGCAGCACGTCGCTGTCGTCCAGGGCATAAGTGGCCTGCATCCATTGCAGGCGCTCGGCCAATGCCGCGTGGGTGTTGCCTACGCCCTTGGGCTGGCCGGTGGAGCCGGAGGTGTAGATGACATACGCCAGGTTGTCGCCGTGCAAGTGCAACCCGGGTGCATGGCTGGGCCAGCTGTCCAGGTGCAGCTGGTCGAGGGCGATGGCGCTGACCCCATCGACCTGCGGCAGCTTGCCCAGCAGGCCGCTGTGGCTCAGCAGCAGGCCGGCGCCGCAGTCGGCGAGCATGTAGGCCAGGCGCTCGGCCGGGTAGTCGACGTCCAGCGGCACATAGGCGCCACCGGCCTTGAGGATCGCCAGCAGGCCGACCAACAGTTGCGGCGAGCGCTCGACGGCAATGGCCACACAGGTATCGGGGCCAACCCCCTTGTCCCTCAGGTAATGGGCCAGGCGGTTGGCTTGCTGGTGCAGCTCGGCATAGTCCAGGCTGCCCCCCTGCCAGACCAGCGCGGTGCGCTGCGGGGTCTGGCGCGCCTGATCATTGAGCTGCTCAACCAGCAGGCGCTGCGGCGCTACGGCCGGTGCCTGGCCCCAACCCAGCAGTTGCCTGCGGGCTGGCTCGTCGAGCAGCTGCACCTCGCCCAAGGCCCGTTGCGGCGCAGCGCAGACTTGCTCCAGCAGGGCCAGCAGGTGCTCGGCCAGGCGCTCGATGGTAGTGGCTTCGAACAGCCCGGCGGCATAGTCGAAGGCCAGGCTCAGGCGGCCCTGATGGTCTTCTTCGCTGTGCAGCTGCAAGTCGAACTTGGCCTCGCGGCTGTGCCACGGCAATTCTTCGACGAGCAGGCCAGGCAGGCGGCGCAGGGCCGACAGGTCGCGTTGCTGGTGGTTGAACATGACCTGGAACAGGCCTTGTTCGCGCGCCTCGGGCATGGCTTCGACCAGTTGCTCGAACGGCAGGTCCTGGTTGGCCTGGGCTGCCAGGGTGGCTTGGCGCACCTGGGCCAGCAACTGGCTGAACGGCAGGCGGCCATCGAGTTGCGCACGCATTACCTGGGTATTGATGAAGAAACCGACCAGGCCCTGGGTTTCCAGGCGCGGGCGGTTGGCGTTGGGCACACCGACGCGGATGTCGGCCTGGCCGCTGTAGCGGTGCAGCAGGGCCTGCCAGCCGGCCAGCAAGACCATGAACAGGCTGGCTTGCTGCTCGCGCGCCAAGCCCCTGAGCGCCTCGGCGAGGCCGGCTGGCACCTGCACCTGCAACCGGGCGGCCCGCTGGTCGCGTTGGCTGGTGCGCGGCTGGTCGGTGCACAAATCGAGCACCGGCGCTTCCTCGCCCAGGCGCGCCTGCCAGTAGTGCAACTGACGCTCGGCCTCGCCGGCGGCCAGCCATTGCCGTTGCCAGCTGGCGTAATCGGCGTAGCCGAGGGGCAGCGGTGCCAGGTTGGCCTGCAGGCCCTGGCAGTGGGCGGCATATAGCCTGGCGAATTCCTCCAGCAGGATATTCAGTGACCAGCCGTCAGCAACGATGTGGTGCAGGGTCACCCACAGCTGATGGTCTTCATCACCCAGGCGCGCCAGGGTCACCCGCAGCAGCGGGCCCTGGGTCAGGTCGAAGGGCTGACAGGCTTCTGCCTCGCGCTGGGCGATGACCTGGTCGGGCGGCTGGCCGGCAAGGTCCAGGCGGCGCAGGTGGAATGGCGCGGATGGGAGGATGCGCTGCAGGGCTTGGCCGTGTTCTTCGCTGAACACGGTGCGCAGTGACTCATGGCGCTGCACCAGTGCCTGGAAGGCCGCTTCCAGGGCACCTTCATCCAGCTCGCCACGCAAGTGCAGGCCAGCCGGAATGTTGTAGGCCGCCGCCTGCGGCTGCAACTGCCACAGCAGCCACAAGCGGTTTTGCGCCAGTGACTGGGGCAATGCCCGGGCGCGCGCCAGCGGGGCGATGGCGGTAGCTCGGGCGCCGTCGGCAGCGAGCAGGGCGGCCACTGCCTGGCTGTAGTCGGCCAGCACGGGCGCCTCGAACAAGGTGGCCAGGTTGAGCGAGATGCCCAGTTCGTCGGCCAGGCGAGCGGTGGCCTGGGTGGCAGCAATGGAGTTGCCGCCCAGCAGCAGGAAGTGGTCGTCTGCCGCCACCGTCTGCACCTTGAGGATGTCGCACCATATGCTGGCGATGCGCGCCTGTAGCGCATCAGCGGTTGCCGGGCTGGCATCGGCTGGATTCTGCCCAGGGAACCGGGCATAGCAATCCAGGCTGCCATCGGCCATGCGCGTGCGGCAGGCCGAGCGCTGCAGCTTGCCGCTGGAGGTCTTCGGCAATGCGCCGGGGTTCAGCAGCAGGACCACCGCCGGGGCTTGGCGGCAGGCATCGGCGACGACCTGGCGCAGGGTCTTGATCAGGTCGTCGGGCTTGAGCGCCTTTTGCACGTTGCGGCTGACTTCGACTGCCACGCCGATGCCCTCCTCACCCTGCTGCTCGACGGCAAATACTGCCACCCGGCCTTTGCGCAGCACCTCGACTTCGCGTTCGAGGGTTTTTTCCAGGTCCTGTGGGTAGAGGTTCTGCCCGCGTACGATCAGCAGGTCTTTCAGGCGCCCGCTGACGAACACTTCGCCTTCGCGCATGAAGCCCAGGTCGCCGGTACGCAGCCAGGTCTGGCCGTCCATTTCGACGAACGTGCGGGCGCTGGCTTGCGGGTTGCGCCAGTAGCCCCGGGCGATGCTCGGGCCGCTGGCCCAGATCTCGCCGACCTGGTTGTCGCCCAGCACCTGCAGGCGTTGCGGCTCGACAATACGCAGCGCATGCCCCGGCTGCGGGTAGCCGCAGCTCATCAGCACGCTGCCCTGGCCCGGCTCGGCGCGGTTGGCGGCGAAGGCCTCGGCGTCCAGTTCCAGCGCGGCGATGCCCTGGCCACGGCGGCTACCGCTGACGAACAGGGTCGCTTCGGCCAGGCCGTAGCTGGCGAAAAAGCTCTGCGGGTCGAAGCCGCAGGCGCGGAACTTGTCGGCGAAGGTGGCCAGGCTGTCCTGGCGGATCGGCTCGGAGCCGGAATAGGCCACGCGCCAGCGGCTCAGGTCGAGCCCGGCCAGGGCGGCCGTGCTGACCCGTTCGCTGCACAGGCGGTAGGCAAAGTCGGGGCCACCGCTGATGGTGCCGCCGTACTCGCTGATTGCCTGCAGCCAACGCAGCGGGCGGGCCAGGAAGTAGCCCGGCGCCATCAGCACGCAGGGCACACCGCTGAAGATCGGCTGCAGCAGGCCGCCGATCAGGCCCATGTCGTGGTACAGCGGCAGCCAGCTGACGATGACGTCGTCGGGGTTGAGGTCGATGCCGAAGCCGCGGCGGATCAACTGCTCGTTGGCCACCAGGTTGCCATGGCTGACCTGCACGCCCTTGGGCAGCGCGGTGGAGCCGGAGGTGTACTGCAGGAAGGCGATGTCATCCTCCGTTAGGGCCGGTTCGTGCCAGTGCGCAGCCAGCGCCGGGTCCAGGCGGTCGACCGCCAGCAGCGCAGGGGCGTTGGCCCGGCTCAGCGCCTCCAGGCCTTGCAGGCTGCCTTCCAGCGCCGCCACGGTCAGCAGCAGGCGCGGTTCGGCGTCGTCGATGATCGACAGCAGGCGTTGCTGATGGTGCTGGCGCGTCGACTCCGGCGGGTAGGCCGGCACCGCGATCACGCCGGCATACAGGCAGCCGAAGAACGCCGCCACGTAGTCCGGCCCACTGGGGAACAACAGCACCGCACGCTCGCCGAAACCGGCCCGCGCCTGCAACGCAGCGGCGATGGTGCGTGCGCGCTGGTCCAGTTCACGGTAGCTGAGCACGGCCTGCTCGCCGGGAGCGTCGGCGAGAAAGCGCAAGGCGATCCGCTCCGGGGTCTGTGCGGCGCGTTGCGCCAGGGCCTGGACCAGCGAGAGCGGGAGTTCGAAGGCGTCCGTCATGGGGGTGTTCCTGCCAGTGTCTGGTGAGGGCGGGCCGGCTGCTGCGCGAACCTGGGCGAGCAGCGTACGGCGGCCGGATGTACACAGGGGAACGTATGGGCAGGGGGAGAAATTAGCGGGGTCTGGCTTGGCAGGTGTGGCGCCTGGGAGATCGCGCGCCGCCCGCGCGGCGCATCGCGAGCTGCGCTCGCTCCTACGTTGGTTTCGGGCCAATTATTCCTGTGGGATTTGCGCGCGTACGCCTTGGCGCCCGACGGGATATCGCGTCGTACACACCAGGCGGTCGCGCGCGCCTGTCACAAGCGTTACTGGCCCGAAACAAACGTAGGAGCGAGCGCAGCTCGCGATGCGCCGCGCGGGCGGCGCGCGATCTCCCAGGCGCCACACCTCCCAAGGCATGCCTCCCCGAAACCAGAACTAGGTAGTAATAATTACATTTCTCATTTGACAATCATTATCACTATGAATAGGTTGTCGCACGTCATAGGAAGCTTCCCACAGCTGGAAGCCTCCTTTCCCCTCTGTGACAAGGTGATTTCCATGGCGGAACAACTATCCACAAGTAAGTGCGATTCACCATTACTGCAGGCCTTCGTCGACAATCGCAGCATCCTGGTCAAGATTGCCGCACGCATCACCGGCTGCCGGTCGCGCGCCGAAGATGTGGTGCAGGATGCCTTTTTCCGGCTCAGCGCGGCCCCGCAGATCACCTCGTCGTTCAAGGCGCAGCTGAGCTACCTGTTCCAGATCGTGCGCAACCTGGCCATCGACCACTACCGCAAGCAGGCGATGGAGTTGAAGTACTCCGGCAGCGAGGAGGAAGGCCTGAATGTGGTGGTGCAGAATGCCTCGCCCGAGGCCACCCACATCAACCTGGCCGCGCTGGATGACATTGCCGAGGCGTTGAACCAGCTGCCGCAGCGCACCCGCTATGCGTTCGAGATGTACCGCCTGCACGGGGTACCGCAAAAGGACATTGCCAAGGAACTGGGGGTGTCGCCGACGCTGGTCAACTTCATGATCCGCGATGCACTGGTACATTGCCGCAAGACCGCCAACCGACAAGCCTGAACAAGTCTAGACAGCCGGGGGCGCTGCGCCCCCCCCTATCGCAGGCAAGCCAGGTTCCTACAGTAACTGCGCACGGCTCAAGCGCGACGTAGCCAATGTAGGAGCCAGCTTGCCGGCGATGAGGCCATGAGTGCCCACGAACCAACCCGCGACTTCAGACCAGCTGGCAGCGCTCGAAAAACCGCTCCCGCCCCAGAATCATCAGCGCCGCCCGTTTGTGCGGGAAGTCGAACTCCTTGTCGCAGTGGAAGCACTGGTCGTGCAGGTATCCGATCATCTTGCCGTTGTCGGCACGCGGCTCGGCCACCACCCGCTGGGTACGCGGGTCGTCGAGGAACAGGTAGTGCACCAATGCCGATAGCCAGCTGGCCACCTTGTGCGGCCCGCGATGGCGCTCCTCCCCCACCAGCATGTGGATGCCGCGATCGTAGTCATCGACCGGGTAGAACGGCGCAATGCGGTCTTCCTTGGCCCAATAGGCTTCAAAGTAGGCAAACGGCTCGTCGTCGAAACAGCCGATCAAGGTCAGGGTATGCGGGTCGGCCTGGAGTTTGCCGAGGTACTCGCGGTGCTGCGCCAGCGTGCCACCCTCCTGCCAGAACGCCTCCACGCGCGGGTTGTTCTGCCAGCGGTTGAAACGCTCCAGGTCCGCCTCGACCTCCAGGGTGCGCAGCGACACCCAACTGCCCAGGCGCGCATCGAAACGCCGGTACACCTCGCCGCGGGGCTTGGGCGCGCGGCGCGGGTGGCGCTTGCCGTTGCTGAGCTGCATCTGCTGGGGGTACGCCACACGGCCCGACTCGCCCAGCCAGGGCTGTGGCAACTGCCAGAACAGCGCGCGCTCGCACAGGTACTGGCCTGGTTGCTCGGTAGCCAGCAGCAGGCCGCTGAGCAATGCCTGCGTGGGCACCTCTGGCAGGTGCCAGGCCAGGCGCTGGCGAGCGCTGTCGCGGGACAATAACCAATAGCAGGCAGCCCATAACGCCTGCTCGCGGCGCTGCGGGCAGATGCGTTCGGGATAAAGCTGCAAGGTTGCGCCTGCCTCCAGGCGCACGCGGAGCAACGGGCGGCCGTCGAGGGACAGGCTCAACCAGTTGCTCCCCTCCTCGGCACTGAGGCTGCGCCAGCGCGGCGCGGATTGGGGCTGCGAAGCGGCATCGAACGGCATGGGCTTGGCTCACGGCAATGAAGAAAAAGGCTCACTGCTGAAAACGTTGCCAGCTGGCGGGAATTTAGTCGCGCGTGGGGACCAACGTGATGCGGTAGGGCTCGAAGATCCGCGCCAGTTCGCCGCTGTCGCGCAGGCCACGCAGCAGCGTCGCGAACGACTGCTCGCCGATCGGTGCGCCAGGGCGCAGCAAGGCATAGTGGTGGTAGACCTGGTCAATCCGCTGCGAAGACACCAGCTGCTCGCGGCTGGCCGGGTTGCGCGCGAGGAAATCGCTGAGGTAGGACCGCGTGACCAGGGCAATGTCGGCACGCCCGGCCTGCACCATCAACAGGTTGCTGTCATGCGAATAGGTCAGGGTCGCGTTGTAGGTCTTGCGCAGGTAGTCCGGGTCCGGGTTGAAGCCGGCGAACGCATAGTGATAGCCGTTGAACAGCGCCAGGCGCTTGCCGCGCAGGTCGTCGAAGTAATGCTGATCACGGCCATTGGCCTGGCGGGCGACGAATACTTCGGCATCTTCCAGGCCCATGTCCACGGTCTGGTGGGCAATCTGCTGCCAACCCCATTGCGGATTCTCGAAAATGGCCATGTCGGTACGGCCTTGCTGGAAATCACCGAAACGCCGCTGGATCGATGTGGGCACCAGGACAAAACGGTATTGCTGCTGCACGCGGTTCAGCGCATCGACCAGCTGTGGCAGCAGCCCCGTGTCGGCGCCCTGCTCGGGGCGCACCGTGTATGGCGGGAAGTGTGCCGCGCCGACCTTGACCTCGATGGCGTCAGCTGCCCGGGCAGGCGCCGCCAGCCAGAACACGGCCAGCAGTATCAGTGTGGAAAAGGCCTTGAGGCCGGGCGTTGGAATCAAGACGGACACTCATACGGTTCATGCCTGGGTACGCCTAAGCTAGGCGTTTTCCCGCTTGGACACAACTGCCAGTTGCGCTGTCCTTGCGCCAAACCCGGGGGCAAATTGCCAGGGGGTGCCGGATGCCCCGAGTTTGGCTACGCTCTAGCAGGATCTGCAAGGGAGCCTGGTATGGGCCAGTGGTTGGTGATCGACCTGGAAGCCACCACCGATGTGGGTGGGTGGCCGGTCACAGAGATGGAAGTCATTGAAATCGGCGCAAGCCTGGTTACCCGCGAAGGCCGCGAAGTCGACCACTTCCAGCGCTTCGTGAAACCCCGTCGGCGGCCACAGCTCACCCCGTTCTGCCGCGAACTGACCCACATCAGCCAGGCCAGCGTGGACAGTGCCGCCCCCTTCCAAGAGGTGTGGGCAAGTTTCGAGCGCTGGCTCGGGCACCACCGTGGGCAGCTTCAGGCCTGGGTCAGCTGGGGCGACTACGACCGCCAGCAGTTGCACCAGGAATGGCAGCAGCACGGGCTGGACAGCCTGCTGCGGACCCTGCCGCACATCAACCTCAAGCAACGCTTCGCCAAGGCCCGCCACCTGCAACGCCCAACCGGCCTGAACGGTGCCCTGCAACTGGCCGGCATGCACTTTTGCGGGCAGCAGCACCGGGCCTTGGAAGATGCGCGCAATACCGCACGGCTGCTGCCCTTGACCCTGCCTGCCAATGGCGCCTGAAAGCAGATGACGGGGCTGGTGGGCTTGGGCATACTGGCCAGCCCTTTTCCATCCCCTTTTCAGGAGTCGCCCATGTTCAAGGTCAACGAGTACTTCAACGGCACCGTCAAGTCGATCGCCTTCGCTGGCGAAGAAGGCCCGGCCACTGTCGGTGTGATGGCCCCGGGCGAATACGAGTTCGGTACCGCCAAGCGCGAGATCATGCACGTGGTGTCGGGTGCGCTGACCGTGAAACTGCCGGGTAGCGACAACTGGGAAACCTTCAACGCCGGCGACAAATTCAACGTGCCGGCCGACAGCAAATTCCAGCTGCAGGTGAAGGTGGATACCGCCTACCTGTGCGAGTACCGCGACTAAGCGCCAGCCTGCTCCGGCATCTTCGCGGGCTTGCCCGCGAAGATGCCGGCGCTATCGCGACAGGAACGCTGCAACCTTTTCGGCCGCCGTCTGCAAATGCTGCTCATGGCTGAAGCCCGAGGCCTTCAACGGCTTCAGGTCATGGTCCCCTGCCACTAGCCAGCTCACCTCGATGGCCGGCGACAGCACATAACCTGCCACCGTCTCGCGGTTGCCCAATGCATCCCGCTCACCCTGCACGATCAACGTCGGCGTCTGCAGTTCGGCCAGGTGCTCGACCCGCGGCTTTTCCGGCTTGCCCACCGCATGGAACGGGTAACCCAGGCACACCAGCGCATCCACCTCCAACGCGTCGGCCACCAGGCTGGCCATGCGCCCGCCCATGGACTTGCCGCCCACGGCCAACCGGCCCGTGACCAAAGGTCGCACCTGCCGGTACACCTCGCGCCAGCACTCGAGTAACACCTTCTGCGGGTTCGGCGGCCGCTTGCCACCCCCTGCCCTGCGTTCGGCCATGTACGGGAACTCGAAGCGCACCACCGCCACCCCAAGTGCCGCGAGCCTTTGCGCCATTTCCTCCATGAACCCGCTGTCCATCGGTGCACCTGCGCCGTGAGCCAGGATCAGGCAGCCCTTGTAGCCGCCGTTGCCTTGCACCTGCGGAGGATCGCAGCGCAAGCCTGGGACATTTCCGGCCTTCGCCCATTGATCCCCGTCAATACCGGCACTTTGCCCATTAATCATGCTTGCCTCGCTGTAAAGCCTGCCAAATAACCGTGGATGGGAACCCATACATGAACACAACCAGCAGTACCGCCTATAACTACAAGGTGGTCCGCCAATTCGCCATCATGACGGTGGTGTGGGGAATCGTCGGGATGGGGCTCGGCGTCTTCATCGCCGCCCAGCTCGCCTGGCCTTTCCTCAACTTCGACCTCCCCTGGACCAGCTTCGGCCGCCTGCGTCCCCTGCATACCAATGCGGTGATCTTCGCCTTCGGCGGCTGTGCGCTGTTCGCCACCTCCTATTATTCGGTGCAACGCACCTGCCAGACCACCCTGTTCGCACCGGGCCTGGCCGCGTTCACCTTCTGGGGCTGGCAACTGGTGATCCTGCTGGCGGCCATCAGCCTGCCGCTGGGCTACACCAGCTCCAAGGAATACGCCGAACTGGAATGGCCGATCGACATCCTGATCACCATCGTCTGGGTGAGCTACGCCATCGTGTTCTTCGGCACGCTGATGAAGCGCAACACCAAGCACATCTACGTCGGTAACTGGTTCTTCGGCGGCTTCATCCTGACCGTGGCGATGCTGCACGTGGTCAACAACCTGGAACTGCCGGTCAGCCTGACCAAGTCGTACTCGCTCTATGCCGGCGCCACCGACGCCATGGTGCAGTGGTGGTATGGCCACAACGCGGTGGGCTTCTTCCTCACTGCAGGCTTCCTGGGGATGATGTACTACTACGTGCCCAAGCAGGCCGAACGCCCGGTGTACTCCTATCGCCTGTCGATCGTGCACTTCTGGGCGCTGATCACCCTGTACATCTGGGCCGGCCCGCACCACCTGCACTACACCGCCCTGCCCGACTGGGCACAGTCGCTGGGCATGGTGATGTCGCTGATCCTGCTGGCACCGAGCTGGGGCGGCATGATCAACGGCATGATGACCCTCTCCGGCGCCTGGCACAAACTGCGCAGCGATCCGATCCTGCGCTTCCTGGTGGTGTCGCTGGCGTTCTACGGCATGTCCACCTTCGAAGGCCCGATGATGGCCATCAAGACGGTCAACGCCCTGTCCCACTACACCGACTGGACCATCGGCCACGTACACGCCGGCGCCCTCGGCTGGGTGGCAATGATCTCGATCGGTGCCCTGTACCACACCATCCCGAAAGTGTTCGGCAAGGAGCGCATGTACAGCATCGGCCTGATCAACGCGCACTTCTGGCTGGCCACCATCGGCACCGTGCTGTACATCGCCTCGATGTGGGTCAACGGTATCGCCCAGGGCCTGATGTGGCGCGCTGTCAACAGCGACGGCACGCTCACCTACTCGTTCGTGGAAACCCTGGTGGCCAGCCACCCAGGTTTCATCGTGCGCTTCGTCGGCGGTGCGATCTTCCTCAGCGGCATGTTCCTGATGGCCTGGAACACCTGGCGCACCGTGCGTTCGCCGGCGCTCGATGTCGCCCCTGCGAACGCCCAGCTGGCTTGAGGAGACCTGCCTGATGAAACATGAAGTCATCGAGAAAAACGTCGGCCTGCTGGCCCTGCTGATGGTGTTCGCCGTCAGCATCGGCGGCCTGACCCAGATCGTCCCGCTGTTCTTCCAGGACGTCACCAACAAGCCGGTGGAAGGCATGAAGCCCTACACCGCGCTGCAGCTGGAAGGCCGCGACATCTACATCCGTGAGGGCTGCGTGGGCTGCCACTCGCAGATGATCCGCCCGTTCCGCGCCGAAACCGAGCGCTACGGCCACTACTCGGTGGCCGGTGAAAGCGTGTGGGACCACCCGTTCCTGTGGGGCTCCAAGCGTACCGGGCCGGACCTGGCGCGGGTCGGTGGCCGCTATTCGGATGACTGGCACCGCGCGCACCTGTACAACCCGCGCAACGTGGTGCCGGAGTCGAAGATGCCGTCGTATCCGTGGCTGGTGGCGCAACCGGTCGACAACAGCCACACCGACACCAAGATGCGCACCCTGCGCACCCTTGGCGTGCCGTACAGCGACGACGACATCGCCGGGGCCCGCGACGCGGTCAAGGGCAAGACCGAGATGGATGCCCTGGTCGCCTACCTGCAGGTGCTCGGCACCGCGATCAAGAACAAGAGGTGAGTGCGATGGTAATGGACATCGGCATGATCCGCGGCCTCGGCACCCTGGTGGTGATGATTGCCTTCATCGGCCTCACCCTGTGGGTATTCAACCGCCGCCGCGACCGTGATTTCGCCGAAGCGCGGCTGCTGCCCTTCGTCGACGACCGCCTGCCCGCCGCCGGGCAGGAACCTGCTGTAAGGAGCAATGGGCAATGACCACCTTCTGGAGTACCTACATCAGCGTGCTGACCATCGGCAGCCTGATCGGCCTGACCTGGCTGCTGCTCGGCACCCGCAAGGGGCAGAGCAACAGCACCACCGACCAGACCATGGGCCACAGCTTCGACGGCATCGAGGAGTACGACAACCCACTGCCCAAGTGGTGGTTCTGGCTGTTCGTCGGCACCCTGGTGTTCTCGGTCGGCTACCTGATCCTCTACCCAGGCCTGGGCAACTGGAAGGGCATCCTGCCGGGTTATGAAAATGGCTGGACCGGGGCCAATGAATGGCAGAAGGAAATGGCCAAGGCCGACGCCAAGTTCGGCCCGATCTTCGCCAAGTACGCGGCCATGCCGGTGGAAGAAGTCGCCAAGGACCCCCAGGCACTGAAGATGGGCAGCCGCCTGTTCGCCTCCAACTGCTCGGTATGCCACGGCTCCGACGCCAAGGGTGCCTACGGCTTCCCCAACCTCACCGACAACGACTGGCGCTGGGGCGGCGACGCGGAAACCATCAAGGCTACGATCATGAACGGCCGCCACGGCGTGATGCCGGCCTGGGCCGAAGTGATCGGCGAGCAGGGCGTGGCGGATGTGGCGGCGTTCGTGCTGACCGACCTCGGCCACCGCAGCCTGCCGGAAGGGGCCAAGGCCGACACCGCCAAGGGCAAGGCCATCTTCGCCGCCAATTGCGTGGCTTGCCACGGGCCTGAAGGCCAGGGTACCCCGGCCATGGGCGCGCCAAACCTGACCCACCCGCAGGCGTTCATCTATGGTTCGAGCTTTGCCCAGTTGCAGCAGACCATTCGTTATGGTCGCCAGGGTCAGATGCCGGCGCAGGCTGAGATCCAGGGCAACGACAAGGTGCACCTGCTGGCGGCTTATGTGTATAGCCTGTCGCAGGATGGTGCTGCTGAAACCGTGACTGCCAAGTAATACCCCTGGGGCCGCTTTGCGGCCCTATCGCGACACAAGGCCGCTCCTGCAGGAGACTGCGCTCCCCTGCAGGAGCGGCCTTGTGTCGCGACGGGCTGCAAAGCAGCCCCATTCCCACCTTGTCCCCGCACTACCCCTCCCTTGCACCCCCTCCGAACAGAACTAAGCTTGTTGCCTCAGTGGGCTTCGCTGCGAAAGCACCGGAGCAGACGCGGCGCATGGCCTGTCGCCGTCCCGACAAAAGCCTGACCGATCGATCAGAAAAATATGAAAAACGGTACACATTACAAATATTTATTTGTGTACAATCGATCAGGCCCGATTACTGCGGGACATCAGTTGACGGGCTCGGGCACGGGTCGGCGTACCAAAGTTGCGTTGCGGTAACCCCGGTGGTTATCAATACTGGCGCCGATTTTCGACCAACAAGAACATCAAAACCGTGGAACCTTAGCAATGAGCACAGCAATCAGTCCGACTGCTTATAACTACAAGGTCGTCCGCCAGTTCGCCATCATGACGGTGGTCTGGGGGATCCTTGGCATGGGCCTCGGCGTCTTCATCGCCTCGCAGCTGGTGTGGCCGCAACTGAACCTGGACCTGCCCTGGACCAGTTTCGGCCGCCTGCGCCCGCTGCACACCAACCTGGTGATCTTCGCCTTCGGGGGCTGTGCGCTGTTCGGCACCAGCTACTACGTGGTGCAGCGCACCTGCCAGACCCGGCTGATCTCCGACAGCATGGCCGCCTTCACCTTCTGGGGTTGGCAGGCAGTGATCGTCGGCGCGCTGATCACCCTGCCGATGGGCTACACCACCACCAAGGAATACGCCGAGCTCGAGTGGCCGCTGGCGATCCTCCTGGCCATCGTCTGGGTCACCTACGGGCTGGTGTTCTTCGGCACCATCGTCAAGCGCAAGACCAAGCACATCTATGTCGGCAACTGGTTCTACGGCGCCTTCATCGTGGTCACCGCGATGCTGCACATCGTCAACCACATCTCGCTGCCGGTGAGCCTGTTCAAGTCGTACTCGGCCTACTCCGGGGCCACTGATGCGATGATCCAGTGGTGGTACGGCCACAACGCGGTGGGCTTCTTCCTCACCACCGGCTTCCTCGGCATGATGTACTACTTCGTGCCCAAGCAGGCCGAGCGGCCGATCTACTCGTATCGCCTGTCGATCGTGCACTTCTGGGCGCTGATCACCCTGTACATCTGGGCCGGCCCGCACCACCTGCACTACACCGCCCTGCCCGACTGGGCGCAGTCGCTGGGCATGGTGATGTCGATCATCCTGCTGGCGCCGAGCTGGGGCGGCATGATCAACGGCATGATGACCCTCTCCGGCGCCTGGCACAAACTGCGCACCGACCCGATCCTGCGCTTCCTGGTGGTGTCGCTGGCGTTCTACGGCATGTCCACCTTCGAAGGCCCGATGATGGCCATCAAGACCGTGAACTCGCTGTCGCACTACACCGACTGGACCATCGGCCACGTGCACGCCGGCGCCCTCGGCTGGGTGGCGATGATCTCGATCGGTGCCGTGTACCACATGATCCCGCGCCTGTATGGCCGCGAGCAGATGCACAGCGTCGGCCTGATCAACGCGCACTTCTGGCTGGCCACCATCGGTACCGTGCTGTACATCGCCTCGATGTGGGTCAACGGCATCACCCAGGGCCTGATGTGGCGCGCCATCAACGATGACGGCACCCTCACCTACTCCTTCGTCGAAGCCCTGCAGGCCAGCCACCCTGGCTATATCGTCCGCGCCCTGGGCGGTGCGTTCTTCGCCAGCGGCATGCTGCTGATGGCCTACAACGTGCTGCGTACCGTCCGTGCCGCCAACCCGGCACAGGCTGAGGAAGCCGCCAAGATCGTCGTCGTGGGAGCGCACTGATGAAGCATGAAGCCGTCGAGAAGAACATAGGCCTGCTGGCCTTCTTCATGGTCATCGCCGTCAGTATCGGTGGCCTGACCCAGATCGTCCCGCTGTTTTTCCAGGACGTCACCAACAAACCCGTGGAAGGCATGAAGCCGCGCACCGCGCTGGAGCTTGAAGGCCGCGACATCTACATCCGCGAAGGCTGCGTGGGTTGCCACTCGCAGATGATCCGCCCGTTCCGCGCCGAAACCGAGCGCTACGGCCACTACTCGGTGGCCGGCGAGAGCGTCTGGGACCACCCGTTCCTGTGGGGTTCCAAGCGTACCGGGCCGGACCTGGCGCGGGTCGGTGGCCGCTACTCGGATGACTGGCACCGCGCGCACCTGTACAACCCGCGCAACGTGGTACCGGAATCGAAGATGCCGTCCTACCCGTGGCTGGTCGAGCACAAGCTCGATGGCAAGGACACCGCGAAGAAGATGGAAGTGCTGCGCACCCTCGGCGTGCCGTACACCGACGCCGACATCGCCGGGGCCCGCGACGCGGTCAAGGGCAAGACCGAAATGGACGCCATCGTCGCGTACCTGCAAGGTCTTGGCACCATCATCAAGAGCAAACGGTGAGGCTGATGGATATCGGGATGATTCGCGGCCTGGGCACCGTCGTGGTGATGGTGGCGTTCGTGGGCCTGGCACTGTGGGTGTTCAGCCCACGGCGGATAAAGGACTTCGACGAAGCGACCCAACTGCCCTTCGCGGATGACCCCGAGGCCAGCCGGCACGTCGAGCAAGCAAAAGCTTCTGGGAGCAAACAACAATGACAACCTTCTGGAGTCTGTACGTTACCGTCCTGACCCTGGGCACCATTTTCTCGCTGACCTGGCTGCTGCTGTCGACCCGCAAGGGCCAGCGCGAAGAGGTCACCGACGAAACCGTCGGGCATGCCTTCGATGGCATCGAGGAATACGACAACCCGCTGCCGAAATGGTGGTTCTGGCTGTTCGTCGGCACCATCGTCTTCGCCCTGGGCTACCTGGTGCTGTACCCCGGCCTGGGCAACTGGAAAGGCGTGCTGCCGGGCTACTCGTACCTGGACAACGACAAGCAGACCGAGTTTTCCAACGGCCAGGCGGGCTGGACGGGCGTGCACGAATGGGAAAAGGAAATGGCCAAGGCCGACGCCCGCTTCGGGCCGATCTTCGCCAAGTTCGCGGCGATGCCCATCGAGGAGGTGGCCAAGGACCCACAGGCGCTGAAAATGGGCGCACGGCTGTTCGCCTCCAACTGCTCGGTGTGCCACGGCTCCGACGCCAAGGGCGCCTTCGGTTTCCCCAACCTGACCGACAACGACTGGCGCTGGGGCGGCGAGCCGGACACCATCAAGACCACCATCATGGGCGGCCGACACGGCGTGATGCCGGCCTGGGCCGAGGTGATCGGCGACCAGGGCGTGGCTGACGTAGCGGCGTTCGTGGTCAGCAAGCTGGATGGCCGCAGCCTGCCGGAAGGCGCGAAGGCCGATGTCGAGAACGGGCAGAAGATCTTCGCCGCCAACTGCGTGGCCTGCCACGGGCCGGAAGGCAAAGGCACCCCTGCCATGGGCGCGCCGAACCTGACCCACCCGCAGGCGTTCATCTACGGCTCGAGCTTCGCTCAGTTGCAGCAGACCATCCGCTATGGCCGCCAGGGGCAGATGCCGGCCCAGCAACAGCTGCAGGGTAACGACAAGGTGCACTTGCTGGCGGCTTATGTGTATAGCCTGTCGCAGCAGCCCGAACCGGCCCAGCAGGCCGAGTAAGGCAGGCCTGGCCTCTCGCGGATAAATCCGCTCCTACACACACATGCGGTCCCTGTAGGAGCGGATTCATCCGCGATGCGGCCAGCAAAAGCAACACCAGATGACCTGGATCAATTGACACACGCCATAACACGATTCATACCACGAACCCAACGCGACTAAAGGTCGCAGTGCGACCCCAGACTGCCATCAGCGGCGTATCATGGGCCGCAGAGCGCTAGCAGATTGCGCCAGACTGCGGCCGGCACGCACTGGCCGCGGCGTTTCTCCACTGCCGTGGGACTTGATGATGAGCAAGCAGATTCCGGTACATGATGTCACCCCGCCTGCCAGCAAGGGCAAGGACTCCGTCGACCTCTACGCCTCCCGGGAAAAGATCTACACCCGTGCCTTCACCGGCCTGTTCCGGCGCCTGCGCATGGTCGGCGGAGCCGTGCTGTTCCTGCTGTACTTCGGTACCGTCTGGCTGAACTGGGGTGGCCACCAGGCCGTGTGGTGGAACCTGCCCGAGCGCAAGTTCTACATCTTCGGCGCCACCATCTGGCCGCAGGACTTCATCCTGCTTTCGGGCATCCTCATCGTCGCCGCCTTCGGCCTGTTTTTCATCACCGTGTTCGCCGGCCGCGTGTGGTGTGGCTACACCTGCCCGCAAAGCGTGTGGACGTGGATCTTCATGTGGTGCGAAAAGGTCACCGAGGGCGACCGCAACCAGCGCATGAAGCTGGACAAGGCGCCGATGAGCGGCAACAAGTTCCTGCGCAAGCTCGCCAAGCACAGCCTGTGGCTGCTGATCGGTTTCGTCACCGGCATGACCTTCGTCGGTTACTTCTCGCCGATCCGCGAACTGGCCATCGAGTTCTTCACTGGCCAGGCCGACGGCTGGGCCTACTTCTGGGTCGGCTTCTTCACCCTCGCCACCTACGGCAACGCCGGCTGGCTGCGCGAGCAGGTGTGCGTGTACATGTGCCCGTATGCGCGCTTCCAGAGCGTGATGTTCGACAAGGACACGCTGATCGTGTCCTACGACCCGCGCCGTGGCGAAACCCGTGGCCCGCGCAAGAAGGACCTCGACTACAAGGCCCATGGCCTGGGCGACTGCATCGACTGCACCATGTGCGTGCAGGTCTGCCCCACCGGCATCGACATCCGTGACGGCCTGCAGATCGAGTGCATCGGCTGCGCCGCCTGCATCGATGCCTGCGACAACATCATGGACAAGATGAACTACCCGCGCGGGCTGATCAGCTACACCACCGAACACAACCTGTCCGGGCAGAAGACCCACCTGCTGCGCCCACGCCTGATCGGCTACGCGCTGGTACTGGTGGTGATGATCGTCGGCCTGGCCACCGCCTTCGCCACCCGCTCGCTGGTCGGTTTCGACGTCAGCAAGGACCGCGTGCTCTACCGCGAAAACGCCCAGGGCCGGATCGAGAACGTGTACAGCCTGAAGGTGATGAACAAGGACCAGCGCGACCACGTCTACGTGCTGGACGCCGCCGGCCTGCCGGACCTCAGGCTCGAAGGCCAGCGCGAGATCCGCGTGGCCGCCGGTGATATCGTCAGCCTGCCGGTGCAACTGTCGATTGCCCCCGAGAAACTGCCATCGACCACCAACGAAGTCACCTTCATCCTCAAGAGCGCCGATGACAGCGACGCCCAGGTTGAAGCCAAGAGCCGTTTCATCGGCCCACAGATCCGCTGAGAGAGATAACCGACAATGCCTGCCACCGCCGCCAGCCCCTGGTACAAGCACCTCTGGCCCTGGATCATCATCGGCATCCTGGCCACCTCGGTGTGCCTGAGCCTGAGCATGGTCAGCATCGCCGTGCGCAACCCGGACAACCTGGTCAACGACAATTACTACGAGGCCGGCAAGGGCATCAACCGCTCGCTGGACCGTGAACTGCTGGCACAGACGCTGGGCCTGAAGGCCGGCGTGCACCTGGACGAGCTGACCGGCGAAGTCGATGTGCGCCTGGCCGGCAACAGCGACCCGCAGAGCCTGGAACTGAACCTGATTTCGCCCACCCAGCCGGAGAAAGACCGCAAGGTGCTGCTGAGCCGGGTCGAGGCCGGGCGCTATGTGGGGCAGCTGGAGGACAAGGTTGACGGGCGGCGCTTCGTTGAGCTGCTGGGTAGCGAAGGTGGCCAGGTGTGGCGCTTGTTCGAGGAAGAAAAGGTGGAGCATGGTGTGACCTTGCAGCTGGGTGATGAAGCGCTCCAGGGGGCCGAGCACCAATAAACGCACCTCCGCCGCTCCTTGTGGGAGCGGGTTCACCCGCGAAGGCGTCAGACCTGAAAACATCATCGCCTGATCTGACGCTTCGCGGGTGAACCCGCTCCCACAGGCACCGTGCCCAACCAGCCGATTTGTGTAAGGCAAATGATGTCATGACCCAACCCACCCCCTGCTACCACTGCGCCCTGCCCGTCCCCGCCGGCAGCCGCTTCACCGCCGTGGTACTGGGCGAGCCCCGGCAGTTCTGTTGCCCCGGCTGCCAGGCGGTGGCCGAGTCGATCGTCGCCGGTGGCCTGGAGCACTATTACCAGCACCGCAGCGACACCAGCGCCAATCCCGAGGCATTGCCCCGGCAACTGCAGGACGAACTGGCCCTGTACGATCGCAACGACGTGCAGCAGGCTTTCGTCCGCCACCAGGGCGGGCTGGCCGAGGCCACCCTGCTGGTCGAAGGCATCAGCTGCGCGGCCTGCGGCTGGCTGATCGAGAAGCACCTGCGCAACCTGCCCGGCGTCGCCGAGGCACGCCTGAACCTGTCCAACCACCGGCTGCTGCTGAACTGGGACGACCAGCAACTGCCGCTGTCGCGCTTGCTCGCCGAGCTGCGCCAGATCGGCTACGCCGCCCATCCTTACCAGCCCGACCAGGCCGCCGAGCAGCTGGCGCGGGAGAACCGCAGTGCCCTGCGCCGCCTCGGCGTGGCCGGGCTGCTGTGGTTCCAGGCGATGATGGCGACCATGGCCACCTGGCCAGAATTCAACATCGACCTGTCGCCCGAGCTGCACACCATCCTCAGGTGGGTGGCGCTGTTTCTCACCATCCCCATCGTCTTCTACAGCTGCGCGCCGTTCTTCAAGGGCGCCGCGCGCGACCTGCGCACCCGCCACCTGACCATGGACGTTTCGGTGTCGCTGGCCATTGGCCTGGCCTTCGGCGCCGGCATCTGGACCGCCATCACCGGTGGCGGCGAGCTGTACTTCGATACCGTGGGCATGTTCGCCCTGTTTCTGCTCACCGGCCGCTACCTCGAGCGCCGTGCCCGCGAACGCACCGCAGCGGCCACTGCGCAGCTGGTCAACCTGCTGCCGGCTTCCTGCCTGCGCCTGGATGCCCACGGCCACAGCGAGCGCATCCTGCTCAGCGAACTGCAGTGCGGCGACCGGGTCCAGGTGCTGCCAGGCGCGGTGATCCCCGCCGACGGCTGCATCGTCGACGGCCGCTCCAGTGTCGATGAATCGTTGCTCACCGGCGAATACCTGCCGCAACCACGTCGCGCCGGCGATCGTGTCACCGGCGGCACGCTGAATGTCGAAAGCACCCTGAACGTGCAAGTCGAGGCGCTGGGCGCCGACTCGCGCTTATCGGCCATCGTTCGCCTGCTGGAACGTGCGCAGACGGAAAAACCGCGCCTGGCCGAAATCGCCGACCGCGCCTCGCAGTGGTTCCTGCTGTGCTCGTTGCTGGCTGCCCTGGCCATCGGCCTGTGGTGGTGGCACCTGGACCCAGCGCGAGCGTTCTGGATCGTGCTGGCCATGCTGGTAGCGACCTGCCCTTGCGCGCTGTCCCTGGCCACGCCCACGGCCCTGACCGCCGCCACCGGCACCTTGCACAAGCTTGGCCTGCTGGTCACCCGCGGCCATGTGCTGGAAGGCCTGAACCAGGTCGACACGGTGATTTTCGACAAGACCGGCACGCTGACCGAGGGCCGCCTGACCTTGCGCAGCATCCGCCCGCTCGGCAACCTGCCGGCCGACCGCTGCCTGGCCCTGGCCGCGGCCCTGGAAAACCGCTCCGAACACCCCATCGCGCGCGCCTTCGGCCGCAGCGCCAGCCCGGCTGACGAGGTGCAGAGCGTGCCGGGCCTGGGCCTGGAAGGCGAAGTGGCCGGCCAGCGCCTGCGCATTGGCCAGGCCACCTTCGTCTGCGCCCTGGGCGGCGCAGAGCCCCCTGCTGTGCCGGAGCCGCGCGGCCAGTGGCTGCTGCTGGGCGACCGCCAGGGGCCGCTGGCCTGGTTCGGCCTGGACGATCGCCTGCGCGACGACGCCCCGGCCCTGCTGGCCGCTTGCAAGGCGCGCGGCTGGCGCACGCTGCTGCTCTCCGGTGACAGCTCGCCGATGGTTGCCGAAGTGGCCGCCCAGCTGGGCATCGACCAGGCCATCGGCGGCCTGCGCCCGGACGACAAACTGGACCGGCTGAAAGCGCTGCAGGCCGCCGGGCGCAAGGTGCTGATGCTGGGCGACGGGGTCAACGATGTGCCGGTGCTGGCCGCCGCCGACATCAGCATTGCCATGGGCAGTGCCACCGACCTGGCCAAGACCAGCGCTGATGCCGTGTTGCTGTCCAACCGCCTGCCGGCGCTGGTGCAAGCCTTCGAGCTGGCCCGCCGCACCCGCCGCAATATCCTGCAGAACCTGTTGTGGGCGACCCTGTATAATGGCCTGGTGTTGCCGTTCGCCGCGCTCGGCTGGATCACCCCGGTGTGGGCGGCCATCGGCATGTCGCTCAGCTCGCTGGTGGTGGTGCTCAATGCCCTGCGCCTGACCCGCCTGCCGCCGGCAGCGGGTGCGCCCACCCATCAAGCGTCCTTGCCTGGGAGTAAGTCACCATGCCCGCCCTCTATGTCATGATCCCCGCGGCACTGCTGCTGGTTGGCGTGGCCGTGTACATCTTCTTCTGGGCGGTGGACAGCGGCCAGTACGACGACCTCGAAAGCCCTGCCCATAGCATCCTGTTCGACGACCAGGACCCGCGCCACCAGGCGGCCGTGACGTCTGACGACAGCCAGGCCGCCCCCGCCAAGGAACCGCCACCCCGTGCCTGAACTGCTTCCCCTGCTGGGCTCGGCACTGATCCTTGGCCTGCTGGGCGGTGGCCACTGCCTGGGCATGTGTGGCGGCCTGATGGGCGCGCTGACCTTGGCCATTCCCCCAGAACAACGCGGCCGGCGCCTGCGCCTTCTGCTGGCCTACAACCTTGGCCGGGTGCTCAGTTATGGCTGTGCCGGCCTGCTGCTGGGCCTGGCCGGCTGGGCCGTGGCCAGCAGCCCCGCGGCCCTGGCGCTGCGGGTGGTGGCGGCGCTGCTGCTGATCGTCATGGGGCTGTACCTGGCCGGCTGGTGGAGCGGGCTGACCCGCATCGAGGCGCTGGGCCGGGGGCTGTGGCGGCATATCCAGCCCCTGGCATCGCGCTTGCTACCGGTGTCCAGCCTGCCGCGCGCATTGCTGCTCGGGGCACTATGGGGGTGGCTGCCGTGCGGGCTGGTGTACAGCACCTTGCTGTGGGCGGCCAGCCAAGGCAATGCCGGCTACAGCGCAGCGTTGATGCTGGCCTTCGGCGTGGGGACCTGGCCGGTGTTGCTGGCCACCGGGTTGGCGGCAGAACGGCTGAACATGTTGTTGAAACGACGCAGTGTGCGCGTGGCTGGCGGGGTACTGGTGATGTTGTTTGGCCTCTGGACCCTGCCAGGGCCGCATCAGCACTGGTTGATGGGGCACTGAACGGGGCTGCTTTGCCGCCGCCCCGATTGCTGCCGATTCCCCTTGATACAAATCAACACAGTTTCCTACAGACAACCCTAGACTCCGGTGCATTGCTGCTCTTTCCGGGGACCGCCCTCATGCTCGACGACCTACGTTGGGATACCGACCTGATCCGCCGCTACGACCTGGCCGGCCCACGCTACACCTCTTACCCGACCGCCGTGCAGCTGCACAGCGAAGTGGGCTCGTTCGACCTGCTCCACGCCCTGCGCGAGAGCCGTCGGGCCGTGCGCCCGCTGTCGCTGTACGTGCACGTGCCGTTCTGTGCAAACATTTGTTACTACTGCGCCTGCAACAAAGTCATCACCAAGGACCGCGCCCGTGCCGCCCCGTACCTGCAGCGCCTGGAACAGGAAATCCAGCTGATTGCCTGCCATCTCGACCCCAAGCAACGGGTTGAACAGCTGCATTTTGGCGGCGGCACCCCGACCTTCCTCAGCCATGTGGAACTGCGCCAGCTGATGGCCACCCTGCGCCAGCATTTCCACCTGCTGGACGACGACTCCGGTGACTACGGCATCGAGATCGACCCCCGCGAAGCCGACTGGTCGACCATGGGCCTGCTGCGCGAACTGGGCTTCAACCGCGTGAGCCTCGGCGTGCAGGACCTCGACCCGGCCGTGCAGCGCGCCGTCAACCGCCTGCAGAGCCTGGAGCAGACCCGGACCCTGATCGAGGCCGCGCGCACCTTACAGTTCCGCTCGATCAACCTGGACCTGATCTACGGCCTGCCCAAGCAGACCCCGGAAGGCTTCGCCCGTACCGTCGAAGAAGTGATCCGCCTGCAACCCGACCGCCTGTCGGTATTCAACTACGCCCACCTGCCCGAGCGCTTCATGCCGCAGCGGCGCATCGACAGCAATGACCTGCCCAGCGCAGCCGCCAAGCTGGAGATGCTGCATGCCACCATCGACCAGCTGACTGCAGCCGGCTATCGCTACATCGGCATGGACCACTTCGCCCTGCCCGACGACGAGCTGGCCATCGCCCAGGAAGAAGGCTCCCTGCAGCGCAACTTCCAGGGCTATACCACCCACGGTCACTGCGACCTGATCGGCCTGGGCGTGTCGGCGATCAGCCAGATCGGCGACCTGTACTGCCAGAACAGCAGCGACCTCAACACTTACCAGGACAGCCTGTCCAACGCCCAGCTGGCCACCCAGCGCGGCCTGATCTGCAACGACGACGACCGCTTGCGCCGGGCGGTGATCCAGCAGCTGATCTGCCATTTCGAGCTGGACTTCGAGCCGATCGAACAGGCCTTCACCATCGATTTTCGTGGCTATTTCAACGACCTCTGGCCAGAACTGCTGACCTTGCAGCGCGATGGCCTGATCCGCCTGGACGACAAGGGCATCCGCATCCTGCCGGCCGGCCGCCTGCTGGCGCGCTCGGTGTGCATGGTGTTCGATGCCTACCTGGGGCTGCACAACCGCCAGCGCTTTTCGCGGGTGATCTGAAACCGAGTCGTTCAACCGCATGGACAAGCTTCCTTGCCAGGCACACTATGGGCGCAGTGACGGCCCCGGCACACCCGCCGGGGCCTGGCCAGTTCGCTGCACGACAGCGCACGCTGGCCTACAAGCTATGCCGTGAGTTACCCTTACGTCTTATGTGTGCTTTCCCACAAGGATCGAAGAAAATGTCCGAGCCAGTCAAACTGCGCCCACACAACCAGGCCCATTGCAAGGACTGCAGCCTGGCCCCCCTGTGCCTGCCCCTGTCGTTGAATCTGGAAGACATGGATGCACTTGACGAAATCGTCAAGCGCGGACGGCCGCTGAAAAAAGGCGAGTTCCTGTTCCGCCAGGGTGACAATTTCGGCTCGGTCTACGCGGTACGTTCCGGCGCCCTGAAAACCTTCAGCCTCAGCGACAGCGGCGAAGAGCAGATCACCGGCTTCCACCTGCCCAGTGAACTGGTCGGCCTGTCGGGCATGGACACCGAGGCCTATCCGGTGTCGGCCCAGGCGCAGGAAACCACCTCGGTGTGCGAAATCCCCTTCGAGCGCCTCGACGAGCTGTCGGTGCAGTTGCCACAGCTACGGCGGCAACTGATGCGGGTCATGAGCCGGGAGATCCGCGATGATCAGCAAATGATGCTGCTGCTGTCGAAAAAGACCGCCGACGAGCGCATCGCCACCTTCCTGGTCAACCTGTCGGCGCGCTTCCGTGCCCGCGGCTATTCGGCCAACCAGTTCCGCCTGAGCATGTCGCGCAACGAAATCGGCAATTACCTGGGCCTGGCCGTGGAAACCGTGTCGCGCGTGTTCACCCGCTTCCAGCAGAACGGCCTGCTTCGCGCCGAAGGCAAGGAAGTGCACATCCTCGACCCGATCCAGCTGTGCGCGCTGGCCGGCGGTGCGATGGAGGCCTGAGGGCTGGTTTAGCAGGTATACTTGGGCATTCGTTTTCCCAGGATATCCGCACCAATGCACAGCGACGCCTTCGACCTCAAAGCCCTGATCCGCCCGGTAGTGGACTTCCCCAAGCCGGGCGTGATCTTCCGCGACATCACCCCGCTGTTCCAATCGCCGCGCGGGCTGCGCTATGTCGCCGACCAGTTCATCGAGCGCTATGTCGAGGCCGAGTTCAGCCACATCGGCGCCATGGACGCGCGGGGCTTCCTGATCGGCTCGATCATCGCCCATCAACTGAACAAGCCGCTGATCCTGTTCCGCAAGCAAGGCAAGCTACCCGCCGATGTGCTCAGCGAGGCCTACCAGACCGAGTACGGCGAAGCGTTCCTGGAAGTGCATGCCGACAGCCTGTGCGAAGGCGATTCGGTACTGATCTTCGATGACCTGATCGCGACCGGCGGTACGCTGCTGGCAGCGGCCAACCTGGTGCGTCGGACCGGGGCTCAGGTGTTCGAGGCGGCGGCAATCATCGACCTGCCGGAACTGGACGGATCGCGCCGGCTACAGGCGGCGGGTGTGCCGACGTTCTGCCTGACCGAATTTTCGCTCAGCGAATACTGAGACCACAGGGCTGCTTTGCAGCCCATCGCGACACAAGGCCGCTCCTACAGGGAAATGAGCTGCGCCGCTAATGTTGGACATCTGTCCACCATCTGGGGCGCAGCTCAGAACGCAACCTCCTGTAGGAGCGGCCTTGTGTCGCGATGGGCCGCAAAGCGGCCCCGGCAATTCTGAATCAGAGCGAAATCGGCCGCCGCCCGGCGAAGGCATGGGCCAGGGTCCCGCCGTCGACCAGCTCCAGCTCCCCACCCAGCGGCACGCCATGGGCAATGCGCGAGGCCACCAGGCCCTTCTCGCTCAGCAGCTGGGCAATGTAATGCGCAGTTGCCTCCCCTTCCACGGTCGGGTTGGTCGCCAGGATCACCTCGGTGAAGGTGCCCTGCTCCTCGATCCGCGCCATCAGTTGCGGTATGCCGATCGCCTCCGGGCCCAGGCCGTCCAGTGGCGACAGGTGGCCCTTGAGCACGAAGTAACGGCCACGGTAGCCCGTCTGCTCCACCGCGTACACATCGGTCGGCCCCTCGACCACGCACAACTGGGTATCGTCACGGCGCGGGTCGGCGCACTGCGGGCACAGCTCCTGCTCGGTCAGGGTACGGCACTGGCGGCAATGCCCTACCCCTTCCATGGCCTGGGTCAGGGCCTGAGCCAGGCGCAGGCCGCCGCTGCGGTCACGCTCGAGCAGCTGCAGGGCCATGCGCTGGGCGGTTTTCTGGCCGACACCCGGGAGAATACGCAGGGCATCGATCAGTTGGCGGATGAGAGGGCTGAAGCTCATGGGAAAGGCCTGACAATTCAATAAGAGGCGGTTTATACCCAGCGCAGACAACGCCGTCAAACAACCATGCGTACAGCGTAAGGCTTGCGCGGTCCCTGTAGGAGCGGCCTTGTGTCGCGATGGGGCGCGAAGCGGCCCCAGGTTCTCAGCTTCGCAGCATGGATTGCCGGGGCTGCTGCGCAGCCCTTTCGCGACACAAGGCCGCTCCTACAAAGACCGCGCAGGCTGCAAGAAAGCGCAAAAAAACCGCCGCTGTCGTGAGCGGCGGTTCTTGGTAATGCAATGCCCTTAGAATGGCATCTTGAAGCCCGGCGGCAACTGCATGCCGGCAGTCATGCTGCCCATCTTTTCCTGGCTGTTCTGCTCGACCTTGCGCACGGCGTCGTTCAGTGCAGCGGCAATCAGGTCTTCCAGCACTTCCTTGTCGTCGGCGTCGGTCGACATCAGGCTCTGGTCGATGCTGACGCGCTTCACATCGTGACGACCGGTCATCACCACGCTCACCAGGCCACCACCGGACTGGCCGGTGACTTCGGCGTTGGCCAGCTCTTCCTGCATCTTCTGCATCTTTTCCTGCATCTGCTGGGCCTGCTTCATCAGGCCGGCCATGCCACCTTTCATCATGGGGTATACCTCGATTGGGTCATGTGATGCGGCCCGGCACCCGGCCGGCCGCATGGTTATCCGTTACTGGCCCTGACTGGCCAGGGCCTCTACAGGTTCAATAGTATCCTGCCGCACCTTGGCACCGAACAGCTGGATCATCTGCTGGATCAACGGATCCTGCTCGATCGACACCACGGCCTCGTGCTGACGCTCCCTGCGCTTGCGCGCTGCGGCCTGGGCCGGGGTTTCCTGCTCGGGCTGAATCAGCTCGATACGCAGGTTCAGCGCGCGCCCCAGGTGCTGGTTGAGCGCTTCGTTCAGGCGCCGCTGCTGGGTGGCGTTGAACAGCGCCCCTTGGCCAGGGTCCAGGTGCAGCAGCCAGTCGTCGCCTTCGGCGGCCACCAGCGTACAGTTTGCCGCGATGTTGCCCGTCATCCCGGAGACAGGCAACTGCGGGAACATTTCCAGCCATTGCAGGGCCAGGCCGGTCGCCGGCTTGGCCGCTGGCAGCGGCTCGGCGACCGGCTTGGGCGCCTCTTCCTGGACGTGTTCGGCCAGCTCGTCCAGGTAGCTGAAGCCGACCGGGTCGCTTTCGCCGCCATAATAGTCTTCGTCCAGTGGCGGCTCATCGTCGCGGTCCATGCCCACGGCAGCATAGGCCGACGGGTCGAAGGGCGGCTCGTCGTCGTGGGCAGAGGCCGCCGGCATCGGCGCGGGCGCAGGAACCGGCGCAGGCACGGCCTCAGGCGCTACGGGTACCGACTCCTCCCACGGCAGGTCAACCACCTCTGCCACGGCAGCTGGCTCCGGCTCGGGCTCGGGCTTGGCTTGCGGCTCGGGTTCGACAACGGCGGCAGGCTCAGCCTGCAGCACAGGCGCATCAACCGGCTGTGGTGCTGGCATCACTGGCATGGGTGCCTGCTGCTGCGGCGCGGCAACCGCTGCAGCAGGTTGCACGGCAGCGGCTGGCGGCACTGTGGCAACCGCTGGCGCTGCCACCGGGGTTGCAGGATCAGCTGTGGCCTGGCTGATCCCCACTGGCTTTAGCACCGGTTTCGGCGCGTCGTCGGTGTCGGCCGGGCGGAACGCCAGCATGCGCAGCAGGACCATTTCAAAGCCACCACGCGGGTCCGGCGCCAGCGGCAGGTCACGGCGACCGATCAGGCCCATCTGGTAATAGAACTGCACGTCCTCGGCCGGCAATGCCGCGGCCAGCGCCAGTACCCGCTCGCGGTCGCCCTGGCCGTTGTCCACGGCTTCCGGCAATGCCTGGGCGATGGCCACGCGGTGCAGCACATTGAGCATCTCGGCCAGTACGCCAGCCCAGTCCGGGCCCTGTTCGGCCAGGTTGCGCACGGCCTCGAGCAAGGCCCGTGCATCCCCCTCGAGCAGCGCCTGCAACACGCCATAGACCTGGCCATGGTCAAGGCTGCCGAGCATCGCCCGCACGTCGGCGGCCAGCACCTTGCCTTCGCCAAAGGCGATGGCCTGGTCGGTCAGGCTCATCGCATCGCGCATCGAACCATCGGCGGCGCGGCCCAGCAACCACAGGGCATCCGTCTCGAATGGCACGTTTTCCGCAGTCAGTACGTGGCTGAGGTGTTCGACCACCCGCTCCGGGCTCATGTTCTTCAGCGAGAACTGCAGGCAGCGCGAAAGAATGGTGGCCGGCAGCTTCTGCGGGTCGGTGGTGGCGAGGATGAACTTGACGTAGGGCGGCGGCTCTTCCAGCGTCTTGAGCAAGGCGTTGAACGAGTGGGTCGACAGCATGTGCACTTCGTCGATCAGGTAGACCTTGAAGCGCCCACGGCTTGGGGCGTACTGCACATTATCGAGCAGTTCGCGGGTATCCTCGACCTTGGTCCGGCTGGCGGCGTCGATCTCGATCAGGTCGACGAAACGGCCTTCGTCGATTTCCCGGCACACCGAACAGGTGCCGCATGGCGTCGAGGTGATGCCGGTTTCACAGTTCAGGCACTTGGCAATGATCCGGGCGATCGTGGTCTTGCCCACGCCCCGGGTACCGGTGAACAGGTAGGCATGGTGCAGGCGCTGGTTGTCCAGGGCGTTGATCAAAGCCTTGAGCACATGGGCCTGGCCGACCATTTCGCGGAACGAGCGCGGACGCCATTTACGTGCAAGGACCTGATAACTCATCGAAAAACCATCGTAGCCTGATCGAGCGGAAGATCGCTAATGCTAGCGGAGCGGGGGCAAAAATGCACCCCGCGCGGCTCGTCTAAGCTAGAAACCGTATGTGCTGTCCAGGGAGGATATGCCTTTGCCAAGACTGCTGGCCTTGCTGCTGTTGTGGACCTCGCAATGTCTCGCCGAACAGGCGGTGCTGCGTTTTTCCGTGGCCGAGAGCTGGAGCATGCCGTTGATGCGCATCGAAGCCGACCAGCCAGTGGAGGGCCTGCTGTACGACCTGACGCAGGCGCTGGCCAGCGAGGTGGGCGCGCGCCCTGTGTACCACGTCATGGCCCGCCTGCGCCTGCAGGAGGCTATGGAGCATGGCGATATCGATGTGCGCTGCTATGTCAGCAGCCAGTGGTTCGATGCCTCACCAAGGAATTTCATCTGGAGCGTCCCACTGATCAACCAGCGCGACCTGCTGGTCGGTCGCCCGGGCGACAGCACGGCGATATCCCCCGAGCAACTGCCACCCCAGGCGATCGGTACAGTGCTGGGTTTCACCTACCCGGGCTTGCAGCCGTTGCTTGACCAGGGCCGCTTGCAGCGCGAAGACAGCCGCAACCAGTTGCTGGTATTGCAGAAGCTGCAAGCCGGCCGCTATCGCCATGCAGTCAGCAACCAGCTGTCGTTGCAGTGGTTCAACCGGGGCCTGCCGGACGGGCAGCGCCTGCAGGCGCTGACGGTGCTGGACGAGCAGCAGCTGGGGTGCATGGTACGCAACGATCCGGCGCTACCGACCCAGGCCTTGCTGCGGGCGCTGGCGCGCATGAAACAGTCGGGGCAGATCGAGCGGATCGTGCAGCGCTATGGCGGGCAGGGCCATCAGGCGGTGATGCCCGTAGCCCGACCTTGAGCACGCCACGTCTACCTGAAGCCTCTCACCCAGGCGCAACCAGGCTTGCGCTGAGGAACAGGCCCAGCCCGAACACACCATGCGTCACCAGGCTCTTCAAGCAGTTACGCACAGGTGTCGGTGTCTTCGCTGCAAAGAACCCCGCCCCCATCGCCGGTTGCATGAGGCACAGCGGCGCCACCACCGTCCCCACCCCAACCGCCAGCGCAGGCCACAAGGTCGGCGCCAGCAACCAGCCTTCGCCGACAATCACTACCAGCAGCAGCGCGAACAGCACCCCGATGGCGTAATGAATCAACCAGCCCCACATCAGTTCGTGCCGCACAGGCTCCGCCCTGGCAATCGCCCCGTGGCGCACACGCCCTTGCCACAGATGCCCCGCCCAGCGCCCGACCATGGCGAAGTTCGGCGCGGCAACACCCAGGCGCCGCAGCAACAACCCCCACACGTCCATGACCAGCGTGGCACCCAAACCAATCGGCAAGGCCGCTGAAAGCATCGCAGTAAACGTCATTGAAAAGCCCTCGATGATTGACGGTCGTCACTACGCCGCGCAGCATAGAAGTTGAAGTCAACTTCAAGTCAAGGGCCCGAAATGGACATTGCCGACGTCGCCAGACGCACAGGCGTACCCGCCTCGACACTGCGTTACTACGAAAACAAAGGCTTGCTCAAGTCACTTGCCGGGCGTGGCCAGCGCCGGCAGTTTGCCGCCGATGTGACAGACCGCCTGGCGCTGATCGCCCTGGGGCAGGCGGCGGGGTTTTCGCTGGATGAAGTGGGAGCGATGCTGGTGGACTTGCAGGTCGACCGGCAGCTGCTGATTGCCAAGGCCGACGAACTGGATGCACGGATCAGGCGCTTGCAGGCAATGAGCAAGGGCCTGCGGCATGCGGCGCAGTGCCCGGAAGCGGATCACCTGGCATGCCCGACATTCCAGCGGCTGATGAAGTTATCGGCAGCGGGGCTTGGAAAAAGGCAGAACCGGTCAACGCCTGTCATGAAACACCCAAGGTAGAGGTACTGGTGCAAACCCGAACCGAATGATGGCTCATTAATATCAATAAGCCATCACTCAGTGTAGAGTGACGCGCCTCCGCACCCAGCTGTGCGCGAGAACCGTACTCACACTCAGGAAAAGTTGCATGTCCACAGTAAGAAACCTCACCGCTGCCGCACTCATAGCGCTGACCCCTGGTTGTGCTACAGGCCCCAATTCGGTCCAGGAGTCGGAACTTGCCGGCTATCGCGCCAGAAACCTCGCGGTTGAAGAAAAGAACCCTGGGCTTGCCGCCGGCCTTGGTCTGCTTCCAGGTGGCGGTTCCTTCTACGGTCGCGCATACGGCTTTGGCGTGGTCAACCTGTTGTTCTGGCCGCTTTCCATTTTTTGGGACCCGGTGAGTGGGCATGACGCCGCAGAACTCATCAACTATCAGGCCACCAAGGCTCACGTTGCGAGCTTGAAAAAACACGATATGGACGCGTTGGACGCCCAGCTTGAGTCCGATGAGATCGACGTCAAGCGCTACACGCTCGACAAACGCAGAATCGATGAAAAGTACAACCTCTGAGAGCTTCGGCCGAACAGCGCAACGTCCGGCCTGAGGCTGGCGTATTCGAGGATACGGCCTGGGTCGGCCTGCCTGGCTTGTGGCGCGGATGGGATGAAGCCTGTCCGCTGTCGATCATTGTACGAATGTTAGGAGTGTAGGGCTGTCAGCTTGCAGATGACGCTTCATTCGGGAGGTTCCGAATGCCGTCGTAACCGGAAATATTTCTAGCGAGACGTCTTGAGAATTCAAGAGCCTGAAATGGAGGCAGCCCCACCAGCCACACCCCGGCACTCGATGTTCCCGCTATGGCTGCTCCCTTCCGGGCCTGACCAGAAGGCTGGGATTTTGATCACCCAGCCCCAACCAATTAACTACGAAGTTTATGACTGAGTTTACATACAAAGCACGTCACAAGTTATTAACAAATTCTTCAAGCCTCGCATTATAAGCGTCAACCTGAAGACGGTTGTCCTCTGATTTGGAAACTGAGTAGCTTCCTTCTACGTCGGGCTGCGGATAACTACGACCAATCGTGACAGAACTCATGTCAATACCGTTGTAGTCACAGATAAGACCTAACCTCTGTAGTGACCACAGGTGATCGGACTTATAATCAAGCTTCAAGCCTAGACCTTTGGCAACCTCGACGACTTTCTCATTCACCCTTTCTATCGCCTGAGCATGCAACTGCTGAGGTCTCGAGTACCTAGGCTCACCCTTAGCAGACTTCGACGTTGTCATGTTGCTGATTAGGAACTTGAAATGAGGAACCTGTAGATCCGGCGACTCAATTTGCCCTTCCCTAGCATCATGCCATGGCTTCGGATGAGCTTTTTGCTGCGACTCAATTAAAGACATCAGACTGTCACGCGCATTGTGAAGAAACTCAAGGCTACGATATACAGCATACTGACTTGCTTGTGAGGCAGGGGAGTAGGCAGTAATCCAACTATCCGCAGCTAACAAACCAATATGGGTAGTGACAACCGAGTAGTATGGGTCAGTGTCAATGAATATGGTTGCATCAGGGTAGACACGTTCAATATCCTTGACGGCCTTCCTAAGAAAACTTCTTGCCAGCAGCAGCTTAGAGTAGTTGGAGCCTGCCTCAACAAATCCACCCCTGCCTTCAGCTTCAGGCATTTGGTCTATGGCACCGGTGATACGCTCCAAGTCGAAGTCCCCGCAGAACAGGTGAAGATTCTCTGGCAGCGGAATTGCATCCTCATCCCTGAGTTCGTTTGGTTTAACGATGAATTGGTGCACATCTGGCCAACCAAACCCCGATGGGACATCACGAACGCAACTACGGAGGTATTGATATACCGTTTTACGCTCTGCAGCTTCCATAACATCAAGAATCTTGCCCTCACCATTATGATGCCCACCACCGAGCACCATCCTTGAGACATCACACTGCGGGCTCAAGTCTATGATGAAAACTGGTTCATCCTCATTCATTCGGGCATATTTACATGCCAACTGAAAAGTCAGGGTTGATTTCCCTATCCCACCCTTGTTCGCCCAAAGTACATAGCTTTTCATGTTTATCCCTTTTCTGCACTTGACTAAAAGCAGCGTACCACAGTCCTTTTACCAGTTAGCGGCCTTTTAGCCGCCCTTAGGTAAATACACATCTCAGCCACCTACGCAGAGCGAGGTTAAAGCCGATGCCATGAATTCTGGTCACGTCGACGCCGTTGAATGACACTGCAGTAGTGGCTCATTGCCAGACAGATCTTGAGGGATAAAATGTGCGAGGTCAAACCATGTAAAGGGAGGTACATCTGGGGATTAACTGTCGATGGGATTCGCCGGGGAGCGATTAGGCGATACAACACCTAGCATGATGCACCATTCAGGTGTACCTAAATGCTGTCACACTTCGAAATTTTGAGCGAGAAAAGTCCTTTAGCATTAAGGACTTGCGTAATGGAGGCAGCCCCACCAGCCACACCCCGGCACTCGATGTTCCCGCTATGGCTGCTCCCTTCCGGGCCTGACCAGGTTAACGGGTAATCAATGCGGGGGGACCGATGGGACCACCACTACAGAGCTCGCTGAGCAGCGAGTGGCGCCATTGTACCGGTCTTGGGAGCAGATACAACCTCTGGGGCGAGAAAAAATCATCATTTCTCAATGACTTGTCCGGGCTGGGACGGCCTGGGCGGGCCTCTTCGCGGATTAACCCGCTCCCTACGTGGCGCGTCACCTTACAGAACCTGAGAAAGACAGTATTCCGTGCAAGCCACTGGACCTGGCTCTCGAACCACAATTGTCGGGGCCGCTTTGCGGCCCTTTCGCGACGCAAGGCCGCTCCTACAAGAGATTGCGCAGGGCGTCAGACGGCTATGCCCTGCTCGGCCAGGAAGGCAACGAAGGCGTCTTCGTCCAGTACCTTTACTCCCAGTTCGCTGGCCTTGGCCAGCTTGGAGCCCGCCCCTGGCCCCGCCACCACGCAGTGGGTCTTGCCTGACACCGAACCAGCCACCTTGGCTCCCAGGCTTTCCAGTTTTTCCTTGGCAATGTCACGGCTCATGCGCTCCAGGGTGCCGGTCAGCACCCAGGTCTGGCCGGCCAGTGGCAAGCCTTCGGCGACCTTCTTCTCATTGCTCCAGTGCATGCCGAACGCCAGCAACTGCGCCTCGATGTCCCGCGCCAGTTTCTGGTTGGCTTCATCCTTGAAGAACTCGCGCACCGCGTCAGCCTGCTTGGCCGCCAAGGCCTGGCGCAGGTCGATGCCGTCGGCGGCGATGATCTTGTCCAGGCTGTCGAGCCTGGCCACCAGCTTTTCAGCACCGGTCGGGCCGACCGAGGCGATGTCGAGCTTGGCGATCATGCCCGCCAGGGTCGTGCTGGCAGCGAATTCGGCAGCCAGCTCGCCTTCGTCCTGCAACTGCATGCCGCTGTCGAGCAGTTGCTGGATCACCTTCTGGTTATGCTCGTCTTCGAAGAAGTTGTGAATTTCGTAAGCCACCTCCAGCCCGATGTCCGGCAGGTAGGTGAGCACTTGCGGCAGCGCCTGCCGGAGGCGCGCCAGGCTGCCCAGCGAACGGGCCAGCACCTTGGCGGTTTCTTCGCCGACGTCCGGAATGCCCAGGGCATAGATAAAGCGCGCCAGGCTCGGGCGCTTGCTGGCTTCGATGGCATCCAGCAGCTTGCGGCTGGACACTTCGGCGAACCCTTCCAGGCCGACGATCTGCTCGAACTCCAGCTTGTACAAGTCCGCCGGCGAGCCGATCAGGCCTTCGTCGACCAGTTGCTCGACGCTCTTCTCGCCCAGGCCGTCGATATCCATGGCGCGGCGCGACACGTAATGGATGATCGCCTGCTTGAGCTGGGCGGCGCAGGCCAGGCGACCGACGCAGCGGTACACCGCGCCTTCGCTGGTGGTTTCCTTGCCCTTGCTGCGCTTGACCAGCCGGGTACGCTCGACCTGCGAGCCGCACACCGGGCACTCGCTCGGCACCTGCACCGGGCGGGCCTCCGCCGGGCGACGCTCCAGCACTACCTGCATCACCTGCGGGATCACGTCGCCGGCGCGGCGGATGATCACCGTATCACCAATGCGCAGGCCCAGGCGCGCGATCTCGTCCATGTTGTGCAGGGTGGCGTTGGACACGGTCACGCCCGCCACCTTGACCGGCTTCAGGCGGGCCACCGGGGTCACCGCGCCAGTGCGGCCGACCTGGAACTCGACGTCCAGCACCTCGGTCAGCTCTTCCATGGCGGGGAACTTGTGGGCGATCGCCCAGCGCGGTTCACGGGCGCGGAAGCCCAGCTCACGCTGGGCCGCCAGGCTGTTGACCTTGAATACCACGCCGTCGATCTCATAGGGCAGGCTGTTGCGTCGCTCGCCAATGTCGCGGTAGTAGGCCAGGCACTCTTCGATGCCGGCAGCGTGCTTGAGCTCGCGGCTGATCGGCAAGCCCCAGGCCTTGAGCTGCTCGAGGATGCCGATGTGGCTGTCGCCGATGCTCGCGGACACCTGACCGACGCCATAGCAGCAGAACTCCAGCGGGCGGCTGGCGGTGATCTTCGAGTCCAGCTGGCGCAGGCTGCCGGCGGCGGCGTTGCGCGGGTTGGCGAAGGTCTTGCCACCGGCTTCGGCCTGGGCGGCGTTGAGCCGCTCGAAACCGGCCTTGCTCATGTACACCTCGCCACGCACTTCCAGCACCGCCGGCCAACCCTCGCCCTGCAGCCTGAGCGGGATGTTGCGCACGGTGCGCACGTTGGCGCTGATGTCTTCGCCGGTAGTGCCGTCGCCACGGGTGGCGCCCTGCACCAACAGGCCGTCACGGTACAGCAGGCTCACGGCCAGGCCGTCGAGCTTGGGCTCGCAGCTGTAGTCGATTGCACCGGGCTGGTCGAGGCCATCGACCACACGGCGGCCGAACTCACGCAGGTCAGCTTCTTCAAAGGCGTTGCCCAGGCTCAGCATCGGCACTTCGTGGCGTACCTGGCTGAACGCAGCCAGGGCCGCGCCGCCGACGCGCTGGGTCGGCGAGTCGGGGGTCACCAGGTGCGGGTGCTCGGCTTCAAGCGCCTTCAGCTCGTTGAACAGGCGGTCGTATTCGGCGTCGGGCACGCTGGGCTCGTCGAGCACATAGTAGCGGTAGTTGTGCTGGTCGAGCTGGTGACGGAGTTCGTGGATACGGGATTCGGCGGTCATGGGGTCGTCTTCTCTTGCAAAGCAAAAGAGCAGCTCGAGGGCAATGCCGGGATTGGGGTGCCTACTGCCGGTGCCGACCCCTTCGCGGGTAAACCCGCTCCCACAGGTACATCACTGCTTGAGGCTTGTGGTGTACTTGTGGGAGCGGGTTTACCCGCGAAGAGGCCGGCACAGGCAACAGCAACACCCGAACCGCCCAGCACGCCCTCAGGCTGCTCTTTCGTCTGGATCTGTCAGCGCTTCTGCGTCAGCGCACGGCGCTCGAATTCGACGATACGCTGGCGATAGTGCTCGATGGTCTGGGCGGTCAGCACGCTGCGCTGGTCGTCCTTGAGCTCGCCGTTCAGTTCGTGGGCCAGCTTGCGCGCCGCAGCCACCATCACATCGAAAGCCTGCTTCGGATGACGCGGCCCCGGCAGGCCGAGGAAGAAGCTCACCGCACGGGTGCTGAAGTGGTCGATATCGTCCAGGTCGAATACGCCAGGCTTGACCGCGTTGGCCATGGAGAACAGCACTTCGCCGTGGCCGGCCATGCTTTCGTGCCGGTGGAAGATGTCCATTTCGCCGAAGCGCAGGCCACTCTCCAGGATGTTCTGCAGCAGTGCCGGGCCCTTGAAGCCACCCTCGTCGCGGGAGATCACGCTGATCACCAGCACTTCCTCGGCCGGCGGCAGTTCCTTGACGCTGCTGCTGGCAGGCGCCTGGCTGCTGCTGCGGGTGTTCTGTGCGGCAAAGTCTTCGTCGCTGTCGGCAAACAGGTCGGCTTCACGCGGTTCGGCGCTCAGGTTCAGGTCGCCCTGCTGGGCCTCGGCAGCAGCCGTGGCACGCTTGCCGCGCTTGCTGGCCTTGGCCGGCTTGGGCTCGCGCTCACGGTCGCGCGCAGAAGCGCTGAGCGACGGCAGGTCGCTTTCGTCCAGCTCAGGCTCCTTGTGGGTTTCCAGCACCCGCGACGGGCCAAGCACTTCGGCATTGCCCTCTTCGTCCGGCAGGTTGGAATAGCTGCGATCCAGACGGAATTTCAACTTGCCTTTACCGCCGCGCATGCGGCGCCAGCCGTCGAAAAGAATCCCGGCAATGACAATGATGCCGATGACGATCAGCCACTCGCGCAGACCGATTTCCATGTAATCCCGTGCCTCTATAAAAATATGCTTGAAAACAAAGGGTTCAAAGCCCTTTAACACGTGGCGCCAACTCTATGTTCTGACAGGCGTTTTTACCCACGCAAAAAACGAGTGACATTAAGCTAGCACGACCAAAGACAACTTTACACCGTCTGTCGCACATGGCGGGGGCATTTCGCTTCAGAATATGCCCCGTCGCCGCCTATCAGGCATCGACCATGGCCATGGCCTCCTCCACATCCACCGCTACCAGCCGTGAACAGCCCGGTTCATGCATGGTCACGCCCATCAGCTGGTCGGCCATCTCCATCGCGATCTTGTTATGGGTGATGTAGATGAACTGCACGCTTTCACTCATTTCCTTGACCAGGCGGGCATAACGCCCGACGTTGGCATCGTCCAGCGGCGCATCGACCTCGTCGAGCATGCAGAACGGTGCGGGGTTCAACTTGAAGATGGCAAACACCAGCGCCAATGCGGTCAGTGCCTTTTCGCCGCCGGACAGCAGATGGATGGTGCTGTTCTTCTTGCCCGGTGGTCGCGCCATGATCGTTACCCCTGTATCGAGTAGATCTTCGCCCGTCAGTTCCAGATAAGCGCTGCCACCACCGAAAACTTTTGGGAAAAGTGCCTGTAATCCGGCATTTATCTGATCAAAGGTATCCTTGAAGCGGTTGCGGGTTTCTTTGTCGATCTTGCGGATGACGTTTTCCAGGGTCTCCAGCGCCTCGACCAGGTCGGCGTCCTGGGCATCCAGGTAGCGCTTGCGCTCGGACTGCTGCTGGTACTCTTCGATGGCCGCCAGGTTGATCGCCCCCAGGCGCTGGATTCGCGCATCGAGCTGCTCCAGCTCCTGTTCAGTGCCTTGCTCGGTGGCGTCGGCCTCGAGGGTGGCGAGCACGCCTTGCAGGTCGTAACCATCGGCCAGCAACTGTTCCTGCAGGGTCTTGCGCCGCACGTCCAGGCCCTGGCACTCCAGGCGCAACTGCTCCAGCTGGCCACGCAGCAGCTGCGCTTGCTGCTCGGCCTGGGTGCGGCGCTTCTCCGCGTCGCGCAGCTCACGGTCCGCTTCGTCCATGTGCAGGCGGGCCAGGCGCATTTCCTCGTCGACGCCCATGCGCTGCTCCAGCAGCGCTTCGAGCTTCAGGCGCAACTCCTCCAGCGGCGCCGCGCCTTCTTCCAGGTTCAGGCTCAATTGCTCCTGGCGCTCGGTCAGGCGCGCCGCCTGCTGCTCCAGGCGCTCCAGGGCCTGCCGGGTGGAATCGTGCTGGGCGCGCAGCGAGCCCAGGCGCACGGCCAGCTGGTGGGCGTGGTCCTTGTGCTGGCGAGCCTCCTGGCGCACGCGGTCGAGACTTTCGCGCAGGGTGTCGCGGCGGGCCATCAACTGCTCGCGCTGCTCGGTGTCCTGGGCCATCAGCTCCAAGGCTTCCTGCAGCAACAGGCGTGCTTCGCCCAGTTGTTCGTGCTCGAGGGCGCGCTGTTCTTCCAGCTCGGCCAGTTCTTCCTGCAGGCGCCGGCGACGCAGTTCGACCTGCTCGGCGCGCGCGCGGCCGGCCGACAGGCTGGCCTTCAGCTCACCGTGCAGGCGGTTTTCTTCCTGGGTGCGGCGGCGCAGTTGTTCACGCTGCTCCTCCAGGCCCAGCTGTTGCTCGCGCAGGGCCTGCAACTGCTGCTCCAGTTGTTCGAGCGCCGCTTCCTGCTGCGCCTGTTCGTGGCCGAGGCGTTCGATTTCCTGGCCGCGCGCCAGCACCCCGCCTCCGGCCTCACCACCACGGCGTATGCGCAGGAAATGCCGGCCTACCCAATAGCCATCGCGGCTGACCAGGCTCTGGCCTTCACCGAGCGAGGCGCGCTGCGCCAGCGCTTGTGCCAGGTCTTCGACGGGCCGCACCTGGCCCAGCCAGGGCGCCAGGTCGATACCGCCGGAGACCTTTTCCAGCAAGCTGCCGGGCAGCGAAGGACTGGCGCCGCTGGCCAGCAGCAGACGCAACTCGCCCTGCTCCAGGCCGGCAAAATCGAGGCGGTTGAAATCGTCCACCAGCACCGCCTGCAAGTCGGCGCCAAGCACCGTTTCCACGGCCAGCTCCCAGCCCGGCTCCACGCGCAGCCCTTCAGCCAGGCGAGGTTGGTGTTCAAGGCCTTGGCCGTGCAACCAGTCGGCCGCCCCCGCGCCCGGCTCCAGCGCCGCCTGCTGCAAGGCTTCGAGTGATGCCAGGCGGCCGCCCAGGCGCTGCAGGTCGCCCTGCGCCTGCTGCTGGGCTTGGGTGGACTGGTGCAGTTGCTGGCGCAGGCCTTCCAGGCGCTCGACCACCTGCTCTTCGGACAACTGCAGCTCTTCGAGCAACATTTCGCTGCTGGCCAACTGCTCGGACAATTCCAGCATGGCGGCGTCCTGCGGATCGCTGCCCAACTGCTCGCGTTCCTCGCCCAGCTTGCGCTGGCGCTCGGTCAATCGCTCCAGGCTGGCCTCCAGCTGCACCAGGCGCGCCTGCTGCACTTCGGCCTGGCGGCGCGGCTCGGCGGAGCGGCTGTTGAAGCTGTCCCACTGCTCCTGCCAGCCGTGCATGCCCAGTTCGGCCTCTTCAAGGGCAGCGGCGGCTTCTTCGGCAGCGGCCAAGGTCATTTCCTGCTCGGGCTCGAGCATGGCCAGCTCTTCGCCCAGGGTCGCCAGCAGGGTGCGGTCGTGGCCCAGGTGCGATTCGGTCTCCAGGCGCGTGCGCTCGGCTTCCTTGAAATCGTCCTGCAACTGGCGCAGGCGCTGCTGGCCGTGCTGGATGCTCTGCTCGACCCGGGCGATATCCCCCGCCACGGAATAGAAGCGGCCCTGCACCTGGTTGAAGCGCTCGGACAATTCGTGATGGCTATCGCGCAGGCGCTCGATAGTGGCATCGGCGTTGCGCTGCTCGGCGACCAACGCTTCATGGGACACGTCCTGGTCACCGATCACTGCCTCGCGCTGGCGCACGCGGGCGTCCAGGTCGCGCCAGCGCAAGGCCGACAGGCGGGCCTTCAGCTGGCGTTCCTGGGCTTTGTACTCGCGGTACTTCTCGGCGGCCTGGGCCTGCCGGTGCAAGCGCTCCAGCTGGCGTTCCAGCTCTTCGCGCAGGTCGGTCAGGCGCGCCAGGTTCTCCTGGGTGCGGCGGATGCGGTTCTCGGTTTCGCGGCGGCGTTCCTTGTATTTGGAAATGCCGGCCGCTTCCTCGATGAAGTTGCGCAGTTCCTCCGGCTTGGCCTCGATCAGCTTGGAGATCATGCCCTGTTCGATGATCGAGTAACTGCGCGGCCCCAGGCCGGTACCGAGGAAGATGTCGGTGATGTCGCGGCGCCGGCACTTGGTGCCATTGAGGTAGTAGCTGTTCTGCCCGTCACGGGTGACCTTGCGGCGAATCGAGATTTCGGCATAGGCGGCATATTCGCCGACCAGCGTGGTTTCGCTGTTGTCGAACACCAGCTCGATGCTGGCCTGGCTGACCGGCTTGCGGCCACTGGAGCCGTTGAAGATGACGTCGGTCATCGACTCGCCGCGCAGGTTCTTTGCCGAACTCTCGCCCATCACCCAGCGCACGGCATCGATGATGTTGGACTTGCCACAGCCGTTGGGGCCGACCACGGCCGCCATGTTGCTGGGGAAATTGACCGTGGTCGGGTCGACGAACGACTTGAACCCGGCCAGGCGAATGCACTTCAGGCGCATCGGTCAGCCTCGGGCCAGCGCCGCCAGCACCAGTTCGCAGCTGCGCTGGCAGTAGGCGGTCAGCACCTCGCGAATGCGCGGCAGGTCACGGGCGACCACGGCGTCGAGCAGGCGGGCGAACAGGTCGAGGTAATCGCTCATGCTGGCCTGGCGCTGATCCAGTGCCAGGTAGTAGGCGCGGCTCATGGCCGGCTGCAGGTTTTCCACGGTTTCCTGCAGGAACGGGTTGTCGGCGAATGGATAGGCCGCGCGCATCACCGCGAAACTGTCGGCGACGAAGGCCTTGATATCAAGCAGCTGATGAGCACGTTGCAGGCGCTGCTGGATGTCCAGGAACGGGCGCAGGTCGGCATCGGTGCGCCATTTTTGCGCGACCGCATTGCCCAGCAGGATGTAGAACTCGCTCATCAGCGCACACAGGCTGCGGACCCCGCGCTCGTCCAGTTCGGTCACGTGGGCACCACGGCGCGGCAGGATCGCCACCAGGTGCCGGCGTTCGAGGATCAGCAGCGCTTCGCGCACCGAGCCACGGCTGACGTTGAGCGCCTGGGTGACCTTCAACTCCTGGATACGCTCGCCTGGCGCCAGTTCGCCGCGGATGATGCGTTCGGCCAGGTAATCGGCAATCTGCTCGGAGAGGCTGTCCGGGGCCTTGAACGTCATGGTTGTCCTTCAAAATCAGTGAACTGGGCACAAGCAGCGGATTGTAGCGCACTTGCCCGGTAATCGCGCAGAGGGGCCAGGTGGTTTATTTGACCCGCCAGGCAACCCCGCGCCCGGCGCGATCTATGCTTGGCATATGGGCAATGTGAACCGTTGGGCAGCGACACGCACAATTTCCTGACCTTTGAGTCAGAAAATTATTGACCAGCAGGACAGCTCTTGCTTAGAGTCCGCCCAACAACAATAAAACCATTGCGAGGCCATCCCCGTGATCCAGTTTCTCGTCAACCAGGAGCTGCGTAGTGAGCATGCCCTGGACCCGAACATGACGGTGCTGCAGTACCTGCGCGAGCACCTGGGCAAACCTGGCACCAAGGAGGGCTGCGCCAGTGGTGACTGCGGCGCCTGCACCGTGGTGGTCGGTGAACTGACCCAGGACGACCAGGGCAACGACAGCCTGCGCTACCGCAGCCTCAACTCATGCCTGACGTTCGTATCGTCGCTGCACGGCAAGCAACTGATCAGCGTCGAAGGGCTCAAGCACCAAGGGCAACTGCACAGCGTGCAACAGGCCATGGCCGATTGCCATGGTTCGCAGTGCGGCTTCTGCACCCCCGGCTTCGTCATGTCGCTGTTCGCCCTGCAGAAGAACAGCAACGGCCCCGACCTGCACCAGGCCCAGGAAGCCCTGGCCGGCAACCTGTGCCGCTGCACCGGCTACCGGCCGATCCTGGAAGCCGCCGAGCAGAGCTGCCGGCAACCGTGCCGCGACCAGTTCGATGCCCAGCAGGCCCAGACCATCAGCCGCCTCAAGGCGATTGCACCGACCCAGACCGGCGAGCTGAACAGCGGCGACAAACGCTGCCTGGTGCCGCTGACCGTGGCCGACCTGGCCGACCTGTACAGCTCGCACCCCGAGGCGCGGCTGCTGGCCGGCGGTACCGACCTGGCCCTGGAAGTCACCCAGTTCCACAAGACCTTGCCGGTGATGATCTACGTCGGCCACGTGGCCGAACTCAAGCGCATCGAGAAGACCGCCAGCCACCTGGAAATCGGCGCCGCCACCCCACTCACCGACTGTTACGGCGCGCTCAACGAGGAGTACCCCGACTTCGGCGCCCTGCTGCACCGCTTCGCCTCGCTGCAGATCCGCAACCAGGGCACCTTGGGTGGCAATATCGGCAACGCTTCGCCGATCGGCGACTCGCCACCCCTGCTGATTGCCCTGGATGCGCAGATCGTCCTGCGTCAGGGCGAGCGCCAGCGGGTGATGGCCCTGGAAGACTATTTCATCGACTACCGCATCACTGCCCGCCAGGACAGCGAGTTCATCGAGAAGATCATCGTGCCACGCGCCACCCGCGATTGGGCGTTCCGCGCCTACAAGGTATCCAAGCGCCTGGACGACGACATCTCCGCGGTGTGCGGGGCCTTCAACCTGAGCATCGAAGACGGTGTGGTCAGCGGCGTGCGCATCGCGTTCGGCGGCATGGCGGCCATCCCCAAGCGCGCCCGCGCCTGCGAGGCAGCGTTGCGCGGCAAGCCGTGGAACCAGGCCACCGTCGAGCGTGCCTGCCAGGCCCTGGCCGAAGACTTCACCCCGCTCAGCGACTTCCGCGCCAGCAAGGAATACCGCCTGCTGACCGCGCAGAACCTGCTGCGCAAGTACTTCATCGAACAGCAAACGCCGCACATCGAAACCCGGGTGACCGCTTATGTCTAACCATCACGTAGCCAAGAGCCAGGCCGAGATGGCCGCACTGTTCAGCCAGGACCTGACCACCGGGGTTGGCCGCAGCGTCAAGCATGACAGCGCCGACAAGCATGTGTCCGGCGAGGCGGTGTACATCGATGATCGCCTGGAATTCCCCAACCAGTTGCACGTCTACGCGCGCACCTCCGATCGCGCCCATGCGCGCATCCTGCGCATCGACACCACGCCCTGCTATGCCTTCGACGGGGTGCGCATCGCCATCACCCACGAAGACATCCCCGGCCTCAAGGACATCGGCCCGGTAGTGGCCGGCGACCCGTTGCTGGCCATCGACAAGGTCGAGTACTTCGGCCAGCCGGTGCTCGCCGTGGCCGCGCGCGATCTCGACACCGCACGCCGTGCGGCGATGGCCGCGATCGTCGAGTACGAAGACCTGGAGCCGGTGCTGGATGTGGTCGAAGCACTGCGCAACAAGCACTTCGTGCTCGACAGCCACACCCACCAGCGTGGCGACGCCGCTGCCGCCCTGGCCACCGCCCCGCACCGCCTCCAGGGCACCCTGCACATCGGTGGCCAGGAGCATTTCTACCTGGAAACGCAGATCTCCTCGGTAATGCCCACCGAAGATGGCGGCATGATCGTCTACTGCTCCACGCAGAACCCTACCGAAGTGCAGAAGCTGGTCGCCGAAGTGCTCGACGTGCCGATGAACAAGGTGGTGCTGGACATGCGCCGCATGGGTGGCGGTTTTGGCGGCAAGGAAACCCAGGCCGCCAGCCCGGCGTGCCTGTGCGCCGTCATTGCGCGCCTGACCGGGCAACCGACCAAGATGCGCCTGCCAAGGGTCGAGGACATGACCATGACCGGCAAGCGCCACCCCTTCTATGTCGAGTACGACGTGGGCTTCGATGACGATGGCCGCCTGCATGGCATCAACCTCGACCTGGCCGGCAACTGCGGGTACTCACCGGACCTGTCCGGCTCGATCGTCGACCGCGCCATGTTCCACTCCGACAACGCCTACTACCTGGGCGATGCCACCGTACACGGCCACCGCTGCAAGACCAACACCGCGTCCAACACCGCCTACCGCGGCTTTGGCGGCCCGCAGGGGATGGTCGCCATCGAGCAGGTGATGGACCACATCGCCCGGCACCTGGGCCGCGACCCGCTGGCGGTGCGCAAGGCCAACTACTACGGCAAGCGCGAGCGCAACGTCACCCACTACTACCAGACCGTCGAGCACAACATGCTCGAGGAAATGACCGCCGAACTGGAAGCCAGCAGCGACTATGCCGAGCGCCGCGAATCGATACGCCGCTTCAATGCCAACAGCCCGGTGCTGAAAAAGGGCCTGGCGCTGACCCCGGTGAAGTTCGGCATCTCGTTCACCGCCACCTTCCTCAACCAGGCCGGTGCGCTGATCCACATCTATACCGACGGCAGCATCCACCTCAACCATGGCGGCACCGAGATGGGCCAGGGCCTGAACACCAAGGTGGCCCAGGTGGTGGCGCAGGTGTTCCAGGTCGATTTCAGCCGCATCCAGATCACTGCCACAAACACCGACAAGGTGCCCAACACCTCGCCGACCGCCGCCTCCAGTGGCGCCGACCTGAACGGCAAGGCTGCGCAGAATGCCGCCGAAATCCTCAAGCAGCGCCTGACCGAGTTCGCCGCGCGGCACTACCAGGTAACCGAGGAAGACGTCGAGTTCCGTAACGGCCATGTGCGCGTGCGCGACCAGATCGTCAGCTTCGAGCAACTGGTGCAGCAGGCCTACTTCGCCCAGGTGTCGCTGTCCAGCACTGGCTTCTACCGCACACCGAAGATCTACTACGACCGCAACCAGGCGCGTGGCCGGCCGTTCTACTACTTCGCCTTCGGCGCCGCCTGCGTCGAGGTGATCGTCGACACCCTGACCGGCGAGTACAAGATGCTGCGCGCCGACATCCTGCATGACGTGGGCGCTTCGTTGAACCCGGCCATCGACATTGGCCAGGTGGAAGGCGGCTTCATCCAGGGCATGGGCTGGCTGACCAGCGAAGAACTGGTGTGGAACGCCAAGGGCAAGCTGGTGACCAATGGCCCGGCCAGCTACAAGATCCCCGCCGTGGCCGACATGCCGCTGGACCTGCGGGTGAAGCTGGTGGAAAACCGCAAGAACCCGGAGGACACCGTGTTCCACTCCAAGGCCGTGGGCGAACCACCGTTCATGCTCGGCATCGCGGCCTGGTGCGCGATCAAGGACGCCGTGGCCAGCATCGCCGACTACCGCGTGCAGCCCGCCATCGATGCGCCGGCGACGCCGGAGCGGGTGTTGTGGGGTTGCGAGCAGATGCGCAAGGCGGTGGCTGCGGCGCAACCTGCCGAGCCGGAACTGGAAAGCGTCCCGCAGTAACGCCGCCGGCCCGCTTTTTTTGTAGGAGCGGCCTTGTGTCGCGAAAGGGCCGCGCAGCGGCCCCAAAATTCGAACAGCAACATGGCTTTCTGGGGCTGCTGCGCAGCCCTTTCGCGACACAAGGCCGCTCCTACACAAAGCGGACCGCGTTGCCCTGGAGAGGATCTGCATCATGCACCAATGGATCAACGCCCTCGCCGACCACCAATCCCGTGGCGAAGCCTGCGTGCTGGTCACCATCATCGAGGAGCGCGGCTCGACCCCGCGCAACGCTGGCTCGAAAATGGTCGTCAGCGCCACCGGCCTGTTCGACACCATCGGCGGTGGCCACCTGGAATACAAGGCGCTGCACATCGCCCGGCAGATGCTCGAGGAGCAGCGCAGCACCCCGCACCTGGAGCGCTTCAGCCTCGGCGCCAGCCTGGGCCAGTGCTGCGGCGGCGTCACCGTGCTGCTGTTCGAGCCCATGGCCGCCGTGCAGGCGCAAATCGCCGTGTTCGGCGCGGGCCATGTCGGCCGCGCTCTGGTACCCTTGCTCGCCGCGCTGCCCTGCCGGGTGCGCTGGATCGATTCGCGCGAGCAGGAATTCCCGGCCCTGGTGCCCGACGGGGTAACCAAGGTGGTCAGCGAGGAACCGGTCGACGAAGTCGCCAGCCTGCCAGCGGGCTGCTACTGCATCGTCATGACCCACAACCACCAGCTCGACCTGGAGCTGAGCGCCGCCATCCTCAAGCGCAACGACTTCACCTGGTTCGGCCTGATCGGCTCGAAGACCAAGCGGGTCAAGTTCGAACACCGCCTGCGCGAGCGCGGCTACGACGAGGCCGTGCTGGCACGCATGCGTTGCCCGATGGGCCTGGCCGAGGTCAAGGGCAAGCTGCCCATCGAAATCGCCGTGTCCATCGCCGCCGAGATCATCGCCACCTACAACGCCTGCTTCGGCCAGCACGACGCTGCGGCCAATGCCGGCCCCATTGCCCAGTTGCTGCCATCCTCCCGGCGCAGCCAAACCCTTTGACGAGAATGTTATGACCGTTACCCGCAAAGCCTACCGTGCCGCCATCCTGCACAGCATCGCCGACCCGGCCGAGGTGGGCCTGGAAGCTTCCCATGAATACTTCGAGGATGGCCTGCTGGTAGTCGATGATGGCCGCATCCGCGCCGTTGGCCATGCCAGTGAACTGCTACCGGGCCTGGATGCCGACATCCCGGTCGAGCACTACCAGGACGCGTTGATCACCCCAGGCTTCATCGACACCCATATCCACTTCCCGCAGACCGGCATGATCGGCTCCTACGGCGAACAGCTGCTGGACTGGCTGAATACCTACACCTTCCCTTGCGAAAAGCAGTTTGCCGACAAGGATCACGCCGACCAGGTCGCGAAGATCTTCCTCAAGGAACTGCTGCGCAACGGCACTACCACTGCGCTGGTGTTCGGCAGCGTGCACCCGGAATCGGTCAATGCCCTGTTCGAAGAGGCCGAGCGCCTGGACCTGCGCCTGATCGCCGGCAAGGTGATGATGGACCGCAACGCGCCGGACTACCTGACCGACACCGCCGAGTCCGGCTACGCCGAAAGCAAGGCGCTGATCGAGCGCTGGCATGGCAAGGGCCGCCTGCACTATGCCGTCACCCCGCGCTTCGCCCCGACCAGCACCCCGCAACAGCTGACCCTGGCCGGCCAGTTGCTCAAGGAGCACCCGGGCGTGTACATGCACACGCACCTGTCGGAAAACCTCAAGGAAATCGATTGGGTCAAGTCACTGTTCCCCGAGCAGAAGGGCTACCTCGACGTGTACGACCACTTCGAGCTGCTGGGCGAACGCTCGGTGTTCGCCCACGGCGTGCACCTGTGCGACGAGGAATGCCAGCGGCTGGCGGAAACCGGCTCGGCCGTGGCCTTCTGCCCCACCTCCAACCTGTTCCTCGGCAGTGGCTTGTTCAACCTGCCGCAGGCCGAGCGCTTCAAGGTCAACGTGGGCCTGGGCACCGACGTCGGCGCCGGCACCAGCTTCTCGCTGCTCAACACCCTCAACGAAGCGTACAAGGTGATGCAGCTGCAGGGCGCGCGCCTGCACCCGTACAAGTCGCTGTACCTGGCCACCCTCGGCGGCGCCCGGGCGCTGCGCCTGGACGACCGCATCGGCAGTCTGCGCCCGGGCAACGATGCCGACTTCGTGGTGCTGGACTACAAGGCCACGCCGCTGCTGGACTACCGGATCCAGCAGTCCAACAGCATTGAAGAGACACTGTTCGTGCTCACTACCCTGGGCGACGATCGCACCGTGCGCGAAACCTACGCCGCCGGGCGTTGCGTGCACCAGCGCTGATAATACAAAGGGGCCGCAAGCGGCCCCTTCGTTCATTTCGGCAAACGATCAACCCTTGGCGGCTGCCTTGGGCTTTTTCAGCAGGTGCGAAAACACCGCATGCAGGTCGTCCGAGGCGCTTTCCTCGTCCAGGTTCAGCTTGCTGTCGATGTGGTCCATGTGGTGCATCATCAGGCTCACGGCCTGTTCGGCATCACGCGCCTCGATGGCATCGATCAGTTGCATGTGCTCGTCATACGAGCAGTGCGAGCGGTTGCCGCTTTCGTATTGGGCGATGATCAGCGAGGTCTGCGACACCAGGCTGCGCTGGAAGCTGACCAGTGGCGCGTTACCGGCGGCCTCTGCCAGCTTGAGGTGAAACTCGCCGGACAGGCGGATGCCGGCGCCCCGGTCACCGCGGGAAAAGCTGTCGCGCTCGTCGCGCACCATCTGCCGCAGTTCGTTGAGCTGCTCTGGCGTGGCGTGCTGCACCGCCAGCTCGGTGATGGCCCGCTCGACCATGCGCCGCGAGAAGAACACCTGACGGGCTTCTTCCACCGTGGGGCTGGCCACCACCGCGCCACGGTTCGGCCGCAGCAGCACCACGCTTTCGTGGGCCAGGCGCGACAAGGCACGGCGGATGATGGTGCGGCTGACGCCGAAGATCTCGCCCAGCGCTTCCTCGCTCAACTTGGTGCCCGGAGCCAGACGCTGCTCGAGGATCGCCTCGAAGATATGCGCGTAGACGATGTCGTCCTGGGTACCACTGCGCCCGGCCTTGCCGTTGCGCGCAGGTTTCTTCAGAGGTTGCAGCTGTTCGTTCATGGGCTCTCGAGGCACGAAGGAAAGTATGGCGCCATTGTACACAGGCTGAGCCGATTCTGCAGGTGGCCTTTTACCTATATAGCCGTTGTACGCCACATTGCGCACACAAAAGATAAAACATTATTTGCATTCTTTGTACACAAAAGCATAATCCACCGAGCAACTTCTTGACCTGCAAGTCAACAAAAAGCGGTCAGACGTCTGCCTTCCCTCGCGGGGCCGCCAAGTGCATTGCGCAGGAACCGGGCCCAAGAACAACAAGAAAGACTTGAGGAGTACCTGCTGTGGAAAGCCGCAAATCCGAAGCCCCTACGCTGGATCTCGCCCCACCGCTCGAAACGAGCTGGCTGGAGCGGATTTTCAAACTCAAGCAACACGGCAGTACCGTCAGGACCGAACTGATTGCCGGGGTGACCACCTTCATCACCATGGCCTACATCATCTTCGTCAACCCCAACATCATGGCCGACGCCGGCATCGACCACGGCGCCGCCTTCGTCGCCACCTGCATCGCCGCCGCACTGGGCTGCCTGCTGATGGGCCTGTACGCCAACTGGCCGGTGGGCCTGGCGCCTGGCATGGGCCTCAACGCCTTCTTCACCTACACCGTGGTCGGCACCATGGGCTACAACTGGGAAACGGCACTCGGGGCGGTGTTCGTCTCGGGCGTGCTGTTCATGTTCCTCACCTTGTCGAAAGTGCGCGAATGGTTGCTCAACAGCATCCCGGTCAGCCTGCGCCATGCCATGGGGGCCGGTGTCGGACTGTTTCTCGGGCTGATCGGCCTGAAGACCGCAGGCATCATCGTCGACAGCCCCGCCACCCTGATCAAGCTGGGTTCGCTGCACGAGCCGGGGCCGCTGCTGGCGGCACTGTGCTTCCTGCTGATCGCCATCCTCAGCTACAAGCGGGTGTTCGGCGCGATCCTGATCAGCATCATCGGCGTCACCGTGGCGGGCTGGGGCCTGGGCCTGGTCAAGTTTGGCGGGGTGATGTCGATGCCGCCGAGCCTGGCCCCGACCTGGATGGCCATGGATGTGGCCGGGGTGTTCAACGTCAGCATGATCAGCGTGGTGCTGGCGTTCCTTTTCGTGCACATGTTCGACACGGCCGGCACCCTGATGGGCGTGGCGCAGCGGGCCAACCTGGTTGCGCCGGACGGGCGCATCGAAAACCTGTCGCGGGCGTTGAAGGCCGACAGTGCTTCGAGCGTGTTCGGTGCCGTGGTCGGTGTGCCGCCGGTGACCAGTTACGTGGAGAGTGCTGCCGGCGTCGCCGCAGGTGGCCGCACCGGCCTGACGGCGGTGGTGGTCGGCGTGCTGTTCATTGCCGCGATGTTCTTCGCACCACTGGCCGGGATGATTCCCGCCTACGCGACTGCCGGTGCGCTGATCTACGTGGCGATGCTGATGATGGGCAGCATGGCCCACATCCATTGGGACGAAGCTACCGACAGCATTCCGGCGATCGTCACGGTGATCATGATGCCGCTGACCTTCTCCGTTGCCGATGGTATCGCCCTGGGCTTCATCAGCTACGTGGCGCTGAAGGCGGGTACCGGCAAGTACAAGGAAATCTCCGCCAGCCTGTGGGTGCTGTGCGCGATCTTCATTGCCAAGTTCGTGTTCCTCTGACCCTGCTGCAGCAACCAAGGGCGCCTCGGCGCCCTTTCTTTATTTGGCCGGCATCAATCTGCTGGCTTTTGTAGGAGCGGCCTTGTGTCGCGAAAGGGCTGCGCAGCAGCCCCAGGGTTGCAGCGCAGATGCACAAATTGCCGGGGCTGCTGCGCAGCCCTTTCGCGACACAAGGCCGCTCCTACAAGGGCCCGCGCTAGCGATCAGATGGCAACTGGCTGGCCGGCGACAAACAGCAGACGAAAAAAAGCCCGCCAGTGTGAGAGCGGGCCAAGGACCTACGAAGATTCTTCTAGCGACCAACTAGCTTCCACGATAGGTCGAATAGCTGTACGGCGAGATCAGCAGTGGCACGTGGTAGTGCTCTTGCTGCTGGTCAATGCCAAAACGCAGCACGACAACATCCAGGAACGCCTGGGCCGGCAGCTGCACGCCGCGGGCGCGGTAGTAATCGCCGGCACTGAACTGCAGTTGGTAGACACCGGTGCGGTAGTCGTCACCCTGCAGCAGCGGCGCGTCGACGCGGCCATCGCTGTTGGTCAGGGCAGTGTTCACCAGCTCCAGCTGCTGGCCTTCGACACGGTACAGCTCGACCTTGATCGAGCTGCCCGGGCAGCCATGCGCGGCATCCAGTACGTGTGTGGTCAAACGTCCCATTGCTTGTCGCCTCTTGTTCAATCTGTGGGCAAAAAATACACGGCCAGCATCACGGCAAAGGCCATCGATGTGCGGGAAGGACACCATTAAGACATTTGGCCGAAAGATTGTACACAATTTTTTGAACCAATCCGCTTCACCGGCCGTTTCCCGCCCAGCCGCTCCCTTCTGTTGGCAAATACACGGGCAACTCAGGCTCCGAGCCGACGACAACGTCACAAGCTGACCAATCAGGCAGGTTTCTTGCAATGAAATTCCGGGCCGCTGCCAAGCGACAAAAGGGAAGAAATGCGGAAAAACAGACTTACAAATGATTTCAGAAGTTGTATACAATCATTCCATCCGGTGGTGCGACATCCCGACGCGGCCCGCCCACCCCCGCACAAACGCACAAGAAGGAAGACTGCAGTGAGCGCTGACTATCCTCGCGACCTGATCGGTTACGGCAACAACCCTCCTCACCCGCAATGGCCGGGCAACGCTCGCATCGCGCTGTCTTTCGTCCTCAACTACGAGGAAGGCGGCGAACGCAACATTCTGCACGGGGACAAGGAATCCGAAGCGTTCCTCTCCGAAATGGTCGCTGCCCAGCCGCTGCAGGGCGTGCGCAACATGAGCATGGAATCGCTCTACGAGTACGGCAGCCGCGCCGGCGTGTGGCGCCTGCTGAAGCTATTCAAGGACAGCGGCGTACCGCTGACCATCTTCGCCGTGGCCATGGCCGCCCAGCGCCACCCCGACGTGATCCGCGCCATGGTCGAAGCCGGCCATGAGATCTGCAGCCACGGCTACCGCTGGATCGACTACCAATACATGGACGAGGCCCAGGAGCGCGAGCACATGCTCGAAGCCATCCGCATCCTTACCGAAATCACCGGCGAACGCCCGCTGGGCTGGTACACCGGCCGCACCGGCCCGAACACCCGCCGCCTGGTGATGGAGGAAGGTGGCTTCCTCTACGACAGCGACACCTATGACGACGACCTGCCCTACTGGGAGCCGAACAACCCCACCGGCAAGCCGCACCTGGTGATCCCCTACACCCTCGACACCAACGACATGCGCTTCACCCAGGTACAAGGCTTCAACTGCGGCGAGCAGTTCTTCCAGTACCTCAAGGATGCCTTCGATGTGCTGTACGCCGAAGGTGCCGAAGCACCGAAAATGCTGTCGATCGGCCTGCATTGCCGCCTGGTCGGGCGCCCGGCGCGCCTGGCCGCGCTGAAGCGCTTCGTCGACTACGCCAAAAGCCATGACCAGGTCTGGTTCGCCCGTCGCGTGGACATCGCCCGCCATTGGCACACCACCCACCCGTACCAGAAAGAGAACGCCTGATGACCGCCTTCAAGACCCTCAAGCCATCCGCCCTGGACCGTGAAGCCTTCGTCAAGGCCTTCGCCGACATCTACGAGCACTCGCCCTGGGTTGCGGAAAAAGCCTACGACCTGGGCCAGCTGGCAGAACTGGACGAGATCGAGGCGCTGCACCAGCGCATGAGCGACATCCTGCTCAGCGCCAGCCACGCCGAGCAGCTGGCGCTGATCAACGCGCACCCGGACCTGGCCGGCAAAGCAGCCATCCAAGGCGAACTGACCGAGTCGAGCACCAATGAGCAGGCCGGCGCCGGTATCCACCAGTGCACCGCGGAAGAATTCGCCCGTTTCACCGAGCTGAACGACGCCTACAAGGCCAAATTCCAGTTCCCGTTCATCATGGCGGTAAAAGGCAGCAACCGGCACCAGATCCTCGCCGCTTTCGAAAAGCGCATCCACAACGACGCCGATGCCGAATTCAAGGAAGCCCTGGCGCAGATCAACCTGATCGCGCTGTTCCGCCTGCTGCAGCTGTAACCGGCGCGGCAACCCTTGAACCTGAACCAGAACAACGAACATAGAAGAGATATCCGCATGCGCACCCTGATGATCGAGCCCCTGAGCAAAGAAGCCTTCGCCCCCTTCGGAGACGTGATCGAAACCGATGGCAGCGACCACTTCATGATCAACAACGGCTCGACCATGCGCTTCCACAAGCTCGCCACGGTGGAAACCGCCGAGCCTGAAGACAAGGCGATCATCAGCATCTTCCGCGCCGACGCGCTGGACATGCCGCTGACCGTGCGCATGCTGGAACGCCATCCGCTGGGCAGCCAGGCTTTCATCCCGCTGCTCGGCAACCCCTTTCTGATCGTGGTCGCGCCGGTTGGCGATGCACCTGTATCAGGCTTGGTCCGAGCCTTCCGCAGTAATGGCAGGCAGGGCGTTAATTACCATCGCGGCGTCTGGCACCACCCGGTGCTGACGATCGAAAAGCGGGATGACTTCCTGGTGGTTGATCGCAGCGGTTCTGGCAACAACTGCGACGAGCATTACTTCACCGAGGAACAGATGCTGATCCTCAATCCCCACCAATAAGAAAAGGTCGGTCATGCAACGGCCCAGCCTGAGCGGGTGACCGGCAAGAGGTACATACTGTGGAAGCACACCTTCACGAATGGCTGAACCTGAGCATTCGCTGGGTTCACATGATCACCGGCGTAGCCTGGATCGGTGCATCGTTCTACTTCGTCTGGCTGGAGAACCACCTGAACCGAAGCAACCCGCGCGATGGGTTGTCGGGTGATCTCTGGGCAATTCACGGCGGTGGTATTTACCACCTGGAGAAATACAAGCTCGCACCACCGAAAATGCCCGAGAACCTGCACTGGTTCAAATGGGAAGCCTACTTCACCTGGATGTCCGGTATCGCCCTGCTGTGCGTGGTGTTCTACTGGAACCCGACGCTGTACCTGCTGGCCCCTGGCAGCACCCTGAGCGGTGCCGAAGGCGTGGCCATCGGTATCGGCTCGCTGATCGCCGGCTGGTTCATCTACGACTTCCTGTGCGACTCGCCCCTGGGCAAGAAGCCAGCGCTGCTCGGTGCCGTGCTGTTCGTGCTGATCATCGCCGCCTGCTGGGGCTTCAGCCTGGTGTTCAGCGGCCGTGGTGCGTACCTGCACACTGGCGCGATCATCGGCACCATCATGGTCGGCAACGTGTTCCGCATCATCATGCCGGCCCAGCGCCAGCTGGTGGCGGCAATCGAGAACAACCAGACGCCCGACCCGGTACTGCCTGCCAAGGGCCTGCTGCGCTCGCGCCACAACAACTACTTCACCCTGCCGGTGCTGTTCATCATGATCAGCAACCACTTCCCGAGCACCTACGGTAGCCAGTACAACTGGCTGATCCTGGCCGGTATTGCAGTAGCCGCGGTACTCATCCGCCACTACTTCAACACCCGCCATGACAGCAACAAGTACGCCTGGACCCTGCCGGTCGGTGCCCTGGCGATGATCTGCCTGGCCTACGTGACCGGCCCCAAGCCGATGCCCTCCAGCCCTGAGCAGGCCGCAGCGAAGGTCGAGTACCAGCCGCTGCCGGCGACCGCTGTTGGTGGCAAGACCGCTGCCGAGCAACGCGCCGAGGACGCCGCCAAGGCTGCCGCAGCACCTGCCGCGCCCGCCGAAGCCCCAGCCCAGGCCACGGCCCAGGCGGGCGGCGAGAGCTTCGACAAGATCCACAATGTCATCCAGGAACGCTGCACCGTGTGCCACTCGTCCAAGCCGACCAGCCCACTGTTCAGCAGCGCGCCTGCTGGCGTGATGTTCGACACCCCGCAGCAGATCCAGGCCCAGGCCGCGCGCATCCAGGCGCAAGCGGTCGCCAGCCAGATCATGCCGCTGGGCAACATCACCCAGATGACCACCGAAGAGCGCAAGCTCGTCGGTGACTGGATCGCCAAAGGCGCGCCGGTCAACTGAAACACAATCGTCGGGATCACACCGCTCCCTGTGGGAGCGGGTTTACCCGCGAAGAGGCCGGCAATACCGGCCTCGAACTTGAAGATTCACGCAACAAGCAAGCATCGAGCGTCAGCCCCAGGCGGGAACCCCAGGCTCTCCTCAGCGAGAGCCTGCCGCTTGGCGCCGGCGCTTGGATCCGAGAATAAAAACAAAACTCGAGGTGCTGCATGTCCGAGTCACGCAAGGCGTATATCCCTGTTGCGCCGCCGCGAGAGCCCTTGCCCCTGCTCCAGCTGATCCTGGTTGGCCTGCAACATGTCCTGCTGATGTACGGTGGCGCGATCGCCGTGCCGCTGATCATTGGCCAGGCCGCCGGGCTGTCCCGTGAAGAAGTCGCTTTCCTGATCAACGCCGACCTGCTGGTAGCGGGTGTCGCCACCATCATCCAGTCATTCGGTATCGGCCCGGTGGGCATCCGCATGCCGGTGATGATGGGGGCCAGTTTCGCTGCCGTCGGCAGCATGGTGGCCATGGCCGGCATGCCCGGCGTGGGCCTGCAGGGGATCTTCGGCGCGACCATCGCCGCCGGGTTCTTCGGCATGCTGATCGCGCCGTTCATGTCCAAGGTCGTACGGTTCTTCCCACCCCTGGTCACCGGCACGGTGATCACCTCGATCGGCCTGTCACTGTTCCCGGTGGCGGTCAACTGGGCCGGCGGCGGCCAGCAGGCTGGCACCTTCGGTGCGCCGATCTTCCTGTTGGTGGCCGGCCTGGTGCTGGCGGTGATCCTGCTGATCAACCGCTTCATGCGTGGGTTCTGGGTCAACGTGTCGGTGCTGGTAGGCATGGGCCTGGGCTATATCCTGGCCGGCGCCATCGGCATGGTCGACCTGTCGGGCCTGAGCCAGGCACCGTGGCTGCAAGTGGTCACCCCACTGCACTTCGGCATGCCGACCTTCAGCCTGGCACCGATCCTGTCCATGTGCCTGGTGGTGGTGATCATCTTCGTCGAATCCACTGGCATGTTCCTGGCGCTGGGCAAGGTGACCGGCCGTGAAGTGACCCCTGGCATGCTGCGTCGCGGCCTGTTGTGCGATGCCGGTGCCTCCTTCGTCGCCGGCTTCTTCAACACCTTCACCCACTCCTCGTTCGCCCAGAACATCGGCCTGGTGCAGATGACCGGGGTACGCTGCCGCTATGTCACCGTGGTGGCCGGTGCGCTGTTGATCCTGCTCAGCTTGCTGCCCAAGGCGGCCTTGCTGATTGCCTCGATCCCGCCTGCGGTACTGGGCGGCGCCTCCATCGCCATGTTCGGCATGGTTACCGCCACCGGGATCAAGATTTTGCAGGAGGCGGACATTGGCGACCGCCGCAACCAGTTGCTGGTTGCGGTGAGCGTCGGCTTCGGGCTGATCCCCGTGGTACGCCCGGAGTTCTTCGCCCAGATGCCGCAGTGGATGGAACCCATCACCCACAGTGGCATCGCCATGGCCACGGTCAGTGCGCTGGTGCTCAACGTGCTGTTCAACATCCTCGGCGGTGCCGATCGCGCGGCGCACAACGCCTGCCATCAGCACTGAAGCAACCCGCCTGGAGCAACAGGGGGCGGCGCATAGCCGCCCCCGCCTCGACCTCGTCGTAAACGCTGTACCGTCGGCCCGCCGGAATGGGCCGCCCGGGGCGCCTGCGCGCCAAAAAAACCCAACAAAAACAATAAGTCCGGGAACCACAACATGAAACGCATCACCTCGTCCCTCTTGCTGGGCAGCAGCCTGCTGGCCACCCTCCCCGCCCACGCCGGGGAATGGCTGCAGTGGCACGGCGAAAGCCTGACCTACCTGTATGGCAAGGACTTCAAGGTCAACCCCCGCATCCAGCAGACGATCACCTTCGAGCACGCCAACAAATGGAAGTACGGCGACACCTTCATGTTCGTCGACAAGGTCTTCTACAACGGCAAGGCCGACCCCGGCAAAGGCGTCACCAGCTACTACGGGGAGTTCAGCCCGCGCCTGTCGCTGGGCAAGATCACCGGCCACAAGTTCGAACTGGGCCCGATCAAGGATGTGCTGGTCGCCATGACCTACGAGCGCGGCGAGGGCGACAACGAGGCCTACCTGATCGGCCCTGGCTTCGACCTGGCCATCCCCGGCTTCAACTATTTCACCCTGAATTTCTACCTGCGTAACACCGAAGGCAGCCGCCCCGGTGACAACGTCTGGCAGATCACCCCGGCCTGGTCCTACACCGTGCCCGTGGGCAAGTCCGACATTCTGATCGACGGTTACATGGACTGGGTGGTGGACAACGACCAGACCCGTCGCGGGACCTACCACGCCAACCTGCAGTTCAACCCGCAGGTCAAGTACGACCTGGGCAAAGCCCTCGGCCTGGGCGCCAAGCAGCTGTACGTGGGCATCGAGTACAGCTACTGGAAGGACAAGTACGGCATCGACAGCCAAGGCAACGTCGACAGCAACCAGAGCGTCACCAGTGCGCTGGTCAAGGTGCACTTCTAAGAAGTTGACCAAACGCACAAGTTTGGTCCGTCGCGCTCCAGGACGGAGCACTTGAGGCAAGGCGCGCAAGCCAGTAATCTGCGCGCCCCCTCGATCAGGGCAGAACGGATTCTGCCTGCGTTTACTGACCGCTCAGTCAATGAATACGGGCGGTTGGCCAACGTGTTGCCAGCCTGAAAGACCCTTTTCATCCGTTCAGAACGAAGTCGAGCAGGAAGGTTTTGCCAGCCCGGGAAAGTTGGCTCAACCCTTGCCAAACAGCTGTGGCCTATCGAAAAAAACTGACTCGAAAGACAAAAAAAGCGCGATAACGCGCTGACAACAGATCAATCAAGGGAGCGAAATTCGCAATGCGTACCATCAACAGCCTGATCCTCGCCGGCGGCCTGCTGGCCTGCGGCACCACCTTTGGCGGCGACCTGCTGCAATGGCAGAACAACAGCCTGACCTACCTGTGGGGCAAGAACTTCAAGGTCAACCCGGCGATCCAGCAAACGCTCACCTTCGAGCACGCCGACGCCTGGAAGTATGGCGACAACTTCATCTTCGTCGACAAGATCTTCTACCAGGGCCAGAAAGACGCCGGCAACGGCCCGAACACCTACTATGGCGAGATCAGCCCGCGCCTGTCCTTCGGCAAGATCTTCGATCAGAAGCTCGAGTTCGGCCCGGTCAAGGATGTGTTGCTGGCGATGACCTACGAGTTTGGCGAGGGTGACACCGAGTCGTACCTGATCGGCCCCGGCTTCGACCTGGCCATCCCCGGGTTCGACTACTTCCAGCTGAACTTCTACAACCGCACCACCGATGGCAGCCGCGCTGGCGACAATGTATGGCAGATTACCCCGGTGTGGTCGTACACCATCCCGGTCGGTTCTTCCGACGTGCTGATCGACGGCTTCATGGACTGGGTGGTGGACAACGACGAGAACCGTCGCGGCACCTACCAGGCCAACCTGCACTTCAACCCGCAGATCAAGTACGACCTGGGCAAGGCCTTGCACCTGGGTGAGAAGCAGTTGTACGTGGGTGTGGAATACGACTACTGGAAGAACAAGTACGGCATCAAGGATTCCGATGCCTTTACTACTGACCAGAACACCATGAGCTTCTTGCTCAAGGTTCATTTCTGAGTTGAACCTTCGGGGCCGCGTTGCGGCCCATTCGCTACCAACCTCGCTCCCACAGGCGCAGCGCACCGTGTAGGAGCGGGTTTACCCGCGAACCGGGGCTACGCCCCGGCCACGCACCTCAATTGGCCGGCCGAACCGCCCGCCACAGTTTCCCTGCCAGGCTTACCAGGGCCAGCACCACCGCACCGGCCACAACCCCGACGCCGCCATTCAGCAGCGCTACGGTCAACGCCCCGCCACGCCCTTCACTGATCGCCTCGATGGCGTGATGCAGCGGCGCGATGCCATGCACCAGGATTCCGCCGCCGACCAGGAACATCGCCGCAGTGCCGATCACCGACAGGCTCTTCATCATGTACGGCGCGGCCCACAAGATGCCGTTACCCACCGCCTGGGCCAGGCGTGATGCCTTGCGGGTCATCCACAGCCCGAGGTCATCGAGCTTGACGATGCCGCCCACCAGCCCGTACACACCGATGGTCATGACCACCGCGATGCCCGACAGCACGATGATCTGCTGGCTCAACGGTGAGTCAGCGACGATGCCCAGGGTAATGGCGATGATTTCCGCCGAAAGGATGAAGTCGGTGCGCACCGCGCCCTTGATCTTGGTTTTCTCGTACGCCACCAGGTCGACATTGGCGTCCGCCACAGCTTCCTTGTGGGCCTCGTGCTGCGCCTCATCCTCCTCCTTGCTGTGCAGGAACTTGTGCGCCAGCTTCTCGAAGCCCTCAAAGCACAGGTAGGCACCGCCGAGCATCAGCAGCGGTATCACCGCCCAGGGAATGAACGCACTGATCAACAGCGCCGCCGGTACCAGGATGGCCTTGTTCACCAACGACCCTTTGGCCACCGCCCACACCACCGGCAGCTCGCGATCGGCGCGCACGCCGGTGACCTGCTGGGCGTTCAGCGCCAGGTCATCGCCCAGCACCCCTGCGGTCTTTTTTGCCGCGACCTTGGTCATCAGCGAGACGTCATCGAGCACCGTGGCGATGTCGTCGATCAGTACCAGTAGACTGCTTCCTGCCATGTTTGTCTGCTTCCGGATGAATGAATGCTGCCGATTCTAGCGCAAAGCCGCTGCCTTGAGCCCCCGTCGAGCCCGGTGCTACCATGCCCGATCCCTCTTAGAGGTGGCCAGACACGAGGAAGATCCCTGACCATGAGCACCATTCGCGAGCGCAACAAGGAACTGATCCTGCGCGCGGCCAGCGAGGAATTCGCCGACAAGGGCTTCGCCGCCACCAAGACCAGCGATATCGCGGCCAAGGCCGGCCTGCCCAAGCCGAACGTGTATTATTACTTCAAGTCCAAGGACAACCTCTACCGCGAGGTGCTGGAAAGCATCATCGCGCCGATCATGCAGGCGTCGACCCCGTTCAATGCCGACGGCGACCCGAAAGAAGTGCTGAGTGCCTACATTCGCTCGAAGATCCGCATTTCGCGCGACCTGCCGCATGCGTCCAAGGTGTTCGCCAGCGAGATCATGCACGGTGCCCCGCACCTGTCGCCGAACCAGGTGGCGCAGTTGAACGAGCAGGCCCGGCACAACATCGAATGCATCCAGCGCTGGATCGACCGCGGGCAGATCGCCCACGTCGACGCGCATCACCTGATGTTCAGCATCTGGGCAGCGACCCAGACCTATGCCGATTTCGACTGGCAGATCTCGGCGGTGACCGGCAAGGCCAAGCTGGCCGACAGCGATTATGACGCTGCGGCGGAGACCATCATCCGCATGGTACTCAAGGGGTGTGAGCCCGAGGTGGCCTGACCCTCGGCGCTGGCTGCTGCGCGGATGAACCCGTTCCCACAGAGGCACCATGAGCTTCTAAGCCTGTGATGGTCCTGTGGGAGCGGGTTCACCCGCGAATAGGCCTGAACAGGCAATAGAGAATCAGGCTGCTACACCGGCATCCGCTCTCAACCCCACCTCCTCGATCGCACTGATCGCGCACTGCTCGTCGATATCCGACGTATCCCCGCTGATCCCTACGGCACCCAGCACCTTGCCGTCCTGATCACGCACCAGCACGCCACCCGGCGCCGGCACCACCGGCCGTTCACCCAAGCCGTTCAGCGCGGCAAAGAACGCTGGCCGTTGCTGCGCATCCAGCGCCAGCAAGCGCGAGCCCTTGCCCAGCGCAATCGCGCCCCAGGCCTTGCCAGTAGCCACCTGCGGGCGAATCAGGCTGGCACCGTCTTCGCGTTGCAGCGCCAGCAGGTGGCCGCCGGCGTCCAGTACCGCCACGGTCAGCGGTGCAGCATTGATCTTGCGGCCCGCCGCCAGCGCGGCATTCACCAGGCTGACCGCGACTTTCAGGTTCAAAGCGTTCATGGAAAGGTCCTCTTCTTGTTGTGAGAAGCCCTGAGGGCAGTTGAAAACAATAGGACCAATAGAACACAACGAGTTGCATTTTTGTATACAATATTTTGAAACGATCGTATGCGATGATGCAAACGCCCGTTTTCTTGGGCGCTCGAACGAAAGCATCCACTGCCGACGAAAACCCGTTGACCTGAGCGGCCAGCCATGAATACACTCTGGCGCAAAGCAAGTTGTATACAATTACAAAATCGATGAGGCACAAACCATGAGCAAAATGAGAGCAATCGATGCAGCCGTTCTGGTCATGCGCCGTGAAGGTGTAGATACCGCGTTCGGCATCCCGGGGGCTGCCATCAACCCGTTGTACTCGGCCCTGAAGAAAGTCGGTGGCATCGATCACGTCCTCGCTCGCCACGTCGAAGGCGCCTCGCACATGGCCGAGGGTTATACCCGCGCCAACCCGGGCAACATCGGCGTGTGCATCGGTACCTCCGGCCCAGCCGGCACCGACATGGTCACCGGCCTGTACAGTGCCTCGGCCGACTCCATCCCGATCCTCTGCATCACCGGCCAGGCGCCGCGCGCGCGCCTGCACAAGGAAGACTTCCAGGCGGTCGACATCACCAACATCGTCAAGCCGGTAACCAAGTGGGCCACTACCGTTCTGGAGCCAGGCCAGGTGCCTTATGCGTTCCAGAAAGCCTTCTATGAAATGCGCACCGGCCGCCCAGGCCCGGTACTGATCGACCTGCCGTTCGACGTGCAGATGGCCGAGATCGAGTTCGACATCGACGCCTACGAACCGCTGCCCGTGCACAAGCCGTCCGCCACCCGGGTACAGGCCGAAAAAGCCCTGGCCCTGCTCAATGACGCCGAGCGCCCGTTGCTGGTTGCCGGTGGTGGGGTCATCAACGCCGACGCCAGCGACAAGCTGGTCGAGTTCGCCGAACTGACCGGCGTACCGGTCATCCCGACCCTGATGGGCTGGGGCACCATCCCTGACGACCACGCGCAGATGGTCGGCATGGTCGGCCTGCAGACCTCGCACCGCTATGGCAACGCCACCCTGCTGAAATCCGACCTGGTGTTCGGCATCGGTAACCGTTGGGCCAACCGCCACACCGGCTCGGTCGACGTCTACACCGAAGGCCGCAAGTTCATCCACGTCGACATCGAGCCGACCCAGATCGGCCGGGTGTTCACCCCCGACCTGGGTATCGTTTCCGACGCCGGCAAGGCGCTGGACGTGTTCCTCGAAGTGGCCCGCGAGTGGAAAGCCGCAGGCAAGCTGAAGTGCCGCAAGGCCTGGCTGGAAGACTGCCAGCAGCGCAAGGCCAGCCTGCAGCGCAAGACCCACTTCGACAACGTGCCGGTCAAGCCGCAACGCGTTTACGAAGAGATGAACCAGGTGTTCGGCAAGGACACCTGCTACGTCAGCACCATCGGCTTGTCGCAGATCGCCGGTGCGCAGTTCCTGCACGTGTACAAGCCACGCCACTGGATCAACTGCGGCCAGGCCGGCCCGCTGGGCTGGACCATCCCTGCTGCCCTGGGCGTGGTCAAGGCCGACCCGAAACGCAAGGTGGTCGCGCTGTCGGGTGACTACGACTTCCAGTTCATGATCGAAGAACTGGCGGTGGGCGCGCAGTTCAACCTGCCGTACGTGCACGTGCTGGTGAACAACGCCTACCTCGGCCTGATCCGTCAGGCACAGCGTGGCTTCGACATGGATTACTGTGTACAACTGGCGTTCGAGAACATCAACGCCACCGACGCCGCCACCTACGGTGTCGACCACGTTGCCGTGGTCGAGGGCCTGGGCTGCAAGGCCATCCGCGTGTTCGAGCCGGCAGACATCGCCCCTGCCCTGCTCAAGGCACAGAAGATGGCCGAAGAGTTCCGTGTGCCGGTGGTGGTCGAAGTGATTCTCGAGCGCGTCACCAACATTTCCATGGGCACCGAGATCAACGCGGTCAACGAGTTCGAAGACCTGGCCCTGGTCGGCAACGACGCGCCAACCGCCATCTCGCTGCTGGACTGATCGCCTGACGCCCCCGTGCCGGCCCCTGTTGCAGGGGCGCCGGGGGCCTTCACCGCAAGGAGACACACCATGCCTCGCTTCGCTGCCAACCTGTCCATGCTGTTCACCGAACAGGACTTCCTGGCCCGCTTCAAGGCTGCCGCCGATGCTGGTTTCAGCGGCGTCGAATACCTCTTCCCGTATGACTTCAGCGCCGCCGAGATCAAGCAGCAGCTGGAGGCCAACGGCCTGACCCAGGTGCTGTTCAACCTGCCGGCCGGCGACTGGGCCAAAGGCGAGCGTGGCATCGCCTGCCACCCGGACCGCGTCGCGGAGTTCCGCGCCGGGGTCGACAAGGCCATCGAATACGCCAAGATGCTGGGCAACACCCAGGTCAACTGCCTGGCCGGCATTCGCCCACAAGGCCCGGACTGCGCCACCGTGCGCAAGACCTTCGTGGAGAACCTGCGCTACGCCGCCGACAAGCTGAAAGCCGCCGGGATCCGCCTGGTCATGGAAATGATCAACACCCGCGACATCCCCGGCTTCTACCTGAACACCACCAAACAGGCCCTGGAAATCCAGGCCGAAGTGGGCAGCGACAACCTGTTCCTGCAGTACGACATCTACCACATGCAGATCATGGAAGGTGACCTGGCACGCACCATGGAAGCCAACCTGAAGCTGATCAACCACATCCAGCTGGCCGACAACCCGGGCCGTAACGAACCCGGCACCGGCGAGATCAACTACCGCTTCCTGTTCGAGCACCTGGACCGCATCGGCTACCAGGGCTGGGTGGGCGCGGAGTACAAGCCGCTGACCACCACCGAAGCGGGCCTGGGCTGGCTGAAGACCCATAACGCAATTTAAGAAACAACGCGGAACACTGTGGGAGCGGGCATGCCCGCGAACACCGGCGAAGCCGGTGCCACCCACCGAGTTGTCTGCGTCGCGGGCAAGCCCGCTCCCACAGGGGGCCAAGGCTCGCTTGAGATATCACAAATACAAAGAGGCACATTCTCATGGCTAAAATCGGTTTCCTCGGCACCGGCATCATGGGCAAGCCCATGGCGCAGAACCTGCAAAAGGCAGGTCACAGCATCTTCGTTTCCACCCACCACGACGCCGCCCCAGCCGACCTGATCGCCGCTGGCGCAGTGGCCCTGGCCAACCCGAAAGAAGTGGCCCAGGAAGCCGAGTTCATCATCATCATGGTGCCGGACACCCCACAGGTCGAAAGCGTCCTGTTCGGTGAAAACGGCGTGGCCGAGGGCGTGGGCCCGAACAAGGTAGTGATCGACATGAGCTCGATCTCGCCGACCGCGACCAAAGCCTTTGCCGAAAAGATCAAGGCCACTGGCGCTGCCTACCTGGACGCCCCGGTATCCGGTGGTGAAGTGGGTGCCAAGGCCGCGACCCTGAGCATCATGGTCGGCGGCTGCCCGAAGGCCTTCGAGCGCACCCTGCCGCTGTTCGAAGCCATGGGCAAGAACATCACCCGCGTGGGTGGCAACGGCGACGGCCAGACCGCCAAGGTGGCCAACCAGATCATCGTTGCCCTGAACATCCAGGCCGTGGCCGAAGCCCTGCTGTTCGCCGCCAGGAATGGTGCCGATCCTGCCAAGGTGCGTGAAGCGCTGATGGGTGGCTTCGCCTCGTCGAAGATCCTCGAAGTGCATGCCGAGCGCATGATCAAGGGCACCTTCGACCCAGGCTTCCGCATCAACCTGCACCAGAAGGACCTCAACCTGGCCCTGCAAGGCGCCAAGGAATTGGGCATCAACCTGCCCAACACTTCCAATGCCCAGCAAGTGTTCAACACCTGCCAGGCCCTGGGCGGCGGTAACTGGGACCACTCGGCGCTGATCAAAGGCCTGGAGCACATGGCCAACTTCTCGATCCGCGACGACAAGTAATGCGAATCCGGGGGCTGCCGCGCAGCCCTTTCGCGACACAAGGCCGCTCCTGCAAGCGGTACGCGATCCCTTGTAGGAGCGGCCTTGCGTCGCGAAAGGGGCGCAAAGCGCCCCCAGGATTCCAGATCCACACCGTTGAACCTGCGACCACAGTCCCAGCGGTGAACCCGAGCAACACCCGCCCCTGGTTCGGCCTGCACGGAGGCAGTTCCAGGGGCGTTCTTGATTGTGCGAACAACAATAAACTGGGAGCCTGCCATGTCGGTCGATCCGCAAAAACTTCTCCGCGAGCTGTTCGACACAGCCATCGCCGCCGCCCACCCGCGCCAAGTCCTCGAACCCTACCTGCCCGCCGACCGTAGCGGCCGGGTCATCGTCATCGGCGCCGGCAAGGCCGCCGCCGCCATGGCCGAAGTGGTCGAAAAAAGCTGGCAGGGCGAAGTCTCCGGCCTGGTCGTCACCCGATACGGCCATGGCGCCAACTGCCAGAAGATCGAAGTGGTCGAAGCCGCTCACCCGGTCCCCGATGCCGCCGGCCTGGCCGTGGCCAAGCGCGTGCTGGACCTGGTCAGCGACCTCAACGAAGACGACCGCGTCATCTTCCTGCTGTCTGGCGGTGGTTCGGCGTTGCTGGCCCTGCCTGCCGAGGGCCTTACCCTGGCCGACAAGCAACAGATCAACAAGGCGCTGCTCAAGTCCGGCGCCACCATCGGCGAGATGAACTGCGTGCGCAAGCACCTCTCGGCGATCAAGGGCGGCCGCCTGGCCAAGGCCTGCTGGCCGGCCACGGTCTACACCTATGCCATTTCCGATGTTCCCGGCGACCTCGCCACGGTGATCGCGTCCGGCCCCACCGTGGCCGACCCGAGCACCTCGGCTGATGCCCTGGCCATCCTCAAGCGCTACAACATCGAGGCCCCCAAAGCGGTCATCGACTGGCTCAACAACCCGGCCTCGGAAACCGTCAAGGCCGATGACCCGGCCCTGGCCCGCAGCCACTTCCAGCTGATCGCCAAGCCCCAGCAGTCGCTCGAGGCCGCTGCAGTCAAGGCACGCCAGGCCGGGTTCAGCCCGCTGATCCTCGGCGACCTGGAAGGCGAGTCGCGCGAAGTGGCCAAGGTGCATGCCGGCATCACCCGGCAGATCGTCCAGCATGGCCAGCCGCTGAAGGCGCCATGCGTGATCCTGTCCGGCGGCGAAACCACCGTCACCGTACGTGGCAATGGCCGTGGCGGGCGCAACGCCGAATTTCTGCTCAGCCTGACCGAGAGCCTCAAGGGCCTGCCAGGGGTGTATGCCCTGGCCGGCGACACCGACGGCATCGATGGCTCGGAAGATAACGCCGGCGCCTTCATGACCCCGAGCAGCTACGCCCGCGCCGAAGCGCTGGGCCTGTCGGCCAGCGACGAGCTGGACAACAACAACGGCTACGGCTATTTCGCCGCGCTGGATGCACTGATCGTCACCGAGCCAACCCGCACCAACGTCAACGACTTCCGCGCCATCCTGATTCTCGAGACTGCCCAATCATGACGCCTGATAAAAAAGTTAAGATCCTCGCCACCCTCGGCCCTGCGATCAAAGGCATCGACGATATCCGCCAACTGGTCGAAGCCGGGGTGAACATCTTCCGCCTCAACTTCAGCCACGGCGAACACGCCGACCACGCCCTGCGCTACCAGTGGATTCGCGAGGTCGAGCAGCAACTGAACTACCCGCTGGGCATTCTCATGGACCTGCAAGGGCCGAAGCTGCGCGTTGGCCGCTTTGCCGAAGGCAAGGTCCAGCTGCAACGCGGCCAGGCCCTGCGCCTGGACCTGGACAAGGCCCCGGGCGACAGCCGCCGGGTGAACCTGCCGCACCCCGAAATCATTGCCGCCCTCGAACCAGGCATGGACCTGCTGCTCGACGACGGCAAGCTGCGCCTGCGCGTCACGGCCAAGCACAGCGACGCCATCGACACCGAAGTGCTGGCCGGTGGCGAACTGTCCGACCGCAAAGGGGTCAACGTGCCGCAAGCGGTACTCGACCTCTCGCCGCTCACCGAGAAAGACCGCCGCGACCTGGCCTTCGGCCTGGAACTGGGTGTGGACTGGGTGGCCCTGTCGTTCGTCCAGCGTCCGGAAGACATCATTGAGGCACGCCAACTGATCGGTGACCGTGCCTACCTGATGGCGAAGATCGAGAAGCCCTCGGCAGTCGAGCAACTGCAAGCCATCGCCGAGCTGTCGGACGCGATCATGGTGGCCCGTGGCGACCTCGGCGTGGAAGTGCCGGCGGAAAGCGTGCCGCAGATCCAGAAGCGCATCATCGGCACCTGCCGCCAGCTGGGCAAACCGGTGGTGGTGGCCACGCAGATGCTCGAATCCATGCGCTTCTCGCCGGCCCCGACCCGTGCCGAAGTCACCGACGTGGCCAACGCCGTGGCCGAGGGTGCCGACGCGGTGATGCTGTCGGCCGAGACCGCCTCGGGTGACTACCCGCTGGAAGCCGTGCAGATGATGAGCAAGATCATCCGCCAGGTGGAGAATGGCCCGGACTACCAGGCCCAGCTCGACGTGGGTCGGCCGAAGGCCGAAGCCACCGTGTCGGACGCCATCAGCTGCGCGATCCGCCGGATCAGCGGCATCCTGCCGGTGGCAGTGCTGGTCAATTACAGCGAGTCGGGCGCCTCGACCTTGCGAGCTGCGCGCGAGCGCCCGCGGGCACCGATCCTCAACCTGACGCCGAACCTGAACACTGCACGCCGCCTGAGCGTGGCGTGGGGCGTACATTCGGTGGTCAATGACCGCCTGCGCCAGGTGGACGAAGTGGTTTCGACTGCTTTGGAGATTGCCCAGGCGCAAGGCATGGCCAGCCGTGGCGACACGTTGCTGATCACCGCCGGTGTGCCGTTCGGCAAGCCGGGGTCGACTAATACGCTGCGGATCGAGACCTTGATCTGAGATTTTTGCGGGCGCTTTGCGCCCGTTTCGCGACACAAGGCCGCTCCTACACGGACCGCGACACCTTCAGGCTTGCGCGATCCCTGTAGGAGCGGCCTTGCGTCGCGATCGGAGGGCGCAGCCCTCCCCAACACCGAAATACCTGACCGGCGGAAAACCCGAGGCCCAAAGAGGCCCACCGCTCCCCATCAACCTCACTGACTGCCCCGATGTACACCAAGAATTTCGTCAACCCGTGCCCCGACTGGGCCACGGCGCTGCTCAACGGCTTCAGCCAGGTGCTGCTGCTGCGCAATCCCCTGTGCGGCCTGGGCTGCCTGCTGGCCATCCTGCTGACCGCCCCCGACCTGGTCGGTGGCGCCTTGCTCGGCGCCCTCGCCGGCCTGCTCACCGCCCAGGCCCGCGGCTACGACCGCGCCGATCGCCAGGCCGGTTTGTACAGCTACAACGGCGTACTGGTCGGCATCCTGATCAACGCCGTGCTGCCCTGGTCGGCCATCCTGCCACCGTTGATCATCGCCGTCGGCGGCCTGTCCAGCATCATCACCCACCAGTGGCGCAAGCGTGGCGGCAAACTACTGGTTGCCTACACCGCCCCCTTCGTGCTGCTCGGCTGGGCCACCCTGCTGATCGCGACGCCCTCGCCCGCCGGTTTCGTCGAAGCCGACCCGCTGTACGCCCTGGCGCGCGGGGTCGGGCAGATCTTCCTGCTCGACCAGCCGCTGGCCGGCCTGCTGATCATCGTCGGCATGTCGATTGCCAACCCCTATGCCGCGTTGTGGGCCGTAATCGGCTCGGCCCTCGGCGGCGGCCTGGCGTTGCTCACCGATCAGGCACAGGCTGCGTGGCTGGGCCTGTACGGCTTCAACGCGGCATTGGCGGCGCTGGCCTTCAGCAGGCAAGGTGAGAAGCCCTGGGTGACGTTGCTGGCCATCGTCCTCGCCCTGCTGATGCACTCCCTGTTCAAATGGCTGCCGGTACCCGGCCTGACCGCGCCCTTCGTCGCCGCCTGCTGGCTGATGCACCTGGGCAGCCACCTGGCCCAGCCCAGGCAACGCAACGCCAGCCGCTTGCACAGCTGAAAGGCAACCCCTAGGCTCAGCCCATCGCCATTGTGGAACGAGCCCATGAACAACCCCGCGAGCCTGCGCGAGCGGCTCTTCGTCATCGTCTTCCAGACCGACACCGTGGCTGGAAGACGCTTCGACAAGATCCTACTGCTGATCATCCTGGCCAGCCTGGTCACCGTCATCCTCGATAGCATCGACGAAGTACACCAGGGCTACGCCGGCCTGCTGGCCGCTATCGAATGGGGCTTCACCGCGATCTTCCTGGCCGAGTACCTCACCCGCCTGTACTGCTCGCCCAAGCCGCTGCGCTATGCCTTCAGCTTCTACGGCCTGGTCGACCTGCTGGCGATCGTGCCGGGGATCATCGCCCTGTACTACAGCGACGCCCAGTACCTGCTGATCATCCGCGTGATCCGGATGCTGCGGATTTTCCGCGTGCTCAAGCTCAGCCCATACCTCAAGCAGGCGCATTACCTGATCGACGCACTGCGCGGCAGCAAGCAGAAGATCATCGTGTTCCTGGTCACCGTTTCCACCCTGGTGACCGTGTTCGGCACCCTGATGTACGTGATCGAAGGGCCGCAGCACGGTTTCACCAGCATTCCCAAAGGGATCTACTGGGCCATCGTCACCCTGACCACCGTGGGCTTCGGCGATATCGTGCCGAAGACCCCGCTGGGGCAGGTGATTTCCTCGCTGGTGATGATCATCGGTTATTCGATCATCGCCGTGCCGACCGGGATATTCACCGCCGAGCTGGCCAATGCCATGCGCGGCGAGCAGTTGCAACATGACTGTCCCACCTGCAGCAAGAAGAACCATGAACCTGCGGCAGCGTTCTGTTCCCGGTGTGGCAATGCGCTGTTTCCCAGGCCGTGATACTGCGGCATAACCAAAGTGTTTTTTGTTCTTTAACCGCCACGGACCTGCCCGCTATAGTCGCAGGCAAATTGCCAATACCTTTTCGACAACAAGGAAGCAACGTGAAAAAACTCTTCACCGCCTCGCTGCTCGCCGCAGGCCTTGCCCTGGGCAACCTTGCCCAGGCCGCCCCCACCCTGCTCAATGTCTCCTACGACGTGATGCGCGACTTCTACAAGGACTACAACCCGGCCTTCCAGAAGCACTGGGAAGCCGAGCACAACGAGAAGGTCAACGTGCAGATGTCCTTCGGCGGCTCGAGCAAACAGGCGCGTGCAGTGATCGATGGGCTGCCGGCCGACGTCATCACCATGAACATGGCCACCGACATCAACGCCCTGGCCGACAACGGCAAGCTGGTGCCGGACAACTGGGTAAGCCGCCTGCCGAACAACAGCGCACCGTTCACCTCGGCCACCGTGTTCATCGTGCGCAAGGGCAACCCGAAAGCCCTGAAGGACTGGCCCGACCTGCTCAAGGACGGCGTGCAGGTAATCGTGCCCAACCCGAAGACTTCGGGTAACGGTCGCTACACCTACCTGTCGGCCTGGGGCTATGTACTCAAGCAAGGCGGCGACGAGAACAAGGCCAAGGCCTTCGTCGGCAAGCTGTTCAAGCAGGCGCCTGTGCTCGACACCGGTGGCCGCGCCGCAACCACCACGTTCATGACCAACCAGATCGGCGACGTGCTGGTGACCTTCGAGAACGAAGCCGAGATGATCGCCCGCGAATTTGGCCGCGACCAGTTCGAAGTGGTCTACCCAAGCGTATCGGCCGAAGCCGAGCCGCCGGTGAGCGTGGTCGACAAGGTCGTGGCACGCAAAGGCACCCAGGCAGTGGCCGAGGAATACCTGAAGTACCTGTGGTCGCCAGCGGCCCAGGAAATTGCCGCGCAGAACTACCTGCGCCCGCGTGATGCAACGGTATTGGCCAAGTACACCGACCGCTTCCCGAAAGTGGACTTCCTGTCGGTGGAGAAGACCTTCGGCGACTGGCGCACCGTGCAGGAGACCCACTTCAATGATGGTGGGGTGTTCGACCAGATCTACACCAATCAGTAATGGCTGCAGGCCTGGCCGGCCCTGTCGCCGGCCAGTGCAGGCAACCTCAGCCCTGGCGGAACACCAAGGCCTTCAGCCCGCCCGCCGGGTCCGCATCGGGAAACTCGGGCGGGTTCTCCAGCCGCTCGACAAACGCCAGCGACGGCGCCTGCTGCGCCATGCCCTCGATCAGAAACTCCGGCCCGATCCCTGGGTCGTTGACGCACGCCAGCACCGTGCTGCCCGGGTTCAACAGCTCCGGCAAGCGCCGCAGGATCTTCGCGTAGTCCTGGGTCAGCACGAAGCTGCCGCGCTGGAAGGTCGGCGGGTCGATGATGATCAGGTCATAAGGCCCGTACTTGCGCACCTTGCCCCACGACTTGAACAACTCGTGCCCCAGGTATGCCACGCGCGACGGGTCATGGCCATTCAGTCGATGATTGTCGCGCCCACGCGCCAATGCCGACTTGGCCATGTCCAGGTTCACTACCTGCTCGGCGCCGCCGGCAATCGCCGCCACCGAAAAACCGCAGGTATAGGCGAACAGGTTCAGCACGCGCTTGCCCGCCGCCTGCTCACGCACCCAACGTCGGCCATAGCGCATGTCGAGGAACAGGCCGTTGTTCTGCCGCACGCCCAGGTCGAGCAGGTAGGTCAGGCCGTCTTCGACCACTTCGCGTTGCTGGCATGGCTCGCCCAGCAGCCACTGGCCCGGGCTGTCGGGCAGGTAACGGTGCTGGATGAGGATGGCCTGGCCGGTCCACTGTGGGCGCTCGGCGAGGCTGCGCAGCATGGCTTCCAGTTCGGCCAGTTGACCTTCGGGCGGCTCGCGGAACAGGGCCACTGACAGTACACCTTGCAACCAGTCGACGGTGACCTGCTCCAGGCCCGCCCAGCAACGGCCACGACCGTGGAACAGGCGGCGGGTTTCCTGCGGAGCAGGGTCGAGGGCGGTGAGCAGTTGTTGCTCAAGAGTCTGGATTGGCGAAGTCATCAGGGGTCGCAAGCTGGCAAAAGCGGCATTCTACCCGCTGAGGGCGCTTTGCGCCCTATCGCCGGCAAGCCGCAAAGCGGCCTCAGTGGTCCTTGACCGCCATCACCCTGGGCCGGAACCACCAGCCCTGCTGCATCCCCGCCGCCGCCAGCAGGATCAGCGCCACCCCCAGCCACTGCAGCGGTGCCAGACGATGCCCAAAGGCCACCCAGTCGACCAATATCGCTGCAATCGGGTAGATGAACGACAGCGCCCCGGTCAATGCCGTGGGCAAGCGCTGGATGGCGCTGTACAGCAGCACATACATCAAGCCCGTGTGCACCATGCCCAAGGTCACCAGGCTGGCCAGCGCCGGCACTTCGCCCGGCAACCCGCCCAGCTTGACCCAAGGCGCCAGCAACAGCACGCCGGTAGCCACCTGGATCAACGCGATCAGGTGCGGTGGGGTGCCGCTCAGGCGCTTGATGATCAGTGCCGCGATGGCATACAGGAAGGCCGCCCCCAGCGCCAGGGCAATGCCCAGCAGATAATCGTCACCACCACCCTGCCCGCTGCCATGGGCACTGACGATCGCCAGCATGCCGAGGAACGCCACGCTCAGCCAGGTGACCTTGGCCAAGGTGATCCTTTCGCCCAGGAACACCGCCGCCAGCCCCACCAGCATGAACGGCTGCACGTTGTACACCGCCGTGCCGATGGCAATCGATGCCCGCGAGTAGGACGCGAACAACAGCACCCAGTTGCCGACGATAGCCACACCGCTGGCAATCGCCAGCAGAAATGCCGTGCGGCTGATAACGCCCGGCCGCAAGAAGCCAAAGCCTGCGCAGATGGCCAGCAAGGTCACGGCACCGAACACGCAGCGCCAGAACACCACCTCGAGCACCGGCTGGCCAGACACCAGCACGAACCAGCCGATGGTCCCGGAAATAAGCATGGCGGCCACCATTTCCAGCGAACCACGGCGCAACGAACTATCCATTTCACACCTCCTGTCGATGACGGCAACAGTATGCAAATGTTTCCGGGAGGCCTTCCAGCGGATATCGAAGGTAGATTTGCCGAGCTACCTTTACTATCAAGGCAAATCATCCAAACGACCTTACGAGGTGACCATGACCGATGCCATCGACCAATTGCTGATCAATGCACTGATGGAAGACTCACGCCGTTCGCTCAAGGCCTTGGCACAGATCAGCGGGTTGTCAGCGCCCAGCGTCAGTGAACGCCTGCGCCGCCTGGAGGAACGCGGCGTGTTGCGTGGTTACACCGTAGACGTCGACCCCCGCGCGTTTGGCTACCAGCTGCAGGCGATCGTGCGCATCCGCCCGCTGCCCGGGCAGTTGCAGGAGGTGGAGCGGCAGATCATTGCCATCCCCGAGTTCACCGAGTGCGACAAGGTCGTCGGCGATGACTGTTTCATTGCCCGGCTGCATGTGCGTTCGATGGAACAATTGGACACTCTGCTCGACCGCCTCTATACGGTGGCCGAGACCAATACCGCAATCATCAAGAAAAGCCCGGTGAAGCGGCGGTTGCCGCCGATGGACTGAACCAAGTCTGAGCCGGTCTCTCTGCGCGCAACCCGCAAAGACGCCGGCACAGAAAAGCTGACTAATTTTTGTACACAATAATGTCACCATAAGTGCCATTTTTGTGTGCACTTTCCAATTTAACGCCCCAATACGTTACACCACACCCACCTCAAAGCTTGACCAATCGATCAACTAAGTAGTACGTAAAAAATTTAAACTTGTTCAATCGGTCAAATTATATTTTCCAAGTTTCATAAAGTTATCGGCTGTAACGACAGATTCAAAATAATGGCATCTACCTGGTTGGTGTTCCTGTGGCACGGAACTCGCTTTTGTGTGTTCGTGTTTTGTATACAAGTTGAACAAAACATAAATACACAAGAACCCGCGACGCCGCCCAACAGCGGCCGCCGCGCCCTGAACCCAGTGATGCCAACGCTGCACCGACGAGATGGCGAGCCCGTGCGCATGCCCGCTCATCGCAGTCCACGTGCATCAGGAGCCCGCCGGAATGAGTACCAGCCTCGACCTTGCCCCTGAACTATCCGTCGCCAGCACCCACCCCGCCTCGCCACTTGCCGACAGCCAGCCGGCACTTGCCCTGAGCCCACGCCTGCATAATCGCGACCTCGCCCCGACGCGCCTGCACGGCCGCCGCTGGGGCCGCTACAGCATCTTTGCGCTGTGGACCAACGATGTGCACAACATTGCCAACTACTCGTTCGCCATGGGTTTGTTCGCCCTCGGCCTGGGTGGCTGGCAGATACTGCTGTCGCTGGCCATCGGCGCAGCGCTGGTGTACTTCTTCATGAACCTGTCCGGCTACATGGGGCAGAAAACCGGCGTGCCGTTCCCGGTCATCAGCCGCATCGCCTTCGGCATCCACGGCGCGCAGATCCCGGCACTGATCCGCGCGGTCATCGCCATCGCCTGGTTCGGCATCCAGACCTACCTGGCATCGGTGGTGCTGCGGGTGCTGCTGACTGCCGTGTGGCCGCACCTGGCCGCCTACGACCACGACAGCACCCTCGGCCTGTCGAGCCTGGGCTGGGTGTGCTTCGTGTCGATCTGGCTGGTGCAGCTGGTAATCCTCGCCTACGGCATGGAGATGGTGCGCCGCTACGAGGCCTTCGCCGGCCCGGTGATCCTGCTGACGGTTGCCGCCCTGGCGGTGTTCATGTACGTCCAGGCCGACGCCCGCATCGCCTGGTCGGTGGCCGCGCCGCTGAGCGGCTACGAGATGTGGCGCAACATCTTTGCCGGCGGCGCCTTGTGGCTGGCCATCTACGGCACCCTGGTGCTGAACTTCTGCGACTTCGCCCGCTCCTCGCCCTGCCGCAAGACCATTCGCGTGGGCAATTTCTGGGGCCTGCCGGTGAACATCCTGGTGTTCGCCATGATTACCGTGGTGCTGTGCGGTGCGCAGTTCCAGATCAACGGCCAGGTCATCGACAGCCCGACGCAGATCGTCGCCAGCATACCCAGCACGCCGTTCCTGGTGCTCGGTTGCCTGGCCTTCCTGATCGTCACCGTGGCAGTGAACATCATGGCCAACTTCGTCGCGCCGGCCTTCGTGCTCAGCAACCTGGCGCCGCGCCACCTGACCTTCCGCCGTGCCGGGCTGATCAGCGCCACCCTGGCGGTGCTGATCCTGCCGTGGAACCTGTACAACAGCCCACTGGTGATCGTGTACTTCCTGTCCGGCCTGGGCGCGCTGCTCGGCCCGCTGTACGGGGTGATCATGGCCGACTACTGGTTGCTGCGCAAAGGCCGCATCAACGTGCCGGAGCTGTACACCGAGCACCCGGCCGGGGCCTACCACTACAGCAAGGGCATCAACCTGCGCGCCGTGGCCGCCTTCGTGCCGGCCGCACTGCTGGCCATCGTCCTGGCCCTGGTGCCCAACTTCCATGGCATCGCGCCGTTCTCCTGGCTGATCGGCGCCGGCATCGCCGCTGCGGTGTACCTGCTGATCGCGCCACGCAACCGCCAATACCACGACGTCAGCGGCGAATGCATCGCCGTCGACCACAGCAGCCACTGACCAGGGAGGGCTACACATGCGTATCCTGATTGCCAACGTCAACACCACCGCAGCCATCACCGAAGCCATCGCCGAACAGGCCCGCAGCGTGGCCGCGCCCGGTACCGAAATCATCGGCCTGACCCCATGGTTCGGCGCCGAATCGGTGGAAGGCAATTTCGAAAGCTACCTGGCCGCCATCGCCGTGATGGACCGGGTGCTGGCCTACGACGGCCCGTACGATGCGGTGATCCAGGCCGGCTATGGCGAGCATGGCCGCGAGGGCCTGCAGGAGTTGCTGGACGCACCGGTGGTGGACATCACCGACGCTGCCGCCAGCACCGCGATGTACCTGGGCCACGCCTATTCGGTGGTCACCACCCTGGACCGCACCGTGCCGCTGATCGAAGACCGCCTGAAGTTGTCCGGGCTGTACGACCGCTGCGCCTCGGTGCGCGCCAGTGGCCTGGCGGTGCTGGAACTGGAAGCCGACCCGCAACGCGCCGTGGCGGCGATCGTCGAGCAGGCCGAGCGCGCCGTGCAAGATGACAAGGCCGAGGTGATCTGCCTGGGTTGCGGCGGCATGGCCGGGCTGGACGAGCAGATCCGCCTGCGCACGGGCGTGCCGGTAGTGGATGGCGTCAGCGCGGCGGTAACCGTTGCCGAAGCACTGGTGCGCATGGGCCTGAGTACCTCCAAGGTGCGTACCTATGCCACGCCGCGGGCGAAGAAGGTGCTGGGTTGGCCGATGCGCTGCGGTCGTTGATCCCTGGTACGGTCAATCCGTCACCCGCGGCTCAGGTCGGGCAGCCACGAGCCCGACCATCCAGCCCCTGGCGCACGTTGCGGCTGAGCAGGCTGGCCTTGCCGTCGCGCCAGGTCAGCTTGAGCACGTAGAGGGTATCGAAATCGTCACCGCTCCAGTCCGCGGTGATCACCCGCTGGTCGCCCAGGGCCTTGCCGGCCACCGTGTTGATCAACTCGGGCAGGTAGCCGTGCGACCAGGCGGTGTAGACAGTCGCGTTGCGGTACTTGTCGCGCAGCAGCTCGTCGGCCAGCGCTTCGGTGTCGTTGGCGCCGTAATCGATGTTCACCGGCAGGCCCAGGCGAATGGCGCTGGGTGTGATGGTCATCAGCGGGCGGATGTAGCTGTAGCTTTCCTCCTTGCTACCTTCCTCGACATGCCTTGAAGGGTTGGCGGCGAACACGTAGTCGGCTTTGCCGAAGCGCTCAGGCAGCACGCTGGCCAGATCCAGCGCCCGGTTGAGGCCCTGGCAGTTCAGTTGGCCCAAGCCCTCTTCCGGCTTCTCGGCGTGGCGCAGGAACACCAGGGTTTGCGTGCCATCCGCCGGTTGCGCCCGGCTTTCGACAGCCTCCTGCACCAGCGGCACGGCGGCGGCGCTGAGCACCAGGCCCAGCAGCAGGTGGCGACGACGACGCAAGAGGGTTGGTAACTTCATCAGAGCAGGCTCATATGGCGGAGTGAGTCGGGTTACCCGCCACATCGCCTCGCCAGTGGCGAGCCCCCCTTTGCAGTGATGCCATCCCTGGCAACGAGTGAGGGTCAGAGTGCCCTGCACCCGTTTGGTTCCTCCTTGAAGGTGGATGCCGCTCCCTGGCAAAACCATGCTAGGCAATGGCTGTTGCCAAATTGTGTAGGCCAAAAGAACCTGGGGTTGCAGGAGCGCGCCGCCAGCAACGGTGCTCGCGTTCATCTCGCCTCGGTGCCTCCAGCAATTCGGCCATCACGGTCAGGTCCGCGGCCTGGATCAGCCGAGCTGTTCGAAGGCCTGCTGCCCGGTCAGCTCCCTGGTCTGGTTGGCAAAGCAATACCAGGCGGGTTTCTGTTCGATAAAAATCTGCAGGTCGAACGCCCACTCCTGGTCGCCGTCAAGCAGGCCGACCGGCACCGCATGGAAGTCATTGGCCTTGAGCCGGTAATACAGGTGTGTGCCGCACTGGCCGCAAAACCCCCGCTGCGCCCAATCGGACGAATCGTAGACGCTGGGCGCACGCCCTTCGATGACCGGTGGCTGGCTGCAATGCACCACCAGCAGCGGGCCGCCGGTCCACTTGCGGCACATGCTGCAGTGGCAGGCGCTGATGTGGGTGGTGTCGACGATAACCGTAAGCCGGGTGGCGCCGCACAGGCAGGTGCCGTGTTTTTCCAGGGGCATGGCTGGTTCCTTCAGCTTGGGATGGGCCTGCAATTATAGACGCCTGCAGCGGCCTCATCGTCGGCGATGCGCCCCCACCCCGAGCGCATCGGCCTCTAACCATGCGTAATCCGGCTGGCAGGCCGTATTCAGTCATCCCGTGTCAGTACTTCCAGCAGCTCGATCTCGAAGGTCAGGTCCGAATTCGGCGGGATCGCCCCCACACTGCGCTCGCCATAACCCAGCTGAGCCGGCACCAGCAGCCTGCGCTTGCCCCCCACGCGCATGCCCATCAGGCCCTGGTCCCAGCCCTTGATCACCCGGCCGGTGCCGATCACGCACTGGAACGGCTTGCCGCGCGCCCAGGACGAGTCGAACTCGCTGCCGTCGGCCAGCCAGCCGGTGTACTGGGTAGTGATCAGGGCGCCTTTGACGGCGGCTTTGCCGTCGCCTTCGACGAGGTCGGTGATCTGCAGTTCGCTGCTCATGGAAAACTCCAAGCGGTGGTTCGGGGGCGTCGTTTTCTCAGGAATACATGGGTTTGGCAAGTTTGCGTGGCGTGATGTGCCAGCGCATCGACCACTGCCCTCGCGCTGATCGCTACGCTGCGACGGCGGCGAAAACGTTGCGCCTGCATAGCTAGCCCGGCGGCCGACCTGACATTTTTGCCAGGTTACACAGCGCGCATGGCTATGCACCATGGCGGTAAACCCACAACAGGAAATCACCATGTCCAACCAACAACGCAAAGCGTGGGAGGCACCCAGCCTGCCGCAAGCTGAACCAGACCATGACAATCCTGGACACCAATACCTGTCCATCGCCAGGCTCTACGACATCTCCGGGGAAACCCTGACCTGCCAAGTGCCGATCTCGGCGGGCATGCTGGCAGGTGATATCGTCCGCGTGCGCGGACGTTTCGGCGAGGTCATCTACGACGCGCCCGAAGTCGCCATCGCCAATCCACCCCACCCGCTGACAGTGGCGATGCCCAAGTTCATGCTCTATGGCGTTGCCGGTAATGTCATGGACCTGAACTTCGCACTGCGCAAGCCCGGGGGAAGTGATTGGCAGATCTCCCAGAGCCGTAACATCAGGGTGCAATCGCAGCTACTGACACTGCAACGCCCCAGCCTGCCACAACGTAGCCACACACTGCAGATCGACTATATCGGCATGAACAGCGGAGACACAGTGCGCGGCCGGCTGTATAGCTCGGCAACCAGCTACGTCGATACCCAGGAGGTAGAGGTCAGACAGCCTGGAACCGTTCGGATCGAGATCCACCACTCATGGTTCGAAGCCAATCGTGGCAAGCCCGTATGGCTGAACTATGCCGTGCTGCGTAGCGGGCAGCCACGAAGGCTCGTGTCCCAGGTGCTGTACATCGAAACGCTGGAAGTGCCGTCTTTATGACGAAAGCTGGCCGGGCCAGGGACCTGAGCTATGCCAGACGCCCTGGCCTAACCCCGTAATGCCTTTGCGCAACCGCAGCCATACAAGGACCTCACGATGACAACCCCTATCGTTGGCTGGGCAGTAGCCCTGGCCTTGCTGTTGTCTGCCTGCTCTAGCCAGGTTCAGCCACCCACCCCCATTCCAGCCCCATCCGGGTCGCCGCTTACTGTTGTCGACGGCCCGGCAACCGCCGAAGCATTGACCAAGCGCTACAGCGACATTGCGCAAGACTGTGGCAGTGCGAGCCGGCCAGCGTTCCTCTGCAACGGCGTGATCCTGCGCACCACCACCTACTCGCCCCGCTACGACGCCTGGAACCCAAGCCCGACAGCGGTGAGACTCGGCGCGGTATCATTCTCCTACCTGCGCCAGGACAGCAAATTCGCGCGCATGCCGTGGGGCGGCGAGAACGGCATGGTGCTGTATCCGATTTTCGCCTCGCCACCGGACAAGATCGACATCGCCGTGTTGTGCTCCTACCCCATCGATGGCTGGACCGACGGCCGCGTCGGCAACCGCTGCGGCCAATATGGCAGCAACCCGACCAGCGTTTCCTGTGAACTGCAGGGCATCACCAGCGCAGCCCAATGGACGTCGTTGTACACCCAGCAAGGGGGTGACAACACGAAAATCTGTGCCTTCAACGTACGCGATGGCCAGAACTATCTGGCCGGCCCGGCGTTCTATCAAAGCCTGCTGGCCAAGAGCAGTGGCAACCCGACCGACAAACGCTTCACCGAACATAACGAGCTGGTACACGGCCTCTGGGAGCAGAACATTCCCGCCCAGCTGCCCATCCAGGCGTTCTTCTACACCACCCCGGCGGGCCTGAAGGATGCTTGGCAGGATCGCCTGACCTTCCGCCACAAGGCCAACATCGACCTGCCCCTGATCAAGATCACCCTGCCCACGAGCACGGCCGAACAGGCCCGTTTCGACTACATCGCTGCGGATAACATCGACCCACCACTTGGCCTCGACGCCACGGCGGTAGCCCTGACCGGCAAGACCTACCTCATTCCTGACCACCCAGGCGTCGCGCCGGTCTACACCCCCGGCAGCAATGCAGTCGAACGCCATGCCAGCGGCGGCAAGATGCCCTACACCTATGCCAGCAGCAACCCCGGCGTCGCAGCCGTGGACCCGTACGGCCTGGTCACCGCCAAAGGCAACGGCACTGCGCAAATCAGCGTGACCGACGCCACGGGCCAGACCCGCGCGTACACGGTCAATGTGAGTAACGTGCTGAAGGTCTACCGCTTTCAGAAATCGAACTGGAGCAACGCGTCGAGCGCCGTCGCTGCACAAGGTGCGCGCTTGCCCAGCGAACAGGAAGCGCATGAGTTGAAGGCAACATACGGCGGCCGCTGGCCTTTCGCTCATGCTTATCACTGGACGGCCAAGGGCTGCGGTCTCGGCAGGCACCTGGCGATGGAGCTGCACAACAGCTCGTTGGTCGGTATGTGCGCCTCGTTCATAACCTCGTATGAGGTAGTCGGCCTTAAACCCTGATGGGCAACCTTACGCCTGCGCCAGGGTTGCTTGCGCAGGCTTAGCCCAATTGCTCGAAGGTCAGGTCCCGGGTCTGGTTGGCAAAGCAGTACCAGGCAGGAGTCGTGGGCACTGGGTGCGAGCCCTTCGAACTGCGGCGATGTGCTGCAGTGCATCACCAGCAACGGCCCGCCGCCCCACCGGCGGGAAAGGCTGCAATGGCAGGCGCTGACGGTGCGGCTGTCGACGTCGGTAACAATGCGCACGGCGCCGCACAAACAGTGGCCACGCAACGTATGAGCAGACATCAGGCAATCCTCGGTGCGGTACGAAACCCAACATTGCACTGTATGCATTTCTTGCCTTGCACCTGATAGTTCTGCCAGTTGCTGGTGAAAGCTCTCGCTCTTACGCTGGCTATTCCCTTGCAACTTCCCGGAGCACCGCGATGAACCAACGACTGACACCACCTGCCCGGCTCATAGACCTGCCAGCACCATCGATCCCTGCCGCCGCCAACGGCGGTCTTGGCTATTACGACATCGAATATGATCCGCTCGGATTTACAATCGTCACGGTCGGCCCGTATTTCGAAATGCTCGAAGGTGATCTCGTCGAGGTGTTCTTCGGCACCAAACGGGTCGCGTTCCATATCGCAGACACTGGCGATACCAGTACCATCAACATCAAGGTGCCCAATCGCGAGATCAAGGACCTTGGCGACGGTGAATACACAGTTACCTACACCATTGTATTTTTTATCGGCGGAGGATCGGTCAAATCTGTCGAAACGCCGGTGTTGGTAAAGCTTTCCGTACCCGGTGGCCTTGACCCCAGACCCGACACCCCTGAATTGAATGAAAACCTGGCATCGCCCTTCGTAATACCCGACCCGGTGCCCGACAGCGCCCAGTCCGCCACCGTTTTTGTTTCACCGTGGCTGAACATGGCGGCAGACGATGTCCTGACCGTCAGTTGGGGCGGGCACATGCGCAGCCTGAGCCCTTTGCTACCAGGGGAAGTCAATCGCCAGCAACAGGTGATGATCGACCGCGCAATGCTCGAAGCCGTAGGAGGCGGTCGGGTACCGGTCACCTACGAGATTCGCGACAAGGTGAACAACCGCTCACTGTGGGCCCCTTACAAGAATACCGATGTTGAAATCGAAGACCCCAACGCACCTGAAGCGCCCTCCGTGATCGCTAACGGGGCTCCCGTCACGGAGATTGACCTGGCGGTCCTGGGCTCGGACGACGCCACTGTCTGGGTACCACGTTTCGACGATATTCAGCCCGGCCAGCAGGTGGTGGTGGAGTGGCGTGGCCTGACAGCCGCCAACGCTCCTGTAGACCATGACAGCGGGCCACAGCCGGTCCCCAACCCCTTGCCGTTCTACTTGGAATTCAAGATTCCCAATGCCAAGGTAATCACCTTGGGCCAAGGCTCCGTACGAGTGTCCTATGTCGTCGATGGCCGGCGCGTTTCGAAAAAAGTGCTGCTCCCGGTGAAAGGCCAGCCGCTGGTGCTCAGGGCGCCAGAGGTGCCTGATGCCGTGGCCGGCGAACTCGACCCGGCAGTGGTGCCCACTGGTGCACGGTTCATCGTACCCGCCCAACCAGGCATCCCGCAGGACGCTCGCATCGACATCTACTGGGACGGCGTGACCTCAGGTGGGTTACCCGCGAAGTACTCCGACAACCGCACCGTCAGCGACCCTTCGCAGCCGCTGCTGTTCACCATCCCCGCCAGCGCCATCACCATCATCGCCGGAGGCAGCGTCACTGCGCATTACACCGTCAACAACGGTGGCACGCTGCTACTCTCGCCGCAACTTCCGCTGCGCGTCAAGGCAGCCAGCACTCAGCCGCTGCCTGCGCCAACGGTGGACGGAGTACAGAACGGGGTGATCGATGCCAACCTCCCCTCGACCTTCATCCGCATTCCACAATACCCCGACATGGCCGTGCAGGATGTGATCACAGGTCACTGGCTTGCTCCCATGGCAACCAGTGGCCAGGTTACTGTCGTTACCGTCGGCCCGCAGGAAATTCCAATAGCAGGCACCTACATTGCCGGCAACCTCAACAGCACCGTCACGGTCAACTACTCGATACCGGGCAAGGGAAGGTCCTCCTCCCTGTCGTTCACTGTCGAGGGGGCCACCATCGTGCCTGTCGCACCTCGTGTTCCCAAGGCGTCGGGTGGACGACTGAATGTTCAGAACGACATGTACTACGATGACTTCCTCGAAGTGGAAGTGCCGCCATTCCAGGGCATGGCGAACGGCCAAGCCATCGAGCTGGAGTGGGTCGGCCCCTATTTCACCTGGCGCGACAGGCAAACCGTCGGCACGCCGCAAACGCTCAGGTTCCAGGTGCCCCGTCTCGAGGTGATCGACGCCATTGGTCGCTCGGTGCAGATCCGCTACACCGTCAACGGCACAACCCCTTCGCCGAGCTTCGTGTTGAACATCGACAGCCAAGGGATGGAGATGCCACCGCCTCGCTATTTCCCACAAGAGGGCTCGCCTACCGCCGCAGTGTCCATCCTGTCGCCGGACCAGCAGACCGGCCACACAGGGCGCGTACGCTTGTATGGGATCAATCCGGCTCCTTGGGATTCGACCGAAGAGTACCTGCAGGCGGAAACGCCAAAGTACTTCCAGGTCCCAAGAAGCATCGTGGAAGAGAACAGGGGAAGAGTGGTCCTGATCAACTACAGCATCTATCGCGGTAACAACGAACGGTTCAGGTTCTCCAGGGTCCTTCGCCAACAACTCTGAGGGTGCGGCTGCTGCGCCCGGTGCAAGGCCGGGCGCAGCAGAGCGGTATCTGCACCGCAGTTTCCCGGCAAAAACCAGCATTTTTACCAGGTTACATTCTGCCAACAGTCGCTCAAGCTTGACCGCAAGCCTTGAGAGCGACGCCCGTGAAACTTGGCAAACTTCATACTTTTCCTGGACTTGATGGGACTTTTCCTACAGGAAAAGTCCCATCGCCCGTTCATCCTCCGCGCATCCCGCCGTTCTGGCCAAAAATCATCCCGGAGTCCACGATGAAACGACCTTACCACCTGACTACTCACAATCCCTCACGCTACGCATGCCTGTTGCTGCTCAGCTGTAGCCCATTGGCTAGCCATGCCGCCATCCTTGACGGTCCAGGGCAAAGCGCCACGGTCGAAGCCGGCACTCCCGCCGAGTTCTGGGAGGTACGCAACGGCGCCAGCCTGGTCCTCAACCCTGGCAGCGAGGCCGATGGTGCGGGGTCAAGGCTGGGCTCGGCCATCGCCTTGGTCAACGGCAGCAGCCTGACTGCCCAAGGTGCCACGATCCGCGCGAACGGGCGCGCCATCCTCAACAACCAGAGCACCCTGAGCCTGGCGGGTAGCCGCGTCACGGCGAAGGAAAACGGCGATACCTCGGCGGGTGCGGAATTTTCCTCCGGGGTGGCGTTGCTGATGCTCGGCGGCAACGCAACCGTCAGCGGTTCGGTGCTCGACGGCGAACGTCATGCTATCGCGATCAATTCCGATATCAGTGGTTCCAGCGCAGACCTTACCGCAGTGCTTGATATCGCCGGCAGCCAACTGGTGTCCAGCAACGGCAGTGCGATCTACATGGGCAACCTGTATCCCGGCGAAGACGCCCCCCCCATCGCCCACATCACCCTGCGCGACGGCACGGTGGTCAGCGCCGGCAACGGCAACCTGCTGGAGGTCCACGATGATGCCCAGGCCTACCTGACCATCAGCGCCAGCGACATCACCGGCAATATCACCTCAGAGGACACTGCCACTACAGAAGTGAGCCTGATCGAAAAGGCGATCCTGCGCGGCTCGATGCGAGGCGTCGACAAGGTCAACGTGGCTGACAGCGCCTCCTGGATCATCACCGACGACTCCAGCATCGGGCAGTTGAGCAATGGCGGTACCGTGGCCTTTTCCGACGGTGCCGCCGGCCGTACCTTGACCGTGGAAGGCGACTATGCCGGTAACGGCGGCACCTTGGTGTTCAACTCGGTACTCGGCGGCGACGATTCGCTCACCGACAAACTGATCGTCAAAGGCGACACCAGTGGCAGCACCTCGGTACGCGTCAACAACCTGGGCGGCAGCGGTGCCAAGACCCTCAACGGCATCGAGTTGATCACCGTGGGGGGGAACTCGGCCGGGGAATTCCAGCAATCGGGCCGTATCGTCGCCGGCGCCTACGACTACCACCTGGTGCGTGGCGAAGGCGACAACAGCGGCAACTGGTACCTGAGCAACGAACTGAGCGACCCGGGCAACCCTGGTCCAGGGCCGGGCCCGGAGCCGGCGCCAACGCTGGTGGTACGCCCCGAAGGTGGCGCCTATGCCGCCAACCTCTATGCCATGAATACACTGTTCGACGCCAGTGTCAGCGAGCGTAGCAGCGAGACCGAGCGCGCCGACACCCTTGCGGCCAATGGCAGGTCGACCAACCTGTGGATGAAAAACAGCGGCGGCCACCAGCGCGCCACCGACAACTCCGGGCAGCTCAACACCCATACCAACCGCTATGCCCTGCTGCTGGGCGCCGACCTGGCCGGCGGCATGACCCGCGACGGCGGCGCCTGGCGCGCCGGGGCCTTCGCCGGCTATGGCTACAGCCACGGTACCACTACCTCGCAGCTCACCAACCACCATGCCGGCAGCCAGGTCAAAGGCTACACCACTGGTGTCTATGGTACCTGGTACGCCGACGGTAACAGCGAGCAGGGGCTGTATACCGATGCGGTATTGCAATACAGCTGGTTCGATGCCCAGGTAACCGGCGAAGATGTCGCCAAGGAAACCTACAGCGCCAGTGGCGTGTCGACCTCGCTCGAGGGCGGCTATGTGTTTCGCAACGCCCTCGACAACGGCAGCGCCTGGTACCTGCAACCCAAGGCCAAGGTGTTCTGGTCTGGCGTGACGCCCGACGATCACCGCGAAGACAACGGCACCATCGTCTCCAGCGGCGGCAGCGACACCTTGAGCGTCAGCGTCGGTGCCCGGGCATTCCTCAAGCTGAACTACAGCGGTGACGACACCCTGGTCGACAGCTTCAAGCCCTTCGTCGAAGCCAACTGGATCCACAACAGCCGCCAGGCCGGGGTCACCCTCGACGGTGCCAGCGTCAGCCAGGTCGGCACGCGCAACATCGCCGAGTTCAAAGCCGGCGCCGAAGGCCGGATCAATCGCGACCTGACCGTCACGGCTGCGCTGGCCCAGCAAACGGGCGGCGACAACTTCTCTGACACAGCCGCCTCGCTGGCCCTGCGCTGGTCGTTCTGAAGCCGTGCCGCGCGGTGCCCCATGCACCGTGCGGCATGCCCCCCGCATACCTTCCCGCACTATTCCCCGCCTTAACAGCCGCCGCTACCTGGTAAATCTGTCAGGTTACAGGCGCGCGTTTTTTGTCGAACATAGACCTGCGATCGCATTGGCTGCAAAGGCTAGCTGAACAGCCGGAAGTACCCGTAACACCGTTGCCGAGCCCAGGCCTGACGAGGTCTGGGCGAGACAGCAGACAACCCCTGACTCCCTTTTAGCCAATGGAACAAGCCATGACCCAATTCATCGACGTGGTCACTAACAGCGGTGTACCCGCCAACTCCATCGCCCGTGCCCCCCTTATCAAGGGCCCGCTGACGTACCAGGCGACCCTGGTGGCGCCACCCGGTACCGTACAATTCCCTGATCCACTGGTATTCCCTCCCGCAGCTCTGGCTCCCCTGCCACCGTCCGGGGTCGCCGACAACCTGCTGCTGGAGAGTGTCCGCAACGACGATCTGAAACTTGAATTCCCGGTACCGAGCAAGGTACGCGACCCTGACCGTGACAAGGTACAGCTGTTCGTCGATGGCAACGCCGTTGGCACAGCTCTCACCTTCACCGGCTTCGTTGCCGGTGAGACTTTCGAGATCGAACTGCCCGCCAGTGCACGAAGCGAAGGCCCCCACACCATCGTGTACCGGGTGACCTACTTCGCGGGTGGCGGTACCGAGGATGGCCCGACCCAGTCGTTCCGGGTCGACCTGACCGCCCCTGGCCGCCCGACCCTGGGCAAGCTCATTGTGGATGAAGACATCGTCGCCAATGGCCTGACCCCGGACAAGCTCAAGGATGACGGCGGTATCGAATACCTGGAAAGCCTCGTGCCCAGCTATGAAGGCGTTGAACCTGGGGACTTAATCCAGGGCTTCATCAACGGCACCGTTGCACCGGGCAGCAAGGCAGAAAACCTCACCGGTGGTACTAATGATGACGTGGAACTTCGCTACCTGCGCGAAGACATCGAAGCCGCAGACGATGGCAACCTTAGATTCACTTATCAGATCACCGACCGTGCCGGCAACAAGTCACTGCCTTCAGAGTGGCTCGATCTGCGGGTACTGCTCAAGGGGGAACTGATTGGCCTGCTAGCCCCGGAGGTACCGTCCTTCGACGATGACGGCATCATCGGAGAAGCCGACGCGCGTGGCCCGGCAGACGTGATCATCCCCGCATTCACCGGCGCCCCGGGTATCCAGCCAGGGGATCAGATCCAGTTGGTTTGGGGTGGGCAGGCGCATACCCTGGTTGCAATTCCAGGAGGTACGGAAGACCAGGAGCACATCGTCCAGGCCTCCTATGCCGCGCTCTACGACACCTGGAAAACCGCGACCAGCGGCGCCAACCAGGTCGCCAACATCGATGTGTTGTACCGCATCGTGCGCAACGGACTGGTGGCCGGCACCTCCCCTGCCACCACCGTAGCTATCAACCTGTTCCAGGCCGGTGGCGACCCGGACCCAGAGAAGCCAGAACACCCCAACCTGAAGGCCGCCCTGCTGCTGTCGGCCAGTGGAAAGCCAAACGAGATCCCGGTGGAGGATTTCGACAAAGCTGCCACCATCACCGTGTACTGGTACGACTCGCAGACACCGCAGCAGGAGCTGTTCATTCTCAATGACCGGTTGAATGTTACCTACGGCGGCACATCGCTCTCCGAGCGCGTTATCAGTGCAGCGGATGTAGCCAACAAGGCCGACCTGGTGCTGCCCCTCACCGCGGATCAGATCCGCAATGAAGGCTCGGGTGAGAAGATCCTGAAGTACAGCGTAACCCGCAACGTGGCTGGCGGCGCGGAGAATACCTCGCATTCACCGAAGCAGCCCGTCCTGGTCTCTGGTTCGGACGAACTGCCAGGCGGAGGCACCCTGCCGGATGCCAACTACCGGCCGCTGAACGGCAACGGCGTGATCGGGCCTAATGAAATCAAGGCGGGGGTGTTCTTCGTGACACCGCATTACCTGAACAAAGAAGTCGGCGACATCATCTCGATCGACCTCGTGCAACACGTGGACGAGAACCACACCCCTGGCGATACACCGATCGAAGAGACCAGGATCACGTTGAGCAAAACCGTCGGGCCTGACGACAAGGACACTGTCACGGAGTTTTCACTCGACGCCGCCACATTGGCGTTCCCGCTGGACCTTTGCCACATCTATGCCGAGTGGACAGCAGAGAACGACGCAGGCTCTGTCACCAACAACACAACACACATCGTCATCGACAGCCGCGGTTACCGCCCCTGATCCAACCTGAACCACCACAACAGAACGAGGGGAGCCTAGCCAGCTCCCCTCGTTTTTTGGCGACAGTACCTGTCATTTCTGCCAGTTGTGCCCGGTCACAGGCCCCCATAATCTGACACCAACCCGGGCCAATCCACTCTTCTTCTTCACACCAATGTCTTCGTCGAGCACGCCGAAGCCGGTGAGCACACGCCCGAGGTTTGCCAGATGAACCGATTACTGCTGCTGTTCGTACCTTTACTGCTGGTTGCCTGCGTCAGCCAGGAAACGTCAGTCCCTCCCTCCAAACCCCATGCCCCGGCCATCACCGTGGTCGATGGCCCGGCCACGGCGGAGGCCTTGACCAGGCGTTACAACGACACCCGGGCAAACTGTGGCAGTGACAGCATGCCGGCATTCCTTTGCTCCGGGGTAATCATACGCGCCACGACCTACAGCGATGCCTACGATACCTGGGACCCTAGCCCTGTGGCCGAGAGGAAGGGCAGCGTTTCGTTTTCCTACCTGCGCAAAGACAACAACTTCCAGAGCTTTGCCTGGGCGCCGACCAATCCCAACGGCTTCATTTTCTACCCGATCTTCGACATGCCACCAGGCAAGCTCGACATCCCCATCCTGTGCCATTTTCCCATGGATGGCTGGACCGACGGCCGAACTGAACGGTATGGGTGCGGCATCTATCCCGGGGTGGCGGGCAGCCAGCCTTGCCATCAGCAGAACATCACCACGGGCGCTCAGTGGGTGGCCAGGTTTCCGCCCGGGACGGTAGGCAACAGCATCTGTGGCTTCGATGTGCGTGACGAACTCAACCATTATGCCGGCCCGAACTTTTATGCAGCCATGCAAGCCAAATGGTTGAACACGGGGTACTTCAGAGAACAGAACGAAATGTTGGTGCAGGTGTGGCCAAAAGGCCAGGGCGCGGCACTGCCGATCCAAGCCTTCTTCTACGCCACGCCAGCGGGGCTGGACCCGGCACGCAAGAGCAAGCAGCGCTTTCTCAGCAAGACCGGCATCGACCTGCCGATCATCAAGGTCACGCTGCCCACCGTAGCTTCAGGCAGCGCAACCTTCCAGTACATCGCCGGGGACCAGTAAGGTCTTGTTCGGCATGATCGGCCGGGGTACCGCAACCTGCGGCGAAGTACCCCGCCCTGATCAACAGTACACCACCCCACGCAGGAACAAGGCAGCCCGCCCACTGATGAACACCCGGCCATCGCCTGGCACTTCACAATGCAACTGCCCTTTGCGCGCTCCGCCTTGTTCGCAGGTCAATGCGCGCTTGCCGAGCATGGCGGACCACAGCGGTGCCAGCGAGGTATGCGCAGAGCCAGTGACCGGGTCTTCGTTGACCCCAACCCGAGGGCCGAACCAGCGGGTGACGAAATCATGATCACGGCCTGCAGCCGTTACCGCGATGCCGCGTACGTCGAATGCCGACAGGGCAACAAAATCAGGTTTCAGCGAGGCAAGCACCGCCAAGTCGTCGATCAGCACAACGTAATCATCCGAGCGATACACCGCTCTGGCATTGCTCAGCCCCAGCGCCTCCAACAGCCCGGCTGGCGGGTCGATGGCCACCGGCTGCTTGGCCGGGAAGTCCATCGCCAGCAGGCCGTCGGCCGCCCGGCTGACCCGCAGTTCACCGCTGCGGGTATTGAAGCGCAGCACTTCAGCCTGTTCGCCTAGCTGTTCGAACAGCACATAGGCGGAGGCCAGAGTGGCATGGCCGCACAAATCTACTTCGACGCTGGAAGTGAACCAGCGCAGGTCGAAGGCCTCGCCGTTACGCACGAAATAGGCGGTTTCCGACAGGTTGTTTTCTTCGGCGATGCGCTGCAGCAGGTCATCCGGCAGCCAGCTGTCCAGCGGGATCACCGCTGCCGGGTTGCCACCGAAGGGTTCGGCGGAAAAAGCATCGACCTGGAAGATCTCGAGTTGCATGCAAACGCTCCTTATGGGCCCGGCAGTGCCGGGGGTATCGAATGGGTCAAGGTAGAACGGCGGTGAGCACCGGCTCACCGGCAAAGAACGCCTGCAAGTTGCGCAGCACCAAGGCTAGCGTGTCGCGTGCCGCCTCTGGCGACTGGCCGGCCACATGGGGCGTGAGCACGGTATTGCCGAGGGCCTTGAGTGCATCGGGCACCTGCGGCTCGTCATCGAACACATCGAGCGCCGCGCCGGCCAGCCGGCCCTGCTGCAGCGCGGCAACCAGCGCCTGGGTGTCGACTACGCTGGCGCGGGCGATGTTGACCAGGAAGCCCTTGGCGCCCAGCGCATCGAGCACCGGGGCATCGACCAGATGGCGGGTATCGGCACCGCCGGGGGTAGCCACCAGCAGGATGTCGACGGCCTCGGCCAGGTGCAGCGAGCTGTCGTAGCAGGTGTAGGGCAGATCTTGGCGTGGTGTGCGGCTGTGGTAGCTGATGGGCATGTCGAAGCCCTGATGGGCGCGCCTGGCGATGGCCTGCCCGACCGCACCGAGGCCGAGAATGCCCAGGCGCTTGCCAGTCACCGAGGGGCTGATCACTCGGTTCCATTCGCCGTGGCGGATACTGGCATCGGCGCGGGGAATGTCGCGCAGCAGCGCCAACATCAATGCCATGGCGTGGTCAGCGACCGCGTTGGCATTGGCCCCGGCACCGTTGGTGACGGTGATGCCGCGGGCGGCTGCGGCGGCCAGATCGACCTGCTCGTAGCCGGCGCCGATCACGCAGATGATCTGTAATCTGCGCAGGGCTTGGATTTCGGCGGCAGTCAGACCCAGCGGGCCGCGGGTGAGTACCGCATCGATTGCATCGGCGTGGTGCCGAATGGCCTCGGCGCGCAGTTGCGGTGAGGGGGCACGAATCAATTGGTAGCCAGCCTGCTCCAGCAGGGGCAGGTAATCGTCGACGGTTTCTACCAGGACCAGGACTGTCTTGCGCATGCCACCTCCGGATCAGTTCAAGGTGGGATTATGCGGAATCACCGACCAGTACAGTCAACCGAAATAATGAGGCAGAACTGCACTGTTCCGCTCAGCATGGCTTCCTGCCCCTGTCTTGCTCTTGCTCTTGCTCGTGCTCTTGCTCTTGCTCTTGCTCTTGCTCTTGCTCTGCTTTTGATCTTGATCTTGATCTTGATCTTGATCTTGATCTTGATCTTGATCTTGATTTTCGCGACTTCAGGAGGCCGAACGTAGGCCTTGCGGAGGGAGGTGACGGGCATGGATGCCCGTCAAGCGCTGAGGCCCCATGGATGGGGCCTGCAGCGCGTCCTCCCGGGAGCAAGGCCGGAGTGAGGGAACCCCGAAGCGCAGCGTAGGGGCCGGATGATGGGAGCGCAGCGTTTTTTGGTTACTTTTTGCCGCGTTTGGCAAAAAGTGACTCGCCGTAAGGGCGAAACGGTGAGTCAGCGTCGTCATCGCCAATGGACTTTGCGCGCGATAAAAACCAGCGCTATCCCGCTTCAATCTTTTCGATTTTCGCTTTTCGCTTTCAGGCGTAGGCTTCAACAACAAGGTCAACATTCATTTTCAAAGGTGGCGCTTAGTCACCTTTCCGCCCTTACGGCGGGTCACTTTTTGTCAAACGCGACAAAAAGTAACCAAAAAACGCTGGCTCCCATCATCCGGCCCCTACGCTGCGCTCCGGGGTCCCCTCGCTACGGGCTTGCTCCCGGGAGGACGCGCTGCAGGCCCCATCCATGGGGCCTCAGCGCTTGACGGGCATCCATGCCCGTCACCTCCCTCCGCAAGCCCTTCGCTCGGCCTCCTGAAGTCGCATTCGGCGGCGCCTGAACTATCGCGCGCTTAGAAGCAAGAGCAAAAAGCAAAAGCAAAAGCAACGTTAACGCTGCAACTACTGCGCGAATGCGCGTCCCAAGCCACCCGGTACGCCACTGCTGTCCGTTTCCTGCCAAGGCCCATTCGGGCTCAGCGACCAACTCCAGCCGTTATCGAACCGGTAGTAGGTACGCTGGCGGTAGAAGGTATTGGGTTGCTTCTCAAGTACGTATACACCCAGTTTCGGATCCCAGTGGCTCGCCCCGCCAGGCGGCGGCGCGAAGCTGGCCGAAGTACGCGGCATCGGTTTGGGGATGGCCGCCGGCTTGCTCGGCGCAGTGGACGGTTGCCCACCCGGCACCGGCTTGACCACCGGCCCCTGCTGCGGCAACCGCTCGATCGGCGGCTCCGGCCGCTCGTACGGTTCATGCACCGTACACGCAGACAAACCCAGGGCCAGGGTGATCAGGGTCAGGCGGACGGTGCTGTGCATGGCATTGCTCTCTTACGGGTCGGGGCTGTCGATGGTCAGGTGCTGGGTGGCCTGCGTGGCGCTGGGCAGTGGCGCACCCTGGCCAATCCACTCGCCATGGGTAGGCTGGCCAGCGCGCGAGACACGTGCAACCAGTTGGACTTCGGCAAAGTCGGACAGTTTCATCTGCGGCATCATCGCGTCAGCATCGGACAATTCCACCTCGATCGGCAACTGCGCCACCGTCACCCGCTTGGCCGCCAACGGCATCGGCGGCCCATTGCTGGCGCGAGCGAAGATGAACACCGTGTCGTTCGCCCGAACCTTGTCTTTCAACGCCGCAGCCAGCTCCACCCGCACCTTCAGGCGCGCCACCACCGGCGCGGCTTGCGCGGCCTGGCCTGGCGAGCCGCCCAGGCGCTCGGCAGCGCGGTCAATGCCGCCCTGCAGTGCGTCACGCGATGCGTCGCCTTCCGGCAGTTGGGCCAGCAAGCGCTTCCAGTAATCGATCGCTTCCTGGTAACGCTCGCCCTCGAACGCAGCGATACCACGCAGCCCCAGGCTGGTCACTTCGCTGGGATCGGCTTTCAGTGCTTCGTCAGTCAGCGCCTGCACCTGCGGGCTCCATTGCTTGCCAGCAGCGAAGTACAACGCCTGGGCCCACTGCCCGAGCAATTCGGGCTGGCGCCCGGCCAAGGTCACGGCGCGCTCGAAGGTACGCGCGGCGTCGGCCGGGCGCTGCTCGGCCATATAGGCACGCCCCAGGAAGTACACCGCCTCGGCCGAATCCGGCTGGGCCTGCACCACCCGCTCCAGGCGTGCCGTCATCTCTTCCATCGACTTGGGCGCCGCGGCGAATTCCTGGGTCAGCGCCACTTTGTCCGCCGCGCCAAAATGCAGGTACAGCCCCAGCGCCAACAGCGGCACCAGTAGCGCCGCCAGCACTGGCAACGCCTTGCCCAAGTGGCCCTGACGCGCAGGTTCGGCACCTTCTGTGTCCGCCAGCAGCTCGCGGGCGGCTTCGTCACGGCCCTTGGCCATCTGCGCGTCGTCAAGCACGCCAGCGGCCTGCTGCGCCGCCAGTTCGCCAATACGCTCCTGGTACAGCGCCACGTTCAGGGCGGTGCGGTCTTCTTCCTGCTGCTGGCGACGGCCACGCAGGATCGGGATCAGCAGAAAGCCGATGGCAGCGAGCAGCAGCAGGCCCGCACTAAGCCAGAATTCAGTCATGGGTCTGTTCTTTTTCCAGCAGTTTGGCGAGACGCTCGCGTTCTTCGAAGGACAGCTCCTGCGCAGCCTGGGTGGCCGAACCACGGCGACGGCGCACGATCACCGCCAGCACCACGAAGCCACCGACCAGCAGAATCCCCGGGCCGAACCAGAGCAACCAGGTGCGGCCACTGAGTGCCGGCTTGTAGCGCACGAAGTCGCCATAGCGGTCGACCATGAAGTCGACGATCTGCTGGTTGCTCTTGCCTTCACCGAGCATGCGGAAGATTTCCCGGCGCAGGTCGGCGGCGATCGGTGCGTTGGAGTCGGCGATGTCCTGGTTCTGGCACTTGGGGCAACGCAGTTCCTTGGTCAGCTGCTGGTAACGCTCGCGCTCGGCGTCATCGCGGAACTGGTAGGTATCGATGGCCGCCTTGGCCACACCGGCCAGGCTCATGCCCAGCACGGCCGCTGCCAACCAGCGCTTCATGGCCTGGCCTCGTCGACCAGGCCTTGGTACAGCGGTGCCAGCTGTTCGCGCCAGACGCTGGCATCGACGATGCCGACGTGCTTGTAGCGGATGATGCCCTTGGCGTCGATCAGGAAGGTTTCCGGCGCGCCGTACACGCCCAGGTCCAGGCCCAGGCTGCCCTGTTCGTCACGGATGTCCAACTGGTACGGGTTGTGGAATTCGGCCAGCCACTTCTGTGCGGCGGCGTTATCGTCCTTGTAGTTGATGCCGTGGATCACCACGCCCTGCTCGGCCAGCTGGTTGAGGTATGGGTGTTCGACCTTGCACGACGGGCACCAGGTCGCCCACACGTTGACCAGCGCCGGGCGGCCCTGCAAGTCAGCCTGGGTCAGGGTACGGTCGCCTTGGGTCGAGGCCAGGGAAAACGCCGGGAACGGCTTGCCGATCATCGCCGACGGCAGCTCGTCGGGCTTGAGGAACAGCCCCTTGTAGAGGACAACCGCCATCAGCAGGAACACCACCAATGGCACCACCATGATCCAACGCTTCATGCAGCTGCTCCAGATACGCCCAGGGCTTCACGCACCCGGGTCTTGACCTTGACGCGGTAGCGCCGGTCGAGGGCCGCCAGCAACCCGCCCAGGCCGGTCAGCAGACCGCCCAGCCAGATCCAGCGGACATAAGGCTTGATATGCACGCGTACTGCCCAGGCGCCGTTTTCCAGCGGCTCGCCAAGGGCAACATACAGGTCGCGGGTGAAGCCGGCGTCGATGCCGGCTTCGGTCATCATCGACTGCTGCACGCTGTACAGGCGCTTTTCCGGGTGCAGGGTGGTCACTTCGCGGCCATCGCGGCTGACCACGATGGTGCCCTTGTCGGAGATGAAGTTCGGCCCTTCGTAGTGCCTGGCGCCTTCGAACAGGAAGTGATAACCGCCCAGCTCGACGCTTTCGCCCGGCGCCATGCGCAGGTCGCGCTCGGCGCTGTTGTTGCTCGACAGCACCACGCCCAAGGCACACACCGCCAGGCCCAGGTGCGCCAGCTGCATGCCCCAGTAGCTGCGCGAAAGGCCCAGCACGCCTTTGACCAGGCCTTTGTGGCGGGTCTTGTCGAAGATGTCGCGCAACCCGCCGAGCACCACCCAGGCAGCCAGGGCGAAGGCGCTCAGCGCTGGCCAGTCGAAATCATCGACGATGAAGCCGGCGAGCGGCGCCAGCACTGCGCTGCCGATCAATACCGGGGTCATCATGCTCGCCAGCCACTTGCCCGGGGTGTCTTTCCAGCGCACCACCACGCCCACGCCCAGCACCACCATCAGCAGCGCCATCAACGGCAGGAACAAGGCATCGAAGTATGGCGGGCCGACCGACAGCTTGGCCCCGCTGAGGGCGTCGAGCACCAACGGGTACAAGGTGCCGAGCAGGATCATCGAAGCAGCGACCACCAGAATCAGGTTGTTGGCCAGCAGCAACGTTTCCCGCGACCACAGGGCAAAGCCGACCTGGCTCTTGACCACCGGCGCGCGCACGGCGAACAAGGTCAGCGAACCGCCGACCACGAACAGCAGGAAGATCAGGATGAACACACCACGCGCCGGGTCGGCGGCGAACGCATGCACCGAGGTCAACACCCCGGAGCGGACCAGGAAAGTACCCAGCAGGCTCAGCGAGAACGCGGCAATCGCCAGCAGCACGGTCCAGCTCTTGAACACCCCGCGCTTTTCCGTCACCGCCAGCGAGTGGATCAATGCGGTGCCCACCAGCCAGGGCATGAACGAGGCGTTCTCGACCGGGTCCCAGAACCACCAGCCGCCCCAACCGAGTTCGTAATAGGCCCACCACGAACCCAGGGTGATACCCACGCCGAGGAAAGCCCAGGCGACGATGGTCCACGGCCGCGACCAGCGCGCCCAGGCGGCATCCAGGCGCCCACCGAGCAGCGCGGCGATGGCGAAGGCAAAGGCCACCGAGAAACCGACATAGCCCATGTACAGCATCGGCGGGTGGACGATCAGGCCGAAGTCCTGCAGCAACGGGTTGAGATCGCGGCCATCGCTCGGCACCTGCGGCAACAGGCGCTGGAACGGATTGGAGGTGATGATCAGGAAGCTCAGGAAGCCGACGCTGATCATGCCCATCACCGCCAGCACGCGCGCCAGCATCACCTGTGGCAGCTGGCGCGAGAAGATCGACACGGCGAAGGTCCAGCCGCCGAGGATCAGCGCCCAGAGCAACAACGAGCCTTCATGGGCGCCCCACACGGCGCTGAACTTGTAGTACCACGGCAGGGCGCTGTTGGAGTTGCTGGCCACGTAGGCGACCGAGAAGTTGTCGGTCATGAACGCGTGGGTCAGGCAGGCGAAGGCAAAGGCCAGGAACGCGAACTGGCCCCAGGCCGCCGGGCGCGCCAGGCTCATCCACAGGCTGTCGTTACGCCAGGCGCCGAGCAGTGGCAACGTGGCCTGCACGGCGGCAAAGCAGATCGCCAGGATCATGGCCAGCTGGCCGAGCTCGGGTATCACCAGCGCCGCGTTCATGGCCTGGCCTCCATGCCGCCAGCCGCCTGGCCGCTTTCCTTCAGGGCCTTGGTCACTTCGGGCGGCATGTACTTCTCGTCGTGCTTGGCCAGCACTTCATCGGCGACCACCACGCCGTCGCCGTTGAGCTTGCCGAGGGCGACGATGCCCTGCCCTTCACGGAACAGGTCCGGCAAGATGCCGCGGTAGGTGATCGGCACGGACTTGTTGAAGTCGGTGACCACGAAGCGCACGTCGAGCGAATCGGCGGAACGCTGCACCGAGCCCTTCTCGACCATGCCGCCAGCGCGAATGCGCGTGTCCAGCGGTGCCTCGCCGTTGGCGATCTGGGTCGGGGTGTAGAACAGGTTGATGTTCTGCTGCAATGCGCTCAAGGCAAAGCCGACGGCAACCCCGACGCCGACCAGCAGGCCGACGATGAGCAACAGGCGTTTCTTGCGCTGCGGATTCACTGGTTGTTCTCCCGGCGCAAACGGCGCGCCTCATCTTGCAAATAGCGACGACGAGCCAGCACGGGTGCGGCAACATTCAGCGCCAGCACCGCCAGGCAGACGCCATAGGCCGTCCACACATACAGGCCATGGTGGCCCATGGCGAGAAAGTCACCGAAGGTGGCAAAACTCATGGCGCGGCCCTCTGCCCCAGGCTGTTCAATACTTCCTCCCTGACCCAACTGGCGCGCGCCTCACGTTTGAGCACTTCAAGGCGCATGCGCAGCAACAACACCGCACCGAAGAAGCAGTAGAAGCCCAGCGCCGTGCACAGCAGTGGCAGCCACATTTCGGCGGGCATCGCCGGCTTTTCCGTGAGGGTGAAGGTGGCGCCCTGGTGCAGGGTGTTCCACCACTCCACCGAATATTTGATGATCGGGATGTTCACCACACCGACAATCGCCAGCACCGCACAGGCCTTGGCGGCACTGTCACGATTACTGATCGCCTGGCCCAACGCAATAATGCCGAAGTACAGGAACAACAGGATGAGCATGGACGTCAGCCGGGCATCCCAGACCCACCAGCTGCCCCAGGTCGGCTTGCCCCAGATGGCGCCGGTGACCAGCGCCACGGCGGTCATCCAGGCACCGACGGGCGCGGCGCATTGCAGGGCGACGTCGGCCAGTTTCATCTTCCACACCAGCCCCACCACCCCGGCCACGGCCAGCAGCACGTAGCAGGATTGCGCCAGCATCGCCGCCGGCACGTGGATGTAGATGATGCGGAAGCTGTTGCCCTGCTGGTAGTCCTGGGGGGCGAAGGCCAGGCCCCAGGTGATGCCGACCAGCAGCAGCAGCACGGCAGCGCCGGCAAGCCACGGCAGCATGCGGCCGCTGATGGCATAGAACCATTTGGGGGAGCCCAGCTTGTGGAACCACGTCCAGCTTATTTTCATCAGGGTACATCCAGGGTATTGGCCGGGCTTGAAAGCCCGGGACTCGTTATTCGCCGACGCTGATCTTCAGGCCGGCCGCTATCGCAAAGGGTGCCAGGGTCACGGCCAGGGCCGTGAGGCTGGCCAGCCAGAGCAGGTAGCCGGTTGCCGGCATATTTTGCAACGCCGCTTGCAACGCACCACTGCCCAGGATCAATACAGGGATATACAACGGCAGAATCAGCAATGCCAGCAGCAAACCACCGCGCTTCAGCCCGACCGTCAGCGCCGCGCCGACGGCGCCCAGCAGGCTCAGCACTGGCGTACCCAGCAGCAGCGAACCGAGCAGCACCGCCAGGCACTGGCTCGGCAGGCCCAGCATCAGCGCCAGCAGCGGCGCCAACAATACCAGTGCCAGCCCGGAAAAGATCCAGTGCGCCAGCACCTTGGCCAGCACCAGCAACGCCAGTGGATGCGGCGACAGCACCCATTGCTCCAGCGAGCCGTCCTCGAAATCACTGCGGAACAGGCCGTCCAGCGACAGCAATACCGCGAGCAGTGCCGCCACCCAGACCAAGCCTGGCGACAAGGTTTGCAACAATTGGCTTTCCGGGCCGACCGCCAACGGGAACAACGCCACCACGATGGCAAAGAACACCAGCGGGTTGGCCAGTTCGGCCGGGCGGCGGAACAGCAGCCGCGCTTCGCGGCGCAACAACAGGATGAATACGCTCATGCGGCCCATTGCCCCAGGTTCAGTTCACGGTAGCCGGATGGCTTGCGCGCCAGCGTGTGGTGGGTGGTCAGCACCACCGTGCCGCCCTGCTCGCAGTGGGCCGCCAGGTGCGCTTCAAGCTGCGCCACGCCTTGCTTGTCGAGGGCGGTGAAAGGTTCATCGAGGATCCATAGCGGCGGGCTGGCCAGGTACAGCCGGGCCAACGCCACGCGGCGCTGCTGGCCTGCCGACAGGGTGTGGCAGGGCACATCTTCGAAACCGCGCAGGCCGACCGCTGCGAGTGCCGCCCAGATGGCCTCGGGGGTGGCCGGCTGATGCAGGGCGCCGAGCCAGCTGAGGTTCTCCTCCGCGGTGAGCAGGTCCTTGATGCCCGCCGCATGGCCGATCCACAGCAGGATGCTGGCCAGGGCATGGCGCTGCTCGCCGAGCGGCTGCCCGCCCAGCAGGATCTGCCCGGCGGTGGGTTGCATCAGCCCGGCCAGCAGGCGCAGCAGGCTGGTCTTGCCGCTGCCGTTGGGGCCGCTGATCTGCAGCATGTCGCCAGGGCGCAGCTCGAAATCGAGGTGCTCGAACAGCAGGCGCAAGTCGCGCTCGCAGGCCAGGCCCACGGCTTGGAGGTGAAGGGTCACGGATTCGCCTTATCTAGATGCTTCTCAAGTCGCCCCCCTTGCTGCCGTTATACTGGCTAGGGCGGGCGGCCTGCATTATTGCATGTGCGGCCACGCTGCCAAGAGGGCGGGCTCCACAGGTTGTATACAATCATGACTGAAATCAATAGTCTTGGCGCACAAACCGCGGTCAATGCGCAGGCGCTCAAGGCCCAGCTGACCGCTGCACTGCTCGACCTGGCCCAGCCCCAGCCGGGCCTGCTGAAGCCCGGCGAAGCCGCTCAGGCCGAGGTCTTGTCGATGCGCCAGAGCGGAACCACCTTCCAGCTGGTGCTGCAGGTGATCCAGGCCAACGGCAGCCAGACTCAGGTCCAGGCCACTGCCAGCCAGCCGATTCCGCAAGGTAGCCAGGTCACGGTCAGCCAGCCTGAAAGCAATCGCCTGGCCATCCTCGTGCAACAGGCCAACGCCAGCAATATCGCCACCCTGACGCGGCTCGACACCCGCCAGGTGGCCGTCGGTACCCTGCTGCAAGGCAAGGTGCTGACCAACCAGCCACTGCCGGTGCAGGCGGGCGAAACAGCCAGCTTCCGCTCGTTGGTCAGCCTGCTCAACAGCGCCCAGGCCGGTGCCATCCTGACCATCGACAGCCCGCGCCCGCTGCCGGTCGGCAGCCTGCTCAGCGCCGTGGTCCAAGGTGACCAGTCGCTGCGCTTCGTACCGCTGAGCGGTCGCCAGGAACAATTGAACATCGCCCAGCAGCTGCTCACCCAGCAAGGCAGGCAGGCGTCCCTGCCCGGCCTGCTGAACGCCTTGCAGCAGATTGCCAACGGCCAGGGCAGCGATAGCGAGCTACGCAGTACCGCCAATACCCTGCTCGCCAGCCTGGCGGATGCCCGCCAGCTCAGTGACGGCAAAACGCTTGCCCAGGCCATCAGCAACAGCGGTGTCTTCCTCGAGGGCAAACTGCTCGGCGGCCTGAGCGCCAGCGTGGCCACCGACCTCAAGGCGCAACTGGTGCGACTGGTAGCCCAGGCATCGGTCAATGCCCCGGCCAACCCGGTAATCGCCACGGCGACCCTGGCCCAGGCACTGCCGGCCATGGCTCGCAGCGCGCTGGGCATGCTCGACCGGGTCAGCCCACGGACACCGCCGGGTGCCTTCCCGCTGCCATCGCGTTTGCTCCAGGCCATGGAAAACGAAGGCGACCTGCAACAGTTGCTGCGCCTGGCTGCTGCTGCCATCTCGCGCCTGCAGAGCCACGCGCTGAGCAGCCTGCAACAATCCGGCACGCTGGAAAACGGCAACCTGCAGACTACCTGGCAGACCGAAGTCCCGGTCCGCCACGGGCAGGAGTTCATCCCCCTGCAAGTGAAGCTGCAGCGCGAAGAAACCCCGGAACAACAGGCCGAACGCCAGCAGCGTGAACAGCCCGACCCGCTGCAGGCACTGTGGCGGGTCGACCTGGCCTTCGACCTGGCCCCGCTGGGCCCGCTGCAGGTCCAGGCGCAGCTGGCACAGGGACGCCTCTGCGGCCAATTGTGGGCCGAGCGCGAACAGACCGCACGGCTGATCGAGAGCCAGCTCGGCGACTTGCGTGCCCGCCTGCTGGCACGTGGCCTGGAGGTCGGCGACCTGGAATGCCGACCGGGCATCCCGCCACAGGGCCCGCACACGCGCATCGAACAACGCTGGGTAGACGAGACCGCATGATCGACAGACAACCGCGCCAGGCCATCGCCTTGAGCTACGACGGCGAGCAAGCACCGACCCTGACCGCCAAGGGTGACGACGACCTGGCCGAGGCAATCCTGGCTCTGGCCCGCGAACATGAAGTGCCGATCTACGAAAACGCCGAACTGGTGCAACTGCTGGCGCGCCTGGAGCTGGGCGAGCAGATCCCCGAGGCCCTGTACCTGACCATTGCCGAAATCATCGCTTTCGCCTGGCAGTTACGCGGCAAGGTACCCGCCGGCTTCAGCGACGAACCCGGCGCGCCCCGCGATATCACCCCGGTAGCCGCCGTGTTGCCTGCGGATCAGCGCCGGTAGTTATCTACCACCTCTGCTCGCGCCAGGCATTCAGCCTTGCCGCTCTTTCCAACGAGCAAGGCGAATAGCATGTCCACCAGCCGCATCAACACCGCCGGCGTGAATTACGTCCGCGATCATCTCACCCATATCCCCCGCCCGGACCGTGAAGCCAGCCGGGCAATCCGTCAATGGCTCAGGCAGCAAGGCCATGACGTCGCCCCCGAACAGATCGATGTCGTGACCCTGCACTACCGCGCCGATGCCAGCGGCGGCTACCTGGCCGCCATTATCCAATGCCTCAGCTTGCCACAGGCATTGCTGAGCAACTGGCAAGGGGAATCCAACAACGATCTGTTCGGTGCCCTGTTTGCCGCGCCGTGGGCTGGCAGGCTGCCCGATGGCCCACTGCAGCTGGTCGAAACCCTGCCAGCGCCTGGCTTCAATCACTATGGCGCCGCCTACTCGGTGTTCAATGGCCTGTTCCGCCGCACCAGGCCACAACGTTATGACGCCTCGACGCACCTGCCGATCGCTGCCGAGGCCTTCCAGCAATTCATCCACGAACTGGATTTCCATGCGCCGTTCAAGGCGCAGCTCGACCGCTACTGGCGCGACCATTTGCCCGATCACCGTCTGGTCAGCAAGCTCAACTTCATTGCCGCCTGCAACAGCCAGGTCGCCGAAGGCAGCCTCAGCGAAGCGGCCAGGAAGCTGGCATGGCAAGCCGCAGGGCTGATGCCGCGCGGCGGCAAGTTGCGCCTGAGCACCCTGAGCATCTATGGCTACGCCGCCACCGACATCCTCTACCTGAATGACAAGGCCAGCGACCTGACCCTGTTGTATATACCCGGCAACAGTTCGCCGCTGCTGGAATTCGCCAGCGAAAACGCCATGAAGGACTGGATCGGGCACCAATGCAAGGAGCCTGCCAGGCGCTTGGCCCTGAAGCAGCACTTCCGCCTGGCCGACTGCCCGCAAGGCCTTGACTTCAGCGGCCTGGACACTGCCCTGGAAGGCCTGGCGGAATACCCCTCCAGCCATCGGCTGCCACCCGAACACGGCTACTTCAACGACGACGGCACCTGGCCACCACGAACCTACGTCAACTACCGGCCAGGCAAGTACAACCCGAGGATAACCGGCGACCTGTTCCAGGCATTGGCCGAACGCCAACGCCAGCGCAGTTACGATGACGCCGACTTCCTCATCACCCGTGATAGCCACATCAGCAAGGCCCGATGGCTCGGTTACCTGACCACGACGCTAAATCTGCTGGCGCCGTTGTGCCTGGTAGTGCCAGGCCTGGCACCGTTGTTGGCCGTGGGTGGCATCGCGCAGCTGGGCCTGGGGTTGGACCAGGCAATCAATGGCAAGTCGTCGAAGGACCAGGAAGCCGGTGTCGGCAATATCACCTGGGGCCTGTTCAATGCCGTGCCGCTGGCCATCGCCGGCGCCACCAGGGCCAAGGCACTGTTCGAATTCAAAACCGAAGGTTTCACAGCACCAGTACGGCTGAACGAGCAGATCGGTTACCCATTGAGCCCAGTCTCGCCACCTCGGTTCCCTGAGCCTGAAGGGGCGCGCTACTTCCATACCCATGAGCCCATTACGCCACTGCCGGGAGGCGACCAGGCCATTGCCGATTCGGTTATCCGCACGCCGCTCTACACCGGCGGTGTCGATAATCTCGATGCCAGTATCGATACCTATAACGCACGGGTAGTCTATGACTTGGAGCGCGATGTATTCATTCGCGAGGAAGACCTGAATGAGGTCGAGCCAGTCGGCTATGTCGCAAGGGTTGGAAGCAGGGACCTGCAGCCCGTGCGCAGCCCTCGGACAGTCACCAACGCCATGCGCAGCCGTAGCTTGCGCGCGCTGGGCATTGATCTGGCGCTGCCAGTGCGGATCCCGCCATTGGCCACCGAAAGCCAGGCGATTCCCAAGCAGGTGTCTTGCCTCTGGGTAGGCGACAAGGTCATCGCTCCCGAACTGCTGGCCAACCTGGGCAGGAATGCTGCCAGGCTTGGAAACAGCGAGTACACCCTGCGCCTGTTCCTTTCCAGTGCCGCCCCCGAAGCCTATACCGAAAACCTGCGCCTGCTGGCTGAGCAAGCCCCTGATCTGCAAGTGCTGCCGCTGGAAGAACAAGCCTTTTTCAGGGCATTTCGCCAAAGCAGATATTATGCCCAGTACGACGCCGCGCTGGATGGCAATGGTGGCATTGCCAGCAACTATGCCTCTGCCTCCGACGTTCTACGCTACCCGATGCTGCATCACGAAGGGGGCCTGTACATGGATGTTGACGACACTCTGCTGGACACTGGCGAAACCATTGACCAAGTCGAACTATGCACTACCCGCGACGGCCTGCTGCTGGCCCCCCCCATGTCCAACGAGAAAATGGGCATGAACTGCCTGTACAACACCAGCCTGATCGGCAGCCACGCCGGCAACCCGACCCTGGAAGCCATTTCCGAAGAAATGCTTGCACGCTACCAGCTCAACCAAGACTTCTATGACAGCAGGCCCAGCCTGGCCGATGACCCAGCGAACTTCTACCGGTATGCCAACCGCCTCAGCCGCATGACCGGCCCGGCCATGCTCAGCGATGTGGTCGATCGCCACTTGCCGGCGCTACGCACCTTGCGGCAGATCCTCAACCTGTACTGCGTACCACGGGTCAACGCCTACCGGTTCGTCGACCTGCCGCAAAGCCAGGCGGCAGTGCGCACGCTGCTACCACTCAACCGCTTCGCCAAGGTGGGAGGCAATCATTCGTGGAGCAGGCCGTAAGGGTAAAAACGGGCGAGTTGCGTCGCCCGTTTCATCAACCGTTGCGGTGCAGCTTGCTCATCAGTTCGGCCTCAGCCTGGGTCAGACCGCAGCTTTCGGTCAGTTCGGCGACGCTGGCGCCCATGCCCACCAGCTTGGCGGCCTGGGTGAAAGTGACGTTTCCGGGGTCGCGTTGCTCCAGCTGCTGGATCCGGTCCGGCAGCGACGCAACCGACACGCTCAACGCATGCAGCGCCTCGCCCATGCGCACGCTACCGTTCTGGTAGTCGTCCAGGCGCTTGGCCAGGTCCTTGATGCGCTGGTCACGCAGCGCATCACCCACGGCCTGTTGGGCGGCAAGCTCCCGCTGGCGCTTGCTGTAGTTGAGGAAAAACCACAGGCTCGCAGCCCAGGCCAGCGCCAGGAAGATGACAGCAACCTCGAGGATCAACTCAGATATTCTCCAGCTCGGACCACTCTTCCTCGGTCATCATCTTGTCCAGTTCAACCAGGATCAGCAGCTCACCGTTCTTGTTGCACACGCCCTGGATGAACTTGGCCGATTCCTCGTTGCCCACGTTCGGCGCGGTCTCGATCTCGGACTGGCGCAGGTACACCACCTCGGCCACGCTGTCGACCAGGATGCCGACCACTTGCTTGTCGGCCTCGATGATGACGATGCGGGTATTGTCGGTGACTTCGGTCGGCATCAGGCCAAAGCGCTGACGGGTGTCGATCACCGTCACCACGTTGCCGCGCAGGTTGATGATGCCCAGCACGTAGCTTGGCGCACCCGGCACCGGGGCGATCTCGGTGTAGCGCAACACTTCCTGCACCTGCATCACGTTGATGCCGTAGGACTCGTTGTCCAGACGGAAGGTAACCCATTGCAGGATCGGATCTTCGGAACCTTGTGCAGACGACTTTTTCATTCCCCTACCCTCAATATCCGCCACTGGCGGTGTGTTCGGTGTCATTTCTGTTTCGCATGCAACTGCTTGGCTGCACCGCTGGCGATCAGTTCGGCCAATGCAGCGACGTCGAGCAATGCACACATGTGTTCGATAACCGTGCCGGCCAACCACGGGCGCTGGCCACGCTGGCTACGCCACTTGATCTCGGACGGGTCCAGGCGCAACGAGCGGCTGACCTGGTGCACGGCCAGCCCCCATTCATAGCCCTGCACGGAAATCACGTACTGCAGGCCCTGGCGAAAATCATCGCGGTAGCGGTCAGGCATGACCCAACGCGCCGTGTCCAGCACCTTCAGGTTGCCGGCCTGGCAGGTCAGGATGCCCAGGAACCAGTCAGGCTGGCCGAACAAGGGCGTCAGCTCCTGGCCGGCCAGGGAGTAGATCGAGCCCAGGCATACCAGTGGCACCGCCAGGGTCAGGCCGGCCACGTCGAACAGCAGGCATTCGAATGGCTCGGCCGCCCAGGCCGGTCGGCCATCGACGGTGCTCGGCGGCACGGGTAGGTCGGGCGCCGGCAAATGCACATCCACCAAGGGCATCGCCACCACGGTGGGTTGTTCGACCAGCAGCGGGATACTGGCCTCGGCTACGACTTCCCGCTCGACCACTGACACGACCGGGGCTTCAACCGGAATCACGTTGGGCAACACCGCCGGCGTGGGCTCGGCGAAAGGCCGTAGCGCCGGGCTGGCGATGGTCTCGAGCGGTGCGGGCCGGGCCTGTTGCCGGGCATCGCGTGCCTGTTCTTCGCGCACCGCGTCGGCGAACTCGTCCGCCACGGCGGGCGCAACGAGCAGGTCTGCGGCCTCGGTGGCATCCTGCAACAGACCGTCAAGGTAGGATTGCAGGGCCATCTGCGGCCGGCTGCTGGTTGTCTTGGTCTGGGTCATCAAGCCACCTGCGCCGCAGTCTTGTAAGTCAGCAGGTGCTTGAGCAGCGCGCGGTAGGCCACCAGGCCACGGCTCTTGCTGTCGAATTGCGAGGGCGTGACGCCCTTGCGGCTGGCATCACGCAGGCGCGTATCTACCGGGATGTAACCTTGCCACACATGCTGGCCGTAACTGTCACGCAACTGCTTGAGCGTGCCCAGCGAGGCCTGGGTACGACGGTCGAACAGGGTCGGCACGATCTGGTACGGCAGCGCCTGCTTGCGGGAGCGATTGACCATGCCCAGGGTGCCGACCATGCGCTCCAGGCCCTTGACTGCAAGAAACTCGGTTTGCACCGGGATCACCAGCTGCTGGCTGGCGGCCAGGGCATTGACCATCAGCACGCCGAGCAAGGGCGGGCTGTCGATCAGGGCAAAGTCGAAATCCTGCCACAGCTGCGCCAGACTCTTGGCGATTACCAGGCCCAAGCCATTCTGCCCCGGCGACTGACGCTCCAGCACGGCCAGCGCGGTGCTCGACGGCAACAGCGAAATACGCTCGTCACTGGTGGGCAGCAGCAATTGTCCGGGCAAGCCCTCGGGCACGGCGCCCTTGTGCAGGAACAGGTCGTAGCAGCTGTGCTCCAGGGCATCCGGGTTGTGCCCGAAGTAACTGGTCATCGACCCGTGCGGGTCTAGGTCGACGACGACCACGCGCTTGCCGGCCTCGGCCAGCAGGCCGGCCAGGGCGATGGTGGTGGTGGTCTTGCCGACACCACCTTTTTGATTGGCTACTGCCCAGACTCTCATCAAGCAAACTCTATCTATTGATTTGGCAGGAACACTGCTGGGGCAACTGTCTTGCTGAACATCTGAAAGCTCGCGCGATCAGTGTGGGAGCGGGTTTACCCGCGAACACCGGCGCAGCCGGTGCCATGTACCGTGTCGCCTTCTTCGCGGGTGGACCCGCTCCCACAGGGGACCGCGCTACATTCAACTATTTGGCAGCGTCGGGGAATTGACGGATCACTGCCCCGCCACCGTTGCTGGCGTTGCCGGTGCACTTTGTGTGCCAGCCCGGCGCAATGCCGCATCCGGCTTGGCATTGGCGCTACCTGAACCGGTCAGGCTGCGGCGTACTTCGAGGTTACGGGAAATCACCAGCACCACCCGGCGGTTGCGCGCGCGGCCTTCGGCCGTGTCGTTGCTGGCCACCGGCTGGTACTCGCCGTAGCCCACCGAGGCCATGCGTGCCGGGTCGACCCCTTCCATGGCCAGCAGGCGCACGATGCTCGCCGCGCGTGCCGACGACAGCTCCCAGTTGGTCGGGTACTGTGCCGTGCGGATCGGCAGGTTGTCGGTGAAGCCTTCGACGTGCACCGGGTTGGCGAACGGCTTGAGAATCCCGGCCACCTTTTCGATGATGGCGAATGCCTTGTCGCTGGGCATGGCATCGCCGCTGCCGAACAGCAACGAGGAATTGAGTTCGATCTCGATCCACAATTCATTGCCGCGCACGGTCATCTGGTCGCTGCTGATGAGGTCGCCAAAGGCATCGCGCACGTCATCGCTGATGGTTTTCAGCGGGTCGGCAGTGCTCGCCGCCAGAGCGGCATCGGTCTGTTCGCTGTCCTTGACCAGCGGCTCGGCCGGGCGCACGCTCAGCGGCCGCTCGTCGCCGATGGGGATCGGCTTCATGCTGCGTTCGGGGTCGTTGAACACCCCGAGCAAGGCCTGGGAAATGACTTTGTACTTGCCCTCGTTGATCGAGGAAATCGAATACATCACCACGAAGAAGGCGAACAGCAAGGTGATGAAGTCGGCGTACGACACCAGCCAGCGTTCGTGGTTCTCGTGTTCCTCGGCATGACGACGGCGACGCATGGGTTACTCCATGAAGCCTTGCAGCTTCAGCTCGATCGAGCGGGGGTTCTCGCCTTCGGCAATCGACAGCAGGCCTTCGAGCAACATCTCGCGGTAGCGCGACTGGCGCATGACGATGGCCTTCAGCTTGTTGGCGATCGGCAGCAACACCAGGTTGGCGCTGGCCACACCGTAGATGGTGGCGACGAAGGCCACGGCAATGCCGTTGCCCAGTTGCGACGGATCAGCCAGATTGCCCATCACGTGGATCAGGCCCATCACCGCGCCGATGATGCCGATGGTCGGCGCGTAGCCGCCCATGCTCTCGAACACTTTGGCAGCCTGGATATCACGGCTTTCCTGGGTCAGGAAATCCACCTCAAGGATGCTGCGGATGGCCTCCGGCTCGGCGCCGTCCACCAGCAGTTGCAAGCCTTTGCGGGCATACGGGTCGGACTCGGCATCGGCCACCCCTTCCAGGCCCAGCAGGCCTTCCTTGCGCGCCGTCAGGCTCCAGTTCACCACGCGATCGATGCCGCCGGCCAGGTCGACCCGTGGCGGGAACAGGATCCAGCGCAGAATCTGCAAGGCGCGCTTGAACGACGCCAGCGGCGACTGCAGCAAGGCCGCCGCCAGGGTGCCGCCGAGCACGATCAGCGCCGCAGGGCCATTGATCAGCGCGCCAACATGGCCGCCTTCGAGGAAGTTGCCACCGACGATGGCGACAAACGCGAGGATCAGGCCGATCAGGCTGAGCACGTCCATCAGACGCACGCCTCCACCAGGTGCTTGCCGATATCGTCCAGGCTGTACACCGCATCGGCGAGGTTGGCCTTGACGATGGCCATGGGCATGCCATAGATCACGCAGCTGGCTTCATCCTGGGCCCACACCGTGCTGCCGCCCTGCTTGAGCAGGCGGGCGCCTTCACGGCCATCGGCGCCCATGCCGGTGAGCACCACCGACAGCACCTTGTCGCCATACGACTTGGCCGCCGAGGCGAAGGTGATGTCCACGCACGGCTTGTAGTTCAGGCGCTCGTCACCGGGCAGGATCTTCACCGTGCCACGGCCGTCGATCATCATCTGCTTGCCACCGGGTGCCAGCAGCGCCAGGCCAGGGCGCAGCATGTCGCCGTCCTCAGCTTCCTTGACACTGATGCGGCACAGCTTGTCCAGGCGTTCGGCGAAGGCCTTGGTGAACGCCGCCGGCATGTGCTGGATCAGCACGATCGGTGCCGGGAAGTTGGCTGGCAGCTGGGTCAGCACACGCTGCAGGGCAACCGGGCCACCAGTGGAGGTGCCAATGGCCACCAGCTTGTACGGCTTGCGCTTGGGCGCCGGCGAATGCGCTGGCGCGGCTACCGGGGCTGCGGCACGGCTGGTTACCGGCGTACGTGCCGGGGCCGGGCTGGCGATGCTGCTGGCAGGCGCCGGCGTAGCCACTGGCGCGGGGCTGGCGTAGCTGCCAAAGCGGCGGTTGCTGCGGGAAATGGTATGCACCTTCTCGCACAGCAGCTGCTTGACCTTTTCCGGGTTGCGCGAGATGTCCTCGAAATTCTTCGGCAGATAATCCACCGCCCCGGCATCCAGTGCGTCGAGGGTGACGCGGGCACCTTCATGGGTCAGCGACGAGAACATCAACACCGGCGTCGGGCAGCGCTGCATGATATGCCGCACTGCGGTGATGCCGTCCATCATGGGCATCTCGTAGTCCATGGTGATGACATCGGGCTTGAGCGCCAGCGCCTGGTCGATTGCTTCCCTGCCGTTGGTCGCGGTACCCACCACCTGGATCGTCGGATCCGCCGCGAGGATTTCCGAGACGCGGCGGCGGAAGAAACCGGAATCATCCACCACCAGGACCTTGACTGCCATAAACACTCCGTTAGGTGGCGCAACCCGCCAGGGTGCGCCACCGAAATCAAATACGCCGTGCGGCGTAACGCTTGAGCATGCTCGGGACGTCGAGAATCAACGCGATGCGACCGTCGCCGGTAATGGTGGCCCCGGACATCCCCGGGGTGCCCTGCAGCATCTTGCCCAGCGGCTTGATTACCACTTCTTCCTGGCCAACCAGTTGATCGACGACAAAGCCGATGCGCTGGGTGCCGACCGACAGGATCACCACATGACCCTCGTGCTGCTCTTCGTGCACCTGGCCCTGGACCAGCCAGCGCTTGAGGTAGAACAACGGCAATGCCTTGTCGCGTACGATCACCACTTCCTGGCCGTCGACCACGTTGGTACGCGACAGGTCGAGGTGGAAGATTTCGTTGACGTTGACCAGCGGGAAGGCGAACGCCTGGTTGCCCAGCATCACCATCAGGGTCGGCATGATCGCCAGGGTCAGCGGCACCTTGATGACGATCTTCGAGCCCTGGCCCTTGGCCGAGAAGATGTTGATCGAGCCGTTGAGCTGGGAAATCTTGGTCTTCACCACGTCCATGCCGACACCACGGCCAGACACGTCGGAAATCTCGGTCTTGGTCGAGAAGCCCGGGGCGAAGATCAGGTTGTAGCAGTCCGATTCGCTCAGGCGATCGGCGGCGTCCTTGTCCATCAGGCCCTTTTCCACGGCCTTGGCGCGCAGGATGTTGGGGTCCATGCCCTTGCCGTCGTCAGAGATAGACAACAGGATGTGGTCGCCTTCCTGCTCCGCCGACAGTACCACCCGGCCAGTACGCGGCTTGCCTGCAGCCTCACGTTCTTCAGGCATTTCCACGCCGTGGTCGACCGCGTTGCGCACCAGGTGCACCAACGGGTCGGCCAGGGCCTCGACCAGGTTCTTGTCGAGGTCGGTTTCTTCACCGACCAGCTCCAGGTTGATCTCTTTCTTCAACTGGCGGGCCAGGTCACGTACCAGGCGCGGGAAGCGGCCGAAGACTTTCTTGATCGGCTGCATGCGGGTTTTCATCACCGCGGTCTGCAGGTCGGCGGTGACCACGTCGAGGTTGGACACGGCCTTGGACATGGCCTCGTCGCCGCTGTTCAGGCCCAGGCGCACCAGGCGGTTACGCACCAGCACCAGTTCGCCGACCATGTTCATGATCTCGTCCAGGCGCGCGGTATCAACCCGCACGGTGGTTTCCGCTTCGCTGGCGCCGTGCTTGTCGGCAGCCGGGGCCGGCGCGCGTGGCGCCGCAGCAGGCTTGCTGGACGCTGCGGGAGCCGCAGCAGGGGCTGGCGCTGCGGCAGGCTTGGCCACTGGCTGGCTGTCGGCCTTGGCGGCAGCCGGCGCTTGCACCTTGGCCGCAGCGGGGGTTTCGGCAGCGACCACTTCGCCGCCGAACTTGCCCTTGCCGTGCAACTGGTCCAGCAGCGCCTCGAACTCGTGCTCGCTGATTTCGTCACCACCGGCGCCAGGGGCAGCGGCGGCAGGCGCCGAGGCCTTGGCGGCCGGCAAGGCATCAGCCTGGAACGTGCCCTTGCCATGCAACTGGTCGAGCAGCGATTCGAATTCGGCGTCGGTAATCTCGTCGCTGGCCGCTACCGGCGCACTGGCGACCGCTGGCGCGGCAAGCTCGGCACTGAACTGGCCTTTGCCGTGCAACTGGTCGAGCAGCGATTCGAACTCGGCGTCGGTGATCTCGTCACCTTCGCCACTGACGGTCTCACCCTGCAGCTGCTCGTCGGCTGCAGCTTGCGCCTTGACCGCATCGAGCGAGTCGAGCAACTGCTCGAACTCGCTGTCGGTGATGTCCTGCTCTTCGGCGGCAGCCTCGACAACCGGCTCCGCTGCCGCAGCGGCAGGCGCTTCGGCTTCTTGCGCAGCGCCCGGCTCGGCCAGGCGCGACAACGCCGCCAGCAGCTCGGGGGTGGCCGGGGTCACTTCGCTGCGTTCGCGCACCTGGCCAAACATGCTGTTGACCGTATCCAGTGCCTCGAGCACCACATCCATCAGTTCCGCATCGACCCGGCGCTCACCTTTGCGCAGGATGTCGAACACGTTCTCGGCGATATGGCAGCACTCCACCAGCTCGTTGAGCTGGAGGAAGCCGGCGCCCCCTTTTACAGTGTGGAAACCGCGAAAGATCGCATTGAGCAGGTCGGCATCGTCGGGCCGGCTTTCCAGCTCGACCAGTTGCTCGGACAGTTGCTCAAGAATTTCGCCGGCTTCTACCAGGAAATCCTGGAGGATTTCTTCATCGGCGCCGAAGCTCATCAAAGGTGCTCCTTAAAAACCCAGGCTGGACAGCAGATCATCGACATCGTCCTGACCGGACACGACGTCTTCACGCTTATCGGCATGAATCTGCGGACCTTCACCCCGAGTCGGATGTTTTTCTCGATCTTTTTCTGCGCGCAGTTGATCGTGGTCATGCTGGATACCCGCAAAGCGGTCGACCTGGCTGGCCATCAGCACCAGTTTCAGCAGGTTGCTTTCCACTTCGGTCACCAACGCGGTGACGCGCTTGATCACTTGGCCGGTCAGGTCCTGATAGTCCTGGGCCAGCAGAATGTCGTTGAGGTGGCCGGCAACCTTGCGGTTACCTTCGGCGCTGTGCGTCAGGAAACTGTCAACCCGCTTCACCAGGTCGCGAAACTCCGGCGCAGCCACTTCACGGCGCATGAAACGCTGCCAGTCGCTGCTCAGGGCCGCAGCCTCGCTGGCCAGGTCGTTGAGCACCGGGGTGCTTTCCTCGACCAGGTCCATGGTGCGGTTGGCCGCGCCCTCGGTGAGCCTGACCACGTAGGACAGGCGCTCGGTGGCGTCGGTTATCTGCGACACCTCCTCGGCCTGCGGCATGGTCGGGTCGATCTGGAAACTGACAATGGCACTGTGCAGCTCACGGGTGAGCTTGCCGACTTCCTGGTACAGGCCGCGGTCGCGGGTCTGGTTCAGCTCGTGGATCAGCTGCACCGCCTCGCCGAACCGGCCGTGCTCAAGGCTTGCGACCAGTTCCTGGGCATGCTTCTTCAGGGTCGACTCGAACTCGCCCAAAGACGTTTGTGATGAATCCATGGCGCCCCCCTGACGAGACTCAGCCGTTGACGCGTTCGAAGATCTTCTCGATCTTTTCCTTGAGCACCTGGGCGGTGAACGGCTTGACCACATAGCCATTGACCCCGGCCTGGGCCGCTTCAATGATCTGGTCGCGCTTGGCCTCGGCGGTCACCATCAGTACCGGCATGGCTTTCAGCTTGTCGCTGGCACGCACCTTGCGCAGCAGGTCGATGCCGGACATGCCGGGCATGTTCCAGTCGGTCACCAGGAAATCGTAGTGGCCGTTCTCCAGCATCGGCAGCGCCGTGATGCCGTCATCGGCCTCCTCCGTGTTGGTGAAGCCCAGGTCACGCAACAGGTTCTTGATGATCCGCCGCATCGTCGAAAAGTCGTCAACGATGAGGATTTTCATGTCTTTGTTCAAGTAGACCTCCAAGCAGTCTCTAACGCGCTCGGCCCCGAGCACGCATTCAATCAATTGGGTACAACGTGGAAAACGACTGCAACGACACCGGGTTCAACGCGCCCGCCATTCGCCCAGGCGGCTGCGCAGGCGCGCGGCACACTGGCTGTGCAACTGGCTGACTCGCGACTCGCTGACCCCAAGCACCTCACCGATTTCCTTGAGGTTCAGCTCTTCGTCGTAGTACAGCGCCAGCACCAGGCGCTCACGCTCCGGCAGGTTGGCGATGGCCTCGGTCAGGGCCGCCTGGAAGCGCTCGTCCTCCAGGCCACGTGCAGGTTCGACCTGACCACTGGCACCATCCTCATGCAACCCTTCGTGCTCGCCGTCCTGCAGCAGGTCGTCGAAGCTGAACAGGCGGCTGCCCAGGGTATCGTTCAAGATCCCGTAGTAATCATCGAGACTCAACTGGAGTTCGGCAGCAACTTCATGATCTTTAGCGTCACGCCCGGTTCTGGCCTCCACGGCACGCATCGCGTCACTGACCATGCGCGTGTTGCGGTGCACCGAACGTGGCGCCCAGTCGCCCTTGCGCACTTCGTCGAGCATGGCGCCGCGAATACGAATGCCAGCGTAAGTTTCAAAGCTGGCGCCCTTGCTGGCATCGTACTTGTTGGCCACTTCCAGCAGGCCGATCATGCCGGCCTGGATCAGGTCCTCGACCTGCACGTTGGCCGGCAACCGCGCCAACAGGTGGTAGGCGATGCGCTTGACCAATGGGGCGTAGCGCTCGATCAGCTCGTACTGCGCGTCTTTCGATGCTCGGCTGTACATCTTGAAACCACTCGCATTCATAACACGGGTCCCGCGCTGGTGGGTTGCACCAGGCGCTCGACAAAGAATTCCAGGTGACCGCGCGGGTTGGCCGGCAGCGGCCAGCTGTCGACCTTCTGCGCAATCGCCTTGAATGCCAGGGCGCACTTGGAGCGAGGGAAGGCTTCGTAGACGGCGCGCTGCTTCTGCACGGCCTTGCGCACGCATTCGTCATACGGCACGGCGCCCACGTACTGCAGGGCGACATCGAGGAAGCGGTCGGTGACCTTGGTCAGCTTGGCAAACAGGTTGCGCCCTTCCTGCGGGCTCTGGGCCATGTTGGCCAACACGCGGAAGCGGTTCATGCCGTAGTCGCGGTTGAGCAGCTTGATCAGGGCATAGGCATCGGTGATGGACGTGGGTTCGTCACACACCACCAGCAGCACTTCCTGGGCCGCGCGGACGAAGCTGACCACCGAGTCACCAATACCGGCAGCGGTGTCGATCACCAGCACGTCGAGGTTGTCGCCGATTTCGCTGAACGCCTGGATCAACCCGGCATGCTGGGCCGGGGCCAGGTGCACCATGCTCTGGGTGCCCGAGGCCGCCGGGACGATGCGCACACCGCCAGGGCCCTGCAGCATCACGTCACGCAGCTCGCAGCGCCCCTCGATGACATCGGCCAGGGTGCGCTTGGGCGTAAGGCCGAGCAACACGTCGACGTTGGCCAGGCCCAGGTCGGCGTCGAGCAGCATGACCCTGCGGCCGAGCTCGGCCAGCGCCAGAGACAAGTTCACTGAAACGTTAGTCTTGCCGACGCCACCTTTGCCACCGGTCACGGCGATCACCTGTACGGGATGCATGCTACCCATGTCTGTTATTTACCTTGTCTCGCTGGGACTCAGGCCACACGTGGGGCAATTCTGCGTACCCCTTGGCATAGCTACCTTGCACACGCTTCATCATCAACCCGCTCGCCGTGGGTTGTGATAGAGATCAGCGAACATGTCGGCCATGGCCTCTTCGCTGGGCTCGTCCTGCTGCTGCACATTGACCGCACGCGACACCAACTGGTGCCCTCGCGGCAGGTGCAGGTCGTCAGGAATGCGCGGCCCATCGGTCAGGTAGGCCACTGGCAGTTCATGACTGATGGCAAGGCTCAGGACATCACCCAGGCTTGCCGTTTCATCGAGTTTGGTCAGGATGCAGCCGGCCAGACCGCAGCGTTTGTAGCTGTGGTAGGCGGCGGTCAGCACCTGCTTCTGGCTGGTGGTGGCCAGGACCAGGTAGTTCTTCGCGGCAATGCCGCGCCCGGCCAGGGTTTCCAGTTGCATGCGCAGGGCCGGGTCGCTGGCCTGCAGGCCAGCGGTATCGATCAGCACCACGCGCTTGCGCAGCAGTGGCTCCAGCGCCGCAGCCAGTGACTGGCCAGGGTCGACGTAGGTCACCGGTACGTTGAGGATGCGGCCCAGGGTCTTGAGTTGCTCCTGCGCACCGATGCGGAAGCTGTCCATGCTTACCAGCGCCAGGTTGTGGGCGCCGTACTTGAGTACGTAACGCGCGGCCAGCTTGGCCAAGGTGGTGGTCTTGCCCATGCCGGCAGGGCCGACCATGGCGATCACCCCGCCCTCTTCGATCGGCTCGATCTCGGGGATGTCGATCATCCGCGCCAGGTGCGCCAGCAACATGCGCCAGGCCTGGCGTGGCTCGTCGATTTCGGCGGTCAGGTCGAGCAGCTCACGGGCGATCGGGCCAGACAGGCCGATGCGCTGCAGGCGGCGCCAGAGCGTGGCCTGCTGCGGCTTGCTGCCCTGCAGCTGGTTCCAGGCCAGCGAGCCGAGCTGTACTTCCAGCAGCTCGCGCAGGCCAGACAGCTCGGAGCGCATGGCATCGACCAGGCGCGCATCGACCGGCGCCGCAGCCGGGGCTGCAGCGGCAGGCGCGGGGGCGTCGACGTGTGGTTCGATCAACGGCTCGGCGGCGGTCAGCGACTGCCCGGCGAACAATTGGCGGTTGTTGTCGCTGCTGTCCGGGCGGGGATCCAGCTCGGCACGGGCAGTGGCGATGCGCGTATGGGTCTTGCGCAGCTCTTCTTCCAGCTCGGCATTGGGCACACGCGGGGCCAGGGCGGACAGCTTGTAGTCCAGCGCAGCCGTCAGTTCGACACCTCCGGCGATGCGGCGGTTGCCGATGATGGCGGCATCAGCGCCCAGCTCATCACGGACCAGCTTCATGGCCTGACGCATATCGGCGGCGAAAAATCGCTTAACTTGCATTATCCACTACCTCAGCCGTTAGGGCCCACGGTGGCAACGATGGTGACTTGCTTGTTGTCCGGTATTTCCTGATACGCCAGAACATGCAAATTCGGTACAGCCAGGCGACCGAAACGCGACAGCATGGCGCGGATCGGGCCGGCGACCAGGAGGATGGCCGGCTGGCCCTGCATTTCCTGGCGCTGGGCCGCTTCGATCAGCGAACGCTGCAGCTTCTCGGCCATGCTCGGTTCCAGAAGAACACCGTCTTCCTGACCTTGCCCGGCCCTTTGCAGACTATTGAGCAAAATCTGTTCCAACCTTGGTTCCAGAGTAATCACTGGCAGCTCTGACTCAACGCCGACAATGCTTTGCACGATGGCGCGACACAATCCGACGCGCACCGCCGCCACCAGCGCGGCGGTATCTTGACTCTTGCTGGCGTTGTTGGCGATCGCCTCGGCAATGCTGCGAATATCGCGCACCGGCACCTGCTCCGACAACAGCGCTTGCAGCACCTTGAGCAGGCCCGACAAGGAAATGACACCTGGCACCAGCTCCTCGGCAAGTTTAGGCGATGCCTTGGCCAGCACCTGCAGCAATTGCTGGACTTCTTCGTGGCCGATCAGCTCGTGACAGTGCTTCTGCAGAATCTGGTTGAGGTGGGTGGCCACCACGGTACTGGCATCGACCACGGTATAGCCCAGCGACTGCGCCTGGGCGCGCTGGCCGACGTCGATCCACACCGCTTCCAGGCCAAACGCCGGGTCCCGCGCGGCGATGCCGTTGAGGGTACCGAACACCTGGCCAGGGTTGATGGCCAGCTCACGGTCCGGATAGATCTCTGCCTCGGCCAGGATCACCCCCATCAGGGTCAGGCGATAGGCGCTGGGCTGCAGGTCGAGGTTGTCACGGATGTGCACGGTAGGCATGAGGAAGCCCAAGTCCTGCGAGAGCTTCTTGCGCACCCCCTTGATCCGCGCCAGCAACTGGCCACCCTGGTTGCGGTCGACCAGCGGAATCAGCCGGTAGCCGACCTCCAGGCCGATCATGTCGATGGGCGTGACGTCATCCCAGCCCAGCTCCTTGGTTTCCTGCGCACGCTGCGGCGAAGGCAGCAAGTCCTGCTGGCGCTGCGCTTCCCTCTGCGCCTCGAGCTTGGCCTTCTGCTGCTTCTTCCACACCAGATAGGCGCCACCGCCAGCCAGCAGGCCGAGGCTGAGAAAGGCAATATGCGGCATGCCTGGCACCAGGCCCATGACGATCATCAGCGCCCCGGACACCGCCAGGGCCTTGGGCGAATCGAACATCTGCCGGTTGATCAGCTTGCCCATGTCCTCGGAGCCCGAGGCGCGGGTGACCATGATGGCGGCCGCAGTAGACAGCAACAGTGATGGCAACTGCGCCACCAAACCGTCACCGATGGTCAGCAAGGCGTATACCTTGCCGGCATCGCCAAAGCTCATGCCGTGCTGCAGCATGCCGATCAGCATGCCACCGATCAGGTTGATGAACAGGATCAGCAAACCGGCGATGGCGTCACCGCGCACGAATTTGCTGGCACCGTCCATCGAACCGTAGAACTCGGCCTCCTGGGCCACCTCGGCACGGCGGTGCTTGGCCTGGGCCTGGTCGATCAGGCCAGCGTTGAGGTCGGCATCGATGGCCATCTGTTTGCCAGGCATGGCGTCGAGGGTAAACCGCGCGCTCACTTCCGAGATTCGCCCGGCACCCTTGGTCACCACCACGAAGTTGATGATCATGAGGATGGCGAACACCACGGCGCCGACCACATAGTTACCGCCGATCACCACCTCGCCGAAGGCCTGGATCACCTTGCCGGCAGCGCCGTGGCCCTCCTGGCCGTGCAGCATCACCACGCGGGTGGAGGCCACGTTCAGGGCCAGGCGCAACAGCGTGGCCACCAGCAGGATGGTGGGGAACGCGGCGAAGTCGAGGGGGCGCAAGGCGTACACGCACACCAGCAGCACCACGATCGACAGGGCGATGTTGAAGGTGAAGAACACGTCGAGCAGGAACGGCGGTATCGGCAACATCATCATTGCCAACATCACCAGCAGCAACAGCGGCACGCCCAGGTTGCCCCGGCCGAGCCCGGCCAGGTTGTGACGGGCGTTGCTGATTAACTGAGTGCGATCCACCACGAGTCCTCTTGATGCAAAACTTTGACGCCCCGGGGGCGACTGGGCGTGGCTTTGCAAGAAGCTTTCCAACTTTGTCCGGCTTCAGAGATTTGGCGCCTGCGAGATCGAGCGCCGAGCGGGCGGCGCTCGATCTCGCAGGCGCCATGCCTCATGGCGGGCTCCTGTCAGCTATCACGCCGCAGGTCCGGCGGAATCGGCAGATCTTCCTTCAAAGGCTCCGGTCGCTTGCCCTTGCCAGCGCGGTACTGGCGGATCTGGAACACATAGGCCAGCACCTGCGCCACCGCCAGGTACAAGCCGGCAGGGATTTCCTGTTCCACCTCGGTGGAGTAATAGATCGCCCGCGCCAGGGCCGGCGATTCGAGGATCTGGATCTTGTGCTCCGCGCCAATCTCGCGAATCTTCAAGGCAATGAAATCGGTACCCTTGGCCAGCAACAAAGGCGCCGCGCCACCCTTTTCCGGGTCGTACTGCAGGGCCACCGCATAGTGCGTGGGGTTGGTGATGATCACGTCGGCCTGCGGCACCGCCGCCATCATGCGCCGCTGCGACACTTCGCGCTGCAGCTGGCGAATACGCTGCTTGACCTCGGGCTTGCCCTCGCTGTCCTTGTACTCGTCCTTGATTTCCTGCTTGGTCATCTTCAGCTTCTTGTGCGTCTGCCAGAGCTGGAACGGCACGTCCGCCGCGGCGATCAACAGCAACCCGGCCGACATCCACAACGCACTCCAACCCACCACCTGCAGGCTATGGATGATCGCCTGCTCCAGCGGCTCGTTGGCAATCGACAGCAGGGCCTGGCGGTCGTTGACCAATACCACCACCGCCACCACCAGAATCACGAAGAACTTGGCCAGCGCCTTGAGCAGTTCGGTCAGGGCATGCATGGAGAACATCCGCTTGATCCCCGACAGCGGGTTCATGCGGCTGAACTTGGGCTGCAGCAGGCTGCCCGAGAACAGGAATCCACCGAGGGCAATCGGGGCCACGAAGGAAACCACGAACAGCAGGATCATGACCGGCTGCACAGCCCATATCGCCATCTTGCCCGAGGCCAGCAGAAAAGCCCCCATGGCCCGCTCGTCGACAATGATGTCGCGGCTCAGGCTGAAGTTCATGCGCATCATCGCCAGCAGCGTCTCGGCCAGGTAGCCGCCGAATGCCAGCAGGCCACCGGCACCGGCCAGGGTCACCGCCACCGTGTTCAGCTCCTTGGAACGCGCGATCTCGCCTTTCTCGCGAGCATCGCGCTTGCGCTTGTCGGTGGGCTCTTCGGTCTTGTCCTGGCCGCTCTCGCTTTCTGCCATGCTCAGCGCGCCCTCGCCAGTTCACGCAGCCATTGCAGCGCTTCGCTGGCCAATGCCTGGTAGTGGGACAATATATCGGCCAGGCCGACCCAGAAGATGAACATGCCCAGGACCAGGGTCAGCGGGAAGCCGATGGAGAAGATGTTCAGCTGCGGCGCGGCACGGGTCATCACGCCGAAGGCGATGTTGACCACCAGCAGCGCAGCAATCACCGGCAGGATCAGCAGCAGCCCGGCAGCGAATACCCACCCCAGGCGCCCGGCAAGTTCCCAGAAATGGTTGACCACCAGCGCATTGCCCACCGGCAAGGTGGTGAAACTTTCCGTCAGCACCTCGAACACCACCAGGTGGCCGTTCATCAACAGGAACAGGATGCTCACCAGCATGGTCATGAACTGGCTGACCACGGTGACGTTGACGCCGTTGCCCGGGTCGACCATCGAGGCGAACGCCATGCCCATCTGCACCGCGACGATCTGCCCGGCAACCACGAACGCCTGAAACAGCAGTTGCAGGGCCAGGCCGAACAACGCGCCGACGATGATCTGCTCGGCGCACAGCAGCAGGCCGCGCAGGCTCAGCGGGTCGAACTCGGGCAGCGGCGGCAGCGCCGGCACGATCACCACGGTAATCGCCAACGCCACGTACAGGCGCACCCGCGCCGGGAGCATGCGGGTACCGAATATCGGCATGGTCATCAGCACCGCCGTCACCCTGAACAACGGCAGGATGAAGGTGGCGACCCAGGTGCCGATCTGCGTGTCGGTCAGCTCGAGCATTGCCACGTCAACCGATCAGCTGCGGGATATTGGTGTACAGCGTGGTGATATATTCCATGAACTTCTGTACCAGCCAAGGCCCGGCAACGATCAGCGTGACCAGCATCACCAGCAGGCGCGGCAGAAAGCTCAAGGTCTGTTCGTTGATCTGCGTGGCAGCCTGGAACATGGCCACCACCAGGCCCACCAGCAGGCTCGGCACCACCAGCACGGCCACCATCAAGGTGGTCAGCCACAAGGCATCGCGGAACAGGTCGACAGCGACTTCAGGGGTCATCGGCGGCTCTCCTTGACGGCGTCAGACGCCGCCGAAACTGCTGGCCAGGGTGCCCATGATCAGCGCCCAGCCATCCACCAGCACGAACAGCATGATCTTGAACGGCAACGAAATGATCAGCGGCGACAGCATCATCATGCCCATGGCCATCAGCACACTGGCCACCACCATGTCGATGATCAGGAACGGGATGAAGATCATGAAACCGATCTGGAACGCGGTCTTCAGCTCGGAGGTGACGAACGCCGGCACCAGGATCGTCAGCGGGACCTGGTCCGGGCCGGCGATGTCGGTGCGCTTGGACAGGCGCATGAACAGGTCGAGGTCGCTTTGCCGGGTTTGCGCCAGCATGAAGTCCTTGAGCGGCCCCTGGGCCTTGTCGATGGCCTGCTGGGCGGTCATCTGTTCCTTCAGGTACGGCTGCAGCGCGTCCTGGTTCACCCGGTCGAACACCGGCGCCATGATGAACATGGTGAGGAACAGCGCCATGCCGGTGAGCAGCTGGTTCGACGGCGTCTGCTGCAGGCCCAGGGCCTGGCGCAGGATCGAGAACACGATGATGATGCGGGTGAAGCTGGTCATCAGGATGACGAACGCCGGGATGAAGCTGAGCGCCGTCATGATCAGCAGGATCTGCAGGCTGACCGAATATTCCTGCTGCCCGTCCGCGGTATTGGACAGGGTGATGGCCGGGATCGACAGCGGGTCGGCGGCCAGGGCCAGCGGCGCCGCCAGCAGCAGCGCCAGAATCAACAACAAACGCAGCGCGCCGCTCATCACTTCTTGTCCTTAGGGTCCTTGCCCATCAGCTCCATCAGCCGCTGGGCGAACTCCGGCGTCGCCTGGCGGGCGCTTTCCGGTACTTCCACGGGTTCGGCCAGCACATGCAGGGCCTCGATGCTGCCCGGGGTATGGCCGATCAGGATCTGCGCCTTGCCCACCTGCACCAGCAACAGCCGGTCACGCGGGCCGATGGCCCGGCTGCCGACGATCTCGATCACCTGCCCGCCCTTCACCGCAGCCCCTTGCATGCGCCGCAGCAGCCAGGCCAGGAAGAAAATCAGGCCGACCACCAGCAGCAGGCCAAAAACCATCTGCGCCAGCTGCCCACCCAGGCTGCCAGGGGCAGCCGCAGGGGTCGCCGCAGGGGTGGCCGCGGCCAGGCAGGCCTGGCTGGCAAGCAGCGCGGCGAACGCCAGGCTGGCGCGCATCGTGCCCTTCACTCAGCGCAGCTTCTTGATACGTTCGCTGGGGCTGATCACGTCGGTCAGGCGAATGCCGAACTTCTCGTTGACCACCACCACTTCGCCATGGGCGATCAGCGTGCCGTTGACCAGCACATCGAGCGGTTCACCGGCCAGGCGGTCCAGCTCGATGACCGAACCCTGGTTGAGCTGCAGCAGGTTGCGGATGTTGATCTCGGTGCTGCCCACTTCCATGGAAATGTTCACCGGAATGTCCAGGATCACGTCCAGGTTCGGGCCTTCGAGGCTGACATTCTCGCTCGGCTTCGGCGAGCTGGCGAACTCTTCCATCGGCAAGCGACCCGGGCCACCGACGCTGCCGGCGGTGTCGCCACCCAGCAGTGCATCGATGTCGGCCTGGCCGGCTGCACCGGTTTCTTCCAGCGCTGCAGCCCATTCATCGGCCAGCGCCTGGTCCTCTGGGGAGGTGATCTCGTTTTCGTTAGCCATGATTTCCTCGACAGGCATTCAATACGTTATGAGCGACCGGCGCGCCATCAGCGGCGTTCGATCGGGTCGATGATCTGCAGCGCCAGGTTGCCCTTGTGCGAACCCAGGCGCGCCTTGAACGAAGGCACGCCGTTGGCGCGCAACACCAGGTGTTCAGGCAGCTCCACCGGAATCACGTCGCCAGGCTGCATGTGCAGGATGTCGCGCAGCTTCAGCTGGCGCCGGGCAACCGTGGCGCTCACCGGCACGGCAACGTCCAGCACGTCCTCGCGCAGGGCCTTGACCCAGCGCTCGTCCTGGTCGTCCAGATCGGACTGGAAGCCAGCATCGAGCATTTCCCGCACCGGCTCGATCATCGAGTACGGCATGGTCACGTGCAGGTCGCCGCCACCGCCGTCCAGCTCGATGTGGAAGGTCGATACCACCACCGCCTCGCTGGGGCCGACAATGTTGGCCATGGCCGGGTTGACCTCCGAGTTCATGTACTCGAAGGTGACCGGCATGATCGCCTGCCAGGCTTCCCGCAAGTCGACGAAACACTGGTCCAGCACCATGCGCACCACGCGCAGCTCGGTGGGGGTGAACTCGCGGCCTTCGATCTTGGCGTGACGGCCGTCGCCGCCGAAGAAGTTGTCGACCAGCTTGAACACCAGCTTGGCATCGAGGATGAACAGCGCGGTACCGCGCAGCGGCTTGATCTTGACCAGGTTGAGGCTGGTCGGCACGTACAGCGAATGCACGTACTCGCCGAACTTCATCACCTGCACGCCACCCACCGCCACGTCGGCGGAACGGCGCAGCAGGTTGAACATGCTGATCCGGGTGTAACGGGCGAAGCGCTCGTTGATCATTTCCAGGGTCGGCATGCGACCCCGCACGATACGGTCCTGGCTGGTCAGGTCGTAGCTCTTGATGCTGCCAGGCTCGGTGGCGCTTTCGGTCTGCACCAGCCCGTCGTCGACACCATGCAACAAGGCATCGATTTCATCCTGGGACAGCAGGTCCTGTACGGCCATTGCGGACTCCTACTGCAATACGAAATTGGTGAACAGCAGCTGGTCGACGACCGGCTTGCCGACTTCCTTCTGCGCCACTTCCTGAACCACCGCGGTGGCCTTCTGGCGCAGCATCTCCTGCCCGACCGGGCTGCCGGCCAGGGTATCGAAGCCCTGCCCGGAGAACATCATCACCAGGTTGTTGCGGATGACCGGCATGTGCACCTTGAGGGCATCCAGGTCGGCCTGGTTGCGCGCCTGCATGGTAATGCTCACCTGCATGTAGCGCTGGCGACCGTTCTGGTTGAAGTTGACCACGAAGGCCGGGGCCAGCGGCTCGTAGATCGCCGCAGGCTTGACGTTACCGGCGGTTGCCTCGGCGGCCGGGGCAGGCTCGCTCTTGTGCATGATGAACCAGGTAGCGCCCACCGAAAGGCCGATCGCCAGCAACAGGCCGACGACCGCCAGCAGGATCAGCTTGAGTTTGCCTTTAGTGGCGGGGTCTTTGACTGCTTCGCTTTTCGCCATGCCAATAATCCGTCGTCCATCGGGGGTTCAAGGGAGGATGGCTTGGCTTGAGCAAGTGTTATGCCAGATTTGGCAGACAGGGCTATTTCAGCAGGCGCGACGATTCTGCCCTATTCGCAAGTGAGCCCCGCTCCTGCAGGTACCGCGCCGGGCTCGAAAGCGGTGAAAGCCCCGTGGGAGCGGGCTTACCCGCGAACCGGCCGGTGCGGCCAGAAGCCGCATCAGGCGTAGTAGTCGACCGCACTGTCACCGATAACCAGTTGCTGCTCCACCGGCCTGCCGCTGTCGGCGCTCTCGATACCGCCCTGCTCCGCCTGCCGCGCCGCCACCCCGGACAACTGGCTGCCCTGGGCCTGCGCCTGCTGTTGCTGCTGTTGCTGCCCACGCGACTGGTCGGCCACGTTGACATCCGGCTGGGCCAGGCCTTGCTGGGTGAACAGTTCGCGCAGGCGATGCACCTGGCTGTCGAGGGCGTCACGCACGCCGGCGTGGCCACTGATGAAGGTGATCTGGGTCGACTGGTCCGTCGCAACATTGACGCGAATGTCCAACCGACCAAGCTCTGCCGGCTCCAACTGGATGTCCGCCGACTTGAGGTTCTGGCTGGACAGGTACATGACCCGGTTGACCAGACCCTCGGCCCAGGCGTTCTGGTTCATTGGCAGCGGCTGGTGCAACGGGCCGGCATTGGCCGGCACGGCGTTGGCGGTCTTGGCCGTGGCGGCCTGGGTCAGGTTGGCCAGGCGGTTGGCGAAATCATCCACGCGGGTATCGCTGCTGGCGCTCCTGGTGTCCTTCAGGCCATCTTCGAGCAAGGCACCGAAGGCCTTGTCGCCAGGCTCGCCGGCATCAGCCGCGCCCGCCGAATCGCCCACGGCATCCTGCACCAGGTTCGCCAAGGTATTGACGGCCACAGGCGCATCGTCAGCTTGGGCCGACGCCGGGTCCTGGGCATGTACCGAGGTTGTCCCTTTGGCCTGGGCACTGTGCTCCAGGGCCAAGCGCAAGGTGGGCAGGTTGGCCAGCGGGTCGGCGTCGGGGTCGAAGGTTTCCTCGGCGGCCGGCGCTGCAGGCGCCGCGACCGTGGGCTGCGCCGTGGCGGCCTGCAGCACCGGTGCCACGGTCTCGGCCTGGGCCTGGATCAGTTGCGCACCGGGCTGGGCGTCGGTGACCTGGCCGGCCACCAGGCTGGCATCGCGCATGTCGGTGTCAGCCTGCAGCGGGGCGTGGCCGTCGGCTGGCAAGGGTTTGCCGTCATCGGCAACAGCGGGCGTGTCGGCGGGCTCGGCCTTGCCGCCTGGTGCCGCTTCGGCTTTGTCCTTGGGCTTGGCCTGGGCGACCTTGTCATCCTGCCCAGCAGCCTTGTCCCGGCCCTGCCTGGCCATTACCTGACCAAAGCCAGCGCCCTTGTCCGCCGGTGCCTGCAGCGCTTTGTCGGCCTGTGCGGCGGGCGAACGCGAGGTATTGGCAATGGCGTTGGCTTGCAACAATGGGTTGGGTGCGACAGGCATCGAGCGGTCTCCGCGCCAGGAACAAAAAAGACATCCAGGCAGAGCAAAGCAAGAATCGGGCCAAGTTGCCCTGTCAACCGGTCAAAATACGTTGCTGCTCACCCCGGTAGAAATGTTGTACTTCAAGGAACTCCCGATCGATACGGGTGATCAGGTCTTCAATGCCATACAGCGGGGGCCGCCGCGCGCGCTCCTCCAGCTGCTGGCACAGGCGGGCCAAGGCAACGGCGCCCATGTTGCTGCTGCTGCCCTTGAAGCTGTGCGCGACCGTACTGAGTTCCTCGGCACTTCTGGCCGCGTGCAACTGGCTCAGGCGCCGCTCGGAATCGTCGAGGAAGGTCTGCACCAGTTGCAGATAGCCATCCTCCATGACTTCACGCAGGTCGCTGAGTACCTTTTGGTCAATATGCATGTCAGTCACTTGTTCACTCCCTTGATCAAGCCAGATTATGCCCGAGCCAGCCCATGGCTCACCAGACGAACTCCACCTGCGCGCAGCGCCCGCCTTCGCTCCAGCGCGCACTGCTGGCCAGCCGCTGGACCAGGTTCAGCCCACGCCCACTCAGGCGCCGCTCCAGCGCTGGCTGCGCCAGCGTCCGCTGCACATCGAACCCGGCACCGCTGTCGCGAACCTCGATCATCAGACGCCCGCCGTCGCCAAGCGGTTCAACCTTGAACTGGATACGCACGTAGCCGTCGGTCAGTTGCATCAGGCGCCGCGCGCGTTCCTCATAGTAGGCGGCAAAACCCTGGACATCGCGCTTGAGCCGCGAGTCCAGGCCCAGCACGCCGTGCTCCAGGGCGTTGGAATACAGCTCGCTGAGCACGCTGTGCAGGTTGCCGGTACGCGCCCGCAGGCCATGGATTTCCTGCAATAACTGCACCAGATAGGGCACCGGGTCGAAGCGCTTGAGGCTCTCGCCGCGCACCTCGAACTGCAACGACCAGTCCAGCGGGCTGGAGCGGCCGCTGTCAGAGTAGAGGGTCGGCGCCGGTACCCGTTCCTCGGCGCTGAACATGCGAATGTCGCACAGGCTGATGTCATCGCGCGGGCGCCCGCCAAAGCGCTCCAGGGCCTGCATCACTTCGTCGAACAGGCGCGCCGGGTCACGGTTGTCGGCCAGCACCTCGTGCAGGCGCTGCACGCCGAACAGCCGCTCCTGGTCGTCGGCGGTATCGATCACGCCATCCGATAGCAGCAGCACGCGCTCGCCCGGCGCCAGCGGCAGCACCTCGGTGGTATCGTCGAAACGCTCGGCGGGCAGAATACCCAGCGGCAGGTGTCGCGAACGCAACGCCGACAACACCTGCCCCTGCACCGACAGGCGATAGCCATCGGGCATGCCGCCGTTCCACACTTCCACCGAACCGCGCTGCATGTTGAGGTCGAGCAGCAGCGCACAACAGAACATGTCCACCGGCAGGATGCGTTTGAGCTTGGCGTTCATCTCGCGCAGGATCTGCGCGATGCCATAGCCCTTGGCGGTCATGCCATAGAACACTTCAGCCAGCGGCATGGCGCCGACCGCCGCCGGCAGACCATGCCCGGTGAAATCACCGAGCAGCACGCGCATGTCACCGGACGGCGTGAAAGCAGCCAGCATCAGGTCGCCATTGAACAGCGCATAAGGCGACTGCAGGTAGCGGATGTTGGGCGCGGCCAGGCAGCCGGAGTGGGCCACCTTGTCGAATACCGCCTTGGCTACCCGCTGCTCGTTGAGCAGATGGTGATGATGCCCGGCAATCTGGTCGCGCTGCTCCAGCACGGTGGCCTGCAACCGGCGCAAGCGGTCCATGGCGCGGATCTTGGCGCCGAGAATCACCGCACTGTAGGGTTTGGCCATGAAGTCATCGCCACCAGCCTCAAGGCAGCGCACCAGGCCCTCTTCTTCGTTGAGCGATGTCAGGAAAATGATCGGCACCAGCGCTTCGCCGGCCAAGGTCTTGATCTGCCGTGCCGCCTCGAAGCCATCCATCACCGGCATCAGCGCATCCAGCAGCACCAGTTGCGGACGCCGCTCGATGAACAGCGCCACCGCCTGCTCGCCGTTTTCCGCCGTGACCACCTGATGCCCCTGCCGGCGGACGATCTGCGCCAGCAGCAGGCGGTCGGCGGCCCCGTCCTCGGCGACCAGCACGGTCAACACCTGTTCGGCCGGCATGTCGGCGCTCAACTGATATCGAAGAGTTTTTCGAAATTGGAGATGGCGAGGATCTTGCGGACATCGGAGCTGGCATGTACCACGCGCACATCCGAATCATCACCTCCGGCATGGTCGCGCAGCAACAGCAGCATGCCGAGCGCGGAACTGTCGAGGTAGGTGGTTTCCTTCAAGTCAACCACCACCGAATCGGGCCGGCTGGGCTGACGCTCGTAGGCGTCACGAAATTCCTGGTGCTTGCCGAAATCGAAGCGTCCCTTGATCTTGATGGTCAGTTTTTTCCCGTCCTGCGAAAAATCAGTCTCGACTGCCATGCTAGCGATTCCTTCGATGATGGCGGATGCAGCTCCTTAAAGGTTTAGCAGGCGCTGGCGGGAGAGGCAAGCTCATGCCTTTATCGGCCCTATCGCCGGCATAGGCTATAGGTGATTCTGCCGCGGCAGACGCTGGGACAATTCATCGAGCAGGCGCTGTTCACGCTTGTCTTCGGCGCGCCGGGCTTCTTCCTGGTAACGCTGCACCAGCTTGCGCAAGCCCTCCACCCGGGCATAGGCCTGCTGCCAGGTACCACGGGCGTTGTTGAGGTTGTTCTGGTGCCAGGCCAGGCTCTGCCGCTGCTGGGTCATGGCCGTTTCCAGCTGGCCGAGGAAACGCTGGTAGTTGACCAGCCAGTTGCCATTGACCCCCTGCCCGCCACGGTTGATCCACTGCAGCTGGTAATCCTCACGGAACCGTTCGAGCTCGGCCAGCTTGGCCTGGGCGGTAGCCACCAGCTGCTGGAAATGCCCAAGGCGCTGAGCCGCCTTGCGCTCGGCCTCCTCGGCCATGGCCACCACCGGCGCCAGGCGCGCGGCGCGTCCGGGCTGCGCCATGGCCTATCAGCCCGCCGGGGGCGTGAAGATCGCCCCCAACTGTTCGCGGCTTTGCGCCATGCTCACGTTCTCCCGCAGGCCCTGGCGCAGGAATTCCACCATCTGCGATTGCAGGGCGATGGCCAGGTCGGTTTCCGGGTCGCCACCAGCGACGTAGGCACCCACGCTGATCAGGTCGCGGCTCTGCGAGAGGCGCGACCACAACTGCTTGAGCTTCTGCGCCTGGCGCAGATGGTCGGCATCGACCACCTGGGGCATGACCCGGCTGATCGAGGCTTCGATGTCGATCGCCGGGTAATGGCCTTCCTCGGCCAGCCGCCGCGACAGCACGAAGTGGCCATCGAGCACGCCGCGCGCCGAGTCGGCAATCGGGTCCTGCTGGTCGTCGCCTTCGGACAGCACGGTGTAGAACGCGGTGATCGAACCACCGCCCGGCTCGCCGTTGCCCGCGCGTTCAACCAGCTTGGGCAGCTTGGCGAACACCGACGGCGGGTAACCCCGGGTGGCCGGCGGCTCGCCAATGGCCAGGGCGATTTCCCGCTGGGCCTGGGCGAAACGGGTCAGCGAGTCCATCAGCAACAGCACGTTCTTGCCCTTGTCGCGGAAGTACTCGGCAATGCGCGTGCAGTACATCGCGGCGCGCAGGCGCATCAATGGCGCATCGTCGGCGGGCGAAGCCACCACCACCGAACGCTTGAGGCCTTCTTCACCGAGGATATGCTCGATGAATTCCTTCACCTCGCGGCCACGCTCGCCGATCAGGCCGACCACGATGATCTCGGCTTCGGTGAAGCGGGTCATCATGCCCAGCAGCACCGATTTACCCACGCCGGTACCGGCGAACAGACCCAGACGCTGGCCACGGCCAACCGTCAGCAGCCCGTTGATACTGCGAATACCTACATCAAGCGGCTTGCTGATGGGGTCGCGGTTGAGCGGGTTGATCACCGGCCCGTCCATCGGCACCCAGTCCTCGGCCTTCATCCCGCCCTTGCCATCCAGCGGGCGGCCGGCGCCGTCGAGCACCCGGCCGAGCATGCTCATGCCCATCGGCAGGCGACCGCTGTCGCCCAGCGGCACCACCCGGGCGCCCGGGGCGATGCCGACGATGCTGCCAACCGGCATGAGGAACACCTTGGGCCCGGCAAAGCCCATGACTTCGGCCTCGACCTGCACCGGGTGGTAGCTGTCGTCGTTGATCACCAGGCAGCGGGTGCCAACCGCTGCGCGCAGGCCTTCGGCTTCCAGCGTGAGGCCGACCATGCGCAGCAGGCGGCCTTCGACCACGGGCTGGACTGGCAGCTCGATGGCTTCGGCATAACCGCCCAGGCGCTTGCCGAAGCTGGTGCGCTCAAGCTTCATCGGAGCTGGCCAGGTCGACGGCGATATCCGCCGCCGCCGGATGCAGGGAATGGTCATGCAAGCGGTCGAACAGTTGCGCCACGGCTTTTTCGATACGGGTTTCCATGCTGGCGTCGATGCGGCTGTGAGCGGTCTCGATGCGACAGCCGCCAGGGAGCAGTGCGCTGTCTTCGAGCAGCCGCCAGGTTTCCTCATGCCGTTCGCGCAGCGCCTTGACCAGCTCGAAGTCCTGCGGATTGAGGTGAATACGGATGTTGTCGGCGCCCATCGGCAGCAGTTTGAGCGCCTCGCGCAATACCTGGGTGATGTGACTGGAATCGCCGCGCAGATCGCGACCGATCACCTGGCGGGCCATGTGCGCCACCAGGTGAACAACCGATTTCTCGATTTGCGTATCCTGTTCGGCGATAGGCTCCATCAGGTTGATCATCAACCGATCGAGGCTTTCCAGCTTGGCTTTCAGGGCCTCTTCGGCTTCCTGGCGAACCTTCAGCTGGGTGCTGTGGAAGCCCTCGCGCTCGCCGGTGGCGAAGCCCTCGTTGTAGGCCTCCTGGCGGATGGCCTCGAGCTCTTCCAGGGTCAACGGCTGGACTTCTTCCAGCGGCACTTCCTCGACTTCGTCCTCGATGACTTCGGGTTCCGGCTCCGGTTCGGGCTCGGGCTCCGGTTGCGGATCGAAGCTGGGCAGCGCCCACACGTCCACGCCCTCGAGGTCGCGGGCGCGGATCAGGTCGCTGGGGTGATGTTCTTTGGTGGGCATGTTTTAAGGTACTCAAAAGCCATCAGCAACCAACGCGCCCCCGTAGGAGCGGCCTTGTGTCGCGAAAGGGCTGCGGCGCAGCCCCGGCGAGCGTTGCGGTGTAGCTGAAATCCAGGGGCCGCTTGGCGGCCCTTTCGCGACACAAGGCCGCTCCTACAGGGGCGCGGCGCCTGATTGACAGCGGAGCGCGTCGCCTGGTGAATCAGATCATTTCCTCGGCGCCCTTGCCACCGAGCACGATCTCGCCGGCCTCGGCCATGCGGCGGGCGATGGTGAGGATTTCCTTCTGCGCCGTTTCCACGTCGCTGACTCGCACCGGCCCCTTGGCTTCCAGGTCGTCACGTAGCAGCTCGGAGGCACGCTTGGACATGTTCTTGAAAATCTTGTCCTTGACCCGCTCGTCGGCGCCCTTGAGCGACACCACCAGCACGTCGGACGACACTTCGCGCAACAGCGCCTGGATGCCACGGTCGTCGACGTCGGCCAGGTTGTTGAAGACGAACATCAGGTCCTCGATCTGCTCCGACAGGTCGCTGTCGATTTCGCGGATCGCGTCCATCAGTGCACCTTCGACCGAGCTGTCGAGGAAGTTCATGATGTCGGCCGCACGCTTGATACCGCCCAAGGTGGTGCGCGCCGCATTGGAGTTGCCCGAGAACTGCTTCTCGAGGATCTGGTTCAGCTCCTTCAGCGCCGCCGGTTGCACGGTATTGAGCGACGACACGCGCAGGACGATGTCCAGGCGCACCTTGTGGTCGAAGTTGCTCAGCACTTCACCTGCCTGGTCGGGGTCGAGGTAGGCAACCACGATGGCCTGGATCTGCGGGTGCTCGTAGCGGATCACGTCGGCCACGGCACGCGGCTCCATCCACTTGAGGCTGTCCAGGCCGCTGGTGTTGCCACCGAGCAGGATGCGGTCGACCAGGCCGTTGGCCTTGTCTTCGCCCAGGGCCTGGTTGAGCATCTTGCGGATGTAGGCGTCGGAACCGACACCCAGGCTGGTCTGGTCGCCGACGATCTCGACGAACTCGCTCATCACCTGCTCGACCTGGTCACGGTGCACATTGCCCATCTGCGCCATGGCCACACCGACCCGCTGCACTTCCTTGGGCCCCATGTGGCGCAGCACCTGGGCCGCATCGGTCTCGCCCAGCGAGAGCAGGAGGATCGCCGCCTTGTCGACGCGGCTCAGCTTGGCGGTAACGGCTCGGTTATCACTCATCGGCGTTGATCCACTCTTTCACGACCTGGGCCACACGGCCCGGGTCTTCGGCCACCAGGCCTTTGATTGCGTTGAGCTGCGCCTCGTAGCCCTCGGTCGGGCTAGGCAGCAGAATGCTTGTCGGGCCACCCAGAGTGACGCGGTCGTTGGCCAGTTCGCCATCCAACCCCACCATGCCGCCCAGCTCCATGTCGCTATCCTGGGCAGCCTGCTTGCCGCCCCCGGTGATGTTGTTCAGCACCGGCCGCAGTACACCGAACACCAGCACCAGGATGAACACCACGCCCAGCACCTGCTTGACGATGTCCCAGAACCACGGTTGCTGATAGAAGGCGATGTCGCTGATTTCCTCGCCACGGTCAGCGGCGAACGGCACGTTGATCACCGTCACGCTGTCGCCACGGCTGGCATCGAAACCGACCGCATCCTGCACCAGGCGAGTAAACCGCGCCAGGTCCTCGGCGCCCCACGGCGTACGGCTGGTGTCGCCAGTGGCCGGGTCGACCTTGACCTGGTCATCCACCACCACCGCTACCGACAGACGGGTCATGCGCCCTTGCTGCTGACGGGTGTGGCTGATAGAACGATCCAGCTCGAAGTTCTTGGTGCTTTGTTGACGCTTGTCCGACGGATACGGCGCGAGCATCGGCTGGCCGGTGGCCGGGTCCATGATCTGCTGGCCGTTGGCATCTACCAGCGGCTGGCCGGGCTGGATGGCCGCCGCCGGTGCGGCGCTGCCACCGGTAGTCTGCGGTGCCGAGGCCGGGCCTGGTGGCTGGTTGCTCAGCGCACCGGGCACGCCCTGCGGGCCCTGGCTGCTGGCACGTTGTTCGTCAACCGATTGCTCGCTGCGCAGCGCCGGCTGGTCGGGGTTGAACTGCTCGGAGGTGGACTCGACCGCGCTGAAGTCGAGGTCGGCAGACACTTCGGCCTTGTAGCGGTCATTGCCCAGCACCGGTTGCAGGATGTTGTGCACACGCTGGGTGAGCATGCTCTCTACCCGACGGCTGTAGTCGAACTGCTTGCCGGCCTGGGTCAGCGCGGTGTCCTGGATCTGCTCGGACAGCAGGTTGCCTTTCTGGTCGACCACGGTGACCTGGGACTTGTCCAGTTCCGGCACGCTGGTCGCGACCAGGTTGACGATGGCCATCACCTGCCCGGCTTCCAGGGCACGGCCCGGGTACAGCTCGACCAGTACCGAGGCGCTGGGCTTGCGCTCGTCACGCACGAACACCGAGCTTTTCGGGATGGCCAGATGCACGCGCGCAGCCTTGACGTTGTTCAGGCTGGACACGGTACGCGCCAGTTCGCCTTCCAGGCTGCGGCGGTAACGGGTGGCTTCCATGAACTGGCTGGTGCCCAGGCCCTGCTCCTTGTCGAGCAGCTCGAAGCCGACATTGCCATCACTCGGCGCCACGCCGGCTGCGGCCAGTTTCAGGCGCGCACGGGAGAGGTCGTCGGCCTTGACCAGCAGAGCGCCGGAATTGGGCTCGACGTTGTAGGGGATGTCGGCTGCGGCCAGGGTATCCATGACCTGCTTGGTGTCCATGCCCGCCAGGCTGCCATACAGCGGGCGGTAATCCGGCTGCTGCGACCACAGCACCACGGCAAAGCCGATCGCCACGCTGGCGGCCAGGCCGACCAGCAGGCCGACCTGACGCAGCATGGGCATCTGCGCGATGTTTTCCAGAAACGCCATGCCGAACAGCGGCGGCTTGGCCGCGGGCGGGCCGCTTTTCACGGGGGCGTTGTCGACGACTGCTTCAGCCATGGATTATGTCCGTCCTCAAACCGGCATCTGCATGATGTCCTGGTACGCCTGGACCAGCTTGTTGCGTACCTGGGTCAGGGCCTGCATCGATACACTGGCCTTTTGCGAAGCGATCATGACGTCAGTCAGGTCGACGCCGCTCTTGCCGATCTCGAAGGCGTTGGCCAGCTGGGTCGAAGCCTGCTGCGTCTCATGCACCTTGCCGATGGCCTGGCCGAGCATGTCGGCAAAGGTACTCTGCCCCGGCGCCAGCTCAGGGGCGGCAGCCACCTTGGGCAGCGACATGGCATCGGCCTGCATGGCCCGCATGTCCAACATCAGACGATTGAATTCAACACCTTGGCTCATGACCCTTCTCTCTCCTGCGGCCGCATTTTTTTGACGGGATGCGGCGGATAGCCTACGTAAAGCAACAAAGGTGCCAGCCTTGGAATGTCAGCCAGTTCAGCGTCTGTGCCGATGGCTTTTTCCTGACGACCAGGCAAGCCAGCGCCCGCAGCAACCGCTCACGGCTTCAGGGCTGCGCTGTACTTGTGGGAGCCGGCTTGCCGGTGATGGGGCACGAAGCGGCGCTGCTGGTCTTCAGCCGAACAGGCTGGCCTCGACGTCAAACCCGGCATCGCGCATTTGCGCCAGCTTGTAGCGCAAGGTGCGGGGGCTGATCCCCAGGCGCTCAGCCGCTTCTTTGCGCCGGCCACGCTCGGCGCGCAGGGTATCGATGATCATCTGGTACTCGTGACGGCGCATGTCATCACCCAAGCCGCCGGCTTCGACCGCCGCCTCGGGCGGCGCCTCGCTGCCGGCCGACAATGGAATGGCGCCCGCCAGACAAAAATCCGCCGCCTCGATCACGCCACCCTGCTGCAGGATCAGCGCCCGCTGCAAGGCGTTGTCCAGTTCACGCACGTTGCCCGGCCAGGCATATGCCTGCAGGCAGGCACGAGCCTCGGGCGACAGGCGCACCGGCGCATGCTTCATCTTGGCCACATGGCGGGCCAGCAGCCGCTCGGCCAGTTGCAGGATGTCGCCCGGGCGTTCGCGCAGCGGGCGCCAGGCCAGGGGGAACACCGACAGGCGGTAGAACAGGTCTTCGCGGAAACGCCCTGCCGCCACTTCGCCGGCCAGGTCGCGGTTGGTGGTCGCCAGCACGCGGATGTCCAGGCTGATCGGCTTGCGCCCGCCTACCCGCTCGACTTCACGCTCCTGCAGCACCCGCAGCAGCTTGGCCTGCAGGGCCAGCGGCATTTCCGAAATTTCGTCGAGCAGCAAGGTGCCGCCTTCGGCCTGCTCGAACTTGCCGGCCTGGGCGGCGATGGCGCCGGTGAAGGCGCCCTTCTCGTGGCCGAACAAGGTAGCCTCGAGCATGTTGTCGGGAATGGCCGCGCAGTTGATCGCCACGAATGGTTGCGTAGCCCGTGGCGATTGCTGGTGAATGTAGCGTGCCAGCACTTCCTTGCCGGTGCCGGACTCCCCCGAAATCAGCACGGTCGAGTCGCTGCGCGCCACGCGCGCGGCCAGCTCCAGCAACTGCCGGCTGGCCGGCTCGCAAGCTACCGGGCCCTCTTCGTCGGCCGCCCCCAGTCGTCCGGCAGCATGGCGCTCGACCAGGCTGAGCAGGGCCTTGGGCTCGAATGGCTTGACCAGATAATCGACGGCGCCCTGGCGCATGGCCTCGACGGCACGCTCCACTGCAGCATGCGCGGTCATCAACAACACCGGCAGTTGCGGCTGCTGGCGGCGCAGCTCGGTCAGCAGCTGGTGCCCGTCCATGCCAGGCATGTTCACATCGCTGACCACCAGGCTGAAGGCCTCAGCGTGCACTGCCTCCAGCGCTTCTTCGGCACTGCCCACCGCCTGGTAGGCGAAACCGCCGATGGTCAGGGTATCGCCCAACGCCTGGCGCAAGACCCGATCGTCTTCCACCAACAGCACCTTGATCACCGTCATGCGCCCTCCGCCAACTGCCCGTCGATCAACGGCAGCTCTACCCGCACGCAGGTACCACGGCCAACTTTCGAACGCAGGCTGAGGGCGCCCTGGTGCGCGCGCACCACGGCCTTGACCACGGCCAGGCCCAGGCCGGTGCCAGTGGCCCGGGTAGTCAGAAACGGCTCGCCCAGGCGCCCGAGCAAGTCTGCGTCGATGCCGCTGCCGGCGTCGCTCACGCACAGGTGCAGGGTGCGCTGGCGACGGAACAGGTGCACCTTCAGCCGCGCCGGGCCGTCGCTGGCCTGCAGGGCATTCTCGATCAGGTTGAGCAAGGCACCGACCAGGGTATCGCGGTTGCACAGCAACTCGCCCAGGTGGCTGTCGCACTGCCAACGCACGGCATGCCCCTGCACATGCACCTGGGCTGCCTGCTGCAGCGCCTGGAACAATGCCTTCGGCGTTATCCGCTCACCCAGCGGCAATTCGCCCCGGGCAAACACCAGCATGTCGCGTACCTGGTGCTCCAGTTCATGCAGGCGCTCTTTCAGGGTGCCGGCAAAACGCAGGCGGGTTTCCGCGTTCAGGTCTTGTTCGGGGTCGGCCAGGTGGCTGGCGTAGAGCATCGCCGCCGACAGCGGCGTGCGGATCTGGTGGGCCAGCGAGGCGACCATGCGCCCGAGCGACGACAGGCGCTCATGGCGGGCCAACTGGTCTTGCAGGCGACGGGTTTCAGTCAGGTCGTTGAGCAGCACCAGCTGACCGGGTTCGGCATCCAGCGAGCGGGTGGCAATCGACAGGCGGCGGCCATCACGCAGCGAGACTTCGTGGCCGTCGTCCTTGCGCGGGGCAAAGCTGCGGGCGATCACCTGGCGCCACAGCTGGCCGATCAGCGGCTCACCGAGCAGTTCACTGGCGGCCGGGTTGGCTTCACGCACCAGACCCTGGCCATCGATCACGATCACCCCGCCTGGCAGCAGGTCGAGCAGGTTCTGCAGGCGGTTGGCCAGGCGCTCCTTTTCGCTCAGCTCGGCAATGCGCTGGGCACTGACGACCGCCAGCTCACCCTTGAGTTCGCTGACCCGCGCTTCGAGCAGGCTGTAGGACTGGCTCAGCTGGCTGGACACCTGATTGAACAGGGCAAAGGCTTGTTCGACGCCCTGGCGGCTGTCCTGCTCGACCAGGGATTGCCCCTGCGCAAAGGGGGCTCGGGATACGTGGGCGGCCTGGGGCATCGTGCTCTCTCGCGTGGCTGACCGTCATAAAAACGGTATGTTGCCAGCGGTGTAGCAATAGCCGTGCCGGAGATGGGGGTTTAGTGCAGGGCGTGGGTATTGTGGTGGGGCGGAAATCGAGCGCCGCCCGCGCGGCGCTCGATCCAACAGGCACCGGAAAGACCAAGGCGAACACCCGCCCCAGCCATCAATCCTCCGCCTGCTCCTCGCCGCCCTGGCGGCTCATACCATACTTGCGCATCTTCTCGACCAGGGTGGTGCGACGAATGCGCAGACGCTCGGCCGCACGGGCGACGATACCGTTGGCATCGTCCAGTGCCTGCTGGATCAGGCCCTGCTCCAGGCTACCAAGGTAGTCCTTGAGGTCCAGGCCCTCGGGCGGCAGCATCGCGTGGTTGCTGAAGTTCGGCGTATGGCCGTTGATGGCCACGCGCTCTTCCAAGTCGCTGCGCAGGCTATCGACCATCTGCTCGTCTTCATCATCGACGTAGCGGAATTTCTTCGGCAGCTCGGATACGCCGATCACCCCATATGGATGCATGATCGCCATGCGCTCGACCAGGTTGGCCAGTTCACGCACGTTGCCCGGCCAGCCATGCCGGCACAGCGACATGATCGCGGCAGAGTTGAAGCGGATGGAACCGCGCTTCTCGTGCTCCATGCGCGAAATCAGCTCGTTCATCAGCAGCGGGATGTCTTCCACCCGCTCGCGCAGTGGTGCCATCTCGATCGGGAACACGTTCAGGCGATAGTATAGGTCTTCACGGAACGTGCCGTCCTCGATCATGGTCTCGAGGTTCTTGTGGGTCGCGGCGATGATGCGCACATCGATGCTCTGGGTCTTGTTGCTACCCACCCGTTCGAAGGTGCGCTCCTGCAGCACGCGCAACAGCTTGACCTGCATCGGCAACGGCATGTCGCCGATTTCGTCGAGGAACAGGGTACCGCCGTTGGCCAGCTCGAAACGCCCGGCACGGCTGGTGATGGCGCCGGTGAAGGCGCCCTTCTCGTGGCCGAACAGTTCGCTTTCCAGCAGCTCGGCCGGGATCGCCCCGCAATTGACCGGTACGAACGGCGCTTCACGGCGCTTGGAGTGGTAGTGGAGGTTGCGTGCCACCACTTCCTTACCGGTCCCGGACTCACCAAGAATCAGCACGCTGGCATCGGTATCGGCCACTTGCTGCATCATTTGCCGCACGTGCTGGATGGCACGGCTGGTGCCGACCAGGCTGCGGAACAGGTTGGGTTCGCGCTGGCGGCCACGCTCGCGCGCCTGGTCATACATCTCGCGATAGACCTGGGCGCGGTGCAGCGAATCCAGCAACTGGCTGTAGCTTGGCGGCATTTCCAGGTTGGAAAGGATTCGGCGGCGGAGGTCTTCCGGAAACTCCACAGAAGAAATTTCACCTAAAAGCAGAACCGGAAGGAACTCATCCCACCCTGCCACGGTCTTAACGAGCCCAAGGAGATTGCCCGGAGCATTCACAGCACCGATGAGCACGCACAGCACTTCACGACTCGAAGACAAAGGCTCGACCACTTGCTGCCAGTCCTGGCTGGAGCAAGCGAGGTTTTCTTCGCCCAGGAAGTTAAGCACCACCGCGAGATCGCGGCGGCGGGCGCTGTCGTCATCGATCAGCAGAATCTTGGTTTCACGCCACATGCAATAGCAACTTCCCTAGTCATATCGGCGCCCAGCAGGGGCGTGTTCGACATCATTCCGACTGAATGGTCAGTGTTCGGACGTCTGAAATTCGAAAACAGCCACTAGTAAAGTCAAAAAACACCAGCCAGTCAAATTAATGGCGCATGGCTTTTGGCAACATCTGTGGTCACGAGAACAAATGGTATACCTTCGCGGCATTTTTCGCCTGACGGATTTTCGTCATTTCTTCGACCAGGGATTGACGTTCGCCACTTGCAACTTCAATTAATTGGCGATAAACGCTCAATAATTGCTCAAGGCTGGCACTGACATCGGCCTCGTTGCCCTTTGCCTCGGTCAGCATGTCGCTGATGCGCAAGCGGCACTCCAGGTCCAACTCTCCCACCGCTTCCCAATCACGGTTGGCCAGCGCCGCCAGTAGCAGCTCCCGGGTTTGCTCGATTCGGGCGATTACTTCGCTCATGTCACTCCTTTGTCAGGAAGCCGCCGACTGATCGCCGATTGCGTCCCAACCTTCCTTCACAGTGATCAGCAGGCGTGCCACTTCATCGATGATAGCGGGGTCACCCTTGGCGTTGGCCTCGATCAAGCGACGACTCATGTAGGTATACAAGCTGTCCAGGTCGGCCAGGCTGTCGGCGTGGTTTTCCAGGTCCAGGCCTTCGCGCAGCCCGCCGATGATGTCGATGGCCTTGCCGATGAGGATACCCCGTTGCGCGACGTCATTGCGCGCAATCGCCCCCTTGGCCTGCGCCATGCGGTCCAGGCCGCCCTGCATGAGCATCTGCACCAGACGGTGCGGGCTGGCTTCGGACGTTTGCGCCACACCATTGACTTTCTGGTACTGCCGAAGGGCCAACATCGGGTTCATGGATCTACCTCGTTGCTGCAAAAAAGATTGCTTGTACCTGTGTATCGCCGGGCCGTCAAAAAACTTTAGGCGGACAATAGAAAAGCCCGACACGCCTGCTGAGGCCGTCGGGCTTTTTTTACGTTACCGCACTACCGTTGCGATCAGGAGTTCTTGGCCTGCGCGTTGAGCGCATCGAACACCGACTTGATCTGGTTGGCCTGGGCATTGAGCTTGGCCACCGCGGTATCCATCGCGACGAACTTCTTGGTCAGCGACTCGGTCAGCGACTCGGTGCGACGCTCCAGCGCCAGCTGCTGATCGGCCAGGTTCTTGGCTACCTTGTCCAGGCTGGCCTTGCGCGTGGCCAGGCTGCCATCGGTGGAGTTGTAGGGGTCAATGGCCTTGTTCATGCGCTCGAAGATGCCATTGGTACCGGTGAACAGCTCCTGCACCTCCGCACCCAGCTTCTTGTCGTTCATGGCCGCGTTGAACTTGGTGGAGTTGAACTCCAGGGTGCCATCCTTGGTGGTGTTGATGCCCAGCTGGCTCAGGGTGGTCAGCTGGCTGCCTGCGCCCACTTCGGAAAGCACCTTGCGGATATCGTTGACCAGCGAACGGGTGGTCGGGTCGTTGGTCAATGGCCCCAGCACCAGGTTGTCGTCGGCATCTCGCGAGGTGGAGGTCAGCGAGGTGATTGCCTTTTGCAGGGTGTTGTAGGCATCGACGAACGACTGGACGGACTTCTGCAGCCCCTCATTGTCAGCCGCCACCGTGATGCTGGTGCTGGTGCCAGCAGCGGAAACGCCGGTCAACTCCAGCGTCATGCCGCTGATGGCGCTGTCGATGGTGTTCTTCGCACTGGTGACCTTCAGGCCGTCAATGGTCAGCTCGGCATCATGAGCCGGATCGGTGATGTAGCCGGCCCCCGTGCCGGACATCTTGACGGTGCCATCGATCTGCAGTTCGGGAATACCGCTGAGCGAAATGTCCGAGCCCGTCCCGGTGGTGGTGGAGGTGAGCACCAGCCGCGCGCCACCCTCGGCATTGACGATGTTGGCCGAGACGCCCTGGACGTTGAGTTCCTTGTTGATCTGGTCGCGCACGCTTTCCAGGGTGGCGCCACTGGCGATGTCGATGTTCCAGTTGTTGCCACCCTGGCTCACGGTCAGCTGGCCAGCAGTGATGGCCGAGGTCGAACCGCCGGCGAATTGCTGGCTGGCAACCTTGGAGCTGGTGGCCATCTTGTCGACCACGATGGAGTAGCTACCGGCCACCGCCTTGTTGCTGGAGGTGACCTTGATCACCGCCTCGTTGGCCGACTTGGCGGAGTAGGCGTTGAACGACGGCGCGTTCGGATCGTTGAGCTTCTTCATGGCGTCCTGGAACGCCGTCAGGGCACTGCGCAGCGAGCCCACACCAGAAATCATTGCGGCGTTGTTGCTGGTCTGCCGGGTAATCTGCGCCTTTTTCGCCGCAGTGTCGGCACTTACCAGCGCCTGGACCATTTCGGTGATGTTCAGCCCGGTACCCAGACCGATACTGGAGACAATGCTACTCGCCATGACCGTTATCCCTCTCTGCAATCGTCAGCTCCGCTCCTGCGAAGGCCGACATGGAACGCCCCTGAAGCATTCGTCGCCAATCAGGCCTTGGCGTCGAACAAAAGACTGTTTACATCGCTCAGGCTGTGAGCAATCCGCAATGCCTCTTCCGAGGGCAACTGGCGAATCAGCTCTCCAGTCTCGCTGGCGATGACCTTGACCACGATCTTGCCGGATTCTTCGTCCGTGGAGAATTCCAGGTTACGACGGGTCGAACTGAGAAACTTCTCGATTTCCGAAACGGCCTGCTTCACCTTTTCGGCATCATGTGCACTTTCCGCAGCGGTGACTGCCTTGGGTTCCAGCGTATCGCTGTTGCCACGCGGCGCTTCGGCCGAGCGGGTGACCGGCTTGTCGACGGCCGGGTCGGCCGGACGAGCGGTCGGGTAGGACAGGTTAAGCTTGACGCTCATGTCCATGTTTTGCCACCTCGCAATGAAAAAGCGGGGGAAGCGCCTGAATGCGCACTCCCCCGCCGGTCACCATCAGCGATTACTGAAGCAGCTTCAGTACGGCGGACGGCAGCTGGTTGGCCTGGGCCAGAACCGAAGTGGAGGCTTGCTGCAGGGTCTGCTGCTTGGTCAGCTGGGCAGTTTCAGCAGCGAAGTCGGTGTCCTGTACACGGCCACGAGCGGCTTCGGCGTTTTCGTTGATGTTCTGCAGGTTGTTGACGGTGCTGGTCAGACGGTTCTGCGAAGCACCCAGGTCAGCACGGGTGGTGTTGATGGTTTGCAGAGCGGCGTCGATGGCGTCCAGAGCAGCGTTCATGCTGGCTTCGGCTTCGGCGCTGGTCGAACCGGTGATGGCGATGGAAGCCGAGTCAACGCTCAGGGTCTGGGCGTCGAAACCGCTGTCCAGGCTGATGCTGATCTGGTTGTTGGCACCGGAGTTGGAACCGACCTGGAAGGTCAGGACGCCAGCGGTACCGTCCAGCAGGTTCTTGCCGTTCAGCTGGGTCGACTTGGCGATACGGCTCAGCTCGTCGGACATTTGTGCGAACTCTTTGTTCAGAGCTTCACGGTCCTTGGTGCTGTTCGAGTCGTTTCGCGACTGGACTGCCAGTTCACGCATACGCTGCAGGATGTTGGTCTGCTCTTGCATCGCGCCTTCAGCGGTCTGGGCGATGGAGATACCGTCGTTGGCGTTTTTGATCGCCATGGTCTGACCACGGATCTGCGAGGTCATGCGGGTAGCGATCTGCAGGCCGGCGGCGTCGTCTTTGGCGCTGTTGATTTTCAGGCCGGAGGACAGACGGGTCATCGAGGTGCTCAGTGCATCGGAAGCACGGTTCAGGTTTTTCTGAACGCCCAGAGAGGTGGTGTTGGTGTTAACGGTCAAAGCCATGACGAATTCCTCGTTGGATTGGGTACTACGGCTTCCGGCCTTGGCAAATCGCCGGGTGTGGCACAGAGAACCTTCGTAATAGTTATCTTCGTCAGGGCGGGTTTCTTTAGCGGTTTTTCGAAAAAAATTACTGGCAACCTGCCACCCCAATGAAATCAAGGAGTTGACGCCAGATTACAGGCGCCAAAAGGCAGCCACGGAGGAAAAAAAACGCCGCCTGAAGGCGGCGGCGTCTAGATCAGCGCTGTGCGCTCAGTCATGTCGCTCGATGATCGCCGAGCCCCAGGACAGGCCCACACCGAAACCACTCAAGGCCACCCGCTTGTGCTGGGAGCCGAGTACGTGCTTCTCGAGCAGCAGCGGAATGCTCGACGACACGGTATTGCCGGTCTCGACCATGTCCTTGACGAATTTCTGCTTGTGCTCGCCCTCGACGAAGCGCGCCGAGACCGCATCGACGATCGCCGCGCTGCCCTGGTGCAGGCAGTACAAGTCGATGTCGCCCGGCTGCAGGGCACTGGCTTCCAGCAGTTGCTGCAAATGCGCCGGCACTTTCACCAGGGCGAAGTTGTAGACCTGGCGGCCGTTCATGAAGAACTTGCCATCGGTGGTGCGCAGGTGCTCGGCCCCGGCGCCGTCACTGCCGAACAGCGACTTGCCCAGCTGCCAGGCAGCGCCCTCGCCCATCCAGGTAGCGGTGGCGGCATCGCCGAACAGCATGGTGGTGTTGCGGTCTTCGGGGTCGACGATCTTCGAATAGGGATCGGCGGTGATCAGCAGGCCATTTTTCAGCCCGGCGGCTTCCATGAAGCCTTTCATCGCATACAGGCCATAGACATAGCCAGAGCAGCCCAGCGAGATGTCGAAGGCAGCCACGGCAGTCGACAGGCCAAGCTTGTGCTGGACGATCGCCGCAGTGTGCGGCAGGCCTTCGGCATCACCGTTCTGGGTGACCACGATCACCGCATCGATGGCTGCCGGGTCAAGCGATGGATTGGCAGCGAACAGGTTCTTCGCGGCCTCGACGCAAAGGTCGGAGGTTTCCTGGGCAGCTTCCTTGCGCGGCAAGAAGGTCGAACCGATCTTGCCGAAGATGAAATCCTGGTCCTTGCCGAATTTCGCGCCCTGCGCGTAGTTGTCCACGCCTTCAGTGGGCACGTAACTGGCGATGCTTTTAATGCCAATCATATGGCTTCCCAATTCAGTAACAGCGAAATACCCGCCAGGGCCAAACGGCAAAACGCCAGGCGATACGGGTGGCTCCCGATCCCTGACGGCTTGTCCGGGGGCGACGCGGCGGTTCCCGGTTTCGACAATATACAGTGAAGATGCGCGTTCTGACTCTTAAGTCACGCTCTTTTTGTCGAATCGACAAAGCGGGCAAGTCGGGCCGCCTGGCGGCCCGTCGCGGGTGAGCCCGCTCCCACGGATTCGATCGCGCAATCAGACACTGCGCGATCCCGGGCGGGAGCGGGGGCTGCAAGGCAGCCCGGCGATCAAGCGATCAGCGCCTGCCACTCGACCCGGCTGTGCGGGTCCAGGGTGAACAGCGCCGCGCCGCGGCTGTGCCCGGCGTTGTAGAACGGGTCCTGCGCCTGCGGGGCACACGGCAGTGCATCCACCTGGCCATGGCGCACCACCTGCGCCTGGGGCGTCCACACCACCAACAGCCCGGCCTCGGACACGCTCAGGCAGGCTGCCACCTGGGCGGCGCGAATGCTCGCTGCCTGTTCATCCAGCCCGCCCAGCGCCCGCAGCACTTCGGCCCGCACCATCAGGCAACCCGACACCGCCGAGACGTTGTGCTCCACCTGCAAGCGCTGCAGGTAGCCCGGCGCATCCTTGGCCAGGCCCTGGAACGCCGGGCGGATGCCCGCCTCGCCCGCCAGCACCAGCCCGGCCTCGACCACCTTGCCGTCGCTGCCCAGCAGCTTGCCGCCAACCACCCCGACCTCGGGGCGCTGGGCCTGGTTGAGCAGGCCTTCCAGCCAGTTGGCATTGAGCACTTCGGCGTCACTGTCGAGCATCACCAGGTAGTCGCCCTGCGCCTCACGGCTGGCCAGGTTGAGCATGGCGACCGGTGCCATGGCCTGCTCGCTACGGATAACCCGCACCCGGCTGCCGGCAGCCGCCAGGCTGGCCAGCCATTCGCGCAGCTGCGGCGACTGGCTGGCGTTGTCGGCGATGACGATCTCGTGGTTCTGGTAACGTGTGCGTTGCAGCACGCTGACCAGGCATCTCTGCAGTGTTTCAGCATTGTCCTGGCAATGCAGCAGGATCGAGACCGCCGGGCGCTCGGCATGCCGATAGTCGATCTGGTGAGTGCCTGGGTGTACCGAACCCACCGTGGCCGCATAGCCACGCTGGGCCAGACGGCGAGTCAGCACCGCCCGCTCCTGGTCCTGGCTGTCGAGCGCTGGTGCGTTGCAGATCAACAGCGGCTCGGCAAGGTGCGCCAGGCCGGCCAGGCCTTGCTCACCGACCATGCGCAGCAACAGGTCGAATTCCAGCGCCAGCGGGTACTGGCTGTCGAAGCCACCTGCCGCCAGCAGCAAGTCACGGCGCAGCAACCAGTGACGCGCCATCACCCCGGGTACGCTCTGCAGCAGGTCGAGACTGGTGCCAGGGCGGAGCACCTCACGCAGACGGCCATCCGCCTGCACCTGGATTTCATCCATGGCCACCGCGCGAATGCCTTCGGCACCCAGCAGTTCAAGGCTAGCCCGCAGCAAGCCGCTGGCGGTGAAACGATCGCCGGCTTCGGCCAGCACCACCCAGTCGGTATCCAGCTGGGCGACCGCCTGGTTGATCTGGCGTACGTGGTCGTTGCTGTCGACCTTGACGAAGTGCACGGTCTGCCCGGCATTGGTCTCCATGGGCAAGTCGCCGCTGGTCAGCACCACCACCTTGAACCGGCGGCACGGGCCAGCCATCAGGCTGTCGAAGGTGGCCTGCAGCTGGTCCATCTGCGCGTCCAGGTCGAGCAGCACGATACCAAAGCTCGGGCCACCGTCTGCTGCCGCCAGGCGCTGCCGGGCCAGGCTGGCCTGCTCGGCGTCCGGCGTACGCGCTTCGAGCCAGTCCAGCAACTGCCCGGAGGGGAGCGATGCGAGCAGCGCCTGGCTGTCATAGCTCGGCAATGCCGCGAGCCGGGCCAGCCAGGGCCGTAGCGGTGCGGCCTCGGCTTCGTCACCGGCTGCCTCCAGCGAGGCCAGCAGGCGCTCCACCACCACCCGGTTGAACGGGCTCAGGGCCAGTGCCTGCCACAGGCGTGCGCGGACGGTGCGCTCGTTGTCATTGGCATTGACCTGCATCAGCGCCTGCTGACGCACCAATATCGCTTCGAGCTCACGCAGCTGGATGCGCCCGCAAGGCATGGCATGGATGAGGAATTCCAGCTGAGCCAGAAGATCGAACATCGGCTGGTTGTAGAACGGCATCTCGACGAACTGCTGTTTGCCGAAGATGCGCAATGGCTCGGGGCTCGGCACGTTCCAGCGCGAGGTGATGATCATGCAGCCATGCAGGGCACGACCGCTGAGCAAGCCCTCGGCCATGGCCTGGAAGCCTTCCAGCGCTACCTGTTGCACCCGTTCGGCACCGAGGCCGCTGAGCGCGGTCGGGATCGAGGCGAGAAACGCGGCGAACTGCTCGCGTTCCTGGCGGCTGCGCTCGTCACGGTTGGCCAGCACGGTGAGCACGTTGGTGTTGTGGTCCGAGCCCCCCAGGTTGGCTTCACGCACCGCGTACGGAATCGGCAGGATACGCGCCTTGGCGTTGGCCAGCAGGTAGAAGGTATGGCCAATTTCCTGCCACTCGAAGCTGGTGTTCGCCGGCAGCAGCGCATACCACTGCTGCAGCAGGTCGGTACGGGTGACCGCGTAGAACGGCGGCAGGAACTGGCCCATGAACTCGACCAGGCGCTGGGCAGGATCGTCGCTGCAGTAGTCTTCCTGCACGCGTTTGTCACGCCGATAGAAGTGCACCTCGGTGCCGTGCCCCACGTACATCATGCCGTAGCCATGGCACACGCCGTAGTCCGTGTGCTGCTCAAGGAACTGCACCGACTGGGCCATGCCATCGAACAGCAGGAAGTCGTCGTCTGCGGCGAAGGTCATGAACGGCGTGCGCACTTCGTTCACGCCATAGGCGAGCTTGTCCTGCAGCCCTTTGTAGGTGTACTGCGGCAGGTGGCGGTAATCCACCTGCGGGTAGTCCGCCTGCAGGGTGGCGTCAGCCTGGCTGGAAGAGTCCAGCACGAGGATGCTCGCCGGGAAGTCGCGATAATAGTGCAAGGCCCGACGCAGGAACGCCGGGCGGTTATGGGTGATCAACACCACGGTGAAACGCTCGCGCAGCGAGCGGTCGATGAGCGGGGTATCCTGAAGCTGCATGAAGACCTTCCTGCTGGTGACCTTGGGTAACAATCAGCGCACGCGGCGCAGGTAGCCGTCCGGCGCCACGGTCAGCAGCAGCTTGTCCTGCACCTGGCGGTCGATGGTGAAGTCGCTGTTCTCTTTCAGGTACTGCCACACCGCGGTCTTCGGATTGTCGCCATGGCCCCATGGACGGTCCGGGAAGAAGTCGGCCGGCATGTCCTCGACCACGGTGTCCATCACCACGCAGTAGCTGTCCACCGACACCAGCGGCGCATAGGCACGGAGTTCTTCGAGCACGTGGTCGTGGGTGTGGTTGGAGTCGAGCACGACGATGACCTTCTTGCCTTCGGCCAGCTGGCGTACCTTGGCGACCATCTCCGGGGCGATGCTCGAACCTTCGAACATGGTGATGCGGTGCGCCATCGGGTGCTCTTCGATGGCCTTGCGGTTGTGCGGGCGGATGTCGACGTCGATGCCCAGCACCTCGCCATGGCCCAGCAGTTGCAGCAGCGAAGCGTAGTAGATGATCGAACCGCCATGGGCGATGCCGCACTCGATGATCAGGTCCGGCTGGATGCGCCACACCAGTTCCTGCATGGCAATCATGTCCTGGGGCAGCTGGATGATCGGCCGGCCCATCCACGAGAAATGGTAGCTGTACTTGTGCTTGGCCGATTCGTTGAACAGGTCCCGTGCCAGGCCCTGGAGCTTCTGGTCCTGGCCCTGGGCGGCGATCTGCTCGTTGCACTCGGCGACGAAGGCCTGGTGGACGTTGTTGTCAGTCATGGAAGCGGTCTCTGCAAAGGTCATTGGAACGCGGCATCATCGACCGCGTGGTAGACGAAACGGTTGCCGGTGTCACGGCGGATCTCGTCCAGGTAGTTGGAATTCATCACGAAGATCTGCGCACCGTCCGGCAGGCTCGCCAGCGCTTCCTGCGGCGACGACACGCGCAAGCCACTGAGCGGCAGGTGGCGGCCCTGCTTGGCCGGGTTGATGTCGATCACGTGGTCGACCTGCACCCCGGCACGCTGCAGGTACAGCGAATAGATCACGCCCTTGGACGACGCCCCCCAGATCGCCGCACCGCGCCCGGCCTGCTCGCGCAGCAACGCCTGGCCGCGTTCGAGGCTGGCGCTGAAGCCGGCCGGCAACTGCAGGCGCTGGCCATCGAAGGCTGGCACCCGCAGGCTGGCCAGGTCGGCGACGATGTACAGGTACTGGCCGTTGAACAGGTGGCCGGCGTCCAGCACCGTGCCGAAACACCGGCGCAGGTCATCCAGGCGGAAGTAGTTGACGTGCTCGTAGAACAGGTCGAACCACGCGCGGTGGTCGAGGATCCAGTCCAGGCACGGCACTTCGATGTAGATCAGCCCCCCCTGGTTGGCATCGGCGATGGCCGCGAGGAACGCCAGCGGGTCGGCGATATGCTCCAGTACATGACGCAACACCACGGCATCGGCCGACAGTCCCAGCGCACGGGTGAACGGCGCCTTGATCACCTCCGGGTTGTCGCCTTCGTAGGCCGGGTCGATGCCGGTCACCCGATGCCCGCGCTGGCGCAGCAACTCGAGGAAGTAGCCCTTGCCGCAGCCCACCTCGATCAGGCGCTGGCCGGCAAAGTAGCGGGTGATCAGCCGTTCGACGTCATCCAGGTGACGCTGGAACGCCGGCGACAGCGCCTGCTCGTTCTGGTAGTCGCTGTCGTAGCTCAGCAAGGACGCGTCGAAGGCCTGGTTGTAGACCAGGCCGGTGCGCTCATCCTGGACCAGGCACATGTCGCCACTGGCCGACGCGCGTGCGCTGGCGGCATCGGCGAAGGTGCGGTTCTGCAGCACGGGCAGGCCGGCTGCGCGGTACAACTCATAGGCCATGAGGCGCTCCTTGGGCAGCCAGCAGCTGCTCGAGTCGGTCGGTCACGGCCCAGAACGCCATGGGTTCGTGGCTCGGATAGGGGTAATGGCCCAGGTTCAGCAGCAGCTCGGCGCCGCGCTCGCGCAGGCGCTGTTCGACCAGGCTGCGCACCGCTACCGGCCGGCCGCTGGCGCAGTTGACCACGCCGGAGAACCCCCTGCAGTGCAACAGGCCAGCCAATTGCCGTGCTGCCTCGGTGACCGGCTGGAAGTCGCGCAGTTGGTCGCCGGCGGACATGTCGAACACCGCCGCCTTGCTGTCGATGGCGCGGTCGAGTGCAGCCAGCAGGCTATTGGGGTTCTGGCCTTCACCATGCAGGTAGAACAAGCGCGCCCATTGCAAGGTGAACGGCCGATGCTTCTGCAGCGCCTGGAGGAACTGATGCAGGCTGTGCTTGGCCAGGCCATAGGGGTTGGCCGGGCGCGCCGGGCAGTGTTCGTCCAGCGGACCGCTCTGCATGCCGTATTCGAAGCAGGTGCCGGTGACCAGCACCTGCGCCACGCCCGCCTCGACTGCGTGCTTGACGAAGCGATAGTCGGCCATCAGGTTCTGCTCCAGATGGAACAGCGCCTGGTAATTCGGCAGCCCCGGCCAGGCCAGGTGGGCCAGGGCATCGATACCGTCGACCCAACTGGCGACCTGCCCAGCATCCGCCAGTTGCAGGTCAGCGGCGACGAACTGCACCTGGTCGAACCACGGCATGCGGCGCGCCCGTTCCAGGTCACGCGCCAGGGCGCGTACCCGACAACCGCGGGCCAGCAGCTGCGCCACCAGATGGCGGCCAACGAAACCGGTGGCCCCGGTCACCAGCACATGCAGCGCGCTCATAGCACGGTCAACTCGGGCACGGCGATGACGAAGCGGCCGCCCCACTCACGGATGCCGGCCTGCTGTTCGCTGACTTCGCGCAGCAGGTTCCACGGCAGCACCAGCACGTAGTCCGGCTGCTCTTCGGCAAGGCGTTCGGGCGCCACTACCGGGATGCGGCTACCGGGCAGGAACTTGCCCTGCTTGTGCGGGTTGGCATCGGCCACCCAGGCCAGCAGGTCGGCCTTGACCCCGGCATAGTTGAGCAAGGTATTGCCCTTGGCGGCGGCGCCGTAGCCGACCACCCGCTTGCCGGCGGCCTTGGCATCCAGCAGGAAGCGCAGCAGTTGCAGCTTGATGCGCTCGGCGGCCGGCGCCAGGGTGGCGTAGAAGCCGGGGCTACGCACGCCCACCTCCTCTTCCAGCGCCAGCAGGCTGGCGACAGTCGGTTCCACGGCGCGGCGCTGGCCATCGGCTCGCTGCACGAACACCCGCAGCGAGCCACCATGGGTCGACAGCTCCTGCACGTCGAACAGTTCCAGGCCGTTGCGCTGGCAGAGGATCTGCACCGCGGTCAGCGACAGGTAGGAATAGTGCTCGTGGTACAGCGTGTCGAACTGGTGCTGGGCGATCAGCGACAGCAGGTGCGGGAATTCGAAGGTGGCCACGCCGCTCGGCTTGAGCAAGCTGGCGAAACCGCCGAGGAAGTCATTGATGTCCGGCACATGGGCAAGCACGTTGTTGGCTGCCATCAGGTCGGCGCCCCAGCCCTCGGCCAGCAGTTGCGCGGCCACGGCGCGGCCAAAGAACACCTCGCGGATTTCCAGGCCCTTGGCCCGCGCCGCCTCGGCGGTGCTGCGGGTCGGCTCGACGCCCAGGCAGGGAATGCCGCGCCGGGCCACGTACTGCAGCAGGTAGCCATCGTTGGCGGCAATTTCCACCACGCGGCTGTCGGCATTCAGCCCGAAGCGCTCGGTCATGCTCGCCACATAGGCTTCGGCATGGGCCAGCCAGGAGCTGGAATAGGAGCTGAAGTAGGCATAGTCGGCGTCGAACAGCTGCTCGGCGCGGGTGTAGTCCTCGGTCTGCACCAGCCAGCATTGCTCGCATACCGCGACTTTCAACGGCACCCACTGCTCCGCCTCGGCCAGCTGCTCGGGGCGCAGGTAGGCATTGGAGGGCGGCGAGGTACCCAAATCGATCAACGGCAGGTGCAAGGCACTGCCACAACCACGGCAATTCATACGGTCACTCCGGTAAAGCGGTCGTCCAGCCAGGGGTGCTGCTCATCCCGGGCCGAGAGGTTGATCACGGGCAGCGGCCAGGCAATGGCCAGGCGCGGGTCGAGCACCGACAGCCCGCCTTCATGCTCCGGGGCGTAGTCGGCGCTGTGCAGGTACAGCAGCTCGGCGTCGTCGCTCAAGGCCTGGAAGCCGTGGGCGCAGCCAGCCGGCACCAGCAGGCTGCTGCCCTGGCCGGCCTCGAGGTGCTCGGCATGCCAGTGCAGGAAGGTCGGCGAGCCGGCACGCAGATCGACCACCACATCCCATACCGCACCTTGCAGGCAGGTGATGTACTTGCTCTCCGGTTGCGGCCCGGCCTGGTAATGCAGGCCGCGCACGCTGCCGCGCTGGCGGGTCAGCGAGCGGTTGATCTGGCGGATGTGGAATGGCGCGCCGAAGCGCTCCAGGCTGTCTTCGCAGTACAACCGCGAAAAAGCGCCACGGGCGTCTTCGACACGGCGATGTTCGATGCGCGCCAGGCCCGGCAACGGCAAGGGGTGCAGGCGGTACTGGCTCACAGCGACTCCTGGTACAGGCTCAGCTGGGTCAGGCTCACCGCACGCATGTCCATGCCCTTGTGCCAGGCAAGGTGCCAGCCCAGGGTGCGCTCGATGCATTCCTCGAGTGCCCAGCGCGGGCGCCAGGCCAGCAGCTGGCGGGCACGCGAGCTGTCCAGGCGCAGCAAACCGGCTTCGTGCATGTCGCTCTGCTCGAAGCTGACGCCGGGCGCCTGCGGCCAGCGGTCGGCCAGCAACTGCACCACCTCGCCGACGCTGCACATGTCATCGTCACCGGGGCCGAAGTTCCACGCGCCGGCAAAGCGCTGGCCCTGCTGATAAAGGCTCGCCGCCAGCTGCAGGTAGCCGGCCAGCGGCTCCAGCACGTGCTGCCAGGGGCGCACGGCCGCGGGGAAGCGCAGGGTCACCGGGTCACCGGCGGTCCACGCCTTGAGCACGTCGGGGATCAGCCGCTCGGGCGAGAAGTCGCCGCCGCCCAGCACGTTGCCGGCCCGTGCGGTGGCAAGGCTCAGGCCATGCTCGGCATGGCGCTCGGCCGGGAAGAACGATGCGGCGTAAGATTGCGCGAGGATCTCGCAGCAGGCCTTGCTGCTGCTATAGGGGTCGTGCCCGCCCAACGCTTCGTTCTCGCGATAGGGCCAGGGCCATTCCTGGTTGGCGTACACCTTGTCGGTGGTGACCACCACGCAGGCGCGCACGCCACCGGTCTGGCGCACGGCTTCGAGCAGGTTGAGGGTACCCATGACATTGGTCGAATAGGTGCCCAGCGGATCGCGGTAGCTTTCGCGCACCAGTGGTTGCGCCGCCAGGTGCAGGACGATCTCCGGCTGTACTTCGGCGACCAGCTCCAGCAGCACGCCAAGGTCGCGGATGTCGCCACGGCGGTCATCGATGCCCTCGCCGACCCGTGCCAGCTCGAACAGGCTCGGCTCGGTCGCAGGGTCGAGGGCAAAGCCGGTGACCCGGGCGCCCAGGCTGTGCAGCCAGAGCGCCAGCCAGCTGCCCTTGAAACCGGTATGGCCGGTGAGCAGAACGCGTTTGCCAGCCCAGAACGCAGGCCTCAGTCCCACTGCTTCCATGGCGCCTCCCCGCTGTTCCACAACTGTTCCAGGTGGTTCTTGTCCCGCAGGGTGTCCATCGGGTGCCAGAAGCCCTCATGGGCAAAGGCATGCAATTGCCCCTCATGGGCCAGGCGCGACAGCGGCTCGGCCTCCCACGAGGTGGCATCGCCGTCGATGTAGGGCAGCACCTCGGGCGACAGCACGAAGAAGCCACCATTGATCCAGCCGCCATCACCGCGCGGTTTCTCGGTAAAGCCCAGCACCTGGTCGCCATCGCGCTGCAGGGCACCGTAGCGACCAGGTGGCTGCACCGCCGTGACCGTGGCGAACTTGCCGTGGCCGTGGTGGAAATCGACCAGCGCGCCGATATCGATGTCGGACACGCCATCACCGTAGGTGAAGCAGAACGCCTTCTCGCCTTCCAGGTAACGTGCGGCGCGGCGCAGTCGGCCACCGGTCATGGTTTCTTCACCGGTGTCTACCAGGGTCACGCGCCATGGCTCGCTGTAGTTCTGATGCACGTCCATGCGGTTGGCGCGCATGTCGAAGGTGACGTCGGAAGTGTGCAGGAAGTAGTTGGCGAAGAAGTCCTTGATCGCGTAGCCCTTGTAGCCCAGGCAAATCACGAAGTCATGGATACCGTGCGCCGAATACTGCTTCATGATGTGCCAAAGAATTGGCTTGCCACCGATCTCGATCATCGGTTTGGGCTTGAGGTGCGACTCTTCGCTGATACGCGTGCCGAGACCACCCGCCAGAATGACTGCCTTCATCGATTTCCTCTTGTACTTCGCGCCCCTTGCAACCCCAGGGCGAAGGATTTATGGCGATATCGATGGGGTACTGCAGGAAATGCGCCAATCTGCAAAAAAGCAGGGGCCGCTTTGCGACCCCTGCTCCGCTCAGGCGAAAAATCAGTCGGCCAGCCAGCCCCACTCCCAGTGGCGCAGGTTGTCGTCACGCAGCACGAAGTCGCGCATCACCGCCTCGCGCAATTCGTCGCCCATGCGGTAACTGGCCGCCGGGTCGGCCAGGTGCGAGCGGATCGCCTGCAGCCATTCCTCGGTGCTGTTGCTGTACACCCGCGTGCACGGCAGGTAGCCGCGGTAGGCCTCGGTGTCGGTGCAGATGGTCGGGTAACCGCAGGCGCCGTACTCCAGCAGCCGCAAGTTGCTCTTGCAGTCGTTGAAGATGTGGAATTCCAGCGGCGCCAGGGCCAGGTCGAGGTTCAGGCTCGCCAGCTTGGCCGGGTAGCGCGCCAGCGGCACGCCCGGGTGGTACTCGTGGATGTAGGGCTTGAGCGCCTCGGGGCACATGCCGAAGAACACCCACTCCACCTCGTTGGCCAGTTCGCGCACCACCTCGGCGATGATCTCCAGGTCGCCACTGTGGCTGGTACCGCCGCCCCAACCCACCCGCGGCTTGCTCGAAGTGCCACGGCGGCTGGCCGGAAGGTTGGTCCACAGGTGCGGTGCCAGCATGTTCGGCACCACGCGGATATCGTCATGCATGTCTGCCAGCGCATTGGCCAACGCCTGGGTGGTCACCACCACCCGGTCGCACAGGCTGATGCCACGGCGCAGGTGCTGCTCGATGTCGGCTGGCTTGTTGCGCGCATGGGTGTTCTTCTTCGGCGCGCTGAGCACGTAGTCGTCGATCTCGAAGATGCGCCGGGCGTTGGAGAAGCGGGCGATGCGTTCGATGTCGCGCACCGAGTCATCGTTATGGCGCAACTGCAGGATGATCACGTCCGGGTCCATGCGCGCCAGCTGGACCACGGTCGGCGACTCGTAGACCACGCGCCCGACCACGCGCCCGGCGGCTTCCAACTGCTTGAACGGCTGTTCGACCCGGTAATGGCCCACCGCACTGTCGTTGATCGGCAACCCCAGCACCGACGGCAACGCCCGGGCACACAGCGGGCTCCAGCTGCCACGCAGGCTCGGCTCGAGGCTGAAGTCACCGTTGGCCAGCCCCAGGTTGGGGTTATAGGCCGGGTCGCGGACGACCTTGCTCAGCCAGCGCTCGCAGAACACCTGCTGCTGTTCCAGCAACGCGTCCTGACCAAGCCCATCGCTGCTGGTCGTCGCTTCGCGCTTGAGCAGCACGGCATAGGGCGTGCCGACCACCAGATAACCACGTGCCCCCGCACGCAGGCACAGGTCGAGCTCGGCCATGCCCTGGCTCAGCGGTTGCGCACCCAGCCCTCCCAGCTCGGCGAACACTGCCTTGCGCACCATCAGGCAATCGCCGCCGACAGCGCTCCAGTCCTGGACCACCTGCAAGCGTTGCAGGTAACCGCGCGCCTGCGCATCTTCCCCGGCGAACGCCGGACCGGCCACGCTGGCAACCCCCAGCACCCGGCCCGCCTCGACCACCCGGCCCTGGGCATCGACCAGCTTGGCGCCGACCACCGCCACTTCCGGGCGCTGGGCATGCTGGAGCATTTCCGCCAGCCACTGGCCGTCGAACACCTGCACGCTGGCATCGAGCAACAACAGGTAGTCACCGCCGGCCTGGGCCGCCGCAGCATCGAGCAGCTGGCTGCGTGAACCGCCGGGCGCCCGGACCACGCGCAGCATGCCGGCACCGAGCCCGCTCATCGCCTGCAGCCAGCCATCGACGTCGGCCGCCACGCTCGGCCCAGCCACCAGCAAGACCTCGTAGCGGCCATAGGCGGTGCGCTCGATCAGCCCTTCGACACAGGCCTGCAGGCCCGCCAGGTCATCACCGACAGGAACGAGGATCGATACCTGCGGGGTGTCGGCATGCAGGTAGTCCACCCGATTGAGCAACGACAGGTCGTCATGCCGGATCCGATGCGCCACGCCCAGCCGCTGCAGATGCGCGGCCAGCACCGGTTCGCTCTGGGCGATCACTTCCGGCAGCGACAGCCAGTTGGCGAAGCTGAACTCCGATTGCACCTGGATTTCGGCAATGTGCTCGACCACCTGCAGGCCTCGGCTCTCGACCAGGCGCCAGAGCAGGTCATGCGGGGCCAGCTCGGCAAAGCCCGCATCGAAACCGCCGAGGTCGAGAATCGCCTCGCGGGCGAAGGCCAGGGTGCGGCCGACATAGGGGTAGCTACGCAACAGGTCGAGGTTGAAGTCCGGCTTGAACACCGGTTCGCCCGGCTGGTCATCGAGCCAGGCCCCTTCATCGCTGTAGGCACATGCCAGGTTGGGAAACACCGCGGCACGTTCTGCCAGCAGCAGAATGGCCGATTCGGCGAGCCGGTCACCGGCACGCAGCAGGTAGATCCAGTCGGCGTCATGCAACGAGGCCAGCAGCTGGTTCAACTGCTCGGGCCAGTCGCTCTGCAGCGGCTGATGCACCAGCGGTATCGGGCTGGCGGGTTCGGCATCGGCCAGCACCACGCAGGCATGCACGGGGTACAACTGCCCGGCCAGGCTGTCGAGGGTGCGCGCCAGGGCCTGGGCATCACCCTGGGTATCCAGCACCACCGGCACGATGCGCGGCTGACGTGGCCAGGCCGCTATGGCCTGGGGCAGCAGGCCGCGCTGCACGTCGCTGAAGCGGCGCGCCGCCAACCACTGCTGATAAAGCTCGGCATAGCTTTCGCACTCGCTGCCGACCCGACCACCCAGGCGGGTCTGCCAGTTGCTGATGATGCGTGCCACACACAGCTCCTGCCATTGGCGTGGCTGCTGCTGTGCCTCGCTCAGTGGCACGTAGCGCACCCAGCCACTGGCGGGCGCGGCCTCGCCACTGCGCGCGGCGAGCATCTGCATCATCCAGCGCCACTCCTGCGGTGCGGCCTGGACCAGCGCTTCCTGCTTGCTCAAGCGCTGGGGGTGCAGGCGCTCGATCAGGCCCGGCTCGCTGAGCATGACCATGTTGCCGCGCCGCATCAGGCAGGCGAACAGCGCCAGGTCCAGCAGCGCGACGAAGCTCAGGCCATCGCTGGTGAGTGCCTGCAACCACTCCAGTGCCTGCTCGCGACGCATCAGCGCCGCCGAGAAATTGCCCAGGAAGTTCACGGGCCGCCCATCGAGCATGGCCAGCATGTCTTCGCCCTTGAACAGGCTGTCGACATTGGCGAAGCGCGCATTGGCGATACGCATCGGCAGGATGAAATTGTTCTCGTCACAGAGCACGCGCTGCGACAACACCAGGCCGACTTCGTCATGCTCCAGCAAGGCCTTGGCCTGGTGCGTCACGCACTGCGGGAAGAGCCGATCATCGTCGCACAGCACCTTGACCAGCGCGCCCCGGGCCAAGCTCACCGCCTGCACCAGGTTGGCGACAAAACCCAGGCGCCGGCTGTTACGCACATAGCGCACGCAAGCGCGCAATTCGCCCTCGACAGCGTTGACGATGGCTTCGATCTCCTCGCCTTCGCTGTCGTCGCAGACCAGCACCTCCAGCGCCTCATAGGTCTGGCCGAGGGCGCTGTGCAAGGCCATGGCAAAGAACCGTGGGCTGTAGGCAGGGATGACGATACTGACGAGAGGCTTTTCGTTCACGTTGGCGACCTTGCAAAAAAAAGTGCGCCGCACCTGACGGTGGCGGCGCACGATTGGCTACGCATGCAGCGCTATCAGATGTAGTTGACCAGCGACAGACCGGCGACCTTGGCATAGGCCTGCAACGAGGCCTGCAGCATGTTGGTCTGCATGGTCAGGCGGATCATCACTTCGGCCGGATCGCTTTCGCGGATCGAGCTCTGGGTCTTGGTGTTCTCCGCGCCCAGCGCCGAGTTGGTCTCGGCCTGCACGTCCAGCGCCTGGCCACGGCCACCGATCGAGGCGATCGACGAAGTCACCTGGTTGGTGGCGCTGCCGATGTTACCGATGGCCGAGTCCAGCGCGGCCTTGAAAGTCTGCGCGGCGGCCGGGTCACCGTCGATCGGGGTGCTCAGCGCAGCGCGCAGCTGGCTGATGGTATCGAGCACATTCTGGGTCTGGTGGGTATCGACCTTGATGGCAAACGCGTCACCGGCACTTGGCGCGCCGGACAAGTCGAACTGCACGCCCAGTACCGTGGCGGTGGTACCGCTCAGGGTGCCCGTGGAGATTGGCCGACTGCCGTCGCTGACCGGCGCGGTGTACAGCTCGAAGTCGGTGGCGCTGGTGAACTTGAGCACCGCGCCTTCGGGGAAGGCGGCCTTGTACGCCGCCTGGTCGACCACCGAGCTACCGGTGATCTGCACCGACGAGGAATTTCCCGGGCTGCGGCTGCTGCCGATCTGGTCTGCCTTGGAGGTCAGGCTGAAGGTGTGGCCGGCGATGGCCGCATCCGGGTCGGCTTCGTCACCGGCCTTGAAGCTGATGTCCAGGCGCAGGTCGATGCCACGGAAGCTGATCTCGGTGTTGTCGCCTTTCGGGTCGAACTTGCCGCCCTGGGTCGCCTCGAGGGTGACGTCGTTGCCGCCGGCATCGGTGATCTTGAATTGTGTGCTGCTGATGAACTCGATGCTGTAAGGCTCGCCACTGCGGAAGCGGTCGTTGTAGGTAGAGCTGCCGGAAACCTGGCCGTTGGACAGACTGACCCGGCCATCATCGGTGGCCGGCGCAGTCAGCCTGGTCTCACTGCGGCTGGTGTTCAGCGCCTGCTCGAACGCATCGTAGCCGGTTTCGTTGGCCGCCAGGCTGAGCATGTCGCCCACCTGCAACTTCAGCTGCGACTGGTCGCCCTGGTAGGAGTAGGTGCCATCGGCATTGCGCACATACGGTTGGGTGTCGCCCTTGGAACCGGAGAAGATGTACTTGCCGTTTTCGTCCTTGCTGTTCATCAGGGTGAACAGCTGCTGCTCAAGCGAATCCAGTTCGGCGGCATTGGCCTTGCGGTCGTCGTCGGTGAAGCCGGCGTTGCCGGAGCTCACCGCCAGTTCGTTGACCCGCTGCAGGATGGTGCCGATGGACTTCAGGGTGCTTTCGGCAGTACCCAGGGCATTGCGCACATTGACGATGTTGTCGCCGTACTGTTCGAGCATGTTCTGCTGCTGCTCCAGCTGCAGCAGGCGGGCAGCGCCAACCGGGTCGTCCTTGGCCGAGCGCACGCGAATGCCATCGGTGGCTTCCTGCTGGGTCTTCACCGAGTTGGAGAAGTTGCGCTGGTAGTTGGCCTGGTTGGTATTGTAGAACTGCGAAGTGGAGATGCGTACGCTCACGATCTACGGCTCCTTAAAGACTGTTGATCAGGGTGGCGAAGGTTTCCTGGGCCGCCTTGATGATCTGCGACGACGCGGTGTAGTACTGCTGGAACTTGATCAGGTTGCCGGTCTCTTCGTCGACCGACACCCCCGACAGGCCGTTGCGGCTGTCCAGTGCAGAGGTATGCAGCGCCGAGGTGGCATCGCTGTCCATCTGTGCCTGGCCGGCCTTGCCGCCGACGTTGGAAACCAGCTTGGCATAGGCGTCGGTGAAGCTGATGCCCTTGCCGTTGGCACCCACCTCGACCGTGGGCTTGGTCTGCAGGTCGATCACCGATTGGGCATTGCGGTTGTCCGCAGAGCCGGCGCCGGTCAGCGCCACGGTATAGCTGTCACCATTCTTCGGTGCGCCCGAAACGCTCATCTCGAAGGTGAAATCGCTACCCAGCGGGTTGCCGCTGGCATCGACCATCGGCACCGACAATTGCAGCTTGTTCTCCTGGCCGGGGATGATCGTACCACTGCCGATGCTGTTGCCCTGGGCATCGTACAGGGTATAGGCCTGTGGCGACGTGCTGTCGTCACCGAACACCAGCTTGACCGGGGTCGAATACTTCAGCCCGGTCTGCAGCTGCGAGCGCTGGGTGGCGTCATAGATGTCCATTTCCGAGGTCAGCGTCGGCTGGGTGATCACCCCGGTGCCTTTGTTGCCCGCACCACTGGTGGCGGTCAGCGGTGCAGCAAGTGCCAGGCGCTTGGGGTCGGTGAGCACGGTTTCGATGCCGGCCGCAGCGTTGCGGGTCGGGGTGATCTTGAAGCTGTCGCCGGCACTCAGGCCACCACCGTTGAGCGACAGGGTGAAGCCGTCGATCACCGGCGGCGGTGTGTCACCGAGGTCGAAGCTGCCCATGTCGGTGCCTTCAGGCAACTTGCGCACACTGTAGCCAGTGGCGCTGGTGAAGGTCACCTGGTAATCGCTGGTGGTCAGCTTGCCGGTGTCCTTGATGGTCACGTCGAGGTTGCCGGAGCCGGCGCTGTTGCCGGACTTGGCAATACTGCGCTGGCTGACCGCCGCGGCGCTGTTGATATCGCCGAACAGGGTGGCGCCGAAGTTACCGTTCTTGTCGATACCCTGGGCCAGCTGGCTGTTGATCGCGTCCGCCACCACCAGGGCCACGCGGCCCAGCTCGTTGAGCGCCGGATCGAGGGTTTCCTTGCGGTAGCGGATCAGGCCACCCAACTCGCCCCCACTGGTGGTGCTGGTGATGTCCATCTTGGTCGAGCCGCGGTTGAGGATCAGGCTCATGCGGGTCGGGTCGGTCGCGCTCGGCTCCACGCCCAAGGTCTGGGTGGTCTTGCCCAGTACCAGGGCCTGGCCGTTTTTCAGGTAGACGTCGTAGTTGCCATCACGCTCCACCACATCGGTGCCGATCAACTTGTTCAGCTCACGCACAGCGCCATCGCGCTGGTCGAGCAAGTCGTTGGGCTGGCCGGAGATCGACGTGACGCGAGAGATCTGGTCGTTGAGGTCAGCGATGGTCTTGGTCAGGTTGTTCACCTGATCGGCGATCGCCGCCATGTTGGAGTTGATGTTGCTGTTCTGCTGGTTGAGCTGCGCCGACAGCGTGTTGAAACGCTTGCTCAGGGACTGCGCGCTGGTCAGCAGCAGTTGCCGCGAGGCGTCCTCGGTCGGTTTGGCCGCGGCATCCTGCAAGGTACTGAAGAAGCTTTGCAAAGCGGCAGTGATGCCAGTGTCGCTGCTCGACAGGGCGGTATCCAGCGGCGTGATCTGGTTCAGGTACGAGGCGGCATCGCTGCTCAACGACGTGGTGCTGCGCAGCTGGTTTTCCAGAAATGCGTTATACACCCGGCGTACATCGGCCAGCGTGGTGCCGGTGCCGATGAACACCTGGCCAACTTGCTGGCCACCCTTGGTCTTCTGCACATTCTGCTGGCGTGAGTAGCTTTCGACATCGGCGTTGGCAATGTTGTTACCGAGGGTATACATCCCCGATTGCGCGGCGCCAAGCCCCGACATACCAATGTTGATCAGACTCGCCATGGTTCCATGCCCTTAAAGTTTTGTTGCGGTACCGAGCATCGCGTAGTGCTCGTACGACTTCATCTGTCTTGCGATCTGCGAGATCTTGCTGGCGTAATTCGGGTCGGTGGCGTACCCGGCCTTTTGCAACTCTTGCACGAACTGTTCTGGTTTATCGGCGGCCTTCACCGCATCTTGATAGCGCGAATTGTTCTGTAACAGGCTAACCAGGTCGTGGAAGCTGTCCTGGTACGAGTCGTAGGAACGGAACGCTGCCGTTTCCTTGACGAACTGGCCATCGCGGAACTCGCTGGTGATCGCCCGCGCCGAATCGCCCTGCCAGTTGCCGCTGGCCTTGATGCCGAACAGGTTATGGCTGCTGCTGCCATCGCTGTTGCGCATGACCGACTTGCCCCAGCCGGTTTCCAGCGCAGCCTGCGCCACCAGGTAGCGCGGGTCGATGCCGATGCGCTTGGCCGCCTGTTCGGCCATCGGCAGCATGGTGGCAACGAATTCGTCGCTGTCGGCGAAGGCCTTTTTCGGTGCCAGCGGTGGCTGCGCCACAGCGCGCCCGAGGATGCGCAGGCCGTTGTCCGGCACGGCAAAGGTCTTGGCCACCTGCTGGCCATCGCGGGCCGGCACGGCAGCGTTGTTGGTGGTGGCGGCCGACGGCACGATGCCGGCCAGCAGGCGATCGGTGACCCTGCTCGGCAGCGCCAGGCGCCGCGAATTGAGCGCGGCCACGTCGTTGCGGCCGGCATTCGCCTGGGCGACATGCACCGGCTCGGCGACCTTGTTGCCCCACAGCGTCGGGGCGTTGCCCTCGATGCGCGGGAACGGGCTGGTGTTGGCCGGCGCGCTCTTGTTCTTCGACAGCTGGCGCACCAGCACGTCCTGCAGGCCGATACCCCCGCCTTCGCGGGACATGCTCACGGCCAACTGCTGGTCGTACATGTCGCGATACTGCTTCACCGTCTCGGTATTCATCGGGTTGTCGTCGGCCAGCACGTCGCTGGCCTTGCGCGAGGCCTTGAGCATTTCGCTGATGAACAGCGATTCGAACTCCTGCGCCACCTTGCGCACATTGGCGTCGCTGTCGCGGTCGCCGTGCTTGAGCGAACTCAGGCGGTTGAGGTCGGTGTAGGCACCGCTGTCGGCACTGCCGGAAACCAGGCTTTTGCTGTTCATCGGCAGCGTCCTCAGATCACGATCAGGTCGGCCTGCAAGGCGCCGGCCTGTTTCAGGGCTTCGAGGATCGCCATCAGGTCGCTGGGCGCTGCACCTACCTGGTTTACCGCGCGGACGATTTCATCCAGCGTGGTGCCCGGGCCGAACTTGAACATCGGCTTGGCTTCCTGCTCGGCGTTCACCCGCGAGCGCGGCACCACCGCGGTCTGGCCATTGGAGAGCGGCCCCGGCTGGCTGACGATCGGGTCTTCGGTGATGGTCACGGTCAGGCTGCCGTGGGTCACCGCCGCCGGCGACACCTTGACGTTCTGGCCGATGACGATGGTACCGGTACGCGAGTTGATGATGACTTTGGCCACGGCCTGGCCCGGGTCGATCTCGAGGTTTTCCAGGATCGACAGGTAGTCGACGCGCTGGCTCGGGTCCATCGGCGCGGTGACCCGCACCGAGCCGCCATCAACGGCCTGGGCCACGCCAGGGCCGAGCAGCTCGTTGACCTTGTCGACGATGCGCTTGGCCGTGGTGAAGTCGGGGCGGTTGAGGTTCAGGGTCAGGCTGTTGCCCTGGTTGAAGCCGCTCGGCACCGCCCGTTCGACGGTAGCGCCACCCGGGATGCGACCAGCCGACGGAACGTTGACGGTGATCTTCGATCCATCCCGGCCCTCGGCATCGAAGCCGCCGACCACCAGGTTGCCCTGGGCGATGGCATAGACATTACCGTCGATACCCTTCAGCGGCGTCATCAGCAGGCTGCCACCGCGCAGGCTCTTGGAGTTACCGATGGAGGACACGGTAATGTCCACCACCTGGCCCGGCTTGGCGAAGGCCGGCAGGTCGGCATGTACCGACACCGCCGCGACGTTCTTCAACTGCACATTGCCGGAGCCGGCCGGTACCTTGATGCCGAACTGCGAGAGCATGTTGTTGAAGGTCTGCAGGGTGAACGGCGTCTGGGTGGTCTGGTCACCCGTGCCGTTGAGCCCCACCACCAGGCCATAGCCGATCAACTGGTTGGAACGCACGCCAGAAATGCTGGCGATGTCCTTCAGGCGCTCAGCTTGGGCACCGAACGCGCAGGACAGGAGCAGGGTCGCGGCAATCAGCTGCCTTACGTTGAACATGTTCATCCGTACTCAGAAGGGCCAAAGCGGGCTGATGAAGAAGCGATCCAGCCAACCGGGCTGGCTGGCATCGGCGAACGAACCGGTGCCCGAATAGGTGATGCGCGCATCGGCCACCCGGGTGGACGGCACGGTGTTGTCGGTGGCGATGTCATCGGCACGGATCAGGCCGGCGATACGCACCAGCTCTTCACCGGTATTGAGGGTCATCCACTTTTCCCCGCGCACGGCGATGATGCCGTTGGGCAGCACCTCGGCCACGGTGACGGTGATCGAGCCGGTCAGGGTGTTGCCCTGGGTGGCCTTGCTGTCACCCTTGGTGGTGCGATCGCCGCTGTAACCCGCCTCCAGCGACAGGTCGCCGCCGCCGAACGGGTTGTTGGTGTTCGGGTTGGCGCCAAACAGCGAGGTCAGGCCGATGTCGGCCTTGCTGTTCTTCTGGATCTGCGAGCCGGCGTTCTTGCTCGCCGAAGTGCGTTCGTTGAGGGTGATGGTGATGATGTCACCCACGCGGAACGCCTTGCGGTCGGTGTACAGGCTCTGCTCGAAACCGGCCTGGTAGATCGAACCGTTGTTGGCTGCAGCCGGCAGCGGGGTGCGCGGCAGGACCGGCGCGTAATACGGGTCGTTCGGCTTGGGCGTCGGCGCGACGCAACCTGCCAGCACGACCGCCCCCCCCAGGGCGAACACAGACAACAAACGCTTCATGACACTTACCTCACGGTGTAACGGGAGTAGAACCTGCACTAGGGCTTAGAGCTGCTGGGTTACGAACGACAGCATCTGGTCAGCAGTGGAGATGACCTTGGAGTTCATCTCGTAGGCACGCTGGGTGGTGATCATGTTCACCAGTTCTTCCACGGTGCTGACGTTGGAGTTCTCCAGGGTCTGCTGCAACGTGGTACCAAAACCGTTCAGGCCCGGGGTGCCGACTTGCGGTGCACCACTGGCGGCGGTTTCCAGGAACAGGTTGTCGCCAATCGCCTGCAGGCCGGCCGGGTTGATGAAGTCGGCGGTCTGGATGTTGCCGATCACCTGCGCCGCCGGGTTGCCGGCGGTGGTGATCGACACGGTACCGTCCTGGCCGACGGTGAAGGTCTGGGCGTCATTAGGCACCACGATCGCCGGTTCCAGGGCAAAACCCTGGGCGGTGACGATCTGGCCATCGGAGTTCAGGTGGAAGGTACCGTCACGGGTATACGAAACCGTGCCATCCGGCTGCAGCACCTGGAAGAAGCCACGGCCGTTGACCGCCATGTCCAGCGGGTTCTCCGTGGTCTGCAGGCTGCCGGTCTGGAAGTTCTTCTGCGTGCCGACGATGCGCACACCGGTACCGACCTGCAGGCCGGACGGCAGTTCGCTGTCCTGGGTGGACTGCGCACCTGGCTGGCGCTTGATCTGGTACAGCAAGTCCTGGAACTCGGCGCGATCACGCTTGAAGCCGGTGGTCGAGACGTTGGCCAGGTTGTTGGAGATGACCGTCAGGTTGGTGTCCTGGGCGGACAGGCCGGTTTTAGCGACCCAAAGAGCCGGAAGCATGTAAGTTCTCCTCGTGCGCCTGTTTTACGGCACCCGTTCAAAAGTGATTAGCCGATTTGCAAAACACGCGCCATGGCTTCGTCGCCTTCCTTGGCCGCGTTCATCATCTTGACGTGCAGTTCGAATTGACGGGACAGCGCCAGCACCGAGGTCATTTCCTCCACGGCGTTGACGTTGCTGCCCTCCAGGAAGCCCGACACCACCCGCACATTGACGTCGGCGGCGGCTGGTTGGCCGTCCTTGGTGTGGATCAGCCCGTCCAGGCCCTTGGTCAGGCCTTTGCTGTCCGGGTTGACCAGCTTGATACGGTCGACCTCGGCCATCACCCGTGGGTCTTCGCCCATGGAGCGGATGCTGATGGTGCCGTCGGCGCCGACTTCAACCTTCTGCTCTGGCGGGATGGCAATAGGGCCACCGTTACCGATCACCGGCATGCCGTTGCCGGCACGCAGCACGCCAAGGGCGTCGATGTTCAGGCTGCCGGTACGCACATAGGCTTCGCTGCCGTCGGGTGCCTGCACGGCAATGAAGCCCTTGCCGGTCACCGTCACGTCCAGGTCGCGCCCGGTTTCAACCATCGGCCCTTCGCTGAAGTCGGTGGCCGGGCGTTCGGTCATGGCAAAGGCACGCGCCGGAAAGCTGTCGCCGAACACCGGCATCGAGCGCGCCTGCTCCAGGTCACGCTGGAAACCATTGGTGGAAATGTTCGCCAGGTTGTTGGCGTGGGCCTTCTGCGCCAGCGCGTTCTGGCTGGCGCCGGTCATGGCCACGTAAAGCATCTTGTCCACAGTCATCCTCCGCTGCACTGGCGATCGTTTGCCGCTCGCCGCTGCTGTGCAGGCTCTAAAGCAAGTTCCGAACCAACTTTTCGAAATCAGCAAAAAGCCCGTGATTACGGGCTTTTGCGGGGTTTTGCCGAAGCGCGGACGCCGGTTATCCGGCGCCGGGTTGCCGATTGCGGCAAGCCTGCAGCAACGTCTTCGCAGGCAAATCGGCGAACACGCCGGCCAGGTCAAGGCTCGCGGCAGGCGCCATTGGTGAAGGGCCCGGCAAACTTCTTCCAGCCCTCCCCCGGCGGCCACTGCGAGCACACCAGGCGCCCATCCACCTGGCTTTCCCAGCGCCACCACGGCGCGGTGCCAGCCTGGGCCTGGTACAGGCACGCTGCAGCAATCAGCGCGACAAGCAGTTTGTTCATGGAGCCCCCTGCAAAAACGACGAACCCCTTCATGACAAAGGGGTTCGCCCGCACACGCTCAGCCAGCGACCATCAGGTCATCTGGATGATGGTCTGCATGATGGTGCTTTCGGTGGAGATGGTCTTGGCGTTCGCCTGGTAATTGCTCTGCGCCTTGATCAGCTCGACCAGCTCCTGGGTCAGGTTGACGTTGGAAGCTTCCAGCGAGTTGGACTCGACGCTGCCCAGGGTACCGGTCTTCGGCGCATCGATACCCGGAATGCCGGACGTGTAGGTCTCGGTCCAGCGGGTACCACCGATCTGCTGCAGGCCCTGCTCGTTGGCGAAGCTGGCCAGCGCAACCTGACCGATGGCGCGGGACTGCTGGTTGCTGAAGCTGGCGAACAGCACGCCGGTGGAGTCGATGCTCAGGCTCGACAGGATACCGGTGGCATAACCATCCTGGGACTGCGACATGCGAGCGGTCTCGGTGTTGTAGGAGGTGGTGCTGTTCATCGACAGGCGCATGCCATCGGCATTGCCTGCGGCGCCGTTGGCGATCCAGTTACCCGCCGAGTCTTCCACCGCAGGCACCCAACCGGTCATGGTGAAGGTGTTGTTGGTCACGGTGAACGACGAGCCCGCCGGGTGGCCGGTGTTGTCGGCCGTCATGCTCTTGACCGAGCCATCGCTGTTGAAGCTGATGGTGCCGGTCAGCGGCGTGGTGGAGGATGGGTCGAACGGGTTGCGCCCATCCACCAGGGTGTACATGGTCCACTCATTGGTGCCGGTCTTGCGGTAGAACTGCTCCATGGTGTGCTCGTTGCCCTGGCTGTCGTACACCTTGGTCGGGAAGGACTTGGTGTAGGTCTTCTGGTCAGCCGGGTCGAACGGCAGGTTCGGCACCATCGCGCCAGTACCATCGTCGACTTCCAGGGGGATATCGGCGGCCGAAGAGTTCAGGTTGATGCCCTGGTCGATCAGCGACGTGGCCTTTGGCTGCAGCGCCGAGGTATCGATCTGCAGGTCGCTCAGCACGCCCTTCTGGATCTTGCCATTCGAGTCTGCGGCATACCCCTGCAGGCGCAGGCCATCCGAGGTCACCACGAAGTTGTCCTTGCTGGCCTGGAACGCACCGGCACGGGTGTAGACGCGCGAGCCGTTGTCGGACAGCACGAAGAAGCCCTGGCCCTGGATGCCCATGTCCAGCACGTTGCCGGTGTTGTTGACGTCACCCTGGGTGAACTGCTGGGACACGGCCGCCAGACGCACGCCGTTACCCACCTGGTTCTTGCCCACGCCGAGGCGGTTGGCGCCGGCGTAGACATCGGCGAACTCGGCACGCGACGACTTGAAGCCGGTGGTGTTGACGTTGGCGATGTTGTTGCCGGTGACATCCAGTTGCTTGTTTGCTGCGTACAGACCGCTAAGGCCGATATTGAAAGACATGAATTCGCTCCTTTTGCCGCACTAATGGGCCTTAGATACCGATGGTTTGCACGTCGGAGAGGGATACTTTGCCAACGCCAGCGAGGTTCAACACCATTTCACCGCCGGAGCTGAAGCTGACGCTGGTCACCTTGGCAGGCAACAGCGTGTTCATCTGCACCGCCTTGCCATCCACCGTGGTGCTGGCGGTGAAGGTGTAGGTACCCGGGTCGACCTTCTCGCCGCTATTGTTGGTACCGTCCCAGATGAAATCGGCGTAACCGGCTTTCTGCTCGCCCAGCTCGATGGTCTTGACGGTGTTGCCGTCCTTGTCCTTGATGGTGATCTTCGCTTCGCCGATGGCTTGCGGCACCACGAACTGCGCGTTGAAGCTTTCGCTGGTATCGACGATAGCCTTGTCGTTCTGCACCACCACCGAGCGACCGACCAGCGACGACGCCTGCAGCGCCTGGGACGAGGCCATGGCACTGGTAATGGCACTGACCGATTCGTTCAGCGAGGTGATGCCTTCGAGGCTGCTGAACTGCGCCAACTGGGCAACGAATTCACCGTTGTCCTGCGGGTCCAGCGGGTTCTGGTGCTGCATCTGGGTCACCAGCAACTGCAGGAAGGCATCCTTGCCGAGCGAGTCGGTGCCGGTCTTGGATGCGGTGTCCACGGTCTTCTTGGTGTTGGTACCCACACCCGACGCCGCAAGCACTTCGTTGAGATTCACGCCGGTAGTATCGATTGCCATGGTCTGGTTTCCTTATCACTGACCCAGGGTCAGGACTTTCTGCATCATGCTCTTGGCCGTGTTCATCAGCTCGGCATTGGTCTGGAACGCACGGCTGGCGGAAATCATGTCAGCCATTTCCTCGACCACGTTGACGTTCGGGTAGTAGACATAGCCGTCCTTGTTCGCCGCCGGGTGGTTCGGCTCGTAGCGGGCCTCCAGGTTGCTCTGGTCCTCGACGATGCCTTTTACCTGCACGCCCTGCCCGGCTTCGCCCTGGTCCTCGAACAGCGACTGGCTGCTGCCGGCCTGCGCATCCTGGAAGGTCGTGGCGAACACCGGGTGGCGGGCGCGGTAGGTCTGGTCGATGCTCGAAGACACGGTCTCGGCGTTGGCGATGTTCGAGGCAACGGTGTTCAGGCGCGTGTTCTGCGCGCTCATGCCGCTACCGGCAATGTTGAAGACACTGGAAAGGGACATGGTCATTCTCCCCGCAGGGCCGATACCAGCCCTTTGAATTTACTGTTGAGCAAGGTGAAGCTGGCCTGAAAGCCGACGGCGTTTTCGGTGTAGTTCGACTGCTCGATCTGCGCGTCCACGGTGTTCTGGTCGATCGAAGGCTGCAGCGGCGTGCGGTACTTCAGGGTATCGTCGGCCATCGCCAGGCCGTCGGCCTCGATGTGGCGGCTGTTGGTGCGCTCGAGGCTGAAACGGCCGCTCTGCTGCTTGTCGCTTTCGGCAGCGAGCACCGAGGCGAAGTCCATGTCACGCGCCTTGTAGTTGGGCGTGTCGGCGTTGGCAATGTTGTTGGCCAGCACCTCGGCGCGCTGAGCGCGAAAGCCCAGGGCCTTTTCGTGGATGCCAAGCGCCTTGTCGAAACTGATGCTCATGTCGGGGAAACCTTCGAAGGTTGACCGGAATATCGTTGGCCAAGGTATAGCAAGGGCTGTGCCAACCCAGACAAACCCCGGAATTACGGGCTTGCCCGGCACAGTGCTGTCAGGGTGATGCCAGAAAAGCGGCAAAGACCTTCCGCCTGATGCGGCGAAAGCGGCAATTGCCGGGTGGCAAAAGCGGCAAAACAAAAAATTGACGTCAGCTTTTCCTGCTTCGGCCTGTTCGCGGGCATGCCCGCAAAACGCCGACACGACAAACAAAAAGGCCGGCAACTTTGGTTGCCGGCCTTTGTGCTTACTTGGCCTGGTAGATGATCCCCGGGCTACATTGGACCATCTGGTAATGGTCCGGCAGCCCGTTCAGCGCCTCGGAGGCACCGAGGAACAGGTAGCCACCCGGCTTCAGGGTACTGTGAATGCGCAGCAGGATGTCCTTCTTGACCTGCGCCGAGAAGTAGATCAGCACGTTGCGGCAGAACACCACGTCGAACTTGCCCAGGCTGGCATAGCTGTCGAGCAGGTTGAACGAGCGGAACTCGACACGGCTGCGAATTGCCGGCTTGACCGCCCAGCGCCCCGGCCCCTTGGGGTCGAAGTAGCGCTGCAGGCGCTCCTGGGACAGGCCGCGGGCAATCGCCAGGCTGTCGTACTCGCCGGTCTTGCAGTTGGTCAGCATGCTGCCGGACAGGTCAGTGGCGACGATCTGCGCGCCCATCTTCAACTGGCCAAGGTTGCCACGCTCGAACTCGTCGATGGCCATCGAGATGGAATACGGCTCCTGCCCCGACGAACAGGCCGCCGACCACATGCGCAGGCGCTGCCCAGGGTTGTTGCGGATGAACTCCGGAATCACCTTGTTCTTCAGCACTTCGAACGGGTAGGTATCGCGAAACCACAGGGTCTCGTTGGTGGTCATGGCATCGACCACCTGCTCGCGCAAGCCACCTCGCGGCTGGGCCTGGATGCGCTGTACCAGCTCGCCCAGGCTCTTGATGCCCTGTTGTTCCATCAGCTTGTTGAGACGGCTGGAAACCAGGTACTGCTTATTCTCCCCCAGCAGGATGCCACAGGCTTTCTCCAGGAAGACCCGGAACTGTTCGAAATCCAAATTACCCGTAGACACTTCTGCCGCCTCTTTTCAATCACTGGTGCCGGGAGGTTGCTCCCGGCGCTTTCAATGCGCTGCCTTGATCCGGTCGACCACCCGCTGGGCCAGGTCGTCCGGCTTGAACTTGGCCAGGAAGTCATCGGCCCCGACCTTCTTGACCATTGCCTGGTTGAACACCCCGGAAAGCGAAGTATGCAGGCAGATATGCAATTTTTGCATGCGCGGATCGCTGCGAATCTCTGCGGTCAGCGTGTAGCCGTCCATTTCCGGCATTTCAATGTCCGAGATCATCATCAGGAACTCTTCTTCCGGCTTCTTGCCTTCGTCCACCAGCTGACGCAGATAGTTCAAGGCCTGGCGACCGTCATTGAGCGCCACCACCTCGACCCCCACGGTCTGCAGGCAACGGCTGACCTGCTTGCGCGCCACCGATGAATCGTCGACGGTGAGCACCCGCAACAGCACGGCCTTGTCCTGCACCTCGGCATCGACCACCCCGGCCGACACCGACTCGGACGACGGTGCCACTTCGGCCAGCACCTTTTCCACGTCGATGATCTCGACCATGCGGTTGTCCACCCGGGTGACGGCGGTCAGGTAGTGATCGCGGCCGGTGCCCTTGGGTGGCGGATGGATTTCTTCCCAGTTCATGTTGACGATGCGTTCCACCGAGTGCACCAGGAAGCCCTGGGTCTTGGTGTTGTACTCGGTAATGATCACGAAGCTGTTGCGCGTGTCTTCCTGCAGCGGCCGCAGCCCGGTGGCCATCGACAGGTCGAGGATCGGGATGGTCGCCCCGCGAATGTTGGCAACGCCGCGCACCACCGGGTGCGCCTTGGGCAGCAGGGTCAGCGCCGGGCATTGCAGCACTTCCCTGACCTTGAACACGTTGATGCCGTAAAGCTGCTCGCCATTGAGGCGGAACAGCAGCAGTTCCAGGCGGTTCTGCCCTACCAGCTGGGTGCGCTGGTTGACCGAATCCATAACACCTGCCATGCCAGACTCCTCTACATTTAAGCCTTTTGTTGCCACTCAGATAGCGAGTCGGCACGGGCTTTGCTTTTTTGAGCGTCATGTACACGAAAACGACATTTTCCCGACGATTGACGCGCCTGCTGACTGGCTCGCTGGCCATGCTCTGCCTGCTGGTGCCCGGCGTTCGCACGCTGGCGGACGCGTTTACCTTGCCTGAACAGCTTATCGGTGTCACCCAAGGGTTTCTTGAATTCAGCGTCGAAGATTACCTGGCCACCACCCAGACTGCCGGCCGCTACGAAATCCAGGTCAACCCGCTGGACCCGCGCCTGCGCATGCCGCTGTGCAGCCAGCAGCTGGACGCCTCGCTGGAAAGCCCGGCGCAACCGCTGGGCCGCGTTACGGTGAAGGTGCGTTGCGACAGTGCAGCGCCGTGGACCGTGTTCGTACCGGCCACCGTGCGGCTGTTCCGCGAGGTGGTGGTGATGACCCGCCCGCTCAAGCGCGACAACGTGGTAGGCGAAGGCGACGTGGCCCTGCGTGAACGCGATGTCGGCACGCTGGGGCAAGGCTTCCTGACCGAACTGGACCAGGCGGTCGGCATGAAGATGCTGCGCCCGACGGTGATCGACCAAGTGCTCACCCCACAACACCTGGAACAGGCCGAGGTGGTGCGCAAGGGCGACCACGTGGTGATCATCGCGCGCAGCGGCAGCCTGAGCGTACGCATGCCCGGCGAAGCGCTGAGCAAGGGCGGCCTGAGCGAACAGATCCGGGTGCGCAACCTCAATTCCAAACGGGTAGTCAAGGCCAGGGTCACCGGCCCAGGCCAGGTCGAGGTCAGTATGTAGCCAGCCGACATTGCGCTGGCGGTGAGGAACCGCTGCTCCTAAACTGTGTCAGAAAACGGGTTCGCAAGCTTGCCGACAGGCGGCTACGCATTTGTGCCTAAAGTTTCTTTCGGGTTGGCCGAAAACAAGGCAAGCGTCCAAATACCCAGGGGTTTCTGATCATGGTCATCGACTTCAGTCGTGTAAATAATTCTCCGTCCGTCACGGGCGGCGTGCGCGGCACCAGCGCATCCGGCAGCGCCGACAAAGCGGCAGCCAGCCAGGAAGCCACTACCAGCGCCAGCGGAGAAGCGGTACACCTCAGCCAGGAGGCACAGCAGTTGCAGAAGATCAGCGACAAGCTGCGCGACGAGCCGGTGGTCAACAGTGCCCGTGTGGCCCAGTTGAAGCAGGCGATCGCCGACGGCAGCTACCAGGTCGATGCCGGCCGGGTCGCCAGTAAACTGCTCGATTTCGAAGCCCAGCGCTGACCGTTCGGCGCGCTGACTTCACGGACGCTAGAAAAGCCAAGAGTTAGCCATGCACGACACCACCTTGCTGCAACTGATCGAAGATGACATCGCCCCGATGCAGGAACTGCTCGACCTCTTGCAGAAGGAGGCCGTGGCACTGCATGGGCGCGACATGGCGTTGCTGGAGACCATCCTCGCCCGCAAGCAGTCCTTGATCGTGTTGCTGGAGCAGCAAGGCACGCGGCGCAACAACCTGCTCACCAGCCTGGGCCTGAGCGCCAACCGCGCCGGGGTGGAAGCGCTGGCAGCGCAATCGCCGAACGGTGCACTGCTGCTGCAGCAACTCGACGTGATCAGCCAGTTGATGCAAGCCTGCCAGCAGCTCAACGAGACCAATGGGCGGATCATCCAGGTGCAGCAGAACGCCACCAACAACCAGATCCGCATCCTCATGGGCGGCGACTCTCCGTCGCTCTACGACAGCCGCGGCAGTACCTCGCCGCTGGTCAAGCCACGGGCGCTCAGCCAGGTTTGATTTTTTCTATCAAGGCACGGAACATACTGGCAAAATGCCGTTAATTGCGTGTGTCGCTTTTGCCTGGAGAACGATAAAGCCGTGTTCAATGAATCCGATGCCCCGCAGCCGCCAAAGGTGCTGAACACCCCTTTGGAGATTGCGGCCAACTTGCGGCAGTTGCAGGAAAGCCATGACCCCCTGATCATCACCTTCCACGACCGTAGCCAGCGTTTCCAGAGCTACGTGGTGCACGTGGACCGTGACAGCAACACCCTGGCGCTGGACGAGATGATTCCCCGCGACGGCGAGAAGTACATCGAGAACGGCGAACACTTCCGCGTCGAAGGTTTTCACGATGGCGTGCGCATTGCCTGGGAGTGCACCCACGCCCTGCGGATCAGCGAAGTCGATGGCCACCGCTGCTACCGCGGCGCCATGCCCCTGGAAATGACCTACCACCAGCGCCGCAACGCATTCCGCGCCGCGCTGAAGCTGTCGCAGTTGGTCGACATCATCCTCGATGGTACCCACCTCAAGGGCAATGGCGCGCTGCGCGGCAAGCTGCTGGATATCTCTGCCACCGGCTGCAAGCTGCGCTTCGACGGCAATGTCGAGGAGCGCCTGCAACTGGGCCAGGTGTACGAGCGTTTCAAGGCGGGCAACCCGCTGGGCCTGGTGGATACCATGGTCGAACTGCGCCACCTGCATTATGAAGAGCGGATCAATACCACGTTCGCCGGCATCCGCTTCCATAACCTCAGCGGGCAGGCCCAGCGCAAGATCGAGAGCTTCGTGTACCAGTTGCAACGCGAGGCGCGGCGGTTCGACAAGGACGACTATTGATCGTCGGCTGCAAGACAACAACGCCACCTTTCGAGGTGGCGTTTTCATTTGTGTTCTTACAGTGCCGGCCTCTTCGCGGGCGCGCCCGCTCCCACCGGGACGGCGCAGCCCTCAGGCTTGATGCGGTCCTTGTGGGAGCGGGCATGCCCGCGAAGAGGCCGGCACTGGCTTACACCGACTTGCTGACCTCTTGCGGCTCAGCCGCCGGTTGCCCGGTCCCCTTCTCTTCCGCCTCGGTGTCCTCCGCGGCCACCGGTGCCTGCATCACGTCCTGCACGGTCTGCTCATCCACCCGTGGGTCGAGTGCCGCCGACAACGGCGAACCGGCCGCCGGCATCGCCACGTGGCCCAACGGCGCATCCTGTACCTGGTGCAACCCGGTGACCGCTTTCGGCCGGATGCGCCATACCAGCACCAGCGCGAAGAACACGAAGAAGGCATACAGCATCTGCGCCCCCAGCAGCTTCATCAGCACCCCCGCCGCCAGCGGCCCGATGCACGCCCCCACGCCATAGGTCACCAGCAGCATCGCGGTCAACGACACCCGCCGCTCGCTCTCCACATGGTCGTTGGAAAACGCCACCGCCAGCGGGTACAGGCAGAACTGCAGCAACGAGATCAGGAAGCCCACGCCAAACAGCAATTCCAGCGGCACGCTGGGCAGTACCGCCAGCGGTGCCGAAGCCAGCGCCAGGCCTACCGCCACGCTACGGATCAGCACCGCCCGGTCGTAGCGGTCGGACAACCAGCCCAGCGGCCACTGCACCAGCAGGCCGGCGAAAATGCAGCTACCCATGAACAGGCCGATCTGCTCGGTGCTCAGCCCCTGGCTGGAGGCATACAACGGCGCCAGGCCATAGAACGAGCCGACGATCAGGCCCGAGCCCAGCACCGTGCTGAGCGACTGCGGCACCCGCTTGAGGAAGAACTTCGGCTCCATCGGCGCCGGGCGCAAGGGCGCCGGGTGGATCCGCCGGGTCATCGCCACCGGTACCAGGCACAGGGCAAAGCACATGGCCACCAGCATCAGCAATTCGGGGCCCAGTTGCGGGTGCACCACCAGGATCAGCTGGCCGAGCACCAGGCCCAGGTAAGAGGCGATCATGTAGCCGCTGAACACTGCGCCGCGATGCTTCACATCGGCCTGCTCGTTGAGCCAGCTTTCGATGACCATGTACTGGCACATCATGCCCAGGCCGACGATCATCCGCAGCCCGACCCAGGCCGGCAACCAATTGGTCAGGCCGTGGCCGAGCACTGCCGCGCCGACGATACCGGCGCAGGTGGCATAGGCACGGATGTGCCCGACCCGGCCAATCAGGCGGTGGCCGACCTTGCCGCCGACCGCCAGGCCAAAGTAGTTGGCCGCCATCAACGCACCTACCCACAGGCTGTCGACGTGGTCAGCCGCCAGGCGCAGGGCCAGGTAGGTACTGAGCAGGCCCGAGCCGATCAACATCATCAGCGCGGCGAAATACAACGACTGAAACGGCTTCCATATATTTCGCATACGTACCGTAAAGCTCCCTGGTCAGGTGACGATTGGGTGCAAGAAGCATAAGGGCAAAAACTGCCTGGCGCAGGCCCCGATAGCGATTTTGCCGCTACGGGGCGTGTCCAGTGTCGGTTGTGTCGCGATCAGGCCTGTGCCGCCAGCACTCGGCGCTCCCAGGGCGTGATCTCATCGAGGAAATCGGTCAGCTCGAGGGTCTTGCTGGCAATGTAGCCTTCGATGAACTCGCTGCCGAACAGTTCCCGTGCCAACGCGCTGCGCTTGAGCCGCTCCAGCGCGGCATGCAAGGTGCACGGCAGGGCCAGGTGCTCCGGCACGGCGAACTCGCCCTGGATCGCTGGCGACGGCTGCAGGCACTGCTGGATGCCGTGCAGCCCGGCGGCCAGGCTTGCGGCAATGGCCAGGTACGGGTTGGCGTCGGCGCCGGGCAGGCGGTTTTCCACCCGCCGCGCCAGCGGCGCACTGGCCGGGATGCGCAGGCCTGCAGCGCGGTTGTCTTCGGACCAGCAGGCATTGTTCGGTGAGGCATAGGGGTGGCACAGGCGCTGGTACGAATTGACGTTGGGTGCAAACAGCGCAGTGAAGTCGGCCAGGCAGGCCTGCTGGCCGCCGATGAAGTGGTAGAAGGTTGCGCTGGGCTGGCCTTGCTCATCGCTGAACACGTTACGCCCGCTGGCCACTTCCACCAGGCTCTGGTGAATATGCATGGAACTGCCCGGCGTGCGCGCCAGCGGCTTGGCCATGCACACCACGGTCAGGCCGTGCTTGAGCGCCACCTCCTTGAGCAGGTGCTTGAACAGCATGGTCTGGTCGGCCAGCAGCAGCGGGTCGCCGTGCAGCAGGTTGATCTCGAACTGGCTGACGCCCATTTCATGCATGAAGGTGTCACGCGGCAGGCCCAGCGCGACCATGCACTGGTCTACCTCCTTGAAGAATGGGCGCAGGCCGTTGTTGGAACTGACACTGAATGCCGAATGGCCGAGTTCGCGGCGGCCATCGCTGCCGACCGGCGGCTGGAACGGCTGCTGCGGATCGGGGTTGGGCGCGAAGACGAAGAATTCGAGCTCGGTCGCCACTACCGGTGCCAGGCCCAGCGCTGCGTAGCGGGCGAGCACTGCCTTGAGCTGGCCGCGGGTGGACAATGGCGAAGGCCGACCGTCCAGTTCGTTGGCATCGCATATGGCCAGGGCGCGGCCATCGTCGCTCCACGGCAGGCGGTGGACCTGGCTGGGGTCGGCTACCAGCACCAGGTCGCCATCGTCACTGCCATAGTACCTGGCCGGCGGGTAGCCCCCCATGATGCATTGCAACAGTACCCCCCGGGCCATCTGCAGGCGACGGCCTTCGAGAAAGCCCTCGGCGGTCATCACCTTGCCGCGCGGAACGCCATTGAGGTCGGGGGTGACGCATTCGATCTGCTCGATGCCTTGAAGGCGTTCGGCAGCCGAGTGGTGGGCGGTGGTACTCATGACGTTTGTCCTTGTTGTAACAGGCTGGCACCAACATAGGCTGTGGGTGTTTAAAATATCAAGCACATTGCTTGTCCCCCCCGGCGGACCGCCACCGCACATGCAGTTGCCCAGCCAGGGCTGGCGGAAACAACCAGGCCTTCAGCAAGCGCTTCCAGACGCTTTCCCAGCGATCGCTAGCTTAGGGTGACAGCTCATTCCTTCGAGCTGGAGCTCTCATGATTCACGCCAATTTCACTGCCGAACTGCATTGCCGCCATGGCCAGGTCGTTATCGCGGACACTTCGTTTTCCACGCACCCGTTCACCAGTGCCGACGAGGACGGTTGGTTGAGCACCGAGGCTGCGCGTACCCGTGATGGACGAAACGAGTTCAAACCGGTGCGTTTCCATTTTGCGTTCATCAAGCATGACGCAAATCGTACGCTCTACTACATCAACAGCGCCGAACACTGGGATTACACAGGCGCGCGACTCGAACGCAACAGCGATGGATGGCTGGGGCTCTATGGAACCCATGTGCTCGGAAGGGTCATAGACAGCGTGAACCCGGTGAACCTATTCAGTGCCACGCAATACTGGAAGATAGAAACGCTGTCGCCTTGGGATGGCGAGCTGCAGAGCGCCGAAAGCACTGCTTTTTACCTGCGCGACCAATACGGACATCGGGTAGCGCACACCCGGCCACCGGCTGATAACGTCGCCCTCAACCGGGGCCATTTCCTCAACGCCAGCGAGCTGCCGGGCGAGGTGCTGGAGTTCCGGCTGCGCAACATTCAGCTGGGCTGACACGCGCACCGGCCCTGAACCTGATGGTTGCTGGCGGCATCGCACTCGCTTGCCGCTCAGCAAACATCAACGCCCCCTTGCTACTCGCGTAGCGTCAGACCATTGGCGGGCAATGGCAGAGCTGTCTTGTAGCGAACCTGTTTCAAGGCGAAGCTGGAGCGGATGTTCGCCACCCCCGGCAACCGCGTCAGGTAATCGAGAAACCGCTCCAGCGCCTGGATGCTCGGCAACAGCACCCGCAGCAGGTAATCGGGGTCGCCGGTCATCAGGTAGCACTCCATCACCTCGGGCCGTTCGGCAATTTCTTCCTCGAAGCGGTGCAGCGCCTGCTCTACCTGCTTTTCCAGGCTCACATGGATGAACACGTTGACGTCCAGCCCCAGCACCTCGGGCGACAGCAAGGTCACCTGCTGGCGTATCACCCCCAGTTCTTCCATGGCCCGCACCCGGTTGAAACAGGGCGTCGGCGACAGGTTCACCGAGCGCGCCAGTTCGGCGTTGGTGATGCGGGCATTTTCCTGCAGGCTGTTGAGAATGCCGATATCGGTACGATCGAGTTTGCGCATGAGACAAAATCACCGGTTTTTTGTGTTTATGCGGAATGTTTATCTGCCCCGCTCGGCAAAGGCAATCAACTTGAGAGAAAAATTCTCCTGCCGGCCCACTAAGATGTAGGGGACGCTGACTTACCAGTCACAAGCCGGTACTCAGCGGCGGCCGCTTCAAAGCTCACAAAAACAAATACCCGAGCGAGCGTAAAAAGCATGAACGAGTACGCCCCCCTGCGTTTGCATGTGCCCGAGCCTACCGGCCGGCCAGGCTGCCAGACCGATTTTTCCTACCTGCGCCTGAACGATGCAGGCCAAGTCCGTAAACCGCCTGTCGATGTCGACGCTGCCGACACTGCCGATCTTTCCTACAGCCTGATCCGCGTGCTCGATGAGCAAGGCAACGCGCAAGGCCCATGGGCTGAAGACATCGACCCGCAAGTCCTTCGCCAAGGCATGCGCGCCATGCTCAAGACGCGGATCTTCGACAGCCGCATGGTGGTTGCCCAGCGCCAGAAGAAAATGTCCTTCTACATGCAGAGCCTGGGTGAAGAAGCCATCGGCAGCGCCCAGGCCCTGGCGCTGAACCGCAGCGACATGTGCTTCCCGACCTACCGCCAGCAGAGCATCCTGATGGCCCGCGACGTATCGCTGGTCGACATGATCTGCCAACTGCTGTCCAACGAGCGCGACCCGCTCAAGGGCCGCCAGCTGCCGATCATGTACTCGGTGCGCGATGCCGGCTTCTTCACCATCAGCGGCAACCTGGCGACCCAGTTCGTGCAGGCGGTCGGCTGGGCCATGGCCTCGGCCATCAAGGGTGACACCAAGATCGCCTCGGCATGGATCGGCGACGGTGCCACCGCCGAGTCGGACTTCCACACCGCACTCACCTTCGCCCACGTGTACCGCGCCCCGGTGATCCTCAACGTGGTCAACAACCAGTGGGCGATTTCCACCTTCCAGGCCATCGCCGGTGGCGAGTCGACCACCTTCGCCGGCCGTGGCGTGGGTTGCGGTATCGCCTCGCTGCGGGTAGACGGCAACGACTTCGTCGCCGTGTACGCCGCCTCGCGCTGGGCCGCCGAGCGCGCCCGCCGTGGCCTCGGCCCGAGCCTGATCGAGTGGGTCACCTACCGTGCCGGCCCGCACTCGACCTCGGACGACCCGTCCAAGTACCGCCCTGCCGACGACTGGAGCCACTTCCCGCTGGGTGACCCTATCGCTCGCCTGAAGCAGCACCTGATCAAGATCGGCCACTGGTCCGAGGAAGAACACCAGGCCACTACTGCCGAACTCGAAACCGCGGTCATCGCCGCGCAGAAGGAAGCCGAGCAGTACGGCACCCTGGCCAACGGGCACATCCCCAGTGCCGCCTCGATGTTCGAGGACGTGTACAAGGAAATGCCCGATCACCTGCGCCGTCAGCGCCAGGAACTGGGGGTTTGAGATGAACGACCATAACAACAGCATCAAACCGGAAACCGCCATGGCCACCACTACCATGACCATGATCCAGGCCCTGCGCTCGGCCATGGATGTCATGCTCGAGCGCGACGACAATGTGGTGATCTACGGCCAGGACGTCGGTTACTTCGGCGGGGTGTTCCGCTGCACCGAAGGCCTGCAGAACAAGTACGGCAAGTCCCGCGTGTTCGACGCGCCGATCTCCGAAAGCGGCATCGTCGGCACCGCCGTGGGCATGGGTGCCTACGGTCTGCGCCCGGTGGTGGAAATCCAGTTCGCCGACTATTTCTACCCGGCCTCCGACCAGATCGTCTCGGAAATGGCGCGCCTGCGTTACCGTTCGGCCGGCGAGTTCATCGCCCCGCTGACCCTGCGCATGCCCTGCGGTGGCGGTATCTATGGTGGCCAGACCCACAGCCAGAGCCCTGAAGCGATGTTCACCCAGGTGTGCGGCCTGCGCACCGTGATGCCGTCCAACCCCTATGACGCCAAAGGCCTGCTGATCGCCTCGATCGAATGCGACGACCCGGTGATCTTCCTCGAGCCCAAGCGCCTGTACAACGGCCCGTTCGACGGCCACCACGACCGCCCTGTCACCCCCTGGTCGAAGCACCCGCAAAGCGCCGTGCCCGATGGCTACTACACCGTACCGCTGGACAAGGCCGCCATTACCCGCCCCGGCAACGACGTGACCGTGCTGACCTACGGCACCACGGTGTACGTGGCCCAGGTGGCCGCCGAAGAAACCGGCGTCGATGCCGAAGTGATCGACCTGCGCAGCCTGTGGCCGCTGGACCTCGACACCATCGTCGAGTCGGTGAAGAAGACCGGCCGCTGCGTGGTGGTGCACGAGGCCACCCGCACCTGCGGCTTCGGCGCCGAACTGGTGTCGCTGGTGCAGGAACACTGCTTCCACCACCTGGAGGCGCCGATCGAGCGCGTCACCGGCTGGGACACCCCCTACCCTCACGCGCAGGAATGGGCTTACTTCCCAGGGCCATCGCGGGTAGGTGCGGCATTGAAAAAGGTCATGGAGGTCTGAATGGGCACGCACGTCATCAAGATGCCGGACATTGGCGAAGGCATCGCGCAGGTCGAGTTGGTGGAATGGTTCGTCAAAGTCGGTGACATGATCGCCGAGGACCAGGTCGTGGCCGACGTCATGACCGACAAGGCCACCGTGGAAATCCCCTCGCCGGTCAGCGGCAAGGTGCTGGCCCTGGGCGGCCAGCCGGGCGAAGTGATGGCGGTCGGCAGCGAGCTGATCCGCATCGAGGTGGAAGGCAGCGGCAACCATGTGGATGTGCCGCAGGCGAAACCGCTCGAGGCACCCGCCGCCCCAGTGGTCAGCAAACCGGAACCCCAGCAGCAAGCAGCACCAGCAGCGTACCAGGCGCCCGCCCACCACGAGGCAGCCCCGATCGTGCCGCGCCAGCCAGGCGACAAGCCGCTGGCTTCGCCAGCAGTGCGCAAGCGCGCCCTGGATGCCGGTATCGAACTGCGTTACGTGCATGGCAGCGGCCCGGCCGGGCGCATCCTGCACGAAGACCTCGACGCCTTCATGAGCAAGCCGCAGAGCGCTGCCGGACAAGCGCCGAATGGCTATGCCAAGCGCACCGACAGCGAGCAGGTGGCGGTGATCGGCCTGCGCCGCAAGATCGCCCAGCGCATGCAGGACGCCAAGCGCCGCGTCGCGCACTTCAGCTATGTGGAAGAGATCGACGTCACTGCCCTGGAAGCCCTGCGCCAGCAACTCAACAGCAAGCACGGCGACAGCCGTGGCAAGCTGACCCTGCTGCCGTTCCTGGTTCGTGCGCTGGTCGTGGCGCTGCGCGACTTCCCACAGATCAACGCCACTTATGACGACGAAGCCCAGGTCATCACCCGCCATGGCGCGGTGCATGTGGGCATTGCCACCCAGGGCGACAATGGCCTGATGGTACCGGTGCTGCGCCATGCCGAAGCAGGCAGCCTGTGGGCCAATGCCAGCGAAATTTCGCGCCTGGCCAACGCTGCGCGCAACAACAAGGCCAGCCGCGAGGAACTGTCGGGCTCGACCATCACCCTGACCAGCCTGGGCGCCCTCGGCGGTATCGTCAGCACGCCGGTGGTCAACACCCCGGAAGTGGCGATCGTCGGCGTCAACCGCATGGTCGAGCGACCGGTGGTGATCGACGGCCAGATCGTCGTGCGCAAGATGATGAACCTGTCCAGCTCGTTCGACCACCGCGTGGTCGATGGCATGGACGCCGCGCTGTTCATCCAGGCCGTGCGCGGCCTGCTCGAACAACCCGCCTGCCTGTTCGTGGAGTGAGCATGCAACAGACTATCCAGACTACCCTGTTGATCATCGGCGGCGGCCCTGGCGGCTACGTGGCGGCCATCCGCGCCGGGCAACTGGGCATCCCCACCGTGCTGGTGGAAGGCCAGGCGCTGGGCGGTACCTGCCTGAACATCGGCTGCATCCCGTCCAAGGCGTTGATCCATGTGGCCGAACAGTTCCACCAGACTTCACGCTTTACCGAACCATCGCCGCTAGGCATCAGCGTTGCCTCGCCGCGCCTGGACATCGGCCAGAGCGTGGCCTGGAAGGACGGCATCGTCGACCGCCTGACCACCGGCGTGGCCGCCTTGCTGAAAAAGCATGGGGTCAAGGTGATTCATGGCTGGGCAAAGGTCCTCGACGGCAAGCAGGTCGAGGTCGATGGCCAACGTATCCAGTGCGAGCACCTGTTGCTGGCCACCGGCTCCAGCAGTGTCGAACTGCCGATGCTGCCGCTGGGCGGGCCGATCATTTCCTCGACCGAAGCCCTGGCGCCGAAAACCCTGCCGCAGCACCTGGTGGTGGTGGGCGGTGGCTATATCGGCCTGGAACTGGGCATTGCCTACCGCAAACTGGGCGTGCGGGTCAGCGTGGTGGAAGCGCGCGAGCGCATCCTGCCGACCTACGACAGTGAGTTGACGGCGCCGGTTGCTGAGTCGCTGAAGAAGCTGGGCATCGCCCTGCACCTGGGCCATAGCGTCGAAGGCTACGAAGGCGGCTGCCTGCTGGCCCGGGATGGCCAGGGCGGGCAGCTGCGCCTGGAAGCCGACCAGGTGCTGGTGGCCGTCGGCCGCCGACCGCGCACGCAAGGCTTCAACCTGGAATGCCTGGACCTGAAGATGAACGGCGCAGCCATCGCCATCGACGAACGCTGCCAGACCAGCATGCGCAACGTATGGGCCATCGGCGACGTGGCTGGCGAGCCGATGCTGGCGCACCGGGCCATGGCCCAGGGCGAGATGGTCGCCGAGATCATCGCCGGCAAGGCCCGCCGCTTCGAGCCCAGCGCGATTGCCGCGGTGTGCTTCACCGACCCGGAAGTGGTGGTGGTCGGCAAGACCCCGGAACAGGCCAGCCAGCAAGGGTTGGACTGCATCGTCGCGCAGTTCCCGTTCGCCGCCAACGGCCGGGCCATGAGCCTGGAATCGAAGAGCGGTTTCGTGCGGGTGGTCGCGCGCCGTGACAACCACCTGATCCTCGGTTGGCAGGCCGTTGGCGTGGCGGTATCCGAGCTGTCGACGGCGTTTGCCCAGTCGCTGGAGATGGGCGCCTGCCTGGAAGATGTGGCCGGTACCATCCATGCCCACCCGACGCTGGGGGAAGCGGTACAGGAAGCGGCATTGCGCGCCCTGGGCCACGCCCTGCACATCTGACACTGAAGCGGCCGAGGCCGACTTGGCCCGCTGCGCCCCGAGGCGCCGCGGGTCTTTTTTCGTGCCAGAACCGGCCCTGTCGCCGGCACGCTGGCGACAGGGCCGGTTCTGGCAAAGCCGGTTACTCGGCTATGGCATCCTTGCCGGCATCCTTGGCCCGGTACAGCGCCTGGTCGGCACGCGCCAGCAGGGCATGCTGATCTTCTCCCAACTGCCACTGCACCACGCCATAGCTGATGGTCAGCCGGCAATCGCCCACCGGCTCCACCTGGGCCACCACATGGCGTAACCGTGCGGCCAGCTCCAGGCCCTGCGCCAATGCAGTCTGTGGCAGCACGATGACGAACTCGTCGCCACCCCAGCGTGCCAGCAGGTCGCGCTCACGCAGGCAGCTGCGCAGGCTGTCGGCCACCCGCACCAGCGCGGCATCCCCCTGGGCATGACCGTGGCGGTCATTGATTGGCTTGAAATCGTCCAGGTCCATGGCTATCAGGGCCAATGGCTGGCGAAAACGCTGCGCCCGCTCGCATTCCAGTCGCAGGGTCTTCTCCAGCCGGTAGCGGTTGGCAACGCGGGTCAACGCATCGCGCTCTGCCAGCTCGCGGTTCTCCTCCAGTTGGCGCTGCAACTGCTGGTTCACCCAGGACAGCTCACGGGTACGCTCGGCCACCTGGCATTCCAGCGACAGGTTCCTTTGCTCCAGCTGCGCCACCAGGCGCTTGCCGGCATCGATATTGCGGTGGGCGCCGAGCATGCGCGCCACCGAGCCGTCTTCGTTACGGGCAATGATGTAGCCGCTGTCTTCGATCCACAGGTAGCTGCCATCGTGGCAGCGGCAGCGGTACTCAACCAGGTAACGCTCGTTGCGCTGGTTGATGTACGCCTCGAAATGCGCCATTACCCGTGAATAATCCTCCGGGTGAATCACGCTTTCCCAGGTGAGTACCGAATTGGACAGGGAATGGCTGGGGTAGCCGAGCATGGCGTACCAGCCCGGGTTGCGATAGACGTAGCCGGTGTTGGCATCCCAGTCCCAGATACCGTCGCTGACCAGATCGAACAAGGTGTGCAACTGTTGCTCACTGAAGCCGGCAGGTACCGGCCCGGTTTGCTGACTCATCGAAGCTCTCCCTGATGCCCAGCAACTGCGCTCCGACCAAGGGGCTGCCGACCACGTGGTAATTGCCGCAAGCGGCAAGGTCATTTCTGTGACGAGCAGCATAGGCCCTGCGTGCTGCCATCGGAATAGCACTCAGGTTGGATTTTTTATCGAGTTGACGACTGACATGGCTGCTATGACGCAAGCCGATAGCCAACGCCGCAATACAGCTTCAGAGGGGAAGGAGAAATGGCGTCCCAGGCAGGAATTGAACCTGCAACCTTCCCCTTAGGAGGGGGATGCTCTATCCAATTGAGCTACTGAGACGCTGGCACCGGCAGCGAGCGCTGCACAGCGGGACGGCCAGCATGTTAACCAGCATGCTGGCGTTTGTCATGCCTCAAGCAGGCTTTTTCGCGTAATCCTTTTCTGCCCATGCTACACCTGCGGCAGCACACCTTCATCACGCAACAGCGCGAACAACGCTTCTACCGTTGACGCCAGGGCGGTGGAGTTGTCCAGCACGTGCAGCGATGGATCGGTCACCGCCTGCAAGCGGGCATTACGAGCCAGGCGCTGCTCGATTTCCTCAGCGCTTTCCCGGCCGCGAGCCAGCAAGCGCTGGCGCAACACCTCGGGCCGGACCTGAACCAGCACCGCCAGAAGGCCCGGATAGCGCTGGCGTGCCTCGGCCAGATATGCGCGCGAACCGTTCACCAGCACCGCCCTGCCCTGCGCCAGCCAGTCGTCCACCTGCCGAGGTATGCCGTAATCCAGGCCATTGGCTCGCCAGTGCATGGCAAACCCGCCCTGCGCACGCAACGCCTCGAACTGCTCGGCCGTGACCCCGTGGGCAGCTTCGCCCTTGGCTTCGGCCGAACGGGTAATGACCCGGCGGGCGACTTCCACCCCGGCAGCAGCCAGTCGCTCACGTGAAGCGTCGATCAGGGAATCTTTCCCGGAACCCGACGGTCCTATCAGGTATATCAGCCGGCCGGTCCCTGATCGGCGGTCGCTTGCGTCATGTTGCATAGCCACTATGCTCTATGAAAGGAAACCGGCGCATTCTAGGGCTTTTCTCCGGCTTTTGCTGCGTTTTACCAGTTTTTGACGGCAAAAGACTGACAGTTTGAATAGCCTGTGCATGTAAAACTTTTCAAACCAGTGCTCATTTCTGATAATTGGTACTGGCATAAAGCCTTTATCCAGATCAGTATTTGTCACAGAATTGACGCCAAGGAAACGGCGACCATGAGGCAAGATGAGCATCCATTTTTCACTGGCGGTTGAACATTTTGTCGTCGCCACGGTCGTACTTCCACCCCGTGCGGCCAATTTGAGAACCGCTTCCCCTGAACCAAAATCCGGTCAATTTATATGCGCCCAATGAAACAGGCTATTTATTCGAGCCGCACCGCTGACAAGTTCGTCGTCCGCCTGCCAGACGGGATGCGTGAGCGCATTGCCGAGGTAGCGCGCAACCATCACCGCAGCATGAACTCCGAGATCATCGCACGCCTGGAACAGAGCCTTATCCAGGAAGGTGCGCTGGGTGACGAGTTGAGCATGCGCATGGACAGCCCAGAGCTGTCCCTGCATGAGCGCGAGCTGCTGCAACGCTTCCGCCAGCTGTCCCACCGCCAGCAGAACGCGCTGGTCGCCCTCATCGCTCATGATGTGGAAATGGCCGCTGACGCCTCCTGAGGCGCTCGGCGAACATGAAAAAAAGCCAGCGTAAGCTGGCTTTTTTGTGGGCGCATGATCCTGCAAGAGATGCGGTCTTTGTAGGAGCGGCCTTGTGTCGCGATGGGCCGCAAAGCGGCCCCAAAAATCCATGCAGCGCCGCTGAAGTCCTGGGGCCGCTTTGCATCGCGACACAAGGCCGCTCCTACAGGATCGCGTAGGCCGCAAAGAGCGGGTTACAGCAGGAACAGCGTGGCCAGGCCGAGGAAGATAAAGAAGCCACCACTGTCGGTAACCGCAGTGATCATCACACTGGAGCCCATTGCCGGGTCGCGGCCCAGGCGCGTCAAGGTCATCGGAATCAACACCCCCATCAAGGCTGCCAGCAACAGATTCAAGGTCATTGCCGCGGTCATCACCAGGCCCAGCGACCAGCTACCATACAGCCAGAACGCCACCACCCCGATCACCCCACCCCAGATCAGGCCGTTGAGCAGCGATACCGCCAGCTCCTTGCGCATCAGGCGGCTGGTGTTGCCGGGCGACACCTGGTCCAGCGCCATGGCGCGCACGATCATGGTGATGGTCTGATTGCCGGAGTTGCCACCGATACCCGCCACGATCGGCATCAGGGCGGCCAGCGCCACCAGTTTCTCGATCGACCCTTCGAACAGGCCGATCACCCGCGAAGCGACAAAGGCGGTAATCAGGTTGATCGCCAGCCAGGCCCAGCGGTTGCGCAGCGAACGCCAGACCGAGGCGAAGATGTCCTCCTCCTCGCGCAGACCGGCCATGTTCAGCACTTCGCTTTCGCTTTCTTCACGAATCAGGTCGACCATTTCGTCGATGGTCAGACGGCCGATCAGGCGCTCGTTCTTGTCCACTACCGGCGCAGACACCAGGTCATAACGCTCGAAGGCTTGTGCCGCATCGTAGGCATCTTCCTCGGGGTGGAAGGACACCGGGTCGGTCGCCATGACCTCCGCCACCTTCTTCTCCGGGTCGTTGACCAGCAGGCGCTTGATCGGCAACACGCCCTTGAGGATGCCGTCATAGTCGACCACGAACAGCTTGTCGGTGTGGTTCGGCAACTCTTTCAGGCGGCGCAGGTAGCGCAACACCACTTCCAGGCTGACGTCTTCGCGGATGGTGACCATCTCGAAGTCCATCAACGCACCGACCTGCTCCTCGTCGTAGCTCAATGCCGAACGCACGCGCTCGCGCTGCTGGGCATCGAGGGTTTCCATCAACTCGTGGATAACGTCACGCGGCAGCTCTGGCGCCAGGTCGGCCAGCTCGTCGGCGTCCATTTCCTTGGCGGCGGCGAGCAGCTCGTGATCGTCCATGTCGGCGATCAGCGATTGCCGCACGGCGTCGGAAACTTCCAGGAGGATGTCGCCATCGCGATCCGAGCGCACCAGCTGCCAGACCGTCAGGCGGTCTTCCAGGGGCAAGGCTTCGAGGATGTAGGCGATGTCGGCGGGGTGCAGGTCATCGAGCTTGCGCTGCAGCTCGACAAGGTTCTGACGGTGAACGAGGTTTTCCACCAGGTCGTGGTGGGCACCTTCCTGACGGTGCGTCAGGTCTTCGACCACGCGCTGGCGTTGCAGCAGTTCGACCACCTGGGCCAGGCGGTCCTGCAGGCTTTCCTGCGCTTTTTTTACTTCTACTTCAGTCATAGGCGAACTCCACTCCCAGCAGCGGAGCACGCCGGGAGAATCAATCGGTCAGATCTTTCTGTACGAATCTTGTTAGCGAGTAACTACTGGGTAAGTCCATGGTGGTTTTCCACAAGCCCCGGCGGGGCTGACGGGCGCAATCATACACTGCTAAAGCTGTCAGATCGCTGAAAATTTTGGCCAGAACAATCGTTTGCGTGATAAAGCTGGGACAACGCTCGAAGCTATCAGTGCGACGGTGGGTCTGGCGGTTAAAGCACATTTGTTGTGCCTGGATGTGTATGCCTGGCGGGGTTGATCTCCGGCCCTACCCGGCCGCAAAGCCAAACGCCACATCTACAGGAGAGCTTAGATCGACATCACCAACAATTCATTGGTGAAGAAAACAAAAAGCCCGCTCAATTGAGCGGGCTTCTTGATGGGGTGTGGCGGACTCAGGAGGATTCGAACCTCCGACCGCTCGGTTCGTAGCCGAGTACTCTATCCAGCTGAGCTATGAGTCCGTGGTGGTATTTTTAGACCAGGTTACCACTGGTGGTTGAAGTAGCTTTGCAAGCAGAGCCACTTCAAAAGTGGCGGACTCAGGAGGATTCGAACCTCCGACCGCTCGGTTCGTAGCCGAGTACTCTATCCAGCTGAGCTATGAGTCCGTGGTTGGTATTTTTAGACCAGGTTACCACTGGTGATTTGAAGCAGCCTTGCAATCAAAGCCACTTCAAAAGTGGCGGACTCAGGAGGATTCGAACCTCCGACCGCTCGGTTCGTAGCCGAGTACTCTATCCAGCTGAGCTATGAGTCCGTGTCTTGCCGCGCATTATAGGTCGCTGAAACATTTTTGCAAGAACTTTTTCGTTTAAAATCAACTACTTAGCGTTCTTACTGTTTGCAGCGCCCTAAGCGAATAATGGCGGTGAAGGGGGGATTCGAACCCCCGATACCCTTATGAGGTATACTCCCTTAGCAGGGGAGCGCCTTCGGCCACTCGGCCACCTCACCGCAACACGAGGCGAATATTAAACACAGCCTTCCTCGTTTGCAACCCTTTTTTTGAAAAAAACTTCAAAAAAATTAAAGGCTTGGCTCCTCGTCCTTCTCCTTCTTGATCCGCAGGTAGATTTCCTCGCGGTGAACGGCCACTTCTTTCGGGGCGCTGACGCCGATACGCACCTGGTTGCCTTTGACGCCGAGCACCGTCACGGTGATCTCGCCGTCTCCAATGATCAGGCTCTCGGCGCACCGACGAGTCAGAATCAACATAGCTTTCTCCTTACGCGAAACATACAGGGATAACAGTCTTGGGTGTCGCGGCCTGGCCGTGGACGACGGCTCGGGCCTTGGTTGCCCGCCACGCAGGCTTGGACAGGGCCTGCGTGGCAAGCAGAAACGCGAAGGGCGCGGCAAGCCGCGCCCTTCCAGGCAGCGATTTACTCGCTCTGTCGTGCCGGAGCGTCGAGTTCGAACGCGGTGTGCAGCGCGCGCACGGCCAGCTCCAGGTACTTCTCTTCGATCACCACCGAAACCTTGATCTCGGAGGTGGAGATCATCTGGATGTTGATGCCCTCCTTGGCCAGGGCTTCGAACATGCGGCTGGCAACACCGGCGTGCGAACGCATGCCGACGCCAACGATCGAGACCTTGGCGATCTTGGTATCGCCAATCACTTCACGGGCACCGATTTCACGCGCGGTGTTTTCCAGCACGCTCTGGGCCTTCTCGTACTCGTTGCGGTGTACGGTGAAGGTGAAGTCGGTGGTGTTATCGTGGGCAACGTTCTGCACGATCATGTCGACCTCGATGTTCGAGGCGCTGATCGGGCCGAGGATCTTGAAGGCCACGCCCGGAGTGTCCGGCACGCCGCGAATGGTCAGCTTGGCTTCATCACGGTTGAAGGCGATACCGGAAATGATCGGCTGTTCCATGGATTCCTCTTCATCAATGGTAATGAGGGTACCCGGACCCTCCTTGAAGCTGTGCAGCACGCGCAGCGGAACGTTGTACTTGCCGGCGAACTCCACCGAACGGATCTGCAGCACCTTGGAACCGAGGCTGGCCATTTCCAGCATCTCTTCGAAGGTGATCTTCTCCAGGCGACGGGCCTGCGGCACGACGCGCGGGTCGGTGGTGTAGACGCCGTCGACGTCGGTGTAGATCTGGCACTCGTCGGCCTTCAGCGCCGCCGCCAGGGCCACGCCGGTGGTGTCGGAGCCGCCACGGCCCAGGGTGGTGATGTTGCCGTGCTCGTCGACGCCCTGGAAGCCCGCTACCACGACCACGCGGCCTTGCTTGAGGTCGGCACGGATCTTCTGGTCGTCGATCTGCAGGATGCGCGCCTTGTTGTGCGCGCTGTCGGTGAGGATGCGCACCTGGTTGCCGGTGTAGGACACTGCTGGCACACCACGCTTGATCAGGGCCATGGCCAGCAGGGCAATGGTGACCTGCTCACCGGTCGACACGATCACGTCCAGCTCGCGGGGAACCGGCTGATCGCTGATCTGCTTGGCCAGGTCGATCAGGCGATTGGTTTCACCGCTCATGGCCGACAACACAACCACCAGGTCGTCGCCCGCCTCACGGTGTTTCTTGACCTTATCGGCTACCTGCTCGATCCGCTCGATGGAACCGACAGAGGTGCCGCCAAATTTCTGTACGATCAACGCCATTTCAATGGTGCCTCAGCCCATTCAGGGCCCCAAAAAACAATCCAACATGGGTCGGCCAGCGACTAGACCACTGGCCGACCCATCTCAAAGTCCCTGCTCTGCGAATGGCACGGCCAGCGCCAGGGCCTGGTCCAGTGCAGCGACGTCGACGCCACCACCCTGGGCCATGTCCGGACGGCCACCGCCCTTGCCACCCACCGCCGCAGCGGCTTGTTTCATCAGATCGCCAGCCTTGAGTTGGCTGGAGAGGTCCTTGGTCACACCGGCCACCAGCACGACCTTGCCCTCATGCTCGCTGCCCAGCAGGATCACTGCGTGGCCGAGCTTGTTCTTCAGTTGATCGACCAGCGCCAGCAAGGCCTTGCCGTCCTGCCCGTCCAGGCGGGCGGCGAGCACCTTGGCGCCCTTGACCTCAACGGCCGCGTTGGAGAGATCATCCCCGGCGGCGCTGGCGGCCTTGGCCTGCAGCTGTTCCAGCTGCTTCTCCAGCTGGCGGTTGCGCTCGAGCACAGCCGACAGCTTGTCGATCAGGTTGTCACGGTTGCCTTTCACCAGTTGCGCGGCTTCCTTGACCTGCTCTTCGGCAGCGTTCAGGTAGGCCAGCGCCGCTGCGCCGGTCACCGCTTCGATACGGCGCACGCCAGAGGCCACGCCGCCTTCGCTGATGATCTTGAACAGGCTGATATCACCGGTGCGCTTGGCGTGGATGCCGCCGCACAGCTCCACCGAGAAATCGCCGCCCATGCTCAGCACACGCACGGTGTCGCCGTACTTCTCGCCGAACAGCGCCATGGCACCCTTGGCCTTGGCGGTTTCGATGTCGGTCAGCTCGGTTTCCACCGCAGTGTTCTTGCGCACTTCGCGGTTGACGATGTCTTCCAGGGCCTTGATCTGCTCCGGTTTCACCGCCTCGAAGTGGCTGAAGTCGAAACGCAGGCGCTGGCTGTCGACCAGCGAGCCCTTCTGCTGCACGTGCTCGCCCAGCACCTGGCGCAGCGCTTCGTGCAGCAGGTGGGTGGCCGAGTGGTTCAGCGAGGTGGCGTGCTGCACCTCGGCATCGACCTTGGCCTCGACCGACGAACCGATCAGCAGCGCACCGCTGGCGACCACGCCGTGGTGCAGGAAGGCGCCGCCAGTCTTGGTGGTGTCGCGCACGTCGAAACGTGCAGCGCCGGCCTGCAGGTAACCGGTGTCGCCCACCTGGCCGCCGGACTCGGCGTAGAACGGCGTGCGGTCGAGCACGACCACGCCCTGCTCGCCTTCACCCAGCTGGTCGACGGCCTGGCCGTCCTTGTACAAGGCGATGACCTTGCCCTGGCCTTCGGTAGCGTCGTAGCCGAGGAACTCGGTGGCGCTGTCGACCTTGACCAGGCTGTTGTAGTCCATGCCGAAGGCACTGGCCGAGCGGGCACGCTCACGCTGGGCGTCCATCTCGCGCTCGAAGCCGGCTTCGTCGATGGTCAGCTCGCGCTCGCGGGCGATGTCGGCAGTCAGGTCCATCGGGAAGCCATAGGTGTCGTACAGCTTGAACACCACGTCGCCCGGTACCACGTCGCCCTTCAACTGCGCCAGGTCCTGCTCGAGGATACGCAGGCCCTGCTCCAGGGTCTTGGCGAACTGCTCTTCTTCGGCCTTGAGCACGCGCTCGATGTGCGCTTGCTGGCTGTTCAGCTCCGGGAAGGCTGCGCCCATTTCGGCGACCAGCGCGGCCACGATCTGGTAGAAGAAGCTGCCCTTGGCACCCAGCTTGTTGCCGTGGCGGCAGGCGCGGCGAATGATGCGGCGCAGTACGTAGCCACGGCCTTCGTTGGACGGCAGCACGCCGTCGGCGATCAGGAAGCCGCACGAACGGATATGGTCGGCCACCACTTTCAGCGAAGCCTGGCCGTCATTGCTGCAGCCGATGGCCTTGGCCGCGGCGGCCAGCAGGTTCTGGAACAGGTCGATCTCGTAGTTCGAATGCACGTGCTGCAGCACGGCGCTGACACGCTCCAGGCCCATGCCGGTATCCACCGACGGCGCTGGCAGCGGGTGCAGCACGCCATCGGCGGTGCGGTTGAACTGCATGAAGACGTTGTTCCAGATCTCGATGTAGCGGTCGCCGTCTTCTTCCGGCGAGCCGGGTGGGCCGCCCCAGATGTCCGGGCCGTGGTCGTAGAAGATCTCGGTGCACGGGCCACACGGGCCGGTGTCGCCCATGGTCCAGAAGTTGTCGGAAGCGTACGGGGCGCCCTTGTTGTCGCCGATGCGCACCATACGCTCGGCAGGCACGCCGACTTCCTTGGTCCAGATGTCGTAGGCTTCGTCGTCAGTGGCGTAGACGGTGACCCAGAGCTTTTCCTTGGGCAGGTTCAGCCACTTTTCCGAAGTCAGGAAGGTCCACGCGAAGGTGATGGCGTCGCGCTTGAAATAGTCGCCGAAGCTGAAGTTGCCCAGCATCTCGAAGAAGGTATGGTGGCGCGCGGTGTAACCGACGTTTTCCAGGTCGTTGTGCTTGCCGCCGGCGCGCACGCACTTCTGGCTGCTGACAGCACGGGTGTAGGCACGCTTCTCCGCACCGAGGAAGCAGTCCTTGAACTGGTTCATGCCGGCATTGGTGAACAGCAAGGTCGGGTCGTTGTTCGGGATCAGCGAACTGGAGGCGACTCGGGTATGTCCCTGCTCTTCGAAGAAGCGAAGGAAGGCTTCACGGATTTCTGCGCTTTTCATAGGTTCTTCCACGGAAACGGCAGCCCTGTTGGGCAAACGCGTCGACGAAACGACGGCAAAGGGCCGCATTATATCGGTCCTGCGGTCTCGATGCAGTGTGTTTATACGATAGAAACCATCGTTTGGACGGTTTTTCGGGCTATGCAAACGAAAACGACATGGCCGGATGCTAAAGCCTGCCTTTCGCCACTGGCAAGCCAATTACCGCTCAGGGGGAGGGAAAATGGAACAGGCGGTGAATTAAAAGAGTTTCATGGGCTGCCATTCCGGGCAAAGGCCTGTGTAGGAGCGGCCTTGCGTCGCGATGGGGCGCGTAGCGCCCCCGGCAACATGGGCGGCCAGGCTGAAATTGCTGGGGCCGCTGCGCGCCCCATCGCGACGCAAGGCCGCTCCTACACCAAACCGTTGTCCATTAGCGCTAGCCGAGGCGCTGCCCTGAATCGGGCACGATCAGGATGCCGGCGCGCAAGCCGTTCCTGACCTTGGGGTTGGGGAAGATGATACGCGCCCCTTCCTCCTCGACCACCCAGCGCGTCTCCGCCAGGTCCTCGGCCAGCAGGTAACCCTTGCTCAGCTCGGAGAAATTCTCGATGTCCGCCGGCAGGTGCAGGTGGAAGCTGTCGCTGTGCTTGATGATCTCGCGGGAAACACTGAACAGCTGCAAGCCATCCAGCGAACCTTCGCCTTCCGGCTCGGTGTGCTCGATGATCTGGATCAGGCGCTGTTCCAGCCTGTCGAGGTTGACCAGCTCGTTCTGGCCGAACGGGCGGGCCTTGCCCAATTCCAGGGTAAAGGCTTCGGCTTCCAGTTGCTCATAGGTAAAGGCACTGAAGGTGATGGACGACTTGCTCTGCAGCAGCACCGCCTGCATGCCGGCTGCCGCCAGGCGTGCCAGCTCGCGGCGGGAATGCTTGCGTCCCTCCTTGTAGGGATACAAGGCGAACTGCTCGATCTTCGAGCCGCGAATGGCCGTATGCAGGTCGTAATGCAGGCGGCTGCGCCCCGGCTTGCTGAAAAACACCCGGGCGAACTGTTCCAGCTCCGCGGCACGCAAGGCCTCGAAGCCACTGGACAGCTCGTGGCGGCCGTTGAACAGGCGGTTGATGTCCTGCTCGATGAAGCGCTCACCCTTGCGGATCGCCGCAGGGTTGCCGAACAGGAACAGCACCCGCGCCCGGGGAATGATCTTGCCGTTGGCCACGCCGTGCAGCAGGCGCTCGAGCAACTCGATCGGCGCCGTTTCGTTGCCGTGGATACCGGCGGACAACAGCAAGTCGAGCCCGCAATCGTCGCTTTCGGCTGGGCGCACTTCCAGCGCGCCCTCCCCTAGCCAGCGCAAACGCACGCCCTTGGGGGTCACTTGGGTCTTCTCGGCCGGTTCGTGATCGGTGAGGGTCAGCTCAAGCAATTTGCCAAGGGCGAGCATAGGGACTTCCTTAGTGGTGGTGGCCGCAGTCGGGGCCATGGACGTGATCGTCGTCTTCGCCAAGCTCCGCCGGCTCCATTTCCAGTTGCAGGCTGACCAGGTTGGTGGCCATCGGCCGCAGCAACAGGTTGGCATACTCGGTGTCGTCTTCCTCGACATCCACGCCGATCAACAGCTGGCCACGGCCATCCTGCTGAATCCACACTTCCTTGCCTTGCCAGACCACGGCAAAGCGGGTGCAGGAAGTCTCCAGCTGGGTGCCGTCTTCATCTTCGAGGATCAGGCGCAGGGCGTCGGTCATTGCAAAGTCTCTCTTCAAGGTTGGCGTTGGAACGGATACACCGAGCCCAACTTCAGGATCTGGGTCAACTCATCCAGCGCCGTACGGCATTCCAGCAACAGCTGCGGGTCGGCCAGGTCCGCTTCGCCAAGGCGGTCGCGGTAGTGCTTGTCGACCCACTGCACCAGGGTGTCGTACAGCGGGGCGGTCATGATAACGCCTTGGTTGACCGCTGCCAGTTCCGTTTCCTTCAACGCCACGCGCAAACGCAGGCAAGCCGGGCCACCGCCGTTCTGCATGCTCTGCTTGAGGTCGAACACCTTGACCTCCTTCACCGGGCCGCCCTGGCTGGTCAGCTGGCCCAGGTAGGCCCAGACCCGTTCATTGTTGCGGCACTCTTCCGGCACCACCAGCAGCATGGAACCGTCCTCGCGGCTGAGCAGCTGGCTGTTGAACAGGTAGGAACGCACCGCGTCCTCCACCGTCACCGCTGCGCGTGGCACGCAGATGGCCTGGAAGCTGCCACCCTTGCTGGCCAGTTTAGCTCGCAGCTGGCCAAGTACCGTGTCGGTCTGGAGGAAAGCATCTTCGTGGTAGAACAGCACTTCGCCGTTGCCCACCGAGATCACATCGTTGTGGAACACGCCCTGGTCGATCACGGCCGGGTTCTGTTGAGCGTAGACCACGCCATCGTCGCTCAGGCCATGCAGCCTGGCCACCGCCTGCGAAGCTTCCAGGGTTTGCCGGGCCGGGTATTTCTGCGGCGCCGGGTAGCGGCTGTCGAACGCACTGCGGCCATAGACGAAGAACTCCACGCCAGCCTCGCCGTAGCTACGGCAGAAGCGCGTGTGGTTGGCCGCGCCCTCGTCACCGAACTGGGCCACGGCTGGCAGCGCCGCATGGTGGGCAAAATGCCGCTCATCGTTGAACATGGCCCCGAGCACGCGGCTGGTGGTCGGGTGCTCGATGCTGCGGTGGTACTTGCAGTTGAGGTTGGCAGCGGTGAAGTGCACGCGGCCATCGGCCGTGTCGGCACTAGGGCTGACGGTGGCGGCGTTGGCCACCCACATGCTCGAGGCCGAGCAGCTGGCCACCAGTAATGGCATGGCTTCCCTGGCAGCGCGCTGGATCACTTCGGCATCGCTGCCGCTGAAGCCCAGGCGGCGCAGCGCCGCCACATCCGGGCGCTCCTGCGGCGCCAGTACGCCCTGCTTGAAGCCCATGTCGGCCAGCGCTTTCATCTTCGCCAGGCCCTGGCGCGCGGCTTCGCGCGGGTTGGACCCTTGCTGGCTGTTGCTCTGCGAAGCCACGTTACCGTAGGACAGGCCGCCGTAATTGTGGGTAGGCCCCACCAGGCCATCAAAATTCACTTCATAGGATTTCATCGGCTAGGCTCCGAGACCTGTTGTTATAGGGTGACGCCCGGCGTGAGGGTCGCCGGCAAGGCAAGGCTGGCGGTCTCCAGCGAGGCCACGGGGTAAGCGCAGTAGTCAGCGGCGTAATAGGCGCTGGCGCGATGGTTGCCACTGGCGCCGACACCACCGAACGGCGCGCTGCTGGCGGCGCCGGTCAGCTGTTTGTTCCAGTTGACGATGCCGGCGCGGCTGCGCAGCCAGAAATACTGGTAGCGCGCGCGGGAGTCGGACAGCAAACCGGCAGCCAGACCGTACTGGGTGTTGTTGGCCTCTTCGATGGCGGCATCGAAGTCGGCGTAGCGAATCACCTGCAGCAGCGGGCCGAAGAATTCTTCGTCCGGCCGCTCGCTGACGGCACTGACATCGAGGATGCCCGGGGTCAGCAGCGCGGCATCGGCCTGCGGCTGGGTCATTTCCAGCAGCTTCACGGCGCCCTTGGCAACCAGCTCGGCCTGGGCCGCCAGCAGCGCGCGCGCCGCCTGCAGCGAAATCACCGAACCCATGAACGGCGCTGGCTGTTGGTCGAACGCCCCCACCGTGATGGTCTTGCACACCTCGACCAGGCGCGCGATCAGCGCATCGCCCCAGCTGCCTTGTGGTACCAGCAGGCGACGGGCGCAGGTGCAGCGCTGGCCAGCGGAAATGAAGGCCGACTGGATGATGGTGTATACCGCAGCATCGAGGTCCTTGACCTGGTCCACCAGCAGCGGGTTGTTACCGCCCATCTCCAACGCCAGGATCTTGTCCGGGCGGCCGGCGAACTGCTGGTGCAGCAGGTTGCCAGTGCGGCTGGAGCCGGTGAAGAACAGGCCGTCGATCCCCGGGTTGGCGGCCAGCGCCACGCCGGTTTCACGCGCGCCCTGCACCAGGTTCAGCACACCCGCCGGCAGGCCGGCGGCAATCCAGCAGTTGACGGTCAGCTCGGCGACCTTGGGGGTCAGCTCGCTGGGCTTGAACACCACGCAGTTACCCGCCAGCAGGGCTGGCACGATATGGCCATTGGGCAGGTGGCCAGGGAAGTTGTACGGGCCGAACACCGCCACCACACCGTGGGGCTTGTGCCGCAGCACTGCCGTGGCATCGGCCAGCGGGCCACTCTTCTCGCCGGTGCGCTCGCGGTAGCTTTGCACCGAGATCGCCACCTTGTTGATCATGCTGGTGACTTCGGTGGCCGACTCCCACAGCGGCTTGCCGGTTTCCTCGCCGATGCACTGGGCCAGCGCTTCGGCATGCGTCCTGAGCTGCTCGGCAAACTTTTCCAGCACCTCGATACGCGCGTCCAGGCTCAGTTGCGCCCAGGCCGGGAATGCTTGACGGGCGGCCTGCACGGCGGCGTCTACCTGGCTGGCGTCAGCGCCCTGGCCTTGCCAGACGACAGACTGCGTTACCGGGTTGAGCGACTGCAGGGTTTCACCCTGGCCGGCCTGCCAGTTGCCGGCGATGTAATGCGTGGTCATTTATTTGGCCTCCCGGCTTGCCGACAGCGGCACCGCGCGCACATTGTCGCCAGCACCCATGCGCAGGCGCTTGGCCGTCAGGGGGTCGACCACCAGGGTACCGGCAGCCAACCGCGCAGGTGCAGCCGTGATGCGGCAGTCGTCGCGCTTGCGGTTGTGAATGATGTAAGGCGTGGCGTCATCGCCCGGCGTGCCCACGGCCAGCACCAGGGTCTGGCTTTCGCGCACGGCGCGGATCTTGTCGGTATCGCACTCGATGGCAGGGCCAGCGTCGAAAATGTCGACGTAGCCCTGGTAGTTGAAACCTTCCTGCTTGAGCATGGCCAGCGCCGGCTCGGTGTCCTTGTGCACGCGGCCGATCACGTTGCGGGCCGCCTCGGACAGGAAGCAGGTGTACAGCGGGAACTTGGGCATCAGCTCGGCGATGAACGACTTGTTGCCCACGCCGGTGAGGTAGTCGGCCTGGCTGAACTCCATCTTGAAGAAGTGCCGGCCCAGGCTTTCCCAGAACGGTGAACGCCCCTGCTCATCGGACATGCCGCGCATTTCGGCGATGATCTTCTTGCCGAACAGCTCGGGGAACTCGGCCATGAACAGCATGCGCGCCCGCGACAGCAGGCGGCCATTGAGGCCCGAGCGGTAGTCGCTGCGCAGGAACAGCGAGCACAGCTCGGAGTTGCCGGTCAGGTCGTTGGCCAGGAACAGGGTGGGGATTTCGCGGTAGATCTTCAGCTCCTGCGAGGCGCTGACGGTCAGCCCGACCCGGTAGTTGTACCAGGGTTCGCGCAGGCCGACGGCACCGGCAATGGCACTGATGCCCACCACCAGGCCTTCGTCGTTTTCCAGCACGAACAGGTAGTCGGTGTCGGCGCGCTCGGCTTCGCCACGGAAGCTTTTTTCCGCCCAGCCAACCCGATGCCCCAGGCGCTCTTCGTTGGCCGGCAGCGTGGTCAGCCCGGTGGTGCCGGTGCTGCGTGCCAATTCGATCAACGCAGGCAAATCGCTGCTGCGTACAGGACGAACGATCATGCTATCTCCTTGTGCGACGGCGGCGGCCGGCGCGAAACTCTGCTAACGCATCAATCCGCAAACGTCTGTTGCCAGACCTCAGACCGCGACCAGGCGCACGCTGGCGCCCTCGCCCACCCCCAGCGCATCGGCGGCCGCCAGGCTCAGGCTGACCGGCTTGCCGGGCACCCAGTCCAGGTCCAGCAGCACTGCGCGGTAGTCCTGCAGCAGGCCGTTGCACACCAGGTACGGGCGCCCGCCCTTGACCGGGGCGTCCTCGAGCTTCACCGGCACTACCCGGCTGTGGGCGATCGAACGGATGCCCGAAGTACGCGCATGCAGGGTTGGGCCGCCATCGAAGATGTCGATGTAGTGCTCGGTTTCGAAGCCTTCGCGCATGAGAATGTCGAAGGTGATCTGCGCCCGCGGATGCACCTGGCCCATCGCCTCCTGCGCCAGGTCAGGCAGCAGCGGCACGTAGATCGGGTAGTGCGGCATCAGCTCGGCGAGGAAGGTACGGCTCTTCAGGCCGCACAGGCGCTCGGCGTCGGCGTAGTTGAGGTCGAAGAAGTTGCGACCGATGGCATCCCAGAACGGTGATTCACCCTGCTCGTCGCTGTAGCCGACGATCTCGGTCACCACCGAATCGGCGAAACGCTCCGGGTGCGAAGCCATGAACAACAGGCGACCACGCGAATTGAGCTCGGCCCAACCACTGTTCACCAGCTCCGGCAGTACATAGAAGCTGGTCAGCAGGCTGTTGCCGGTCAGGTCGTGGCACAGCGACAGCACGTGGATCTTGTTGTGGATCTTCAGCTCGCGCGAGGCGTGCACGAAGGTTTCGTTACGAAAGCTGTAGAACGGCTCGGAGTAGCCGGCCGAAGCGACGATCGCCGAGCAGCCTGCCAGCTTGCCGGTTTCGCTGTCTTCAAGGACGAAGAAGTAGCTTTCCTCGCCGTTGAAGCTGACCTCGGCGGCGAAGGAAGTCTCGGAAGCGGCGATCTTGTCGCCCAGGCGAGCAGCGTCGTCCGGCAGCGAGGTGACACCAATGGGGCTGTCTGCAGCCATGCGCTGCACTTCGTTCAGATCAGCCATTTGCGCGGGGCGCATCACCAGCATGGTGTCACTCCTTTGGAATACGGGCCGCTCACGGCGGCACGAAAAAACGGCAGGTGCACCGGCACCTGCACGGGAATCGGGTATCGCCGGCCCGCACGCAGCGCGGGAGCCGGCGAAGGGACCTCAGGCCGTTCAGGCCTGGGTCAGGGTGGCCACGGCGCGCTCGAAGCGATCCAGGCCTTCATCGATATCGGCGTCTTCAACCACCAGGCTTGGGGCAAAGCGGACCACATCCGGGCCGGCCTGCAGCACCATCACGCCTTCTTTCTCGGCGGCGTTGAGCACATCCTTGGCCTTGCCTTTCCAGGCGTCGGCGAGCACGCAGCCCAGCAGCAGGCCAACGCCACGCACCTGGGTGAACAGCTGGTACTTCTGGCCGATCTGCTCCAGGCGCACCTTGAAAAGCTCGTGCTTGGCCTTGATGCCAGCCAGGGTTTCCGGGGTGTTGACCACGTCCAGCACTGCGCAGGCGACGGCGCAGCCCAGCGGGTTGCCGCCATAGGTGGTGCCGTGGGTGCCGACGGCCAGGTGCTTGGCCAGCTCGGTGGTGGTCAGCATGGCGCCGATCGGGAAGCCGCCGCCCAGGCTCTTGGCGCTGGTCAGGATATCCGGGGTCACACCGTAGTGCTGGTAGGCATACAGCGAACCGGTACGGCCCACGCCAGTCTGCACTTCGTCGAAGATCAGCAGGGCATTGTGCTCGTCACACAGTTTGCGCGCGCCTTCCAGGTAGGCCTTGTCGGCCGGCACTACGCCACTCTCGCCCTGGATTGGCTCGATCACCACGGCGCAGGTCTTGTCGGAAATCTGTGCCTTCAGCGCTTCCAGGTCGTTGTAGGGCACATGGCTGATACCGGTGATCTTCGGGCCGAAGCCGTCGGAATACTTCGGCTGGCCACCGACGCTGACGGTAAACAGGGTACGGCCGTGGAAGCTGTTCACGGTGGCAATGATTTCGTGCTTTTCCGGGCCGAAGCGGTCATGGGCAACGCGCCGGGCCAGCTTGAAGGCGGCCTCGTTGGCCTCGGCGCCGGAGTTGCAGAAGAACGCCCGGTCGGCAAAGGTGGCATCCACCAGCTTGTGAGCCAGGCGCAGGGCCGGCTCGTTGGTGAATACGTTGGATACGTGCCAGAGGGTGTTGGCCTGCTCGGTCAGGGCCTTGACCAGTGCCGGGTGGCAGTGGCCCAGGGCGTTGACCGCGATGCCACCGGCAAAGTCGATAAGCTCGCGACCCGACTGGTCCCAGACGCGGGAGCCCTCGCCTCGCACAGGAATGAAGGCCGCCGGGGAATAGTTGGGGACCATGACCTGGTCGAAATCGGCACGTTGCACCGGGGCTTGCTCAACGGACATCTGAGTCTCCTGATGAGGAACGCTGGCCTGGAAGTGGCGAGCGATGGGGGGATTGTAAGGACTGATCCGCGCCTGTCCTTGCGGCCAAGCGACAACTTGTTACAGCGCAAAACCCTGTTTGCACAAGGTTTTCGGCAATGCGACAAACACTGTCGCAATCGCGCAGTGTACGGGAGAGAGGGGGCTGGGTGAACGGGTGTAGACATATAGAAGCGTGGTTGCCTGTACCGGCCAATTCGCGGGCACGCCCGCTCCCACCTGGACCGCACAGGCTTCAAACATCGCGGGTGAACCCGCTCCCACAGGACCTGTGCAAGATTCGAACGTTGTGCGGCCACTGTGGGAGCGGCTTCAGCCGCGAAAGTGCCGGCACAGAGTAAGGAAATATCAGCCTTTTTCGGCAGGCGCCGAACTCAGTTCGAACGGGCTGCTGCTACGCCGCTGGTTGCGATCCTCCCGCGGCGTTGCGCCAAAGAAGTTGCGGTAGGCACTGGAAAAATGCGGCCCCGAAGAGAAACCGCAGGACAGCCCGATCTGGATGATCGACTTGCTGGTCTGCATCAGCATCTGCCGCGCCTTGTTCAGCCGCAGCTCCAGGTAGTACTGGCTCGGCACGCGGTTGAGGTACTGCTTGAAGATGCGCTCCAGCTGCCGGCGTGACACGCACACATGCTGGGCAATTTCGTCGGTGGTCAGCGGCTCTTCGATATTCGCTTCCATCAGCAGCACTGCCTGGGTCAGCTTGGGGTGGCTGGAGCCAAGGCGATTCTGCAACGGAATGCGCTGGCGCTCTCCCCCTTCGCGGATGCGTTCGACCACCAACTCCTCCGACACCGCCCCGGCCAGTTCCGCACCATGATCTCGCGCCAGCACCGCCAGCAGCAGGTCGGTCACTGCCATGCCACCACAGGCGGTCAGGCGGTCGCGGTCCCAGTCGAACAGGTGGCTGGTGGCGATGACCTTGGGGAAACGCTCGGCAAAATCATCCTGCCAACGCCAATGCACCGCCGCCCGATAACCGTCGAGCAGGCCCAGCATCGCCAGGGGATAGACCCCGGCCGACAGCCCGCCGATCATGCAGCCACTGCGCGCCAGCTGCTTGAGCGCCGCCACCAGGGGGCCCGCCACCGCCGCCGGCGGCTCGTCAGCCAGCAGGAACAGCTTCTGGCAACCGTCAAGGCGGCCATTCCACGGCTCGCCCGGCAGGCGCCAACTGCCCTCCTGCGCCGGCTCCGCCTGCAGGAACAGCAGCTCGTAGACCACCTCCGGGTGCACCCGCTGCGCCACCTGCAACACTTCCTCGGCCAGCGCCAGGGTCAAGGGCCTGGTATTGGGCCAGATGAGAAAACCGATTCGCTGGGTGGTCATAGGGTGCGGTCCGAAACCTGAGGTCGTTCGAGTCTGTGCGCCGGGTCAGGCTGCGCTCGCCGCGCAGCATGCCCTATTATGGTGCAGAAATGCAGCTTTTACTTCAGGCTGCCGGAGAGGAACTGCTTGAGGCGCTCCGACTGCGGATTGGCCAGCACCTGGCGCGGGCAACCGGTTTCTTCGACCAGCCCCTTGTGCAGGAACACCAGCTGGTTCGACACCTCGCGGGCAAAGCCCATTTCGTGGGTTACCACGACCATGGTCCGGCCTTCCTGGGCCAGGGCCTGCATGACCTTGAGCACATCGCCCACCAGCTCCGGGTCCAGCGCCGAAGTCGGCTCATCGAACAGCATCACTTCCGGCTCCATCGCCAGCGCCCGGGCAATGGCCACCCGCTGCTGCTCGCCGCCGGACATGTGCCCGGGGAAGGCGTCCTTGCGGTGCGCCACACCGACCTTGGCCAGGTAGTGCTCGGCCTTTTCCAGGGCTTCCTTGCGGCTCACCCCGAGCACATGCACCGGCGCTTCGATGATGTTCTCCAGCGCGGTCATGTGCGACCACAGGTTGAAATGCTGGAACACCATCGACAGGCGCGAGCGCATGCGCTGCAACTGACGCGGGTCGGCGGCCTTGAGCGCACCGTCCTTGCCCGGCACCAGCTTGAGTTCTTCATTATTGAGCAGGATCTTGCCGGCGTGCGGCTGCTCCAGCAGGTTGATGCAGCGCAGGAAGGTCGACTTGCCCGAACCGCTGGAGCCGATGATGCTGATGACATCGCCTGCCTTGGCCGACAGGGACACGCCCTTGAGCACTTCATGGCTGCCGTAGCGCTTGTGCAGGTCTTGGACTTCGAGTTTGTACATGCTGTCGATTCTCACAAAGCGGTCAGTGCTTGCGCGGCGCCAGGTAGCCGAGCCAGCGGCGTTCGGCCATCTTGAACAGGCGCACCAGGATGAAGGTCAGGCACAGGTAGAACACGCCCGCCGTGATATAGGCCTCGAAAGGCAGGTAGTACTGGGCATTGACCGTGCGCGCAGCACCGGTGATGTCGATCAGGGTGACGATCGACGCCAGGCTGGTGGTCTGCAGCATCATGATCACTTCGTTGCTGTACTGCGGCAGCGCCCGGCGCAGGGCCGACGGCAGCAGGATGCGCCGGTACATCTTCATGCGCGACATGCCCACGGCCTTGGCCGCCTCGATCTCGCCATGCGGCGTGGCCTTGAGGCTGCCGGCGATGATCTCGGCAGTGTAGGCGCTGGTGTTGATGCCGAACGCCAAGCAGGCACAGAACGTGGCGCTGGACAACAGCGGCCACAGGACGCTTTCGCGCACCGCCTCGAACTGCGCCAGGCCGTAGTAGATCAGGAACAGCTGCACCAGCATCGGCGTGCCGCGGATCACATAGGTGTAGAGCCAGGCCACCAGGTTGATTGCCGGCTGCTTGGACACCCGCATCAGGCCCAGCGGAATGGCCGCCAGCAGGCCGAAGAACAGCGAAATGGCCAGCAGCTTGAGCGTGGTCAGCAGGCCGCCGAAGTACATCGGCAACGCCTCCCAGACGACGTTGTAGTCGAAGATCATAGTTCAGCCACCTTGACGCCCACCGAATAGCGGCGCTCGAGATACTTCAGGGCCAGCAGCGAGACACTGGTCAGTACCAGGTACAGGGCCGCCACCGCGAGGAAGAAGGTGAAAGGCTCGCGGGTGGCATCGGCCGCCTGCTTGGCCTTGAACATCATGTCCTGCAAGCCGACCACCGAGATCAGCGCGGTGGCCTTGGTCAGCACCAGCCAGTTGTTGGTGAAACCTGGAATAGCCAGGCGAATCATCTGTGGCACCTGGATGCGGAAGAACACCTGGCGATTGCTCATGCCATAGGCCACGCCCGCTTCGGCCTGCCCCTTGGGAATGCCCAGGAACGCGCCACGGAAGGTTTCCGACAGGTACGCGCCAAAGATGAAGCCCAGGGTACCGATACCCGCGATCAGCGGATTCAGGTCGATGTAGTCTTCATAGCCCAACAGCGGCGCCACCCGGTTGATGATGTCCTGCCCGCCGTAGAAGATCAGCAGGATCAGGACCAGGTCCGGAATGCCACGGATCACCGTGGAATACAGATCGCCCAGCCAGGCCAGCCAGCGCACCGGCGACAAGCGCAGCGCCACACCGATCAGGCCGAGCACGATGGCCAGGGCCATCGACGACAGGGCGAGCTGCAGCGTCAGCCACGCCCCGTCGAGGATGACTGCCCCGTAGCCTTTCAACATGATGAGGTCCTCGACCTAGAGAATGAAAAATGGTGCAAACCTCAGAGTTTCTGCTGTTTGCACCATTGCACAGGTGAAACCCGACGTCTTAGTTCGAGTCTGGACCGTAGATATCGAAGTTGAAGTACTTCTTCTCGATTTCTTTGTACTTGCCATTGGCGCGGATGGCGTCGATGGCCTTGTTGATGCGCTCGCGGTTGGCGTCGTCACCCTTGCGCACGGCAATGCCGATGCCGTCACCGAAATACTTGGCGTCGGTAAAGGACGGGCCGACGAAGGCAAAGCCTTTGCCAGCGTCGGTCTTCAGGAAGCCGTCTTCCAGCAGGGTGGCGTCAGCCACGGTACCATCGAGGCGACCGGCTGCCACGTCCAGGTAGATTTCGTTCTGGGTGCCGTAAGGCACCACGGTGGCACCCTTGGCGCCGAGCACTTCCTTGGCGAAGCGGTCGTGGATCGAACCGCGCTGCACGCCGATCTTCTTGCCCTTGAGTTCATCCAGGCTGTCGCTGACGGTGGTACCTTCCTTCATCACCAGGCGCGCCGGGGTCAGGTAGTAGCGCTTGGTGAAGTCGACCGATTTCTTGCGGTCGTCAGTGATCGACATGGACGACAGGATGGCGTCGATCTTGCGCACCTTCAGCGCCGGGATCAGGCCGTCGAATTCCTGCTCGACCCAGGTGCACTTGGCTTTCATCTCTTCGCACAGCGCGTTGCCGATGTCGTAGTCGAAACCGGCGATGCTGCCATCAGGTTGCTTGAAGGCAAAGGGTGGGTAGGCGGCCTCGATACCGATTTTCAACGGTTTTTCATCGGCCTGCGATACCAGGGAAAACACGGACAGCGCCAGGGCGCCAAGCAGTGCGAGCTTCTTCATCAGGTAACTCCATCGGTACGGGGCAATACAAGGCAGGTAACGGCTGCCCGATATGCGAATGGGTACAACGCGAGCCGCGCAGGGTATCGACCAAGGTCGCAGACCACGAGCGTGTGAGTGGCATTCTAGCGACAGCCCGGTAGTCGATATTTCTTCAAAGCGACAACTACTTACAGAAGCGCCTGAAACCGCTGCGGGCGATGTTGACAGCCAGTGCAAAATATGCAAAAGCGCAAGAAATAGAACCTATAGACCTAGCAATTCCCGGGCCTATTATTGGCAAAGCCTTGTAGTACGGCAAGTGTAGCGTGTTGCGCGGGGAAAAATGCCGGCGAAATGCACCGAAACGAAGCGGAATTGTTTCCTGGCGCCCCGATGCCGTGCGCCAACGGTGACAGAACAGTTACCGATGAATGTCGGGTAACAGTAAAGCAAAAACCCCGCCGGTTGCCCGGGCGGGGTTCTTGCTGCAGGCGCGCGCCCCTGCAGGAGCGGCCTGCGTCGCGATGGGGCGCGAAGCGGCCCCAGGATTTCAGCTTCGCAGCCTCAATTGCCGGGGCCGCTTCGCGCCCCATCGCGACGCAAGGCCGCTCCTACAAGGGATCGCGTACAGGCCCATTATCAGGCCGAAGCCAGGCTCATCGCCTTGTGGGTATCGATCAGGTGCTGCACCACCCCCGGGTCGGCCAGGGTCGAGATGTCACCCAGCGCGCCGTATTCGCCCGTGGCAATCTTGCGCAGGATGCGGCGCATGATCTTGCCCGAACGGGTCTTCGGTAGCCCCGGCGCCCACTGGATCACATCCGGCGAGGCGATCGGGCCGATTTCCTTGCGCACCCAGTTCTTCAGCTCCAGGCGCAACTGCTCGCTGGGCTCAATGCCGGCATTGAGGGTGACATATACATAGATGCCCTGCCCCTTGATGTCATGCGGCACGCCCACCACCGCCGCCTCGGCCACTTTCGAATGCGCCACCATGGCGCTTTCGATCTCGGCAGTGCCCATGCGGTGACCGGACACGTTGAGCACGTCATCCACGCGGCCGGTGATCCAGTAGTAGCCATCTTCATCGCGGCGCGCGCCGTCGCCGGTGAAGTACATGCCACGGAAGGTCTTGAAATAGGTGTCGACGAAGCGGTCGTGGTCGCCATACAGCGAACGCGATTGCCCCGGCCAGGAATCGAGGATCACCAGGTTACCTTCGGCGGCACCTTCGATCAGGTTGCCCAGGTTGTCCACCAGGGCCGGCACCACGCCGAAGAACGGACGGGTGGCCGAACCCGGCTTGAGGCCAGTGGCACCTGGCAGCGGGCTGATCAGGATGCCGCCGGTTTCGGTCTGCCACCAGGTATCGACGATCGGGCAACGTTCCTTGCCCACGGCCTTGTAGTACCAGTTCCAGGCTTCGGGGTTGATCGGCTCGCCCACCGAGCCCAGCAGACGCAGGCTGGAGCCGTCGGCCCCGGCCACCGCGGCCTCGCCTTCGGCCATCATTGCGCGAATGGCAGTTGGTGCGGTGTAGAGGATGTTGACCTTGTGCTTGTCGATGATCTTCGACACGCGGGTGATGTCCGGGTAGTTCGGCACGCCTTCGAACAGCAGCGTGGTGGCGCCGTTGGCCAGCGGGCCGTAGACAATGTAGCTGTGGCCGGTGACCCAGCCGACGTCGGCGGTGCACCAGTACACCTCGCCCGGGCGGTAGTCGAACACGCGCTCATGGGTCAGCGCGGCGTATACCAGGTAACCGCCGGTGGTGTGCAGCACGCCCTTGGGCTTGCCGGTGGAGCCAGAGGTGTAAAGGATGAACAGCGCTTCCTCGGCGCCCATCTCCTTCGGTGCGCAGTGGCTGGAAGCCACTTTCATCAGGTCTTCGTACCAGATGTCGCGGTGCTGGTGCCAGGCAATCTCGCCACCGGTGCGCTTGCACACGATGATCTTCTGCACGCTGTTGGTTTCCGGGTTGGTCAGTGCCAGGTCGACGTTGGCCTTGAGCGGGGTACGGCGGCCGCCGCGCACGCCTTCGTCGGCGGTGATGACCACCTTGGACTTGCAGTCGATGATACGCCCGGCCAGCGCTTCGGGGGAGAAGCCACCGAACACCACCGAGTGGATCGCACCGATACGGGCACAGGCCAGCATGGCGACCACGGCCTCGGGGATCATCGGCATATAGATGGTGACCACGTCACCGCGGTGCACATCCTGGCCACGCAGGGCGTTGGCAAACTTGCAGACCTGCTCGTGCAGTTCGCGGTAGGTGATGTTGCGGTGCTCGGAAGGATCGTCGCCCTCCCAGATGATGGCCAGCTGGTCGCCGCGCTCTTCGAGGTGGCGATCCAGGCAGTTGGAGGAAACGTTCAGAGTGCCGTCGGCGAACCATTTGATATCGACATGGTGGTCGTCGAAGGAGGTCTGCTTGACCTTGGTGAACGGCTTGATCCAGTCGATACGCTGGGCCTGCTCGCGCCAGAAGCCGTCCGGGTTGATCACCGACTGCTGGTACATGGCCTTGTAGGTGGCCTCGTCGGTCAGCGTGGTGGCCGCAACCTCGGGACGAACGGGATACAGTGGAGCCGCACTCATCTGTGTTACCTCGGTGTAATAGTTGTTTTTGTATGGGACCGTTTGTAACTGTACCAGAGCGACAAAAGCCATTCGACGTTGGTAGTAATTTGGTACGCCCGTACAGCACGGACGCTCTAGCATGGGCTTTACAGCCGTGACGAAGCGACAATTGGCGGGTTGCCCAGACGATTGTTACAGATTCTGCCAAAACACTTTATCAAAAGCCCCACTGTTTCAGCCTTGGCGACAACCCTAAAATTCATCTCGCCAGCAACGGCAAGGCGATTAACAACTGGTAACAGCCCCCACGAAGGCAAGCGTTAATCCCCGTCTTATCCCGATAGTTAAACCAGCAATACTCGCGGCGCCAAAAGCGCCGCGCGCCCCCTCACGACCTTAGACAGGTAAATAGAAAATGAAAGCTTTACTGGTATTGGTACTTGGCAGTCTTTGCGGCGCGGCGATGGCCGGCGAAGGCAAAGATGCCGAGCAGATTCCGGTTGAACAGTACAACTACGCGCAGCACCTGGACATTGCCCGCGTCATTTCCATGAGCGAAGTGCCCAATGTATGCGAAGTGGTGCCAGCCCGCATGACCTATGAAGACTCCAAGGGCCAGAAGCACATTCTCGAATACCGCGTGATGGGGAACGGCTGCTCGAACGGCTGATACCTTGTGAATTGGGGGCCCTGCGGGCCCCATTCGCGACACAAGGCCGCTCCTACAGGTACCGCGCAATGTTTGAAGCCTGCGCAGTACTTGTAGGAGCGGCCTTGTGTCGCGAAAGGACTGCGCAGCAGTCCCACCTTTTATAAAGCCTGATTAATCTGCAGACTTGCCAAGCGAGTAATCCCTCAACTTGTTGGCAATGGTCGTATGCGAAACACCCAGTCTTTTACCTAAAGCCCGACTACTCGGGAATTCCCCCATCAAACTTTCCAGCACCGCCTTCTCAAAGCGCCCGACAATCTGCGAAAGATCCCCGTCCAGCGAAAACTCACCCAACGGTTGCCGCGCGCCATAATCCGGCAAGCGAATATGTTCGCTCTTGACCACGCCGCCATCGCATAACGAAACCGCCTGGAACAATACGTTTTCCAGTTGCCTTACATTGCCCGGCCAATGGTACTGGGCAAGTTTGTCCATCGCCGCCGGCGCCAGGCGCGGCATGGCACAACCGATCTGCCGGCTGGCCTGGTCGAGAAAGTGCTGCACCAGCCCTTCCAGGCCGTCCATGCATTCGCGCAACGGCGGAATGTGCAGCGACAACACATTGAGCCGGTGGTACAGGTCCTGGCGGAACTCGCCACGCGCGCACAATTCGGACAAATCCACCTGGGTCGCGCAGATCACCCGCACGTCCAGGTACACCTCTTCATCGCTGCCTACGCGGCGGAAGCAGCCGTCCTGCAGAAAGCGCAGCAACTTCACCTGCAGGCGCGGGCTCATCTCCCCTACCCCATCAAGGAACAGCGTGCCACCGGCGGTCAGCTCCAGCAGCCCCAGCTTACCCTCGGCCCGCGCACCTTCGAAGGCCCCGGGGCCGTAACCGAACAGCTCGGTCTCGGCCATCGACTCGGGCAAGCCGGCGCAGTTCAGCGCCATCAGCGGCGACTGCCCGCGCGGGCTGGCCAGGTGGCAGGCACGCGCCAGCAACTCCTTGCCGGTGCCTGTCTCACCCTCGATCAGCAAGGGCGCATCCAGTGGTGCCATGCGCCGCGCCTCGCGGACCACGGCAGCCATGACCCGCGAACTCTGGAAGATGCTGTCGAAACCGCGCAGCTCCTGCTTGCGCACATTGTAGATACGCTCGCCGATGCGGTCGGCGCGGTGCAGGGTCAGCACTGCACCGGCCAGCGCCTCGCTGTCGTCGTGCTCGGACTGCAGCGGCGCGATATCGGCCAGGAACACATCGCCCTTGACCTTGATACGCAGGCCGTTGATGCGCGATTTGTTGGCGCGCACCAGCTCCGGCAGGTCGAAGTCTTCGACATAGCGCGCCAGCGGCATGCCCGGCACCTCGTCCACCCGCACACCCAGCAACTGGGCTGCCGCGCGGTTGGCGGCGACGATGCTGCCGCCCATGTCGATCGACAGCACCGGGAAGTCCAACGCGCCCAGCAGCGCGTTCAGCTCCATGTGGCGACGTTCGCTGGGCATCAACCCCACGCGCTTGACGCCGAACACCCCGGCGATGGCCTCGAACTTGGGCCGCAGCGCCTGGAACTGCAAATTGATCAGGTTGGGGCAATGCAGGTAGATGGCGTTGCCATGGTCACCGCCCACCTCGCCGCGCAGCACGTTGATTCCGTACTCCACCAGCAGGTTGAGGATGTCGCGCAGGATGCCAATACGGTTCTGGCAATGCACTTTGATACGCATGAGGGCTCTCGAAGCGCCGAGGTTTTTCACTACAGCGCAGAAAAGTCGTAAAGATAAGCTGACAAAAACCGCCTAGGCATCAGCCAGATGCCTCGGATTTTCCGACACCTGCTGGGTTTTGTAAAATATTCGTTACGAAAACGCCGCAAGAAGCCCATCCCGCCTATCTCCTACCCCCGTGCAAAGCAGCCGGCGAAGGGATATTCCTTAGGCATGTCCTGCACATAACAAGAAAAGCCCTCACCAGGAGAGCCACATGAAACAGACGCAATACGTGGCACGCGAGCCCGATGCGCACGGTTTTATCGACTACCCGCAGCAAGAGCATGCGGTATGGAACACCCTGATCACCCGCCAGCTGAAAGTGATCGAAGGCCGCGCCTGCCAGGAATACCTGGACGGCATCGACCAGCTCAAGCTGCCGCATGACCGGATTCCGCAACTGGGCGAGATCAACAAGGTGCTGGGCGCCACCACGGGTTGGCAGGTTGCCCGGGTGCCGGCACTGATCCCCTTCCAGACCTTCTTCGAGCTGCTCGCCAGCAAGCGCTTCCCGGTCGCCACGTTCATCCGCACCCCGGAAGAGCTGGACTACCTGCAAGAGCCCGACATCTTCCACGAGATCTTCGGCCACTGCCCGCTGCTGACCAACCCCTGGTTCGCCGAATTCACCCATACCTACGGCAAGCTCGGCCTGGCCGCGACCAAGGAGCAGCGCGTGTACCTGGCGCGCCTGTACTGGATGACCATCGAGTTCGGCCTCATCGAAACCGCCCAAGGCCGCAAGATCTATGGTGGCGGCATCCTCTCGTCGCCGAAAGAAACCGTCTACAGTCTGTCTGCCGAGCCGGAGCACCAGCCCTTCGACCCGATCGAAGCCATGCGCACCCCGTACCGCATCGACATCCTGCAGCCGCTGTATTTCGTGCTGCCGAACATGAAGTGCCTGTTCGACCTGGCCCACGAAGACATCATGGGCATGGTTCATCAAGCCATGCAGTTGGGCCTGCACGCACCGAAGTTTCCACCCAAGGTCGCCGCCTGAGCGACCTTGCCGATAACAACTCGAACCGGAAAACACCACATGAATGCCTTGAACCAAGCCCATTGCGAAGCCTGCCGCGCCGACGCCCCGAAAGTCACTGACGAGGAGCTGGCCGAGCTGATTCGCGAGATCCCGGACTGGAACATCGAAGTACGCGATGGCCACATGGAACTGGAGCGCGTCTTCCTGTTCAAGAACTTCAAGCACGCCCTGGCGTTCACCAATGCCGTGGGCGAAATCGCCGAAGCCGAAGGCCACCACCCGGGCCTGCTGACCGAGTGGGGCAAGGTCACCGTGACCTGGTGGAGCCACTCGATCAAGGGCCTGCACCGCAACGACTTCATCATGTGCGCGCGCACTGACAAGGTGGCGGAGACGGCTGAAGGCCGCAAGTAACCGCTTGGGAATCGGGGCCGCTTCGCGCCCCTTCGCGGGCACGCCCGCGATGGGGCGCGAAGCGGCCCCAGTTTTTGCAGGGAAAATGTCCGCTGTTCGCCCGCAAAACCGACCGGCGACCGGCAAAAAAACCAAACTGTCATCCAGACTTGTGTATCCTGCCCCAGCTTTGCGAAGCTTCAAACGCGCCTGGCGCAGACTTTTCACTCACACTTGCGAGGAACGACGAGATGCATGAAATCCCGAATCTTCCCTTCCCAAGCCTGAACCCAGAAGAGCCAACCGTAACCGTTCATGCCGAACCGGCAGCTGCCGTCGAGCAGGATGGTGACGATCAATCCAGCGCTGACCAGGACTAACCGCGCATCCCCGACTGTGTGAAAACGGCTGACCTGCGGGCCAACCCCGTCATCACGTTTTCACACCGTCCAGAACCCACGTAGGCCCCCATGCCCGACTCACCGCGCCCCCTTGCGGTCACCCTGCAAGTCGTCTCCATCGTCCTCTTCACCTTCATCGGCTACCTGAACATCGGCATCCCCCTGGCCGTATTGCCCGGCTATGTGCACAACGACCTGGGCTTCGGCGCCGTGGTCGCCGGCCTGGTGATCAGCGTGCAATACCTGGCCACCCTGCTCAGCCGCCCCACGGCCAGCCGCATCATCGACAACCATGGCAGCAAGAAAGCAGTCCTGTATGGCCTGGCCGGGTGTGGCCTCAGCGGGGTGTTCATGCTCGCCTGCGCCTTCCTCACCCACCTGCCCTGGCTGAGCCTGGCCAGCCTGCTGGCCGGCCGCCTGGTGCTGGGCAGCGCCGAAAGCCTGGTGGGTTCGGGGTCGATCGGCTGGGGGATCGGCCGGGTCGGTGCCGAACACACCGCCAAGGTCATCTCCTGGAACGGCATCGCCAGCTACGGCGCGCTGGCCATCGGCGCCCCGCTGGGCGTGCTGATGGTCAAAGGCCTGGGGCTGTGGAGCATGGGTGCGAGCATCATCCTGCTGTGCGCGCTCGGCCTGCTGCTGGCCTGGCCCCGGCAGGCGGCGCCGATCGTCAGCGGCGTGCGCCTGCCGTTCCTGCGGGTGCTGGGCAAGGTGTTCCCACACGGTTCGGGGCTGGCCCTGGGCTCGATCGGCTTCGGCACCATCGCCACCTTCATCACCCTGTACTACGCCAGCCGCGGCTGGGCCAATGCAGCGCTGACCCTGAGCCTGTTCGGTGCCAGCTTCATCAGCGCACGGCTGCTGTTCGGCAACCTGATCAACCGGATTGGCGGGTTCCGCGTGGCGATTGCCTGCCTGTCGGTGGAAACGCTCGGGCTGCTGATGCTGTGGCTGGCGCCGAGTGCCGAACTGGCGCTGGCAGGCGCCGCACTGAGCGGGTTCGGCTTCTCGCTGGTGTTCCCGGCGCTGGGGGTAGAGGCGGTGAACCAGGTGACAGCGGCCAACCGCGGGGCTGCGGTCGGCGCCTATTCGCTGTTCATCGACTTGTCGCTGGGGGTGACCGGGCCGCTGGTGGGCGCGGTGGCGGCGGGGTTCGGCTTTGCTTCGATGTTTCTGTTTGCAGCGGCAGCGGCGGCTTGCGGGTTGCTGTTGAGCCTGTATCTGTACAGGCAGGTGCGGCGTCAGCGGGGTCTCTAACAACAGGGGGTGCTTTGCACCCCTTTCGCGACACCAGGCCGCTCCTACAGGTACCGCGCGCTTGAGCTGAGGCGCAGCTCACGCTTGCTGTAGGAGCGGCCTGGTGTCGCGATGGGCTGCAAAGCAGCCCCCGAGACCCGGAAACCTAGCGCTGGACGTACTGCAACACCACTTCCAGCGGGTGGCGCATCTGCCGCTCGCTCATGCGCTTGACCTGGCTACGGCAGGAATACCCCGTCGCCAGCGGCTCGCCTTCCTTGTCCAGCTTGGTCGCCCAGCTCTGCTCGAAGATGGTCCGCGAGGTTTCCTGGTTACGCGCCTCGTGCCCATAGGTACCGGACATCCCGCAGCAGCCAGTGGCCTCGGTCACCAGCTTAAGCCCCAGGCGGGCGAACACCTGCTCCCACTGGCGGGTGCTGGCCAGCACGTTGGTCTTCTCGGTGCAGTGCGCCATCAGGCGGAAACTGCCCGACGCGCTCGCGGCCTGCTCCGGCAACACGTCCATCAGCCACTCCTGCGGCAACAATACCTTCGGGCAGCCGTCCAGGCCCGGGACTTTCTGGTACTCCTGGCGGTACACCAGGGTCATCGCCGGGTCCAGGCCCACCAGCGGCACGCCGCAGTCAGCCAGGGCCTTGAGCTGGGTGGCATTGCGGATCGCCGCCTTGGCGAACGCACCGAGGAAACCCTGCACATGCAGCGGCTTGCCGTTGGCGCTGTACGGGGCCAGGAACACGCGGTGGCCCAGGCGGTGCGCCAGGTCGATGAAAGCCGACAGCAGTGGCGTTTCGAAGTAGCGGGTGAAGGCGTCCTGCACCAGCACGATGCTGCGTTCACGCTGGGCCGGGGTCAGTTCACGCAGGGCTGGCACACTGGCCACGCCGACACGGCAGCGGGCCAGGGTAGCCTGGAAGTTGAAGCGGCTGAGCAACGGGCTGTCGACCATGCCCACCTTGTCGGCCAGCAGCCGGCTCACCCACTTCGAGCCCATCACCGCGTTGTACAGCCCTGGCGCGTGGGCCAGGTACGGGATGGTGAACTCCAGCGAGCCGATCAGGTAGTCACGCAGCGGGCGCTGGTAGCGGCCGTGGTACAGCTCGAGGAAGCGCGAGCGGAAGTCCGGCACGTTGACCTTGATCGGGCACTGCCCGGCGCACGACTTGCACGCCAGGCAGCCGGCCATGGCGTCGTACACCTCATGGGAGAAATCTGCCTGCCCCTGGCTGCGTGCGCGGTTGTTGCGCAGGCGTGCCGGCAGGCCCTTGAGCCAGGACACTCGATTGCGCGCCGCAGCCAGCACATCGATGTTCGCCTCGCCCTGCAGGCGCAGCCACTCACGCATCAGCGAGGCGCGGCCCTTGGGTGAATGCTGCCGTTCGCGGGTGGCCTTCCACGACGGGCACATGGCATCGTTGGGGTCGTAGTTGTAGCAGGCGCCGTTGCCGTTGCAGTGCACGGCGCTGCCGAAGTCCTGCCACACGCGCTCGTCGATGGTGCGGTCGAGATCGCCGCGCAGGGTCACGCCATCGACCCTGGTCAGGCCCTCGGCGCTGTCCGGCGGGGTGCAGATCTTGCCGGGGTTGAGCTGGTTGTGCGGGTCGAAGGCGCCTTTCAGGCGCTGCAGCGCCGGGTACAGCTCACCGAAGTACTCGGGCACGTACTCCGAACGCAGGCCCTTGCCGTGCTCGCCCCACAGTAGGCCGCCGTAGCGCCTGGTCAGCGCCGCCACGGCATCGGAGATCGGCTTGACCAGCGCGGCCTGGGCCGGGTCCTTCATGTCCAGCGCCGGGCGCACGTGCAGCACACCGGCGTCGACGTGGCCGAACATGCCATAGGCCAGGCCGTAGCCATCGAGCAGCGCGCGGAACTCGGCGATGTAGTCGGCCAGTTGCTCCGGCGGTACTGCGGTGTCCTCGACGAACGGCTGCGGGCGCACTTCGCCCTCGACGTTGCCCAGCAGGCCCACCGAACGTTTACGCATGGTATAGACCCGGGTCACCGCCTCGGCGCCCTCGGCCAGGGTATGGCCCAGGCGCTCGACACTGGTGTCGCTCTGCAGATGCTGGATGAACGCCTGCACCCTGGCGTTGACCTCGGCCGGCTCGTCGCCGCAGAACTCCACCAGGTTGATGCCCAAGGTCGGGCGCTCGGGGTCGGCCGGGAAGTATTCGGCGACGCTATGCCAGACGATGTCCTTCATCGCCAGCATCAGCACCTTGGAGTCGACGGTCTCGATCGACAGCGGCTTGTGTGCCATCAGCGCATTGGCATCGCGCAGGGCATCCATGAAGCTGCTGTAGCGCACATTGACCAGCACGGCGTACTTGGGGATCGGCAGCACATTGAGCTTGGCTTCGACCACGTAGCCCAACGAACCCTCGGCCCCGCACAGTACGCTGTTGAGGTTGAAGCGGCCTTGTTCGTCGCGCAGGTGCGCCAGGTCGTAACCGGTCAGGCAGCGGTTGAGCCTGGGAAACGTGGTGTCGATCAGGTCTGCCTGGGTTTCCTGGATCTCCCGCGCCATGCGGTACACCTCGCCGACCCGGCCGGGCGCGGCACAGGCCTGCTCCAGCGCGGCATCGTCGATCGGCAGGCTGTGCAGGCGCTCGCCACCGAGCAGCACGCTGTGCAGCTCCAGTACGTGGTCGCGGGTCTTGCCATAGGTGCAGCTGCCCTGGCCACTGGCATCGGTATTGATCATGCCGCCGACGGTGGCACGGTTGGAGGTGGACAGCTCGGGGGCGAAGAACAGCCCGTGCGGCTTGAGCGCGGCGTTGAGCTGGTCCTTGACCGTACCCGCCTGCACCCGTACCCAGCGCTCCTCGACGTTGATTTCGAGGATCTTGTTCATGTGCCGTGACAGATCGACCACGATACCGTCGGTCAGCGACTGGCCGTTGGTGCCGGTGCCTCCGCCACGCGGGGTCAGCTTGACCTGGCGGAAGCGCGGCTCGCCCATCAGCGTGGCGACCCGCACCACGTCGTCGGCGTCCAGCGGGAACACCGCTGCCTGCGGCAAGCGCTGGTAGATCGAGTTGTCGGTGGCCAGCACCGTGCGGGTAGCGTAGTCGGCACTGATCTGGCCACGGAAGCCGCTGTTGCGCAGGGCTTCGAGGAATTCTGGGTAGTTGGCGCTCGGGGCGACAGTCGGCAGCTGGGCGATCATCGAAGGATGGCCTCTTGATATAGGCTAATTCACGGGATTCCTGTCGTCCCGGCATGAGTGAAGGCATGCAGGGATGACGTATAGGCCAATGTTCCTGTAGTTTCACTTCCGGGGCAAACGGATAATCCTGCCGCTATCGATGACTTCCATGAATGAATTACCGCCACCTCACCCCGTCGATGTCGCTGCTGCTGGCTTTCGAGGCCGCCGCCCGACATGAAAGCTATACCCGCGCCGCCGCCGAACTGTCGCTGACCCAGAGCGCAGTCAGCCGCCAGGTACAGGCACTGGAACAACAGCTGGGGCTGACCCTGTTCCGCCGCGAGGGGCGCCAGGTGCAACTCACCGATGTCGGGCGCCTGTACCAGCGCGAACTCAGCGAAGCCCTGGGGCGCATCCGCAGTGCCACCCTGCAGGCATTGGCCTATCAGTCGGGGGTCGGCACCTTGCGCCTGGCCACCCTGCCCACCTTCGGCTCGAAGTGGCTGCTACCACGGCTGCACGCGTTCTACAGCGCCCACCCGGGCATGCTGGTGCACATTCATTCACGCATCGAAGCCATCAATTTCGACACCAGCGAGATCGACGCCGCCATCGGCGTGGCCAGCCACGACCTGCCGGGGTTGGTCTGCCATCGCCTGCATGCCGAGCAGCTGGTGGTGATCCTGCCGCCGGAAGCTGGCGCGGATGGCCAGGGCTGGAGCCCGGCCCGGATCAGTGAAGAGGTACTGCTGAACGTGGCCAACAACCCGCATGCCTGGGGCGAGTGGTTCTCGCACCATGGCCTGGCGCACCGGGCGATGCGCCTGGGGCCGAGCTTCGAGCTGACCTCGCACCTGATCCAGGCGGTACGGGCCGGTATCGGCATCGGCCTGGTGCCGCGCATCCTGGTGGAAGAAGAACTGGCCAAGGGCGAGCTGTACAGCCCCGGCGAGGCGTTTGCCAGCCAGCGCAGTTATTACCTGATCTACCCGCCGAGGAACGAAGCGTTGCCATCGTTGCGGGCATTCAGAAGCTGGTTGCTGGAACAGATCTGACCTCTGCTGCTGGCTTGCCGGCGACAGGGCCGCGACAGGCAAGAAAAAACCCGAAGCCAGGTACCTGACTTCGGGTTTCCGATTACTGCATGGCGTCTTATTTGGCCATGCCGGTAGCCGCTACAGCGGTATTCATCCTGCGACGCGGCTTGACCATGTAGATCACGAACATCGCAAACAGCCAGATCGGGATCGCATACACCGACACGCGGATACCCGGGATCATCAGCATGATGCCCAGGATCAGCACCACGAACGCCAGGCACAGGTAGTTGCCATAGGGGTACCACAAGGCCTTGAACAGCGGCTGCTGGCCGGTGCGGTCGAGGTGCTGGCGGAACTTCAGGTGCGAGTAGCTGATCATCGCCCAGTTGATCACCAGGGTGGCCACCACCAGCGACATCAGCAGCTCCAGGGCATTCTGCGGCATCAGGTAGTTGAGCAGCACGGCAACGAAGGTCACCACGGCCGATGCCAGGATCGAACGCACAGGTACGCCACGCTTGTCGACCTTGGCCAGCGATGCCGGGGCGTCGCCCTGTTCGGCCATGCCCAGCAGCATGCGGGCGTTGCAGTAGGTGCCGCTGTTGTATACCGACAATGCCGCAGTCAGGACCACGAAGTTCAGCAGGTGCGCCGCCACGTCACTGCCCAGCAGCGAGAACACCTGAACGAACGGGCTGCTGCCATAGCTGCCACCCGAGGCAGCGATGCTGGCCACCAGGTTGTCCCACGGGGTCAGCGACAGCAGGACCACCAGGGCGCCCACATAGAAGATCAGGATGCGGTAGATGACCTGGTTGATCGCCTTGGGGATCACGGTCTTCGGCTTGTCGGCCTCGGCAGCGGTAAAGCCAAGCATTTCCAGGCCACCGAAGGAGAACATGATGAACGCCAGGGCCATCACCAGCCCGCTGACACCGTTCGGGAAGAAGCCACCATGCGACCACAGGTTGGCCACGGTCGCCTCGGGGCCGCCGCTGCCACTGGTCAGCAGGTAGGCACCCAGGCCGATCATGCTGACGATGGCCACCACCTTGATGATGGCGAACCAGAATTCCGCTTCACCGAAGAACTTCACGTTCATCAGGTTGATGGCGTTGATCAGCACGAAGAACGCCGCCGCCGTGACCCAGGTCGGGATCTCCGGCCACCAGTAGTGGACATATTTGCCGACTGCCGACAGCTCCGACATGCCCACCAGGATGTACAGCACCCAGCAGTTCCAGCCCGACAGGAAGCCGGCGAAACCGCCCCAGTAGGTATGGGCGAAATGGCTGAACGAGCCGGCCACCGGCTCTTCGACGATCATCTCACCAAGCTGGCGCATGATCATGAAGGCGATGAAGCCGCAGATGGCGTAGCCCAGGATCATCGACGGGCCGGCGGATTTCATCACCCCCGCCGAGCCGAGGAACAGCCCGGTACCGATCGCACCACCCAGGGCAATCAGCTGGATGTGGCGGTTCTTCAGGCCCCGCTTGAGCTCGCCTGAATGCATGTTTTGTCCACTCATGAACGAAGTCACCTGCATTGTTTTTATCTGTGACGGAATCGGACCCACCGCGCTCGTGGCGCAGCGGAATGGGCAAGGTGGTTACCTTGGGTTTCCTGAACGCTGCAGCCGCCGGGGCGGGTCAACCAGGGGTGATCAGGAGTGCGCGGTACGCAAAGGAGTCACAGGTAAAACGCGGCGCACTGTATACCCCTGCAAACGCGCAGGCGTCAACGCACTGCATCGTTTCCTTGGGAAAAAACGCAGCGATCCTGTGGTGTAGGCCTTCAAAGGCGGAGTGATCGGCGTACATGGCGCCTCCATTTGTTGTTTTGTCAGCCTGGCTCTGTGGACAGGCTTTTGCACACGGCAATGGCGGCTATAACACCGTGGGGGCGGGGGTTTGGGCAAGGGTGGTCGGAGCCTGGGGGCAGGCTTGGGCACAGTGGCGACGGCAAGCAATGTTTACAAGGCCGTGGAAAATCTGAAATCAGGGCTGAATTCGGCGGTATCTGTATAGATTTTTTTACAAGGCGGTTCGAGAACTTGCCAGTCGTCCGAAAAATTCTTTTTGTTCAATGTCTTGGGGCCGCTTTGCGGCCCATCGCGACGCAAGGCCGCTCCCACAGGTACCGCGTCGATAGGGCATCAGCAGCGGCCTTGTGTGGCGATGGGCTGCGCAGCAGGCCTGAATCCCACAGGCATAAAAAAACCAGCCCGAAGGCTGGTTCTCGTCACCGCTAGGGTCGATCAGCCACGCGGCTTGCCGCGACCACGGCCTGCCGGCTTGTCGGCGTCAGGCTTGCCCGGACGCTTGCGCATCTCGCTCGGGCGCTCGGCAACGGTGCTGCCACGGCTGCTCTTGCGCGGCGCTTCTTCACGCGGCTGGCGCGCCGGGCGTTCTTCGCCAGCACCGCCTTCGTGGGCCGGGCGCAGGCTGCGCACGCGCTCGCCACGGCCCAACGGGCGCGTCGACTTGCGCTGCAGGCGCTCCAGCTTGTCCTTGGCCTTGAGCTTCATGGCCGGCAGCGCTACCGGCTGCAGGCCCACTTCAGCGGCGAGGATGTCGATTTCACCCTGGGTCATTTCACGCCAACGGCCCATCGGCAGGTCGGAATTGAGGAACACCGGGCCGAAACGCACGCGCTTCAGGCGGCTGACCACCATGCCCTGGGACTCCCACAAGCGACGCACCTCGCGGTTACGGCCTTCCATCACCACGCAGTGGTACCAGTGGTTGAAGCCTTCGCCACCCGGCGCCTTCTGGATGTCGGTGAACTTGGCCGGGCCGTCTTCCAGCATCACGCCAGCTTTCAGGCGCTCGATCATCTCGTCATCGACTTCGCCGCGCACACGCACCGCGTACTCACGGTCCATCTCGTAGGATGGGTGCATCAGGCGGTTGGCCAGCTCACCATCGGTGGTGAACAGCAGCAGCCCGGTGGTATTGATGTCGAGGCGGCCGATGTTGATCCAGCGGCCTTCTTTCGGCCGTGGCAGGCGATCGAATACGGTCGGGCGGCCTTCTGGGTCGTCACGGGTGCAGATCTCGCCATCGGGCTTGTTGTACATGATCACCCGGCGGGTGGCCTCGGCGGCCTCTTCGCGCTTGATCAGCTTGCCATCCACGGCGATGGCATCGTGCAGGTCGACGCGCTGGCCAAGGGTGGCCGCGACGCCATTGACCTTGATACGGCCCTGGCTGATCCAGGCCTCGACGTCACGCCGCGAGCCAACGCCGATACGCGCCAGCACTTTCTGCAGCTTTTCGCCGGACGGAGGGGTGGGTTGGCTATCTTGCAGGTCTTGCTCACTCATCTGGGCACCTCCCGGTGTAGGAATGAAATATGGGTTCTGGCGACGAACGCGCCAAAAGGCCGCGCATCATACGCGGTTCGGCGGCGGAACGCACTGGAGGGTAGAGGGTTTTGTGGGCTTTGCCAGGGGTTTCTGCCCAATGGTGATGCGTTGCCTGTACCGGCCCTTTCGCGGCGGTTCGGCGCGAAAGGGCCGGTACAGGCAACAAAGAAATCAGGGTAGTGACTTGCCCTCTTCCTCCACCGAGGCCTCAGTCTCTTCCTCGCGCAAATCATCGAAATCGGTCTTCAGCCCTTCTTCCATCGCATCGAGTTCCACCAGCAGGCTTCGGAAGCTGGTCTCCTCCTTCGGCTCGGCAACCTCTTCCTCTTCCCCAAGGCTGGCATCGGCCAGCGCCTGCAGGTGCGCCGGCACCGGTGCGTCATCCGCGTCGAGCAGCGGCTCGGGCTGCATTTCCCGAAGCTCGGCCAGGGCCGGCAGCTCGTCTATGCTCTTCAGGTTGAAATGATCGAGAAAGCCCTTGGTGGTGGCAAACATCGCCGGCCGCCCGGGCACTTCGCGGTAGCCGACCACGCGGATCCACTCGCGCTCCATCAAGGTCTTGATGATATTGCTGTTCACCGCCACGCCACGCACATCCTCGATCTCGCCACGGGTGATCGGCTGGCGATAGGCGATCAAGGCCAAGGTTTCCAGCAGCGCCCGCGAATAACGCTGCGGGCGCTCTTCCCACAGGCGCCCGACCCAGGGGGCAAAGTCTTCGCGAATCTGCAGGCGGTAGCCGCTGGCCACCTCCTTGAGCTCGAAGGCACGGCCAGCGCACGACGTGCCCAGCAGTTCCAGGGCCTGCTTGAAGACCTTGGGTTCCGGCCGCTCGGCCTCTTCGAACAGCTCGTACAGGCGCTCCAGCGATTGCGGCTTGCCCGAAGCCAGCAGGAAGGCCTCGATCAGCGACGCCAGGTCACGGGGTTCATTCAGGTTCATCAGGTTCTTCTACAAGCGCCGGGCGAAGCCGCACATGGATGGCGGCGAAGGGTTCATTCTGCACCAGTTCGATCAGCGATTCCTTCACCAACTCAAGGATTGCCATGAAAGTCACCACCACGCCCAGCTTGCCCTCCTCGGCGGCAAACAGCTCGACGAACGGCACGAAGCCGCCGCCTTTCAGGCGCTCCAGCACCTGGCTCATGCGCTCGCGGGTGGACAGGGTCTCGCGGGTGATCTGGTGGCTTTCGAACAGGTCGTTGCGGCGCATCACCTCGGCCATGGATACCAGCAGCTCTTCCAGGCTGACCTGGGGCAACAGCTTGCGCACCTTGGCCTGCGGCGCCTCCAGGCGTGGTACCACGACCTCGCGGCCAACCCGAGGCATTGCGTCGATGCCTTCGGCGGCCGCCTTGAAACGCTCGTACTCCTGCAGGCGGCGGATCAGTTCGGCGCGCGGGTCGCCTTCCTCTTCCTCGACATCGGCCGAACGTGGCAGCAGCATGCGCGACTTGATCTCGGCGAGCATGGCCGCCATCACCAGGTATTCGGCAGCCAGTTCCAGGCGCACGCTCTTCATCAGTTCGACATAGCCCATGTACTGGCGGGTGATTTCCGCCACCGGGATGTCGAGAATGTCGATGTTCTGCTTGCGGATCAGGTACAGCAGCAGGTCCAGCGGGCCTTCGAAGGCTTCGAGGATGACTTCCAGCGCGTCCGGCGGAATGTACAGGTCCAGCGGCAGTTCGGTCAGGGCTTCGCCATAGACCAGCGCCAGCTGCAGCTGGCGCGGCGCCTCGGCCTGCTCGGACAGTGCCTCGGGTGTTTCTACCTGGCTCACGCGTTGACCAGGAACGGCGTGGGGTCGCCGCAGCCTTCACGGATCAGCTCCGGCTCGTCGCCGGACAGGTCGATGATGGTCGATGCCTTGAGGTCGCCGAAACCACCGTCGATCACCAGGTCGACATGGTGCTCCAGGCGCTCGCGGATCTCGTAGGGGTCGGTCATCGGCTCGTCGTCCCCAGGCAAGATCAGGCTCACGCTCATCAGCGGCTCGCCCAGCTCGGCGAGCAAGGCCAGGGTGATGGCATGGTCAGGCACGCGCAGGCCGATGGTACGGCGCTTTTCGTGCAACAGCAGGCGTGGCACTTCGCGGGTGCCATTGAGGATGAAGGTGTAAGGCCCCGGCACATGCGCCTTGAGCAGGCGGAAGGTGCCGGTGTCGACCTTGGCATACAGCCCCAGCTGCGACATGTCACAGCACATCAGGGTGAAATTGTGGGTCTTGTCCAGGCCGCGCAGGCGCCGCACCCGCTCGATCGCCGCCTTGTCGCCAATCTGGCAACCCAGGGCGTAGGCCGAGTCGGTCGGATACACCACCACGCCGCCCTTGCGGATGATTTCCACCGCCTGGCGGATCAGCCGCGTCTGCGGATTCTCCGGATGAATCTGGAAAAATTGGCTCACGTAGTCGTCCTGTTCATACCGCCAAAGGCTGTTCATCGCTGAATCGGCGCCACAAAGGTGGCAGGTCCTCGGGCAAAGGCCGGTAGGCACCGATCTCGCCCCAGGTGCCGGGGCCGTGGAAGTCACTGCCAGCGCTTGCCAGCAGGCCGAACTCACGGGTGAGGATGGACAGGGTGCCCACCTGCTCGGCCGGCATCATCCCGTTGACCACTTCAATTGCCTGCCCGCCTGCCTGAATATAGTCGGCAATCAGCCTTCTGCGCTTGCTGCGGGTCAGTTCGTAGTGCATGGGGTGCGCCAGGCTCACCCAAGCGTTGGACTGGCGCAGGGTGGCGACGGTTTCATCGAGGCTTGGCCAGTGCTGTTTGACATCGCCCAGCTTGCCGGCGCCCAGCCACTTGCGAAACGCCTCGCCGCGGTCCTTGACGTGCCCGGCACGCACCAGGTATTCGGCGAAATGTGGCCGCGCCGGGGCGTTGCCGCTGTCGCCCAGTTCGTGCTGCACGGCACGGGCGCCTTCGAGGGCACCGGGCATGCCCTTGGCCGCCAGCCGTTTGTCGATTTCTTCCGCGCGCAGCCAGCGGCCCCGGTGCAACGCTTCGATGGCCGCCAGCAAGGGCGGCGCGTCGAGCGGGAAATCGTAACCGAGCACATGGATGGTTGCGCCGCCCCAGGTGCACGACAGCTCCACCCCGCTGACCCAGTGCATGCCCTTGTCGTGGCAGGCCTGGCGCGCTTCGGGCAGGCCTTCGATAGTGTCATGGTCAGTCAGGGCCAGCGTTCGCACCCCGTGCTCATGGGCCCGGGCGACCAGTGCCGAGGGCGACAGGGCGCCGTCGGAGGCCGTGCTGTGACAGTGCAGATCAACATTCATGGAGGAGCGCTTTCGCTGGAATCGATGTTTGTTATTATGCCGTCACATCCCGATTCTGGCTGCCATTGTGAAACAATTCATCGATTTCATTCCGCTGTTGCTGTTCTTCATCGTCTACAAACTCGACCCGCGCCCCCTGGAAGTCGCCGGCCACAGCTTCGAATTCGGCGGAATCTACAGCGCCACGGCCATGCTCATCATCAGCTCGCTGGTGGTCTATGGCGCCCTGTTCCTGCGCCAGCGCAAGCTGGAGAAGGGCCAGTGGCTGACCTTGGTGGCGTGCCTGGTGTTCGGCGGCCTGACCCTGACCTTCCACAGCGAAACCTTCCTCAAATGGAAAGCCCCGGTGGTCAACTGGCTGTTCGCCCTGGGCTTCGCCGGCAGCCACTTCATCGGTGACCGGGTGCTGATCAAGCGCATCATGGGCCATGCCCTGAGCCTGCCCGACACCATCTGGACCCGCCTGAACCTGGCCTGGATCGGTTTCTTCCTGTTCTGCGGCGCGGCCAACCTGTTCGTCGCCTTCACCTTCCAGGACTTCTGGGTCGACTTCAAGGTGTTCGGCAGCCTGGGCATGACCGTGCTATTCCTGGTGGCGCAGGGCGTGTACCTGTCGCGCCACCTGCACGACGACCCTTCTACCTCCAAACCCAAGGATTGACATGCTCTACGCCATCATCGCCAGCGACGTCGCAAACTCCCTGGAAAAGCGCCTGGCCGCACGCCCGGCACACATCGAACGCCTGCAGCAACTGAAGGCCGAAGGCCGCGTGGTGCTGGCCGGCCCGCACCCGGCCATCGACAGCAACGACCCGGGTGCGGCAGGCTTCAGCGGCAGCCTGATCGTTGCCGAGTTCGAATCGCTGGCTGCGGCACAGAGCTGGGCCGATGCCGATCCGTACATTGCGGCCGGCGTGTACGACAAGGTCGTGGTCAAACCGTTCAAGCAAGTACTGCCCTGATCTGAGACCGCGTCAGCTTCTTCGCGGGCTTGCCCGCTGCCACAGGTAACCCACAAACCTCAGGATTTGTGGTGTCCCTGTGGGAGCGGGCAAGCCCGCGAAGAAGGCCACGCGGTACTGGCAGTTATACGATTGCCATCAGTCTGCGGTATCTTTGCCACTGGCGGGCCGATTTAGCCGCCGTCAATGGTTGAATTGAGTGAGTCATGAGCGAGCTGTTACTGATTGATGATGACCAGGAGCTGTGCGAGCTGCTCGGCAGCTGGCTAACCCAGGAAGGGTTTACCGTGCGCGCCTGCCACGATGGCAAGAGCGCCCGCCAGGCCTTGGCCACGCATGCCCCGGCGGCCGTGGTGCTGGACGTGATGCTGCCCGACGGCAGTGGCCTGGAACTGCTCAAGCAGTTGCGCAGCGAGCATGCCGAACTGCCGGTGTTGATGCTCTCGGCCCGTGGCGAGCCGCTGGACCGTATCCTTGGCCTGGAACTGGGCGCCGACGACTACCTTGCCAAGCCCTGTGACCCACGTGAACTCACCGCCCGCCTGCGCGCCGTGCTGCGCCGCAGCCATCCCGCCGCCGCCAGCAGCCAGGTGGAACTGGGCGATCTGGTCTACAGCCCTGCCCGTGGCGTGGCCAGCATCGATGGCCGCGAAATGACCCTGACCCTGTCCGAGAGCCGCATTCTCGAAGCCCTGCTGCGCCAACCCGGCGAGCCGCTGGACAAGCAGGAACTGGCGCAGATCGGCCTGGGCCGCAAGCTGACCCTGTATGACCGCAGCCTGGACATGCACGTCAGCAACCTGCGCAAGAAGATCGGCCCGCACGCCGATGGCCGGCCACGCATCGTTGCCCTGCGCAGTCGCGGCTACTACTACTGCCTCTGAGCATCTTTACCGAGCCTTTACCCTGCGCTGACGGCGCTTGACGGTGATCTCCCTAGACTGTGCTCATCCGGTAACCACCGGCCTATGAAAGGAGAGACACCATGCGCAAGACCCTTATCGCCCTGATGTTCGCCGCTGCCCTGCCGACCGTGGCCATGGCCATGCCTGAAGACGGCCCGCGCCACGACGGCCCGCATCATCGCGGTGATGCGCCGTTCCACCAGCTGGACCTGAGCCGCGACCAGCGCCAGCAGGTCGGCAAGCTGATGCGCGAACAGATGAAGCAGCGCCACGACATCACCGAGCGCTATCTGTCCAAGCTGCCAAGCGCCGAGCAGAAGGCCATGCACGATGAGCTGCAGGCCAACCGCGACAAGACCGACAGCGCGATCCGCGCCCTGCTCAAGCCGGAACAGCAGAAGAAATTCGACGAGCTGCAGAAGGAACGCAGCGCACAGCAAGCCGAGTGGCAGGAGTTCCAGGCCTGGAAAGCTGAAAAAGGCAACAAGGCCCAGTAAGCTGTCCAGCCGATGCCCGGCCCGCCCTAGGCTCTGTGTGAAAAGCCTTGATACTCGGTGATGCTGCGTTGAAAACAGCCTCGGAATGCTCATTTACAACCCGTAAACTCCGCTTCCTCGGCTGTTTTCGCCTTGCCTGACCTTCGTCTCAAGACTTTTCACACAGAACCTAGCGCGGGCCGGGCTTTTCCCGTTTAGGAGGTGCACTTGCGTTCACTGTTCTGGCGCATCCTGGCCAGTTTCTGGCTGGCCATCGCCCTGGTCGCGGGCCTGTCGATCCTGCTGGGCCACATGCTCAACCAGGACGCCTGGATACTCAGCCGCCACCCCGGCCTGAATACCCTGGCCAGCAAGTGGGCCAGGCACTACGAGCAGGAAGGCCTGGCCTCGGCGCAACACTTTCTGGAACGGCGCAAAGAGCGCTTCAAGATCGACGTGCAAGTGCTCGACGAGAGTGGCGAAGCCGTGGTGCCCGGTACCTTCCCGCGCCGTGCGGCGGCGCTGGAGGCGCGCCAGCACAATGACCAGCGGCGCCTGCCGTGGCGACGGCTGACCGAGGAATACACCAGCCCCGATAGCGGCCAGACCTACCTGCTGATCTACCGTATCCCGCACCCGGCGCTGGATGCCTGGCACCGCGAGAGCCTGTTGTGGCCGCTCAGTGCGCTGGGCATTGCGCTGGTGGTGCTGACCCTGTTCAGCCTGCTGGTGACCCTGTCCATCACCCGCCCGCTCAGCCGCTTGCGCAGTGCCGTGCACGACCTCGGCCAGACCAGCTACCAGCAGAACAGCCTGGCGCAGCTGGCAGCGCGACGCGACGAGTTCGGCGTGCTGGCCAAGGATTTCAACAAGATGGGCGCGCGCCTGCAAAGCACCATCGGCAGCCAGCGCCAGTTGCTGCGCGATGTGTCCCATGAATTGCGCTCACCACTGGCCAGGCTGCGCATCGCCCTGGCCCTGGCCGAGCGCGCCGAGCCTGCGCAGCGGCAGGCACTGTGGCCACGGCTGACCCGCGAATGCGACCGGCTGGAGGACCTGATCAGCGAAATCCTCGCCCTGGCGCGCGTCGATGCCGAACAGGCGCATGCCGAGCCGGTCGACCTCAATGCCCTGCTCGGCAGCGTGCGCAAGGACGCCCTGCTCAGCGCCCCGGAGCAGGACGTGCGCCTGGAGGCGCAGCCGGGGTTGACCCTGCTGGGCTGGCCAACCCTGATCGAACGCGCCGTGGACAACCTGCTGCGCAACGCCCTGCGCTTCAACCCGGTGGGCCAGCCGATCGAGGTCAGTGCCGTGCGCGAGCAGGACCGTATCGTGGTGAGCGTGCGCGACCATGGGCCCGGGGCGGCGGCCGAGCATCTGCAACAGTTGGGCGAGCCGTTCTTCCGTGCACCGGGGCAGCAAGCGCCGGGGCATGGGCTGGGGTTGGCGATTGCACGCAAGGCGGCGGAGCGTCATGGCGGTAGCCTGGTGCTCGACAATCATCCACAGGGAGGCTTTGTGGCCAGGCTGGAGTTGCCTGTAGCTGAAGTGACGGGTAGTTGATTGATGTAAATGCTGCAGGCCTCTTCGCGGGCTCGCCCGCTCCCACAGGTACTACACAGGCCTTGAAGGCAGTGTTGTACCTGTGGGAGCGGGCGAGCCCGCGAAAGGGCCAGTTGCCTTGATACTGCAATCAGCCCAAGGCTGCGTTACTCGCCCCAGGCGCTGACGAAATCTGCGGTATCCAGAACCGGCGCCGTACGCGGCTCGGTCAGGGGCGTACCGACATACAGGTAGCCAATCAGCTCCTCGTTCGCGGCCAGCCCCAGGCCCTGGTGCACATGGGCATCGTAGGCCATGTCACCGGTCCGCCATACCGCGCCGATCCCTTGCGCATGCGCCGCAATCAGGATGCCATGCGCCGCACAGCCCACCGCAAGGCGCTGCTCGGAACCAGGCACCTTGAAGTGATCCTGCACGCGGGCAATCACCACGATCAGCAACGGCGCCCGCAACGGCATGGCACGCGCCTTGTCCAGTGCAGCCTGGCTGGCATCCCCCTTGCTCTGCAGCGCTTCGGCGAACAGCTCGCCCAGTTTCTCGCGGCCCTGGCCTTCGATGGTCAGGAACCGCCAAGGCCGCAGCTGGCCGTGATCCGGGGCACGCAGGGCGGCCTGGAACAGCGCCTCGCGCTGGGCGGCATTGGGCGCCGGGTCGGTCAGGCGTGGCACGGAAACACGGTTGAGCAATGCGTCGAGAGCCTCCATCGGCTACCCTCCTGGCAGGTGAATGTGGCGCCATTCTAGCGTTTACATCACCAGACCCATAGGTAGAATGGCGCCCTTCCGTTTCGAGTCAGAGCAGATCACATGGCGTTGCCGACCTTAAGGATCATTGGTTTCATCATCGGCATCTTCCTGATTACCCTCGCTGTCAGCATGGCCGTGCCAATGACGACCCTGGTGATCTTCGAACGCACCGCTGACATGCCGTCGTTCCTCTGGTCCAGCCTGATCACCTTCATCGCCGGCCTGGCCCTGGTGGTCCAGGGCCGCCCCGAACACGTCCACCTGCGCCCGCGCGACATGTACCTGCTGACCGTCAGCAGCTGGCTGGTGGTGTGCGTGTTCGCCGCCCTGCCCTTCCTGCTGACCCAGCACATCAGCTACACCGACGCCTTCTTCGAAAGCATGTCGGGCATCACCGCCACCGGCGCCACCGTGCTCAGCGGGCTCGACAGCATGTCACCCGGGATCCTGATGTGGCGCTCGATGCTGCACTGGCTCGGCGGCATCGGCTTCATCGCCATGGCGGTGGCGATCCTGCCACTGCTGCGCATCGGTGGCATGCGCCTGTTCCAGACCGAATCGTCCGACCGCTCGGAAAAGGTCATGCCCCGCTCGCACATGGTTGCCAAGTCCATCGTCGGGGTCTATGTCGGCTTCTCGATCCTCGCCGCGCTGGCCTTCTGGTGGGCCGGCATGAGCCCGTTCGATGCGATCAACCACGCCATGTCGGCGATCTCCACCGGCGGGTTTTCCACCTCCGACCAGTCGCTGGCGAAATGGGACATCCCCGCCGTGCACTGGGTCGCGGTGGTGGTGATGATCATGGGCAGCCTGCCGTTCACGCTGTACGTGGCGACCCTGCGCGGCAACCGCAAGGCGCTGCTTCGCGACCAGCAGGTACAGGGCCTGCTCGGCATGCTGGTGACCACCTGGCTGGTGCTCGGCACCTGGTACTGGGCCACCACCCAGCTGCACTGGCTCGACGCCCTGCGCCACGTGGCCCTGAATGTCACTTCGGTGGTCACCACTACCGGCTTCGCCCTGGGTGACTACAGCCTGTGGGGCAACTTCTCGTTGATGCTGTTCTTCTACCTGGGCTTCGTCGGTGGCTGCTCCGGCTCGACTGCCGGTGGCATCAAGATCTTCCGCTTCCAGGTCGCCTACATCCTGCTCAAGGCCAGCCTCAACCAGCTGATCCACCCGCGCGCAGTCATCAAGCAGAAGTACAACGGCCACCGCCTCGACGAAGAAATCGTGCGCTCGATCCTGACCTTCTCGTTCTTCTTCGCCATTACCATCTGCGTGATGGCGCTGCTGCTGTCACTGCTGGGGGTGGACTGGATGACCGCCCTGACCGGCGCTGCCGGTACGGTCTCGGGGGTCGGTCCAGGCCTGGGTGAAGTGATCGGCCCGTCAGGCAACTACGCCAGCCTGCCGGACGCTGCCAAGTGGATTCTCGCCAGCGGCATGCTGCTCGGTCGCCTGGAGATCATCACCGTGCTAGTGCTGTGTATGCCAGCGTTCTGGCGTCACTGAGCGTTTCGGCCGGCGCGCCCCGGCGGGCACGGTACTCGCTGGGCGTGGCGCCAAACCAGCGGCGGAACGCCCGGTAGAAGTTGCTGGGGTCGGCAAAGCCCAGCAGGTAGGCGGTTTCCAGCAAGGTCATGCCCGGCTGGGCCAGGTACTGTTCGGCCAGTTCGCGCCGGGTTTCGTCAAGCAATGCCTGGAAGCTGGTGCCCTCTTCCTGCAGGCGCCGCTGCAAGGTGCGCTGCGACAGATGCAGCGCCTGGGCCAGGGTTTCGCGCTTGGGCTCGCCCTGGGGCAGAATGCGGCACAGTACCTGGCGCACGCGGTGGGTGACCCGGGTTTCGGAAAAACGCGCCAGGTATTCCCCGGCAAAACGGTCGTGCAGCACCGCCATGGCTTCGTTGGCGGTGGGCAGCGGTGCCTCCATGTCGGCCCGCTCGAACAGCAGCGCATCGTGCGCCGCGCCGAACACCAGCGGGGCATGGAACGCCAGCTTGTAAGGCTCGACATGCTTGGGTTGCGGCCCCTGCAGCAGCACCCGGCGCGGCTGCACCGGTCGGCCGCTGAGCCATGAGCACAAAGCCAGGCCGCAGGCCAGCGACGCTTCGGCACTGTGCCGGGTGGGTGGCAGATGGTCGCCGTGCACGGCGAGGATCAGCGAATAGCCTTCGGGGTCGGCGACGAAGCTCAGGTCGCAGCTTTCGGCAATGATGCGCTGGTAACGCACCAGGCGCTCGAAACCCTCGGCCAGGGTGCGGCTGGACATCAACGCATAACCTGCCACATGGAACGACGCCGGGCGCACCACCCGCGCCATGTTCAGGCCGATGGCCTCGTTGCCCGACAGTTCCACCGCCAGTTGCCACAAGCGGGTCATGGCGTCCTGCGGGAAGCGCGCATCGGGGTCATCGAGGGCGGCGAAGTCCAGCCCCAGTTGCTTGAACATCGCCCGGCAGTCCAGCCCTTCCAGCTCGAGTGCCTTCACGATCCCAGTTGCCCAGCAGGCTGACGTGGTTCTTTCGCTCATGACAGGCTTCTTATGCAGACCGCTCCTGCGGTGAACCCCAAGGATATTCAATTGGCGCCTATTGTCACTGGAAGGCACCGCCAGTCACTCTAGACTCGAATCAGGCTCCACGCCGTGCATCCTGTCCAAAAGTATCTGCCGGAGCAGTGCCATGAACCGCACAGCGCAGTTTCGCAGTTTTGCCGAGTTCTATCCGTACTACCTGGAGGAGCACAGTAACCCGACCTGCCGCCGCCTGCACTTCGTCGGTACCAGCCTGGTGATCGCCCTGCTGGCCTATACCATCGGCAGTGGCAAATGGGCGTTGCTGCTGGCCGTGCCCGTGTGCGGCTACGGCTTTGCCTGGGTCGGGCATTTCTTTTTCGAAAAGAACCGGCCTGCGACCTTTACCCATCCGCTGTACAGCCTGATCGGGGATTTCGTGATGTTCAGGGATATCCTGCTGGGCAAGATCAGCCTGTAGACGTTTGGGGGCCGCTTTGCGGCCCATCGCGACACAAGGCCGCTCCTACAAGGCCCACGTAAATTCCAGGCTTGCGCGGTCATTGTAGGAGCGGCCTTGTGTCGCGATGGGCTGCAAAGCAGCCCCTGGGCCCTCAAACCCTACGCCGGTTCGCGCACCGCCGCCGCTGCCTGCGCTTCACGCGCCTGCGCCTCGGCCAACCGGAACAGCTCGATCGAGCCATCCCAATGCTCGATCAGCGCCGTGCACGACTCCACCCAATCCCCGCAATTGAGGTACTCCACCTCCCCCACCTGGCGAATCTCGGCATGGTGGATATGCCCACACACCACCCCATGAAAACCACGACGGGTGCACTCGTGGGCAATGGCATCCTCGAAGTCGCTGATGAAGTTAACCGCCCCCTTGACCTTGTGCTTCAGGTAAGCCGACAGCGACCAGTAACCATAACCATAACGGGCCCGCCAATGGTTGAGCCAGCGGTTGAGCACCAGGGTGAATTCATAGGCACGGTCGCCGAGAAACGCCAGCCAGCGGTGGTAACGGGTAATCACATCGAACTGGTCGCCATGGATCACCAGCAGCCGGCGGCCATCGGCGGTCAGGTGCTCGGCCTCGTCCACCAGCTGGATGTTGCCGAGGATCAGCCTGGAATAACGGCGCAGGAATTCGTCATGGTTGCCGGTGACGTAGACCACCTCGGTACCGCGCTTGCTCATGGTCAGCAGGCGGCGCAGCACGTTGGTGTGGGCCTGCGGCCAGTAGATCCCGCCGCGCAGTTTCCAGCCATCGATGATATCGCCCACCAGGTAGATGCGGTCGGCCTGGTAGCCCTTGAGGAACTGCGCCAGGTGTTCGGCCTGGCAATCACGCGTACCCAGGTGCACATCGGAGATCCACAAGGTTCGCACACGCTGCTTGCGCGAGGGACGGGACAGTTCGGCATGGCTCATGGGCAGGCTCCGGCGCAGTTTGCTGGAGACTGGCAGGCGCGGATGACAGTGCCGTGGCAAAAGCGTGACGAGTGATGGACTGCCGGGATTCATGCACAATGTGTGTCTGCCCTGCCAGGACACTCCCATGAGCGGCCCGATCCTCTCGCTGCGCCATTACCGCCACAGCCTGATCGCCCACAGCCACGAACACCCGCAACTGGTGTTCGGCCTGCGCGGCCGCCTGGAGTTCGAAGTCCAGGGGCGTGGCGCCGGGATCGATCGGCAGGGGCTGGTGGTGGTACCGGCGGGTGCCCATCACACCTGCGCCAGCACCGGCGGCAGCGACTGCCTGGTGCTGGATGTGCCCGGGGAGCACTGGTTGTGCGAACAACTGGGCGAGCATGCCGATGCCAGCCGCCGGCTGCTGGACCGCCCCGCCGCCCTGGGCCTGAATGAGCGCCAGCAACAGCTGGTGGACTGGCTGGCGGCCAGCCCGGTGCACGACCCGCTGATTGCCCGGCAAGGCGCGGCGCTGCTGCTGGCCAGCCTCACCTCCACGGCGGCTGCCAGCAGTAGCGCCTGCCAGCGGCTGCCGTATGCGGCGTTCGATGCGCATATCGAGCAGCATGCCGCCTACCCGCTGCAGGTCGCCGACCTGGCACGCATCGCTGGGTTGTCCTGCACCCGCCTGCATGCACGCTTTATTGCCGAATGCGGCATGACGCCGATGGATTACGTGCGCCAGCGGCGCCTGCTCAAGGCGCGGCGGCTGGTGCTGCAGACCTTGTTGCCGATGGGGGAGATTGCGGCGCAGGTGGGGTACGGCTCGCAGAGTGCATTTTCAGCGGCGATGTTGCGCGCGTTTGGTTGCACACCGCTGGCATTGCGGCGAGCGTCTGGCGACAACGCGCACTAGCCTGGCGACAGAACGCGTTCGCCTGAGCCTTTACACTATGGCTGTGCCGGCCTCTTCGCGGGTAAACCCGCTCCCACAGGTACTGCACAGGCTCCGAAAGCGGCGCGATACCTGTGGGAGCGGGTTTACCCGCGAAGAGGCCGGCACTGTCAGCAGAGATCTTGAGCAAGGACCCTCCATGAACCACCGCACCGCCCTCGGCGCCCTGCACATTGGCGCGCTGTTCTTCGGCCTCACCGGCGTCTTCGGCAAGCTGGCCGCCAGCGCCAACCCGGCGATCATCGTGTTCGGCCGCGCTGCCTTCGCCGTGCTCGCCCTGGCCCTGTTCGCCAGCCTGAGCGGCCCGGGCTGGCAACGCCTGAGCGGCGAGGATGGCCGCCGCCTGCTGCTTGGCGGCGTGCTGCTGGCTGGCCACTGGGTGAGTTTTTTCGTCGCCGTGAAAGTCGCTGGCGTGGCCATTGCCACCCTCGGCTTTGCCAGCTTCCCGGCCTTTACCGTGATCTTCGAGGGCCTGCTGTTCCGCGAGCGTATCCGCCGCAACGAAGCCATGCTGGTGCTGCTGGTGAGCATCGGGCTGGTGTTGGTCACCCCAGCGTTCGACCTGGCCAGCCAGGCCACCGACGGCCTGCTCTGGGCACTGCTGTCAGGGCTGCTGTTCGCCTTGCTGTCGCTCACCAACCGCGCCGGCTCCGGGCGCCTGCCGGCGGTGCAGGCGGCGCTGTGGCAGAACCTGGTGGTGGGCCTGTGCCTGCTGCCGTTCGCGGGCCCGCAGTTGGCCAACGTAGCCAGCCGGGACTGGCTGTGGATCGCCCTGCTCGGCATCTTCTGCACCGCTGTCGCCCACAGCCTGTTCGTCGCCAGCCTGGCGGTGATCAAGGCGCGCACTGCCGCCGTGGTGTTCGGCATGGAGCCGGTCTACGGCATTGCGGTGGCCTGGGTGGTGTTCGCCGAAACCCCGACCCTGCGCATGCTGCTGGGCGGCGCGCTGATCATCTTCGCCATCGTGCTGTCCAGCCGCCTGGCCGCCGAGCAGGCACCCCGGCAACGGCCTGCGGCCGAGGGCAACTGATCAGCGATCGTTGTGCCCCAGGTCACGCTGCGGGTCGATCTGGTCACGCACCCGCTGCTTCAATACCTTGGCCTCCGGGAAGCCACCGTCCGCCTTGCGCTCCCAGATCTGCACGCCGTTGCAGGTGATGCGGAAGATCCCCCCGGTGCCCGGCTCCAGCGCCACCCGCCCGAGGTCATCGGCGAAGGTGCTGAGCAGTTCCTGGGCCAGCCAGGCCGCACGCAGCAGCCACTGGCACTGGGTGCAATAGGTGATCACGATTTCGGGTTTGCTGTCGGCCATGGTGCAACGTCTCCAGGTGAGTGGCCGCTTATACTAGCGGTCTTTAGCCCACGGTTTGAGACTCACAATGCGCCGTTTGCTGTTCTGTTTGCTGCTCGCCCTCACCGCCTTCACGGTTGGCGCTGCCGAACCGGCCAGGCCCAAGGTTGGCCTGGTGCTGTCGGGTGGCGCAGCCCGCGGCCTGGCCCACATCGGTGTGCTCAAGGCCCTGGAGGAACAGGGCGTGCGCATCGACGCCATCGCCGGCACCAGCATGGGCGCAGTGATCGGCGGCCTGTACGCCTCGGGCTACAGTGTCGAAGAGCTGGAAAAGCTCGCCACCACCCTCGACTGGCAACAGGCGCTGTCCGATGCCCCGCCGCGCAAGGACGTGCCGTTCCGGCGCAAACAGGATGACCGCGACTTCCTGGTGAAGCAGAAACTCAGCTTTCGCGACGATGGCAGCCTGGGACTGCCATTGGGCGTGATCCAGGGCCAGAACCTGTCCTTGCTGCTGGAAAGCAAGCTGGCACACACCGCCGACACCCGCGACTTCGACAAGCTGCCGATTCCTTTCCGGGCAGTGGCCACCGACATTGCCAGTGGCGAAAAAGTGGTGTTCAGCCGTGGCCACCTGCCCCAGGTGATCCGCGCCAGCATGTCGATCCCGGCGGTGTTCGCCCCGGTCGAACTGGACGGCCGGCTGCTGGTGGACGGCGGCATGGTCGACAACATCCCCGTGGACGTGGCCCGCGAAATGGGCGTGGACCTGGCCATCGTGGTCGACATCGGCACCCCGCTGCGTGACCGCAAGCAACTGGCCACGGTGGTCGACGTGCTCAACCAGTCGATCACCCTGATGACCCGACGCAACTCGGACGAACAGCTGGCCAGCCTGCACCGCGACGACATCCTCGTCCAGCCACCACTGAGCGCCTTCGGGGTTACCGATTTCGGTCGCGCCCGGGAGATGATCGACGCCGGCTACCGCGCTACCCGCCTGCTCGCCCCTCGCCTGGCCGCCCTGCGCCAGCCCGAGGGCGACAGCAGCCTGGCGGTGGCCCGCTCGCCGCGCCAGCGCACACCAATCATCAGCGCGATCAGGATCGAGAACGACTCCAAGGTCAGCGACGAGGTCATCCGTTCGTACATCCGCCAGCCAATCGATGCGCCGCTGGAACTGGACCGGCTGCAGACCGACATGGGCACGCTGTATGGCCTGGACTACTTCGACCGGGTGCAATATCGCGTGGTCCACAAGGGCGACGACAACACCCTGGTGATCAACGCCCGGGGCCGACGCGGAGGCACCGACTACCTGCGCCTGGGCCTCAACCTGTCGGACGACCTGCGCGGCGACAGCGCCTTCAACCTCGGCGCCAGCTACCGGGTCAACGGCATCAACAGCCTCGGTGCCGAATGGCTGACGCGTGGCCAGATCGGCGACCAGCAGGAACTCTATAGCGAGTTCTACCAGCCGCTGGACGTGGGCTCGCGCTATTTCATCGCGCCGTACCTGGACTTCAATTCGCAGAACATCGAAGCGACCCTGGACAACGACCCCGTCGCCGAGTACCGCCTGGAACGTTACGGCTTTGGCCTCAACGTGGGCCGGCAGATCGGCACCAACGGCGAGGTGCGCCTGGGCGTGGGCAAGGCCTGGGGCGAGGCGCAGGTGCGCATTGGCGACCAGGACTTGCCCAAGGTCAGTTTCAACGAAGGCTTCTACGAGCTGAAGTACTCGTTCGACACCCTCGACAACGTGTACTTCCCGCATCGCGGCGAGGATATCGGCCTGACCTTGCGCAAGTACGACAAGTCGCTGGATTCCGACCAGGATTACCGGCAGTGGCTGATCAACCTGGACAAGGCCATCAGCAGCGGGCCGAACACCTTCGTGCTGGGTGGGCGCTACGGGCGCACGCTGGACGCTACCGAAGTGGTCACGTCGAGCTTCGTGCTGGGTGGGGCGAGAGAGCTGTCCGGCTTCCGCCAGGACTCGGTGTCCGGGCAGAACATGAGCCTGCTGCGCATGGTCTATTATCGCCGCCTGACGCCACGGGCCTACCTGCCGCTGGACTTCCCGTTGTACCTCGGCGGGTCACTGGAACGTGGGCGGGCGTGGAACAACGACAACGCGTTCGACAGCGGCTACATCAACGCGGCAAGCATCTTCCTGGGGCTGGAGACGCCGTTGGGGCCGTTGAATTTCACCTACGGCGCCAACAGCGCGCATGAGCAGGCGGTGTACCTGAACCTGGGGCATACCTTCTGAACCGTCGGGGCTGCCTTGCAGCCCATCGCGACACAAGGCCGCTCCTACAGGAGTTCGCGATCCCTGTAGGAGCGGCCTTGTGTCGCGATGGGCCGCAAAGCGGCCCCAGGGCCCCTCAGGATTTCTCCAGGTTGGCCAGGATCCTGGCATGCACCCGCATGCACACCTGCAGGTCCGCCTCATCCACCCCGGTGAACAGCTCCACCCGCAGCTGGTTGGCAATGGTCTCGATCTGGTCGATCAGCGGCTTGGCCGGCGGGCACAGCACGATCTTCTTCGCTCGCCGGTCCTCCAGCACCGCCTGCCGGCGCACCAGCCCCTGCGCCTCCAGGCTGTCGAGCAGGCGCGCCAGGGTCGGGCCTTCGACACCCACGCTCTGGGCCAGCTCGCGCTGGGTCGGGGCCTCTTCGAAACGGGCCAGGTGCAGCAACACCAGCCAACGCGCCTGGGACAGGTTGAGCCCGGCCAGGCGGCGGTCCAGCTCGGCACGCCAACCCCGGGACATCTGGGCCAGCTGCATGCCGAAGCGGTGTTGATTGTCGGTCAAGGGCATAAGCAACTCATTGAACAGATCTAATTATTAGGCAGCTAACCATGGCCCGCTCCACGAGGCAAGGCTCGGGCCCTGGTGACTGGCCGATTATCGTGCAAAAACATGACAAAGGTCAGTAGAGGGCACTGCCGTCGAGCCTGGCGCCGGTCACAGCTCGAACTCCGCCGCCAGTGCCGCCCGTACGCAATACAGCACGCCTTCGGGCACGCGGCCACCGAACAACGGCGCAACGGCCGACACCGGTGGCAGCTCGCCCTCGCCGTCGAGGAAGGCATCCTGCACCTCCATCATCAGGTCTTCCGGCAGGTCCAGGGCCTGTTCCAGGCTCAGCTCCTGGCGGCCAAGTGCCTCGGCCAGCAGGCTGTAGACGTTCTTTTCGCTGCAATCGAGCTGCCCGGCGATCTGCGCCGGGGTCATGCCGGCGCGGGCCAGGCTGACCAGTTCGTGGCGCAGGTCGAGCACCACTTTCGGCGCCTCGTCGGTGCCGCCGCTGTTGTTCAGCACTTCGAGGAAGGCCTGGCCATAACGCTCCAGCTTGCGCGCCCCCACGCCGCTGACCTGGGCCATGTCGCTGAGGCTGACCGGCTGGCTGCGCAACATCTCCAGCAGCGTCGAATCGGGGAAGATGACGTAGGGCGGCACGCTGTGTTCCTCGGCCAGCTTGCGCCGCAAGGTGCGCAGCGCCTCCCACAGTTCGCGCTCCTCGGCACGCACCAGTTGGCTGGCCGGGCTGCCACCGCCGGACGACGAAGTCCTGGCGCTGGTCTGCGGCTTGAGGTCGCGGCGCAGCTGCAAGGTCACTTCGCCACGCAGCAGCGGCCGGCAGCTGTCGGACAGGCGCAGGCCGCCATAGCCTTCCAGGTCGATATCGACCAGGCCACGCGCCACCAACTGGCGGAACAGCGAACGCCATTCGACCTCGGCCAGGCCCTTGCCGACGCCAAACACCGAGAGCTTCTCATGGCCGAAATTGCGTACCTTCTCGGTGTCCTTGCCCAGCAGCACGTCGACCAGGTGGCCGACACCGTAGCGCTGTCCGGTGCGGAACACTGCCGACAGCGCCTGGCGAGCCGGCTCGGTGGCGTCCCAGGTCTGCACCTGGTCGACACAGTTGTCGCAGTGCCCGCACGGCTGTTCGAGGGTTTCATCGAAATAGGCCAGCAGTGCCTGGCGCCGGCAGCGGGTTTCTTCGCACAGCGCCAGCATGGCGTCGAGCTTGTGCTGCTCGATGCGCTTGTGGCGCTCGTCGCCTTCGGAGTTCTGCAGCATCTGCTTGAGCATCACCATGTCCTGCAGGCCGTAGGCCATCCAGGCATCGGACGGCAGGCCGTCACGCCCGGCACGGCCGGTCTCCTGGTAGTACGCCTCCAGCGACTTGGGCAGGTCGAGGTGGGCGACGAAGCGCACGTTGGGCTTGTCGATACCCATGCCGAAGGCAATGGTGGCGACCATGATCAGCCCCTCCTCGTTGAGGAACCGGTGCTGGTTGGCCGCGCGCGTCTCGGCAGGCAGGCCAGCGTGATAAGGCAGCGCCGGGAAGCCCTGGTCGCAGAGGAAGGCGGCGGTTTCGTCGACCTTCTTGCGCGACAGGCAATAGACGATGCCGGCGTTGCCACGGCGTTCGCCGAGGAAGGCCATCAGCTGCTTGCGCGGCGCCTCCTTGGGCACGATGCGGTAGAAGATGTTGGGCCGGTCGAAGCTCGACAGGAAGCGCTCGGCACCTTGCAGGTGCAGGCGCTGCACGATCTCTTCGCGGGTGCGCATGTCGGCCGTGGCGGTGAGGGCGATGCGCGGCACATGCGGGAACAGCTCGGCCAGCTGGCCAAGTTGCAGGTACTCGGGGCGGAAGTCGTGCCCCCATTGCGACACGCAGTGGGCTTCGTCGATGGCGAACAAGGCGATGTCCAGGTCGCGCAGGAAGTCGAGCATGCGTGGTTGCACCAGGCGCTCCGGCGCCAGGTACAGCATTTTCACTTCGCCGCGGCGCAGGCGCCCGGCCAGTTCACGCTGCTGCTCCGGGGTCAGCGTGGAGTTCAGGGCGGCGGCCGGCACCCCCAGTTCATCGAGCGTGGCAACCTGGTCGTCCATCAGCGCGATCAGCGGCGAGACCACCACCGTCAGGCCCGGACGCAGCAAACCCGGTACCTGGAAACACAACGACTTGCCGCCACCGGTGGGCATCAGCACCAGGGCATCGCCGCCATTGGCCACGCAGTCGATGATCGCTGCCTGGCGCCCGCGGAAACTGTCGTAGCCGAAGACGTCCTTGAGAACGCGCTGAGCCTGTTCGAGCATGTGCAACTCCACAAATCGCCGTACCATCCTGGACACAGGCTGGACGAAAAACCCGCCCCGCACACGCCAAATGCGTAAGCGGTTTTTGCCAGGCAGCCGGCAAAACCTGCCCCTGGATGAAAAATCGCGGAGTATACCGCAGCACTGCACCGCGCAGGGCACACGGTGATAGACGTTCCCTTTCCCCCGCCGCCGCCGCAAGGTGCTAGAATTCGTTATCGTTTATTCCCAAGGTAGCCCCGTAATGTCCTTCGCCGAGCAACTGACCCGCCTGCAAACCTTCCTCGACGCCGACGAGCTGCACGAAGAAGCGCTGGACTACGTCGCCGCCCACGGCTACCTCACCGCCTTGTCGATCAACGCTGAGGAGGTGCCGGAGCGCGAGTGGATCGACGCCCTGTTCGCCGAAGAACCGCATTACGCCAGCGAGGCCCAGCGCACCGAAATCGAAGCCACCCTGGTGGCGCTCAAGGCGCACATCGCCCGCCAGCTGGCCAGTGACGACGAGTTCGAGCTGCCGTGCGAACTCGACCTGACCGACGAGCCGGACGATTCCGACCTGCGCGGCTGGTGCATCGGCTTCATGGAAGGCGTGTTCCTGCGTGAAGAGGCCTGGTTCGAGAACGCCGAAGAAGAAGTCAGCGAGATGCTGCTGCCGATCATGGTCGGCTCGGGCCTGTTCGACGAGCAGCCAGAGTTCGCCGACATCGCCAGCAACCCCAACCTGCAGGACGACATGATCGTACAGATCCCTGAAGCGCTGACGGCGCTGTTCCTGCTGCTGCACGCACCTGACGAAAAGCCGGCGCTGCTCAAGCCTCGCCACCACTGAGTCGCCTGTGCGCTACGTGCTGCTGGCCACCGGCTGGCTCAGCGTCGCGCTGGGGGTGTTGGGGATCTTCCTGCCGGTATTGCCGACCACCCCATTCCTGCTTCTGGCGGCGGCCTGCTTTGCCCGCAGCTCGCCGCGCTTTCACCACTGGCTGGTCCACCACCCCAAGCTCGGGCCGTGGATTCGCGACTACCTCAGTGGTGAAGGCATTCCCCTCAAGGGCAAGCTCTACGCCATCGGCCTGATGTGGGCCAGTATCGGCCTGTCATGCTACCTGGTCCCCCTGTTCTGGGCTCGCAGCTTCATGCTGGCCAGCGCCGTATTGGTCAGCCTGTACATCCTCAGCCAGAAGACCCTCCGCAAGCCGAAGTGACAATATTTTGTCGCCAAATATCAATTTCGCCTAGCGGCTGTTTTATTTATCCGAAATCATTCTGGAACCCGCGCAAAGCCCCGTATTTACTGGCTTTAACGCCTTGCCTCGGCGCCTTGAAACGTGCACGTACACCTGTTTTTTAGATTGAACAGGCCTTACATGGCTTTTTGATATGAATAAATCTTCTTATTTATCATGATGAATGTACTTAGCTGTGTCGTTAAAAACCTGCAACACTATGTCCGATAACTTTTTCGTCATTTTTTTGGCGAGCAGCAGGATCAATTCCAGGATCAGGGAGATGTACCATGCGCGTTTTGAACCCCATCACCAGTGCGTTACTGTTGGCCCTGGCGAGTGCCAACGTACAGGCGATGTCGATCACCGAGGCTGTCCAAAACGCCGTGGACTACCATCCGCAAATCAGCTCCAACCGCAACAGCAAGCTGTCGGCCGATGAAGATGTGAAATTTGCGCGTGGTGGCTACTACCCTTCCGTGGATCTGGTCGCTGGCTATGGCCGCCAGCGTTCGGACAACACCAGCACCCGTGCCCAGGGCAACCACAACAAGGAAACCCTCAACTACACCCAGTCCGAGCTGCGCCTGCGGCAGATGATCTTCGACGGCTTCAACACTTCCAATGAAGTCGGCCGCACCGAAGCGGTCTCGACCTCTCGCGCCTACTACACCCAGGCCGTAGCGCAGGATGTTGCCCTGCGTGCAGTCGAGGTGTACCTGGAAGTGCTCAAGCGCCGTGAGCTGGTCACCCTGGCCAAGAACAACCTGCAAGCCCACCTGCGGGTCAACGACCAGATCGGCCTGCGCAACGAACGCGGTGTCGGCAGCACCGCCGACCTCGACCAGTCCCGCGCACGTCGCGCCCTGGCGGAAAACAACCTGGACACCGCGGAAGTCGACCTGGCCGACGCCGAGGCCAACTTCTTCAGCGTGGTCGGGCGCATGCCGGACGAGCTGGAAGCCCCGCCGTCGATCAAGGTGGCAATGCCCGCCAACCTCGAGGAAGCACGCGAGGGCATGCGCCAGAACAACCCGTACATCAAGTCGGCTCAGGCAGATGTCAACGCTGCCGAGAAGCAGTACGAAGTGGCCAAGTCGACCTTCTACCCACGCTTCGACGCCATCCTGGCCACCGGTGCCAACAACAACACCGGCGGCGAAAAAGGCCACAACAACAACGACTGGCAGGCCGGCGTGGAGATGAACTACAACCTGTTCCGCGGCGGCAGCGACAAGGCTCGCCTGCAGTCCGACGCGCACAAGATCAACCAGGCCCTGGACATCCGCAACAACGCCCTGCGTGAGCTGACCGAGAACCTGAGCCTGGCGTGGAACGCCATGAACAACGCCAGCAAGCAGCTGCCGACCGCACGTGAATACGCCGAAACGACCAAGCGCGTGCGTGCCGCCTACCAGGACCAGTTCGGCCTGGGCCAGCGTACCCTGCTGGACGTACTGGACAGTGAAAACGAGCTGTACAATGCCGACCGCCGCTACACCGAAGTGCGTTATACCGAGGAATTCTCGCGTTACCGCGTGCTGGCGACCATGGGCGAGCTGTTGAGCAAGCAACGCATTTCGCTGCCGCCGGAGGCGCTGGCTTCTACCGAAGTGACCACCGAGGCGCGTTTGCCCGAGATGCGTTGATCGGTTTGCGATTGCCGGGGCCGCTTTGCGGCCCCCAGTTTCACTCGGTACCGTGGTTACGCTGGTATGTCTCGACACCCATGGCCTTGATCTGCCCCTCGATCAACGCCTCGAACGGCGCCAGCAGCGCGTCGAAGCAGGCCGGCTGTTCCAGCGCATTCAATGCCCCCACCACCGCCTCGATGGTCGACAACGCCCCCGCCTCCGGCGCCTTGCGCAACCGATAGCGCGACGGCGCAACAGCCCCCAGCGTCACCCTCGGCAACGCCTCCAGCAGCGGGTTCAGGTACAACAGCTTGCGCGCCTTGCGCCAGGTACCGTCAGGCACGATCAGCAGCAAGGGTTCGTCGTGCGCCTGGTCATAAGGCGCCGGCACCTGGGCCTGATCGCCCGGGAACAACAGCGCCGGCCGATAGCCGGGCGTGGCCAGCAGCGCGTGCAGGTCATCGAACACCTCGCCGACCCGTAACTCGGCATTGGTCAGGCCTAGGGCAGCCAGGCGGGCGGTGTTGAGCGCATGGTTGGTTTCACTGCGGTGCTGCAGCAGGACGACGCGGGTGCGGCTGTCGAGTGCCGGGATCAGTGGGCAGAGGCAATGGTCGAACGGGCGCTGGCAGCGCTCGCAGCGGGGTCTGGGCATGGGGTTCTCCTTGGCCGGAGCAGTTTGCCACAAACCCGGGGCCGGCAAAGCGGCCCCGGCCAGCTCAGCGGTTGAAGCGCTCGGCCAGGCTGTGCAGGTACTCGGCCATGCGCTCCAGGTCCTGGCTGATTTCCGCGCCTTGCCTGGCCTGCCCGGCGCTCTCGTCGCACAGGTGAGCAATCCTCACGATCTGCTGATTGATGTCCTCGGCGACATGGCTTTGTTGCTCCGACGCAGTCGCCATCTGCTGGCTCATGCCAGTGATCCGGCTGACCGCCTGGGCAATACCGCTCAACGCTGCCTGCACCGCCTCGACACTGTGCACGCTGTCGCGGGAAATCTGTTCGCCACGGCTGGCAGTGCTCACCGCCCGCTCGGCCCCGGCACGCAACGAGGCGATGATCTGGTGGATCTCCTCGGTCGACGCGCGGGTACGCTGGGCCAGCGAACGCACTTCATCCGCCACCACGGCAAAGCCACGCCCCTGCTCGCCGGCGCGGGCCGCCTCGATGGCCGCATTGAGCGCCAGCAGGTTGGTCTGCTCGGCGATCGAGGTAATCACATCGACCACGCTGCCGATCGACTGGGTCTGTTCGGCCAGAGCATTGACCGCCTGGCCGATGTCGTTCACCGCATCGCTCATGCTGCCCATGGCCTTCAAGCTCTGCAGCGCCAGCTCGCTGCCCTGCTGCGCCAGCTGGTCTGCATCGCCGGCGGCATGGGCCGTGCTCTGCACGTTGTGGGTGACTTGCTGGATGGTCGCCGCCATCTGCGCGATGGCGGTGGCGGACTGGTCGGTCTCGTTGCGCTGACGGTCGAGCATCTGCGCCTGGGCATCGGACAGGCCAGCCGACTGCGCGGCTCGCGACTTCACCCCGACGCCGGCGTCGACCAGGCGGGTCAGGGCGGTTTGCAGGCGCGCTTCCTCGCTGATGATGGCCAGGTCGAGCTGGCCCTGCAGGCCTGGATTGTCGCTGTAGGTCAGCGCCACCAGCGGGCTGGTGAAGGCCTTGGGGTGTTCGGCCAAAGTACGGCGAATGGCCTGGTTCTGGCGCAGCTCGACCAGGTACCAGGCCAGCAGCAGGCTGGCCATCAGCACGCCCAGCGCGGCATAAGGCGGCAGCCACAGGTAGCCTGCCGCCGACAGCAGGCCAGCACCGATCAACGGCCAGCCGTGGCCCAGCCCATGCCCCAGCCGGGCCGCCCACGGCACCGGCGCACGGCCGGCCCGCAAGCGTGCATACAACGCTTCGGCGCGGCGGATCTGCTCGCGCGTGGGCACCGAGCGCACCGACTCGTAGCCACTGATGCGGCCCTGCTCGTAGATCGCCGTGACATACGCGCTGACCCAGTAGAAATCGCCGTTCTTCGCCCGGTTCTTGACCACGCCCATCCACGGCTTGCCCTGCTTGATGGTGTCCCACATATGGCCGAACACTGCCGGCGGCATGTCTGGGTGACGCACCAGGTTATGCGGTTGGCCGACCAGCTCGTCATAGGTGAAACCGCTGATCGCCACGAAGGCGTCGTTGCAATAGGTGATGCGGCTGTTGAGGTCGGTGGTGGAAATCAGGCGTTGATCGCTGGAGAAAGTTCTTTCGAGCTCAGTGACGGGCAAATTCATGCGCATCTTGGGCGATCCTTGCAGGATAATTTAGTGGGAAAATCATCAGCGCAAGTTGATATGTAGCAGAGCGCTATCAGTTTAGCGGCCTGCATCTGCAGGAAATTAGGGCATCCCGACGGAATGTTATGAACGCCGTGTTTATCAGCCCACGTTGAGCTGGCTTTTCAACAGGTCGCGGAAGGTCTGGATCAACGGCTCGCGGCTGCGCCCGCGGCGGATGATCAACGAAAACGGCGCCTGGTAGCCGAAGGTGGCAGGCGACAGCACGCGCAGGTCACCCTTGTCGACCCAAGCCTGGGCATAGTGCTCGGGCAGGTAGCCGATGTAGGCCCCGGAAAGAATCAGGATCAGCTGCGCTTCCATGCTCTCCACCGTCGCCGCGCTGTGCTTGAAGCCATGCCGGGCCAGCTCGGCCTGGCTCCAGTAGCCGCGCCCGACCATGCGTTGCTGGGTCACCACCTGCTCGGGGATTCGCCGCTCGCCATACAGCGGGTGGCGGCTGCTGCAGTACAACCAGTGCTGTTCGCGGTACAGCGGTTGATACAGCAGCCCGCTCATGCGCGAGGAAAACGCCCCGATGGCCAGGTCCAGGCGGTTGTCCTGCACGCCCAGCTGCAGTTCGTAAGGGCTGGACACCGACAGGTGCAGGTGCACCGCCGGGTGTTCCTGGCTGTAGGCACCGATAGCTTCGGCCAGTGGCAAGGCGCGGTCGCCGACGGTGGAGTCGATCACGCCAAGGTTGAGCGTGCCGCGCAATTCGCCCTTGAGGGCAGCGGCGTACTGTTCGAAACCGTCCAGCTCGGCCAGCAGGCGCAGGGTTTCCTGGTGGAACAGCTCGCCCTTGCTGGTGAGGCTGAAGCCGCCACGGCCCCGGTGGCACAGGACGATGCCCAAGGCGCCTTCCAGCTGGCTCATGTAGGTACTGATGGCCGAGGTCGACAGGTTCAGCTCGCGCTGGGCGTTGGCGAAACCCTGGTGGCGCACCACGCTGACGAAGATGCGCAGCAGTTTCAGGTCGGGCAAGGTCGAGGCCATGGGGCAGCAGTTCCACAACAGTGTTTTCGCGCAGTCTAACCGCTGCGCCCGCGTTTAGTTCAGAAATTCCTGAACTAAGTATTTGCCGGCAGCGATTTGTCCCCGACAGTACCTTCAGCAGACTTGGCCGAAATGTCCCTGCCCGCCGTCAAGCAACAGGCGTGCGGCGGCACAGGTTCGAACAAACAGAACAATCGACCGACTGATGAGGCCCACCGTGGACAAGATTCTCCACCAACCACTGGGCGGCAACGAAATGCCGCGTTTCGGCGGCATCGCCACCATGCTTCGCCTTCCCCACCTGCAGAGTGCCCAAGGCCTGGACGCCGCTTTCATCGGCGTCCCCTTGGACATCGGTACTTCGCTGCGCTCCGGCACCCGCTTCGGCCCACGGCAGATCCGCGCCGAATCGGTGATGATCCGCCCGTACAACATGGCTACCGGGGCTGCCCCGTTCGACTCGCTGTCGGTGGCCGACATCGGTGACGTGGCGATCAACACCTTCAACCTGCTGGACGCCGTGCGCATCATCGAAGAAGCGTATGACGAGATCCTCGAACACGACATCATCCCGCTGACCCTGGGCGGCGACCACACCATCACCCTGCCGATCCTGCGTGCGCTGCACAAGAAGCACGGCAAGATCGGCCTGGTGCACATCGACGCCCACGCCGACGTCAACGACCACATGTTCGGCGAAAAGATCGCCCACGGCACCACCTTCCGCCGGGCCGTGGAAGAAGGCCTGCTCGATTGCGAGCGTGTGGTGCAGATCGGCCTGCGCGCCCAGGGCTACACCGCCGATGATTTCAACTGGAGCCGTCGCCAGGGCTTTCGCGTGGTCCAGGCCGAAGAGTGCTGGCACAAGTCGCTGGTACCGCTGATGGCCGAAGTGCGGGAAAAGGTCGGCGGTGGCCCGGTGTACCTGTCGTTCGACATCGACGGCATCGACCCGGCCTGGGCGCCTGGCACCGGCACCCCGGAAATCGGCGGCTTGACCACCATCCAGGCGATGGAGATCATTCGCGGCTGCCACGGCCTGGACCTGATCGGTTGTGACCTGGTCGAAGTCTCCCCGCCTTACGACACCACCGGCAACACCTCGCTGCTCGGTGCCAACCTGCTGTTCGAGATGCTCTGCGTGCTACCGGGCGTTGTCCGCCGGTAAACGACGGCCCTTGGTAGGAGCGGCCTTGTGTCGCGCCTACCAAAAGCGCCCGCAGTAGTTGCTACACCCCCGGCAGGAGCCATGAGGGAGGGCCACTGAGGCCCGCCAACACACGACAGGACCGCCGGGCGCCGTGAACCCGCCCGGGTGGTCGATCTCGCCATAATAAAGATAATCGGGAGACCCCCAATGGCCTTGGACATCATTGTTGTAATGATCTACACCGCCGGCATGCTCGGGCTTGGCTGGTATGGCATGCGCCGCGCGAAAACCCACGAAGACTACTTGGTTGCCGGGCGCAACCTCGGCCCGGTGCTGTACATGGGTACCATGGCCACCACCGTGCTCGGTGGCGCCTCCACCGTTGGCACCGTACGCCTGGGCTATGTGCACGGCATTTCCGGCTTCTGGCTGTGTGCCGCCCTGGGCCTGGGTATCATCGCGCTGAACCTGTTCCTGGCCAAACCCCTGCTGCGCCTGCGCATCTTCACCGTGACCCAGGTGCTGGAACAGCGCTACAACCCCACTGCACGCCAGGCCAGCGCGGTGATCATGCTGGCTTATGCGCTGATGATCGGCGTGACCTCGACCTTGGCCATGGCCACCGTGTTGCAAGTGCTGCTGGACCTGCCGTTCTGGGCCTCGCTGCTGCTCGGCGGCGGTGTGGTGGTGCTGTATTCCACCATCGGCGGCATGTGGTCGCTGACCCTGACCGACATCGTGCAGTTCGTGATCAAGACCGTCGGCCTGATGTTCATCCTGCTGCCGGTGTGCCTGTACAAGGCCGGTGGCTGGGACACCCTGGTGGCCAAGCTGCCGGCGGCCAGCTTCCAGCTGACCACCATTGGCTGGGACACCATCATCACCTACTTCCTGATCTACTTCTTCGGCATCCTCATCGGCCAGGACATCTGGCAGCGGGTATTCACTGCCCGTGACGAGAAGGTCTGCCAGCGTGCCGGCACCACCGCGGGTGTGTACTGCGTGCTGTACGGCCTGGCCTGCGCCACCATCGGCATGGCCGCGCATGTGCTGATGCCTGACCTGGCCAACCCGAACAACGCCTTTGCCGAAATGATCAAGACCACCCTGCCCGATGGCATCCGTGGCTTGCTGATGGCGGCAGCGCTGGCGGCGATGATGTCCACCGCGAGTGCCGGCCTGCTGGCCGCGTCGACCACCCTGACCGAAGACTTGCTGCCCAAGCTGCGTGGCGGCAAACAATCGAGCCTGGCCGTCAGCCGCCTGTTCACCCTGCTCACCGGCCTGGTGGTGCTGGGCATCGCGCTGGTGGTGAACGACGTGATCAGCGCCCTGACCCTGGCCTACAACCTGCTGGTCGGCGGCATGCTGATCCCGCTGATCGGGGCGATCTTCTGGAAGCGCGCGACCACCGCCGGGGCCATCGCCAGCATGTCGCTGGGCTTTGCCACCGCGTTGCTGTTCATGTTCCTGGACGGCCTGGAGGCCAACACCCCGATCTACTACAGCCTGGTGGTTGGCCTGGTGAGCTTCGTGCTGGTGAGCCTGCTGTCGCGCAAAGCAGTGACGGCGGTGAAGCTGGCCTGATCGACCGCCTGTACCGGCCCTGGCGTCGGGACAGGCGTTATCCATGGAGCAGATACAAGAAGGCCGCTGCACCCACCCAGGTGCAGCGGCCTTTGTCTGTATCAGCGACGACGCGGTTGGCGCTTGCGCTGCTCTTCATCAGTCGGGATCGGTACCGGCTGCAGGGGTGGCGGGATCAGCCCCAAGGCGACAGCCAGGTCGTGGAGCCAGTTGGACAGTGGTTTATTCATAATGCCCCCTTGACGGGTCAGCCTCACGGCAATTCAATCCTGCGATGTTTCATACAGATCATAGCCCCATGTTCTGTATAACGCATGCCTCTGTGCCTACAGATACGGGCCATTTTGATACGGATCAAGCCGTAACGGGGCATTCCGACGACTGGTTAATCGTTTCGCTTTGTTGCAAGTCGATCCACGCCTGCAAATTCGCCCCGCGCATGCCCTGGCGCCACATCAACCAGGTGACCGCCTGATCGAACGGCGCCTGCAAGCGGTGCACTCGCACCCGGTCACGCCCGGGCAGGCTATCAAGCATCGACTGGGCCATCAGCGCCACCCCCGCACCGGCGATCACGCAGGACAGCATGCTTTGGTACGACTCGATCTCCATCACCCGGCCCATCGGCGTATGGGCATGGGCATACCAGGCCTCCAGGCGCATACGGTACGAACAGCCCTGGCGGAAGGTGAACACCGCCTTGCTCGCCACGTCCCGGGCCGTGTGCACCGGCGGGTGCTCGGGGCTGGTGATCAGCACCAGTTGCTCGTCGCACAGCGGCACGCCATCCAGCCCGGCCAGGCTTGGAGGGCCATCTACCAGCGCGGCGTCCAGGCTGTGGTTGAGCAGGCCCTCCAGCAGCTCGCCACTGGGCGCCGCACGCACCTGCAGGTTCACCGCTGGATAGGCCTGGTGATAACGCGCCAAGAGCCCCGGCAGATGCGTCGCCGCCGTGCTGTACATGGTCCCCAGCACAAAATCCCCGGCTGGCTGGCCGCCGCGCACGGCAGCCTGGGCCTCGTCGCGCAAGGCGGCCAGACGCTGGGCGTAGTCCAGCAGCACCTTGCCCGCTGGCGACAGCTGCAGGCGCTGGCGTTCACGCAGGAACAGCTCGACACCCAGGTGTTCTTCAAGCTGGCGCAAGCGCGTCGACAGGTTCGACGGCACGCGGTGCAGGCGCTCTGCGGCGCGGGTGAGCGAGCCCTCCTCGGCCACGGCCTGGAAGATACGCAGCTGGTTGAATTCCACGGCATTCTCCAAAACAGAACAACTTTATCATCATTATTCAATTTTATTGAAAATTAAACCGCCCTAACCTGCCGGTCATCGCTTCCACCGTGCAGGAGACCTGTGATGTCGCCACTCATTCAACTGCTGGCCAGCGCCGTGGCGCTGATGATGGCCATGGGCATTGGCCGTTTCGCCCTGACCCCGCAGCTGCCGCAGCTGATCGCCGAGGGTCAGTTCGACCTGACGGCGGCCGGGCTGGTGGCCGCGGCCAACTACCTGGGCTACTTCCTCGGCGCGCTCGATGCGATGTTCGCCCGCGCGCCTGGCCAGGTGCGCCTGCGCCTGCAGGGTGGGCTGTGGCTGTGCGTGGTACTGACCCTGGCCTCGTCGGCTGCCGACGGCTTCTACGGTCACCTGCTGCTGCGCTTCGGTACGGGCGTGGCCAGCGCCTGGGTGCTGGTGATGATCACCAGCCTCAGCCAGCAACTGGCTAATGCCCATAACCGCCAGCGCCTGGGTGCGCTGGTATTCGCCGGGCCCGGCCTGGGCATCGCGCTGACCGGCTTGCTGGCACTGCTGGCACATCGGCTGGGGCTGGGCTCGGCAGCGCTGTGGCTGATCTATGCCATGGCGGCACTGCTGATGCTGCTGGCGATCAGGCCCTGGCTACCCCAGGCACTGCAGGCAGCGCCCGCACCGCCTGTGCAGCAGGGCCGGCAACGGCGTGTCGGTATCGGCCGCCTGGGGCTGGTGTATGCCCTGTATGGCGTGGGTTACATCCTGCCGGCCACCTTCCTGTCGCAAATGGCCAGCCAGCAGTTTCACGGGCAGTGGCTGGCCGACCTGTTCTGGCCGGCGTTCGGCCTGGCGGCGGCGCTGGGTGTGCTGCTGGTGAGCCTGCGCCGCGGCGGGCGTACTTCGACCTGGTTGACCGTCACCCTGTGGTTGCAAGGGTTGGGTGTGCTGGCCTGCCTGATTGGCGGGGGTGTCGGGCTGGCCTTGGGCGTGGTGCTGTGTGGCGCGCCATTCCTGGCTTGCATGCAGTTGGTGATGCAACGTTCGCGAGAGCTGGCGCCGCACGCGACACAGCGCAATGCCGGGTTGCTGACGGCGTGCTTTGCCCTGGGGCAGTTGAGCGGGCCGCTGCTGGCGGCGCTGAGCAGCCATTACAGTGGCGGGCTGCAACCCGCGCTGATGCTGGCGGCGGCTGGGCTGGTGGTGGCCGGTGGACTAGTGCAACTGGCGGGTAATGCACAGCAGGACAATGCCTGCCAGGCCAGGATCACATCCTGATAGCTGTTACCGTACTGGCCTGTTCGTTTCATCTGCGAACAGGCCGGCAACGGCGCCAAATCAACCGACAAACCGCCGCAGTTGCTGTTTCACCCACGGCTCGGCACTCACCAGGACCACTCCCAGCAGCACCATCAACGCCCCGATCACGAAGTTCATGCTCAACGGCTCATCCAGCAGCAGCACGCCAAAGGTGACCCCGAACAGCGGGGTAATGAACGAAAATACCGCCAGGTTCGACGCCAGGTATTTGCGCAGCAACCAGAACCATGTCAGGTAACTGATGAACGACACCACGATGCCCTGGAACAGCACGCTGCCGATTGCCAGCGGGGTCAATACCACCGCACCGATCTGCCCGCTGAGCAAGGCAATCAGCAGCAGCCCGGCAAAGCCCACCGCCAGTTGGTAGAACAGGGTCAGGGTGGCGGGCGCTTCCGACAGCCGCGAGCAGCGCACCACCACGGTGGTCGCCCCCCAGGCCAGGCCGGCAATCACGCCAAAGGCATCCCCCAGCAAGGTACGGCCATCCATCTGCTCGAACGACATGCCGCCGGCGAATGCCGTGGCGATGCCGCCGAAAGCCAACAGAATGCCCAGCCATTGCAGCAACCGCAGGCGTTCGCTGGGCAGGCGGAAATGCAGGCCCAAGGCAGTGAACACCGGCGCGGTATAGAGGAACACCGACATGTGCGCCGCCGAAGTCAGCTTCAGCCCTTCGGCAATGAACAGAAACTCGAGGCCGAACAAGCCACCTGCCAACACCCCGGCACGCCAGGTACCGCCGAGTTGGCCCCAACCGCCGCGCCAGCACAGCATCAGCCCTACCAGCACGGCGGCAATACCGTTGCGCAGCGCCGCCTGCATCACCGGCGCGATATCGACAGCGGCGGTCTTGATCAGCACCTGCTGGCAGCCCCAGATCAGGCACAGCCCCAGCATCACCTGCAAGGCAAAGGCGTCGGGGTTCTTGCGGACCGCGCTCATCGGCGGGCCTTCGGGGTAATCATGGGCATGGGCAAGGGCTCGGCAGTGTTCGGAAGCTACCGATTATCGGGTTTCCAGGGCTGCCCTTGCCAGCCTCAAAACGACCTCAGGCAATCTGCGCCTTCGCCGACACCTGTTCGAAGGTGGTTTCGTCCAGCGCATCCTCCTGCTCGTCCAGCACCTGGCGCGGGTGCTCGAAGCCAGGGATGCTGCTGTCGATCAGGCTCATCAGCCGCGAACCGCGTTCGGTCAGCACGAAGTTCTCACCGTTGCCGCCATCCTCTTCGGGGCGGCTTTCGATGTAGCCACGTTCGAACAGCAGCTTTTCGTATTCGCAGGCACGGGTTTTACGGTGGTCCAGGTCGCCCACCGGCTCTCCCTTGGCGGCCAGTGCCGCAGCGTGCTGCTCGGCATAAGGGCGTGGCGTGAAGCTGTGACCGGCGCCGTTCTGCACCTCGTGCAGCAAGCGTTCGATCAGGTCCCAGTCGTAGGCGATGCTCATGGCTATGGGCTCCTGCTGTGGACGGAAGGGGTACACAAGGTGGGACCCGTCGGTGAGCCGTGGTGTTCCGAAGATCTTGGCGCGGTGATGTGCCAACCCTGAAGCCGCTGATACGGAAACAGGCAGAAACCGTTTGCCGTATAGCCATCTGTAGTTTATAAACTACATTAACTCGATGAAGAAAATCGAATCCAGCAGTTTCAGACATTGGGTGACGGGTCTCCGAGACGTTAATGCCAGGACCCGAATCATTTCTCGGATCAACCGGTTGATGGAGGGCCTGCCTGGCGACGTATCACCGGTCGGCCACGGCGTCAGTGAGCTCAGGGTTCACTATGGGCCTGGCTACCGGGTGTACTTCCATCAGGCTGGCAGCACGTTTGTCATTCTGCTTTGCGGCGGCGACAAAGGCAGCCAACAGCGAGACATCAAGACAGCCCACCAGATTCTGCGTTCGTGGAGGATGCAAAATGACTGAAACCTTCTCTGAATTCGACCCCGCCCAGTACCTCACTACCCCTGAAGCGATCGCGCAGTTCATGACCGACGCACTCGAGACCGGGGATGCCGGCTATGTCGCCAAGGCTGTAGGCGTGGTGGCTCGTGCAAAAGGCATGAGCGAGCTGGCGAAAGAAACCGGCCTGTCGCGCGAGCAGCTCTATCGGTCCTTCAGTGAGCATGGCAACCCGACTCTGAAATCATTTCTGACTGTGATGAAGGCGCTGGGCATAGACATGACGGCGCAGCCTCACCTCGCGGGCCATCGGTCAAGGCCGTTGAACTAACGGCAAGGCCCATGCCTCCACCGGGCATCACCACCGCCGGAGGTATAAAGGATGAAACCGCTGCTGCCCATTGCCTGCGCCATAGCCCTGTTCTGCGCCCTGCCCGTCTGGGCCTGCACGCCGGAGGAAGCGACGCAGAAACGTGAAGAGCTGGCCGGGTTGGTTACCCAGCTGACCGAGCAGAATCCGCAGAAGGCCAAGGAGATCAATGACGAGCTGCAAAGAATGGAGCTTGGAACGGCGAGCAAGGACTTGCCCGACAAGTGTCAGCTGATCGACAAGCGGATCAAGGAGCTGAAAGCGGCAGAGAACAAGGCTGACTGACCACTTGCCGCCGGCGTGCGCCCTATAGGAGCGGCCTGGCGTCGCGAAAGGGCCGCAAAGCGGCCCCCGGATGGATGCGTCAGTGTGGGAATCTTGGGGCTGCTGCGCAGCCCTTTCGCGACGCAAGGCCGCTCCTACAAAGAACGCTCAGCCTGTGACGGCGCTGGTTACTCCGCCGCCGCCTTGCGCTTCTTCAACGGTGCCAAGCCATCGGAGCTGGCCAGCGGTGCATTGGCCTTCGGCTTGGCGGTTGGCTTGCGCTTGGCCGCGGCTTTCTTGTCACCCGACTTCTTCTCGACCTTTTTCTTCTTGCTACCGGCCGCCTTGCCCGAGGCCTTGACCTTCTTCGGCCCGTTGTAGGTGCCCTTCACTTCCTTGATCACCCGGCGCTCGAACTGCTGCTTGAGGTAGCGCTCGATGCTCGACATCAGGTTCCAGTCGTTGTGGGTGATCAGCGAGATTGCCAGGCCTTCGCCACCGGCACGGCCAGTACGGCCCACGCGGTGCACATACTCGTCACCGCTGCGCGGCATGTCGAAGTTGATCACCAGGTCCAGGCCGTCGATGTCCAGGCCACGGGCAGCCACGTCGGTGGCCACCAGCACCTTGGAACTGCCCTGCTTGAAGCGGTCCAGGGCCAGCTTGCGGTCCTTCTGGTCCTTTTCGCCGTGCAGCACGAAGGCCTTCACGTCCTTGGCCACCAGGTGGCCGTAGATGCGATCGGCCAGGGCGCGGGTGTTGGTGAAGATGATCGCCTTGTCGAACGTCTCGTTGGCCAGCAGCCACTGCACGATCTGCTCTTTGTGCTGTTCGTGGTCGGCGGTGATGATCTGCTGGCGGGTGCCTTCGGCCAGCTGCGAGACGCTGTTGAGCATCAGGTGCTCCGGGTCTTTCAGCACCTTGCCGATGATGTCGCGCAGCGCAGCGCCGCCGGTGGTGGCCGAGAACAGCAGGGTCTGCTGGCGGTTCTCGCACTCCTTGCACAGGCGCTCCATGTCTTCGGCGAAGCCCATGTCGAGCATGCGGTCGGCTTCGTCGAGGATCAACACCTGCACATGGGACAGGTCAAGGTTGCCGGCATTCAGCTGCTCCAGCAGGCGGCCCGGGGTGCCGATCAGCACGTCCGGCACCTTGCGCAGCATGGCGGCCTGTTCCTTGAAGTCCTCGCCACCGGTGACCAGGCCCGCCTTGATGTAGGTGAACTGCGAGAACAGCTGCACCTGCTTGAGGGTTTGCTGGGCCAGTTCACGGGTCGGCAGCAGGATCAGCGCGCGGATCTCCACACGGCGCTCGCGCAGGTCGACCAGGCGGTTGAGCAGTGGCAGCACGAAGGCTGCGGTCTTGCCGCTGCCGGTCTGTGCGGTCACGCGCAGGTCACGCCCTTGCAGGGCCAGGGGGATGGCCGCGGCCTGCACCGGGGTTGGCTCGACAAAGTTAAGCTCGGCCACGGCTTTAAGCAGGCGTTCGTGCAGGGCGAATTGGGAGAACACGGAGGTAACCTCAGGCAAGTGCGGGAAATTCAGTTGCATAGGGTAACGTTTTCTGCCGCCTTAGCCGAATTTCTTTTGGCAACTTCATTGCCATCCGCGCTCTAATGGCGCTTCGTTTGGCAACAAGACTGTACGCAAGCCCATGGATATCCAACGAATCTGGCGTGACTCCCTCGACCTGTGGGGCACCCTCGACCGCCATCCAATGCTGCACGCGGCCATTGGCCTGGCGGTGCTGCTGCTGATCTCCCTGGTAATCGGCCGCCTGGCGCGCTTTTTGGTGCTGCATGGCGCCCGCCTGCTGGCCCGCCAGCCGGCGCTGAGGTGGCTGGACGACTTGCGCAACAACAAGGTTTTCCACCGCCTGGCCCAGACCACGCCGTCGCTGGTGCTGCAGTTCGGCCTGAAACTGGTGCCGGAGCTGTCCGATACCGCCCAGCACTTCCTCGGCAATGTCGCCCTGGCCTTCACCCTGCTGTTCATGACCCTGGCGCTGTCCTGCCTGCTGGATGCCCTGCTCGACATCTACGCCCGCACCGAACACGCCCGCACCCGCTCGATCAAGGGTTACGTGCAACTGGCCAAGATGATGCTGTGGATCTTCGCCGCCATTGTCATCGTCGCCACCCTGATCGACCGGTCCCCGCTGTTGCTGCTGTCGGGCCTGGGTGCGATGTCGGCGGTGCTGCTGTTGGTATACAAGGACACCCTGCTGTCGTTCGTCGCCAGCGTGCAGCTGACCAGCAACGACATGCTGCACGTGGGTGACTGGATCGAAATGCCCCAGGTCGGCGCCGATGGCGACGTGGTCGACATTACCCTGCACACGGTGAAGGTGCAGAACTTCGACAAGACCATCGTCTCCATCCCCACCTGGCGCCTGATGAGCGAGTCGTTCCGTAACTACCGCGGCATGCAGCAGTCCGGTGGCCGGCGTATCAAGCGCAGCCTGTTCATCGATGCCGCCGGGGTGCGCTTTCTCACCCGCGAAGAAGAACACCGCCTGAGCCAGGTGCACCTGCTGGCCGACTACCTGGCTGGCAAGCGCCAGGAGCTGCAGCGCTGGAACGAGGCCATGGGGCCGGTGGCCGAGCTGTCGGCCAACCGCCGCAAGCTCACCAACATCGGCACCTTCCGCGCCTTTGCTTTGGCCTACCTGAAAAACCACCCCAACGTGCACCCGAACATGACCTGCATGGTGCGGCAGATGCAGACCACCGCCGAGGGCGTGCCGCTGGAGATCTACTGCTTCACCACTACCACGGTGTGGGCGGATTACGAGCGGATCCAGGGGGATATCTTCGATTACTTGCTGGCGGTGTTGCCGGAGTTCGGGCTGAGCTTGTATCAGCAGCCGAGTGGCAATGACATGCGGGTGGGGTTGGCGGGGCGCGCGGCTCCAGAGCCAATGCCGCGCCGCCTTGAAGAAATGAACGAGGTTTGAGTTTACCGGGGCTGCTTTGCAGCCCCTTCCCTTTTCAAGGCCGCGTCAGGGAACCGCATTCCTTGTTTGCCAAAAGCGGCTTGCTTTCCCGGCTGTGAACCATGCAGTACAACGCGCCAGCCAGAATCAACCCCATCGCCCAACTGATATCCGCCCCCAGCCACTCAGCCACAAAGCCCGTATAGAACGACAGCTTCATGAACGGGATGGTACCGATGATCGACACCGCATACACCGCCAGGCTCCGACGATTGAAGCAGCCGTAACGCCCCTTGGCGTCGTACAGCGCCCCAACATCATAGTGGCCACGGCACACCCAGTAGTAATCCACCAGGTTGATCGCGCTCCATGGGATCAGCAGGTACAGCTGGCCGATCAGGATGTCGGCAAAGAACGTATCGAAATTGTACTGGGTGGCGATGGCGATCACCGTTGCCGCTGCGGTCAGGCCAGCCATTACCAGGGCCTTGGCCGTCGCAGTCACGCGGCGGATGGTCTTGAACGCGCCAAAGATCGTGATCGACGACATGTAGGCGCTGTACAGGCACAGGACGTTGTACTGGATCACCCCCAGCGCAATCACGGCCAGCGCCAACGGCGCCCACGGGCCAAACAAGGCGGCGATGGCTGTGGCCGGGTCATGGCCCAAGGCCGAGGGCAGTTCCACGGCCACCAGCGCGCCCAGTGCCATCATGGCGAAGGAGCCCAGCGCACAACCGCAGTAGGTGGCCCAGAACGTGGCGCGCGGGTTGACGTTGGCCGGGAGGTAGCGCGAGTAATCAGCCACATAGGGGCCATAGCCCAGCGTCCACGAGGCCGACTGGGCCACGATCAGGTTGAACGCGGTGAACGAAAAGCCGGTACTCACCGCCGTCGTGGTCGCCATGTCGCCAGGGTGCAGCAGGATCAGCACCAGGGCGCCGGCAAACACCAGCGTGGACAACAGGCTCATCCAGGCCCCCAGGCGGTGGATGAGTTCGTAGCCGACAAAGCCGATGACAAAGGTCAGTACACCAACCACCACGATGGCCTGGTCATCGCTCATCGGCACCAGGGCCTGCAGGGCATTGCGCATCAGCACGCCGCTGGCGGCGAGGAACAGGACTGCGGCGGTGACCATCACCAACAGCGGAAGCGCCGCACCGTGGACGCCGAACTGGGCCCGGCTCTGGATCATCTGGGGCACGCCCAGGTGCGGGCCCTGGGCAGAGTGCGCGGCCATGAACACGGTGCCGATCAGGTTGCCGACCAGCAGGCCGAGCAAGGTCCAGCCCAGGCTCAGCCCCGAGGCGACGCCCAGGGTGCCGACCATCAGGGCGGTTATCTGGAAGTTGGAGCTGAACCAGATGGTGAACAATCGTTTGGGCGTACCATAACGCTCAGCGTGTGGGACAAATTCGATACTTCGCGTTTCTAGCTTCACGCCGGTCTCCCGCTTTTATTTTTTTGATTATCGGGTAGCCACCGACAGATTTCGGGCCCAGTAACGAACGCGTCATAGCTAGCTGCGCCATGCCTTGCTCGACAACGTCAGGCTACCCAGGCGGCTCATCCACACCGACGCCAGGATCACCGCCCCGCCGAGCAACAGCCGGCCCAATGGCTCGTGCTGGTTCCAGATCAGCAGGTTCAGCAGCAAACCTACCGGCACATGCAGGTTGTTCATCACCGCCAGCGTCGCGCCGGAAACCAGGCAGGCGCCCTTGTTCCACCAGTACAGCCCCAGCGCTGTCGGGCACAGGCCGAGGAACAGCAACACCAGCCATTGCACGTTGGTGCTCGGCAGGTGCTGGGCGTTGCCGAACAGCAGGAACGCCGGTAGCACCACGATCAGCGCGCCCAGGTAGAAGTAGCCAAAGCGCTTGTAGTGCGGCAGGTCGCTGGGGTGGCGTGCGACCAGGTGGCGGTAGAGCACCTGGCCGGCGGCGTAGGTGAAGTTGGCCAGTTGCAGCAGCAGGAAGCCGATGAAGAACTCGCCGCTGATGGTGTCGAAGCGGATCACCGCAGCGCCGGCCACCGCCACCAGCGCTGCCACCAGGGCCCACGGGTTGAAGCGGCGGTTCATGGCATCTTCGATCAAGGTCACGTGCAATGGCGTGAGGATGGTGAACAGCAGCACCTCCGGCACACTGAGTACGCGGAAGCTGAGGTACAGGCAGACGTAGGTGATGCCGTACTGCAGCGCGCCGATCAGCAGCATCGAGCGCATGAAGCGCGGCTCGACCTGGCGCCAGCGGGTCAGTGGCAGGAACACCAGGCCAGCCAGCACCACGCGCGCGAGCACGGCGAAGTAGCTGTCGACGTGCCCGGCCAGGTACTCGCCGATCAGGCTGAAGGAAAACGCCTGGATCAGCGCGACGATTATCAGGTAGCCCATGGGTGCCTCTCGGGGATCAAGGGCGCGACCTTAGCGGGTTGCGGGGGATGAGTTCAACCATGAGGACTGTAAGGGCGGCAGCGCACGCGGTCTTTGTAGGAGCGGCCTTGTGTCGCGAAAGGGCTGCGAAGCAGCCCCAGGATCTCAGCACAGCAGCACAAATCGCCGGGGCTGCTTCGCAGCCCTTTCGCGACACAAGGCCGCTCCTACACAGAGCCAGAGCAGAGCGCATGTGCACAGACATAAAAAAGCCCGGCCAATGGCCGGGCAGGTACACCCAAAGGAGCAAAACCAGGTGTCAGGGTTGGGAATTCGTTGCGCCTCAGGCGACCGCTGCCAGCCTGGCCTTGGCCTGGTTCACGCCTTTCTCGTGGAACTCGCCACTCATGTTCAGCCCTTCGGCGTGGATGAAGTCGACATCGTGAATGCCGATGAAGGCCATGACCTGGCGCAGGTACGGTTCCTGGTGGTCGCTGCTGGCACCGGCGTGGATGCCGCCACGGGCCGTCAGGACAATGGCACGCTTGCCAGTCAGCAAGCCCTGTGGGCCGGTGGGGGTGTACTTGAAGGTGATGCCGGCACGCAGCACGTGGTCCAGCCAGGCCTTGAGCGTGCTAGGGATGGTGAAGTTGTACATCGGCGCAGCCATCACCAGCACGTCGGCGGCGAGCAGTTCATCGGTCAGCTCGTTGGAGCGGGCCAGGGCCTCCAGCTCGGCGGCGCTGCGCTGCTCTTCGGGCTTCATCCAGCCACCCAGCAGGTTGGCGTCCAGGTGCGGCACCGGGTTCACCGCCAGGTCACGCACGCTGATCTGGTCGGCCGGGTGGGCGGCCTGCCACTGCTGGATGAAGTCACGGGTCAGCTGGCGGGAAACGGAATCCTGCTGGCGGGCGCTGCTTTCGATGATCAGTACGCGGGACATGGGTGCCTCCATCGGCAAAAAGGGTTGCGATTCGATGGAGGTGAGATTAAGGCTTGACCTATCGATAAAAAAGCGTAAAAAGTGGGTGCAATCAATCGATTTATCAGTTTATTCCGCGCTACAGCTCAGGGCGATCCGCAGTTTGATGATCTGCCGGTTGAACTTGGCGGTGACATCGACACTTTTACCGGCCGGTACATTCACCCGCCGTACCCGCGGCGCCTCGGGGCCGTTGCGGAAGGTGACCTTGCATGCAGCCGGCACCTGCCCATAGTTATTCAGGGTGATGGCGCCAATGTCGTAAGCCGTGTCGTAGGCGGTGTAGTCGAGCTTGACCCCGGTCAGTTCCTTCTCCACATCGATGGGATAAGCCATGGCCCCGAGGGGCAGGCACATCAGTATTGCCGCACAACATTTCTTCATGGGCCGCTCTCCTTGAAAGAGCGCAGCTTAGGACAACAGGAGCGAAACATGAAAGCGCCGCGCGTAACCCTTGACCAGTGGCGAACCCTGCAGGCAGTGGTCGATCACGGCGGGTTTGCCCAGGCCGCCGAGGCACTGCACCGCTCACAGTCGTCGGTCAGCTACACCGTGGCGCGCATGCAGGAGCAACTGGGCGTGCCGCTGCTGCGTATTGATGGCCGCAAGGCCGTGCTCACCGAGGCCGGCAATGTGCTGCTGCGCCGCTCGCGCCACCTGGTCAAGCAGGCCAGCCAGCTCGAAGACCTCGCCCACCACATGGAACAGGGCTGGGAGGCCGAGGTGCGCCTGGTGGTCGATGCCGCCTACCCCAGCGCCCGCCTGGTGCGCGCCCTGGCCGCGTTCATGCCGCAGAGCCGTGGCTGCCGGGTGCGCCTGCGTGAAGAAGTACTGTCTGGGGTGGAGGAAGTGATGCACGAAGGCATCGCCGACCTGGCCATCAGCAGCTACAGCATCGGCGGCTACCTGGGTGCCGAACTGAGCGCAGTAGAGTTCGTCGCCGTCGCCCACCCGGAACACAGCCTGCACCGCCTGGGCCGCGAACTCACCTTCCAGGACCTGGAAAGCCAGTTGCAGGTGGTAATCCGCGACTCCGGCCGCGCCCAGCCGCGCGACGTCGGCTGGCTCGGTGCCGAGCAGCGCTGGACGGTCGGCAGCCTGGGCACCGCCGCCACCTTCGTCAGCAGCGGCCTGGGCTTTGCCTGGCTGCCCCGGCACATGATCGAGCGCGAGCTGCGCGAAGGCGTGCTCAAGCCGTTGCCACTGGACCAGGGTGGCAGCCGCCACCCACTGTTCTACCTTTATTCCAGCAAAGAGAAGACCCTGGGCCCGGCGACGCAGATTCTCATCGACCTGCTGCGCAATTTCGACACCGCGCCACTGGACGTGCCCTTCGCAGCCCCCGCACAAGCCTGAGAGGACCGCGCCCATGGCCTATTTCGAACACGAAGGATGCGCACTGCATTACGAAGTCTATGGCCAGGGCCAACCGCTGGTGCTGTTGCATGGCCTGGGCTCCAGCTGCCAGGACTGGGAGATGCAGGTGCCGGCGCTCAGCCGTCACTACCAGGTCATCCTGATGGACATCCGCGGCCATGGCCGCTCCGACAAGCCCCGCGACGGCTACCAGATCGCCACCTTCAGTGCCGACCTGCTGGCCCTGCTCGAACACCTGGATACCGGCCCGGTGCACTTCGTCGGCCTGTCCATGGGCGGCATGGTCGGCTTCCAGTTCGCCGTCGACCATCCACAATGGCTGCGCAGCCTGTGCATCGTCAACAGCGCCCCCGAGGTCAAGCGCCGCACCCGCAGTGACTGGATCTGGTGGTTGAAACGCTGGGGCCTGGCGCGCCTGCTCAGTGTCGAAACCGTCGGCAAGGGCCTGGCCGAACGGCTGTTCCCCAAGCCCGAGCAGGCCGGCCTGCGCCAGGAAATGGCCCAGCGCTGGGCACGCAACGACAAACGCGCCTATCTCAAGAGCTTCGACGCCATCGTCGACTGGGGCGTGCAGGAACGCATCGGGCAGATTCACTGTCCTACCCTGGTAATCGCCGCCGACCACGATTACACGCCGATACAACTGAAACAACGCTATGTCGCCCTGATGCCCCACGCCAGGCTGGTGGTCATCGACGATTCCCGGCACGCTACGCCCCTCGACCAACCCGAGGTCTTCAACCAGACCCTGCTGCAATTCCTTGCAGCCGCTTCCACCTCTCAAGGATCTTTGAGCCCATGCTGAAAAAACTTCTACTCACCGCCTGCTCGGTCGCCTTTGCCACCAGCGTCATGGCCTCCGACAAGACCCCGCACGTAGTGCTGGACACCAGCTTCGGCCAGGTGGAAATCGAGCTGAACGCCGAGAAGGCGCCGATCAGTACCAAGAACTTCCTCGGCTATGTCGACAGCGGCTTCTACAACAACACCATCTTCCACCGCGTGATCCCGGGCTTCATGGTCCAGGGCGGCGGGTTCACCGACCAGATGGTGCAGAAACCCACCAAGGACCCGATCAGGAACGAAGCCAGCAACGGCCTGCAGAACACCCGCGGCACCTTGTCGATGGCGCGCACCTCGGACCCGAATTCGGCCACCAGCCAGTTCTTCATCAACGTAGCCGACAACGACTTCCTCAACCCGGGCCGTGACGCCGGTTATGCCGTGTTCGGCAAGGTGACCAAGGGCATGGAAGTGGTCGACCAGATCGTCAACTCGCCAACCACCATCAAGAAAGGCATGCGCGATGTACCGGCCGACCCGGTGTACATCAAGTCGGCCAAACGCATCGACTGACCGCAGGCTTCACAGGGACGTGAAACCGCCTGGGGTCGGATGGAACAGGAGTGTCGTCACCCATGCTGTACCGCCGTTTCGAACAACTGATCGATATCTATCGCGAAGCGCCGAGCGACGCGCCCCCCAGCCGGGTATGGCCGTTCTACCTGTATTACCTGCGCCAGGTCTGGCCGAGCTTCCTGGCCCTGCTGGTGGTCGGCCTGTTCGCCTCGCTGATCGAGGTGGCGATGTTCAGCTACCTCAGCCGCATCATCGACCTGGCCCAGGGCACGCCCAATGCAAACTTTTTCAGTGAGCACAGTGGCGAGCTGATCTGGATGCTGGTGGTCATCCTGCTGCTGCGGCCGTTGTTCTTCGGCCTGCACGACCTGCTGGTGCACCAGACCATCACCCCCGGCATGACCAGCCTGATCCGCTGGCAGAACCACACCTACGTGCTCAAGCAGAGCCTGAACTTCTTCCAGAGCGACTTCGCCGGGCGTATCGCCCAGCGCATCATGCAGACCGGCAACTCGCTGCGTGACTCCGCCGTGCAGGCGGTGGATGCACTGTGGCATGTGCTGATCTACGCCATCACCTCGCTGGTGCTGTTCGCCGAGGCCGACTGGCGCCTGATGCTGCCCCTGCTGCTGTGGATCGTCGGCTATATCGCCGCGCTGTTCTACTTCGTGCCCAGGGTGAAGGAGCGCTCGGTGATTTCTTCCGACGCGCGCTCCAAGCTGATGGGCCGTATCGTTGATGGCTACACCAACATCGCCACCCTCAAGCTGTTCGCCCACACCGACTACGAGCAGCAATACGCCCGCGAAGCGATCAGCGAACAGACCGAGAAAACCCAGCTGGCGGCGCGCGTGGTCACCAGCATGGACGTGGTCATCACCACCCTCAATGGCCTGCTGGTGGTCGCCACCACGGGCCTGGCGCTGTGGTTGTGGAGCCAGTCGCTGATCACGGTCGGCGCCATCGCCCTGGCCACCGGCCTGGTGATCCGCATCGTCAACATGTCGGGTTGGATCATGTGGGTGGTCAACGGCATCTTCGAGAACATCGGCATGGTCCAGGACGGCCTGCAGACCATCGCCCAGCCGGTCACCGTCACCGACCCGCCCAACGCACCGGCGCTGAAGGTCAGCCGCGGCGCGGTACGCTTCGATGACGTGGATTTCCACTATGGCCAGGCGGCCAACGTGATCGAAGGGCTGAACCTGGACATTCGCCCGGGCGAGAAGATCGGCCTGATCGGCCCGTCCGGGGCCGGCAAGTCGACCCTGGTCAACCTGCTGCTGCGGCTGTACGACGTGCAGGGCGGGCGCATCCTCATCGACGGCCAGGACATTGCCCAGGTCAGCCAGGCCAGCCTGCGCGCGCAGATTGGCATGATCACCCAGGACACCTCGCTGCTGCACCGCTCGATTCGCGACAACCTGCTGTACGGCCGCCCGGGTGCCAGCGAGGCCGAGCTGCTCGAAGCGGTGCGCCGGGCGCGGGCTGACGAGTTCATCCCGCAGCTGTCGGATGCACTGGGCCGCACCGGCTTCGATGCCCACGTGGGCGAGCGCGGGGTCAAGCTGTCGGGCGGGCAGCGCCAGCGCATCGCCATTGCCCGGGTGCTGTTGAAGAATGCACCGATCCTGATCATGGACGAAGCGACCTCGGCGCTGGACTCGGAAGTCGAGGCCGCCATCCAGGAAAGCCTGGAGACGCTGATGCAGGGCAAGACGGTGATCGCCATTGCCCACCGGCTGTCGACCATCGCGCGGATGGACCGGCTGGTGGTGCTGGACAAGGGGCGGATCGTCGAGAGTGGCAGCCACAGTGAACTGCTCGAGCAGCAAGGGCTGTATGCCCGCTTGTGGCATCACCAGACCGGGGGCTTTGTCGGGGTCGACTGATCTAGGCCACAACGCGCCCTGTAGGAGCGGCCTTGTGTCGCGATCGGGCCGCAAAGCGGCCCCGGCTATTCTGCTGCGAAGCTGAAAAACTGGGGCTGCTGCGCAGCCCTTTCGCGACACAAGGCCGCGCCTACAAGATTTGCGCCAGCCTTGCGCCAGGATCAGTCCCGGCGATAGGGCAGCATCCCCTTGGCCTCCTCGGCATACGCCCGCACTCCTTCCCGCTCCTGCGCCAGAAAATCTTCCACCGCCCGGCGCAGGCCCGGGTGCAGCAGGTAATGCCACGACCGCGTCAGCACCGGCTCGAACCCGCGAATCAGCTTGTGCTCCCCCTGCGCCCCGGCATCGAAACGCTGCAGGCCCTCGGCGATGGCAAAGTCCATGCCCTGGTAGAAACAGGTCTCGAAATGCAGTCGGTCGAACTCGTCCAGGCAGCCCCAGTAACGCCCGAACAAGCTGTCGCCGCCCACCAGGCTCAAGGCCATCGCCACCTCCTGCCCGGCTTGCCGCGCCATCACCACGCGCAGTGCCTCGGGCATGCGCTCGGCCAGCAAGCTGAAGAACTCGCGCGTCAGGTAAGGCGCTCGCCGGCGCACCGCGTAGGTGTTGGCGTAGCAGCGGTAGACGAAATCCCACTGCGCCTGGTCCAGCTCCGCGCCGTGGTACCAGCGAAAATCGATGCCCTGCCCGGCTACCTGCTCACGCTCCTTGCGCATCTGCTTGCGCTTGCGTGAGCTGAGGCTGTCGAGGAAGTCCTGGAAGTCACGGTAGCCATGATTGCGCCAGTGGAACTGGCAACCCAGCCGCTCCATCCAGCCCGGCACCCCGGCCATCTGCGCATCCAGCTGCGCGTCGGTGAAGTTGATGTGTGCCCCGGACAACCCGCCCTTGCCCAGATACTCCGGCAACGCCTGCAGCACCAGCAAGGCGTCGGCAGGGTCGGCGGCCAGCAGGCGCGGGCCGCTGACCGGGCTGAACGGCACGGCACCGAGCAGCTTGGGGTAGTAGGCGATGCCGGCCCGCTCACAGGCATCGGCCCAACCATGGTCGAACACATACTCGCCAAACGAATGCCACTTGCGGTACGCCGGCAGCAGCGCCCGCACCTGCCCGTCACGCTCCAGCACCAGGTGCTCGGCGGCCCAGCCGGTGTTGCGCGCGACACTGCCGCTGTCCTCCATGGCACTGAGAAACGCATGGCGCAGGAACGGTTGGCCGGGCGGCACCAAGGCATCCCAGGTAGCCGCCGGCAGGTCACGCAGATGAGCAAGGCTGTACAGGCTGGTCACGGTTTCGACTCGCTGTTTCAAGGTACCCAGTATCCCCAAGGAAGGCCCGCCACTCAATTCACCAAGGCCGTGGCGATCCTTTTATTCTCAATTACTTAACCGCAGTGCCACTAATTCGACATTAATCTGTCATTCGCCCCCGCAATACTTGCGCCTGTTTTCCGGAACCCCAGAACCTGTCTATTCAGGCCCTTTCCGAAGACATGCCAATACAGGGGTGGGCGCCTGAGCCTCCCCCATCTTATTCAACAGGGAGAACCTTATGCGTCTTGTTTCTACACTTACCGGAGTGAGCCTCACCGGCATGATGCTGGCTCTGAGTACTCCGGCCAGTGCAGCTGTCGACGCCAAGCTGCTCGAAATGCTCCGCGCCAATGGCTCGATCAACCAGGCGCAGTACAACGAACTGCAGGCAGACCTGGCTCAGGAAACCAAGGAAAAGGCCGCTCAGAAAGCTCAGTCCGACCGGATGAGCTCCTTTGAACAGAAAGTGGCATGGGCCGCCAAGACCCAGGTCAAGGGTGACTTGCGCCTGCGTTACGAAGACGTCAACGTCGACGACCCGAACAGCAGCAGCGGCAACCAGGACCGCCAGCGCGTGCGTGCGCGTGTCGGCTTCTACAGTGAAATCAACCCGCAGGTGGACGCGGGCATCCGTATCGCCACCGGCAGCAGCGCCGACCGCCGCTCGACCAACCAGAGCTTCGACAACTACTTCGACAAGAAGTCGCTGTGGGTCGACCAGGCCTACCTCGACTGGCACCCGACCGCCGTCCCCAACCTGCACCTGATTGGCGGCAAGATGGCCCAGCCGTGGGTGAGCATGGGCGACATCATCTGGGATAGCGACATCAACCCGGAAGGCGTGGCCGCTACCTACAAGACCGACCTGGGCGGCGCCGAAGTGTTCGCCAGCGCCGGCCAGTACACGCTCAAGGACAACGTCGATGGCGACGGTGTGCAGTACAAGCATGACGCACAGGTCTATCACGGCCAGCTGGGCGCCAAGTTCGCCCCGGCAGACGCGCTCAAGCTGACCGTAGGTGCCAGTATCTATGGCTACGACAACGACAAGGAAGCCACCATCCTGCAGTCGTTCGGCAACACCACCAACGAGTTCAACCTGGTGGAAGGCTTTGGCCAGCTGGACTTCACCGGCTTTGCCATCCCGCTGTCGGCTTACGGCCAGTATGTGAAAAACACCGAGAGCACCGATGGCGAAGACCAGGCCTGGCTGGCCGGCCTGAAAACCAAGGTTGGTGCCTGGAGCCTGGACTACAACTACCGCGACGTACAGCGTAACGCCGTGGTCAGCCTGTTCACCGACTCGGACTTTGGCAACGGCTTTACCGGTTCGCGCGGGCACAAGTTCAAGGTCGGCTATGAAATCGACAAGAACTTCTCGCTGGGCGCTGCCTACCTGATGGCCAAGACCGACCTGTCGCAGTTGCCCAACAGCGATGCCGATGTCGATACCCTGCAGGTCGACCTGGAAGCCAAGTTCTAAGCACCACCACTTGCGCTTCACCTGAAGCGGGAAATGCCGACCCCATCCGGCGTTTCCCGCTTTTTTTTTGCCTGCCAGACATGCGCCGGCCTCTTCGCGGGTAAACCCGCTCCCACAGGTACCGTGCAGTGCTCAAAAGCTGTGCCGAACCTGTGGGAGCGGGTTCACCCGCGAAAAGGCCAGAACGGGCGCCCGGTGAATCAGCGCTTGCGCAGGATCACGCTGCCAATCGAATACCCCGCGCCGAACGAACTCAACACCCCCAGCGAGCCCTTGGCCAGGTCGTCCTGGTACAGGTGGAAGGCAATCACCGAGCCCGCCGAGCTGGTGTTGGCATAACGGTCGAGAATCACCGGTGCATCTTCCTCGGCCACTTCACGCCCCAGCAGTTTCTTGACGATCAGCTGGTTCATGCTGAGGTTGGCCTGGTGCAGCCAGAAACGCTTCACATCGCTCGGCTGCAGCCCGTTTTCCTGCAAGTGCTCACCGATCAGTTCGGCCACCTTCGGGCACACTTCGCGGAACACCTTGCGGCCTTCCTGGATGAACAGTTTGTCCGCTGCACCTTCCCCTTCTTCCGCCGCGCGATTGAGGAAGCCGAAGTTGTTGCGGATGTTGTTGGAGAACTCGGTCCACAGCTTGCTGCTGACAATCTCGAACTGGTGCGCCGAGGTCGCCTTGTCGGCACGCTCGAGCAGTACCGCGGTGGCGGCATCGCCAAAAATGAAGTGGCTGTCGCGGTCACGGAAGTTCAGGTGCCCGGTGCACACCTCCGGGTTGACCATCAGCACCGCACGGGCCTGGCCCAGGGCCACGCTGTTGGCAGCGGTCTGGATGCCGAAGGTGGCCGATGAACAGGCCACGTTCATGTCGAAGGCAAAACCCTGGATGCCCAGTGCCTGTTGCACTTCGATGGCGATCGCCGGGTATGGCCGCTGCAGGTTGGAGCAGGCGACGATCACTCCGTCGACGTCGGCCGCGCTGCGGCCGGCGCGTTCCAGCGCCTGGCGGGCAGCGGCCACGGCCATTTCACAGAGCACCGACGGCTCGTCGTTGGAGCGCTCTGGCAGGCGTGGCTTCATGCGCTGCGGGTCGAGGATGCCGGCCTTGTCCATGACGAAGCGGCTCTTGATGCCCGAAGCCTTTTCGATGAAGGCGGCGTCGGACAATGGCGCGGCTTCGATCTCGCCGCGCTCGATGGCCGCGGCGTTGTCCTGGTTGAACTGCTGCGCCCAGGTGTTGAAGGAGGCTACCAGTTCTTCGTTGGAAATGCTCTGGGCCGGGGTGTACAGGCCGGTGCCGCTGATCACGACGTTATGCACGGTCGTTCCTCTGGTCAAAGGCCATCGCCACGGGGCGCTGGCTGGGAAACATGACAGGTTAATGGCACTTTAGTGCCAATTTATAGGCGAGGGCTGCGCCCTCGTTCGCGGGTAAACCCGCTCCCACAGGGGTTGCGCCGCTCCCGAGGATAACGCTTTACCTGTGGGAGCGGGTTTACCCGCGAAGGGCCGCAGGCGACCCAAAATTGCATCATATTGCCACAACTGTGGAAGTTTAACCCTCCACCTGGCTCCATTGCTTGCTCAAACGTTTGTCAGAAATCGGCACCTTGGTGCCCAACTGCTGGGCAAACAGCGAGACCCGATATTCTTCCAGCCACCAGCGGTAGACGGTCAGTTGCTCGTCGCGCTTGCCCTCCTGGGCATGCTTGTCGGCACGGGCCTTGTACTGCGCCCACAGGTTGCCCAGCTCGGCGCTCCACACCCGGTCCTTCTGCACCTGCGCGCCGAGCTTCTCCAGGCGCAGCTCCACCGCCTTGAGGTAGCGTGGCAGTTCCTTGAACCAGGCACCGGGGGTTTCGCGCACGAAGCCCGGGTACACCAGGTTGCCCAGCTGCTGCTTGATGTCGTTCAGCGCCACCGCCTGGCTCAGGTCGATCTTGCCCTTGAAACGCTTCTGCAAGCCGTGCCACAGCTTCAGCACTTCCAGGGTTTGCCGGGCCAGGCGCTCGGCATGCTCGGCCCAGCTGCCGCGCTTGCGCTCCGCCAGCCCGGCCAATGCGGCACCGTCGCGCGGCAGCGCTTGTTCGCCGTCGAGGATGCAGCTGTCCAGGCTGGCCAGCAGAATATCCTCGACCAATGCCTCGACGCGGCCCATATCGCGGTACAGCAGGCCCAGTTCGGTCAGCCCCGGCAGCTTGCCACGCAAATACTTGGCCGGCTCGGCCAACTGCTGCAGCAACAGGCGTTGCAAGGCGCGGCGGTGCTGGAACTCGGCTTCGGCCTGGGTCGAGAAACGCCCTTCGCGCACGCTGCCGTTATCTTCCACCAACGCCGGGTATACGGTCATCGACAGGCCAGCGATGTTCTGCTGGGCGGTCTGCTTCACTTCGCTGAAGGCCTTGGCCTGCACCGGCTGTTCGCTGCTGGCGTCGCGCGGCACGGCCAGCGCAGCCTGGCTGGCGGCGGCAAAGCGTGCGGTCAGCTCGGCCAGGTCGCGGCCTTCGCCAAGGAACTTGCCCTGCCCATCGACCACCTCGATGTTCATGCGCAAATGGCCTTCGACCAGGTTGACCGACTCGTCCCAGGCCTCGTCGGGCACCCGCGCACCGGTCATGCGCAGCAGCTCCTGGCCCAGGGCCTGCGGCAGCGCCCCGTGGCCGAAGGCCATGCGCGCCAGCGAGGCCTTGACGAAGTCCGGCACCGGCACGAAGTTCTTGCGCAGGGCCTTGGGCAGGTTGCGCACCAGCGCCACGCACTTGGCTTCCAGCAGGCCCGGCACCAGCCACTCCAGGCGCTCGCCCGGCAGGCTCGGCAGCAGCGGTGCCGGCACCCGCACGGTCACGCCATCGCGGGGATGGCCGGGCTCGAAGTGGTAGCTCAGCGGCAGGCGCAGATCGCCCACCTGCAGGCTGTCGGGATATTGCGCGGCGGTCACTTCACTGGCCTCGCGGGCCAGCACGTCTTCCTCGCGCATGATCAGCAGGTTGGCGTCCTTCTGGCTGCCCATGCGGTACCAGCTGTCGAAGGTCGCGGTCTGGTGGATTTCCGCTGGCAGGCGCGCTTCGTAGAAGGCGTACAGGGTTTCTTCGTCGGCGAGGATGTCGCGGCGGCGCGCCTTGGCCTCCAGTTCGTCGAGCTGTTCGAGCAGGCGCTTGTTGGCCGCCAGGCACTTGGCGCGCGACTGGATTTCGCCGCCGACCAGGCCTTCGCGGATGAACAGCTCGCGCGAGGTGACCGGGTCGATCGGGCCGAAATGCACCGGCCGGCGGCCGACCAGGATCAGGCCGTACAGGGTGATCTGCTCGTAGGCCACCACCTGCCCGCGCTTCTTCTCCCAGTGCGGTTCGAAGTGGTTCTTCTTGACCAGGTGGCCGGCCAGCGGCTCGATCCAGTCCGGTTCGATCTTGGCCACCATGCGCGCGTACAGCTTGGTGGTCTCGACCAGTTCGGCAGCCATCACCCACTGCGGGCGCTTGCGGCCCAGGCCCGAGGACGGGTGCACCCAGAAGCGCCGCTGACGCGCCCCCTGGTAGTCGCCCTCTTCGGTCTTCTGGCCGATCTGGCTGAGCAGCCCGCTGAGAATGGCCTTGTGCATCTTCGGGTAGTCGGACGGCTCCTTGTTCACCGTCAACTGCAGGTCGCGGCAGATCAGCGCCAACTGGCGATGGGCATCGCGCCACTCGCGCAGGCGCAGGTAATTGAGGAAGTTCTTGCGGCACCAGTTGCGCAGCGGGTTGGCGGTCAGCGCCTGGCGCTGCTCTTCGAAACCGCGCCAGAGGTTGACCAGCGCCGCGAAATCGGAGTCGACGTCCTTCCATTGCGCGTGCGCCTGGTCGGCGGCCTGCTGGCGCTCCGGCGGGCGTTCGCGCGGGTCCTGCACCGACAGCGCACTGGTGACGATCAGCACTTCCTGCAGGCTGCCCAGGCGTGCGCCTTCGAGCAGCATGCGGCCTAGCCGCGGGTCGATCGGCAGGCGCGCCAACTGGCGGCCGATCGGGGTCAGCTGGTTTTCGCGGTTGACCGCCGACAGCTCCTGCAGCAGGTTGAAACCATCGCTGATGGCCTTGCCATCCGGCGGCTCGATGAACGGGAAGGCATCGATCGCGCCGAGGCGCAGGTGGAGCATCTGCAGGATCACCGCCGCCAGGTTGGTGCGCAGGATCTCCGGGTCGGTGAACGCCGGCCGGCTGTTGAAATCCTCTTCGCTGTACAGGCGCACGCAGATGCCCGGCTCGACCCGGCCGCAGCGGCCTTTACGCTGGTTGGCACTGGCCTGCGACACGGCCTCGATCGGCAGACGCTGGACCTTGGCGCGGTAGCTGTAGCGGCTGATACGGGCGGTGCCGGTGTCGATCACGTAACGGATGCCCGGCACGGTCAGCGAGGTTTCCGCGACGTTGGTGGCCAGCACCACGCGGCGCCCGCTGTGCGGCTGGAAGATGCGCTGCTGTTCGGCCGGCGACAGCCGCGCGTACAGCGGCAGGATCTCGGTGTGGCGCAGTTGCGCCTTGCGCAGGATCTCGGCGGCATCGCGAATTTCCCGCTCGCCCGGCAGGAAGATCAGCACATCGCCCGGCCCCTTGCCGACGCTGCGCTCGTGCTGCGCCAGCTCGTCCAGGGTGGCGAGGATGGCCTGGTCGACGGTGAGGTCGTCCTCGATCTGGTTGCCTTCTTCGTCCTGCTCGCTGGTCAGCGGGCGGTACCAGGTTTCCACCGGGAAGGTGCGCCCGGAGACTTCGATGATCGGCGCACCGTCGAAGTGTTGGGAGAAACGCTCCAGGTCGATGGTCGCCGAGGTGATGATCAGCTTCAGGTCGGGGCGGCGGTGCAGCAGGGTCTTCAGGTAGCCGAGCAGGAAATCGATGTTCAGGCTGCGTTCGTGGGCTTCGTCGACGATGATCGTGTCGTAGCGTTCGAGAAAGCGGTCGTGCTGGGTTTCGGCCAGCAGGATACCGTCGGTCATCAGCTTGACCAGGGTGTTGGCGTCGCTCTGGTCCTCGAAGCGCACCTGGTAGCCGACCAGCCCGCCCAGCGGCGTGCCCAGCTCTTCGGCGACCCGCGCAGCCACACTGCGCGCGGCGATGCGGCGTGGCTGGGTGTGGGCGATCATGCCATGGCTGCCTCGGCCGAGTTCCAGGCAGATCTTCGGCAACTGGGTGGTCTTGCCCGAACCGGTTTCGCCGGCGATCACCAGCACCTGGTGTTCGGCCAGGGCCTTCTTGATTTCGTCACGCTTGGCGGCGATCGGCAGGTTGTCGTCGTAGCGCACGGTGGGCACGCTCTGCTGGCGCGCGGTGACCTGGGCGCAGGAGGCCTGGACCTTGTCCACCCACTGCGCCAGCTTCGCCTCATCGGGGCGCTTGCGCAGGTCGTGCAATTGCCGGCGCAGGCGATGGCGGTCGGCGATCATGGCGTGGTCGAGGTTTTGCAGCAGTTTGTCGATGGCGTGGTCAGTCATGGGGCTTTTGAGTGATGCAGGTGAGCCTGCTTTTTCATGATCGGCATTCGAAGGATGCGCGATTGTCGCAGATTTGCGCCTGCTTTGCTGTCCAGGCTGGCGCTGTCCCCTGTAGGAGCGGCCTTGCGTCGCGATGGGGTGCGCAGCAGCCCCTGGCAATTTGTGCCGGGGCGGAAATCCTGGGGCTGCTGCGCACCCCATCGCGACGCAAGGCCGCTCCTACAGGGTTCGCAGCAAGGCTGAAAGTTTAGCAAGGGCTTATGTAAAGGTTGCCATTCACTGCTTTAATCAACCTTACCCAGCATGTGAGTATCCAAGGCATGACTCCCCTCCAGCCCAGCGCCCCACCCTCGCCCCGCCCTTCGCTACCGAAGGCCCGGCGCCGTGCCGGTGAAAATCCGCTGGTCCACGTCATCCTCGCCTTCTGGGCCCTGTGGCACTGCCGTCACGCGCGCCCACCGGATTACTCACGCACGCCTTCATGACCGAACCCGGACCCCGTCCGGCCGTTTGACCCAGCTGGGCCGCCTGCCTGTGCGGTGGCCCCGTGCGCCCATGAGCGAATCCACCATGCACTTTGCACCTGTAGAGCAAGCCAGGCGTTTCCTGGCCGACAACCCCGATATCGAGCTGTTCGAACTGTTCATCCTCGACGCCAACGGCGTACCGCGCGGCAAGCTGCTGCACCGCGACGAACTGCTGGCCGTGTACCAGAGCGGCCGGCCGCTGCCCAGCACCATCCTTGGCCTGACCCTCAACGGCGACGATGTGGAAAACTCCGGGCTGGTGTGGGACGTAGGCGATATCGACTGCCGCGCCTACCCATTGGAAGGCAGCCTGGTACGCCTGCCCTGGCGGCGGGTGCCGACTGCCGCGGTACAGGTGAGCATGCACCCGAGCGAAGGCCTGCCGGCCAGTATCGCCGACCCACGCCATGTGCTGCTGCGCACCATCGATGCGCTGAAGGCCGACGGCTACCACCCGGTGATGGCCTGCGAACTGGAGTTCTACCTGCTCGACCAGCAGCGTGACGCTTTGGGCCGCCCGCAACCGGCGCTGGACAACGATGGCGGCCGCCCACGCAGCACCCAGGTCTATGGCCTGCGCGAACTGGAGCAGATCGAGCCGTTCCTCGCCGACCTCTACGCCGCCTGCAAGGCCCAGGGCATACCAGCCCGCACGGCGATTTCGGAATATGCCCCCGGCCAGGTGGAAATCACCCTCGAGCACGGCGACGCGCTGCAGGCGATGGACCAGGCCGTGCGCTACAAACGCCTGGTAAAAGGTGTGGCCCATGCCCACGGCATGCAGGCCTGCTTCATGGCCAAGCCATTCGCCCACCTGGCCGGCACCGGCATGCACATGCACCTGAGCCTGGCCGACGACGCCGGCAACAACCTGTTCGCCAGCGACGACAAGGCCGGCACTCCGCTGCTGCGCCAGGCCGTGGCCGGCATGTTGCGCCACCTGCACGACTCGCTGCTGCTGTTCTGCCCCAATGCCAACTCGTTCCGCCGCTTCCAGGCCAACAGCTACGCGCCGCTGGCGCCCACCTGGGGGGTGGACAACCGCACCGTGAGCCTGCGCGTACCGGGCGGCCCGGCCAACAGCCGGCATGTGGAGCACCGCATCTGTGGCGCCGACGCCAACCCGTACCTGGCGGCCGCGGCGATTCTCGCCGCCAGCCACCGCGGTATCCGCGAACAGCTTGACCCTGGTGCGCCGGTGGAAGGCAACGGCTATGCCCAGGCCAGCGAACACCTGCCCACCGACTGGCTGACCGCGCTCGACGCCCTGCAGCACTCCAATTGGGCTCGTGAAGCCTTTGGCGAGCCGTTCCTCGGCGTGTACCTGAAGGTCAAGCGCGCCGAGTACCGCCAGTTCATGGCCGAAGTCAGCGAACAGGACTGGCGCTGGTACCTGCACCAGGCCTGAGCCCCGGATAACAAGGAACACCCATGAATGCAGCATTGAACAAAGGCCCGGCGCAGCGCGCGCCGTCCTACTACAGCGCCACCCTCAACGACCACACCGCGTACCCACAGCTAAAAGGTACCGTGCAGGTGGACGTGGCGATCATCGGCGGCGGCTTCACCGGCGTGGCCACGGCAGTGGAACTGGCCGAGCGCGGCCTGAAGGTGGCCATCGTCGAAACCAACCGCATTGGCTGGGGCGCCAGCGGCCGCAATGGCGGCCAGGTCACCGGCAGCCTGTCGGGCGACGAAGCCATGCGCACGCAGATGCGCAACCGCCTGGGGGCCGAAGTCGACGATTTCATCTGGCACCTGCGCTGGCGCGGGCACCAATTGATCGAACAACGCGTGGCGCGCTACGGCATTGACTGCGACCTCAAGCGCGGCCACCTGCATGCAGCGATGAAACCTTCGCACATGGACGAGCTGCGCGCATTCGAGGCCGAGGCCCGGCGCCGCGGCATGGGCGAGCAGGTGCAGTTGCTGGACCGCAACGGCGTGGCCGAGCACCTGCAAAGCCCGCTGTACCTGGGTGCGCTGAAGAACCTGCGCAACCTGCACCTGCACCCGCTCAACCTGTGCCTGGGCGAAGCCCGCGCCGCCCATGGCCTGGGGGCGCTGATCTTCGAGAACTCCGAGGTGCTGGACATCGTCCACGGCCCGCGCCCGGCGGTGGTCACTGCCCACGGTCGGGTCGAGGCGCGCCAGGTGATGCTGGCCGGCGATGTGTATCACAAACTGGAGAAACGCCAGCTCAAGGGCAAGATCTTCCCGGCCATGGGCGGCATCGTCACCACCGCACCGCTGGGGCAGCTGGCCGAGCAGATCAACCCGCAGGACCTGGCGGTCTACGACTGCCGCTTCGTCCTCGACTACTACCGCCTGACCGCCGACAAGCGCCTGCTGTTCGGCGGCGGTGCCAACTATTCCGGCCGTGACTCACGCGATATCGCAGGCGAACTGCGCCCATGCATCGAGCGCACCTTCCCGGCGCTCAAGGGCGTGCCGATCGAGTTCCAGTGGAGCTGCGCGATGGGCATCGTGGTCAACCGCATTCCGCAGCTGGGCAAGCTGTCGGACAATGTGTGGTATTGCCAGGGCTATTCGGGGCACGGCATCGCCACCAGCCACATCATGGGCGAGATCATGGCCGAGGCGTTGACCGGGACGCTGGAGAAGTTCGACACCTTTGCCCAGTGCAAGCATGTGCGGGTGCCAATGGGGGAACTGCTGGGGAACCCGCTGTTGGCGGCAGGGATGTGGTATTACCAGATGCTGGAGAAATTGCGCTGATTTTACCGGCCTCTTCGCGGGTAAACCCGCTCCCACAGGTATTGCACAACCCTTGAGAGTTGCACAGAACCTGTGGGAGCGGGTTTACCCGCGAAGAGGTCGGTAAAGCCAGCAGAGATTCAGAAGATCAGGCGATCTTCTTCAGGCCCTGCTTCTTCAGCTCTTCATCGCGCAGTTCGCGGCGCAAAATCTTGCCCACGTTGGTGGTCGGCAGCGCGTCGCGGAACTCGATCTGGCGTGGCACCTTGTAGCCGGTAACGTTGGCGCGCATGTGCTCCATCACCTGCTCCTTGGTCACGGTCATGCCCGGCTTGACCACGATGAACACCTTGATCACCTCGCCCGACTTCTCGTCCGGCACCCCGATGGCCGCACACTGCAATACGCCCGGCAGGGCCGCCAGCACGTCTTCCAGTTCGTTGGGGTACACGTTGAAGCCCGAGACCAGGATCATGTCCTTCTTGCGGTCGACGATGCGCATGTAGCCGTCCGGCTGGATCACGGCGATATCGCCGGTCTTCAGCCAGCCCTCGCTGTCGAGGATCTCGGCCGTGGCGTCCTCGCGCTGCCAGTAGCCCTTCATCACCTGCGGGCCCTTGATGCACAGCTCGCCCACCTCGCCCAACGGCAGTTCGTTGCCCGCGTCATCGATCACCTTGCACAGGGTCGAGGGTACCGGGATACCGATGGTGCCGACCTGGTTGGCCTCCGACGGGTTCACCGCGGCCACCGGGCTGGTCTCGGTCATGCCGTAGCCTTCGCAGATGGCGCAACCGGTGACGGCTTTCCAGCGCTCGGCCACGCTCAGTTGCAGGGCCATGCCGCCGGACAGGGTAATTTTCAGCGCGGAGAAATCCAGGGCGCGGAAGGCCTCGTTGTTGCACAGGGCAACGAACAGGGTGTTGAGGCCGACGAAGCCACTGAACTTCCACTTGCCCAGCTCCTTGACCATCGCCGGCAGGTCACGCGGGTTGCTGATCAGCACGTTGTGGTTGCCGATCAGCATCATTGCCATGCAATGGAAGGTAAAGGCGTAGATGTGGTACAGCGGCAACGGAGTGATGAGGATTTCGCAACCTTCGTGCAGGTTAGCGCCCATCAGTGCCCGGCACTGCAGCATGTTGGCCACCAGGTTGCGGTGGGTGAGCATCGCGCCCTTGGCCACGCCGGTGGTACCGCCGGTATATTGCAGCACCGCCACGTCGTTGGCCTGCGGGTTGGCCTCGGTCACCGGCTGCCCTTTGCCCAGCGCCAGCGCGTCGTTGAAACGTACGGCACGCGGCAGGTGGTAGGCCGGTACCATCTTCTTCACGTACTTGATCACGCTGTTGATCAGCAGGCGCTTGAGTGGCGGCAGCAGGTCGGCCACTTCGGTGACGATGACATGCCGGACCTGGGTCTTGGGCACCACCTTCTCGGCCAGGTGGGCCATGTTGGCCAGGCACACCAGGGCCTTGGCACCGGAGTCGTTGAACTGGTGTTCCATCTCGCGTGCGGTGTACAGCGGGTTGGTGTTGACCACGATCAGCCCGGCACGTATGGCACCGAACACCGCCACCGGGTATTGCAGGACGTTGGGCAGCTGCACGGCAATGCGGTCACCCGGCTTGAGGTCGGTATGCTGTTGCAGCCAGGCGGCAAACGCCCCCGACAGCGCATACAGCTCGCCATAAGTGATAGTCTTGCCCAGGTTGCTAAAGGCCGGTTTATCGGCAAAGCGTTGGCAGGATTGCTTGAGTACCGCCTGGATATTGGGGAATTCGTCAGGATTGATTTCCGCCGTAATCCCGGCTGGGTACTTATCCTTCCAAAAATGTTCGATCATGGAAGCCCACTCCTTCAGCAACAGCGAAGTTCGATTCACGCGTCGATGCGCTTATTATTGATATGAGATGACGGCTCGTTGCAAACCGGATCATCTGAAAGCGGGCCGAGAGTATCAGCTTTACCTGGGGTCGCCTAGGGGCCAAAACAGGCCTTGCAGTCACAAAAATGACTCAATGAACAATACAAGTCATTTTTAGAGTATTTAGCCAAAATGTCGCAGATCGGGCTGTAAGCAGCCTGTTAGAGCGGTTTCACGGCATTCGCGGGCGTGCCCGCTCCCACAGGGGCCTCACAGTTCTCGAATGCTGTGCAGTACCTGTGGGAGCGGGCAAGCCCGCGAACAAGCCAACCCGCTATCAAGCTATATCACGCAGCTCCCGCCGCAGGATCTTGCCCACCGGCGTCATTGGCAAGGCGTCGCGCAACACGATGTGCTTGGGCACCTTGTAGCCGGTGAAGTTGGCCTTGCAGAAGGCCTTGAGCTCTTCCACGCTCACCCCGCCCTCGCGCGGCACCACGAACAGCTTCACCGCCTCGCCGGAACGCTCGTCCGGCACGCCGATGGCTGCGCAGTTGGCCACCTTGGGGTGGCCCATGACCACGTCCTCGATCTCGTTGGGGTACACGTTGAAACCGGAGACGATGATCATGTCCTTCTTGCGGTCGACGATGCGGGTGAAGCCGTCCGGGTCGATCACTGCAATATCGCCGGTCTTGAACCAGCCCTCCGCATCCAGGGCCTGGGCGGTGGCCTCGGGCTGCTGCCAGTAGCCCTTCATCACCTGGGGCCCCTTGATGCACAACTCGCCACGCTCGCCCAGCGGCAGCTCGTTGCCGTCATCGTCGATCACCTTGAAGGCGGTGCCCACCACCGGGATGCCCACCGTGCCCAGGCGCGCCAGTTGGCCATAGGGGTTGGTGCTGGCCACCGGCGAGGTTTCGGTCAGGCCGTAGCCTTCGACGATGCGGCAGCCGGTCAGGCTCTCCCAGCGCTCGGCAGTGGCCTTGACCAACGCAGTGCCGCCCGAGTTGGTGACTTTCAACGCCGAGAAATCCAGCTGGCTGAAGCCTGGGTGGTTCATCAGCGCAACAAACAGGGTATTCAGGCCCAGCAGCCCAGTGAACCGCCATTTGCCCAGCTCCTTGATGAAGCCGGGGATATCCCGCGGGTTGGTGATCAGCACGTTGTGGTTGCCGGTGACCATCATGCACATGCAGTTCGCGGTGAAGGCGTAGATGTGGTACAGCGGCAGTGGCGCGATCATCACCTCCTGGCCTTCCTTGATCAGCTTCTGCCCATCCGGCCCGTGCTGCGAGAGGCAGGCCAGTACCTGCAGCATGTTGGCCACCAGGTTGCCGTGGGTGAGCATGGCCCCCTTGGCCAGGCCAGTGGTACCGCCGGTGTATTGCAACACGGCGATGTCGTCCAGGCTCAGCGGCACCGGCTTGGCAGACAGCTCGCGGCCCTGGCGCAACACCTGCTTGAACGGTACCGCCTGCGGCAGCCGGTAGGCCGGTACCATTTTCTTCAGTTTGTCGACCACGGTGTTGACCAGCCAGCCCTTGGCGGCGGGCAGCATGTCGCCCATCTTGGCCTCGATCAGGTAGTCGATGCCGGTATCCGGCAGTACCTCCTGGACGTGCTTGCCGAACATGTTCAGGTATACCAGCGCGCGCGCGCCGCTGTCGGTGAACTGGTGACGCATCTCACGCGCGGTGTACAGCGGGTTGGTGTTGACCACGATCAGGCCCGCCCGCAGGGCGCCGAACACGGCGATGGGGTACTGCAGCACGTTGGGCATCTGTACCGCGATGCGGTCACCCGGCTTGAGGTCGGTGTGCTGCTGCAGCCAGGCGGCGAAGGCCGCCGAATGGCGCTCCAGAGCCGCGTAGGTCAGGGTCACGCCCAGGTTGCTGAAGGCCGGGCGATCGGCAAAGCGCTTGCAGGAGCGCTCGAACACCTCGACAACCGAGGTGTAGGCGTTGATGTCGAGGGTGGATGGCACGCCCGCTGGGCGCTTGTCGTTCCAGAAATCGGCTTGCATTTATTATTGTTCCTCTGCCTGGACCCGCTGAGTGTCCTGTCCTTTTACCTGCCCGCCCAAGAGCGAAAAGGCGTTGGCCCGACGTTAACAGGTAAGCCCGAGGTGGCATATACGCCAAGTGCCGCCATTAACATTGTGAATCTTATTTGTGCCCTTCCTGCAATCCGGCCGGTTGTGCATACACTGTTCGGGTACCCGTGCGCATAAGGACCCGCCATGCCTCACGACGCCTTCTGGCTGCCTGCCAGCGAGCATTGCAGCCTGTACGTACACCAATGGCTGCCGGCCACGCCGGTCAAGGCCGTGGTGCTGCTGGCCCACGGCATGGCCGAGCATGCCGGGCGCTACCAGCCGCTGGGCGAGGCCCTCAGCGCGGCGGGCTTTGCCCTGATCGCCGCCGACCAGCGCGGCCACGGGCGCACCGCCGAACTGGGCAGCCTCGGCCTGTTCGCCCGCCATCATGGCTGGGATGCCGTGGTCAATGATCTCGGGCTGCTGGCCCAGCACATCGGCCAGCAGTACCCATGCACGCCTTTATTCCTGTTCGGCCACAGCATGGGCAGCTACATCGCCCAGGCCTACCTGCTGCACCACAGCGGCAGCCTGCATGGGGCGATCCTCAGTGGCTCCAACTACCAGCCGGCGATGCTCTACCGCGTGGCTCGGCTGATTGCCCGGCTGGAAGCCTGGCGCCAGGGGCCGTTGGGCAAGAGCGCGCTGCTTGAATGGTTGTCGTTCGGCTCGTTCAACAAGGCCTTCAAGCCCAACCGCACGGCATTCGACTGGCTCAGCCGCGACCCGGCGCAGGTCGACCTGTACCTCAACGACCCGTTATGCGGCTTTCGCTGCAGCAACCAGTTGTGGCTCGACCTGCTGCAAGGCTTGGCGCAGATCAGCCAGCCGGGTAACCTCGCGCAGATCGATCCAAACCTGCCGCTGCTGGTGATCGGTGGTGAATGTGATCCGGTCAGTGCCGGCAAGCGTCTCACCCACCTGGCCGACGCCTTGCGCGCGACCGGCAATCGACATGTACAGCTGCGCGTCTACCCCGAGGCGCGGCATGAAGTGCTCAACGAACTCAATCGAGACGAGGTCACCGGCGATATTCTCGCCTGGCTCGAACAGGCGCTGGCCCTTGGCCGGCCTGCCCGCAGCGAATGATAGGCGCCCTCGCCCGCCCCTTAAGGAAGCCCCGATGACCCAGGTCAGCAACACGCCCTACGAAGCCCTCGAAGTCGGTCAGAAGGCCGAATACCAGAAGTCCGTTGAAGAACGTGATATCCAGCTGTTCGCCGCGATGTCCGGCGACCACAACCCGGTGCACCTGGATCCCGAGTTCGCCGCCAAGAGCATGTTCCGCGAGCGCATTGCCCATGGCATGTTCAGCGGCGCGCTGATCAGCGCTGCAGTGGCCTGCACCCTGCCCGGCCCGGGCACCATCTACCTCGGCCAGCAAATGAGCTTCCAGAAGCCGGTGAAGATTGGCGACACCCTGACCGTGCGCCTGGAAATCCTCGAGAAGCTGCCCAAGTTCAAGGTGCGCATCGCCACCAATGTGTACAACCAGAACGATGAGCTGGTGGTCGAAGGTGAAGCCGAGATCCTGGCACCGCGCAAGCAGCAGACCGTCGAGCTGGTATCGCCGCCGAACTTCGTGGCTAGCTGAAGTCGGATGTAGCCAGTACGGCCCTGTCGCCGGCCAGCCAGCACCCACAGCACCGCCACAGGCTTGGGCACTGTGGTGATTCTGTTAGAGCTGGCTGGCCGACGACAGGGCCGGTGTAGCAAAATCATTCGATCGCCTGCAGGCGCCGCTCGATATGCCTGCGCTCCGGCTCCTGCCGGGTCAGCGCCAACGCCTGCCGCCAGGCCGCACGCGCTCGCTCCACCTGCCCCAGCTGAAAATGCAGCTCGGCCCGCGCCGCATGCGCCAGGTGGTAATCCTGCAGTTCTCCCCGCGCCAGAATCCGTTCGATTTCCCGCAGGCCAACCGCCGGCCCATCCCGCTTCGCCAGCGCCACCGCGCGGTTCAGCGCCACCACGGCTGACGGCCAGTGCCGCTGCAGGACATCATACAGCCCGACAATCTCGGCCCAGTCGGTGTCCTCGGCCGTGGCCGCTTCGGCATGCACCGCGGCAATCGCCGCCTGCACGGTATAGGCACCGAATGCCCGGCTTTGCAGGGCCTGGCGCACCAGTTGGCAGCCTTCGGCAATGCGCTGCCGGTCCCACAGGCTGCGGTCCTGCTGCTCCAGCACCACCAGGTTGCCTTGGCCATCGGTACGCGCGCGCTGGCGGGACGCCTGTAGCAGCATCAAGGCCAACAGGCCGACCGCCTCCGGGTCAGGCAGCAACTGCACCAGCAGCCGCGCCAGGCGAATGGCCTCGTCACTCAGCGCCTGCTGCAACAGCGCTTCGCCCGACGACGCCGAATAGCCTTCGTTGAACACCAGGTAGATCACCCGTAGCACGCTTTCCAGGCGCTCAGGCAACTCGCTCAGCTCCGGTACCTGGTAGGGGATGCCGGCATCGCGGATCTTGGCCTTGGCACGCACGATGCGCTGGGCGATGGTGGCCGGGCTTTGCAGGAAGGCACGGGCGATCTGTTCGGTGGTCAGGTCACAGACTTCGCGCAGGGTCAGCGGTACCTGGGCATCGGCAGACAACGCCGGGTGGCAACAGGTAAAGATCAGCCGCAGGCGGTCGTCCGCCAGCAGTTCTTCTTCGCTGGGGTCCTGCGCCTGGCCGTCGAGGAGCATGCTCAGGTCTGCCTGGGAGCGGTCGAAACGGGCCCGCCGGCGCAGCGCATCGATGGCCTTGAAGCGCCCGGTGGAGACCAGCCACGCCCGTGGGTTGACGGGTATGCCGTCGCGCTGCCAGCGCTCCACCGCGATGAAGAAGGCATCGTGCATGGCCTCCTCGGCCAGGTCGAAGTCGCCCAACAGGCGGATCAGCGTCGCCAGGATGCGGCGCGACTCCTGCAAGTAGACCGCCTCGACCTCGGCGCGCACCTGGGCCATGGCCAGCATCAGTCAGGCATCCGCTGGGTCACCACCTCCACCAGCCGCTCCAGGCTTTCTCCCCACCCCTGGTGGAAGCCCATCTCCTCATGGGCACGGCAGTCGGTGGCGCTCCAGTGCCAGGCACGGGCGGTGTAGCGGGTCTTGCCCTGTTCCTCGTCGAAACTGATCACGGCGGTCATGAAGGCCTTGTCCGAAGGCACCCAGCCCGGGCCGAAGGCATCGGTGAATACCAACCGGCGCGGCGCGGCAATTTCCAGGAACACGCCCTGGTTCGGGTACTCGCTGCCGTCCGGTGCCCGCATCAGGGTGCGGAACAGGCCCCCGGGCCACAACTGCATCTCGCACTCCGGGGTCGTCATGCCGTGCGGGCCCCACCACTGCATCAACCACTCAGGTTCGGTCCAGGCGCGGAACACCTTGGCCGGTGGCGCGTCGATCAGGCGGCTGATGGACAATTCGTGTTGCGCTTGCGCAGGCAGTGCAAGGGTCATGCTCAGGCTCTCCGTCGCTGTCAGGGTTGCAGTTCACGCACTGGCCGCACCTCGACACTGCCAACCCGCGCAGCGGGGATGCCCTTGGCGATGTTCAGCGCCTCGTTCAGGTCGCGGGCTTCCACCAGGTAGAAGCCGGCCAGTTGCTCCTTGGTCTCGGCGAACGGGCCATCGGTCAGGCTCATCTGGCCGTTGCGCATGCGTACCGTGGTGGCGGTCTGCACCGACTTCAGCGCTTCGGCCGCCAGCATTCGCCCGGTGCCCTGGATGGATTCGGCGTACGCCATGCATTCGGCGTCTTCCGGGCTGTCGGGCAGGCTGTGCAGCAGCCCCTCGTCACAATAGACCAGGCACAGGTATTTCATGGTCGCCTCCAGGCATTGGCAACGTATGTTTGGCGATAACCGCTCAGGGTTTGAGATCGAACAGCGCTTTCTGGGTCTGCATGTCGAATGGCGCCGACCAGTGTTCATGGATGACCTGCCACTGGCCGCCCTGACGACGATAGCCTACGGTGGCACGCATGAAGCCGCACTGGCTTTCGTTGTCGGCCGGGCCACAGCGGTTCAGCCAATGGGCCAGGGCCAGGTCGCCAGCGGCATGCACGGTGAGTTCGGCGAGTTCGAAGACCATCGGGCCGGTACACAGGCCCATGCACATTTCCCAGTGCGCCTGGTAATTGGCCTTGCCTTTGAATTGCAGGGCCTGGATGGCATCGAAGGCGACGATGTCGTCGGCATAAGGGGCGATGATGTTGGCGATGTCGCGGTCGCGCACGGCCTGCATCCAGCGCGCGATCAGTTGGCGGATCTCGGTTTCGGCTGTAGTGCTCATCGGGGGTTGCTCCGACAGGTCATGGGTGGTGGCAACGCCGGCAGCGTGCCTTCACCTATGGTCGAACCGAGGGCGGGGGAATCGACAAGGCCTGGAAATATTTCTGCCAGCGAAGCCGGCAACGGGCCGACCTGCTCAAACGAATTCCCGATACCCCGACACGATCACATACACCGCGAAATAACAGAAGATCGCCGCCGACAGCAGATATGACCAGGTCAGCAGCCGGTCACCCAGCAAGCGCCCGCCATGGCTGGCAATGCCACACAGGCCAACGCACCAAACCAGCCCGGCCGCGAAGAAGCCACCGAGGAACAACCCGGCCTCCACCAGGCTGCCGCCGCCGGAACGGGAAATCAGCACGCCACCCACCGCGGCAAACCACAAGATGGCGCTGGGCGACGACATGGCCAGAAAGATACCGCGCAGGAATTCGCGCCACCCCGACTCCACCACCACCTCGCCCCGCGCCTCCATGTGCCCGCCGCGCCACGCGGCCAGGAGCATTTTCAGCGCGAACCACACCAGCAACACCGAGCCACCCAACCACAGCGCCCAGCGCACGCTTTCGAACTGCAGCAGCACGGTCATTCCGGCCAATGCGGCAATGGCATACAGCAGGTCGCCGACGCAGGTACCGAGGCCCAGCCAGAAGCCCTGGAGGAAACCACGCTGCATGGCCAAGGTAATCATGGCGATATTGGCAATGCCGATATCCAGGCACAGGGAAAGACTGAGGAGAAAACCATTGGAGAAAGGCATGCAAGGCTCGGCTGCGGCTCAAGAAAGCGGCCTAGAGCGTGCCATGAGTGCGCAGCGGATGGGAAGCGCGCAGGTTCAGGCCATAGCGGCTTGCTCGAAAACCTCGTCCGCCCACTGGTTCAAGCTTTTGCCGGCAGCACGTGCAGCGATACTCGCCGCAGCATGCACTTCGGGGCGGATGCGCAGCATGATTTTGCCAGAGGCAGGTTTTTCTGGCGTTATGCCCTGCTCTGCACAATCAGCCAGGTAATCCTCCAACGCATCGCGGAAAGCCTCATGCAGCTCCGGCACCGACCTCGCGTGAAAACTGATGATGTCACGCATACCAAGCACTCGGCCGACGAAGATATCGTCACGCTCGTCATACTCGATACGGGCAGCGTAGCCTTTATAGCGCATGCAACTCATATCCTGACTCCTGCCCGCAAGAGAAATTCGCGAGCCTCTTCAATTTGATACCGCTTGGCTTCTTTACCAGGATGAGGCCGGTGGCATCGCCAGCATTGGCCACCCAGCACAAGCTTGACCCTGGATCCTTGCCGCTCCAATACCTGGCCACCCAAGTGGAGCGTCAATGCCTCGATTTCGGGAAAAGCCAACGACACCGTAGTCGGCGTGCGGAAAATTGCATCGAGGATCTTGCGGTATCGAGTGTTCATCGAAAAATGCTATCAAAATAAGATAGCACTTTTTCCTCGATATTCATTCAGGATTTTTCTATCGCTCGAAGAGCATGCGCGGCTGGCCCCGGGGCAGATCGCCGCAGGGGCCACCCATCAGGCAACGACCTGATCAACCCTGCTGGCAACCCTCACCCATGGCACGGTACTGGATGGTATGCACCTGCCCCTGGTGATCCTCGTAGGTCATGGTCGCCGGGACCACTTCGCACACGTTGGGGATGGTCGAAAGGTTGATCACCCGCTTGATATCCAGGTTCATGGAGTAGTCGTATTGCTGGGTCAGGGGTTCGCTGTTGACGGGTTTGGCCTCATCGGCAAGGGCGAACGAGGACATACCGACCAATGCAAGAATCAGTAGTGGTTTCATGTGAGTCTGCCTTTCACGCGTTCAAGCTGATCGATTGACTTCTATTGCCGTGACGGCGCGGAGAAGTTGCCATCTACGCTGAAGATGGCACGAAGTACCGATCCCGCTTCGTACTGCCAGGGGGGATGAGTGAAAGTCTACTCCCGACCCTGAATAGTTGAACCCCACGGTCGGATATTCAGCCTTGCAGTATTTGCAACAATCTGCGACAACGTGGCCGCAAATAGTCAGGCCAGAGCGTTTGGTCACTTTTCAGGGCGGGCCCCACCATTTCTCTCAATCTGCAGTGTTCGCCACTGTCGGCCAGCGAACGCCGGCTACTGGACCATTTTTACCGCCAGCATGGCACGCGCATGCGTGCTGCGGGCGACGGGCAACTATGGGTGGCCAGGGCGCCTGGGATCATCGCCGGGTTGAGCCTGAGCCCGGTAGACAACGGCTTCTGGCTGACCGGACTGTTCGTCGCCCCGCAGCACCGCGGCCAGGGGGTAGCCGGGCGTTTGATCGAGGCGGCGCTGGCGCAGGCAGGCGGCCCGACCTGGCTGTTCTGCCATACGGACCTTGCAGCCTTCTATCAGCGCCTGGGCTTCGCCACTGCCGGGCACTTGCCGCAAGCCCTGGCTGGCCGCCTGCAGCGCTACCAGCGCAGCAAACGCCTGGTGGCCCTGCAGCGGGGTCAGTCGTCGCTGGGGTCAAGCCCGGGAAACAGCACCTCGGTGTAGCCGAACCGGGAGAAGTCCTGGATGCGTGACGGGTACAGGCGGCCGATCAGGTGGTCGCATTCGTGCTGCACCACCCGGGCTTGGAAGCCTTCGGCAAAGCGCTCGATCGGCTTGCCCTGGGGGTCGAGGCCGGTATAGCAGATATGCTTGAATCGCGGCACCACGCCGCGCAGGCCAGGTACCGACAGGCAGCCTTCCCAACCATCCTCCAGTTCGCTGGAGGTTGGCGTGATCACCGGGTTGAGCAGGATGGTCTGCGGCACCGGCTCGGCATCCGGGTAACGCTCGCTGCGCTCGAAGCCAAAGATCACCAGCTGCAGGTCGATGCCCACCTGCGGCGCCGCCAGGCCGACACCGCCGACGTGATGCATGGTTTCGAACATGTCGTCGATCAGTTGCTGCAACTCGGCGCTGCCGAACATGTGCTGGGGTACGGGCGGCGCGATGCGCAGCAGGCGTTCGTCACCCATCTTGAGAATGTCGCGGATCATCGGGAGTTCGGCTCGGTAGGTTGGTGCTCGCTGGGTACCGGGTGTTCATGGCCCAGCACGGTAATGGTGGCGTGGGGGGTGTGCTCGGCAGCTTCCTTCTCGCCCGGGTTCTTGCCCTCGCTGGACATGTGCTCGATCACGGCGTTCATTTCCGCGCCCAGCAGCAACACCGCAGCGGAAATATAGAAGTACAGCAACAGCACGATGATTGCACCAATACTGCCGTACATGGCGTTGTAGTCGGCAAAGGTCTTCACGTAGTAGGCAAAGCCCAGCGACGCCACGATCCACACCACCACCGCCAGCACCGAGCCCGGGGTGATGAAGCGAAACTCCTGTTTCACATCCGGCATCACGTAGTAGATCACCGCCACTGCAACCATCAGCAGAATCACGATCACCGGCCAGCGCAGCACGGTCCACAAGGTGACGATGAACTCCTGCATGCCAACCTGCGCCGCGATCCATTCCATTACCTGCGGGCCCAGCACCATCAGCGCCGCCGCCACCAGCAGCATGCCGGCCAAGCCTACCGTGTAGATGATCGACAGCGGCATGCGCTTCCAGGCCGGGCGCCCCTCGGGCACGTCGTAGGCGGCGTTCATCGCGCTCATCATCAGGCGCACACCGGCCGAGGCGGTCCACAGGGCAATCACGATACCTACCGACAGCAGCCCGCCCTTGGACTGTTGCAACTGGTCGATCACCGGGTTCACCTGCTCCAGCGCCTGGGGCGGCAGCACCAGTTCCGACTGCAGGCGCAACCAGGAGAAGAAGTCCGGCAGGTGCAGGAAGCCGATCAGCGCTATCAAGAACAGCAGAAAAGGAAACAGCGAGAACAGCGCCTGATACGCCAATGCCGAGGCGTAGGTGGACATCTCGTCGTCAAGGAATTCCTTGACCGTACGTACCAGCACGCGGTGCAAGGGCAGGCCGCGCAGGTCGGGGAAAATCATAGCGTCTCCTTTCGCCGCTTGATCGGTTCAACGGACAAGTCTAATAGACCCTGTCGGCGCTGTGCTGCTCCCGGCAAAACTGCAAGAATTTTCTTACAGCAGTATCAGCCTCTTCGCGGGCCAGCGCGAAGAGGCTGCTTGGCGAATCACATCAAGGCTTTTTCACTGCATCCTTCACATTGCCCTTGATCTGTTGCCCTTCACCTTTCAACTCCTGCGCCTCGCCCTCGGCGCGCAGCCTGTCATTGTCGGTGGCTTTGCCAACCCCCTGCTTGACGTTACCGATCGCTTCGTTGGCCAACCCTTTCGCTTTGTCTTTGGTACCGCTCATGGCAAAACTCCTGTAACTGGAGACACGTGGACCGTGTCGACAGTCGGTGGACCCGGGCCCTTCGCCAGGAGTTTCAATGAATCACGCGCGCATGAGCCAAGCGGCAACCTTGCAGGCATGGCAGACGGCAAGCCTTGCCGCGCCCGGTGCCACCCCTCACAATGCAGGCCTTCGTAGCGTCAACCCGCAGGAACCTGCATGAAACTCGACAAACCCGCCGCCATCGCCCGGCGTAACCAAGCATTGGCCCGGCCGGTGCTGACCAGCGCCAATACCCTGTTCGCCATTCTCGACCGCAAACGCAACCTGTGGTGGTTCGAGGTGCCGGTGGCGCTGCTGCGCAAGGGCCAGCCCGACTGGGTCAACCTGCTGCTGCACACCCCGGAAAGCGATGAGCTGCAGCACCTGAAGGTGCCGACCAACTTCCTGCGCGCCCACCAGGAGCAGATGGAGGTGCGCAACCCCGGCAAGCGCCGCTCGACCATCAGCCTGGCGCTCAGTGCCGACCGCGACTCGCTGCTGCGCGACACCCGCCCGGGTGGCGAGCAGCTGGACTTCCGTACCTTCGTGCAGGCCTGATCAGGCCTTCTCGATCCGATCGTCATGGATGACGATGCGGCCCTGCTTGAACAGGCCGCCAATGGCCTTCTTGAAGTTGCCCTTGCTGACGTTGAACAGCTTGCTGATCAGCGCCGGGTCGCTCTTGTCGCACACCCCCAGCACCCCGCCTTCGGCCTCCAGGCGGGCCATGATCTGCTCCTGCAGGCTGTCGGCCAGGGCCGCGCCCACCGGTTGCAGGCTGAGGGCGATCTTGCCGTCGTGGCGTACTTCCTTGATGAAGCCCTTTTCGTGCATGCCGGAACGCAGGAACTTGAACACCTCGTTCTTGTGGATCAGGCCCCAGTGGCGGTTGTTGATGATGGCCTTGAAGCCCATCGGCGTTTCGCCGGCCACCAGCAGCTCGACCGGCTGACCAGCCTGGTAGTCCGCCGGGGTGCGGTCCAGGTAGCGGTCCAGGCGCGAAGTGGCGGTGATGCGGCGGGTGCGCTTGTCGAGGTACACGTGCACCACGCAGTAGTCGCCGATCTTCAACGGCCGCGCCTCTTCCGAGTACGGCATCAGCAGGTCCTTGGACAGGCCCCAGTCGAGGAAGATGCCGGCGCCGTTGATGTCCTTGACCTTGAGGCTGGCGAATTCGCCGACCTGCACCTTGGGCTTTTCGGTGGTGGCGATCAGCTGGTCTTCGCTGTCCAGGTAGATGAACACGTTCAGCCAGTCATCGACTTCGGTTTCGGCGTTTTTCGGGATGTAGCGCGCGGGCAGCAGGATCTCGCCGTCGGCACCGCCATCCAGGTACAGGCCGAAGTCCACGTGTTTCACGATTTGCAAACTGTTGTAACGCCCAAGCAGAGCCATTTCCGATGATCCTCAAGACAAGGCGGCTATTCTACACCTGAAGCCAGCGCGCCGCCCGACCGCTGATGCAGTGGAACCGCCAGCCGCGCCCTTGCGTCTACCGTCTGGCAAGCCTCAGCAAGGAACAGCCCATGCCGCTACGCCTGTCCAAAGCCCTGCTCATCGCCATCGGCTTCGCCCTGGCCATGGCCGCCTGCAGCCGCATCGACCTGGCCTACCGCAACCTCGACCGCCTGGTGCCATGGTCGCTGGGCGACTACCTGGACATGAACCGCGAGCAGAAGGCCATGCTCGACGACCGCCTGCGCGAGCACCTGGCCTGGCATTGCCAGACCCAGTTGCCTGGCTACCTCGACTGGCTGGACCGGGTACGTGACATGGTGGCCGACGACCAGGTAACCGACCAGGCCCTGCAGCAACGCACCCGCGAAGCGCGCGAGGCGATTGGCCGGGTGGCGGAGGAGATCACCCCGTCGGCCATTGAACTGCTGCGCGGCATGAGCGACGCCCAGGTGGCGGAGATGCGCGAGGCGTTCCGCGACGACATCGCCGAACGGCAGAAACAGTATGTCGATACGCCGCTGTCGAAACAGATTGCCCGCCGCGCCGAACGCATGGAAAAACGCCTCACGCCCTGGTTTGGCGAGCTGACCCCGGTGCAGCAGCAACGGGTACGGGCCTGGTCCGAGGCGCTGGGCGACCAGAACCGCGCATGGATCGCCAACCGCGCCCACTGGCAGCAACAACTGCTGCTGGCAATGAACCAGCGTAACGACGCCAGCTTCGAGCCGCGCCTGGCGACCCTGCTGCAGCGCAAGGAGAGCTTGTGGACGCCGGAATATCGCGCGGCATTCCAGAATACCGAGCGGCAGGCGCGTAGCCTGCTGGTCGACCTGGTGCAGCAGAGCACCCCGCAGCAGCGGCGGTTCCTGCAGGAGCGGCTGGGCCAGGTGCGCACGAATTTCAGTGACTTGAAGTGTTTGAGGGGTGACGGTGAAAAGCAGGCCCGGCCTCTTCGCGGGTAAACCCGCTCCCACAGGCACCCCACTGGTTTCGCGTACTGTGCCGTATCTGTGGGAGCGAGTTTACCCGCGAAGAGGCCGGGCCTGCCAAAGCACAGTCACCGCCCCTTGCGTCGATACGGAAACACATCAATCACTTTCCCGTCGCGTATCGCCGCCTGCAGCCGCTTCCAGTAATCCGCGTCGTACAGCTCACCATGCAAGCGGCTGAACAACCGGCGCTGGCCGATATCGGCGAACAAAAACGGCGGAAATTCTTCGGGAAACACATCATGCGGCCCGATCGAGTACCATGGCTCGCCCGACATCTCGTCTTCGGGATAGCGCGGCGGTGGAATGTGGCGGAAGTTTACCTCGGTCAGAAAGCTGATTTCGTCATAGTCGTAGAACACCACCCGGCCATGCCGGGTAACGCCAAAATTCTTCAGCAGCATGTCGCCAGGGAAGATATTCGCCGCCGCCAGCTGCTTGATGGCCAGGCCGTAATCCTCCAGCGCCTCCAGCACCTGGGCCTCGCTGGCATGCTCCAGGTACAGGTTCAGGGGCGTCATGCGCCGCTCGGTCCAGCAGTGGCGAATCAGCACCGTGTCGCCCTCCAGCGCCACGGTCGAGGGTGCCACCTCCAGCAGTTCGGCCAGGCACTCCGGCTCGAACTTGCTGCGCGGAAAGCGAAAATCGGCAAACTCCTGGGTATCGGCCATACGCCCCACCCGATCGACACTCTTCACCAGCCGGTACTTGTCGATCACCGTGGCACGGTCGACCGTCTTCGATGGCGAAAAACGGTCCTTGATGATCTTGAACACGGTATTGAAGCCTGGCAGGGTGAACACACTCATGACCATGCCACGGACCCCGGGCGCCATGACGAAGCGGTCGTCGCTGCTGGCCAGGTGGTTGATCAGCGCCCGGTAGAACTCCGACTTGCCGTGCTTGTAGAACCCGATCGAGGTGTACAGCTCGGCAATGTGCTTGCCCGGCAGAATGCGCTTGAGGAAGTTGACGAATTCCGCAGGCACCGGCACGTCGACCATGAAGTACGAGCGGGTGAAGGAAAAGATGATCGATACCTCGGCCTCGTCGGTGATCAGCGCATCGGCCTCGATGCCGTGCCCTTCGCGGTGCAACAGCGGGATCACCAGCGGCCACTGCTCGTCGCTGTTGTATAGCCGGCCGACCAGGTAGGCCCCCTTGTTGCGGTACAGCACCGGCACGAACAGCTCCAGGGCCAGGGCCGGGTCCTTGCAGACCCAGTCCGGCAGGCAGTCGCGCAACTGCTCCTCCAGGCGCGCCAGGTCGCCTTCCAGGTCGCCATACGGCACATCGAACGGGTAATCGGCAAATACCGCCCGCAGCAAGCCCTTCAGGCCACCGTCAGGTCGATAGGTGCGGGTTTGCGCGGCCCGTTCGCGGCCGCGCATCGAGGGCCGGGTGGTGTGGATGAACATGCAGCCGTCGCTGATCAGGTCGTGGCTGAACAGGCTGCAGAACAGCGAGTTGTACCAGGTCTCGGCCAGCTCGTCGTCCAGACGCGGGTCGATCAGGTGGATGTAGGCGTCCTTCACCAGCGGCCATTGCGCCACGTCCAGCAACACATCCTCGGCAAACCCTTGGCGCAGCCAGCCGTTGACCTCGGCGACCTTTTCTTCATAGAGGTTGATGCGGGCGGCAGCGGCACGCTGGATATCCTGCCAGCGCGCTTGTTCGAAGCGCTCGCGGGCGCCGAGGGTGATGCGCTGGAAATGGTCGCGGTAATCGTCGAAGCCGGCGAGGATCATCCGGGCGATTTCGACGGCGGGCCAGGGCTGGGGCATGCGAAGACCTCGATGCGGTGTTGAGTTACAGAGCTTAGTCGCCTCTTGGTTTTTGCGGAGCCTGTGCCGGCCTCTTCGCGGGTAAACCCGCTCCCACAGGTTCTCTGCAATGCTCGGCCCGGTGGCAACCCTGTGGGAGCGGGTTTACCCGCGAAAGGGCCGACACAGGTTTACAGCGCAAGAAAGCACAAGAATCCCCCCGCCCCCTGGCGTACACTCGCGCCCTGCCCTGCCGCCGGAGACCGTTGTGAGCCCCATCGCCCTAGCCCGCCTGCTGACCCTTGCCGCCGTCTGGGGGGCGAGCTTCCTGTTCATGCGCATCATCGCCCCGGCGCTTGGCACGGTACCGACCGCGTTTTTCCGCGTGTCCATCGCCTGCCTGGGCCTGGTCGCGCTGTTTGCTGCCGCCCGGGTGCGCTGGGACTTCCAGGGCAAGCTCGGCGCCTGCCTGGTGCTGGGCATGATCAACTCCGGCATTCCGGCCACCTTCTATTCCGTGGCCGCCCAGGTGTTACCGGCCGGTTATTCGGCCATCTTCAACGCCACCACGCCGCTGATGGGCGTGCTGGTCGGCGCGCTGTTCTTCCGCGAACCGCTGACCCTGGCCAAGCTGTGCGGCATCTTCCTCGGCCTGTTCGGCGTCGGCATCCTCAGCGGTGCCGGCCCAGTGGCCCTCGACCTGGCCCTGCTGCAGGGCGCCCTCGCCTGCCTGGCAGCCACCACCTGCTACGGCTTTGCCGGTTTCCTCGCCCGCCGCTGGGTCAGCGGCCTGGACAGCCGCCTGTCGGCACTGGGCAGCATGCTCGGCGCTACCCTGATGCTCAGCCCGCTGTTCGCCTGGAGCGCACTGAGCCAGCCACCGGCCAGCTGGGGCGGCTGGCAGGTGTGGCTGTCGCTGCTGGGCCTGGGCTTGCTGTGTACGGCATTCGCCTACATCCTGTACTTCCGCCTGCTGGAGGAAATCGGCCCGGTCAAGGCCAGCACCGTGACCTTCCTGATTCCGGTGTTCGGCGTTTTGTGGGGGGCGTGGCTGCTGGACGAACCGCTGTCGATGGCGCACCTGTACGGCGGCGTGCTGATCGGTGCGGCGTTGTGGCTGGTACTGCGCCCGGCGCGCAGGTGAAGCGGAGCAGACTGTGAACAGCGCATACAAGAAGGTCTTGTTCCGCCTGGAACAGGACGCCAACGGCTATCCACCGGCCTCGGTCGAGGGGCTGTGGGCCAAGGCCGTGGACGGTGGCTATGCCGTCGACAACATTCCCTTCCATGTCTACGGCATTGCCCCGGGCGACGTGATCGCCACCCGTGAACAAGCCGGCGAAACCTGGTTTGCCGCACTACGCCGCAGCGGCGGCAGCTCGGTGTTCCGGGTTATTGTCAAGCCCCCGGAAACCTTGGACCAGGTACGCGCGGCGCTGCAAGACTTCGGCTGCAACTGCGAGACCGAGCAAGCGGTGAAGATGCTGGCGCTCGAGGTCCCGCCGCAGCGTTCGCTCGATACCCTGCTCTACTACCTGCTCACCCAGCGCGACGCCGGCCTGCTGGACTTCGAGGAAGGCGTGCTGCGCCACGCGATCCCCGAAGAATTCCGCTAGGACCGCCAGGGCCTAGGCCTCGGCCAGGCGCGCGGCGGGCTTGCGAAACACGAACAGCAGGCCCACCACGATCAGCCCCATGCCCAGCAGGCCAAGCGGAGCCAGGCGGTTACCGAAGATCAGCAAGTCCATCACCGCAGTCACGGCCGGCACCAGGTAGAACAGGCTGGTGACATTGACCAGGTTGCCCTTGGCGATCAGCCGGTACAGCAGCAAGGTCGCCAGCAGCGAGACCACCAGGCCCATCCACAGCAGCGCGCCGACGAAGCTGCCGCTCCACTGCACATGCAGTGGCTGCAGCGGCGCGAACAGTGCGCACATGGCAAAGCCGGCCAGGTACTGCAGCGGCAGGGTGCCCATGGGGTTGTCGGTGATGCGCTTCTGCAGGATCGAACCGAAGGTCATGCAGGCCAGCGCCAGCAGGGCGAACAGCATCCCGGCCAGCGATACCCCACCCAGGTTGATGCCCTGGTAGACCACCATGACCAAGCCCGCCAGCCCCAACCCCAGGCCGAACAGACGGCTCCACGAGCGTTGGCGCTCCATCAGCACCACGGTCAGGATCGGTTGTACCCCCATCACCGTGGCCATGATGCCCGGGGTGACCTGGGTGTCGAGCGCCAGCAGGTAGAAGATCTGGTAGGCGCCGAGCAGCACGCAGCCGGTGCCCAGGGCCCGCAGCACGGCCGCGCGACTGCGCGGCCAGCGCAGCCCCAGCAGCGGCCCGATCAACAGCATGCCAGCCAGGGCCAGCGCCGAGCGCAGCAGCAGGAAGGCGAACGGGCTGGCCTGCGCCAGGCCCAGCTTGGAAACGATCGCCCCGCTGCTCCACAGCAGGACGAACAGGCAGGTAGTGGCCGCCGAGGCCACGGAGGTTTTGCTAAAGACAGACATGGATTGCCACCTGATATAAGGCAAATAAGCCAGACGGACGACGTGCGCTTCAGCGAGGGAAGTCGCCGACCGTGTTCAGTAGGTTGCGTGTGCGAAGGGCAGCGGCCAGCAGCCGATCAGCCCAGCACGACCACGCAGCGAGGCGGAGCTACGCCGCCCACGACGCCACTGACAGGTGGTGGTGGATAGTGACTGATCATGACCGGCTGCTGGCTGCCACGCACGACCATGCCCGCGACTGGCGCGATGGCAAAGCAAGTGGTGGAAGGGCTGGCTGACATGAGCAGGTCTTCGGGAAGAGGACAATGGGCTGGACTATAGCCCGGGGTTTGCTGGCTGGCAACCACCCCGCCGCCCACGCTCCCGTTGTAGGAGCGGCCTTGCGTCGCGATGGGCTGCGAAGCGGCCCCATTTCTTTGCATTCACGCCGATATTGCCGGGGCCGCTTCGCGCCCCATCGCGACGCAAGGCCGCGCCTACAACGACTGGTTAATTTTTCACCGCCTCGGCTCGTCTGAATGCGAAACGCAGCCCGCATTCACCCGTTCCGAGGACCGCTGATGAACGTCTCCACCTGGCTCTGCCGGCCAGCCCAGATCACCTGCCTGCTGCTGGTCAGCGCCCATGCCCACGCCGCCAAACCCGGCGACGTGTTCAAAGACTGCAAGGACTGCCCGGAAATGGTCGTGCTGCCCGCCGGCAGCTACCTGATGGGCGCCCCCGACGACGAAGTCGGTCGCCAGCCCGACGAGGGCCCGCTGCACACCGTGACCTTCGCCAAACCCTTCGCCATGAGCCGCTACCAAGTTACCGCCGGCGAACTGGACGCCTATATCAAGGCCACCGGCACCGTGATCAAGAGCGGCGACGATCGCCCCGGCCGCTGGTGCCAGGCGAGCAAGCCCAGCTACCCGCAAGGCCCCCGCCAACCCGCGGTGTGCGTGGACTACGACGAAGTGCAGGCCTACACCCGCTGGCTGGCGAACACCACCGGCAAAGCGTACCGCATGGTCAGCGAAGCCGAACGTGAATACGCCGCCCGTGCCGGGTCCAGCGGCCCGTTTCCGTTCCCCTTCGACGAACCGGGCAAGTACGAGATCAGCAAGCACGCCAATACCTATGGCCCCAAGGACGGTTACACATACACCGCCCCGGTGGGCAGCTACCCGGCCAATGCCTTCGGCCTGTACGACATGCACGGCAACGTCTACGAGTGGGTCGCCGACTGCTACCACGACAGCTACCAAGGCGCCCCCAGCGACGGCAGCGCCTGGGTCCAGGACCCCCAGTGCATTCGCGCGCACATGCGTGGCAACGACTGGGGCGAGCCGCCGATCTTCTCTCGCTCGGCCAACCGCAACGACCGCCTCAAGACCACCCGCGGCGACTTTCTCGGTTTCCGCGTAGCACGTGAATTGTGAAGTTGTGACGCGGTTGACGCAGCAGCCTGAAAAAAATCGGCAATAAGAATCGTTCCGGTTTTTACCAGGTGCTGCGTCCTATTGCTGACACCGATAAAAACCCTCTGCCAACGAGACCGCAATAGATGTCCAAGCCCCTGCCCGGCCCGCTCAACCCACTGGCCAAAGCGTTACTGCTCCGTCACTCCTTTCGCCCCCGGGATGCGTTGACACGCGTCGGCCTGGGCCTGGCAATGTGCACCGCCATGGTCGCCCAGGTGCAGGCGCAGGAATGGACCCTGGACATTCCCGCGCAGTCGATGAACTCGGCATTGCAGGCACTGGCCAGACAGACCGATACCCAGTTGCTGTACAGCCCGGAGGACATCGGCGGGTTGCGCTCCAGCGCCCTCAAGGGCCAGCACGACCTCGCTTCGTCACTGGCCATCCTGCTGGGTGGCAGCGGGCTGCGTTACCAGATCGACGGCAACACCGTGACCGTCAGCGCAGCTTCAAGCGCAAAGGACGGCCAGGTCGAGCTTTCGGCGACCAACGTCAGTAGCACGGGCCTGGGGGCCACCACCGAAGGCACGGGGTCGTACACCACCGGGGTGACCAGCACCGCCACCAAGATGAACCTGTCGATCCGCGAAACGCCGCAAACCATCAGCGTGATCACTCGCCAGCGCATGGATGACCAACACCTGGCGACGATGACCGAAGTGCTCAACCAGACGCCCGGCATCACCATGTCCCAGGACGGCGGTGAGCGTTTCAACATCTACTCCCGTGGCAGTGCGATCAACACCTACCAGATCGATGGCGTGACCACCACCCAGGAAAACCAGACCCGCAACATGCCCAGCACCCTGCTGGACATGGCGCTCTATGATCATGTCGAGATCATCCGTGGTGCCACCGGTCTGATGACCGGGGCGGGTGACCCGAGCGGCGTGGTGAACCTGATCCGCAAGCGGCCAACCCGCGAGTTCAAGTCGCACATCCAGGCCGGGGTTGGCTCGTGGGACTACTACCGCGCCGAAGCAGACATCTCCGGGCCGCTGACGGCAAACGGCAACGTTCGCGGCCGCTTCGTCGCAGCCAAGCAAGACAACGACACCTTCATGGACTGGTACAGCCAGAAACGCGACCTGGTCTATGGAGTTGTCGAAGCAGACCTGAGCGACAGCACCGTCGGCCGTTTCAGCATCGACCACCAGAAGTACCGGGCCGATGGCGCCCCGGGCGTCCCGGTGCTGTTCAGCAATGGCCAACCCACCGATTTCTCCCGCTCGAAAAGCGCCGGCGCGCGCTGGATGTACGACGAAATCGAAACCACCAACTACACCTTCGGCCTGGAACAGGCACTGGCCAATGACTGGCAGTTCAAGATCGCCGCCAACTACATGGACGTCGACCGCGATACCGACTCGGCCTACCTGCGTACCACCACCAACGTGGCCTATATCAACCAGGCCACCGGTGCGATACCGATCATCCCGGCCAAGGCCAAGGCAACCCAGACGCAGAAAGGCGTCGATGTGACGCTCCAGGGCCCGTTTGAACTGCTCGGGCAGAGCCATGAGCTGATCGTCGGCTACAACTTCCAGGAGTACGAAAACCAGCACGACGAAGCCGATGCGCCGTCGACCACGATCGACTATTACAACTGGGACAACCAGATGGCCCGGCCAGCGGACGACAGCTACGTCCCGTTCCTGGATTACAACGTCGCTATCCGGCAGAGCGGTTACTACCTGGCCGGCCGCTTCAACATCACCGACGAGCTGCACTTCATCCTTGGCGCCCGGGTCTCGAAATACAGCTACGACTACAACCTCAGCATCCTGCCCACCCGCGCCCCGACCACCAAGATGCGCGAGAACGGCGTGGTCACGCCCTATGCCGGGATCGTCTACGACCTGACCCCGGAGCAGTCGGTCTATGTCAGCTATACCGACATCTTCAAACCGCAGTCCGCCCAGGATGTTTCCGGCAAGACCCTGGAACCTGTGGTGGGCAAAAACTACGAGCTGGGTTGGAAAGGTGAATTCTATGATGGCCGGTTGAATGCCAACGCTGCCCTCTATCTGATCCAGCGCGACAACCTTGCCGAAGAGGATGGCGATAACCTGACACCTGGTCGTACCCAGGCTTACCGCGCTGTCGATGGTGCGGAAACCAAAGGTATCGACCTGGAACTGTCCGGTGAGGTATTGCCCGGTTGGAACCTGCAGACCGGCTATAGCCACTCGCGTACCGAGGACGCCGATGGCAACCGCCTGACCACGCAATTGCCCATGGACACCTTCCGCCTCTGGACCACCTACCGTCTTCAGGGTGACTGGAACAAGCTGACCATTGGCGGCGGTGCAAGCTGGAACTCCAGTTCGTCGCTCACCTACGCCCGCCTGGGTGCACGGGTCACGCAAGACGACTATACCGTCGCCAGCCTGATGGCTCGCTACCAGATCAACGACAACCTGTCGGCCACCGTCAACGTCAACAACCTGTTCGATGAGAAATACTACGCAGGCATGGCCGGCAGCTACGCCCACTACGGCGCCCCGCGCAACACCATGCTGAACCTGCGCTACGACTTCTGACCTGACAGCAATCCCGCCACACTTGCCGCAAGCCGGCTGACAGAACGGCGCTTCCCACACGGGAGCGCCGTTTTTCATTGCCCGGCCATGCCCGGGCGAGCCGTAGTCATGAAAAAGCCCGTTGCCACCCCAAGGGGTACGCAACGGGCCCTCATGCAGGCAGCCGCCCCACAACGGGGCGGCCAGCTTCAGCCGCCGACCAGGTCCCGCCGTTGCAGCAAGGCGACCACGCCGTCGAGCACCTCGGGATGCCTGAGGATGTCGTAATGCCCGGCATCCACAGAGGTATGCCGGGCAGGGCCGGCAATCCGTTCGTCGAAGTTGCCGGTACCTGCCCACCAGCACGCAGCCTCTGCAAGAGTAACCGGCAACGCGGCCATCTGCTGCGACAGTGCCTTGAGCTTCATCGCGACGACAAAAGTGTGGGCCAGCTCCGCGCTGCCGATCTCGGCATAAGCTGACTGCCCGGCCTGGGACGCGCGCACCGCGTCAATGATCTGCGCCAACCCGTTGCTGTCGCAATCGGCCGCTATTGCAGGCACAACCAGACGTTCTCTGTCTGCGCCAAGCATCACCCCCAGGAAGCCGTGCAGGTCGTCACGCCAATCCGTGTCTGGTGCCACCTGGCCCGGCTGAGGAATGAAGCTGTCCACCAGGCTCAGCATCGCAACCTGCTGCCCTTGGCTTTCCAGCTCATGGGCCACCAGCACCGCCAGCGCGCCACCGAGCGACCACCCGAGCAACTGGTAAGGCCCCTGCGGCTGTTTCTGGCGGATGTACTGGGCATAGTCGATCGCCATTGCCTGCAGGGAATCATCCTCCCAGGCATGCTCCAGCAGCATGCGACACTGGATGCCGTAGACTGCACAGCGGCCGTCCAGACGGCGCGCCAACGGCTCGTAGTCGAACACCGTACCGAAGCCGGCGTGCAGGCAGAACAACGGTGGCGCCCCGGCCACACGGCTGTTGAGCAGCAGCAGCGGATCCAGGCTGGCCTCGTTGTCGGCGTAACCAGACAATTCGGCAATGGTCGGCCTGGCAATCACATCCCGCAGTTTCAGTTCGATGGGCAACGCCTCGCAGGCGCGGACCTTGGACAGCATCTTGAGCACCCGCAGCGAATCGCCGCCCAGCTCGAAGAAGTTGTCTTCGACCCCCACGCTGGGCACATCCAGCACTTGCTGCCAGATGTCCGCCAACGCCCGCTCGATCGCGTTGCGCGGTGCAACCTGCACACGCTGGCCGACGAATTCGGGCGCCGGCAGCGCATTGCGGTCGACCTTGCCGTTTGGCGTGAGCGGCAATGCCGGCATCAGCACCAGTTGCGCAGGCACCATGTAATCCGGCAATTCGGCAGCCAGGGCCTCACGCAATGCCTGGGCGCAGCCGTGGTGGTCGCGGGTAACCACGTAGCCGATCAGCTGTTTGCCTGTGGCTGTGTCGCGTGCGACCACCACGGCATCCCGCACCTCGCTCAGGTCACGCAGGCGCGCTTCGATTTCGCCGGGCTCGATGCGGAAACCACGCACCTTCAACTGGTTGTCCATGCGCCCGATGAAGTCGATCACCCCATCGCTACGGCGCCGCACCCGGTCACCGGTGCGATACAGGCGCAAGCCCTGGCCAGATGGGTCGGCAACGAAACGCTCGGCAGTCAGGGACGGCCGCTGGTGATACCCGCGCGCCACCCCTTCGCCGCCAATGTACAGCTCGCCCGCGACACCATCAGGCAACGGATTGAGATGCGGGTCGAGTACGTACAGGGTACGCTCACCGACACGCGTACCGATCGGTGCGAACACCGCCTCGCATGCCTGCTCGCGGGAGACCTTCCACAACAGCGGGGTAACCACCGTCTCGGTCGGGCCATAGCCGTTGGTCAGCCACTGCGGCTGCAAGCTGCGCTTGACCTGCTCGAACAGCGCATTCGGCACCGCGTCCCCGCCAAAGCAGTACACCCGCACCGGGGGCGCGGCCTGGTCCTGGCCCTCGGCGAATTCTGCCAGTTGCTGAAGGTAGGCCGGTGGGAAGCAGGCAATGTCGATGCGTTGCTCGTGCAGCACCTGCCAGGTTTCTTCTGCCGTCCACAGACGGTTTTCACGCACCACCAGACAGCCACCGGATGACAAGGTCGACAGCCAGCGTTCCTGGGCACCGTCGAAGGCGAATGACATGAACAGCAACTCGCGGGTGGTTAGATCCATGTCATACAGCGAGGCAATGGCCTGGCAGTGCATGCGGATCTGCTCGTGGCTGACCGCTACCCCTTTGGGCTTGCCGGTAGAGCCAGAGGTATAGATGAGGTAGACCAGGTTGTCCGGCTGCAGGTTCACTTGCGGCGGCGTCAGCGGCGAGGCGTCGAGTACCTGGGTGTCCAGCTCGACACAACACTGCACCTGGGCGAAACGCGGCCTGAGCTCGCGGGTGGTGATCAGCGCATGCATGCCGGCGTCAGCGACGATCCATTGCAGGCGCTCCTGGGGGTAATCGATGTCCAGCGGGACATAGGCCGCACCGGTCTTCATCACGGCGAGGAACGCCACGATGACCTCGACCGAACGCTCCAGGGCGATGCCGACGGTGGCCTCTGGCCGCGCCCCCAGGGCGATGAGCCGATGCGCCAGGCGATTGGCCCTTTCCTCCAGCTCGCGATAGGTCAATTGCTGCCCTGCGCAGACCACCGCGACGGCATCGGGGCAAGCCGTGGCATGTACGGCAATCTGCTCGGCCAGCAGCGGCTCACGCTGCGGGCTGCCGGCCAGGCGGTTACGCGTGGCGGCCTGTTGCAACTGCGCCGGGGTCAGCATATCCAGGCTACCGAGCGTAGCCTGCGGGTCATCCAGCATCGCATTCAACAAGCGCTCGAAGCTACCACGCAATGCCTCGGTGGCGGCCTCGCTGAAGCAGCTGCGCAGGTACATGAACTCCACCACCAGGGTGTTGCCCAGCTCCACGCACAAGTCCATGGCGTAGTTGGTAACGCCGCGCGCACTGACCTCACCGAACTGCAGGGAGTCGCTACTGTTTTCCGCCAGGCGCTCATCGACCGGGAAATTCTCGAACACGACGATACTGTCGAACAACGGCTGGCCCGGGCGCCCGGCCCAGCGCTGGACATGGGCAAGGGCCGCGTGCTCATGGTCGCGCATCTCGACGTTGTACGCCTGCAGCTGCTGCAACCATGTCTCGACCCGTTGCCCGGGCTCGGGCGCCTGCACCACCGGCAAGGTATTGATGAACAACCCCAGCATTTCATCGGCGCCCGCAAGGCTCGGTGGGCGCCCTGCCACCGTCGCGCCGAAGCACACCGTGGACTGCCCGGTGTAGCGTTGCAACACCAGCAACCAGGCCGCCTGTATCAGGGTGTTCGGGGTCACCCGCAGCTTTTGCGCCTGCTCACGCAGGCGTCGGGTCCTGGGCATGTCCCAGCGCAGGTACAGCGCTGCATGGCCGTCCAGCTCAGGCGCAGGGCGCGGCAGCACGCTGCCAGTCAGCAAGGTCGGGGTTTCCAGGCTGCCGAGTGTGGCGCTCCAGAACCGTTCGAGTTGTTCCTGGGGTTGCGCGCCAAGCCAGCGGATGTAGTTGCCGAACTGCACCACCGGGCGTTCCGGCACTTGCCCGTGATAGGTCTGCAGCACCTCGCCCAGCAGGCGCGAATCGCTCCAGCCATCCATCAGGATGTGATGGCGCGTCCAGATCAGGTGCACGCCGCCATCTTCCAGGCGCACCAGCGTCAGGCGCATGAGCGGCGCACTCGCCAACTGGAAGCCTCGGGCAGCTTCTTCTGCCGCCAATGCCTTGAGTGCCTCCGGCGCGCAGTCTCGCTGCCGCCAATCGAGCACCTGCAACGGCAAGGCCACGTCGTGCAGCACCAGTTGCATCGGCTCGTGCAGTTGCGGGTCGGACCAGAAGGCCGTGCGCAGAATGTCATGCCGGGCAATCACCTGCCGCCACGCATCGGCGAAGCGGTCAATGTCCAGCCCGGCAACCGAGACTGCGGTCTGGTTGATGTAAAGGCCGGCTTCTGGCCCTTGCAGGGTATAGAACAGCATGCCCTGCTGCATCGGCGAAAGCGGATAGAGGTCAGCGATCTGCTCCATCGGAACCGGCAGTCGCTGCCGTTGTGCCGGGGTCAGCGCCGCCAACGCATCCGCTGCCGAAGCTGCAGGCGGGTCGCCATCCTGCGCGGTGCGGTGTTGCCGTGCGATCGAGGCCAGGCGCTGTACGGTCTGATGCTCGAAAAGCTCCCTGGGGGTAAACTCGAGGCCGGCCTTGCGCGCTCGGCTGACCAGTTGCAAGGATGCGATCGAATCACCGCCCAGCTCGAAGAAGTTATCGGTCAGGCCGACCCTCTCCAGCTTCAGTACCTGTGCCCAGATCGCCGCGATCTGTTGCTCCAACGCGCTCTGCGGGGCGACGTACTCGCCCTGCAACTGGCTGGCATCCACCTGCGGCAGGGCCTTGCGGTCGAGCTTGCCGTTCGGCGTCAGCGGCAGCTGATCGAGCAGCAGCAGGTGCGCCGGCACCATGTAGTCCGGCAAGCCAGCCTTGAGCGCAGCACGCAGGCTGTCGCGCAACGCGCCCTGCTCTTGCGTGCTGTCGGCAGGCACCACGTAGGCCACCAGTTGCTTGCCGCTCGGCCCGTCCTGGGCCAGCACCACTGCCTCCTGCACGCTCGGCAGCTGCAGCAGGTGTGCTTCGATCTCGCCCAGCTCGATGCGCAGGCCGCGGATCTTCACCTGGTGGTCGATACGCCCGGCGTAGTCGATCACCCCGTCGGCGCGGTAGCGCGCCAGGTCGCCGGTGCGGTACAGGCGCCCGCCGTCGGTGCTGAACGGGTCTGGCACGAAGCGTTCGGCGGTCAGCGCCGGGCGCTGGTGATAACCACGGGCCAGGCCGACACCGCCGAGGTACAGCTCACCGGCACTGCCGCGCACCGCCGGGTGCAGGCTGCCGTCGAGGATGTGGGTCTTGAGGTTGTCGATCGGCTGGCCGATCGGCACGCTGATGGTTTCATCCGCCTGGCAGGTCCAGTGGGTGACGTCGATGGCCGCTTCGGTCGGCCCGTACAGGTTGTACAGGCTCGCCGCCGGCAAACGTTGCAGGGCCTGGCGGGCCAGTTCGGCCGGCAGCGCTTCGCCGCTGCACACCACGCGCCTGAGGCTGACGCAGCGCTCTACCGCCTGGTGGGTCATGAACGCCTGCAACATCGACGGCACGAAGTGCAGCGTGCTGATGCCGTAGTGGTTGATGGCCTCGACCAGCAGCTGCGGGTCGCGGTGTGCCCCCGGCTGGGCGATGACCAGGCGCGCGCCGGTCATCAACGGCCAGAAGAACTCCCACACCGACACGTCGAAGCTGAACGGGGTTTTCTGCAGCACGCTGTCGCTGGCGTCCAGGCCGTAGGCCTTCTGCATCCAGCACAGGCGGTTGACCAGCGCCCGATGGCTGTTGCCAGCGCCTTTCGGGCGACCGGTGGAGCCAGAGGTGTAGATCACGTAGGCGAGGTTCAGCGGCGCTACATCGGTGTCCGGGTTGGCATCGCTGTAGCCGCTCAGGTCTTCGCTATCGAGCTCCAGGCAACGCAAGCCGGCCGGGATCGGCAGGGTGTCGCGCAGGTGCGACTGGCTCAGCAACAAGGCGATGCCGCTGTCGTCGAACATGTAGCGCAGGCGCTCCTGCGGGTACTCCGGGTCCAGCGGCACGTAGGCGCCGCCGGCCTTGACGATGCCCAGCAGGCCGATGACCATTTCCAGGCTGCGCTGCATGGCGATGCCGACCAGCACGTCCGGGCCCACGCCCAACTCGCGCAACCGGTGCGCCAGCTGGTTGGCACGGCGGTTGAGTTCGGCATAGCTCAGGGCCTGCTCGCCGAATACCAGCGCCGGGGCGTTCGGGGTGGCGAACACCTGGGCTTCGATCAACTGGTGAATGCTGCTATCACTCGGGAACACCGCATATGTGGCGTTCCAGTCCAGGAGCAGTTGGCGCTGCTCATCGGGGCCCTGCATCGGCAGCTCGGCCAGTGCCTGGCCGGCATCTGCCAGCATGGCCCTGATGAGGTTGCCCAGGTGCTGCGCCACCTGCTCGATCGCCTGGCCAGACCAATGGCTGCGATCGTGGCTGTACTGGATCGACAAAGTCGCCCCCGGGCTCACCAACAGCGTCAACGGGTAGTTGGTCTGCTCGCGATTGGTCACCTCGCCAAAGCGCAGGCCATCGGGCGCGCCCTGTTGCAGCGCTTCGGCCACCGGGTAGTTCTCGAACACCAGCAAGCTGTCGAACAACGCGTCACCGGCCTGCCCGGCCCAGCGTTGCACGTCATACAGCGGGGAATGCTCGAATTCGCGCGCCGCCAGGTTGCTCGCCTGCACCTGGGCCAGCCACTGCGCGACGGTCTGTTCCGCACGCGGCGTGCCGACCACCGGCAGCGTGTTGATGAACAGGCCAATCTGCTCTTGCACCCCTGGCAGGTCAGTCGGCCGCCCAGCCACCGTAGCGCCGAAGCAGACGCTGGGCTGGCCGCTGTAGCGATGCAGCAACAGCAGCCAGACAGCCTGCAGCAAGGTATTGACCGTGACCCGATTAGCCCTGGCGAAGGCCTCGATCTGCCGGGTTTGCTGGCGGTCGAAGCGCTGCTGGTACTCGCCCTGGCCACACGCTGAACCGCCCAGGCCAAGGCCAGGGATGCTTTGCGCCAGACAGGTCGGTGCCTCCAGGTCTGCCAGTTGGCCCTTCCAGAATGTTTCAGCGGCGCCCGCATCCTGACGCTGCAACCAGGCGATGTAGTCGCGGTAATGCGTTGCCTGCACCGGCATCGGTTGCCCGGCATAACGCTGCAACACCTCCCCCAGCAAGCGCGAGGTACTCCAGCCATCCATCAGGATATGGTGGTTGGTATAGATCAGGTGGTGCCGATGCCTGTCGGTACGCACCAGCACCAGGCGCAGCAATGGCGCCTCGGCCAGGTCGAAGCCACGCTGGCGCTCGTCATCGGCCAACTGCTGCAACGCGGCTTCCAGCTGCTGGGTGTCGCGCCAGTCCAGTTCGGTGAACGGCGAGCCGACGGTGCGGTGCACGATCTGCACCGCTCGCTCCAGCTCTGCCTGCCATACGAAGCCGGTTCGCAATATGTCGTGGGCTGCCAGTACATCCAGCCAGGCCTGCTTGAAGCGCTGTGGGTCGAGGTGATCGACATCGACCCGCATCTGGTTGATGTAGTTACCGCTGCCTTGCTCGTACAGGCTGTGGAACAACATGCCTTGCTGCATCGGCGACAACGGATAGACATCGGCAATTTGCGCGGCAGCCACCGGCAGGTTGTCCAGTTGCGCCTGGGTCAGCCCGGCCAGCGGGAAGTCCGAAGGGGTCACCCCGCGATTATGCGCCTGGCAGCAGTGCTCGATCAGGGCCTTGAGCTCATCTGCGTAGGCATCGGCCAGACGCTGGACGGTCGACGGCTTGAAGCGTTCGCTGCTGAATGTCCAGTTGAGCTTCAGTTCCCCGGCAAAGACCTGGCCATTGATGGCCAGCTGGCTGCTCAGGGACGCAGCGTCATCGTGGTTCTGGCCAGCGCTTTCCGGCGCCGGCGTCAGCAGCCCGGTTGCCGCGTCGAAACTGCTGTCGAACTGGCCCAGGTAATTGAAGACGATCTCGCCTGCCGGCAGTTGGCCAAGCAGCTGACAAGCCTCGCTTCCGCCAAGGTAACGCAATACGCCATACCCAATCCCTTTGTCGGGAACGGCGCGCAACTGTTCCTTGATGGTCTTGATCGAACCCGCCCATTGCGCCTGTGGGCTGAGCTTGAGCGGATACAGGCTGGTGAACCAGCCTACCGTGCGGGTCAGGTCGATGCCGTCGAACAGCTCTTCCCGGCCATGCCCCTCCAGGCGCACCAGCACCTGTGCCCGCCCGGTCCAACGCGCGATCACCCGTGCCAGCGCGGTCAGCAGCAGGTCATTGATCTGGGTGCGATAGGCCGCCGGCGCTTCATGTAACAGCTTGTGCGTCCAGCTTGCGTCCAGGCGCGTCGCGACAGAGGCCGCGCAACGCTGCAGGTTGGCACCTTGCGGGTTGTCACAGGGCAGCGCATCGTCAACGCCTTGCAACTGCTCGTGCCAGTAAGCCATTTCATGCTGCAACGCGGGCGTTGTCGCATAGCCCTGCAACTGCTCTGCCCAGGCCTTGAACGCGCTGGTCTTGGCGGGCAATACCGGGATCTGGCCGGCGGCCAGGGACTGGTAAGCCTGTTGCAGGTCTTCGAGCAGCACCCGCCAAGACACCCCGTCAACCACCAGGTGGTGGATGACCAACAGCAACCGCTGGCTGCCATCGGGCAGCTCGCCCAACACTGCCCGCAGCAGAGGCCCTTGCTCCAGGTTCAGGCTGCGCTGGGCTTGGTTGCCGGCCTGCTCCAGTGCTTCGGCATGTTCAACCTGGCGGCACCACAACAGTTCATGCTGCGCGGTGCCGAACACGGCCTGCCAGGCACCTTCGGCGTGGCTGAAGCGCAGGCGCAGGGCGTCGTGATGGTCGACAACGCAGCGCAACGCCGCTTGCAGGTGATGTTCATCGAGCGCCTCGCGGGTGTGCAGCATCAGCGACTGGTTCCAGTGATGCCGCGCGACCACGTCTGCTGCGAAGAACCACTGCTGAATCGGTGTCAGCGGCATGCTGCCCTCGACCTGCCCCTGGTCGATTGCGGTGCCGGTTTCTTGCCGGGCGATCGCAGCCAACCCTTGTACTGTCTGGTGCTGGAACAGCTCCTTGGGAGTGAAGCGGATACCCAGCTGGCGGGCACGGCTGACTACCTGCAACGACATGATCGAATCGCCGCCCAGTTCGAAGAAGTTGTCGGCAAGGCCGACTTGCTCCAGCTTCAGCACGTCGGCCCAGATGGCTGCGATCTGCTGCTCCAGTTCGGTCTGCGGCGCTATGTACTCACCCTGCAGCACGCTGGCATCTGGCACCGGCAAGGCCTTGCGGTCGAGCTTGCCGTTGCCGGTAAGGGGCAGCAGCTCCAGGAACAGCAGATGCGCGGGCAGCATGTGCTCAGGTAGGCTGGCCTTCAGTTCGGCACGCAGGCTATCACGCAGTTGCGCCTGCCGTTCGATACTGTTCAGCACACCAGCATCGGCAGGCACCACATAGCCCACCAGCTGCTTGCCACTGGCGCCATCCAGCGCCAGCACCGCAACCTGGCGCACGGCAGGCTGTGCGAGCAGGCGCGCTTCGATCTCGCCCAGCTCGATACGGAAACCGCGAATCTTAACCTGCTGGTCGATACGCCCGATGTATTCGATGACCCCGTCGGTACGGTAACGGGCCAGGTCGCCAGAGCGGTACAGGCGCCCGCCCTGGTCATCGAAGGGATTGGGTACGAAGCGCTCGGCTGTCAACCCGGGGCGGCCGTGGTAGCCCCGCGCCAGGCCCGCCTGGCCAATCAGCATTTCCCCCGTGCAACCTGGCAGAATCGGGTTCAGGTTTGCGTCGAGCAAATACCACGACAGGTCGGGGATGACCTCGCCGATCGGGCTGCTGGCGCCGTGGTGCAAGTCGTCCAGGGTGATCGGCCGGTACGTCACGTGTACGGTGGTTTCGGTGATGCCATACATGTTGATCAGGCGCGGCTGGTGGTCGCCAAACACCTCCAGCCAGGGTCTCAGGCTGCTGACCTCCAGGGCCTCGCCACCAAACAGCACATGCCGCAGGGCCAGTTGCTGCCCCGCCTTCGCCGCCTCGCAGGCAACCGCAACAAGCGGTTTGAACGCCGAGGGCGTCTGGTTGAGTACGGTAACCTGCTCGCGTACCAGCAAGGCGTGGAAGTCTTCGCTGGAACGCGCCACATCCGTGGGCACGATGACTGCCTTGCCGCCATGCAGCAATGCGCCGTACAGCTCCCATACCGAGAAGTCGAAGGCGTAGGAGTGGAACACCGTCCATACGTCATTGGCAGCGAAATGGAACCAGTGCCGGGTGGCGGCAAACAGGCGCACCACGTTCCGATGCGGCAGCAGCGTACCTTTGGGCTTACCGGTGGAGCCCGAGGTGTAGATCACATAAGCCAGGTTGTCGGCATTCACCTCGCAGGCAGGGTTGACCTCGCTATAGCCGCCGAGGCCGGTATCGCCGTCCAGTTCCAGCACATGCACACCTGCCGGTATTGGCAGCGTGTCACGCAGGTGCTGCTGGGTCAGCAACAGGCGGATACCGCTGTCCTCGAATAGATAGGCGAGGCGGTCCTGTGGGTACGCCGGGTCCAGCGGCACGTAGGCAGCACCGGCCTTGAGAATGCCCAGCAGGCCAACAACCATCTCCAGGCTGCGCTCGACGGCCAGGCCGACCAGTACATCCGGCCCGGCCCCCAGCTCCAGCAGTTTGTGCGCCAGCTGGTTGGCCCGGCGGTTGAGCTCGGCGTAGCTCAGAGTCTGCTCGCGGCAGACCAGCGCTATCGCATCCGGTGCAGCTTCGACCTGGGCCTCGATCAGGCGATGAAGCGGCTGTTCGGCGGGGAACTGCATCGGTGACGGGTTCCAGGCCTGTACGGCCTGGTCCTGTTGCGCCTGGCTGAGCAGCGGCAGGTCGGCCACGCGCTGCCCGGGCCGGTGCACGATCGCCTCAAGCAGGTTGACCCAGTGAAGTGCCATCCGTTCGATGGTTGCGGCATCGAACAGGTCAGTCGCGTAGCTCAGGGCGGCGTCGAGGCCATGCTCGTATTCGAAAGTGTCCAGGGTCAGGTCGAACCTGGCCGTATCGTGGGCCCAGGTCAACCCCTCCACCTGCAGCCCTGGCACGCTGCGCTGCCCACCCTTGGCCTGCACCTGGTGGTTGTACAGCACCTGGAACAGTGGGCTGTGGCTCAGGCTGCGCTCGGGCTGAAGGGCCTCCACCAGTTGCTCGAACGGCAAGTCCTGATGGCTCTGCGCCCCCAGCACGCGCTGCTTGACCTGCTGGAGCAGGTCGCTGAAGGTCAGCGGCAGGTCGAACTCGGCACGCAATACTTGGGTATTGACGAAAAAGCCGATCAGCCGTTCGGTTTCGACCCGATTACGGTTGGCCACCGGTACCCCGACGCGGATATCCGCCTGCCCGGAATAGCGGTGCAGCAAAGCCTGGAAACTGGCCAGCAGCACCATGAACAGCGTCGCCCCCTGCCCCTGGGCCAGCTGCCTGAGCGAATGCACCAGGGCTTGCGGCAGGCGAACCTCATGCCGGGCGCCTCGGTGGCTACTGGTCGCGGCACGCGGGCGATCGGTGGGCAACTCGAGTACTGGCTGGTCATCACCAAGCTCTGCCTTCCAGTACGCCAGCTGCCGCTCGCGCTCACCCGCCTCCATCCACTGCCGCTGCCAGATCGCGTAGTCGGCATACTGGACCGGCAGCGCCGGCAGCTGCGGCGCCTGGCCTTGGCTATACCCGGCATACAGCTGCATCAGCTCGTCGATCATCAGCGGCATCGACCAGCCATCGGAGACGATGTGATGCAGCGTCACCAGCAGCACATGCTCGTCCTGCCCAAGGCGCAGCAAGCTGACCCGCAGCAGTGGCCCGTGCTGCAGGTCGAACGGGCGGCGTGCCTCGGCCTCGACGTGCTCGCGCACGCTGTGTTCATCGGCGCCGGCCAGCGTCTGGATCACCAACGCCACGCTGTGCTTGGGGTGAATGACCTGGACGGCGCCCTGCCCGTCATCGCTGAAGGTGGTGCGCAAGGTTTCGTGGCGGACCACCAGCGCGTCAAAACTGCGCTGCAACGCCTCGACATCCAGATGGCCCTGCAGGCGCAAGGCCGCCGGGATGTTGTAGAGCGGTGCGGCAGGCTCAAGTTGCCAGAGAAACCACTGCCGCTGCTGGGCGTATGAAAGGGGGACAGGGGCTGCAGGCTCGCGCCTGAAGATCGGGGTGACCCCATACAGGTTCACCCCCTGCTGCTTGAGCAAGGCTGCCAGGGCCTGGCGCTCTTTGGTGGACAGTAGCTTTACAGACTCAAGCAGCTCTTGCACAGTCAAAATCTCCTAAGAAACCAGCTTTTCAATTTCCTCCGTAGTTAGACGTTTCAGGGCCTCCAGGGATTTAGCCAGCTCATTCTGCACAGGGTCCGCCTGTGGCGTGAGCTGCTCAAGCTGCGCGCAGTAGCCGCCCAGATCGGGGCTTTCGAACAGCGCTTTCAGGCCGACCGCCAAGCCGAGCTGCTCCTGCACGCGGCTGGTCACCTGGGTGGCGATCAGGGAGTGGCCACCCAGCAGGAAGAAGTTGTCGCCCAGGCCAACCCGGTCGACTTTCAGCACATCCACCCAGATCGCCGCCACCTGCTGCTGCAAGGGCGTACGCGGTGGCACGTGGGCCTCCTCCGCCAGGGCAAGATCCGGGCGCGGCAACGCCTTGCGGTCCAGCTTGCCATTCGGCGTCAGGGGCAGCTTGCCCAGCAGCACCAGGTAAGAAGGCAGCATGTATTCCGGCAACTGCCTGCGCAACGCACTGCGCAGTTGCTCACGCAGGGCTGCCTGCGCAGCGGCATCGGCCATCACCCCAGGCTCGTCAGGGACTGCATACGCCACCAGCTGCTGGCCACCGGGGCCATCAACGGCCATGACCACGGCTTCGCGCACCGCCTGCTGTTGCAGGCGCACCTCGATCTCGCCCAGTTCGATGCGGAAGCCGCGAACCTTTACCTGATGGTCCACCCGGCCGACATACTCCAGCACCCCGTCAGGCCGATAACGGGCCAGGTCACCGGTACGGTAGATGCGCCCGCCGTGGGCATCGAAGGGGTTGGGGAGGAAACGCTCGGCGCTGAGCCCCGGGCGCTTCAGGTAACCACGGGCCAAGCCGGCACCGGCCAGGTACAACTCACCGACGGCACCCACCGGCACCGGCTGCAGGGCAGCGCTGAGCACGTAGGCAGCACTGTTGTGCAAAGGTCGGCCGATGTTCGCCTGGCCACCGGCCACCCTCAGCGTGCAGGTGGAATAGGTGGTGTCCTCGGACGGGCCATACAGGTCGTACACCTCGTGTACGTGCGCCAGGCGGTAGAGGTCATCGACAAGCGATTGCTTCAGCGCTTCGCCACACAGGTTGATGGTGTTGACCGACGCGGGAATATTGCCGGTTTCGCACAGCTGCCTGATTGCCGATGGCACGGTGTTCACCAGCCGCACCCGGTCCTTCGCCGCCAGGTTCGGCAGTTCGAGGGCATTGCCGGCCAACACCGCATAACCACCCGCCGAGAGGGTGACGAACAGTTCCCACACCGACAGGTCGAAGCAGATCGAGGTGGAAAACAGCACGCCACACAGGTCTGCCTGGTCGTATACCGATAGCGACCAGCCGATCAGTGCCGCCACACTGCGGTGCTCGATCTGCACGCCCTTGGGCTTGCCCGTCGAGCCTGAAGTGTAGATGCAGTAGATGAGGTTGCGGGCACTGCTCACGCAGGCCAGGTCAGTGTCCGGGTAGCCGTCCAGCGGCACCTGGTCCAGCAGCAGCGCGCGCGAGCGGAACTGCTCCGGCATGCGGTCAAGCACGCTGGTCTGCGACAGCAACAGGATCGCCTGGCTATCCTCGAGCATGTACTCCAGGCGGTCCTGCGGATATTCCGGGTCCAGCGGCACATAGGCGCCCCCCGCCTTGAGAATGGCCAGCAGGCTGACGACCATCTCCAGGTTGCGCTGCATGGCGATGCCCACCAGCACATCCGGGCCCACACCCTGCTCGCGAAGCTTGTGCGCCAGCTGGTTGGCCCGGCAGTTGAGCTCGGCATAGCTCAGCGTCTGCGCGCCGAAGATCAGTGCCGGGGCGTCCGGGGTTCGCGCTACCTGCGCCTCGAAAAGCTGGTGAATGCAGCTGGCATCCGGGTAGCTGGCCTGAGTCGCGTTCCATCCTGCAATGATCTGCTGGTGCTCGGTGTCGTCCAGCAGGGCCAGCTCGGCGATACGCTGGTTGGGCAGCTCGACGACGGCGTGCAGCAGGTTCTGCCAGTGCCGGGCCAGAGAGCGGGCCGTCGCGGCATCGAACAGGTCGGTGGCGTAGACCAGCGCAGCACCGATACCGGTCTCGTGCTCAAAGGTTTCCAGGGTCAGGTCGAACTTGGCGGTGTGGTTGTCCCACGCCACGGCGCTCACTTCCAACCCCGGCAGCGTGTGGCGCTCGCCCCTGGCCTGGGTCTGGTGGTTGTACATCACCTGGAACAATGGGCTGTGATTCAGGCTGCGCTCCGGCTGCAGGGCCTCTACCAGTTGTTCGAAAGGCAGGTCCTGATGGGCCTGGGCCTCGACCACCCGTTGCCGGACCTGGCCGAGAAAGTCGGCAAAGGTCAGCGGCAGATCGAACTCGGCCCGCAGGACCTGGGTGTTGACGAACAACCCGACCAGGCGCTCGGTTTCCACCCGATTGCGGTTGGCCACCGGCACACCGACGCGGATATCCGCCTGCCCTGAATAGCGGTGCAGCAGGACCTGGAAGCTGGCCAGCAGCAGCATGAACAGCGTCACCCCCTGTTGCTGGGCGAACCGCTTGAGCGCTCGCGCCTGGTCTGCCGGCAAATCGATGGCCAGGCGTGCCCCCCTGAGGCTGCTGACCGTTGGCCGCGGGCGGTCCAGCGGCATCTCCAGCAGCGGATCCTCGCCGCCCAGCTGGCCGGTCCAGTAGGCCAGCTGGCGCGCCTGCTCCCCGGCCTCCATCCAGCTCCGCTGCCAGATGGCGTAGTCGGCATACTGAATGGGTAGCGCGGGCAGCTGTGCATCCCGGCCCTGGCTGCAGGCCTCATACAGGCGCACCAGCTCTTGCACCATCAATGGCATGGACCAGCCATCGGCGATGATGTGGTGAACAGTCAGCACCAGCACGTGCTCGTGCGCATCGAGCGCCAGCAGCCTGACCCTCAGCAGCGGCCCTCGCTCCAGGTCGAAGCCTTGGCGCGCCTCACGCTCCACCTGCTCGCGCAAGGCTTCCTCGCCCGGCGTATCCAACGGCTCAGGGGCCACCGGCAACACCAGGCGTGGGTGAACCACCTGCTGCACCTGCTCCTCTTGTTGATGGAAGGTGGTACGCAGCGCATCGTGCCTGGCCAGCAGGCCATCGAAGGCACGCTGCAGGGCTACAAGGTCCAGCTTGCCCGTGAAGCGCAGGGCCGAGGAAATGTTGTATACCGCGCTGTCCGGGTCCAGTTTCCAGAGAAACCACTGGCGTTGCTGGGCATAGGAAAGCGGCAACTGCGCGAAGTCTCCGCACACCTGCGGAATGGGCAGTTGCGCCAGGCTGCTGCCCTTGGACGCCAACTTTTCCAGAAACAGCTTGCGCTGCTCCAGCGGCAGCCGAATGAAGCGCTGGACCAGGTCGGTATTGCGGGTATCGGTGCTCATTTCAAACTGCCTCAAGCTCATTCATGAAGTCGTGGAACTCGTCCAGGTCTGCCGTGCGGTCGCGGGTTGCAGCGCTGACAGCGGTGGCGTAATCGCGAAGGTTTTCGGTCTGGAACAGCAGTGCCAGTGGTATGTCCGCAGCCAGTTCCATCTGCAAGCGCGCAACCACTTGCGTGGCTAGCAGGGAATGCCCGCCGAGCTGGAAAAAGTTGTCCGCCAGGCCGACCTGTCCCAGCTTCAGCACCTGCGCCCAGATCGCCGCGATCTGTTGCTCCAGCGCGCTCTGCGGGGCGACGTACTCGCCCTGCAACTGGCTGGCATCCGCCTGCGGCAGGGCCTTGCGGTCGAGCTTGCCATTCGGCGTCAGCGGCAGCTGGTCGAGCAGCAGCAGGTGCGCCGGCACCATGTAGTCCGGCAAGCCAGCCTTGAGCGCAGCACGCAGGCTGTCGCGCAACGCGCCCTGCTCTTGCGTGCTGTCGGCAGGCACCACGTAGGCCACCACTTGCTTGCCGCTCGGCCCGTCCTGGGCCAGCACCACTGCCTCCTGCACGCTCGGCAGCTGCAGCAGGTGTGCTTCGATCTCGCCCAGCTCGATGCGCAGGCCGCGGATCTTCACCTGGTGGTCGATACGCCCGGCGTAGTCGATCACCCCGTCGGCGCGGTAGCGCGCCAGGTCGCCGGTGCGGTACAGGCGCCCGCCGTCGGTGCTGAACGGGTCTGGCACGAAGCGTTCGGCGGTCAGCGCTGGGCGCTGGTGATAACCACGGGCCAGGCCGACACCGCCGAGGTACAGCTCACCGGCACTGCCGCGCACCGCCGGGTGCAGGCTGCCGTCGAGGATGTGGGCCTTGAGGTTGTCGATCGGCTGGCCGATCGGCACGCTGATGGTTTCATCCGCCTGGCAGGTCCAGTGGGTGACGTCGATGGTCGCTTCGGTCGGCCCGTACAGGTTGTACAGGCGCGCCGCCGGCAAACGTTGCAGGGCCTGGCGGGCCAGTTCGGCCGGCAGCGCTTCGCCGCTGCACACCACGCGCCTGAGGCTGACACAGCGCTCTACCGCTTCGTGGGCCATGAACGCCTGCAACATCGACGGCACGAAGTGCAGCGTGCTGATGCCGTAGTGGTTGATGGCCTCGACCAGCAGTTGCGGGTCGCGGTGCGCCCCTGGCTGGGCGATGACCAGCCGCGCGCCGGTCATCAGCGGCCAGAAGAACTCCCACACCGACACGTCGAAGCTGAACGGGGTTTTCTGCAACACGCTGTCGCTGGCGCCCAGTGCATAGGCCTTCTGCATCCAGCACAGGCGGTTGACCAGCGCCCGATGGCTGTTGCCAGCGCCTTTCGGGCGACCGGTGGAGCCAGAGGTGTAGATCACGTAGGCGAGGTTCAGCGGCGCTACATCGATGTCTGGGTTGGCATCGCGGTAGCCGCTCAGGTCTTCAGTATCCAGCTCCAGGCAGCGCAAGCCGGCCGGGACCGGCAGGGTGTCGCGCAAGTGCGACTGGCTCAGCAGCAAGGCGATGCCGCTGTCGTCGAACATGTAGCGCAGGCGCTCCTGCGGGTACTCCGGGTCCAGCGGCACGTAGGCGCCGCCGGCCTTGACGATACCGAGCAGGCCGATGACCATCTCCAGGCTGCGCTGCATGGCGATGCCGACCAGCACGTCCGGGCCCACGCCCAACTCGCGCAACCGGTGCGCCAGCTGGTTGGCACGGCGGTTGAGTTCGGCATAGCTCAGGGTCTGCTCGCCGAATACCAGCGCCGGGGCATCCGGGGTGGCGCACACCTGGGCCTCGATCAGTTGATGAATGCTGCACTCGTCCGGGTAGGCTGCCTGGGTGGCATTCCAGCCTTCGACCATCCGTTGCTGCTCCGCCTGATCCAGCAGCGGCAGCTCACCGATGAAGGCATCCGCATTCTCCACCAGCGCCCGCAACAGGTTGGCGAAGTAACCCGCCAGGTGGCCAATGCTGTCATCGCTCCATAGCGCACGGTCGTGGCTATAGTGCATCGATAACGTCGCGCCCAGTTCCACCACCAGGGTCAGCGGATAGTTGGTCTGCTCCTGCACCGCGACATCGCCGAAACGCAGGCCAGCGGGCGCACCCTGTTGCAGCGCTTCGGCCACCGGGTAGTTCTCGAACACCAGAATACTGTCGAACAGGGCGTCACCGCCCTGCCCGGCCCAGCGCTGCAGGTCGTACAACGGCGTATGCTCGAACTCGCGCAGGGCCAGGTTTTCAGCCTGCACCTGGCCGATCCACTCGGCCACGCGCTGCTCGGCACGCGGCGCCCCGATCACCGGCAGGGTGTTGATGAACAGGCCGATCTGCTCCTCTACCCCTGGCAGGTCTGCCGGGCGCCCGGCGACAGTGGCGCCGAAGCACACGCTGGCTTGCCCAGTGCAGCGCTGCAACAGCAGCAGCCAGGCCGATTGCACCAGGGTATTGACGGTGACCCGGTTGGCCCGGGCAAAGGCTTCGATGCGCGCAGTCTGCTCGCGGTCGAAGGCCAGGCGGTGCTCGCCGTAGCCGCTTGCGCCGCTGCTACCGACAATGGCCTGGGCCAGGCGGGTTGGTGCGTCCAGCGCCGCCAGGCGCGCCTTCCAGAAGGCTTCGGCAAGCGCCGCGTCCTGGCCTTGCAGCCAGGCGATATAGTCGCGGTAAGGCCTGGCCTGCGCTTGCGGCAGGTGGCCGGCGTAGCGCTGCAGCACCTCCCCGAGCAGGCGCGAGGTGCTCCAGCCGTCCATGAGGATGTGGTGGTTGGTGTAGATCAAGTGGTGGCTGCTATCGCTGGTGCGCACCAGTACCAGGCGCAGCAGCGGCGCGCTGGCCAGGTCGAAACCGCGCTGGCGTTCAGCCTCGGCCAGGGCCTGCAAGGCCTGCTCCAGTGCTGGCTGGCCACGCCAGTCGTGCTCGCTGCACGGCAACGTGACGGTCTTGCATACCACCTGCACGGCCTGCTCCAGCGCGCCCTGCAGGACGAAACCGCTGCGCAGGATGTCATGCGCCTGCAAGGTAGCCTGCCAGGCCTGCCGGAAACGCTGCACATCCAGCCCGTGCACATCCACCCGCAGCTGGTTGATGTAGTTGCCGGCCTGCGCGTCGTAAAGGGTATGAAACAGCATGCCCTGCTGCATCGGTGACAGCGGGTACACATCGGCGATCTGCTGCGCCGGCAGCGGCAGGCTGTCCAGCTGCGCCTGGGTCAGTGCAGCCAACGGGAAGTCCGCCGGGGTCACCCCCTGGTGCCGGCCATCGCAACAGTGTTCGACCAGCTCCACCAAGGCCTGCTGGTAGGCCTGGGCCAGCTTTTCGAGGGTGGCCGGGTGGTACATGTCGGCGCTGTAGGTCCACTCCAGGAACAACTCGCCGCCGTATACCTGGCCGGTGATGCTCAGCCAGTTGCCCAGCGCTGCACCGGCACATTGGCTGCGGCCTGCGCTTTCCCCGCTTGGGGTGAACAGGGCGCCGGCTTCGGCATCGAAGCTGGTATCGAACTGGCCAAGGTAGTTGAAGGTAACCCGCGCCTGGGCGGCACGCCGCAGCTGGTCACGGACATCGGCATCGCCAAGGTAGCGCAGCAGGCCATGGCCGAGGCCTTTGTCCGGCACCGCGCGCAGTTGCTCCTTGATCGTCTTGATCGACTGGCCCAGGTCGTGGCCGGGCGTGAGGCGCACCGGGTACAGGCTGGTGAACCAGCCCACGGTGCGGCTGAGGTCGAGGTCGTCGAACAGGTCTTCGCGGCCGTGGCCTTCCACCTGCACCAGCACCTCGGCGTGCGTACTCCACTGGCACAAGGTCCGTGCCAGCGCAGTCAGCAGCAGGTCGTTGACCTGCGTGCGGTAGGCGGCCGGGGCCTGCCTCAGCAGCTTGGCGGTGCACTCGGCATCCAGCCGGGTGGTGGCGGTGCGGGCATGGCTGTTGGCCAGGCTGCCCTGGGGGTTGTCCCGCGGCAGTTCGGCGTGGTCGCCGGCCAAGGCCTGCAGCCAGTAGTCGCGCTGTGCCTGCAGCGCAGGGCTGCTGGCATGGCTGGCCAGGCGTTCGGCCCAGGCCTGCACCGAGGTGGTCTTGGCCGGCAGGCTCACGGTCTGGCCGGCCAGCAGCTGCTGGTAGGCGGTTTGCAGGTCTTCGAGCAGCACGCGCCATGACACGCCGTCGACCACCAGGTGATGCACCACCAGCAGCAGACGCTGTTGGCCATCGGCAACGTCGAACAGTTCGCCACGCAATAGCGGCCCGTGCTCCAGGTTCAGGCTGGCTTGCAGCTGGTTGCCAGCGGCGTCCAGTTCACTCAGGGCATTGAGGTTGCGCTGCTGCAACAGCGGTGCATCGTCCAGCGGCTGGAAGCGCGCCTGCCATTGCTCGGCGGTGCGAGTGAAGCGCAGGCGCAGGGCGTCGTGCTGTGCGACCACCGCGCGCAGGGCGGCCTCCAGGTGCTTCACCTGTACCGGGCTGGTCGGCTTGAGCAGTACCGACTGGTTCCAGTGCGCCGGTTGGGCGATCTGCATTTCGAAGAACCGCGCCTGCGCTGGCAACAACGCGGCCTCGCCGCTGCTAGCGGCGTCTACGCCTGCCGCTCCAGGCGCTGGCTTGGCCTCGCTGCGCTTGGCCACCTGCGCCAGCTGGGCGATGGTCTGTTGTTCGAACAATTGCTTGGGGCTGATCCGGATGCCCTGACGCTTGGCCCGGGCGATGATCTGCAGGCTGAGGATCGAATCGCCGCCCAGTTCGAAGAAGTTGTCACTGCTACCGACCCGCTCCAGCTTGAGCACATCGGCCCACACCGCCGCCAGCGTTTCCTCGATATCACCCTGCGGCGCCACATAGCCACGGCTGACTGCACCGGGTACCGGCAACGCACGCTTGTCGAGCTTGCCGTTGGCGGTCAGCGGCAAACGTTCCAGCAATACGATCTGCGCCGGCACCATGTAGTCCGGCAAGCGTGCCAGCAGCAGCGCCTGCAACGCTTCAGCGGTCACCCCCGCTGCGGCGACCACGTAGGCCACCAGCTGCAGGCGCTCGGCGTCACCCTCCAGCGGCAAGGCCAGCACCACGGCCTCGCTGACAGCGGGCAGGCCGGCCAGCATCCGGCCGATTTCGCCGGGTTCCACGCGATAACCGCGGATCTTCACCTGGTCATCGGCGCGGCCGATGAACTCGATCAGGCCATCGGCCGTAAGCCGTGCGCGGTCGCCGGAGCGGTACAGACGGGCACCACCCTCGGCCGGCACGAAGCGCTCGGCAGTCAGTGCTGGCTGGCCCAGGTAGCCCTGGGCGACGCCCTGCCCGCCCAGGTACAGCTCACCGATCACCTGCGCCGCCAGCGGGTTGAGGTAACCGTCCAGCAGCTGGACGCAGGCGTTGCCCAGCGGGCGCCCGACCGGCACCGTGCGGCAGCCTGGCAATGGCTGGCCCGGCTCGAAGGTGAGCACGCCGACGGTGGTTTCGGTCGGGCCGTAGTGGTTGATGACCCGGCAGCCCGGGCGCAGCGCGCGAACCTTTTCCAGCAGGCCCCAGCTGCACGCCTCGCCGCCGAGGATCAACGCTGCGGCCGGCAGCACGTCGGCAGCGCGGTCCGCTTGCAGCAAGCCTTGCAGATGGCTTGGCACCAGTTTCAGTACGCCGACCTGATGCTGCGCCATGTAGCTGGCGAAGCCGTCCGGGTCGAACGCCAGTTCCTGCGGCAGCAGGTGCAGCAGGCGGCCCGAGGCCAGGGCACCGAACAGTACGGTGTGGCCCAGGTCGGCGGCAGTGGTGGAGACCATCGCCATGCTCGCTGCAGCTGGCAGTTGCAGGCGCTCGAGCAGCGCCTGGATGTAGCTGGCCAGCGCCCCATGGCTGACCACCACGGCCTTGGGCTGCCCGGTCGAGCCCGAGGTGTAGATCAGGTAGGCTGGCTGTTCAGCGGCAATGGCCAGTTCTACCGGGCGGTCGCTGCAGATTGCCCATTGGGCATGATCGCAGGCGATTACCTGTACGCCATCAAGGCCGGCGAAGCGCTGGTCGCCCGGTTCATGCAACAGCACGGCAGCGCCACTGTCGGCAAGCAGTTGCTGCAAGCGCTCCTGGGGCTGTTGGGGGTCCAGCGGCAGATAGGCGGCGCCGGTCTTGAGCACCGCCAGCAAGGCACTGACCCACTCGATGGAGCGCGGCTGGCACAAGGCAACGATGCTGCCGGTACCGACACCGCGCTGGCGCAGGTAATCGGCCAGGCGGTTGGATGCCGCTTCCAGCCCGGCCTGGGTCATGAACCGTTCACCGGCGCGCACACCGCCATGCGCCTGACCTCGCACCATGGCCTGGCGCCACAGGGCAAGTACATCGCCGTGCGGGTAGGCATGCGCGGGCGCCGGCGTCAGCGCCGGCAGCTCCGGGCTATCGACAATTGCCCGCTGCAGATCGCCGGTCAGTGCATCCAGCACCCGCCGCAGCGAACCGGCCATGCGTTCGATGGTGGCCTGTTCGAACAGCTCGGTGGCATAGGTGAAGTAGCCTTCGATGCCGTCGGCCTTGTCGGAAAAGTCGAATGCCAGGTCAAAGCGGGCATCGCCATCGTTCCGCGCGAAACCTTCCACCTCCAGCGTCCCCAGGCGCTTGCGCCCCGCGTCGCGGGCGGCCACGTGCTGGTTGATCTTGAACTGAAACAGCGGGTTGTGGGCCAGGTTGCGCTCCGGCAGCAAGGCATCGACCAGCTGCTCGAACGGCAGCTCCTGGTGCGACTGGGCCGCGCCGATCACCGTCTGTACCTGGTCGAGCAAGGCGGCGAAGGTGGCGCGCTCATCCACTTGCACACGCAACACCTGGGTATTGATGAAGAAGCCGATCAGGCCCTCCAGTTCCTTGCGGTTGCGCCCGGCGTTGGGCGCGCCGATGCGGATGTCGGCCTGGCCACTGTAGCGCGACAGCACCACCGCCATGGCCGCCAGCACCAGCACGAACACGGTGTAGCCGCCTTTGCGTGCCTGGCTGCGCAGGGCTTCGGCCTGCGCGCCTGCGATGTCCACGCGCAGCACCGCCCCGCGCTGGCTGGGCGTGGCCGGGCGCTCGAAGTCCAGCGGCAGGCTCAGCACCGGCTGCTCATCGCCCAGTTGCGCCTGCCAGTAGGCCAGCTGGCGCTGCGCCTCCCCGGCTTCGAGCCAGGCGCGCTGCCAGATGGCGTAGTCGGCGTACTGGATCGGCAAGTCTGGCAACTGCGCCTGGCGGCCCTCGGCCAGGGCGCTGTACAGCTGGACGAACTCCTGCACCAGCACATCGCTGGACCAACCGTCGGCGATGATGTGGTGCATGCTCAGCGCCAGCACATGGTGTTCGGCCTCCACGCGTAGCACGGTCACCCGCAGCAGCGGGCCGGCCTGCAAGTCGAAGGGCTGCTTGAGGGCAGCGTCAACGGCTTCGCTCAGCGACGCTTCGCTGGGCGTCTCGGCGAATTCCACCCACTCGATCGGCAGCGGGCAGTGGTCGAGGATGTCCTGGTAGAACTCGCCCTCCTGCGCGGCGAAGCGCGTGCGCAGCGACTCGTGGCGTTGCACCAGCGCATCCAGCGCCTGTTGCAGCAGCGCCGGGTCCAGCGCGCCTTTCAGGCGGACGGCCAGCGGCACGTTATAGGCCGGGCTGTCGGGTTCCAGCTGCCAGAGGAACAACAGGCGCTGTTGGGCGTACGACAGCGGAATACGGGTCAGGCCCTGACGCGCCGGCACGATGGGCAGCAGGCGGAAGCTTTGCCCGCTGGCCTGCATCTGCGCCAGGATCTGCTGGCGTTGCTCCACGGAAAGGCCAACGAAACGTTGGGCGATGCGTTGTGCTGCAGTGAATTCCATGTCAGGCCTCGGTGAATGCGTTCATCATGTGTTCGATATCGCTCAGGCCGTCATCAGTCAGCGACAGGCCCTGCTCGTCCAGTGCCTGGGCGAACGCGCGCAACTCGGGGTGGGTGAAGATCAACTGCAGGGGCATGTCCAGCCCCAGCTCCAGGTTGATCCGCGATACCACCTGGGCAGCCAGCAACGAGTGCCCGCCCAGTTCGAAGAAGTTGTCGTTCAGGCCAACCCGGTCAACGTTCAGCAATTGCGCCCAGAGGCTCGCCAGTTGCTGTTGCCGCGCGGTCTGCGGCGCCTCGTAGGCGTGTTGCGACTGGCCCAGGTCAGGCAGGGGCAGCGCCTTGCGGTCGAGTTTGCCGCTGGGGGTCAGCGGCATGTCCGCCAGGGTCACCAGGCAGGCCGGGACCATGTAGTGCGGCAGGCTGGCCCTGAGGTGCTGCTGCAACGCCAGACGCAGGTCACCGTCGTGGCCATCGGCCGGCACGGCATAGGCGCACAGTTGCTTGCCGCTGGGCAGGTCGATGGCCACCACGGTGGCTTCGCGCACGCCCGGGTGCGCCCGCAGGCACTGCTCGATCTCGCCCAGTTCGATACGGAAACCGCGCACCTTCACCTGGTGATCGACCCGGCCGCGATAGGCCAGCTGGCCGTTCTCGTCGTAGTAACCAAGGTCGCCGGTGCGGTACAGGCGGCCACCGCCGAGCGGGTCGAACGGGTCGGGGATGAAGCGCTCGGCGGTGAGCGACGGCTGCTGGTGGTAGCCACGCGCCAGGCAGCCAGCGCCGCCAATGAACAACTCGCCAGGCACGCCGGTCGGGGTCGGTGCCAGGCACTCGTCCAGGGCATACAGGGTGCGGCCCGGCAAGGCGCGGCCAATGGGCACACCACCCTGGCCGATCTGCGCCGCAGTCATCTGCGAACAGTCGTAGGTGGTGGCGACCACGGTGGCTTCGGTCGGGCCGTAGGTGTTCAGCAGGCGCACCGCTGGCGGGCCATCGGCCAGCCAGGCGCGCAAGGCATCTTCCGGCACCGCCTCGCCGCCGACATGGATCTGCCTCAGTGGGCCATAGGCCTCGGGGCCGTGGCGCTCCAGGGCCAGCAGGCGCCAGTAGGCAGCCGGCAGGTCGGCCACGGTCACGCCGTGGCGGTTGATCTCATCCAGCAGGGTGGCCGTGCCCCATATCCGCGCATCGCGCAGGACCACACAGGCACCCTGGGCCAACGGTGGGAAGAACTGCTCGATGAAGCCGTCGAAGCTGATGGTGGCGAACTGCAGCACGCGGTCGTCCGGGCCCAGGCGCGAATACTGCGCAGCCACCTGGCAGAACAGCGCCAGCGCGTGATGGTCGATGGCCACGCCCTTGGGCATACCGGTGGAGCCGGAGGTGTAGATCATATAGGCCAGGTTGTGTGGTGCAGCCAGGTTGGCCAGCGGCTCGGCGGGCCAGGCCTGCAGCCACTCGCTACCGGGCTCCAGCAGCACGCAGGGCAACTGCTTGCCCGCTTGCAGGCGCTCACGCGAGGGCGCGTCGGCCAGCAGCAGGCCGATGCCACTGTCTTCGATCATGCAGGCCAGGCGCTCTTGCGGGTAATCCGGGTCCAGCGGCACGTAGGCGCCGCCCGCCTTGTGAATGGCGATCAACGCCAAGGCCATGCCCAGGCCACGCTCGACGGCCACGCCCACCAGGCGCTCCGGCCCCACGCCCATGGCGCGCAGACGGTGCGCCAGCTGGTTGCTGCTGCGGTCCAGTTCGGCGTAAGTCAGTTGCTGGTCGCCGCAGATCAATGCTGGCGCATCGGGCCGCGCCCGCGCCTGGCGCTGCAGCAGTTGGTGCGCGCACAGGCCGCCAGCGGCCTGCTGTGGCGGGTTCCAGCCGTAGATCAGTTGCTGGCGCTCGGCAGCGCCGAGCAAACCCAGCTCACCAATGCAGCGCTGTGGCTCGGCGCAGATAGCCTCCAGCAGCGCCAGCCAGTGCCCGGCCATGCGTTCGATGCGCGCTGCGTCGAACAGGTCGGTCGAGTAGTTGAACGATGCCGTCACCCCGTCGGATCGCTCCAGGGTGTTGAGCGAGATATCGTATTGCGCGCCCGGCTCCTGCAGGTCCACTTCCCTGACCTGCAAACCGTGCAGCGCATCGCTGGCCACCTGCTCGCCGAGGTCGCGCAGGTGGTTGTAGAGCACCTGGAAGAACGGGTTCACGCCCTGCTCGCGCTCCGGGTACAGCGCCTCGGCCACCTCGAGGAAGGGCACGTCCTTGTTGGCCTGGGCCTGCAAGGTGGTTTCCCTGATCGCCGCCAGCAATTGTGCGAACGGCTGGCTGCCATCGACATCGATGCGGGCCACCACCACGTTGATGAAGAAGCCGATCAGGCCTTCCAGCTCCTGGCGGTTGCGATTGGTGACCGGCACGCCGATGTTGAGCCTGCCCTTGCGGCTGTAGCGCGCCAGCACGATGGCATAGGCCGCCAGGAACACGTGGAACAGCGTGGCATTGGCGGCCAGCGCCAGTGCCCGCAAACGTTCGCTGAGGGCCTGCGGCAAGCGCACGTCGAAGCGGCTGCCACGGTAGCTCTTGGCCTGTGGGCGAACACGGTCGGCCGGCAGTTCGAGCACCTCGAAGTCGTCTTCCAGCTGCGCCTTCCAGTAGTCGATCTGGGCCTGCATCTGCCCTCCGGCCAACCACTTGCGCTGCCAGGCGGCGAAGTCGGCGTACTGCACCGGCAGCGGTTCGGGAGTGTGCGCCTGGCCGCTCGCTGCGGCGTTGTAGGCGGCGGCGAACTCGCGCACCAGCAAGCTCATCGACCAGCCGTCGGAAACGATATGGTGCAGGGTCAGCGACAACAGGTGCTCCTGCTCATGCACTTTGAACAGGCGCGCACGCAGCAGCGGGCCACTCGCCAGGTCGAACGGCACGAAGGCCTCGTCTTCCAGCTTGCGCATCTGCGCGGCATGGTCGTGGCCGCCGAGGTCTTCGAAACCGATCAGTACCGGGGCCGCTGGCAGGATGCGCTGCCAGGGCAGGCCTTCGGCTTCCACGAACACCGTACGCAGCGATTCGTGGCGGGCCACCAAGGCGTCCAGCGCTGCCTGCAGCGCTGCACGGTCGAGGTTGCCCTGCATGCGCACCGCCATCGGCGTGTTGTAGGCCAGGCTGTGCGGGTTGAGCTTCCAGAACAGCCACTGGCGGTGCTGCGACCGCGACACCGGCAGTGGTTGCTGGCGGTCGAGGATTTCGATGGCCAGGCCGGCGCCCTGTTCAGCCTCGGCCACTGCCTGGGCGAAGCGCTGCAGGTCGACGGTGTCGAACAAGCTGCGCAGCGGAATATCCCGCCCCAGCTGCTGGCGTACCCGCGACACGGCTTGGGTGGCCAGCAGCGAATGCCCGCCGAGAGCGAAGAAGTTGTCGTTCAGGCCTACCTGCGGCACCTGCAGCACCTCGGCCCAGATCCGCGCCAGCTGGAGCTGCAGCGGGGTCTGTGGTGGCTGATAGACGTTCTGGCTGGCGACCGGCTCCGGCAGCGCCTTGACGTCGACCTTGCCATTGGCGGTGACCGGTAGGTGTTCCAGCACCATCAGCTGGCTCGGCACCATGTGCTCGGGCAACAGCCGCGTGAGGGCGGCACGGATCGACGCCTGCCAGGCCAGGCTGTCTGTCGCTGGCTGGGTGGACACCAGCCAGGCCGCCAGCTGCAGCTGCGGCGCCTGGCCATGGACACGGACCAGGGCGTTGGCAACGCCGTCGAGTGCGCGCAGCTGGTTTTCGATTTCACCCAGCTCCACGCGGTAGCCTCGGATTTTCACCTGGCCGTCCATGCGCCCGGCAAATTGCAGCTCGAGGCCTTGGCGCACCCAATCGCCGCTGCGGTACAGGCGCTGGCCCTGGCTGCCGTTCGGGTCGGGGACGAATCGTTCGGCGGTGAGTGCGGGGCGGTTCAGGTAACCCCGGGCCAGACCGGCACCACCAATGTACAGCTCGCCCTTGGCCTTGGCCGGCAGCGGTTGCAGGCAAGGGTCGAGCAGCGCAACACGGGTGTTGGCCAGCGCTTGACCGAGGCTGGCTTGCCCGTTCAGTTCGGCCACCAGTACGCCGACGGTGGTCTCGGTCGGGCCGTAGTGGTTGAACACGCTGAGCGCCGGCGCCAGCTCACGGACCTTGGCCAGCAGGCCCGGGCCGCTGGCTTCGCCGCCGAGTACCAGGCACTGCGCCGGCAACGCCGAACGGCCAGCCGCCAGCATCGCCTCCAGGTGCGACGGCACGATCTTCAACGCATCCACCTGGTGCTCGACCAGATAGGCCGCGAAGCCTTCGGCATCGAGCACCTGCTGACGAGACAGCAGATGCAGGGTATGGCCACCGCACAGGGCGCCGAACAGCATGGTGTGGCCAAGGTCCGCGGCCGGGGTCGAGACCTGCGCCATGCTGCGGATACGCTCGACCGGCAGGCGCGCGCTGATACCATCGACATAGTTGGCCAGGGCCGCGTGGCTGATCGCCACGCCCTTGGGCTGGCCGGTGGTACCGGAGGTGTAGATGACATAGGCGAGGTTGCCCGGGGCCGGGGCGACACGGCTGCCGCTGCCGCTTGCGGATTGCGTCCAGTCCAGGTGCTGCACAGCGTCGGGAAGTTCCGCCTGCCAGTCACCAGGCGCCAGCAGCAGCTGCGTGCCACTGTCGCGGAGCAGGTAGGCCAGGCGCTCGGCGGGTTGCTCGGGCTCCAGTGGCAGGTAGGCGCCACCGGCCTTGAGCACACCGAGGATGCTGGCGAGCATGCCGACGCTGCGGTCAGCCAGTACGCCGACCAGCGTGTCCGGCCCGACCCCGACTTCGACCAGCCGGTTGGCGACGGCCTCGGCGCGGCTGTCGAGCTCAGCGAAGCTGGCCTGCTCGCCCGCGGCCATTACCGCCTGGCGCTCGGGGTGACGGCTGGCAGCGGCGGCAAAGCGCTGGTGGACCAGCAGGGTTTCGCCAGCCTGCACAGGCGCGTCAACGGCAGCGGCCAGGCCGGGCAATGGCAGCTCGCCGACTGCGCCAGGCGCTTCGTCAGCCAGGCCCTGCAGCAGGGCCAGCCACTGCTCGCCGAGGGTTGCGATGGTGGCCGCATCGAACACATCGGTGGCATAGGTGAACGCCGCATGGAGTTGCCCCGCTCGCTCGTGCGTATCCAGCGCCAGGTCGAAGCGCGCACTGTGCCTGGCCAGCGCGATCGGCGCCAGGCTCAGGCCGCTGCGGGTTTCGATGGCCTGCACATCGGCCACCTGCGCCTGGTGGTTGAACAACACGCGGAACAGCGGGCTGTCGCTGCTGCGCGGCAGGTCCAGGGCCTCCACCAGCTGTTCGAACGGCAGGTCCTGGTGGCTTTGTGCGCCCAGCGCAGTTTCGCGCACGCGCCGCAACAGGCCGGCAATGTCCAGCAATGGGTCAATCTCGGTGTGCAGCACCTGGGTATTGATGAAGCAGCCGATCAGCCCCTGGCTTTCCGCTCGGTTGCGGTTGGCGATGGGCACGCCGACGCGGATCGCCGATTGGCCGTTGTAGCGCTGCAGCAGCAGCTTGAAGGCGGCCAACAGGACCATGAACAGGGTGACATTGTGTTTGCGTGCCAGGCCGCGCAGGCGGTCGGCGACATCGGCGGCAATGACGAACTCGTGGCGCGCACCGCGATAACTGGGGCGGCCCTGGCGGCTGCGGTCCAGTGGCAGCTCCAGCGGCGCATGGTCGTCGCCCAGGTGTGCCTGCCAGTAGGCCAACTGGCGTTCCTGCTCGCCGGCCTGCAGCCAGCAACGCTGCCACAGGGCGTAGTCGCGGTACTGGATCGGCAGCGGCTGCAGGCCGGCATCGGTGCCGGCCACGGCGGCGTCGTACAGGCGCAGGAATTCGTCGATGAGCACATTCATCGACCAACCGTCGGCGACAATGTGGTGCAGGGTCAGCAGCAGGACGTGTTCCTGCTCGGCCAATTGCAGCAGGCGCACGCGCAGCAGCGGGCCGCTGACCAGGTCGAACGGGGCCAGGGCTTCGGCTTCGGCGATGGTCTCGATGGCAGCTTGGCGGGCGTCCTCGTCCAGCTCGGCCAGGGCATCCTGGTGCAGCTGCAGCGGGGCTGCAACGGCGTCCACCTGCTGGCGTACGTCATCGCCGTCGGCGACGAAGCGGGTGCGCAGGGTTTCGTGGCGGGCCACCAGGGCATCGAAGGCCTGCTGCAGGGCAGCCAGCTCCAGTGGGCCGTGCAGGCGTACGGCTAGCGGCAGGTTGTAGGCCGCGCCCTGTGGGTCGAGCTGCCAGAGGAACCACATGCGCCGCTGGGCGTACGACAGCTGGTCACGCTCGGCTACCCCGACGCCGGGTGCGATCGGCAGCACGGAGAAGTCCATGCCCTCGCCCTGCAGTGCCTTGAGGAACAGGCGGCGCTTGTCGGGAGCGAGCGCGATGAAGCGGCGGGCGAGCTGGAGGGTTTGATCAGCATTCATGTCGAGCGGTGTCCTGGCAGTCGAGCGGTAACTGTCAGACGAAGGCATCGGGGGCTGATTTAGGGGCGGCGGGTGATCGTCTTGAGGGGGTGGCGCCAGGGAGATCGAGCGCCGCCCGCGCGGCGCATCGCGAGCTGCGCTCGCTCCTACGTTTGTTTCGGGCCAGTCATTCCTGGGGGATTGGCGCGCGAACGCTTTGGCGCAAGGCGGGATATCGCGTCGTATGACCAGGCCGCCGCGCGCGCCTGTCACAGGCGTTACTGGCCCGAAACAAACGTAGGAGCGAGCGCAGCTCGCGATGCGCCGCGCGGGCGGCGCTCGATCGCCCAGGCACCACAAAACCCCAACCATGCACCTGTCAGCCCAACCCCTCACGATGCCCCTGCGCCATCGCTACCACCACCTTGCGCTTGCCGGTAAACGGCGACCGCGCATGCGCCGCGAGCATGTTGTCGAGCATCAGCACATCGTTTTCCAACCATGGGAAGCTGATGGTGCATTCATCCAGCACCCCGCGCACCTCATCGAGCAACGAATCCTCGATGGCCGTGCCGTCGCCGTAATACACGTTACGCGGCAGGTCCTCCTCCTCGACAATGTCCATCAACGACTCGCGCACCTCTGGCTGCAGGTTCGATACATGGAACAGGTGCGCCTGGTTGAACCACACGTCCTCGCCGGTCGACGGATGCCGCGCCACCACCTGGCAGCGCTGGCGGGTGCGCAATTCACCGTCGTCCTTCCAGATGCACTCGATGGCATGCGCCCGGCAGTAGGCCTCGACCTGGCGCGGGTCTTCGCTGTTGAACACCTGCGACCATTCCACGTCCAGGCCGTTGCCATAGTTGCGCACGTATATCAGCCCTTTCTCCACCAGCCGCTCACGAATGCGTGCCGGCATGCGCCGGTACACCTCGCGGCTGTCGGCGATCGGTGTCTCGCCACCGGTCTCGGCGGGGATCACGCTGTAGAACCAGATCTTCATCGGCCATTCCCGGGTGTAGGCCTGCTCGTTGTGCAGGGGGATGCGCTGGTGCGCCGGGTACTCGGTGGAGGTGTACACACCCTGGGTCACGTTGCTGCGCGGGGTAGACCCGAACTCGTAGTTGAGCAGCGGGTGGCCAAAGGCCGCGGCGAACTGGCGGAAGGCTTCGGCGCCCGCCACCTCGAAACCACGAAACAGGATGCCGCCGGCCTGCAGCAGATGGCGGTCCACCAGCGGCTGCAGCTCGGCAAACGCTTCCAGCAGGTCGATGCCCGGCTCCGGCGCGCGTACCAGCAGCGGCAGGTTGCCGCGTGCGGCGTCCAGGGGTTCGATCGCGAAGCTCAGCAGTTCACTCATGTCCGGTCACCTCAAGCCAGGGCCGCGTTGGCGGCGAAATCGGGATGTGCGCCATGGCAGCGCCTGACTAGATGAACGAGCGGCCCTGAGGGAAATTCACCGGCGCCCCAGCCGCAGGTAAAGCCAGGGCGCGCCGGTTCGTCTGAACGATGTGCACCCTTTTATCGCCCAGGAACCGTACATGACTCGCCAGCTCCTGCTCCTAACCCTGCTCGCCGCAGCGCCGACCGCCTGGTCGGCGCAACGATGCGCCGTGGAAATCCATGGCACCGACCAGATGACGTTCGACAAGGCCGCCATCAGCGTGCCGGTGGCCTGCAGTGCGTTCACGGTCACCCTCACCCACCCTGGCGCCATGCCGAAGAACGTGATGGGGCACAACTGGGTGCTGAGCACCCAGGCCGACATGCAGGGCGTACTGGATGACGGCCAGAAGGCTGGCGAGGTGCAGGACTACATCAAGCCTGGCGACAGCCGGGTGATCGCCCACACCCGCCTGATCGGCGGCGGCGAGCAGGACAGCGTCACCTTCGATACCAAGCTGCTGAAAGCCGGTAGCGCCTACAGCTTCTACTGCTCGTTCCCGTTCCACAGCACCTTGATGAAGGGCACCCTGACCTTCGGCAGCTGACCCACTCCACCAGCGAGATCACGCTTCATGAAAACCTCTTCTCCCGGGGCCATCCGCGAACTGCTGGGCCTGCTTCAACCCTACCGCACGGCGGTGCTCGCCTCGGTGTTGCTGGGCATGCTCGGCGGCCTGGCAGTGACCGCCCTGCTGGCCACCGTCAACCAGGGCCTGCATGCACCGGGCGGCATGAGCCAGGGCCTGCTGCTGGCCTTCGCCGGCTTGTGCCTGCTGGCCCTGGTCAGCAGCGTGGCCGCTGACAGCGGCACCAATTACGTCGGCCAGAAGGTCATCGCCCGGCTGCGCAAGGACCTCGGGGCCAAGGTGCTGTCGGCGCCCATCGAGCAGATCGAGCGTTACCGCAGCCACCGCCTGATCCCGGTGCTGACCCGCGACGTCGACACCATCAGCGACTTCGCCTTCGCCTTCGCCCCGCTGGCCATCTCGCTCACCACCGTGACCGGCTGCCTGGCCTACCTGGCGTGGTTGTCGTGGCCGATATTCCTCATTACCCTGGCGGCGATCGGCATCGGCAGCGGCGTGCAGTACATCGCCCGGCAAAAAGGCGTGGCCGGCTTCAACGCCGCGCGCGATGCCGAGGACAACCTGCAGAAGCACTACACAGCCATCGCCGAAGGCGCCAAGGAGCTGCGCATCGACCGCCGCCGCCGCCACGCCATGCTGACCCGCAACATCCAGGGCAGCGCCGATTTCATCGCCAGCACGCATATCCGCGCCATCAACATTTTCGTCGTGGCCAAGAGCCTGGGTTCGATGCTGTTCTTCGTGGTCATCGGCCTGACCCTGGCGTTGCAGTCGCTGTGGCCAAGCAACGACCCGGCGGTGATGAGCGGCTTCGTGCTGGTGCTGCTGTACATGAAAGGCCCGCTGGAAACCTTGATCAGCAACCTGCCGATCCTCGGCCGTGCCCAGGTGGCGTTCCGCCGTATTGCCGACCTGGCCGAGCGCTTCTCGTCGCCCGAGCCACACCTGCTGCTGGAACCACCGGCCAGGCGCGCCGCCCCGGCCAGCGCGCACCTGGAACTGCGCAACGTCGAGTACGCCTACCCACCAGTGGACGGCCACGAACCGTTCCGCGTAGGGCCGGTGAACCTGAGCATCGAGCCGGGCGAGATCCTGTTCATCGTCGGCGAGAATGGCTGCGGCAAGACCACGCTGATCAAGCTGCTGCTGGGCCTGTATACCCCGCAGCGCGGCGAAGTGCGCCTGAACGGCAAGGCCGTCGGCCCGCAAGGGCTGGATGACTATCGCCAACTGTTCACCACGGTGTTCGCCGATTACTACCTGTTCGACGACCTGCCCGAGCACGAACACAGCCTGCCTGGTGATGCCACGCGCTACCTGGAACGGCTGGAAATTGCCCACAAGGTGAGCGTACGCGATGGCGCCTTCACCACCACCGACCTGTCGACCGGGCAACGCAAGCGCCTGGCGCTGGTCAACGCCTGGTTGGACGGGCGGCCGGTGCTGGTGTTCGACGAATGGGCGGCGGACCAGGACCCGACCTTCCGCCGGGTGTTCTACACCGAACTGCTGCCGGACCTGAAGCGCATGGGCAAGACCATCATCGTGATCTCGCATGATGACCGCTATTTCGATACGGCGGACAAGCTGGTGCACCTGAGCAGGGGTCAGATAATCGAAGCGCTTGAGCCGGCATGAACCGGCAGCAGAAGCTGTAAAGCCGTGGTCAACGACTTCTATAGCCTCTCTCTAATCGCTCTATAATTCGCTATAAACCGCTTTCCTGCAGGGCCTTGCCTTGGGATAGCCGCATAGCGTCAGGGGGCTGCGAAACAGCCCCATCAGGCAGGATTCAGAACAACCAGCGATACAGCAGATAGGCCACCAGCACCGCCAGCACTGGCCGTAGCACGCGGTAGGCCTTGGGGTTGGCGCGCTTGAACTGCTTCACCTGGGCACTGATGCGGTTGCTGAAACGCTTGCTCCAGGCATAGGCCTGGTTGATCCCGCCCACGCGCTCCTCGTCGGTGTTCTGCGGTGCGGTGGCACGGCCGAGGAAGGCGCTGACCTTGCGGTTGATGCGGGTCATCAGGGGGCTGCTCAGCGGGCGTTCGATGTCGCAGAACAGGATTACCCGGGTAACGTCGGTCTCGTTCTTGACCCAGTGCACGTAGGTCTCGTCAAACATCACATCTTCGCCATCACGCCAGGCGTATTCCTCGCCATCGACGTAGATGCGGCAGGCGTCGGAGTTAGGCGTGGACAGCCCCAGGTGGTAGCGCAAGGAGCCGGCGAACGGGTCGCGGTGCGGGTTCAGGTGGCTGCCACCCGGCAGCAGGGCAAACATCGCGCCCTTGACGTTGGGGATGCTGCTGACCAGCTCGACGGTACGCGGGCAGAGGGCTTCGGCCGAGGGCAGCGGCTTGTCGTACCACTTCAGGTAGAAGCGCTTCCAGCCTTTCTTGAAGAACGAACCGAAACCGGCGTCGTTATCCTTTTCGGCGGCGCGGATATAGCCCTCGTCAAACAGGCGCATGGCCTCTTCACGAATTTCCTGCCAGTTGTCCTTGAGCACATCCAGTTCGGGGAAGCGCTGGCGATCCAGGTAAGGCTTGGATGGCACCTTGGAAAACAAGTACATCAGGCTGTTATAGGGGGCGAACAGCGCCGAATGGTTGACGAACTGGCGCAACACCGGCAGGCGAGCCTTGCCGCGCAGGTGCACGAACAGCACACTGCCGAAAAACACCAGCAAGACACCCGCCTTGGCTGCAAAGGAAACGGTCATGCTTTCACTCCTTGAGGAAGAGACAGCGCCAGGGCCCTGCACTCCGGTAAATCATCCTGCCATCATAAACCGCTGCCGCCGGTGTAAAAACAACCCGGGCGGCAACTCATTGATGAAGATTTTGCAATGAACCCGGCCAGCGAACGTTGCGCCGGGTCAGCGACAAGGCCAATTACTGCTGGTTTTCCTGCTCGCTGAACATGTCGGCGAACAACATGCTGGACAGGTAGCGCTCACCGGAGTCGGGCAAGATTACGACGATGGTCTTACCCTGCATCTCCGGTTTTTCGGCCAGGCGCACGGCCGCTGCCATCGCCGCACCACAGGAAATACCACAGAGGATGCCCTCTTCCTGCATCAGGCGGATGGCCATGGCCTTGGATTCCTCATCGGTCACCGTCATCACCTGGTCGACCATCGACAGGTCGAGGTTCTTCGGCACGAAGCCGGCGCCGATACCCTGGATCTTGTGCGGGCTGGGCTTGAGTTCCTCGCCGGCCAGGGTCTGGGTAATCAGCGGGGATGCCAGGGGTTCCACGGCCACCGACGTGATCGCCTTGCCCTGGGTCTGCTTGATGTAGCGCGACACACCGGTGATGGTGCCACCGGTGCCCACGCCTGCCACCAGCACATCGATCGCACCATCGGTGTCGTTCCAGATTTCCGGCCCGGTGGTCTTCTCGTGGATGGCCGGGTTGGCCGGGTTTTCGAACTGGCCAGGCAGGAAGTACCGGGCCGGGTCCGAGGCGACGATTTCGTTGGCTTTCTCGATCGCGCCCTTCATGCCCTTGGCCGGGTCGGTCAGCACCAGCTCGGCACCCAGCGCCTTCAACACCTTGCGCCGCTCCAGGCTCATCGAGGCGGGCATGGTCAGCATCAGCTTGTAGCCACGGGCAGCGGCGACGAAGGCCAGGCCGATGCCGGTGTTACCGGAGGTGGGCTCGACGATGGTCATGCCGGGCTTGAGCTTGCCGCTGCTCTCGGCGTCCCAGACCATGTTTGCGCCGATGCGGCATTTGACCGAGTAACCCGGGTTGCGCCCTTCGATCTTGGCCAGGATGGTCACGCCGCGTGGGGCGATGCGGTTGATCTGCACCAGCGGCGTATTGCCGATGGAATGGGCGTTGTCTGCAAAGATACGGCTCATGGCAGGGGTCCTTGGCATGAAAGACAGCAGGGAAAGACCTCAAGGGTAAGCCCGCCCCGGTAGCCCGTAAAGCCCGTTCGAACTCAGCGAGCCGCGTTGCGGTCAACCGCACATGCTGCCTTGGAGACACGCTGATGAGAGCCCGTTACCGCTGGCCGTTGATCGGCCTGGCCAGCCTGATCGTGCTGTTGCTGGCGCTGCACCTGGCCCTGCCCTACCTGGTGCGCGACTACCTCAACGACAAGCTGGCCGACATGGGCGATTACCGTGGCCAGATAACCGACGTCGACCTGGCCTGGTGGCGCGGCGCGTACCAGATCAACGGGCTGAAGATCGTCAAGACCACCGGCAAGGTGCCGGTGCCGTTCCTCGACGCCCCGCTGATCGACCTGTCGGTGAGCTGGCATGCCCTGTGGTACGACCGCGCGGTGGTAGCCGAAGTGGTGTTCGACCGGCCTGAACTGAACTTCGTCGACGGCGGCAACAAGCAGAACTCGCAGACTGGCCAGGGCACCGACTGGCGCCAGCAACTGGAAAAACTGCTGCCGATCACCCTCAACGAGGTACGCATTGATGATGGCGTGCTGACCTTCCGCAATTTCAACTCGAAGCCACCGGTCAACCTCAAGGCCACCCAGTTGAACGCCAGCATTCGCAACCTTACCAACATTCGCGACGAACAAGGCCGACGCGACGCCAGCTTCGATGGCACGGCGCTGATCGTGGGCGATGCCAAGGTGGAAAGCCGCGCCACGTTCGACCCGTTCAGCAACTTCGACGACTTCGAGTTCCGCCTGCGCGCCACCGGTATCGAGCTGCGCAAGCTCAATGACTTCGCCAGCGCCTACGGCAAGTTCGACTTCAACGCCGGCCACGGCGACGTGGTGATAGAAGCCGAGGCCACCAACGGGCGCTTGACCGGGTACATCAAGCCGCTGTTGCGGGATGTGGATGTGTTCGACTGGCAGCAGGACGTGCAAGAAAAGGACAAAGGCTTCTTCCGCTCGATCTGGGAAGCGCTGGTGGGCGCGACCGAGACAGTCCTGAAAAACCAGCCGAAGAACCAGTTCGCCACCCGGGTGGAATTGCATGGCAGCGTACGCAAGCAGAATATCAGTGCGTTCGAGGCGTTCCTGCAGATCCTGCGCAACGGGTTCATCGAAGCGTTCAATGCGCGCTATGAGCGTGACGCGCCGGATTCCGACTGAGATGGCGTGACGGGGCATTCAGGGACTGAATACCCGGTCTGCGTTTCCAGTCGGCGAACCCCGCGTTATAGTCGGTGACAAATCGAAAACAGGTATTGGGCTTTCGCGGGCACGCCCGCTCCCACAGGTACCCCACAGATCCGCAAGGTTGTGCAATGCCTGTGGGAGCGGGCGTGCCCGCGAAGAGGCCCTGACAGGCATACGGCAGAGGACAGACCCCATGAAGTTCGAAGGCACCCGCGACTACGTCGCCACAGACGACCTGAAACTGGCGGTAAACGCGGCCATCACCCTCGAACGCCCCTTGCTGGTCAAGGGCGAACCCGGCACCGGCAAGACCATGCTCGCCGAGCAGCTGGCCGCCTCGTTCGGCGCACGGCTGATCACCTGGCACATCAAGTCCACCACCAAGGCCCACCAGGGCCTGTACGAGTACGATGCGGTCAGCCGCCTGCGCGACTCGCAGCTGGGCGTGGACAAGGTCCACGACGTGCGCAACTACCTGAAGAAAGGCAAGCTCTGGGAAGCCTTCGAGGCCGATGAACGGGTGATCCTGCTGATCGATGAAATCGACAAGGCCGACATCGAGTTCCCCAACGACCTGCTGCAGGAACTCGACAAGATGGAGTTCTACGTCTACGAAATCGACGAGACCATCAAGGCCAAGCAGCGCCCGATCATCATCATCACCTCGAACAACGAGAAGGAACTGCCAGACGCCTTCCTGCGCCGCTGCTTCTTCCATTACATCGCCTTCCCCGACCGCACCACCCTGCAGCAGATCGTCGACGTGCACTACCCCAACATCAGCCAGGCGCTGGTCAGCGAAGCGCTGGATGTGTTCTTCGACGTGCGCAAGGTGCCAGGCCTGAAGAAAAAACCGTCCACCTCCGAGCTGGTCGACTGGCTCAAGCTGCTGATGGCCGACAACATTGGTGAAGCGGTACTGCGCGAGCGCGACCCGACCAAAGCCATCCCACCGCTAGCCGGGGCCCTGGTGAAGAACGAGCAGGACGTACAGCTGCTCGAACGCCTGGCCTTCATGAGCCGGCGCGGCAACCGCTGACAGGAGCCGGGCCATGCTGCTCAACCTGTTCAATGAAATGCGCGCGGCCAAGGTGCCGGTGTCGGTGCGCGAACTGCTCGACCTGCACCAGGCCCTGCAGAAGCACGTGGTGTTCGCCGACATGGACGCGTTCTACTACCTCGCCCGCGCCATCCTGGTAAAGGACGAACGCCATTTCGACAAGTTCGACCGGGCTTTCGCGGCCTACTTCAAGGGCCTGGAAAACCTCGACCGGCACATCGAGGCGCTGATCCCCGACGACTGGCTGCGCAAGGAGTTCGAGCGCTCGCTGAGCGACGAAGAGCGGGCGCAGATCCAGTCGCTCGGCGGCCTGGACAAGCTGATCGAGGAATTCAAGAAGCGCCTCGAAGAGCAGAAGGAACGCCACGCTGGCGGCAACAAGTGGATCGGCACCGGCGGCACCAGCCCGTTCGGCTCGGGCGGTTTCAACCCCGAGGGCATCCGCGTGGGCGAGGCCGGCAAGCGCCAGGGCAAGGCGGTGAAGGTGTGGGACCAGCGTGAATACAAGAACCTTGACGACCAGGTCGAGCTGGGTACGCGCAACATCAAGCTGGCGTTGCGCCGGCTGCGCAAGTTCGCCCGCGAAGGCGCCGCCGAGGAACTGGACATCGACGGCACCATCGACCACACCGCACGCGATGCCGGGCTTCTGAACATTCAGATGCGCCCCGAGCGGCGCAACACGGTCAAGCTGCTGTTGCTGTTCGACATCGGCGGTTCGATGGATGCCCACATCAAGGTCTGCGAAGAGCTGTTTTCGGCGTGCAAGACCGAATTCAAGCACCTGGAGTACTACTACTTCCACAACTTCGTGTACGAGTCGGTATGGAAGAACAACCTGCGCCGCACCTCGGAGCGGTATTCCACCTTCGACCTGCTGCACAAATACGGCGATGACTACAAAGTGGTGTTCGTCGGCGATGCGGCCATGGCGCCCTACGAAATCACCCAGCCAGGTGGCAGCGTCGAGCACTGGAACGAAGAAGCCGGCTACGTGTGGATGCAGCGCTTCATGGAGAAATTCCGCAAGATCATCTGGATCAACCCGTACCCGAAGCAGGCCTGGGACTACACCGCATCGACCCATCTGGTGCGCGACCTGATCGAAGACAAGATGTACCCGCTGACCTTGCAGGGGTTGGAAGAAGGGATGCGTTACCTGTCCAAGTGATGTTGCCAGTGCTGGCCCTTTCGCGGGTGAACCCGCTCCCACAGGTATTGCGCAAGCCTTGAGGCCTGTGGGGTACCTGTGGGAGCGGGTTCACCCGCGAAGAGGCCGGAAGCCTTAACGCCAACGGTCCAGGTATGCCTGCTGCTCCCGCCACGCCTCGTCCTGCACCACCGCCCTGAAGCGCACCACCGCTCCCGGCATGCACTGCGCCAGCTGTGCCAGCGCCAGCGGCGTCAACGCCCCCAGCCGCGGATAGCCGCCAATTGTCTGCCGGTCATTGAGCAGCACGATCGGCTGCCCGTCCGGCGGCACCTGTACCGCGCCCAGCGGAATGCCCTCGGAAATCATCGGCGCCCCCTGATGGACCAGCTGCGGCCCCAGCAGGCGGATGCCCATGCGGTCGGCGCGGCTGTCCAGGGTCCACTCGCGATTGAACGCCTCGAACAGGCTGGTACCGCTGAACTCGCCAATCTGCGCGCCCATCACCAGGTCGAGCACTGGCTTTTGCAGGTATTGCGGCCGCAGCGCTGGCGGCACCTCGCGCAGCGTCGTTGCGCTGCCGGCGAAGGTCAACAACTGGCCCTTGCCAAGCGCAGCCCCGCGGCCATCGATGCCGCCCAGTGCTTCGCGTACCACCGTGGCACAACTGCCCAGCACGTCCGCCCCGAGGACCCCCCCAGGTGCCGCCAGGTAGGCCCGCACGCCCTGCTTCGGCTGCTGCAGGGTCAACCGCTGCCCCTTGGCCAAGACAAAGCTGCGCCACGGCGCCAGCGGCTGGTCATCGACCCGCGCGTCCAGGTCGGCACCGGCCAGCGCCAGCACGCAATCCTGTTCGGCCACCACGCAGAAACCACCCAGCGCCACCTCGGCCACCGGCGCCGCCAACGGGTTGCCCAGCAGCCAGTTGGCCCAGTGCATCGCCACCCAGTCCAGCGCCCCGCCCTGGGTCACGCCCAGGTGGCGCACGCCGAAGCGCCCGGCATCCTGCAGCTGGCACAGCGGCGTACTGGCCTCGATCATCAATTGCTTCATCCTTGCGCCTCCACATCACCGCCCAGAGCCAGGAACTCGCTGCGCGAAACCGGCACGAAGCGCACCCGGTCGCCGGGTTGCAACAGGCTGTAGCCCTCGCGCTCGCGGTCGAACAGGCGCACCGGGGTACGCCCGATCAGGTTCCAGCCACCCGGCGACACCGCCGGATAGGCTGCGGTCTGGCGTTCGGCAATGCCGACACTACCCGCCGCCACACGCTTGCGCGGGGTGCTTAGGCGTGGGCTGGCCAAGCGTTCGTCGACCAGGCCCATGAAGCCGAAACCAGGGGCGAACCCCAGGGCGAACACCGGGTACTCACGCGCGCTGTGCAAGCGGATCACCTCGGCTTCACTCAAGCCGCTGCGGGCCGCCAGCAGCGGCAGTTCCGGGCCGACGCTGGGGTCGTACCACACCGGGATCTCATGGCGGCGCCCAGCGCTGCCCGTGTCTGGCTGCACGCCTTCCAGCGCACCAAGGATCAGCGCCCTCGCCTCCCCCGGTGGCAGGTCGAACTGCACCATCAGCGTGGTGTAGGACGGCACCAGGTCCAGCAGGTGCTCGCCGAATGCCGCGCGCAAGCGCTGGCTGGCGGCGAGCAGCCAGGGCATGTTGGCCTCGTCGATGCGTTCGAACAGGCGCACCATCAGGCTGTCGACGGCCACCACCTCGATCCGTGGGTTCATGGCGACTCCAGCGCTTCGAGGGCCTGGCGAATCTGCCGTACCGCCGCCACCGAGCTGTCGTTGTCGCCGTGCACGCAGAGGGTGTTGGCCTCAAGTTGCAACGCGCTGCCATCGTCCGCCCCCAGCGTTTCGCCACGGGCAAGGCGCACGGCCTGGTCCACTACCAGTGCCGGGTCGTGGTGCACCGCACCGGGCAGGCGCCGCGACACCAGGTGGCCACTGGCGGTGTAGGCGCGGTCGGCGAACGCCTCGAACCACAGCGGCACGCCAATTTCATCGCCCAGCGCCTGGGCCGCACGATTGTCGGCGGTGGCCATCAGCATCAACGGCAGGTCGTCGCCGTAGGCCGCCACAGCCTCCAGCACGCTGCGCAGCTTGAGCGGGTCGGCCATCATGTCGTTGTACAGCGCGCCATGGGGTTTCACATAGGCCACGCGGCCACCCTGAACTTTGCAGATACCGTCCAGCGCACCGATCTGGTAGTGCAGCAGGTCGCGGATTTCCTCCGCGCTGCAGGCCATGGAACGGCGACCGAAGCCGACCAGGTCCGGGTAGGCCGGGTGTGCGCCAATGGTCACCCCGTGCTCCAGCGCCAGGGCCACGGTGCGGCGCATGGTGCCAGGGTCGCCGGCGTGGTAGCCGCAGGCGATGTTGGCGCAATCGATAAACGGCATGACCTCGGCATCCAGGCCCATGCGCCAGCTGCCGAAACTCTCGCCCATGTCGCAGTTGAGTAGCAGGCGTTTCACCGCTCGGCCTCCCATGTGGTTGTTCATATGCCTACCTTACCGCGCCTGCAGCTGTTTGCCGCGGGTTTCCGGCAGGCTCAATGCGGCCAGGATCACCACGCCGTAGGACACCGCGGAGAACACGCCGATGCCCAGGCCCAGCGGCACCTTCTGGCCGAGCACGCCGATCAGCAGTGGGAACAGCGCCGCCACGACCTTGCCGATGTTGTAGCAGAAGCCCTGCCCCGAACCGCGGATACGGGTGGGGAACAGCTCGGTGAGGAACGCGCCCATGCCGCTGAAGATGCCCGAGGCGAAGAAGCCCAGCGGGAGCCCCAACCACAGCATCACGTCATCGCTGACTGGCATTTGCGTGTACAGCAGCACGATGACGAACGAGCCCACCGCAAACAGGATGAAGTTCTTCTTGCGCCCGAGCAGGTCGGACAGGTACGCGCTGACCACATAACCGATGTAGGAACCGACGATCACCATGGCCAGGTAGCCACCGGTGCCCAGCACACTCAGGCCGCGTTCGCTCTTGAGGAACGTCGGCAGCCACGAGGTGATGGCGTAGTAGCCGCCCAAAGCACCGGTGGTCAGCAGCGACGCGCGCACGGTGGTCCAGAGCATGCCCGGGGCGAAGATCTCGTAGAAGCGCGAAGGCACCTCGGCGCTTTCCACGGCCTTGGCCTCGCGATACACCTCGGGGTCCTTGACCAGGCGGCGGACGAAGATCACGAAGATCGCCGGCACCAGGCCCAACAGGAACAACGCACGCCAGGCCTGCTCTGCCGGTAGCCAGGAAAACAGCAGCGCGTAGAGAATGGCGGTGAGGCCCCAGCCAAGCGCCCAGCCGGACTGCACCATGCCCACCGCCTTGCCACGGTCCTGGGCACGGATCACCTCGCCGATCAGCACTGCGCCGGCGGTCCATTCCCCCCCGAAGCCAAAGCCCATCAGGGTACGGGCGATCAGCAGCTGCTGGTAGTTCTGGGCGAAGCCGCAGAGGAAGGTGAAGAAGGCGAACCACAGCACGGTCAGTTGCAGGGTGCGCACCCGGCCGATGCGGTCGGAGAGGATGCCGGCAATCCAGCCGCCGGCGGCCGAGGCGATCAGCGTGCTGGTGTGGATCAGCCCGGCCTCGGTGGTGCTGATGCCCCACAGCATGATCAGCGTGGGGATGACGAAGCTGAGCATCTGCGTGTCCATGCCATCCAGGCCATAGCCGATCTTGCAGCTCCAGAAGGTGCGTCGTTGCTGGGAATCGATATCGCGGTACCAGGCGAATGGCCCGGTCGATGAGGAGGGACTGACCTGCTGCTGCACGCCGGTGGGGTTCATGGTTGCCTCGGCTTGTTGGTATTGTTTTACGGGCGACACAGGGTCGCGGCCTGGGCATCATTGTTCAGAGGCCACGCCAGCTGCGTCCAACGAGAAAAACCGCCGGTCTGGAACAAGAAAAACTGATCATGAACCTTCGTTTCCTCGAAACCTTCGTCTGGGTTGCCCGGCTCAAGAGCTTCCGCCTGACCGCGGAAAAGCTGTTCACCACCCAGGCCTCGGTGTCCAGCCGTATCGCCGCACTGGAGGCCGACCTGGGGGTGAAGCTGCTGCTGCGCGACTCGCGCGGGGTCAGCCTGACCCCGGAAGGGAGCAAGGTGCTGGAGTATGCCGAGCGCATGCTGGACACCGCCAAGGCCATGAAGCAGTCACTGGACAGCGACCGGGCCAAGGTCGGGCGCATCCGCATCGGGGTGATGGACACGGTGATCCATACCTGGATGAGCGCGCTGGTGGCCGAGCTGAGCGAACGCTACCCGCAGGTGGAGATCGAACTGGTGGCCGACACCGCACTGAATCTGCGCGAGCAGTTGCAGAAGGGTTTTCTCGACGTGATCCTGCAGACCGACCTGGTGCGCGAGCAATCGATCCGCAGCCTCGACCTGGCGCGCTACCCGATGGGCTGGATCGTGGCGGCAGGCTCGCCGCAGCACCGCGACTATGCCTCCCTGGCCGAACTTGGGCGTGAGCGCATCATCACCTTCTCGAAGAACTCACGGCCGCACCAGGAGGTGCTGAGCCTGCTACAAGGCGCGGGTGCCGAAACGCCGCGCTTGAACTGCGTGAATTCGGTGGCGGCGATTACCCGGTTGCTGCGCGACGGCTTTGGCATTGGCGCGTTGCCGCCGGCGCTGGTGGATGCCGAGTTGAGCCGCGGTGAGCTGGTGTTGCTGCAAGGGCTGCAACCGCCGCCAAGCCTTGAGCTGGTAGTGGCCTGGCAGACCGGGGTGGCGTTGGTGGATGAGGTGGTCGGGGTGTGCCGGCAAGTGCTGCAAGGGTATGCGCGGGATGTGGGCGGGCAGCGGATTGTATTGGTCTGAGCGTTTGGCTTTCTCGCGGCCGGCTGACGCGGTCCCTGTAGGAGCGGCCTTGTGTCGCGAAAGGGCTGCAGAGCAGCCTCGGCAATTGCTGCATCGCTGCTGAACCCTGGGGCCGCTTTGCGGCCCTTTCGCGACACAAGGCCGCTCCTACAGGGACCGCGTCAGGCCACGGATGAGTGCAGGTGAATCAGCGCCAGCTCTCTTTCACCGCCCTGCGCCGCCCACCCAGGATCAGCCAGCCAATCCCCAACAGCAGGCTTTCCACCACGAAAGCCAGGACGAACCCTGCACCCAGCCCCCAGCCAACCGCCTCGGGTACCAGCAATATCTGATAGCTGTAGCTGTTCAGGGTCTCTTCCCGCATTTGCGGGTCGGCCTGCACCAGCACGTGCCAGGTACGTTCGGCCCATGAGCCTTGCAACGCCTGCCATTCGCTTTCCAGCAGATCGTTACGAATCATCAGGCTTTCGATGCTGTTGGCATCACTGAGGAATACCGGGTCGTCGCTGCTGCGGTAGTGCCGCAGCAGCGCCTGCAAGTCACCGTTGAAGAAGCGCTCGGCCGTCTGCCGGAAACCATCCAGTGCCTCGCGCGATTCGAACAGGTGCGCCTCGACCCGCTGGCTGTAATCCTTAACCAGCCCCGGGACCTGGATGCCGGCCAGCAGGCCGAAGGTGAACAGCAGCAACCGCAGGTAACTTCTGAACATGCAGCGTCCTTAGCTCTGGCCGTGCGCCACGCATTCGCCGTGCCGCCACAGGGCCCATTGTCCCGGCGCGTAGCGCTGCCAGGTCTCGTTCTCGGTCAGGGCCTCGGTAGCGATGACCGTGACCACGTCGTTGGGGGTGGTTTCGGTGTGAAAATCAACGATCAGGTCGACATCCTTCAACCGCGCCGCACCAAAGGGTGCACGCCGCGTGATGTGCACCAGCTTGGTCGAGCAGAAGCAGAACAGCCAGTCGCCGTCGCTGAGCATGCAGTTGAACACGCCCAGAGACCGGTAGCCGGCACAGGCTTCGACCAGCACCGGCAGCAGCTGTTCAACCGCAACCGGCTCGGGAAAGCTGCTACGAATGCGGTTGAGCAGGTCGCAGAAGGCCGCTTCGCTGTCGGTGTCGCCCACCGGCCGGTAGAAACCGGCCTGGCCCTTGAAGTCGCCCAGCTGGCCATTGTGCGCGAAGCACCAGTTGCGGCCCCACATTTCCCGCACGAAGGGGTGGGTGTTGGCCAGGCACACCTTGCCGACGTTAGCCTGGCGGATGTGGCCGATGACCACTTCGCTCTTGATCGGGTAGCGCTGCACCAGGTTGGCCACTTCCGACTCGCTGCTGGCGGCCGGGTCCTGGAACAGGCGCAGGCCACGCCCTTCGTAGAAGCCGATGCCCCAGCCGTCGCGGTGCGGGCCGGTGCGGCCACCGCGCTGCATCAGGCCGGTAAAGCTGAAAACGATATCGGTGGGAACGTTGGCACTCATGCCCAGCAGTTCGCACATCGGCGTGTCTCCGCTTACAGACGGGGCTCGACCCGGCCACCGCCACGCAAGGCGGCAGGGCGTGGGTCGTCAAGGTAGCGGTCGCGGCGCTCGGCGGCCAACGGCGCCTGGGCAGCGAGCGCGTCGTCTTCGGCAGCCTGGCGCTGGGCCGCGGTCTCGGCCTGGGCGCGGCGTTCGCGGGCGCGTTTTTCCAGCGGCCAGCGCAGCGCCACGAAGAGGAAGTACAGGCTGAAGGCGAACATGCCGTACATGGCAAAGTCCGACACCGCGCGCCAGGCGTTGTTGCCGACCTTGAAGGCGATGTCCAGTGCGGTAATGGCAATGGCCGGGGCAAAGCTGTCCTTGGCCGGGTCGACGATGGTCGGGGTCAGCAGCAGCACCGCCAGCACCACCCGCAACGGTTCGCGCAGCCAGCGCCACATCCAGCCGGTGAGTTTGAAGCCCACCAGCAGGCAGCCCAGGGCGGCAACCGCGTATAGGCCCCAGGCCAGGGTGTAGTCGTTCTCGGTCATGGTGATCGTGCAAGCCAGGCAAAGAGATGCCTATGATAAACACTTTTCCAGGCGCAGACAGCGTCTCCCTGTCCCCAGCCAAGAGTTCCCCGATGCCGAACAAGCCTCAGCCACCCATCGCCCATGCCGACAACGCCACCGACCCCTATGCCTGGCTGCAACGGCGCGACAGCCCCGAGGTGCTGGCTTACCTGCAAGCCGAAAACGCCTACCAGGAAGCCTGCCTGGCCGACCAGGCCGCGCTGCGCGAGCAATTGTTCGAAGAGATCAAGGGCCGTATCCTGGAAACCGACCTGTCGCTGCCGACGCCCTGGGGCCCCTACCTCTACTACACCCGCACCACCGCCGGCGACGAGTACCCGCGTCACTACCGCTGCCCGCGCCCGGCCGACGACTCCAACACCGTCGATGCAAGCCAGGAGCAATTGCTGCTCGACCCCAACGCCCTGGCCAATGGCGGCTTCCTGTCGCTGGGCGCGTTCAACGTCAGCCCTGACCATCGCCTGCTGGCCTACAGCCTCGACACCAGCGGCGACGAAATCTTCACCCTGTACGTCAAGGACCTGGCCAGTGGCAACGTCACCACCCTGCCCTTCGACGACTGCGACGGCAGCCTGACCTGGGCCAACGACAGCCAGACGTTGTTCTTCGCCGAACTGGACGACACCCACCGGCCCTGGCGCCTGCGCCGCCACACCTTGGGCAGCGCTGGCGCGCAGACCGTGTTCGAAGAGCCCGACGGGCGCTTCTTCCTGCACTGCTACCGCACCAGCTCCGAGCGCCAGCTGGTGCTGCTGCTCAACAGCAAGACCACCAGCGAAGCCTGGGTACTGGATGCCGAAACGCCGCTGGCGCCCTTTACCTGCCTGGCGCCACGGGTCGAGGGCCACGAGTACTTCCCCGACCACGGCCAGCTCGACGGCCAGTGGCGCTGGTTCATCCGCACCAACCAGGACGGCATCAACTTCGCCCTGTACCACGCACCGGCCACACCGGTGCCAAGCCGCGCGCAATGGCAGGTGCTGGTGCCGCACCGTGAGGCGATCATGCTCGAAGGCCTCAGCCTGAATGCCACGGCACTGACCCTGAGCCTGCGCGAAGGCGGCCTGCCGATCATCGAGGTACGCCCCCAGGGCCTGCCGGCCTACCGTGTCGAGCTACCCGACGCGGCCTACAGCTTGTACGTGCAGGACAGCCTGGAGTTCGCCAGCCCGCGCCTGCGCCTGCGCTACGAAGCGCTCAACCGCCCGGCCCAGGTGCGCCAGCTGGAACTGGCCACTGGCGCCCAGGTGGTGCTCAAGCAAACCCCGGTACTGGGGCCGTTCGACGCCGATGACTATGTCAGCGAGCGCCTGTGGGCCACGGCAGCGGACGGTACCCAGGTGCCGATCAGCCTGGTCCGCCGCCGTCAGGACCTGGGCCAGACCGTGCCGCTGTACCTGTACGGCTACGGCGCCTATGGCGAAAGCCTCGACCCGTGGTTCTCGCATGCGCGCCTGAGCCTGCTGGAGCGCGGCGTGGCCTTTGCCATTGCCCACGTGCGCGGCGGTGGCGAGCTGGGCGAAGCCTGGTACCGCGCCGGCAAGCAGGAGCACAAGCACAACAGCTTCGGCGACTTCATCGCCTGTGCCGAGCACCTGATCGCCGTGGGCGTGACCGCCGCCGATCGCCTGGCCATCAGCGGCGGCAGTGCCGGTGGCCTGCTGATGGGCGCGGTGCTCAACCTGCGCCCCGAGCTGTTCCGTTGCGCGGTTGCCGAAGTGCCGTTCGTCGACGTGCTCAACACCATGCTCGACCCTGAGCTGCCGTTGACCGTGACCGAGTACGACGAATGGGGCAACCCTGAAGAACCAGAGGTGTACGAGCGGATCAAGGCCTACGCGCCGTATGAAAACGTGAAGGCGCAGGCCTACCCGGCGATGCTGGTGGTGGCTGGTTACAACGACAGCCGCGTGCAGTACTGGGAAGCGGCCAAGTGGGTGGCGCGGCTACGCACGCGCAAGACCGACAGCAACCTGCTGCTGCTCAAGACCGAGATGGGCGCCGGGCACGGCGGGATGAGCGGGCGCTACCAGGGGCTGAAGGACGTGGCCCTGGAATATGCGTTCGTGTTTGGCCAGCTGGGTGTAGCTTGAGCTGGCTGGGGGCGCTTTGCGCCCCTTCGCGACACAAGGCCGCTCCTACAACCGATCGCAATCCTGAGCTGCGCCCCAGGCTCGCCCCCCCAAGTCAATCATCCGGTACCACCGGCTTCTGCGGCTCCTGCCGCAACCCCGGCAAAGGCTGGTCTTTCGGCGGCCCAGGCACCGGCATGGGCGGCAACAACGGTGCCCCGGGCTGGCTGTCGTAGGCCTTGGGCGGTGTACTCGGGGTGATCTGCGGGTAGGGCGTGGGCGTTGGTGTACCCGGTGCACCGGGCACTGGCGTGGTCAACCGGGGCGGTGTGCTGGCAGCTTCGGCCATGGGCAGGCCAGCCAGCACCAGCACGGCGAGGATCGCGCGAAACATCAGCAACCTCCTGTCGGGAACCTTCCTACAGGCTACGCCGATATTCCGGTTTTCGCCTGTCCGCCAGCCGTGCAAGCGCGCTAGACTCAGGGGCATAACCGTCATTCGCCTGACCAGAACGAAGGAAACACCATGAGCTCCACCTCTTCCGCCGCCGCTACTGCGCGCCTGGACCGCATTCTGGCCGATGCCAAGCGCGACAAGGAAATGGGCTACCGCGACAAGGCCCTAAAAATGTACCCGCACGTGTGCGGCCGCTGCGCCCGCGAGTTCTCCGGCAAGCGCCTGAGCGAGCTGACCGTGCACCACCGCGACCACAACCACGACAACAACCCGCAGGACGGCTCCAACTGGGAGCTGCTGTGCCTGTATTGCCACGACAACGAGCATTCGCGCTACACCGACCAGCAGTACTTCAGCGAAGGCTCCACCAGCACGCCGAGCATCGCCAAGGCCACCCACAACCCGTTCGCCGGGCTGGCAGGCATGCTGAAGAAGGACTGACCATCGATTGGCCCCCCGCTGCTACCGGGCAGCCCGTATAATCGCGCTTTTTTGCGAAGGGCCCCGGTACGTGGCAAACAAACGATACAGCTGCATCGGCCTGTTCAACCCCAAGTCGGCGGAAAACGTCGGCTCGGTCATGCGCGCCGCGGGTTGCTACGGTGTCAACTCGGTGTTCTATACCGGCAAACGCTACGAACGCGCCCGTGACTTCGTCACCGATACCAAGCGCGTGCACTACGACATCCCGCTGATCGGCATCGACGACCTGCAACGCATCATCCCGCTGGGCTGCACGCCGGTGGCGGTGGAGCTGGTGGAAGGTGCGCGGCCATTGCCGGAATACACCCACCCGGACCGGGCCATCTACATCTTCGGGCCCGAGGATGGCTCGTTGAGCGAGGATGTGCGGGGCTGGTGTGAAGAGACCATCTACATTCCGACCGAAGGTTGCATGAACCTGGCGGCGACAGTGAACGTGGTGCTGTATGACCGCATGGCCAAGGGCCTGAATACCCGTTCGGGGCCCAAGTTCAAATAGCCGACTGAACGATGGCGGCAGCCGGCAGGTCAGCTGCTTACACGTCACACGGAGGCCTCGCCATGCTGGATATCCATTCGGCTGCAACATCGCAGGACAACAACGTTCATGGGCTTGAGCGCGCCAGTTCGCTGGCGGGCGGCGCCTTGATGGTCAGCAAGGGGCTGCGCCACGGCGGCCTGGTCGGCCTGTTGCAGGTTGCCGTGGGCGGCCTGGCGCTGGCCCGCGGCTTCACCGGGCACTGCGCGACCAAGGCCTGGTGGCAGCGCCACCGGCAGGAATATCACCGCTTGCGCTCGGACATCGAGCGCAGTGCCTCCGAACTGCAGGCCTTGAAGGCCAGTGCCGAGGCGGCGACGCGCGGGGTGACGGTGACCGGGAAGGACCCGTTGGCTGGCAGTTGATCCTGCATTGCCTGTGCCGGCCCTTTCGCGGGCGCGCCCGCGAAAGGGCCGGCACAGGCAATGCAGAGGCCTAGCGCAACGCCTTGCTCTGCAACACCTCCGACTGCCGCCCCAGCACGTTCTCGCTGATCTGCACGAAGTCTTCGGTGCTGACACCGGGCAGGCGCATCAGCCCGCGCACCACATCGTCGAGCGAGCGCCTGGCCTGGGTGTGGATGCGAATTTCCGTGTCCAGCGCCTGCAACAGCATTACCCCGCGCGCCACCTGCGCCGGGCTGGCATGCTCGCCTTTGAGCCGGGTGACCTTGGCGCCCTGCTTGCTCAGACGCGCCTGCCAGGCCTGGTAGCGGTCATCGCTTATCCCGCCCGAACGGCGCAGCAGCTCGCTGGCGTAGTAGTCGGTCAGGCTTTCCACCAGCCAGTCGCTGCCGTCGCGCCCATGGATCTGCGCAAACAGTTGCACCACTTCGCGCAGTAGAGGGCTGCTGCCGTTCTCGCTCACCATCGGCCGGCCGCTGTGCAGGTACAACGACCCGTGTGCCGCCGCGGCGCCGCGCCACATGCCATCACGGGCGCCGACCAGCAGCAGTTTTGGCGGGTTACGCGGGAACAGCGCCTGCAATTGCGGCCAGACGAAGGTGAGCAAGGTCAGGCTGTCCATGCGCCGCATGCCCTGCCCCACCGGCGCGGCCACCGTCACCTCGGTATCGCCCAGGCGCGCGCGGCGGCTGCCCAGGTCGCCGGCAAGCATCCAGCCGGTCGGGCGGTCGAACAGGCGCGATACGTTGTCGATGCGGAACTTGTCCTTGCCGATGCGTGGCCAGGCGGTTTCGACGCTGTTCCAGCCCTCGGGCAGGTCGAACGCCAGGCGCGCCACCAGTTCGGTGCCATCCTGCTGGTCGAGGTGCGCCGGCGGTACCAACTGGTCGCCGAGGAACAGCGCCCAATGCGGGTTGATGCGCGACGAATAGGCACCGCCGCGCTTCTGCTCCAGCTGCACACGGTAGCTGAGGCTGGTCTTGCCGGCAGCCGGCTGCCACACGCCACGCTGGCCCTGCGCCTGCCACTTGCCGTCAGCCTGGAAACCGCTGTAGGCCCCGGCCTTGCCCAGGTCGAAATCGAGGCTGCGCACGGCACTGCCGTCGGCCAAGGTAAGGCGGACTTCCGCCTGGCCGGTGGCCGGCAGCAGGCGCACCTGGTAGTCCAGGTCGACCTTCTTCGCCCAGGCTGGCGAGCAGGCGACAAGGCCCAACAGCAACAACAGCTGGCAACGCATAGCGAAACTCCTTGTATCCCGCACAGCGGGCAGCGCCGGTCAGCTGGCGCGGAAAATCAGGTGGTCTTCCCAGTCGTCTTCGTGCACCTCGTGCTCGCTGAGCATACGCCCAGCCTGGGAAATGCGCTGTTCATGCACCTGCTGGCGGTCACCACAAACCAGGTGATGCCAGGCCGGCAGGTCCTTGCCTTCGCTGACCAGGCGGTAGCCGCAGGTGCTCGGCAGCCACTTGAACTGGTCGGCCTTGCCCGGGGTGAGCTGAATGCAATCTGGCACCTGGGCGAAACGGTTGGGGTAATCGCTGCACTGGCAGCTGTTCAGGTCCAGCAGCTTGCAGGCGATGCGGGTGTAATAGACGCTGTTGTCGTCCTCGTCCTCGAGCTTCTGCAGGCAGCACAGGCCGCAGCCGTCACACAGCGACTCCCATTCCTGCGGGCTGAGTTGCTCAAGGGTCTTGCGCCGCCAGAACGGTGCGTTTTCAGCGATCATGACACGGATATCCTGCATTCATCTTGGCGCCGCGGCGCGCGGCGGCGCCAGTCTAGAGCCTGGCCCGCGGCAAAGCCAGACCGCTTGTCAGTGGCGACGCAAGGCAGTAGCGTGCGGGTTTCCCGTCCGTTTGCAGGAACCGCCATGAGCGCCAACCCTCGCGTTGCCGATTACGCCATCAACGAACAATTCATCAACCGCTGGTCGCCACGCGCTTTCACCGCCGAGCCGATCAGCGAAGAGACCCTGCTGAGCTTCCTCGAAGCCGCACGTTGGGCGCCGTCGGCGAACAACTCGCAGCCCTGGCGCTTCCTCTATGCCCGCCGTGACACCCCGCACTGGGAGCGCTACCTGAGCCTGCTGGTGCCGGCCAACCGCAATTGGGCGCAGCGCGCCTCGGCGCTGGTGCTGATCATGTCCAAGACCACCTTCGCCGCCCCCGGTGCCACGGAAGAAAAACCAGCGCTGTGGCATACCTTCGACACCGGTTCGGCCTGGGGTCACCTGGCCCTGCAAGCCAGCATCAGCGGCTGGCACACCCATGGCATGGCCGGCTTCGACCAAGCCCTGGCTCGCCAAGAGCTGAAAGTGCCGGAAGGCTATGTGCTGCACGCTATGGTGGCGATCGGCAAGCTGGGCGACAAGGCCAGCCTGGACGAGGCCCTGCAGGCGCGCGAAGTGCCAAGCCCGCGCAAGCCGCTGAGCGAGCTGGCGGCCGAGGGTGATTTCAGCCTGTAAGGCCTGCTTTTTGCGATACCGGCCTCTTCGCGGGCTTGCCCGCGAAGAGGACGTACAGGTATTACCAATCAGTAGCCACGTGCAAAGTCCACTTCGCCCCGCAACCCTTGCCCCGCCACATACGCCTGCAGATTATCGACAAACAACCGCACCATCGCCGTCGGCGAGGTGGGTGCCGAGCTGTGCCCGGTCAGCAACAGGCCCCAGGCGGTCCAGAACGGGTGCTGCCTGGGCAGTGGCTCCTGGCGGCAGACATCGATCACCGCCCCGGCCAGGTGGCCGTCCTTTAACGCCGCGACCAGGTCGGCGTCGACCACCGCCGCCCCACGCCCGGCATTGATGAACAGCGCGCTGGGCTGGAAGCACTTGAACAGCGCCGCGTCATACAGGTCGTGGGTGGCCGGGGTGTCCGGCAGCAGGTTGAGCACATAGTCGACCTGGCCAACCAGGCGCGGCAGGTCGGCCAACGCGGCCACTTCGACAAACGGCGCCTGTTCCCGCGCGCTGCTGGCGACACCGTACAGGATCACGCCAAACGGCTGCAGGAACTCGGCCACCCGCTGGCCAATGTCGCCGGTGCCGACGATCAGCACCTTGCGCCCTTCCAGGGTCCGCCCCGGGCGGTCGTCCCAACGCCGTTCGACCTGGCTGACCAGGCGCGACAGCACCTCGCGCTCGTGGCCAAGCATGTAGGTGAGCATGTACTCGGCCATGACCTGGCCAAAGATGCCCACGGCGCGGGTCAGGCGATAGTCGCGCGGCAGGCCCTCGGCCAGCAGCGGAGTGATGCCGGCCCAGGTGGATTGCATCCAGGCCGGCTTGTGGCCCTGGCGCAACAGGCTGGCCAGCAGGTCGGGCTGGCCCAGCCACACCGGGCACTGCGGTGCCTGGCGGGCCAGTTCGGCGGAGTCGCCGCTGGTCAGCACTTCCAGCTCAGGCGCGGCGGCACGCAGGATCTCGGCGTAACGAGCATGATCATGCTCAGCAATCAGTACACGCATGATCAGGCCGGGTCGTTACGGCGCAGCAACTCTTCGGGCAGGTGCTCGATGTAGTCGTCTTCGGGGGGCGGCATTTGCAGGTGGTAGCCCTGGTTGTCGAGGTTTTCCAGTACCTTGGCGATGTCTTCGCGGGCCAGCTTGCGCTCGGGGGTCAGCACCAGGTCGAAGGCGTGCATGGGGGTGCCGAAGAATGGCAGCAGGCCTTCGGGCACGCGCTGCAGGCCATCGGCCTTGAGCACGTACAGGTACATTTCGTTCTTGCGTGGGCTCTTGTAGATCGAGCAAATGCGTTTCATCGGGTCTCTCCGGCGCCTGCCAGGCTGTCCAGCAGGGCCTGGCCCATGCGCTCACGGCGCCAGCCGCGCAGCGAATCGGGCAGTTGATAAGGGCCATTGGGGTAGCCGCTCTTGAGCAGCGCTTCCAGGGCTTTCTTGCGCAGCATCAGCTCGGGGGCGATGCCCAGCCGCTCGCCTTCGGCCTGGCCGATGGCACGCAACTGCTTGAGGATGCCGGCAGCCTCGATCGGCAGCGGCTCGGGCAAGGCCGGCGGCCACTGCTCGGGTGGCAGGCTGGCGGCACGCTTGATCAGCTGGATGAGGAACTCACCGTCCTGGCGAATGGTGCGCGGGTGCATCTCGTCGATCTTGGCCAGCGCCGACAGGTTGTTCGGCTGGCTCTTGGCCATCGGCCACAGCGAGTGCTCCTTGAGGATGCGGTTGCGCGGCACATCGCGGTTGCGCGCCTCGCGCTCACGCCAGGCGCACAGTTCGCGCAGCACCGCCAGTTGCTGGGGCGCCAGCTTCCAGGCCAGCTTGACGTCGCGGTACAGGCTTTCGGGCTCGACTTCGCGGCGCAGCTGGGCGACCAGCTCGGCGCCGTCTTCCAGCACCCAGGCGTACTTGTCGTCGGACAGGCGCGGGCGCAACACGCTGAACAGCTCGGCCAGGTGCACGGCATCCTCGGCGGCATAGCTGACCTGGGTGTCGGAGAGCGGGCGCTGCAGCCAGTCGGAGCGGGTTTCACCCTTGGGCAGATCGATGCCCAGCACTTCCTGCACCAGGCGCGAATAGCCCATGGAGAAGCCCAAGTTCAGGTAGCCGGCTGCCAACTGGGTGTCGAACAGCGGTTGTGGCAGCTTGCCGGTCAGGCGCAGCAGCACTTCGAGGTCTTCGCTGCAGGCATGCAGCACCTTGACCACGCTGCTGTCCTCGAGCAGCTCGGCCAAGGGTTGCCAGTTACCGATCAGCAGCGGGTCGATCAGGAACGCACGCTGGCCGTCGCCGATCTGGATCAGCCCGGCCTTGGGGTAGAAGGTGTCGACCCGCATGAATTCGGTATCGACGGCGACGAAGGGCAGTTCGTGCCAGTTCCGGCAGTGTTCGGCCAGGCTCTGGTCGTCACGGATCCAGTGTATTTCGATGGCCACGAGGCTCTCCCACTAACATTGGCGCGCAGTATATACGGCGCGGGCACTGCTGGTGAAACCCGGGCCATCCTTGATATCGATCAGTGGTGCTGTTGTGCATACTCAGAAGATCGCGCGATCACTGTGGGAGCGGGCAAGCCCGCGAAGCAGGCATCACGGTGGCTGGCACGGGCTTCGCCCGTGTTCGCGGGCACGCCCGCTCCCACAGGGCCGCAGCCACCTCCCCGATCACTGCTTCGCCGCCAACCACGGCCGGCAGCTGGCGAACAGGTCCAGCGACTGCTGGTAGACCTCGGTGTGCACCTGCAACAGGCCGAGCATCGAGTGGAACAGGTTGTCCTGCGACAGCGGGGCGTCGCTGAGCTTGGCCAGGCAGTCGGTATCGATGCCGAAGTCGTCCTTGTAGCTGTCGGAGAACCAGGTCAGCAATGGCACGTGCTTCTGCTGCTCGGGGGCGATGGCGTAGGGCGTGCCGTGCAGGAACAGGTTGTATTCACCCAGCGACTCGCCATGGTCGGACAGGTAGATCATCGCCGTGTCGACCTTGTCCTGCTTGCTGCGCAGGGTGTCGATCAGCGCGGCCAGCACCTTGTCGGTATAGGCCAGGGTGTTGTCGTAGCCGTTGACGATTTCCTGCTGGCTGCACTGGTCCAGGGCATTGCTCTGGCACACCGGGGCAAAGCGCTGGTCGGCAGCCGGGTAGCGTTTGAAGTATTCCGGGCCATGGCTGCCCATCTGGTGCAGCACCAGCACGGTGTCCTTGTCGAGGTTGTCGATCAGCTCGCCCAGGCCCTGCAGCAGGATCTGGTCATGGCACTCACCGTCCGCGCACAGTTGCGCGTCCTTGAGGTTGCTGACGTCGATGAATTGCACGCGATCGCAGGTGCCCTTGCAGCCCGACTGGTTGTCGCGCCATTGCACGGCCAGGCCGGCACGCTGGAGGATGTCCAGCAAGCCTTCGCGGTTCTTCGCCACGCGGGCATCGTAGTCCTTGCGCGGCATGCCGGAGAACATGCACGGCACCGAAACGGCGGTTTCCGTGCCGCAGGAGTGCACATCGGAGAACGCCAGCAGGCCCTGCTCGCGGGCAAGGTTCGGCGTGGTGTCGCGGTCATAGCCCAGCACCCCGAAATGGTCGGCCCGCGCACTTTCGCCCACTACCAGCACCGTCAGCGACTTGCGCTCATGTTTTTGCCAGGCGGCATCGCGCCTGGCATCTTCGCCGTAGTGCTGGAATGGCTGCGCAGCACTACCGACGCGCTCGCTGACATAACCGAAGGACGCCCCGACGATGTTGCTGGGGGTCAGCATCAGGCGCAGTTCGTGGTGATTGCGGAACAGCGACGCCAGGCCCTGGTAGTTGACCAGCGCCACCGACCCCAGGGCCACGACACAGGCACCGCCGACCACCAGCTTGCCGAACAGCTCGCGGTGCCAGGCGCGGTAGGCGATCGGCGCTTTCCATACCAGGATCGACGGCAGTACCCCCAGGCCGAGGATATACAAGGCGAATTTCAGCGAGAGCAAGTCACGCACTTCCGCCACATTGGTTTCGGCAATATTGCGGAACATGCCCGCATCAATAAGTACGCCATACTGGTTCATGAAGTAGGCAACACCGGCGCCACTCAGGAACAACACAATGAGTACCGGCTTCAATATGAAGCGGAAGGCCAACAGGGTCAGAATCAGGTTGAATGCGAACAGCATCATCACGGCAAACGCCAGGATCAGCCATAGGCCCGGCAGACCGGGGGGGACGACCTGTTCAAGATGTTGCCAGAGGAAGACATTGAAGCCGATCAGCAGGTAAAGGCTGGCCAGCAGCGTGACCCATTCAGTCCGCAGGGATTTGAAGTTCGGCATCAGTGTTCGCATTCAAGGGTAAGGACCAGCCCGAGGGCCTGGGCGGCACCGCGGAAACTTGGCCGAACTCTAGAAAGCGCACCATCAATTTTTTGTGAAAAAGACGCCAACAAATCCGTTAGCCGGCGCCTTGAACATTAAAAGAAGTTCATGAAAGCGCGGTTCAGCCTGGCAGGCGCAGCTTGGCGTAAGGTTCCCGATCGATGTCCAGCACTTCCACGCACAGCTGGATATCCACCCCTGGCCGCCCGGGGAGGGCTTCGCGCAGTACCTCGAGCAGGCTGCTGGACAACAGCGCCTTCACTTCCGGCGAACGCCCGCTGAGGATGGCCAGGCGTACATGGACAAAGGCCCGCTCGCCCGGCGAGGTACCTACCCGGAAGTGCCGGAAGGCTTCGGCACGGCTCTTGATGTCCGCCTCATCGGCGAACTGGCCACTGCCGACCAGGGCGTGGTTCAGGCGCAGCAACAGCACATCGACATTGAGCTCGCGCAGGTTGTCGCTGTATTCCAGGTTGAGGTGAGGCATGGCGCAGGTTCCGGGTCACGGGGAGATGCGACAGCCTACCCCAGTCCCCTACCTGCGCAAAGCCGACTATCCTCAAAGGTCAGGACCATTCGCCAACCCCGACAGAGGTGAAGAAATGCCAGTTCCGCATGATCTGCTCGCTGACCTGCACGTTACCGCCGATGCATTCCAGGCGCTCATGGACAAGGACCAGACGCTGCATTCGCTGCACAAGGAATACAACGCCAAGGACAAGGAGGTGTTGGCCGCCGAAGGCAACGGTACCAACGACGAGGCCGTCAACCGCTTGCGCAAGGAGCGGCTGCTGATCAAGGACAAGATCGAACGGATCATTCATCCGCCCAAATCCTGACCGGCCTCCACGGGCCCGTGTAGGAGCGGCCTTGTGTCGCGATGGGCTGCGTAGCAGCCCCAAATTTACCGCGAAGGCATAAGTTTTGGGGCTGCTGCGCAGCCCATCGCGACACAAGGCCGCTCCTACACTCTGTTCATCACACGCCAGCAACCAGCGCGTTCAACGCACCATCCAGGTCCTCGACCAGGTCGCGGTAATCCTCGATGCCCACCGACAACCGCAGCAGGTTCTCGCTGATGCCCATCACGCTCTTCTGCTCCGGGCTCAGCGAGCAGTGCGACATGCTCCAGGAGTGGTTGATCATGCTTTCCACCCCGCCCAGCGAGTCGGCCAACACGAAGATCTGCAGCGCCTCCACCAGGCGGTTGAGCGCAGCCCGGTCGCCCTTGACCTTCATCGCCACCACTGCCCCGCCACTGCGCATCTGCCGCTTGCACAGCTCATGCTGCGGGTGGCTTTCCAGCCCTGGGTAATACACCTGTTCGACCTGCGCGTGGCCTTCAAGGAAGCGCGCCACCTGCAGGGCATTGGCGCACTGGCGTTCCATGCGCACATCCAGCGTCTTCAGCCCACGCAGGGCCAGGTAGCAGTCGAACGGCCCCTGCACGCCGCCAATGGCCATGCTGATACGGCGCAGGCGCGCCAGCAGTGCATCATTGGCGGCTACCACCACGCCACCGGTCAGGTCGGAATGGCCGCCGATGTACTTGCTGGCCGAGTGCATGACCAGGTCCACGCCCAGGGTGATTGGGCGTTGGTTCCATGGCGAACAGAAGGTGTTGTCGATGCAGGTGAGGATGCCCCGCGCCTTGGCCAGGTCGCACACGGCCTTGATGTCGACCAGGTGCAGCAACGGGTTGGTCGGCGATTCGATCCAGATCAGCTGGGTTTCCGGCCGGATGGCAGCGGCCACGGCCTCGAGGTCGTTGAGGTCGACGTAGGTGGTGGTCAGGCCCGAGCTGCGGCTACGGTAGTCTTCGAGGATACGGAAGGTGCCGCCATACACGCCGTTCATCACCACCACATGGGCATCCTTGGGCAGCAACTCCAGCACCGTGGCAGTGGCGTTAACACCCGAGGCACAGGCCACCGCGCCTACACCTTCTTCAAGGGCGGCGACACAGGTTTCGTAGGCATGCCGGGTGGGGTTGCCCACCCGGCTGTAGGAATATTCTGGCTTGTCATCCAGGCTGCGTTTGGTGAACGAGCTGGCGGTGACGATCGCCGGGAAAATGGCATTGTCAGCGACGCTGAACTGCTCGCCGGCATGAATGGTACGGGTGGCGAAGTTACGCGGCTTGTCGGACATGGTCAGGCCCATTGGCAGAGTGAAAGTTGCCACTATCGCACAACCCAAATCGTCTGGCCTTGGGGTAATCTGTGAAAAATTTCCCTGCACGGCCCGCACGCGACATGGACAGCTTCGACCAGCACATTCTCACCCTGCTTCAGCACGACGCCGCAATCTCGCTCAAGGACCTGGCCGAGGCCGTCAATCTGTCCACCACCCCCTGCTGGAAGCGGGTCAAGCGCCTGGAAGAAGAAGGCTACATTGTTGGCCGCGTGGCCTTGCTCGACCCGCAACGGCTGGGGCTCGGGCTGACGGTGTTCGTCCAGCTCAAGACCCAGCGCCACGACAGCGCCTGGCTGGAGCAGTTTGCCGCAACCGTGACCGGGTTCGAGGAAGTGATGGAGTGCTATCGCATGTCGGGGGACTGGGACTACATGCTGCGGGTGGTGGTGGGCGATATTGCAGCGTACGACCGCTTCTATAAAAAGCTCATCACCCGCACCGAGGGGCTTTCCAACATCACCTCCAGTTTTGCCATGGAACAGATGAAGTACACCACGGCGTACCCGGTATCTCGCTAACTGGATGGGGCTGCTGTGCAGCCCTTTCGCGACGCAAGGCCGCTCCTACAGGGATCGCACCGTCCTGCAGGCGCGTGCAAACGAGCCAATCAGCTTGCAGTGTTGAGCGCTGCGATCCGGTTCCCGGCCTGGGCCTTCTCGACCTTGATCGCGACGAACTTCGAGGTTGGCGTATAAGTGCCCTCGCCATAGCTGTCCAGCGGCACCAGCGGATTGGTTTCCGGGTAATAGGCCGCCGCCTGCCCTTGCGGCACGTCGTAAGCCACCAGGCGGAAGCCCGACACGCGCCGCTCCACGCCATCCTCCCACAGCGACACCAGGTCCACATGCTCGCCCGGCTCGAAGCCCATCCGGCGGATGTCGACCTCGTTGACGAATACCACTTCACGCAGGCCGAACACCCCGCGATAACGGTCGTCCAGGCCATACAGGGTGGTGTTGTACTGGTCGTGCGAACGCAGGGTCTGCAGGATCAGGTCGGGCTTGTCACCGCGCGCCAGCACCTTGGCATTCACCAGTTGCTCCGGCAACGACTGCGGGCTGAAGCGCGCCTTGCCGGTGGCCGTGCGCCATTTGCGCTCGGCGGCATGGTTGCCCAGGTGGAAGCCACCCGGGTGCTGCAGACGCTGGTTGAAATCGCTGAAGCCGGGGATCACATCGGCGATCATGCTGCGGATACGACCGTAATCGGCAACCGCGTATTCCCAGTCGATCGGCCGCTTGCCCAGGGTCGCCTGGGCCATGCCGGCGATGATCCACGGCTCCGAACGCAGGTGTGGCGAACGCGGGCGCAGTTGGCCGTGGGAAAGGTGCACCATGCTGAACGTGTCCTCCACGGTCACGCCTTGCGGCCCGCTGGCCTGCAGGTCGATTTCGGTACGCCCCAGGCAGGGCAGGATCAGCGCGTCGCGGCCAGTGACCAGGTGCGAGCGGTTGAGCTTGGTGGAAATCTGTACGGTCAGCGCGCAATTGCGCAGCGCCGCATGGGTGCGCGGCGTGTCCGGCGTGGCCTGGGCAAAGTTGCCGCCCAGGCCGATGAACACCTTGGCCCGTCCTTCTTCCATGGCCTTGATCGCCAACACCGCGTTGTGCCCATGGGCGCGCGGCACGCGGAAGCGGAAGCGCTTTTCCAGAGCGTCGAGCAGCGCCGGCCTGGGTTTTTCATCGATGCCCATGGTGCGGTCGCCCTGCACGTTGCTGTGGCCACGCACCGGCGACAGGCCGGCACCGGGTTTGCCAACGTTGCCGCGCAGCAGTTGCAGGTTGACGATTTCCTGTACCGTCGCCACCGAGTGGCGGTGCTGGGTCACGCCCATGGCCCAGCACATGATCACCCGCTCGGCCTTGCGATACATGCGCGCAGCCAGCTCGATCTCGGCCTGGGTCAGCCCCGATTGCTCGACGATGTGCGCCCACGGCGTAGCGTCCAGGGTGGCCAGGTAGGCGTCGATGCCACTGGTATGCTCGGCAATGAAGGCATGGTCGAACACCGCCGGTTCGCCGTTGGCCTGGGCTTCGCGCTCCCATTGCAGCAAGTACTTGGCCATGCCGCGCAACACCGCCATGTCGCCGCCCAGGGCCGGGCGGAAGTAGGCGGTATTGGTCGGTTCGGAGCCATTGCTGAGCATCTCGAACGGGTGTTGCGGGTGCTGGAAGCGCTCCAGGCCGCGCTCTTTCAGCGGGTTGAAGCAGACCACCTGGGCCCCACGCTTGACCGCTTCACGCAACGGTTCGAGCATGCGCGGGTGGTTGGTACCGGGGTTCTGGCCGATGACGAAGATCGCATCGGCCAGTTCCAGGTCGTGGAACACCACCGTGCCCTTGCCCACGCCAAGGGTTTCCGCCATGCCCACGCCACTGGCTTCGTGGCACATGTTCGAGCAGTCGGGGAAGTTGTTGGTGCCGTAGGCACGCACGAACAGCTGGTAGAGGAACGCCGCCTCGTTGCTGGCCCGCCCCGAGGTATAGAACTCGGCCTGGTCGGGCGAGTCGAGCGCGCGCAAGTGTTGGGCGACCAGGGCGAACGCCTCTTCCCAGCTGGTTTCAACGTAGTGGTCGGTGGCCGCGTCGTAGCGCATCGGGTGGGTCAGCCGGCCTTGGTATTCCAGCCAGTAGTCGCTCTGCGCGGCCAGCGCGCTGACGCTGTACCTGGCGAAGAACGCCGGGTCCACCGAGCGGCCGGTGGCCTCCCAGTTGACCGCCTTGGCGCCGTTTTCGCAGAACTTGACCATGTCGTTTTCCGGCGACTCGCCCCAGGCACAACCGGGGCAGTCGAAGCCGCCGTTCTGGTTGGTCTTGAGCATGGCGCGCAGGTTCTTGAAGGCATTGTCACTGCCCAGCCAGCTTTTGGTCACGCTCTTGAGCGCCCCCCAGCCGGCGGCGGCGCCCTTGTAGTCGCGGATATGTCGGTCCTGGCTCATGCGCTGAATCCTCACGCTTCGATGCTTTTTTTCAGCCTATGGAGCGCGGGGTAGAGCCGTCCAATCGAAAGATCTTACGGCGTGATAAGCGCTTTCGATCATGCGCCGGGGGTGATGATAGAAGCAGTCGATCAAATGGTCGGGCAAAGCAATTTGACGGCCTTGCCCCCAGGTTATAGCTTGGAGTGCAGTCCCAACCCATTCGAGCGCGAACGTGGAACAGAACAGCCGGGCCCTGATCGACGGCTTCAACCGGAAAATCGACTACCTGCGGATGTCGGTCACCGATCGCTGCGACTTCCGCTGTGTGTACTGCATGGCCGAAGACATGCAGTTTCTGCCACGCCAGCAAATCCTCAGCCTCGAAGAGCTGTTCGCGGTGGCCGAGCGCTTCGTCGCCCTCGGCACCCGCAAGATCCGCCTGACCGGTGGCGAACCGCTGGTGCGCCAGGGCATCGTCGACCTGTGCGGGCGCATCGCCGCCCTGCCCGGTTTGCGCGAGTTGTGCCTGACCAGCAATGGCTCGCAACTCGGGCGCCTGGCCCAGCCGCTGTTCGACGCTGGCGTGACCCGCCTGAACATCAGCCTCGACAGCCTGGATGCCGAGCGCTTCAGGCAGCTGACCCGTACCGGTGACCTGCACCAGGTGATCGCCGGCATCGACGCTGCGCGCCACGCCGGTTTCCAGCGCACCAAGCTCAACTGCGTGGTGCTCAAGGGCCGCAACGACCACGAACTGGTCGACCTGGTGCGCTTTGCCATCGACCGCGAGCTGGACATCACTTTCATCGAGGAGATGCCGCTGGGCGTGATCGACGAGCATGAGCGCGGCGAGTCGTTCTGCTCCAGCGACGAGGTGCGCGCGCGCCTGGCCGAGCACTTCACCCTGGTCGAATCGACCGAATCGTCGCAAGGCCCGGCGCGCTATTGGCGCCTGGCCGAAGCCGGCAACACCCGCATCGGTTTCATCTCGCCGCACAGCCACAACTTCTGCGCCACCTGCAACCGCGTGCGCCTCACCGTCGAGGGCCGCCTGCTGCTGTGCCTGGGCAACGAACATTCGGTGGACCTCAAGCAGGTGCTGCGCGCCCACCCGGGCAACGCCGAACGCCTGGAACAAGCCATTCGCGATTCGCTGCACCTCAAACCCTACCGCCATCACTTCGAAGTCGGTGGCGACGTGCAGATCCTGCGCTTCATGAACATGACCGGCGGCTAGGCCGCCGTCTCTGGATTGCCATGATCGTCCACCCCACTCCTGATGTGCTGCGCGTGCTGTTCACCCTCAAGGGCTCGATCGTCAAGCGCATTGCCCTGCGCTGCCTGATGATCACCTTGCTGGCCGCGCTGATCGTGCTGGTCGAGCGGCATTTCCCGGCGTTTTTCTACCCGGTCAGCGCCACCCCGTTCACCCTGCTCGGCCTGTCGCTGTCGATTTTCATGAGTTTTCGCAACAACGCCTGCTACGACCGTTGGTGGGAAGGGCGCAAGGCCTGGGGCAAGCTGATCATCGAAACCCGCTCGTTCGTGCGCGAGAGCCAGGTCATCGCCGACCCGGCCCTGCGCGTCGAGCTGTTGCGCAACCTGTGCGGCTTTGCCCATGCGCTGAATGCGCACCTGCGCAACGAGGACGAACTGGCGGCTGCCCGGCCCTGGCTGGCCCGGCCCGAAGCGCTCGGCAGCCACAATGTGTGCGACGCCATCCTGCGCGAAGTGGGCGAGCACTGCTCGCGGCTGGCGGAACAACAGCACATCAGTGACTGGCGCTACAGCCTGCTGGAACAGCGCCTGGTGGGCCTGACCGAGGTGCAGGCCACCTGCGAGCGGATCAAGGGCACGCCGTTGCCGTTCCCCTACACGCTGCTGCTGCACCGCACCATCTATATCTTCTGCCTGCTGCTGCCGTTTGCCCTGGCCGAGCCACTGGGCTGGCTGGCGCCGCTGTTCACCACCATCGTCGGGTACACCTTTTTCGGGCTGGATGCGATTGGCAACGAGCTGGAAGACCCATTCGGGCGCGATGAAAACGACTTGCCGACCGATGCCATGGTGCGCACCGTGGAGCGCGATGTACTGGCCGGATTGGGCGAACGACAGCTGCCGCCGGCGTTGTTGCCGGTGGGGTATGTGTTGAGCTGAAACTGCCATCGCAGGGCCGATGTAGGAGCGGCCTTGCGTCGCGAAAGGGCTGCGCAGCAGCCCCGGCAATCTTTGCATCAATGCGCAGGTACTGGGGCTGCTGCGCAGCCCTTTCGCGACGCAAGGCCGCTCCTACACGCGTCAGCCAGCCGTGAGTGAATCAGCCCCGGCTGGCGCAGGCCTCGATCGGCAGCAGGTGCTTGACAAAGTTGCACGGCCGGTGCCGCGCATCCAGCTGTTCCGCCAGGATCCCTTCCCAGGCCGTCCGGCAGGCCCCGGTGGAGCCTGGCAGGCAACACACCAGGGTGCGGTTGGCCAGCCCTGCGAACGCGCGGCTCTGCACGGTCGAGGTGCCGATATCCAGGATCGACAAGGCCCGGAACAACTCGCCAAACCCGTCGATGCGCTTGTCCAGCAGGCACTCGACCGCCTCCGGCGTGCTGTCGCGCCCGGTAAAACCGGTACCACCGGTGACCAGCACCACCTGCACCTGGTCGTCGGCAATCCAGGTAGCCACCTGGGCGCGGATCTTGTACAGGTCGTCCTTGAGCAGCGCCCGTGCCACCAGACGGTGGCCGACCTCCACCGAACGGCTGGCCAGCAGCTCGCCGGAGGTGTCGTTGTCAAAGGTTCGGGTGTCGCTGACAGTCAGCACGGCGATGTTGAGCGGTACGAAGACCGCGTCGGCTTGGACGCGCACGGCGAAGCTCCTTCAGTGGCATTGCAGCCACGCTAGAGGCATGGCCCGGGGGCGTCCAATCGATATGGCGTACCGGCTGATCAATGACATCTATCGCAAACGTGGGTTAAGGTCTGCACAACCCGATACCAGGCACTTCCATGGACATCAAGCAGCTCAAGTTCCTCATCGCCCTCGACCAGACCCGCCACTTCGGCCAGGCCGCGGCGCTGTGCCATATTACCCAGCCAACGCTGTCCATGCGCCTGCGCAACCTGGAGGACGAACTGGACCTGGTACTGGTCAAGCGCGGCCAGCGTTTCGAAGGCTTTACCGAAGCCGGCGAGCGCATCCTGGCCTGGGCCCGCACCCTGCTCGCCGCCCACGACGGCCTGCAGGCCGAGGCCGCCAGCTGCCGTGGCCAGGTGGTCGGCAGCCTGCGCCTGGGCACGGTGCCGCTGGCCAGCTTCAACCCCATGCACCTGCTGCTGCCGCTGCGTGAGAAATACCCCGAGCTGCACTTCCAGCTCAGCTCGCTGAGTTCGGAGCAGGTCATCGACGGGCTCAGCCGCAACCAGCTCGACCTGGGCATCTGCTACCTGGACCAGGTCAACACCAGCTTCTTCGAAGTGATCGAACTGGGCACCACCACCATGGGCCTGTTGCACGATACCCGGCACTTCCAGTTCGCCAGCGACACCCTGCGCTGGGACGAGCTCGGTGGCATTCCGCTGGGCCTGTTGAGCAAGGGCATGCACTACCGCCAGTCGCTGGACCTGAGCTTCCGCAGCCGCGGCCTGGAGCCGAATGCGGTGCTGGAAAGCGACTCCAGCTTCCAGCTGATCCAGGCCATCAACACCGGCATGTGCTGCGCGATCATGCCGCTGGACTGCGGCCTGGAAGACCTCAGCGAACACCTGCGCATCCTGCCGGTGGCCGACGCCGCCATCCACAGCCCGGTAGGCCTGCTGCTGCGCCGCAGCGAACCACGTTCGGCGATTGCCGAGCAGTGCTTTGCCGAGGCGCGGGCGTTGTTCGCTACCTGTTAATCGCTCAACAGCGAATTGTCCTACTGCACCCTAGGACTTTTCGCTAGCGACAGGCCGCTCCCGCCGCTTTTATCCTCCTTCACTCACCAGGCAGTGCGACAACGCGCAGCCATTTCTCATCCCATTTGTCCAAGGATCTGACATGACGACACCTTCAGCCGCTTCCACGCCATTGGTATGGAGTGCCGAAAACTTGGCCCCGCTAGGCGGCCTCGGCCTGTTGGTGATGGTGCTCTTGCTGGTGTCGTTTATCCACAGCAGGGCCGGGTCGCTGTACTTTCTGCGCGACCTGATCTGGCGCAGTTTCGGTGGAAAAACAGAGTTCGACGACCTCTCAGAACTGAACGAGATGCGTAAGGAGCTGCGTGAAATCGAATTTTTCAGATACGAGTTCAACATTCCTGCAAACAACTTGCGCGATGCAAGGCTCGCTCATCGCTGGATCGTGGACAATGGCTTTGCCCCAAGCGATATAGGCCGCAACCGCAAATATATGGATTGGAGCAATTTTGCTGCACCCACATTTGCAGTCAATCGATTCAGCCGATGGAAATTGGGGCTGACATTTGTCGCAATGCTTGGGCTCATTGGCACCTTTATGCCATTTTCGTTTTTCGGCGATTCCAAGTATTTGCTGGTGCATTTGAAAGACGCCCCCGACACGCCCTCGTTCTACCTCTCTACGGACAACATCAAGTTTGAAATGTGGCCAGACAAGGTCCTGACGCCGGAGCAATGCCGCTCAAACCAAACCCTGAAACCCTTCACAAAAGGCTTTCCTGAAAAGGACTTGGACACCGTTTGCTCATTTTTTATGGACCCCAACTACGAATCACACGTGGTGAATGGGCTCAAGGCGCAGCGTTCATTACTGGCAGGCATCGCGTTCGGCAGCATGGTGGGGTTGGTACTGCTGCTATTGAAACTTGCCCGTATGCATAGGGCACGATCGCTGTACCAGCAGTGGCAAAAACGCGCTCAATGCGGACTGCAGGCAACGCCATCGGCCACTACGTCGTCGCCTGCCGATACTGCCGCGGCGTAAAACCGGTCAGCTGCTTGAACTGGCGGCTGAAGGCGCTGTGGTCGGTATAGCCGCAGCGCATGGCCACTTCGGTGATCGGCAGGTCCGAGTGCAGCAGGCGATGGGCATGTTCGAGGCGCGCCTTGTGAATCATCTGCCGTGGCGTGAGGTGGAATACCCGCTTGCAGTAGCGCTCCAGCTGGGCCACGGAAATACCAGCTATCCGGGTCAGCTCGCGCATGCTGATCGGTTGGTGGAAATGCTGGCGGATGTGCTCGTCCACCGCCGCCAGGCGCTGGTAGGCCGGGTGGGTGTCGGCGGCTGACTGCAGGTCGACCGAGATGCCGACCAGGCCGATGATCTCCCCTGCCAGGTTGTACAGCGGGCGCTTGTGGGTCAGGCACCAGCCGGGCTCGCGGCTGCCATACAGGTGCAGTTCCAGCTGGTCTTCCAGCACCAGGCCTTCCTTGAGCACACGTCGATCCTGCTCGGTATAACCGGGGCCCAGCTGTGCCGGGAACACCTCGGCACTGGTCTTGCCCAGCAACGGTTGCAGGCGCTTGAGGCCGCAGCGCCGGACCAGGGTGTCGTTGGCCAGCACGTAGCGGGCAGCCGGGTCCTTGATGAAGATCGCCGCGTTGGGAATGGCATCGAGGATCGGTAGCAGCAAGGCCACACCGGCGAGCAGGGCCTCGAGGCTGGCGGGGCGGTGCTGGTCGAAGGACTGATACAGGGTTGCCAGGGGGGTGTCGCTCATCTGCTCTGTCTCGGTTTGCTGTGCCGGCCTCTTCGCGGGTAAACCCGCTCCCACAAGGGGCTTCACAGATCTTGAAGGCGGTGGGGTCCCTGTGGGAGCGGGTTAACCCGCGAAAGGGCCGGCACCGCCACTGCAGTTCTCAAGCCCTTGCCCTGTATGGCTTACAGCCTATCCAGCCGCCTTTCCCCAAGCCACTGCTTTTTTCCAACTGTGCCGATTTCGTCATCCACCCTGCAGAAAACCATCAAGAACCGCCGCCTTGATCGGTCCACTCTATGCCCCACGCAAGCCGCATCACGTGACATCAGAACTGCCTATCCAATAACCAACAAAAAGGCGCCCCCATGTCAGGCAAATTCAAGAAACAGTTGTCATTGCTGGACCTCACCTTCATCGGCCTAGGTGCCATCTTCGGCTCCGGCTGGCTGTTCGCCGCCAGCCACGTTTCGGCCATCGCCGGCCCGGCCGGTATCCTGTCCTGGTTCCTCGGCGGCTTTGCCGTGCTCTTGCTGGGCATCGTCTATTGCGAGCTGGGCGCCGCCCTGCCCCGCGCCGGTGGCGTGGTGCGCTACCCGGTGTACTCGCATGGCCCGCTGCTGGGCTACCTGATGGGCTTCATCACCCTGATCGCCTTTTCCAGCCTGATCGCCATCGAAGTGGTCGCCTCGCGCCAGTACGCCGCCGCCTGGTTCCCCGGGCTGACCAAGGCCGGCTCCAGCGAGCCGACCGTGCTCGGCTGGCTGGTGCAGTTCGCCCTGCTGGGGCTGTTCTTCTTCCTCAACTACCGCAGCGTGAAAACCTTCGCCAAGGCCAACAACCTGGTCAGCGTGTTCAAGTTCATCGTGCCGCTGCTGGTGATCGGCGTGCTGTTCACCTTCTTCAAGCCGGAAAACTTCGAGGTCCAGGGCTTTGCGCCGTTCGGCCTGTCCGGGGTGGAAATGGCGGTCTCGGCCGGTGGCATCATCTTCGCCTACCTGGGCCTGACGCCCATCATTTCGGTCGCCAGCGAGGTGAAGAACCCACAGCGCACCATCCCGATCGCGCTGATCCTCTCGGTGCTGCTGTCGACCGCCATCTATGCCCTGCTGCAACTGGCCTTCCTCGGCAGCGTGCCAACCGAAATGCTGGCCAACGGCTGGGCCAGCGTGGCCAAGGAACTGGCCCTGCCCTACCGTGACATCGCCCTGGCCCTGGGTGTCGGCTGGCTGGCCTACCTGGTGGTGGCCGACGCGGTGATCTCGCCCAGCGGCTGCGGCAACATCTATATGAACGCCACCCCACGCGTGGTCTATGGCTGGGCGCAGACCGGCACCTTCTTCAAGTACTTCACCCGTATCGATGCCGAGTCGGGCATCCCGCGCCCGGCGTTGTGGCTGACCTTTGCCCTGTCGGTGTTCTGGACCCTGCCGTTCCCGTCCTGGGAAGCGCTGATCAACGTGGTTTCCGCGGCCCTGGTACTGAGCTACGCCGTGGCCCCGGTCACCGTCGCCGCCCTGCGCCGCAATGCCCCTGACATGCCGCGCCCGTTCCGGGTCAAGGGCATGGGCGTGCTCGGCCCACTGTCGTTCATCATCGCCGCGCTGATCGTGTACTGGTCCGGCTGGAACACCGTGTCGTGGCTGCTGGCGCTGCAGATCGTGATGTTCGTGCTGTATCTGCTGTGCGGTCGCTTCGTGCCGACCCAGCACCTGTCGCTGGCCCAACAGGTGCGCTCGTCGGCGTGGCTGATCGGCTTCTATGCAGTGACCATCCTGCTGTCCTGGCTGGGCAGCTTCGGCGGCCTGGGGGTACTCGGCCACCCGTTCGACACCGTGGCCGTGGCCGCCTGCGCCCTGGGCGTCTACTACTGGGGCGCAGCCACCGGTGTACCGGCCCACCAGGTGCGCCTGGAAGGCGAGGATGAAAGCGAAGTTGGTGTTGAAACCTACAGCAGCCGTCCCGCTGTCGCTTCCTGAATCTCTAGCCAATGGACAAGCCCATGAAACACATCCACGTCATCGACTCGCATACCGGCGGCGAACCGACCCGCCTGGTGATGAAAGGCTTCCCGACACTGCACGGGCGCAGCATGGCCGAGCAACGCGACGAACTGCGCGAACTGCATGACCAATGGCGCCGCGCCTGCCTGCTGGAACCCCGCGGCAATGATGTGCTGGTCGGCGCGCTGTACTGCCCGCCGACCTCGGCCGACGCCACCTGCGGGGTGATCTTCTTCAACAACGCCGGCTACCTGAACATGTGCGGCCACGGCACCATCGGCCTGGTCGCCTCGCTGCAGCACCTGGGCCTGATTGCCCCGGGCGAACACAAGATCGACACCCCGGTCGGCCAGGTCATTGCAACCCTGCATGAGGACGGCGCCGTCACCGTCGGCAACGTGCCCTCCTACCGCTATCGCCAGCAGGTGGCGGTGGACGTGCCCGGGCACGGCGTGGTGCACGGCGACATCGCCTGGGGTGGCAACTGGTTCTTCCTGGTTTCCGAACACGGCCAGCGCATCGATCTGGACAACCGCGAGGCGCTGACCGACTACACCTGGGCCATGCTCAAGGCCCTCGAAGCCCAGGGCATCACCGGCGAGCACGGGGCGCCGATCGACCATGTCGAGCTGTTTGCCGACGACGCCACTGCCGACAGCCGCAACTTCGTGATGTGCCCCGGCAAGGCCTACGACCGCTCGCCGTGCGGCACCGGCACCAGCGCCAAGCTGGCCTGCCTGGCCGCCGACGGCAAGCTCGCTGAAGGCCAGACCTGGGTGCAGGCCAGCATTACCGGCAGCCAGTTCCACGGCCGCTACCAGCGCGACGGCGAACGCATTCGCCCGTTCATCACCGGCCGCGCCTACATGACCGCCGACAGCACCCTGCTGATCGACGAACAAGACCCGTTCGCCTGGGGCATCTGAGCCCCGGTTTTTTCCCAGACTGAATACCGCCAGGAGCAACACCATGACCAGCAACATCTTCACAGGCACCATGCCCGCCCTGATGACCCCGTGCACCGCCGAGCGCAAGCCGGACTTCGACGCCTTGGTGCGCAAGGGCCGCGAACTGATCGACCTCGGCATGAGCGCCGTGGTGTACTGCGGCTCGATGGGCGACTGGCCGCTGCTGACCGAAGCCGAGCGCCAGGAAGGCGTGGCCCGCCTGGTCGCCGCCGGCATCCCGACCATCGTCGGCACCGGTGCGGTGAACACCCGCGAAGCCGTATCCCACGCCGCCCACGCGGCCAAGGTGGGCGCTGCCGGCCTGATGGTCATCCCGCGTGTGCTCAGCCGCGGGGCCTCGCTGATTGCCCAGAAGCACCACTTCTCGGCGATCCTCGCTGCCGCGCCGAAGCTGCCGGCGGTGATCTACAACAGCCCGTACTACGGTTTCGCCACCCGCGCCGACCTGTTCTTCGAACTGCGCCGCGAATTCCCCAACCTGATCGGCTTCAAGGAGTTCGGCGGTGGCGCCGACCTGCGCTACGCCGCCGAGCACATCACCTCCAAGGATGACGACGTCACCTTGATGGTCGGCGTCGATACCCAGGTGGTGCATGGCTTCGTCAACTGCAACGCCACTGGCGCCATCACCGGCATCGGCAATGCCCTGCCACGCGAAGTGCTGCACCTGGTGAAGCTGAGCAAGCAAGCGGCCAAGGGCGATGCCAAGGCCCGGCGCCTGGCACGCGAGCTGGAAGCGGCGCTGGCGGTGCTGTCGTCGTTCGACGAAGGCTGCGACCTGGTGCTGTATTACAAGCACCTGATGGTGCTGAACGGCGACCGCGAATACAGCCTGCACTTCAACGAGACCGACGCCCTGACCGACGCCCAGCGCAACTATGCCGAACAGCAGTACGCGCTGTTCCGCAGCTGGTATGCCAGCTGGTCGGCCGAGCAGAACCTGGCCTGACTTATGCCCTGCGCGGCCCCTTGTAGGAGCGGCCTTGTGTCGCGACAGGGCTGCGAAGCAGCCCCGGGATTTCCGCGCCGGTACATGAATTGCCGGGGCTGCTACGCAGCCCTGTCGCGACACAAGGCCGCTCCTACAGGGGACGCGGTTTGCCTTGCTACCCGAACATGATTTCCCAAGGAGGCTCCATGACCCTCACAGGTAACCTGCTGATCGGCCAGACGCCGGTAACCGGCAGCCGCGTAGCCATCCGTGCCATCGACCCGGCCACTGGCCAGGCGCTGGAGCCGGCCTACCTCGGCGGCAGCGGCGAACACGTGGCCCAGGCCTGCGAACTGGCCTGGGCCGCGTTCGATGCCTACCGCGAAACCTCGCTCGAACAACGGGCGCAGTTCCTCGAAAGCATCGCCACGCAGATCGAAGCGCTGGGCGATGCGCTGATCGACCGCGCCGTGGCCGAAACCGGCCTGCCCCAGGCGCGGATCCAGGGCGAACGTGGCCGCACCTGCACCCAGCTGCGCACTTTCGCCCGCGTGGTACGGGCCGGTGAATGGCTGGACGTGCGGGTCGACAACGCCCTGCCCGAGCGCCAGCCCCTGCCCCGTGCCGACCTGCGCCAGCGCCAGGTGGCACTGGGGCCGGTGGCGGTGTTCGGCGCCAGCAATTTCCCCCTGGCCTTCTCGGTAGCCGGCGGCGATACCGCCTCGGCCCTGGCCGCCGGCTGCCCGGTGGTGGTCAAGGCCCATGGCGCGCACCCGGGCACCAGCGAACTGGTCGGCCAGGCGGTAGCCCGCGCGGTACAGCAGTGCGGCCTGCCAGCCGGCGTGTTTTCACTGTTGTACGGCTCTGGTCGGGAAGTGGGCATCGCCCTGGTCCGCGACCCGCGAATCAAGGCCGTTGGCTTTACCGGCTCGCGTAGCGGTGGCATTGCGCTGTGCCAGGCCGCGCAAGCGCGCCCGGAACCGATCCCGGTGTATGCCGAAATGAGCTCGATCAACCCGGTGTTCCTGTTCGACGCCGCCTTGCAGGCGCGCGCTGAGACGCTGGCGCAAGGCTTCGTCGCCTCGCTGACCCAGGGCGCCGGCCAGTTCTGCACCAACCCGGGCTTGGTCATTGCCCGCCAGGGGCCGGCGTTGCAGCGCTTCATCACCGCCGCCGGCGAGCAGGTAGCCAAGGCCGCTGCGCAAACCATGCTCACCCCTGGCATCTTCGCGGCCTACCAGGCCGGCGTCGCAGCCCTGGCTGCCAACGCCAATGCCCGCGTCGCCGCCACTGGCCAGGCCGGGCAAGGCCCCAACCAGTGCCAGGTGCAGCTGTTCGTCACCCAGGCCGAAGCGTTCCTCGCCGACCCGGCGTTGCAGGCCGAAGTGTTCGGCGCCGCATCGTTGGTGGTGGCCTGCGCCAGCGACGAGCAGGTCCGCCAGGTAGCCGAGCATCTGGAAGGCCAGCTGACCGCCACCCTGCAGCTGGACGATGGCGACATCGACAGTGCCCGCAAACTGTTGCCAACCCTCGAGCGCAAGGCCGGGCGCCTGCTGGTCAATGGCTGGCCGACCGGCGTCGAGGTGTGCGACGCGATGGTCCACGGCGGGCCGTTCCCGGCCACCTCCGATGCCCGCAGCACCTCGGTGGGCACGGCGGCGATCCTGCGCTTCCTGCGCCCGGTGTGCTACCAGGACTTCCCCGATGCCCTGTTGCCGCAGGCGTTGAAGCAGGGTAACCCGCTGCACTTGCGGCGCCTGCTCGACGGTAAACGGGAAAGCTGAGCATGCTCGATAACCGTGAAAGCGATATCGCCGTGGTCGGCGCCGGCATTGTCGGTGTCGCCTGCGCCTTGCAACTGGCCCGCCAGGGGCGCCGGGTCATGCTGATCGACCGCCAGGCACCCGGCCACGGCGCGTCCTACGGCAATGCCGGGCACCTGGCTACCGAGCAGGTGTTCCCGATTGCCGACCTGTCGATCCTCAAGCGCCTGCCACGCATGCTGCTGGACCCGATGGGCCCGCTGCGCCTGGACTGGAAATACCTGCCCAGGGCCATGCCCTGGTTCACCCGGCTGCTGCTCAACCTGCGCCCGGCGCCGTTCCAGCGCAGCGTGGCCGGTATCCGCCAGTTGAACGAAGGCAGCCTGGCCGCCTGGCAGCGGCTGCTGGGCTCGATCGGGCGCAGCACGCTGTTCCGCGAAGATGGCTCGCTGCTGGTGTTCGAGCGGCCCGAATCGCGCGCGGCACTGGAGGCCCTGCGCGCCCGCATGCAACAGCAGGCGGTGCCGGTCGACTTGTGGTCGGCGCAAAACGTGCGCGCAGCGGCGCCACAGCTCAACTCGTCGCTGCTGGGTGGGTTGTTCTTTCCGCGTACCGGGCACTTCATCGACCCTTACCGGGTGGTGTGCGAGCTGTTCGAAGCGGCCAAGGCCAGTGGCGTGCGTTTTGTCCAGGCGCAAGTCGAGGTTGGCCAGTTGCACAGCGGCGGGGTCAACCTGGCCAGCGACCAGGGCGCACTCAGTGCGCGCCAGGTGTTGATCAGCTGTGGCGCGCATTCTGCGCGGCTGACCGGCGCGCTGACCGGCAAGCGCGTACCGCTGGATACCGAGCGCGGCTACCACCTGATGCTGCCGGGCGAGCAGCAGCGCCTGCCGTTTGCGGTCACCTCACTGGAGCGCAAGTTCATCATGACGCCCATGGCCGAGGGCTTGCGCCTGGCGGGCACGGTCGAGTTCGCCGGGCTGGAGGCACCGCCGAGCATGCAGCGGGCCTGGCAGTTGCACCGCTTGAGCAAGGGCTTGTTCCAGCGGGAACTGAATGCCGAAGGGGCGACCCCGTGGATGGGGTTTCGGCCTTCGCTGCCAGACTCGTTGCCGGTGATCGACCGGGTGTGCGATGGGCGGGTGCTGCTGGCGTTCGGGCATCAGCACCTGGGGCTGACCCAGGCGGCGCTGACAGCGGAATGGGTGGGAAGGTTGGCTGAGATGGCCGGTGGACCGGAGATGGTGGCTTACCGGTTGGATCGGTTTTAGCCTGTGCTGGCCTCTTCGCGGGTGAACCCGCTCCCACAGGGATCGCACAGGCCTTGAGGGCAGTGGAGATCCTGTGGGAGCGGGTTTACCCGCGAATGGGCTGCAAAGCAGCCCCTTCATGCCTCAGCGATAACGCTCAAGCCAGTGCGCATAAGGCGCCGGCAAGGTCCAGGAGGCTTTCTCCACCCCCAGTTCCTTCGCCGCAAAGTAGGCCCAGTGCGGGTCCGCCAGATGCGCCCGGCCTACCGACACCAGGTCCAGCTGGTTGGCCTGCAGCGCCGCTTCCGCCAGTTGCGGCGTACCGAAGCCCCACGCCGACGTTACCGGCAGCTTCGCCTCACGGCGCACGCGCTCGGCAATCGACCCCATGAACGCCGGGCCCCACGGGATATTGGTCTCGGGGATGGTGAAACCGACACTCACGCTCAGCAAATCAAGGCCACCAGCCTTGAAGCGGCGCGCCAGCTCGATCGATTCTTCCAGGGTCTGCTCATCGCGGCCATCATATTCCAGCACCCCGAAGCGCGCGGTCAGCGGCAGGTTCTCCGGCCACACTTCGCGCACTGCCGCCAGGGTTTCCAGAAGGAAGCGGCTGCGGTTGTCGAAGCTGCCACCGTAGGCGTCGGTGCGCTTGTTGGAATGTTCGGAGAAGAAGCTCTGCCCCAGGTAACCATGGGCAAAGTGCAGCTCGATCCACTCGAAACCGGCATCACGTGCACGCCGCGCGGCATCGACGAAGTCCTGCTTGACCCGGGCGATGTCGGCCAGGGTCATCTCCCGCGGCACTTTCGGCAGGTGCGCGCCAAAGGCGATGGCAGACGGGGCGATGGTTTCCCAGCCACGCGCGTCGTCGGCGGCAATGTGGTCGTCTCCTTCCCACGGGCGGTTGGCGCTGGCCTTGCGCCCGGCGTGGGCAATCTGGATACCCGGCACGGCACCGGCGGCCTTGATCGCCTGCACCACCGGCACGAAGGCCTGGGCGTGGGCATCGCTCCAGATCCCGGCGCAACCGGGGGTGATACGCCCTTCCGGCGCCACCGCAGTGGCTTCGACTACCAGCAGGCCGGCACCGCCGCGGGCAAGGCCGGCCAGGTGCACATGGTGCCAATCGTTGATCATGCCGTCCTCGGCCATGTACTGGCACATGGGCGGAATGGCGATGCGGTTGCGCAGGGTGACATCCTTGAGGGTGTAGGGTTCGAACAGAGCGGACATAGGCAAGCTCCAGGGCTATGTGATTACGATTGTTCGATCATAATCGAACTATGGCAATTAATGATAGCCCCGTTATCATGATGCTCATGCGAGCCTACCAACATCCCAATTCCGAAGACCTGACCCTCGAACGCCTGCTCTATGCCCTGAGCGACCCGGTGCGCCTTGGCATCGTGCGCCACCTGGCGGGCGTGGCCGAAGCCAGCTGCGGCGAGCTGGACGGCGGCCGGCCGAAGTCGAGCATGTCCCACCACTTTCGCGTGCTGCGGGATGCGGGGCTGGTGCATACCCGCAATGTCGGGACGACCCACATGAATTCGCTGCGTAGCGAGATGCTGGCAGAGCGCTTCCCCGGGTTGCTGGACTGCATTCTGCGGCAGCAATGATTTTCCTGTGCCGGCCTCTTCGCGGGTAAACCCGCTCCCACACGGACCGCGTTGGCCACAGGCTTGGCGCTATCCCTGTGGGAGCGGGTTTACCCGCGAAAGGGCCCGAACAGGCAACAAAAAAGCCACGAGGTTTCCCCCGTGGCTTCTTTGACAACGATGGCCGCTTACAGCGCCATGTCGTTCTCAGGCTTGCTTTCCGCCGGCTGGCTCGGTGCAACCGTGGTACCGACGCTGGCGTCGATCACCGGTGGTTTCTCCAGCTGCAGCACTTCTGCGGTGTAGTTCCACTCTTTCTGGGTGGCCGCTGCCGAGTCGTTTAGCTTGGTACCGTAGCTTGGCACGATCTGCTTGATCTTGGCCTGCCACTCTGGGGTAGCGACCTTGTCCTTGAACACGGTTTCCAGCACGTTCAGCATGATCGGAGCTGCAGTCGAAGCACCTGGCGAAGCGCCCAGCAGGCCGGCAATGGTGCGGTCTTCGGAGGCAACCACTTCGGTGCCCAGCTTCAGCACACCGCCCTTCTCGGCATCACGCTTGATGATCTGCACGCGCTGGCCGGCCTGCCACAGTTTCCAGTCTTCCTTCTTGGCGTTCGGGAAGTAGGTACGCAGGGCTTCGAAGCGGTCATCGTCAGACAGCATCAGCTGGCCAGCGAGGTACTCGACCAGCGGGTACTGGTCGATACCGACCTTGGTCATCGGCCACACGTTGTGGGTGGTGGTGCTGCTCAGCAGGTCCAGGTACGAGCCGTTCTTCAGGAACTTGGTCGAGAAGGTGGCGAATGGGCCAAACAGGATCACCCGCTTGCCGTCCAGCACACGGGTGTCCAGGTGCGGTACCGACATGGGTGGCGCGCCGGTCGAGGCGATGCCGTAGGCCTTGGCCATGTGCTGCATGGCGATGGTCGGGTTCTCGGTCACCAGGAACGAGCCGCCCACCGGGAAGCCTGCGTATTCCTTGGCTTCAGGAATGCCCGACTTCTGCAGCAGCTTCAGTGCGCCGCCGCCGGCACCGATGAACAGGAACTTGGCGTCGGTGGCCGACTCGGTACCGTCCTTCAGGTTCTTGTACTCGACGTGCCAGGAGCCATCCTTGTTGCGGGTGATGTCCTGCACTTCGCTGGACAGCTTCAGGTCGAAGTTGTCCTGGGTTTTCAGGTGGCCGACGAACTGGCGGGTGATCTCGCCGAAGTTGACGTCGGTACCGATCGGGGTCCAGGTCACGGCTAGCTTCTGGTTCGGGTCGCGGCCTTCCATCATCAGCGGGACCCATTTGGCGATCTGCGCGTGGTCCTCGGAGTACTGCATCGGGCGGAACAGCGGGCTGGCTTGCAGCGCGTCGTAACGCTTCTTGAGGAACTTGATGTTGTCATCGCCCCACACGAAGCTCATGTGCGGCGTGGTGTTGATGAACGAGTGCGGGTTCTTCAGCACGCCCTGGCGCACCTGCCAGGCCCAGAACTGGCGGGAGATCTGGAAGGCCTCGTTGATTTCGATGGCCTTGCTGATGTTGACGTTGCCGTCTTTGTCTTCCGGGGTGTAGTTCAGCTCGGCCAGTGCGGAGTGGCCGGTACCGGCGTTGTTCCAGCCGTTGGAGCTTTCCTCGGCCACGCCGTCCAGGCGCTCGACCATTTCCATCGACCAGCTTGGCTCCAGCTCGTGCAGCCACACGGCCAGGGTGGAGCTCATGATGCCGCCGCCGACCAGCAGCACGTCTACTTTCTTGGTTTCTGCGGCGTACGCTTGCATGCAGCTTGCAGCGACAGCCAGGCCCAGCAAGGTCTTGCCAGCTTTCTTGAACATTGATCAATTCCAGTCAGGAGAACGGAGGGCGGGCCTGTGGCTGGCCCAGGTAACGCGTGTTCTTCAGCGCAGGCTTGTTGTGATCATTGTTCAGCAGCCAGAGAACCAGAAAACGACCCGGCCTTTCGTCGAATTGACCGACAGCGCTGAATCGTTTTTCCGGATTGTAACCGAATTGCCAGCACAAACAAATTGCCGCCCGGCGCGTCAAGGCGGCGGGTTGCCCCAGTGACGGATTGCCGCGCCGGCAAACAAAAACCCCCGGCCATGTACATGACCGGGGGCCTTGGATCACGCCGCAAGCGTCGCGATCAGGGTACCGCCAAGATTACTGCTGCTGAGGCAGTTTATCGATCGGGCCGCAGCCACCGATGATCTTGGAGATGGAAACCGAAGGGTGGAACAGGTAGTCGTAGCTGCAGTTTTTCGGCTGGTTGTAAACCTGGCCAGTGCAACCCGACAGCAGGGCAACACCCGAAACGACAGCAACGGCTACGGTAGCCTTGAACAGCTTTTTCATACTAAATCCTTTATATGAAATCATTTTCGGCCATCATTCTGATGGCGCCGGGATGATACAGAACCCGAGCCTTGGATCCAAGTCGCAATGTGCGCTCGCTAGTTGCTGTTGTAGGAGCGGCCTTGTGTCGCGATGGGCCGCAAAGCGGCCCCCGGCCTACAACCGAAACTCAGAATAATCCCCTTCCATGTAGGCAATTTCCCAAACATACTGCCAAACCGCTCAAACGGTTGCGACGGATTAAGTCGCGCTCTAGTCTCGGCTTGTCGTTGCGAATTCAACGACCGGCTTTGACAGGCCGACAATTTCCCGCACACGTGCACTGTTTATGGCGGCTGTACGTGGGGCACCTCGTGTGCGCCGAGTTACTCCGGGATCCTCGGTCTGTCAACCCATGTACAGCTGCCACCCTCTTGTTTGACAGCAAGTTCGCGGCGGCTCCAATGATCCTGGAGATGTGTATGCGCAAGATGGTCCCCGATCCACCCCACTCCCTCGACTCCACCCAGGCGCTGCAAGACACCCTGGTCCAATCCACAGAGTACGTACTCTGCGCGCTGTTCGTCGCTCGCCAATCCGTGCAACTCAAACCCGCTACGCCAAGTTCGATTGTGATGCAGGCCGTTATTCATGAAATGGAAGCGGTACAGGGGCTGGTCGAGTCGGCATTGATGCAATTGCAGATGCAGGCCCATTTACCGGCTGAGCCACGCACCTTGCACTAAGCAGGTCTGGCCTCTTCGCGGGTAAACCCGCTCCCACAGGAGGTAATCATTGCCCTCAAGTACTGCGCCGTACCTGTGGGAGCGGGTTCACCCGCGAAGAGGCCGGCCCAGACACCCAAGATTCCAGGGAGAAAAACAATGCCCACCGACGACTCAAAGCAACCCACCACAGCCGGCAAGACCTGCTTCTACCAAGGCGAAAACAACACCCACCCGCTATTCCGCATCGCACCCGGCATCCCCTGCCAGGACGCCCGCGAACAGGCCTCCGAACTGATGGGGTATGTCCGCGACCTGATCATCACCGGTCTGATGGACGGCGACCAGAAACTGATCTGGGCATCGCATTACCTCAGTGCGATGGCGAAGGCGCTGCTGGACGATGCCGAATTGGGGATGATGAAAAAATAAGCCACAACGAAAAAGCCCCTGGAAACTTGCGCTTCCAGGGGCTTCATCTTGTATGGCGGAGAGATAGGGATTTGAACCCTAGGTACTGTTGCCAGTACAACGGATTTCGAATCCGTCCCGTTCGACCACTCCGGCATCTCTCCAATGCCGCGCATCATACCAGCGTTCTTTTGAAAGGCAAATCTTTTTTTCAAAAAAATCGCGTGGTATCAGGCGCTTGCGTGAACGTAGCGCTTACAGCGGCACGCCCAGGCGCTTGGCAACTTCTTCGTAGGCTTCGATCACGTCGCCCAGGCCCTGGCGGAAGCGGTCCTTGTCCATCTTCTTGCGGGTCTCTTTGTCCCACAGGCGGCAGCCGTCCGGGCTGAACTCGTCGCCCAGCACGATCTGGCCGTGGAATACACCGAACTCCAGCTTGAAGTCGACCAGCAGCAGGCCGGCGTCATCGAACAGCTTGCTCAGCACTTCGTTGACTTTCAGCGACAGCTTTTTCATTTCCGCCAGTTGCTCGGCGGTGCCCCAGCCGAACGCGACAACGTGGGATTCGTTGATGAAGGGGTCGCCCTTCTCGTCGTTCTTCAGGAACAGCTCGAAGGTGGACGGCTCCAGCTTGATGCCCTCCTCCACGCCCAGGCGCTTGACCAGGCTGCCGGCGGCGTAGTTGCGCACCACGCACTCGACCGGGATCATGTCCAGCTTCTTCACCAGGCACTCGTTGTCGCCCAGCAGCTTGTCGAACTGGGTCGGCACGCCGGCTTCTTCCAGTTTCTGCATGATGAAGGCGTTGAACTTGTTGTTCACCATGCCTTTGCGGTCGAGCTGTTCGATGCGCTTGCCGTCGAACGCCGAAGTGTCGTTACGGAACAGCAGGATCAAGCGGTCGGCGTCGTCGGTCTTGTAAACCGATTTGGCCTTGCCGCGGTAGAGTTCGTCGCGTTTTTCCATGATTGGGCTCCGCTTGCTTGAGGTGTTGGGCTAGGCGATTTCACGCCAGTCGAGCCCGTGTTCCTGATTCGCCACCTGGAGCCAGTCCGGGTCGCACCCGAGGGTGTCGACGAAGCACTGGCGGGCCAAGTGTGGCAGGTTGTTCTTGCTGCTGAGGTGGGCCAGCACCAGGTGTTGCAGGTTGCTCCAGCCCAACTCGTGCACCAGGCGCGCGGCCTGGTGGTTGTTCAAATGCCCTTGCAGGCCACCCACCCGCCGCTTGAGGAAGGCCGGGTAGTGGCCACGCGCCAACAGGTCGCGGCAGTGGTTGGCCTCGATCAGCAGTGCATCCAGGCCCTGGTAACGCTCCAGCAGGCGCGCGTCGTACGAGCCCAGGTCGGTCAGCATGCCGAAGCGCCGCTGGCCATCGCCGACCACGTATTGCAGTGGTTCGTAGGCATCGTGCTCGACCCGTGCCGCGCTCACCTCCAGGCTGCCGATACGCAGGCTGTCGCCACAGGCGAGAAAACCGGCCACCTCCACCGGTTTGCGCAAGCCGCGCAAGGTCCCTTGGCTGAGGTAGACCGGTACATTGTAGCGCCGCGACAGCAAGCCGACCCCATGCACGTGGTCGGCATGTTCGTGGGTGACCAGTACCGCACTGAGCTGGGCCGGCAACACGCCGAGCAGCGCCAGGCGCCGCTCGGTCTCGCGCAGGGAAAAGCCGCAATCGACCAGGATGAACGTGTCACCACTGGCGATCAGCGTGCCGTTTCCCTGGCTGCCGCTTCCGAGTACCGCGAAGCGCACTTAGCCCAGGTGGTCCTGAATGGCGCTGAGCACGCGGCGGGCGACATCGGCCGGGGCCACGGTGTTGATGTTCTTCTCGACCGTGACCTGCACGCTGTCACCCACCTTGCTCAGGCGTACCTGATAACGCTCGGCACGGGCTTCACGCTCTTCCTTGGTCGGTTCGCTGCCGAACATGCGGCCGAAGAAGCCAGGCTCGTTCTGCTTGTCTTCGGGCTTTTCCGACAGGTTGATGTAGTACAGGCCCAGGCTGCGGTTGATGTCCTCGACGCGCCACTGGCCGCCCTGCTCCAGGGCACGGCCCACGCTGGACCAGGCACGGTCCAGGTCGGCGCCCAGGTACAGCACCGGGTTGCCACTGCCATCTTCGCTCAGGCTGACGCGGCTGGGGGCGTCGAAGTCGCGCGCGGCCAGCAGCGATACCGAACCGCCCTTCTCGGCGCTGCGGTTCATGCTGGCGAGCATTTCGTCGACCAGCAGGGCATCAGCGGCGGTATTGCTGGAGCTGGACGGGAAGTCCGGCTCGGCGGTGCTGCCGGCCGGGCGCTCGACGCTGACCACGTACACTTCGGAGGTGTTGCGCTGCACGCCAGGCTCCATGCGCACCCGCACGCGCACTTCGCTGTCACTGCTGCTGGCGGTGCTGGCCAGGCGCTGGCCGAGGGCGGCCGACAGTTCGTCGAAACGCTGCCAGGTGGTGTTGAATTCACCGGTCTGCGGGCGCTCTTCGGCGATGCGGAAGCCGTTGTCTTCGAAGAACTGGCGCGCCACCGGCCACACTTCGGCCGGCGAGTGCTGGGCCAGCACCCAACGGCTGCTGCCGCTGCGCTGCAGGCTGTAGTCGGTGACCTGGGCGGCGCCGCCGGTCAACGGTTGCGGGCGCGGCACCTCGAACTCGCCCGTGGCGTTGTCGTCGGCGACGTTACGCGGAATCGGCAGCAGCGGGTCAAGGCGCTTGATGTTGCTGGCGTCCGGCGGCAGCTGCATCGGCGCGGTCGGGTGCGCCTGCAGGTAATCGCTGCCGCGGTCGCGGAAATAGCCATCCTCGCCCCACAGCCAGCCACACCCACTGGTGCTGGAAATGATCAGGGCAAGGGCGGAAAGACCAGCCAGTCGCTTCATGCGGTGTACTTCCTCTTAAACCAGTACGCCGGACTGGCGCAAGGCAGTACGGACTTTTTCGTGGTAGCCTTCGCTCAGCCAGGTCAGCGGCAGGCGAATGCCTTTTTGCATCAGGCCCATTTCGACGAGTGCCCATTTCACCGGGATCGGGTTGGACTCGCAGAACAGGTCTTTGTGCAGCGGCATGAGTTTTTCGTTGATTGCGCGGGCCTTCTCGGCATTGCCCGCAAGGGCGGCCTCGCACAGGTCGGCCATTTCGCGCGGGGCGACGTTGGCGGTGACGGAAATGTTGCCCTTGCCGCCCATCAGGATCAGCTCGACGGCGGTCGGGTCGTCACCGGACAGGACGATGAAGTCGCTGTCGACGCCATCAAGGATGGCCTTGGCGCGGGCCAGGTCGCCGGTGGCTTCCTTGATGCCGATGATGTTCTTGACCTTCGACAGGCGGATCACGGTCTCGGCCTGCATGTCGCAGGAGGTGCGGCCGGGTACGTTGTAGAGGATCTGCGGGATGTCGACGGCTTCGGCAATGTGCTTGAAGTGCTGGTACAGGCCTTCCTGGGTCGGCTTGTTGTAGTACGGCACGACCAGCAGGCAGGCATCGGCACCGGCGCTCTTGGCGTTCTGGGTCAGGTGCACGGCTTCGGCAGTGGAGTTGGCACCGGTGCCGGCAATGACCGGCACGCGGCGGCTGCTGCGCTTGACCCGCTCGACCACGTGCTTGATGACCAGGATGTGCTCTTCGACATCCAGCGTGGCCGACTCGCCAGTGGTGCCGACAGCGACGATCGCGTGGGTGCCGTTTTCCAGGTGGAAGTCTACAAGTTTGTCGAGGCTGTCCCAGTCAAGACGCCCTTGTGCATCCATGGGAGTGACCAACGCCACCATACTGCCCGCAATCATGTAACTGCTCCTGCCGGAAAAAGAGAGCGGTAATGGTACTGGGGGCATCGGCCTTGCACAAGCGAAGCAGGCGGGCGGAGCATTCCCCTCGGCGCCTTATTTCGCTACCCTTGATGCTTTGATCGGTGCAGCGCGGCCCGCCGGGCCGTCGACCTTGCTCCCCGCCAGCGTCCACGACCTCGCATGCGAGCCCCGGGCCCTGCCGACAGGAGGCTTTCGCCCGTCCTGTGCCGACCGCTCATCGCTTTAGGAATGCTGCATGTCCACCCCCACCGTCCGCGAACAATTCCTTGTCATCAGTGCCCTGGGCCCGAACCCCATGGAACTGGCCAACGTCCTCAGCCGCGCTGCGTTCGAGAACCGCTGCGCGGTGGTCACCTCGCGCCTGAGCCGCCACGGCGAGACCAGCGCCCTGGTACTGCAGGTGGGCGGCAGCTGGGATGCCCTGGCACGCCTCGAAGCCATGCTGCCGGGCCTGGGCAAGAAGCACGGCCTGACCCTGGACGTGGTGCGCAGCGCCGACCAGGAAGTGCGCCCGCAGGCCCTGCCCTACGTGGCCTATGTCAGCGCCGCCTACCGCCCGGACATCATCAACGAGCTGTGCCAGTTCTTCCTCGACCACCGCGTCGAACTGGAAGCCATGACCTGCGACACCTACCTGGCGCCGCAAACCGGCAGCAGCATGCTCAATGCCCAGTTCACCGTGATCCTGCCGGCCGGTACCCAGATCAGCTGGCTGCGTGACCAGTTCCTGGACTTTGCCGATGCGCTGAACCTGGACGCGCTGATCGAGCCCTGGCGCCCACAGAACCCCATGTAAGGAGCCACCATGGCCGTAGCACTCGACCAACCGGTCGCCGATTTCCAGGCCCAGGCCACCAGCGGGCAGACCGTAAGCCTGGCCGAACTCAAGGGCCGCCAGGTGGTGGTGTACTTCTACCCGAAGGACAGCACGCCAGGCTGCACTACCGAAGGCCAGGGTTTCCGCGACCAGCATGACGCCTTTGCCGCAGCCAATACCGTGGTGTTCGGCGTGTCGCGCGATGGCATCAAGTCGCACGAGAACTTCAAGGCCAAGCAAGGCTTCCCGTTCGAGCTGATCAGCGACAAGGACGAGGCGCTGTGCCAGCTGTTCGACGTGATCAAGCTGAAAAAGCTGTATGGCAAGGAATATCTGGGCGTTGACCGCAGCACCTTCCTGATCGACAAGGATGGCGTGCTGCGCCAGGAATGGCGTGGGGTGAAGGTGCCGGGGCATGTGGATGCCGTGTTGGCTGCTGCCCAGGCCCTGAACAAGGCTTGAGATTGCGGTGGGCTGCTTTGCAGCCCTTCGCGGGCACGCCCGCTCCCACAGAAATCGAGCCGGAACCTGTGGGAGCGGGCGCGCCCGCGAAGGGCCGCAAAGCGGCCCCAATTACATCAAAGCATCGGCGAAACACTAGGCTCCTGCCGCGGCCAGGCATCCAGCACGGCCTTGATCAAGGTCGCCAGCGGGATCGCGAAGAAGATCCCCCAGAACCCCCACAACCCGCCAAATAGCAGCACCGCGCAAATGATCGCCACCGGGTGCAGGCTCACCGCCTCGGAGAACAGCAGCGGTACCAGCACGTTGCCGTCCAGCGCCTGGATGATCGCGTACACCGTCATCAGGTAGATGAACTGGTCACCCCAGCCCCACTGGAACAACGCAATCAGGGTCACCGGCACGGTCACCACCACTGCACCCACGTACGGCACCACCACCGACAGCCCCACCAGCAGGGCCAGCAGCGCGGCATAGTTGAGCCCGAGGCTGATGAAGGCGATGTAGGTGGCAATGCCGCAGATCAGGATCTCGATGCCCTTGCCGCGGATATAGTTGGCGATCTGCCGGTTCATCTCGCTGCCCACGCGGTTCAGCAGGGTGCGCTGGCGTGGCAGGTAGCCACTGACCCAACGGCCGATCAGTTCGCGGTCCTTGAGGAAGAAGAACACCAGGATCGGCACCAGCACCAGGTAGATCATGGCGTTGACCAGCAGCGGCAGGCTGGACAGCGAGAAGGTCAGTGCCCACTGGCCGAACTTGCCGATTTCTCCGCGCACCGACTCGATGGCATGCAGCACCTGCTCGTCCGACACCAGGTGCGGGTAGCGTTCGGGCAACAGCAACAGCAGCGACTGCCACTTGCCGAGCATGCCTGGCAGCTCGTTGAACAGGGTGATCAGCTGATGCCACAGCAGCGGCACCAGCACCAGCATGAACACGGCCAGCGCGCCCATGAACAGGGCGAACACCAGCAGCACCGCCAACCGGGTCGGCACCCGCAGGCGCTCCAGGGCATTGACCAGCCCCTGCATGAGGAACGCCAGCACCATGCCTGCCAGCACCGGTGCGAGCATGCCCCCCAAGGTAAGCACTGCGGTAAAAGCCAGGAACAACAAGACCGCCAGCACCACCGCTTCCTCATCGGAGAAGTAGCGCTGCATCCAGTCGCGAAGCACTTTGAACATTGACGATCCTTGGAAAGCCTCAGGCCTTGCGCAGCCAGTAAGTGTAGGTGCCAGCCTCGGCCGTCTCCTGCAGCAGGGTATGACCGGCCAGCTGGGCGAAAGTGCGGAAGTCGCGTTGCGAACCGGCGTCGGTGGCGATCACCTTGAGCACCGCGCCGCTGGCCAGGCGGTTGAGCTCCATCTTGGCCTTGAGCAGCGGCAACGGGCAATTCAGCCCGCTGGCGTCCAGCTCGGCGTCACAGGTCAGGGTGTCACTCATTGCGGGGCTCTCCAAAGGCGTTGCCAGGCTGCGGCCTGGTTGGGTCGGCTAGGATAGCGCCACTGGTCGCCAACGTGTGAGCCCGCTACAGTAGGTATCTTTGACCGACGCGAGTTTCATGCATGAATCTACTGCGCCCTACCCTGCTGACGCTGGCCTGCCTGTTGGCCCTCCCCGGCCATGCAGACGACCTGCCATCACTGGGCGACGCCAGTTCCGCAATCGTCTCGCCCCAACAGGAACACCAGCTTGGCCGCGCCTGGCTGAGCCTGTTGCGTGGCCAGGTCAACCAGCTGAACGATCCGCAGCTCAAGGACTATGTTGAAACCAGCGTGTACCGCCTGGCCGAAACCAGCCAGTTGCAGGACCGGCGCCTGGAATTCATCCTCATCGACAGCCGCGAACTGAACGCCTTCGCGGCCCCGGGCGGCATCGTCGGGGTCAACGGCGGGCTGTTCCTCAACGCCCAGACCGAAGGCGAGTACGCCTCGGTACTGGCCCACGAACTGGCGCACTTGTCGCAACGCCACTTCGCCCGCGGCGTCGAGGCCCAGCAGCGCATGCAGTTGCCGATGATGGCGGCGCTGCTGGCCGGTATCGTGCTGGCAGCCGGCGGCGGTGGCGATGCCGGTATCGGCGTGATCGCCGGCACCCAGGCGGCGGCGATCCAGGAACAGCGCCGCTTCTCGCGGCAGAACGAACAGGAAGCCGACCGCATCGGCATCCAGAACCTGGAAAAGGCCGGCTACGACCCGCGCAACATGCCAACCATGTTCGAGCGCCTGGCGCGGCAATACCGCTATGACGCCAAGCCGCCGGAGTTTTTGCTGACCCACCCGGTGACCGAGTCGCGTATCGCCGACACCCGCAACCGTGCCGAGCAGGCACCCAAGGGCGGCGTCGAGGACAGCATGCGCTACCAGCTGATCCGCGCGCGGGTGGCACTGACCTACGAAGGCACCCCAGGGCTGGCGGCCAAGCGCTTCCGCGCCCAGCTGGATGAAGACCCGAAGCTGGACGCCGCGCGCTACGGCCTGGCACTGGCGCAGATCAAAGGCGGCCAGCTCAACGAAGCGCGGGAGAACCTCAAGCCGTTGCTGGCCAAAGCGCCTAACGACATCACCTACAACCTGGCGCAAATAGACCTGGACATCACCAACAATCGCCTGGCCGATGCACAGCAGCGGGCCGAGCGCATGCAGGGGCTGTACCCGGACAACTACCCACTGAAGCAGGTACGTGCCGATCTGCTGGTGAAGCAGAACAAGCCTGCCGAGGCCGAAAAGGTATTGAACGAGCTGGTGAAAAGTCGCCCGGATGACCCGGACGTTTGGTACGACATGGCAGAAGTGCGCGGTTTGTCGGGCAATACCATCGGCCTGCACCGAGCCCGGGCTGAATACTTCACGCTGGTAGGCGATTTTGACCAGGCGATCCAGCAGCTGGATTACGCCAAGCGCCGGGCTGGCGGAAACTTCCCGCTGGCCTCGCAGATTGACCAGCGCCAGCGCGAGATCATGGAACAGCAGCGCATGGTTCGGGAGATGATGGGGCGCTGAAGATGCCGGGGGCGCTTTGCGCCCCTATCGCGACACAAGGCCACTCCTACAGGGGCTATGCGATCCCCTTGTAGGAGCGGCCTTGTGTCGCGATAGGGGCGCAAAGCGGCCCCAGCAATCTCAAGCGTTACCAGACAATTTCAGTCGTGCCGCCTGGGTAAAGTCCAGCATGCGGTTCAGCGGCTTGATCGCCTTCGGCACCAGTGCCGGGTCGACGAAGATCTCGTTGGTACCCTTGCGCAGGCAATCCAGCACCCGCTCCAGGGTATTCATCGCCATCCATGGGCAGTGCGCGCAGCTGCGGCACGCCGCGCCGTTACCGGCGGTCGGGGCTTCGACGAACTCCTTGTCCGGGCACAACTGCTGCATCTTGTAGAAGATGCCGCGGTCGGTGGCGACAATGAAGGTCTTGTTCGGCAGGGTCTGGGCAGCCTTGATCAGCTGGCTGGTGGAGCCGACCGCGTCGGCCAGCTCGATCACCGCCTCGGGCGATTCCGGGTGCACCAGGATCGCCGCGTCCGGGTACAGCGCTTTCATGTCGGCCAGCTGGCGCGACTTGAACTCTTCGTGAACGATGCAGGCACCGTCCCACAGCAGCATGTCGGCGCCGGTCTGCTTCTGGATGTAGCGGCCCAGGTGCTGGTCGGGGCCCCAGATGATGGTTTCGCCGTTGTCCATCAGGCTCTCGACGATCTCCAGCGCGCAGCTTGAAGTCACCACCCAGTCGGCACGGGCTTTCACCGCCGCGGAAGTGTTGGCATAGACCACCACGGTGCGCTCGGGGTGCTGGTCGCAGAAGGCCGAGAACTCCTCTACCGGGCAACCCAGGTCGAGCGAGCAGGTAGCCTCCAGGGTCGGCATCAGCACGCGCTTTTCCGGGGTGAGGATCTTGGCGGTCTCGCCCATGAAACGCACACCGGCAACCACTACGGTTTGCGCCGGGTGGTTCTTGCCGAAGCGGGCCATTTCCAGCGAGTCGGATACGCAGCCGCCGGTTTCTTCGGCCAGCGCCTGGATGACCGGGTCGCAGTAGTAATGGGCGACCAGTACGGCGTTCTGCGCCTTGAGCTCGGCAGCAATGGCCGCACGGTATTCGGCCTCCTGCTCGGCTGTCAGCGGGTTGGGCTGCTTGGCGTCGAGGTGGGCCTGAACCAACAGGCGTTCGGAAATCTGGGTCATGATCGCTGGACCTGCAGGCGCGTGCGCGCGTCGAATCGAGTGTATCACCCGGCCCTGGCAGATCGGCCAAGGGTGCCGGACGGCACACAGGCCGCCACGGCCCTCTGCGGGCGCGGATTATTATCGGAGGCCGAAGGCTACAGATAATCCAGCGATTTCTAAAGCGGTTTTTGTGTTGCCTGTGCCGGCGACCGGGCCGGCACAGGAGAAGCGATCAACCCTGCGGCGACAGGGCGCCCAGGTGCGAGGCCATGAGCATGGCGAACTCTTCCACGGTCATCTTCTGGCCGTTGAAGTCGACCATGCCGTCGGCATAGTGCAGGCTGCTCACCACATCGGTGCCCTGCACCGTGGCCATGCCGCTCTGCAGCGCCATCACCCCGACCATTTCCCCGGCCTGGCTCGATTGCAGGGCGATGGCCTGGGCGTCGGTCTGGCCGTCCAGCAGCGCCTGCAAGGTCGCCAGGTCACCAATCATCGGCTTGGACAGCGACAGCTTGCTCTTCACCTCGGTGATCAGCTGCTTGCCGAGCTGATCGGGTGGCAGGTCGAAGCTGGCCGGTGCGGCAAAGCCCATCGACAGGTCGAAGCGGCTTTCGCCATTGGCAGTCTTGAACGACAGGTTTTCCACCGCCACCCGCGGCTTGGCGGCCAGCAGCTTCTGCAGGTCGGCCTGGAACCGGGCTTTTTCTGCCTCGTCCATCTGGATTTCCGGCATCGGCTCGCCGGCGGCTGCAGCGGCCTCGAACTCCGGCAGGTGCGACTGGTACCACGCCGACAGCGCCTGCAGCGCCGGCGCATTGAGCGAAGAGACGCTTACCGCCATCTGCGCCTTGCCCACCGCCCGGTCATCCCAGCGGATATCCTCGACCTTGTACTCCACGCGGCCACCGACAGTGTCCGCCCCTTCCAGGGTTTGCCGAACATTCTGCTGCAGGCCCTTGACCAGCAGCACCTGCTGCTTGGGCCCCAGGGTGACCTTGGTTTCGGCCAGCGCCAGGTCGACGTTGCCCACATAGATGGCCTCGTGCCCGGTAGCCGACAACTGGCCATTAAGCTTCAGGCCCGTGAGCTCGACCGTGGCTGGCGGCTGGTCATCGCTTACCAGCTTCATCAGCAAACGGTCGGCCTGGCCGCTGACGGTCGAGGCCTTGCCTTGCTGGTCACCACTGACCTGCAGCTGCATGCCCGAGAAGTCGAGGCGGCTGCCGTCCGCTTCATCAAGCTTGACCGGCGCCAGCTGGATCAGGCTGGTCACATTGCCGCCGTAACCCAGGCTGGTCTGCGCGCTGACCGGAGCCTGCTCGCCGGCGGCCGCGAACCACGGCGCGGTGGTGTCGTCCTTCTGCAGCGTACTGCTGCTGAATGCCAGCACCGGCATCAGCTTGAACGCCTTGACCCGCGACCAGGGGAACGGGCCGTGCTCGATCTGGTCGGTCACGCCTACGTCGAAGTTCAGCACCTCGCCATCACCCAGGCGGATGTCCCGGGCCTTGAGCCGGTATTGGGCGGTACTGCTGAACCAATGCTGCTCCAGCGACACCCGCTCGATGCTCATGCTGCCGCCGGTGCTCACCAGCGCCTTGTCGAGTTCGGCGTTGCTGCGCGACAGGGCGTTGTCGAGCTCTGTGGGAAGCTGCTTGCCGGTGTACCAGGCGCCAGCGGGGATTGCGACGGCAATGGCGATAGCCAGGCCGGAAAGGATGCCAACTGATTTCTTCATGAATAGAACCGATTGCTGTCCGTAAGGGGTTCGTATGCGGCCCTGGGCCGCAGGACGCCAAGAGTACCACTGCAACCCCAGGCATGGCGCTGGGCCAGCTGGAGAAATTGCGTTTTGGGAAAGGCCTGACATTCGCCGCAAGGCGGCTCACTACTTGTAAATTTTTACGAACACACAAATTGATCAAAATCGCAAAAAAACGCGCAAAAACCGAACAAAAACCTGTTTTTATCGACACATATTTCAAATCAGTAACATCTTGTCATGTTTAACTTGACACCAACCTACGCATCGTTTTTTATTTTCACCACTTTGCGCGCTCCCCACGCGCCTCCCGCCGCTCCGACATAAAAGGTGAACAACATGGAGCCCACCCGCTCGCCCTTGCCGCATGCGCAATACCCCGTGCCCGTCGTTTACGCCCCGTCGCAGGAGCCATGCCAGCATGCAGCCTGACTACAGCGTTTCCGGCAACAGCCAACTGCGCAAAACCCTGCGCCTCTGGCACGTGATCATCATCGGCCTGGCCTACCTGACGCCGATGACCGTGTTCGACACCTTCGGTATCGTCTCCGGGATTACCGCCGGCCACGTACCCAGCGCCTACATCCTGGCGCTGGCCGGGATCCTGTTCACCGCCGTGAGCTATGGCACCCTGGTCAAACGCTTCCCGCAATCAGGCTCGGCCTACACCTACACCCAGCGCGCCATCAACCCGCACATGGGCTTCCTGGTCGGCTGGTCGTCGCTGCTCGACTACCTGCTGTTGCCGATGGTCAACGCGCTGCTGGCCAAGCTGTACCTTTCGGCCATGTTCCCGGAAGTACCGGAATGGATGTGGGTGGCCGCTTTCGTCACCCTGATCAGCCTGATCAACATGCGCAGCGTGAACCTGGTGGCGCACTTCAACCTGTTGTTCGTGGCCGTGCAGGTGGCGATCATCGCCGTGTTCATCTACCTGTGCGTGCGCGGCCTGGGCGAGGGTGAAGGGCTGGGTACCGCCTGGAGCCTGCTGCCGTTCGCCGACAACCAGACCCAGCTCAGCGCCCTGGCCGCCGGTGCGACCATCCTGTGCTTCTCGTTCCTCGGCTTCGACGCCGTCACCTGCCTGTCCGAAGAAACCCGCGACCCGGGCAAGACCATCCCGCGGGCAATCTTCCTCACCGCCCTGATCGGTGGCGTGGTGTTCATCACCGTGTCGTACTTCATCCAGGCCTACTTCCCGACCATGGCACGCTTCCACGACCATGAAGCGGCCCTGCCGGAAATCGCCCTGTATGTCGGCGGCAAGCTGTTCCAGTCGATTTTCATCGCCTGTACGGTGATCAATACCATCGCCTCGGGCCTGGCCTCGCAGACCAGCGTGTCGCGCCTGCTGTACGTGATGGGCCGCGACAACGTGATCCCGGCCAGCCTGTTCGCCCGCCTGCATTCGCGCTACAAGACGCCAGTGCTGAACATTGCCGTGGTCGGGCTGATCTCGCTGTCGGCGATCTTCTTCGACCTGGTCACCGCCACCTCGATCATCAACTTCGGCGCACTGGTCGCGTTCAGCTTCGTCAACCTGTCGGTGATCAACCATTGCTACCTGCGCGAAGGCAAGCGCCAGGGCCTGACCAACCAGCTGACCTACCTGGTGGTGCCCACCATCGGCTTCTGCATCATCGTCTCGCTGTGGCTCGACCTGAATGCCAACTCGCTGCTGTTCGGTGGGGTCTGGGCGCTGCTCGGCCTGTTGTACCTGGCCTGGCTGACCAAGGCGTTCCGGGACGCCCCGCCCAACTACATCGCTGAATGACCCATGCTGCCGCCAACGCCCGCGCCTGATCGCGGGCGTTGCATTTGCTCGAAAAGGAAAGCCCTGATGCCGCTGCGTCGCCTCTCCATCCAGTGGAAAATCACCCTGCTCGCCGGCCTGTGCCTGCTGGCAATCGTCGCCCTGCTGGTGACCAACTCGCTGGCCCAGGCCCGGCGCAGCGCGGCACTGGTCAACCAGGCCAGCAGCGAGATGCTCGACAGCAGCGCGCGCCTGCGCCTGCAAACCCTCGCCGAAAACCAGGCGCTGCGCATCCAGCGCTATTTCATGGACGCCTATCAGTACGCCAATGGCTTCGCCCGCCTGGTGCAGGTGCTCAAGGCCCGCGGCGGCAGCGACCTGCGCGCCGAACTGACGCGCCAGGCCCAGGCCAGCCTGGGCGCCAACCCGGATGTGATCGGCCTGTACCTGGTGTTCCAGCCCGACGCCCTTGGCCCGGACAGCCAGTATGTCGGCCAGGATGCCGCAGGCAGCAATGACAGCGGGCGCTTCTCGCTGTACTGGTCCCAGCCCCGCCCCGGCACCCTCGAGTTCGAAGCCATGCCGGAATCGATGCTTGGCGATGCCGGCATCGGCAGCAATGGCGTGGCCAAGAACCGCTGGCTGACCTGCCCGCAGGACACCGCCAGCGCTTGCGTGCTGGAGCCCTACCTCGACGAGGTGAATGGCCGCCAGGTGCTGATGACCAGCATCGCCCTGCCGCTGCTGGAGCATGGCAAGGTGGTCGGTGTGGTCGGCCTGGACATCGGCCTGGCCAACCTGCAGCAGCTGAGCCTGGACGGCCGCAGCGAACTGTTCGACGGCCAGGGCCAGGTCAGTATTGCCAGCGCCACGGGCCTGCTGGCTGGCAATAGCCGCGACGCCAGCACGCTCGGCAATCCGATGGACAAGACGGTCACCGAAGGCCTGCTGCGCGTGGCCCACCCTTTCACACCGATACCCGGCGCTGCGCCCTGGCAAGTGTTGCTGGACGTGCCGGAAAGCGCGCTGCAGGCCCCCGCCGTCGCCCTCAACCAGCGCCTGGGCAAGCACAACCAGAGCGCCAACCTGATCAGCCTGCTGGTGGGCCTGGGCGCTGCGCTAGCCGGCTTGTTGCTGGTCGGGTTGACTGCCCGCGGCGTGTCCCGGCCGATCCTGGCGGTGGCGGCGCGCCTGCAAGACATCGCCAGCGGTGAGGGCGACCTCACCCGGCGCCTGGACTACGCCCGGCAGGACGAACTGGGCCAGCTCACCGGTTGGTTCAACCGCTTCCTCGACAAGCTGCAGCCGGTGATCGCCCAGGTCAAAGGCTCACTGCAGCAAGCCCGCGACACCGCCGACCAGTCGGCAGGCATCGCCAGCCAGACCAGCAACGGCATGCAGCAACAGCACCGTGAAATCGAACAGGTGGCCACTGCGGCCAACGAAATGAGCGCCACCGCCCTGGATGTCGCCCATAACGCTTCGCAAGCAGCCCAGGCCGCACGCGCTGCCGACCAGGCCAGCCGCGAAGGCCTGCAACTGATCGACAGTACGCGCCAGGGTATCGACCGCCTCACCGCCGACATGGACGCCGCCATGGGCGAAGCGCGAGCATTGGAACACCGCAGCGGGCAGATCGGTTCGGTACTGGAGGTGATCCGCAGCATTGCCGAACAAACCAACCTGCTGGCGCTCAACGCCGCCATCGAGGCAGCCCGTGCCGGCGAAGCCGGGCGTGGTTTCGCCGTGGTCGCCGATGAAGTGCGCGGCCTGGCCCAGCGTACGCAGACCTCGGTGGAGGAAATTCGCCAGGTCATCGAAGGCTTGCAGCAAGGCACCCAGGATGTCGTCGATGCCATGCATGCAGGCCAGCGCCAGGCCCAGGACAGCGCCTCGCGCATGGAACAGGCGCTGCCGGCGCTGCAGCGCATCGGCGAGGCGGTGGCGGTGATCAGCGACATGAACCTGCAGATTGCCTCGGCCGCCGAAGAGCAGAGTGCGGTGGCCGAGGAAGTGAACCGCAACGTGGCTGGCATTCGCGATGTGACCGAATCGCTGGCGGGCCAGGCCGACGAATCGGCGCGCATCAGCCAGGCGCTGAACCGGCTGGCCAACCAGCAGCAGGCGCTGATGGAACAGTTCCGCGTCTAACCTGTCAGGGCCAATGCGCCTTTTCGCGGGCTTGCCCGCTCCCACAGGTTTTGTACCGACTCCGAAGGCGGCACCGGACCTGTGGGAGCGGGCGAGCCCGCGAAAAGGCGCATTGGCCCTGACAGGCGATACAGAATCAATGTTTTTACCGAGCACATCTTATGCAAACCGCAACCAGATCTACCTTCTTCGACATCACCAGCGAGCAGGGCCTGCTACGTACCTCGATCACCGTCACCCTGTTCATTGCCCTTATCGGTATCGCCTTCGGCCTGGCCTCCGGCTCGTTCTCCATCATCTTCGATGGCGTGTACTCGCTGGCCGACGCCAGCATGAGCGGGCTGTCGCTGGTGGTGGTCAGGCTGATCACTTCGCACACCACCAGCGTGCAGATGTCGCGCAAGCTGCGCGAGCGCTTCACCATGGGCTTCTGGCACCTGGAGCCGATGGTGCTGGCGCTGAACGGCATCCTGCTCAGCAGCGTGGCCATCTACGCACTGATCAACGCCGTCAGCAGCCTGCTGCAAGGCGGGCGCCACCTGGAGTTCGGCATCGCCATGGTCTACGCGGTGCTGACCGTCATCGCCTGCGTGACCATTGCCGTCATCGAGGCCCGCGCCAACCGCAGGCTGGGCTCGGATTTCGTGCGCATGGACGTCAAGGGTTGGGTAATGTCGGCCAGCATCACCGCCGCCCTGCTGATCGCCTTCTGCTTTGGCTACGCCGTGCAAGGCACGCCATGGGAGTGGCTGTCGCCGTACATCGACCCGGCGGTGCTGGCGCTGGTGTGCCTGGTGATCGTGCCACTGCCGATGTCGGTGGTGCGCCAGGCGCTTTCGGAGATTTTCCTGGTGACGCCGGGCGACCTCAAGTTGCATGTTGATGAAGTTGCCAAGGCTTTCGTCGCGCGCCACGGGTTGCAGTCGTACCGCGCCTATGTGGCCAAGGTCGGGCGTTCGCGGGAGATCGAGCTGTACTTCATCGTGCCCAAGGGCATGGCGGCGAAAACCATCGATGAATGGGATGCGTGGCGCAACGAGATCGGGGATGCGGTGGGTGGCGAAGGGCCGGACCGTTGGCTGACGGTGGTGTTTACCGGGGACCCGGAGTGGGCTGAGTAAAGCAGCTGACGGTCACTCGCCCGGTGCAGGTGCAGGAGCGGCCTTGTGTCGTGGTCGGGATGCAACAGCAGTGCATGATCTGCTGGGGCCGCTTTGCGGCCCGATCGCGACACAAGGCCGCTCCTACAAGCGGGCACAAGCCGGTTGATCGTATCTAGGCATTGAAAAACGAAAAAGCCCGCGGCCGTTGCCGGTAGCGGGCTTTGACGTAGCTGGTGGATAAGGAGCTTGACGCAACTATCACGCTAACCTCTGCCCACAAGTCGAAAGGCCAGGAGTGGGATTTCGTCGGGCTCTTCGACGACTTACGTCAGACCCGCTCTCACCCGATATCAATCCAGGCCGACGAGATGATGAGCTGAACCTTCTATATGTGGCCGTCACCCGAGCGATGAAGATCTTGGCGATCAACAGTCTGGTGCTGCCCCTTATGGAACGCTACGTCGACGCGCTCGCCCCCGGTGCACGTCAAGCGTGCGGCTGATTAAATAGAGGAAAAAACATGAGCAAGAAAATCGAACACCGCGCTGAGTTTGTCGCTATCCCATTCAAGAACGCGACTAGCGGCGCATGGATCTTCAAGAGCACCTCCTACCATCAGGGCAGTACATCGGTCGCCTAGTTGAATGACCCTCCCCTTCCTTCAAGGGGAGCAAATCTTGGCTTCGCGGTTTACAACAGTTTCGCGACGGATCTCTCCCGCCCCCTCATCCTTGACGATTTTTGCGATTTTGATGTAACACAAACCAGTAACGGCCTCATAGTCAGCTCCGGCCTCTGGAATAAAGTACAGGCTGGTAAAGCACTGATACCTTCGGCTTGATGGTACCCCTGCATAAACCAGAACAATAGGACTGCCCGGCTTAATATAAACTTCGGAGCTATTTTTTACTCTATCACCACCCGGCACTCCCAGCATGCGGTCATTGAACTTACGATTATTTGCAACAGCCAACGACCTTGAATTAACTATTCCAGCACCAGGCACGGACCAATCGACACAGGTACTATCTGGTACCAGGCGAACCGTTTGATCAGTTATAACTCTTAGCCTACTTGAGGTCGCAGCCGACGGCTCCTGGTATGCCGTGGTAAAAGATTTTAGATTTGCCACTGTGGAACAGCCGGACAGCATCAATACCGAAATAAAAATCGAACCACATTTCCAAATGCATTTCTTGTTTTGCATGACTTATGTCCTATAAACTGTCAGCAGACTGGAATACACCACCTCTCGCCATTAACCAAACACGCACTGAACGGACGTTGATTTAGTTCAAGACGGCTGGCACTAACCCGGAAAATGCCTCATGCATATTTCATATGAGGAAGTTGTCTATTCCCCAAAGGACACTGCTCGGACCGGTACAGCTTCGATGAATGGCCGAACCTCCCTCTTCACCATCGCCACTGTTTCTCTCTACATCGTGCCGCATCAGCTTGGACTTAGTATTGCCTCAAGGGCAGGATTGTGATCCTAGTGAAGATTCGCTTCAAGAAGAGATTCCTCTAGTCCTGTCATAAAATCCGAGCATCCTCTGTTTCCTATTTTCTGCTGCGCGTGAAGGGCTGATCCGTTTTCCTAAATCGGTCCCCACCCAAGGTGCAGCTCCATGACTCACAACCGTGCAAGGGAGCGATGATGAGGCGCCCCCAGACTCACCCTGACCGGTCTTCTTACAGCAGCACTCCCGTTCTCAGCATCAGCGGCCATCAGCTCGGCGGCGATTATCGCCTCCACCCGTTCGCCTACCTGCCTTGAGTACAAAGTGGTCGGCATCTGCTACTGGCTGCTCTGCACGCCTGCTGCGGATATCGAGACTACTCCCAGAGAAAACTACCCCCACGGAAATTCGCAGCCTACTCGAACTCGAGTCACCTACCGCCTACGAATTACTCGCCGCGCTACCAAAGCAGAAGCGCCCTGACAAATATCCGCTGGAGCAAATTTCCGCACCTACGACGGAGCTCTCACACGAACTGGGGTGGGATGGCCTGGCACTCTCTGGACTGACCTTGGCCTCCCCCCATGCAGCCTCTCGGAAGACGCTTTCGACCCTGCCACCCTGATGGACATAGCGCCATCGGTCAACGCCGTCGGGTCGTATAGGTGGAGCTGACACCTCAGCTATAACTGCAGTTTTTTAAAGCATGCCGGAATAGGTAGGACTGGCCGTGGCGGAAAAACGATGATCTGCCTCAGCTACGAAGCTGTTTTTGATGATTTTTTCTTTGAGCACTAGGCGCAGGTGGGAGCGGAATGAAGGCAGGTGCTAACGCTGGCTGGACCAACGAAAAAGCCCGCAAACCAATGCAGGCTGCGGGCTATTTCATATTGAATCACGATGAAGCGAGCCTAAGGTTCGCTCCAAACGGCTGCAAGACTAGACATGGCTGGGACAAGCCCTCTTTCTAGCACTCACGAACCGCTGTGAATATGGTGGGTCGTGTAGGATTCGAACCTACGACCAATTGGTTAAAAGCCAACTGCTCTACCAACTGAGCTAACGACCCGTTGGATGGCGCGTATAATACTGATTTCTAACGGGAAATCAACACCCCACCACAACTTTTTTTAAAAATATCGCGTCGGGTCGGCAACACCGGCGGCCTTGAAGCCTTCGGCACGCAGGCGGCAGCTGTCGCATTTGCCACAAGCACGGCCGTCATCATCGGCCTGGTAGCAGGAAACGGTCAGGCTGTAGTCCACACCACGGGCCAAGCCGGCCTGCACGATCTGCGCCTTGCTCATGTTCTGCAGCGGCGCCTGGATACGGAAGCCCTGCCCTTCGACACCGGCTTTGGTCGCCAGGTTGGCCATGCGCTCGAAGGCTTCGACGAACTCGGGACGGCAGTCCGGGTAGCCGGAATAATCCACCGCGTTGACGCCAATGAAGATATCGCGGGCTTCCAGCACTTCTGCCCAACCCAGGGCCAGCGACAGGAATACGGTGTTGCGCGCCGGCACATAGGTGACCGGGATGCCTTCACCCGGAGCTTCCGGCACGTCGATGCTGCTGTCGGTCAAAGCCGAGCCGCCGATGCCGTTCAGGTTCAGGCCAATCACCTTGTGCTCGACCACGCCCAGGTCGCGGGCAACGCGGTCGGCGGCGTTCAGCTCGGCGCGGTGGCGCTGGCCATAGTCGAAGCTCATGGTATAGCAGCTATAGCCTTCGGCCTTGGCCATGGCGACCACGGTGGCCGAGTCCAGGCCACCGGACAACAGGATTACTGCGCGTTTCTCGCTCATGTGTAGTTGCTCCTCAACGTCCGGGTTCGTCGTTCCACAGCAGCTTGTGCAGCTGCAGCTGAAAGCGCACAGGCAGGTTGTCGGCGACAATCCAGTCGGCCAGCTCGCTGGCGTTCAGCTGCTGGTAGCTGGGCGAAAACAGCACCTCACCAGCACGCTCGGCGAGGTTGTACTGGATGAGTTTGGAAACCGCCCAGTCGTAGTCCTCGCGGGAACAGATGACGAACTTGACCTGGTCGTTGCCGGTCAGCTGCTCGATGTTCTCGTAGCGGTTACGGTGCGACTCCTCGGAGCCGGGGGTCTTCAGGTCGAGCACACGGCTGACCCGGGTATCGGTGCCGGCAATATCCAGCGCACCGCTGGTTTCCAGCGAAACCTCGTAACCGGCGTCACACAGGCGCTGCAGCAATGGCAAGGCGTTGGGCTGGGCCAATGGCTCGCCACCGGTCACGCAGACGTAGCGCGGCTTGAAGCTGGCGACCTGCTCCAGGATCGAATCGAGGGTGCGCAGGGTGCCGCCACTGAAGGCATAGGCACTGTCGCAGTACTGGCAGCGCAGGGGGCAACCGGTGAGGCGCACGAATACCGTGGGCAACCCAGCCGTTCGTGTTTCACCCTGCAAAGAGTAAAAGACTTCGGTGATGCGTAATGTGTCTTGCATGCTCGCCACGGGCGTGACAGCTAAACAGGCTGTCCGCCTCCGTCAGGCACTGTCGCGAACTCGACATAGCGTTATCCGCAACAGCGTGTTTACGAAAAAAGGGCAGTGATTCTAACGAAAAAACCCGCGACAGGCGCGGGTTTCTTTCAAACGGTACGGCTCAGAGCTTCTGCAGGTCACGTTGCGCCAGTTGCGCGGCCGAGGTGCCGGGGTACTGGCTGATGACTTGTTGCAGGATACCCTTGACCTTGTCGGTATGGCCCATGCGGCGCTCGACATCGGCCAGCTTGTACAGCGAATCCGGTACCTTGCTGTGCTTCGGATACTTCTGGCTGACCTGGGCGAAGGCCTGGCTGGCAGCTGGCAGGTCGCCCTTGGCCAGGTTCACCTCACCCAGCCAGTACTGGGCATTGCCGGCATACTGGCTGTTGGGGTACTTGCGCAGGAAGGCGTTGAACGCCTGGCTGGCCTTGTCGAAGTCTTTCTGCTTGATCAGGTCGAAAGCGGCATCGTAGTAGAGCTTTTCTTTCGCCGGATCACCGGGCTCGCTACTGGCGGCCGGTTGTTGCGCAGCAGCACCTGCTGCTGCATCGGGGGCGGCACTGGAGGCACCACCACCGGAGGAATTGTCAGGGGTCGCGGCAGGCGCGGCGCCACTGTTGATGCGACGGTCCAGGTCCTGGTAACGCTCCAGGTTTTCCTGCTTCATGCGCGACACATCGTTCTGCAGCTCTTCGATGATGCCTTGCTGGCGGGAAAGCTGATCCTGCATCTGTTGCAGCTGCATGAACAGCTGGCCCTGTGCAGAGGCAGGGGCCGAAGCCCCTGACCCGGCATAGGCGCCGCTCGTGCCATAACCCGCGGGCGGATAACTGCCCCCGTTGTCATCAACTACAGGAACCTCAGCCCAGGCCGCGAGCGGCAGGCTGAGTGCGAGGACGGTTACTACACGGCGGCCCATACGCATGAGAACTTACTTACGCAGTTCTACGCGACGGTTCTGAGCCCAGGACTGCTCGTCGTTGCCAGTGGCAACCGGACGCTCTTCACCGTAGGAGACCAGTTCCAGCTGAGCAGGGGAAACGCCCTGCAGAACCAGGTAGCGCTGGACGGCCTTGGCACGACGCTCACCCAGAGCCATGTTGTACTCGCGGGTGCCGCGCTCGTCGGTGTTGCCTTCCAGAACAACGCGGTTGCCGTTGGCTTTCAGGTCCTTGGCGTGAACGTCCAGAGCGCGCATGGCTTCTGGCTTCAGGTCCGAGCTGTCGTATTCGAAGTAGAAGGTGGTGATTGCGCGCAGAGCAGCTTCTTCGCTCAGGGAGCCGTCAACAGCACCAGCGTTGGCACCGTAGCCAGCGTTCGGGTCTACAGCAGCGCCTTCGCCTGCGTTGTCACCGCCCTTCGAGGAGCAACCTACAGCTACGGCCATGGCCAGAGCCAGCGCAGCAAATTTACCAAACTTCAGCATTTCCATCGTGAAACTCCTAATGAAACCCCAGTGTGTTAAGCAAAAGTATTACGCCGCAATCAGTTCAGGTAAGGGGACCAGGACGGTTCTCTGACTTCGCCTTGAGCGGTAGGAAGTGGGAGCCTCACGCGTCCATTAAGCGACACGAGCATCAAGACTCCCCGGCCCTGCTGGCGGGTGGCGTAGATTAGCATGGTGCCGTTTGGCGCAACAGTGGGAGACTCATCAAGACTCGTCTCCGAGAGAATCTTTACACTTCCGCGCTGCAAATCCTGGGCCGCAACCTTGAAGTTGGTGAAGCCCTGCTGGCGATGGATCATCACCAGGGTCTTTTCGTCCGCCGACAGTTTCGGGTTGGCGTTGTAGTTACCGATGAAAGTGACGCGCTCGGCACCACCGCCACCGACCGACTGCTTGTAGATCTGCGGCTTGCCGCCACGGTCGGAGGTGAAGTACAGGGTGTTGCCGTCCTTGCCCCAGAACGGCTCGGTATTGATACCCGGGCCTGCGGTGACACGGCTGATCTGGCGCGAGGCCACGTTCATCACGTAGATGTCCGGGTTACCGTCCTTCGACAGCACGAACGCCAGGCGGGTACCGTCCGGCGACCAGGCTGGTGCGCCATTGAGGCCTTCGAAGTTGGTGACCTGCTCGCGGCGGCCGGTATCGATGTGCTGGATGAAGATGCGTGGGCGCTTCTGCTCGAACGAGACATAGGCGATACGCTTGCCATCCGGCGCAAAGCGTGGCGACAGGATCGGTTCACGCGATTGCAGCAGGGTCACTGCACGTGCACCGTCGTAGTCCGAACGCTGCAGGGTGTAGCGGGTGTTGTTGGTGGAGAAACGCTCGGCCGTCACGTACAGCATGCGGGTGGAGAACGCACCCTTGATGCCGGTGAGCTTCTCGAACGACTGGTCGGAAATGTAGTGGGCCATGTCACGCAGCTGGTCGACGCTGCCCGCCACGCTGCCGGTCAGCACTTGCTGCTCGGTGGCGACGTTGAACAGCGCGTACTGCACCTGCAGGCGACCGCCCGACGGCACGATGCTGCCGACCATCACATACTGTGCGCCCAGTGCTTTCCAGTCACGGAAGATCACTTCGCTGGCCTGCGACGGCTGGCTGATCATGTTCTGCCGCGGAATCGGCGAGTAGTAGCCGGAGTTGCGCAGGTCGTTACCGATGATGTCGGCCATGTCTTCCGGCAGCACGCTGCCGCCCTGCAGACCGAACGGCACTACCGCGATGGGCGTGGCCCGGTCGCTGCCGCTGGTGACCAGGATGTTCTTTTCCTCTGCCACGGCCATGCCTGCCACGCAGCACAGCATGACCAGCAGCCCTCTCAGACGTTTAATCACAACGCTAGATCCTCAGGTGTAAATGTCATCTTGAACGAACGATATTGGTTGAAATCGCTCGGCTTCATACCCTGCATTTCGGTCAGGCGACCGATGTTCTTCACCGCAGCCACCGCCGAACTGTCATACGGGCCGTCACCACTGGACCGGGCCACGCTGACGTTGGTGATGGTACCGTCCGGCAACATGTTGATCTGCAGGACCACCGTCATGCCCTTGCGCGCGGAAGGCGGACGTGCCCAGCCCTCGGCCGCGCGCAAGCGGATCAGGTCGTCGAAGTCACCGGCCACCTGGTCACCCTGCTCGTCGGCCAGCGCCTGCTGCCGTTCGGTGGTGTCGGACAACAGCTCGGCCAGGGCCTGGGCTTTCTTGTCTTCTGCCGCCTTGCGGGCCGCTTCCTGTGCCTTTTTCTTCTGGGCGTCTGCAGCGGCCTTCTTCTTGGCCTCTTCAGCTGCCTTTTTCTTCGCTTCCTCGGCTGCCGCTTTCTTCTTGGCGTCCTCGGCTGCTTTCTTCTTGGCCTCTTCGGCCGCCTTTTTCTTGGCGTCCTCGACGGCTTGTTTCTTCGCCTCTTCAGCGGCCTCTTTCTTGGCCTCTTCTTCGGCTTTTTTCTTGGCTTCTTCCTCGGCCTTCTTCTTGGCGATGTCAGCCTGCTGCTTCTCGGCGGCCTTCTTCGCCTCCTCGGCCTTCTTGGCTTCGGCGGCTTTCTTGGCCTCGGCAGCCTTGGCGGCTTCGGCAGCGGCTTCGGCCTTCTTGGCTTCGGCAGCCTCGCGTGCCTCTTCGGCCTTTTGAGCGGCGTCGGCTTTCTTTTGTTCCGCGGCCTTCACGGCCTCCTGCTCGACCTTCTTCTGTTCCAACTGCTCGACCTCGGTCTGGCGCGAAGCGGTTTTCTTCGCTTCCCCGGCAATCTTCTGATTGGTCTGGGTGGTCGCCTGGCTCTTGGACTTGAGCTGGTACAGGGTAGCCTGAACGATCGGCTTGGATGGCGGCAGCTCAGGCGTCATGGCAAAACTGACGAACAGCAGGGCGAACACCAGCACATGCAGGCCGATGGCCCAGATACTGGGCCAGAAGTAGCTTTCCGAGGCGGATGGCTCTCGCTGTTGCATCAGGGCGCCTCGGTAATCAGGCCAACGTTACCGACACCGGCCTTCTGCAACCCGCCCATGGCACCCATGACCGCGCCATAGTCGACAGCCTTGTCGCCACGAATGAACACCTGGGTCTGCTTGCCCTGGTCACGGCCGGCAGCAATGATCTTGGTAACTGCGTCGGTCATGGCTGGCAAGGTCATGGCCTTGTCCATCTGCTTGTCGGTATCGACTTCGCTGCCGAGGTTCCAGTAATAGGTCTTGTCGGCCTTGATGGAGATGGTGAGGATCTGGACGTTGTTGTCCTGCGGCAAGGCTTCGCTGGAAACCTTGGGCAGGTCGACCTTCACGCCCTGGTTGAGCATGGGCGCCGTCACCATGAAGATGACCAGCAGCACCAGCATCACGTCGATGTAGGGCACCACGTTCATCTCGGCGACGGGCTTGCGTTTGTGGCGAACTCGGGCCATGGGCTTCTACCTGATTACTCTTCGCTGGTGTGCACTTTACGGTGCAGGATCGCCTGGAACTCGTCGGCGAAGGTGTAGTAACGACCGATCAGCACTTCGCTGCGCGCCGAGAAGCGGTTGTAGGCGATGACCGCCGGGATTGCCGCGAACAGGCCGATGGCAGTGGCGACCAGCGCCTCGGCGATACCCGGGGCGACCGTGGCCAGGGTGGCCTGCTGGGCGCTGGCCAGGCCGCGGAAGGAGTTCATGATGCCCCACACGGTACCGAACAGGCCGATGTACGGGCTGGTCGAACCAACGGTGGCCAGGAACGGCAGGCTCTGCTCGAGTTTTTCTTCCTCGCGCGAAATGGCCACGCGCATGGCACGGGCAACGCCTTCCATGACCGCGTCAGGGTCAACCCCCGGCTGCTGGCGCAGGCGCGAGAATTCCTTGAAGCCGGCACGGAACACCTGCTCGACACCGGAATCCGGGTCCGGGTTGCTGCCTGCCTGACGGTACAGCTTGGACAGGTCGATGCCCGACCAGAAGCGCTCCTCGAAGGCATCCAGCGCACGACGACCGGCGCGCAGCATGGTGCTGCGCTGGAAGATCATGATCCATGAAGTGACCGAGGCGGCCACCAGGGTCAGCATTACCAGCTGTACCACCACGCTGGCATTGCTGACCAGACTCCACATGGAGGTATGGTCGACGACGTTAGCTTCCACGCTTATTCTCCTGCGTTCGATTGATTACCCGAGCCGTCCGCCGCAAAGGCGTCGCGCAGCTCCGGGGGTATGGCTCGGGGTTTGAAAGTGTCGGCGCGCACGGCGGCCACCAGGAACTGCCCTTCGCAGAGCAGCGTTTCATCCTTTTCCCGCCAGACCTGCTGCACGAAGCGCAGGCTGGCGCGATTGAGTTCAGTGACATGCGCGGTGACCCGCAGCTCGTCGTCCAGGCGCGCCGGCGCGTGGTAACGCGCTTCGCTGGAATGGACCACGAACAACAGGTTTTCCCCGGCCAGTTGCGCCTGGGAAAAGCCCAGGTGCCGCAGCCGCTCGGTGCGCGCACGTTCCATGAATTTCAGGTAGTTGACGTAATACACCACGCCACCGGCATCGGTATCTTCGTAATAGACGCGACAACGGTGTGCGAACGGTTCCAGGCCATTTTGCGCGCGCATACTCTAGTGCTTACTCCTCAGCTTGCCAATCCGCTGTGGCAACTGTTTTTTCTTCATTAATGTCTTATTGCCAGCGCACCCTCGGCGTGCCAGCGCTAGGACCACGAAAAGCCGTTTTCGATCTGTCAGTCATCGCCCGTTTCGGAAAAATCCCCACCCTCCCCCAGGCGCCCGGGCACATTCAGGCCAAAGTGCAGGTAGGCATGCCGGGTAACCACACGGCCACGCGGGGTACGCATGATGTAGCCTTGCTGGATCAGGTACGGTTCGAGCACATCCTCGATGGTATGACGCTCTTCGCTGATGGCGGCGGCCAGGTTGTCCACCCCCACCGGGCCACCGTCGAATTTCTCGATCATGGTCAGCAGCAGGCGGCGGTCGGAATGGTCGAAACCGCGCTCGTCGACGTCCAGCAGGTTGAGCGCCATGTCGGCCACGGCCTTGGTGATCTGGCCCTTGCCGCGCACCTCGGCGTAGTCGCGCACGCGGCGCAGCAGGCGGTTGGCAATACGCGGCGTGCCACGGGCCCGGCGGGCGATCTCGTAGGCGCCCTGGTCCTCGATGGCCAGGCCGAGGATGCCGGCCGAACGACTGACGATGGTGGCCAGGTCCCTGTCGCTGTAGAACTCCAGGCGCTGGACGATACCGAAGCGGTCGCGCAGCGGGTTGGTGAGCATGCCGGCACGGGTGGTGGCCCCGACCAGGGTGAACGGTGGCAGGTCGAGCTTGATCGAGCGGGCCGCCGGCCCTTCGCCGATCATGATGTCCAGCTGGAAGTCTTCCATTGCCGGGTACAGCACTTCTTCGACGACTGGTGACAGGCGGTGGATCTCGTCGATGAACAGCACGTCGTGCGGCTCGAGGTTGGTCAGCATGGCCGCCAGGTCGCCCGGGCGCTCGAGGATCGGCCCCGAGGTGCTCTTGACCGACACGCCCATTTCCTGGGCGATGATGTTGGCCAGGGTGGTCTTGCCGAGACCCGGCGGGCCGAAGATCAGGGTATGGTCAAGCGACTCGCTGCGGCCACGGGCGGCCTGGATGAACAGCGCCATCTGCTCGCGTACCACCGGCTGGCCGATGTACTCGTCCAGCCGCAGCGGGCGGATCGCACGGTCCTGGACTTCTTCACGGTCGCGGCCACTGGCGGCGATCAGGCGGTCGGCTTCGATCACTTGGTAATCATCCCTTTCAGGCTGCGGCGGATCAGCTCTTCACTGCTCAGGCCAGCCTTGTCCTTGATCGCGGCGATCGCCTTGCTGGCTTCCTGCGGCTTGTAGCCCAGCGAAACCAGGGCGCTGACGGCATCAGCCTCGGCCGTGGAGCTGCTGCTGACCGGCAGCGGCCCATCGGAGACCAGGGTGAACATGGCTGGCGAGGTTTCCCAGGCCTTGAAGCGGTCCTTGAGTTCGACCAGCAGGCGTTCGGCGGTCTTCTTGCCGACCCCCGGCACGCGCACCAACGCCGACGTGTCCTGGGCCTGCACACAGCGCACCAGCTCGTCGACTTCCAGGCCGGACATCAGCGCCAGCGCCAGCTTCGGCCCCACGCCATTGAGGCGGATGAGCTCACGGAACAGCTCGCGCTCGCGCTTTTCGGCAAAACCGTAGAGCAGGTGGGCGTCTTCGCGCACCACCAGGTGGGTGTGCACGGTGACGCTTTCGCCCACCTTGGGCAGACGGTACAGCGTGGTCATCGGCACTTCCAGCTCGTAACCCACGCCGTTGACGTCGATAATCAGGTGCGGCGGCTGTTTCTCCGCCAGGGTGCCGCGCAAACGTCCAATCACGTTCCGATCCTTCCTCTCGGGGAGCCGGTCAAAGACCGCTCAACCCTATCAGCAAATGCGGCGGGTGCACGTATCACCCGCACAAAATGTGTATCAGGGCATGAAGCGCCTACAGACGCAAGCGCCCGCCGCGTCGCCGCGCCGTGGCCAGGCCGTGCGGCACCAGGCTGGAGCGGGTATGCGCATGGCACAGGGCGATGGCCAGGGCGTCGGAGGCGTCGATCTGCGGCTTTTGCGTCAGTTTCAGCAGGTGCATGACCATCATCATCACCTGTTCCTTGTTGGCCCCGCCGGTGCCGGCTACCGCCTGCTTGACCTGGGTGGCGCTGTACTCGGCGATTTCCAGGCCGGCTTCGGCGGCAGCGACGATGGCCGCGCCACGGGCCTGGCCGAGCTTGAGCGCCGAATCGGCGTTGCGGGCCATGAACACCCGCTCGATGCCCATGGTCACCGGGCCGTGCTGGCTGATGATTTCACTGACACCGCGAAAAACGATCTGCAGCCGCTCGTGCAACTCGCCGCTGCCGGTGCGGATGCAGCCCGACGCCACGTACTCGCAACCACGGGCGGTCTGGCGTACCACGCCATAGCCGGTGATGCGCGAGCCGGGGTCGATACCAAGAATCAGAGTCATAGTGCCCGTCTAAAAATTGATGCATCCCTGCAAACTGTGCCGGCCCCTTCGCGGGTAAACCCGCTCCCACAGGTACTGCACCCCATTCAGGGTCGGTGCAGTACCTGTGGGAGCGGGTTTACCCGCGAAGGGGCCGGCACAAGCGCAGACAAATTTGAAGACCCGGCATGGAACGCCAGGACCACCTTAGCCGAGGTTTTCCATGATCTCATCGGAAATCTGGGCATTGGAGTAGACGTTCTGTACGTCATCCAGGTCTTCGAGCATGTCGATCAGCTTGAGCACCTTCTCGGCACCGTCCTGGTCAAGTTCGGCGCTGGTGGTGGGCTGCATGACGATTTCCGCGTCAGCGGCCTTGAACCCCGCCTCTTCCAGGGCATTGCGCACGGCATAGAAGCTGTTGAACGAGGTGAACACCTCGAACGAGCCGTCATCGTTGGCCACCACGTCATCGGCATCGGCTTCCATCGCCGCTTCCATCAGCGCATCTTCTTCCACGCCGGGGGCAAAGCTGATCTGCCCCTTGCGCTCGAACAGGTACGCCACCGAACCGTCGGTGCCGAGGTTGCCGCCACACTTGGCAAACGCATGGCGCACGGCAGCGGCCGTGCGGTTACGGTTGTCGGTCATGGCCTCGACCATGATCGCCACGCCGCCCGGGCCGTAGCCTTCGTAGCTGAGCTCTTCGACGTTGTCGCTTTCGTTGGTGCCAGCACCACGGGCCACGGCGCGGTCGATGATGTCGCGGCTCATGTTGGCGCCCAGCGCCTTGTCCAGCGCCAGGCGCAGGCGCGGGTTGGAGGCCGGGTCAGGGCCGCCCTGCTTGGCGGCGACCGTCAGCTCGCGGATCCACTTGGTGAAGATCTTGCCTCTCTTGGCATCCTGGCGCTCTTTGCGGTGCTTGATGTTCGCCCACTTGGAATGACCAGCCATAACGACTCCGAATCCTTTGAATCACAAACAGCCCCGCCCCTGTACGGGGCGGGACGGGAAATTGCCTGCGCCGAAACGCAAAGGCGCATCCCTGTGGATGCGCCCGAGGACTGCTTACTCGACCTTGGTCTGTTCGCGCAGTCGGATGTGCAGCTCGCGCAGGGCCTTGGCGTCGACCATGCCAGGGGCCTGGGTCATGACGCACGCGGCGCTCTGGGTTTTCGGGAAGGCGATCACTTCACGGATCGACTGGGCGCCGGTCATCAGCATGACCAGGCGGTCCAGGCCGAAGGCCAGGCCACCGTGAGGCGGAGCGCCGAACTTCAGTGCGTCGAGCAGGAAGCCGAACTTCTCTTCCTGTTCTGCCGCTTCGATGCCCAGCAGGCGGAACACGGCCTGTTGCATCTCCTTGCGGTGGATACGGATCGAACCGCCACCCAGCTCGGTACCGTTCAGGACCATGTCGTAGGCACGCGACAGGGCTGCGGCCGGGTTGGCCTCGAGCTCTTCCGGGGTGCACTTCGGCGCGGTGAACGGGTGGTGCAGCGCAGTGAAGCTGCCGTCTTCGTTCTCTTCGAACATCGGGAAGTCGACCACCCACATCGGCGCCCACTCGCAGGTCAGCAGCTCGAAGTCGTGGCCCAGGCGGATACGCAGCGCGCCCAGGGCTTCGCTGACCACCTTGAACTTGTCGGCACCGAAGAACACGATGTCGCCGTCAACCGCACCAACGCGGTCGAGGATGGTATTGAGGTTGGCCTCGGGAATGTTCTTGACGATCGGCGACTGCAGGCCTTCGACGCCCTTGGCGCGCTCGTTGACCTTGATGTAGGCCAGGCCCTTGGCACCGTAGATGCCGACGAACTTGGTGTACTCGTCGATCTTGCTGCGCGGCATGCTGGCACCGCCTGGCAGGCGCAGGGCGGTAACACGGCACTTCGGATCGTTGGCCGGGCCGGCGAACACCTTGAAGTCCACGTCCTTCAGCTGGTCGGCGACGTCGACCAGTTCCAGCGGGATACGCAGGTCCGGCTTGTCGGAACCGTAGCGGCGCATGGCTTCTTCGAAGGTCATGTGCGGGAATTCGCCGAATTCCAGGTCCAGCACTTCCTTGAACAGCTTGCGGATCATGCTTTCGGTCAGGCCCATGATCTCGCTTTCATCGAGGAAGCTAGTCTCGATGTCGATCTGGGTGAATTCCGGCTGGCGGTCGGCCCGCAGGTCTTCGTCACGGAAGCACTTGGCGATCTGGTAGTAGCGGTCGAAGCCGGCGACCATCAGCAGCTGCTTGAACAGCTGCGGCGACTGCGGCAGGGCGAAGAAGCTGCCGGCGTGGGTACGGCTTGGCACCAGGTAGTCACGCGCGCCTTCCGGGGTGGCCCGGGTCAGGATCGGCGTCTCGACATCGAGGAAGCCGTTTTCGTCGAGGAAGCGACGGATGCTGCTGGTGATGCGCGAACGCAGGCGCAGCTTGTCGGCCATTTCCGGGCGACGCAGGTCGATGAAGCGATAACGCAGGCGGGTTTCCTCGCCGACGTCGGAGTATTCGTTGAGCGGGAACGGCGGGGTTTCCGCTTCGTTGAGCACGTTCAGCTGGTAGCCGAGAATCTCGATGGCACCGGACGCCATGTTGGCATTCACCGCACCCTCAGGGCGCTTGCGCACCTTGCCGGTGATCTGCACGACGTACTCGCTGCGCACGCGGTCGGCAGCGGCGAAGGTTTCGGCGCGATCCGGGTCGAACACGACCTGGGCCATGCCTTCGCGGTCACGGATGTCGAGGAAGATCACCCCGCCGTGGTCGCGGCGACGATGGACCCAGCCGCAAAGGGTGACTTCCTGGCCGTCCAGGCTCTCGTTCAGTTGGCCGCAATAATGGCTGCGCATCATGATGGTGGTTTCGCTTCTCGTGATTCGTGTATTCGGTGGAGGCCTTGGCCGCCCGGAGGGCTAATACTGCAAGACCCGGTCACAGCATTCAACTCAGTCGGCCTTGTCGCCGCCTGCCAGATTCTTTTTCGCCCCGGTCTTGAAGTCGGTTTCGTACCAACCATTACCGCTCAGGCGGAAGCCTGGCACCGACAGCAGCTTCTTCAGCGCCGGCGCCTGGCAGGCCGGGCAATCGGTCAGCGGCGCGGCGCTGATCTTCTGCAGTACTTCCATGCGGTGCTCGCAGGATGCACATTGATAGTCATAAAGGGGCATGGGTGTCTCTCGTCAACCATAACGCTGGCTGCCGGGGCAGCAAAAAGCGGGATTATATATGGTTAGCAAGCACTGCGCAGCCCGCCCGGCGATCAGCGCGTGCTTGGTGGGTCCTGCAGCCAGGCGACGCAGATCACCCGGATCAACCCGCTGAAATTGCGCACCCCACCCTGGCGCAGGTGCACTTCGCGGTCGACGTAGGACAGCACGGCGCTGACCGAACAGCGGTTGGCCGCAGCGATGCGTTCGAGGATACCCCAGTAGACGGCTTCCAGGCGCAGGCACGTGGAAAAACCGTTGAGCCTGACCGAACGCGACACCGGCTGGGTCTGCTGCATGTCGAAATCCGCCTTGAACGGATCGATGCACTGTTTACCGGGCCAGCACCCCTGGCCAGCCACACGCTTGCTCGCTTGCATCATGCGCCACTTCTCCTCGTCACAGGTAGCAGGTGGCCTATGAAGCGCTGACGAGCGCGGTGAGAGCAGCGGCAAAATGTTCCTGATCAGAATCCACGGCGGATGTGCGCCAGGCAGGAGCGGCCTGGCGTCGCGATGGGCTGCGCAGCAGCCCGGCGATTGGTGCACTTACGCTGAACCTTGGGGCTGCTGCGCAGCCCATCGCGACGCAAGGCCGCTCCTACAGACAGACTGGCGATTACTGGCCGTCGAGCAGCACTCGCAACATCCAGGCGGTCTTCTCATGCACCTGCATGCGCTGGGTCAGCAGGTCGGCGGTCGGTTCGTCACTGACCTTGTCCACCACCGGGAAGATGCTGCGCGCGGTACGCACCACAGCCTCCTGGCCCTGCACCAGCTGACGGATCATCTCGTCTGCAGGCGGTACCCCTTCCTCCTCCTTGATCGAGGAGTGCCGCGCATAGAAGGCATAGGACCCCGGCGCCGGGAAGCCCAGGGCGCGAATGCGCTCGGCGATCGAGTCGACCGCCAGCGCCAGCTCGTTGTACTGCTCTTCGAACATCAGGTGCAGGGTGCGGAACGACGGGCCGGTGACGTTCCAATGGAAGTTATGGGTTTTCAGATACAGCACATAGGTATCCGACAACAGGCGGGACAGCCCATCGACGATGGACTTGCGATCTTCTTCACTGATACCGATATCGATTGCCATGAAGTTCCCCTTTCCATAAGGCTTGAGACTCAAGCGGGTGCCGACCACTTTAGCAACACTTGACGCAGGGTGCATGCGACATGGCGCAGCACAGCGCCTGGCAGCCTGTGGTTTGAGTAGCCTGCGGCTTTACTGTTAAATAGGCAGCGTGCCACCCGTGCGGACTGTCATTGCCGGGTGCATAGGCCGGCCTGTCACGTGTTCGCGCTCTACACCTCATGCGCACCGCGCCGCCGGCTCTTCCTGTGACCAGCCTTATCAACTGTGAGCCAACCCATGTTCAAGATCGTCCATCTGGTGACGGGCGTGGCAGCCTTGCTGCTATCGCTCATACCCAGCCTGAAAACCGATGCAACTCCCTTCCTGCAGCAACCCGATGCGGTCTACCTGGCCCTGCTCGGCCTGCTCAACCTGATCCTGGCCCCGGTGCTGCCGCTGTACTATCGCGGCGCCCGCCAGCAGTTGCAGCACCTGGCTTGCGCGCTGCTGGTGGTGGCGGTGGTAGTGCAGACCCTGACCCTGCTGGCCCGCCCGGAAATGGGCAACCTCGCCGCACTGGTCTGCGCCGCCCTGGCCGTGGCCGCACACCTGGCCGCAGGCCTGGCCCGCAGCCCGCGCAAGGCACGCGCCAGCCAGCCCGCCACGCAGGACTCCGGCAACCGTGATACCGGTACCGTCAAGTGGTTCAACACGTCCAAAGGCTTCGGCTTCATTTCCCGCGATTCGGGCGATGATATCTTCGTGCACTTTCGCGCCATTCGCGGCGAAGGCCACCGCATCCTGGTCGAGGGCCAGCGCGTGGAGTTTTCGGTGATGCACCGCGACAAGGGCCTGCAGGCCGAAGACGTGGTCGCTGTGACCCGCCGCTGATCATCTGCAACGGCTATCCCTGCAAGGCGGGCTCGCCGGCCTTGCAGGGCTGCTGCTCATCCAGCCGTATCGGCTTCAATAATGAGGCGGCGGCGCCTCTTCCCCTTCGTTGCCGTACTGGCCGACCATCTCTTCGTAACGCTTGATCAGCTCGGCCATCTGCAATTGCAGGCGCTCGATCACCCGTGCCTGCTCGACCACAACGTCATTCAGCGCCTGGATGGCGTCATCCTGGAACGCCTGGCGGGTTTCCAGCTCGACCACTCGCATTTCCAACGACATATCAGGCCTCTAGGTAACCTTCGAGTTTCAATTCACCCAGGCGCTGGCGTATGGCTTGCACCTGCTCGTCGCCATACGCCACTGCCGGGCACTTGCCCCACACCGGCGCAGGCCAGGCAGCGTCGTGGTGGTGACGCACGATTACGTGCACATGCAGCTGACTGACCACATTGCCAAGGGCGGCAACGTTCATCTTGTCGGCGTTGTAGCTGGCCTTCAGCGCCCCAGCCAGGTAGCTGGCTTCCTGCCACAACTGCTGCTGGTCCGCCGCATCCAGTTCGAACACCTCACGGATACCAGCACGCCGGGGCACCAGGATGAACCAGGGGTAGTTGGCATCGCTGCTCAGCAGCAACTGACACAGCGGAAAATTTCCCAGCACCAGGCAATCCTGCTGCAAACGCGAATCGAGGACGAACACGGCATATCTCCTTGAGGCAGAACCCACCCGCTACACGCGGAATACAGGGCAGCAAGGATACCTTGCACGTTCCCGGTAACACAGCGCTACTTTTCGCACCAAAATGAGGCCTGCTGCGCCTCACTCACCACCCATAAATGACTCTGGTTGAACTAGTTGCGGTAACACATTGACTTTCATGGCAGCTTTTTTGATTCGAATGATTATCGGCTGCGATAGCATCACAACCCGCTTCGCCCCGTGTTTACGGTACCTTCCGACCTCCGGTAGCAGATTTTGTGAAAATTTCATGAAGTGTTGCGTATTTTGAGCACGCTTGTTGCATTCCCTCCACGCCAAGTCGGCACGACATCTGCTACGGCAGCTGTACGCGACAAATGACAACAGCGGCATTGGTTACCAGGGAGTTTGCCGCGCCTGCCTGCATGTACAAATGCAAGGCGGCGACGGAAACAACGCTGGCGTTGTACGACCCTTTACCGGGGCGTGATTTGCGACATGGAAACACCTGTAAGCGACATGGCAAAAAAGTTCCGTAAAGGATGCATATAGCCATATCGCCAACAACAGTCAGCGTGCTATACATTTTCGCCGACATAACAAGAAAGAGCTGCACCATATAACTAAAACAGATGGCCGCAGCGGTACTCTTCCTAAAAACCAAAGGAGCAAATCACGATGCGCGTGATGAAGTGGAGCATGATCGCCCTGGCCGTTGCGGCAGGCACCTCGCAGTTGGCTTTGGCCTCTTCCCAGGACGAGTCCAAAGGCTTCATCGAAGACAGTACGCTGAACCTGAAGACCCGCGCCATGTACATGAACCGCGACTTCAAGCACGGCGCAGGCAACATCGCCGACCCAAGCAAATCCAGCGGTTTCAAGAGCGGCCACCGCGAAGATAGCGGCGCCTCGCTGCTGGGCGTCTTCGAATCCGGTTACACCCAGGGCACCATCGGTGTCGGCCTCGACGTGATGGCCATGGGCAGCGTCAAGTTCGATGGCGGCAAGGGCACCTCAGGCAACGGCCTGTTCCGCACCGACAGCGACGGCCACCCGGAAGATTCGCAGGGCAAAGGCGGCGCAGCCGTCAAGTTCCGCCTGTCCGACACCACCCTGAAGTACGGCCGCCAGTTCGTGGCCAGCCCGGTCTTCGCAACCGACGACAGCCGCCTGCTGCCAGAAGTGGCTGAAGGTACCTTGATCACCAGCAAGGAAATCAAAGGCCTCGAGCTGACCGCAGGTCGCTTCACCGCGCTGAGCTCGCAGACCGGCATGGGCAAGGACAGCATCAACGGCCCGCACTCGCCAGGCCTGACTTCGGCCAACATTGCTGGCGCGACCTACTCGTTCACCGACAACTTCATCGGCACCTTGGCAGCCTCTGACGTTGATGACTACTTCAAGAAGCAGTACATCAACCTCAACTACAACCTGCCGATCGATGACAGCCAGGCGCTGAACTTCGACTTCAACGGCTACCGCTCCAAAGACCAGGGCCAGGCCCTGTACGGCGAGCTGGACAACAAACTCTGGAGCCTGGCAGCTGCCTACAGCCTCGGCGGCCACAAATTCACCCTGGCCTATCAGCGCTCCAGCGGTGATACCGGCTACCTGTACGGCGTCGATGGTAACGGCACCATCTTCGTGTCCAACTCCATCCAGATCTCCGACTTCGTCGGCCGTGAAGAAAAATCCTGGCAGGCCCGTTACGACCTGAACATGGCTTCCTACGGCGTGCCTGGCCTGAGCTTCATGACTCGCTATGTCTACGGTGACAACATCGAGACCCTGGCGAACACCGAAGGCAAGGAACACGAACTGAACGTCGAGTCCAAGTACGTGATCCAGGAAGGCCCAGCCAAGGACCTGTCGTTCCGCGTACGCTATGCCGTGTACCGCGCCAACGATGCGTACGAAGCCGAGTACGCTAAAGACAACAACGACCTGCGCCTGATCGTGGAATACCCGCTGAGCATCCTGTAAGCCTGGCTTGCAGTGCCCCGCACCTGAAAAAGCCCGGCGATCACGCCGGGCTTTTTCTTGGCTGACAAGCGTCACGCCCTGGGGCATCCTGTACGCCTTCGTTTCGCCCCCGTACAATGCGGGGTCATTTCAATGTCTTAGGCAATCGACACGGCTCACCATGCGCACCAGTCAATATTTGCTCGCCACCCAGAAAGAAACCCCTGCCGACGCAGTGGTCATCAGCCATCAGCTCATGCTGCGTGCCGGCATGATCCGCAAACTGGCCTCCGGCCTGTACACCTGGCTGCCGATGGGCTTGCGGGTGATGCGCAAGGTCGAGGCCGTGGTGCGTGAGGAAATGAACGCCGCCGGCGCCCTGGAAGTGCTGATGCCCAGCATCCAGCCCGCCGAACTGTGGCAGGAATCCGGCCGCTGGGAACAGTACGGCCCCGAGCTGCTGCGCCTGAAGGACCGCCACCAGCGCGACTTCTGCGTCGGCCCGACCCACGAAGAAGTCATCACCGACCTGGCCCGCAACGAGCTGTCCAGCTATAAACAGCTGCCGCTCAACATGTACCAGATCCAGACCAAGTTCCGTGACGAGATCCGCCCGCGCTTCGGCCTGATGCGCGGCCGTGAATTCATCATGAAGGACGCCTACTCGTTCCATGCCGACCAGGCTTCCCTGCAGGAAACCTACGACCGCATGCACCAGGCATACACCAACATCTTCACCCGCCTGGGCCTGGACTTCCGCCCAGTGCAGGCCGACACCGGCTCCATCGGTGGCAGCTACTCGCACGAGTTCCACGTGCTGGCCGAGTCCGGCGAAGACGACGTGATATTCAGCGACAGCTCTGACTACGCCGCCAACATCGAGAAGGCCGAGGCCATCCCGCGGGAAACCGTGCGCCCTGCGCCTACCGAGGAGCTGCGCCTGGTCGACACGCCGAACGCCAAGACCATCGCCCAGCTGGTGGAAAACTTCGGCCTGCCGATCGAAAAAACCGTCAAGACCCTGATCGTGCATGGCGCGGAACAGGGCAAGCTGGTTGCGCTGATCGTGCGTGGCGACCACGAACTCAACGAAATCAAGGCAGCCAAGCTGGAACAGGTAGCCGACCCGCTGGTCATGGCCAGCGACGCCGAACTGCGCGAGGCGATTGGTGCCGGCGCCGGTTCGCTCGGCCCGTTGAACCTGCCGCTGGAAATCATCATCGACCGTTCGGTTGCCCTGATGAGCGACTTCGGCATCGGTGCCAACATCGACGACAAGCACTACTTCGGCGTGAACTGGGAGCGCGACCTGCCGGTGCCACAGGTTGCCGACCTGCGTAACGTGGTCGAAGGCGACCCGAGCCCGGACGGCCAGGGCACCCTGGTGATCAAGCGCGGCATCGAAGTGGGCCACATCTTCCAGCTGGGCACCAAGTACAGCGAGGCACTGAAGTGCCAGGTACTGGGCGAGAACGGCAAGCCGGTCACCCTGGCCATGGGCTGCTACGGTATCGGCGTGTCCCGCGTGGTTGCCGCTGCCATCGAGCAGAACCACGACGACAAGGGCATCATCTGGAATGACGCCCTGGCCCCGTTCCAGATCGCCCTGGTACCGCTGCGCTACGAAACCGACGTGGTCCGCGAGGCGACCGACAAGCTGTATGCCGAGTTGACCGCCGCCGGTTACGAAGTGCTGCTGGACGACCGCGACAAGAAGACCAGCCCCGGCATCAAGTTTGCCGACATGGAGCTGATCGGCATCCCGCACCGCATCGTCGTCAGCGATCGCGGCCTGGCCGAAGGCAACCTGGAATACAAGCACCGCACCGAGCAGGACGCCCAGGCATTGCCGCTCGCCGAAGTGCTGACCTTCCTGCAGGCCCGCGTTCGCCGCTGATAACCAATGCACGAGTGATCATGTACAAGCGAAGTACCTTTACCCTGGGGGGCGCCGCACTGTGCGGCGCCCTGCTCGTCAGCGGTTGCGCCAACCAGATGTCCCAGCGCAGCGACCATGAGGAGCGCGTCGAGCGCAAACTGCTCGAGCACACCCTGCAGATCGATGTCGGCGAGCCGAAGGTGATGGAGCTTCCGCAACGCCGTGTGCGTGTGCATGAGCAGCAGCGCTTCGAAGTCACCGAGTTCGAAGTCACCCGCCGCTATGACCGCTATACGCCCTACCAGCCCTGGCGGGAGATCTACGAGATCCCGCTGGGGGCAGTGGCCGTGGTGGCGGGCGTCGGCGCCAACGTGGTCAACGTCTTCGCCCTGGGCAACCTGCCGGACAGCATCACCCACGACTGGCTCAGCTATGGTGTGGACGGGCTCAACCCGTTCATGAACGTGCCGTCCAACGGCCGTGCCCAGCAGAACCTGGCCGGGATCAGCGAAGTGCAGAAGGGCAAGCGCGAGGAATCCACCAGCGTGCCGTGGAGCGAACGCCTGGTCGAAGTCAAGGCCGGCAGGATGACCCACGAGCTGACCACCGACAGGAATGGCGTGCTGCGCCTGAACCTGCTCGACAGCCCGTTCTCCGAGCAGAACCTCAACCACATCGGCACCCTGCACCTGCAGGTGGTCGACGAGGACAACGCGGTACGTGGCGATGCCAGCCTGCTGGTCAGCGCCACCCTGCGCAACAAGTTGCTCGAGGCCCACGAATTGATCTTCGATGACCTTGAGGACGACGACGTCGGCCAATGGGTACACCGGGTCAAGCGCCTGTCCGAACTGGGCCTGGAAGAAGAAGCCAGTGAAATGGAGCAGAGCCTGATCGAGCTGACTCGCAACGATCCGGAGCTGCAGCAGGAGTTTCTGCAGTCACTGACCAAGGCCACTGGCCGCCTGGTCGCTGACCCTGGCGCGCAATAACCGGCATCACGCACTACCTGGTAGGAGCGGCCTTGTGTCGCGATGGGCTGCGAAGCAGCCCCGGCAATTCATGCATCAAGGCTGAAATCATGGGGCTGCTTCGCAGCCCATCGCGACACAAGGCCGCTCCTACAGGGGCCGCGTTAAATTGGCGGGCCATTTATCGAGGCGGGAACAGCTCCAGCTGCTCATGCGCCCCGCGCAAATCGCGCAACCTCACCCCCACCCCCAGCAAGCGTACCGGCTTGCCCCCACGGGCAAACGCCTGCCCCAGCAATTGCCGATAACTCTCCAGGTCCCGGCCTGCCCCGGCCTGCTCCAGGGTGGTCTGGCTGAAGTCATGGAACTTGACCTTGACGAAGGGTTTTTCCGGCCGGTAACTGCTGTCCATGCGGGCGATGCGCTCGTCCAGGCTGGCCAGCAGTTCGGGCAACCGAGCCAGGCAACTGGCCAAGTCCGGCAAGTCGGTGTCGTAGGTGTTTTCCACGCTGACTGACTGGCGGCGGCTGTCATTGTGTACCGCACGCTCATCGATACCACGCGCCAGCCCCCACAAGCGCTCGCCAAAACTGCCGAACTCACGCACCAGCGCCAGCCGCGACCATTCGCGCAGCTCCAGGCAGGTGTCGATCCCCAGCCGCGTCAGCTTGTCTGCCGTCACCTTGCCCACCCCGTGCAACCTGGCCACCGGCAAGGCCGCGACGAATGCTTCCACTTCGCCCGGGGTAATCACGAACAGCCCGTTGGGCTTGCGCCAGTCACTGGCGATCTTGGCCAGGAACTTGTTCGGCGCCACACCAGCCGAGACAGTGATATGCAGGGTGCGGGCGACGCGGCGACGAATATCCTCGGCGATGCGCGTGGCACTGCCCGAATACCACTGGCTGTCCGTCACATCCAGGTATGCCTCGTCCAGCGACAACGGTTCGATCAGCTCGGTGTAGTCACGGAAGATCGTGTGGATTTCCCGCGAGGCCTCACGGTAGGCCTCGAAGCGCGGCTTGACGATCAACAGGTCGGGGCACAGTTTCAGGGCATGCCGTGAGGACATGGCCGAACGCACACCATAGGCGCGCGCCTCATAGTTGCAAGTGGCAATCACCCCACGGTGATCCGGTGAGCCCCCTACTGCCATCGGCCGTCCGGCCAGGCGCGGGTCGTCACGCATTTCGATGGCGGCATAGAAGCAATCGCAGTCGACATGGATGATCTTGCGCAAGGACATGGATGACCGTCAGCACTGTAAATTCATACAGATAGTATCGCATGCGTACTGTTATGAAACAGCTCACCCGCGTCGGCACGCGATAATCGGCCTGAAAGCCCCGTCGTGCCTGAGCTGCACGCGACTGAAGACGCTAAGGGGTTGAACAAAAAAGGTTTTTCCGCAATATTTGCTTGACAATGGGAAGCAAATCCGTAGAATTCGATCTCACAGGCGCGGGATGGAGCAGCCTGGTAGCTCGTCGGGCTCATAACCCGAAGGTCGTCGGTTCAAATCCGGCTCCCGCAACCAGATTCGAGAAAAGGCCACTGTTAACGCAGTGGCCTTTTTCTTTGTGCGCAGAAAACCTCTGCCAGCAAAAATGCTCGAGAAATCAAACGTTAGCGCTTGACACCCCCGCCACACACTGTAGAATCCGCCCCACTGACGCGGGATGGAGCAGCCTGGTAGCTCGTCGGGCTCATAACCCGAAGGTCGTCGGTTCAAATCCGGCTCCCGCAACCAGATTCAAGAAAAGGCCACTGTAGACACAGTGGCCTTTTTCTTTGCCCGTAAAAATGTGCATCGCTAGCCTGAAACGCAAAAACCTTGACAGCGACTGCTCAAGCTGTAGAATGCGCCCCTCTGACGCGGGATGGAGCAGCCTGGTAGCTCGTCGGGCTCATAACCCGAAGGTCGTCGGTTCAAATCCGGCTCCCGCAACCAGATTCGTCAGAACAAACCCCGCCTGTGTAACAGCAGCGCGGGGTTTGTTGCTTTTCCATCCCCTGCTTTTCGTCGCTGCCGTTTTCCCCGCCTTGCCGCCAACCCGCACGCTTGAGAGCTCGCACCGAGGATGAACTATCTTTAACCCTGCCAGCCCGCTGAAAATGCCGGAGGCCGGAGTAACATTGGATACGTTTTTCTAAGGGACTATCACTTGGCCATCTCTTCCGTTCTCCTCGCGCTGCCAGCCCGGGGCAATCCATGACTTCGCACAATCCCGAAACGCCGGTGCCGCTCGCCTCGGCACTACCCGGTGCCGCGCAGCGCCTGCCCTTGCTCGAACGCCTGAGCCGCTATCGCCAGCCGATTGGCCTGATGGTGACCCTGGTATTGTTCGCCATGGCCTTGATCGCCTGCCGCCACCTGCTGAGCGAGCTGGACATCTATGCCCTGCACGATGCCATGCTCAGCGTGCCAGCCCAGGCATTGCTGGGTGCGTTACTGGCTACCGTGCTCGGCTTCGTCATTCTGCTGGGTTACGAATGGTCGGCCAGCCGCTATGCCGGCGTGCAGCTGCCGGCGCGCAGCCTGGTGCTGGGCGGTTTCAGTGCCTTTGCCATCGGCAACGCCATCGGCCTGTCGATGCTTTCCGGTGGTTCGGTGCGCTACCGCCTTTATGCACGGCAAGGGGTGGGCGCAGGCGAAGTGGCACGGATGACCGTCTTCGCCAGCCTGTCACTGGGCTGCGCGCTGCCACCGCTGGCCGCCCTGGCGACCTTGACCGATCTGCCGGCAGCCTCGGCCGCCCTGGGCTTGCCAGCTGGCTTGCTGGCAGCTATTGCCAGCGCCGTGCTGCTGCTGTGTGGGGTGATGGTGGTCGGCTTGTACCGCCGACGCCTGGCCGAGCAGCCCTTGGCCGACAACCTGCTGGTACAGCTGGGCCGCCGCACGCTGCGCCTGCCCGGCGCGCGCCTGGCCGCCATGCAACTGCTTATCACTGCGCTGGATGTCGCCGCGGCTGCTACCGTGCTGTATCTGCTGCTACCCGAAGCCCCGCCGTTCGGCGCCTTTGTCCTGGTGTACCTGCTGGCCCTGGCCGCAGGCGTGCTCAGCCACGTACCGGGCGGCGTCGGGGTATTCGAAGCGATCCTGCTGGCAGCCTTCGCCGACCAGCTTGGCGCAGCCCCGCTGGCGGCGGCCCTGCTGCTGTATCGGCTGATCTACGTCGTGCTGCCCCTGCTGCTGGCCTGCGTGTTGCTGCTGGCCAACGAAGCCCGGCGCCTGCTGTTCGCCCAGCAGGCGATCAAGGCGGCTTCCGGGCTGGCGGCGCCAGTTCTGTCGATCCTGGTATTCCTATCCGGTGTGGTGCTGCTGTTTTCCGGGGCCACGCCCGAGATCGACACGCGCCTGGAGCACATGGGCTTCCTGGTGCCGCACCGCCTGATCGATGCCTCGCACTTCGGCGCCAGCCTGATCGGCGTGCTGTGCCTGTTGCTGGCCCAAGGCCTGCGCCGACGCCTGTCCGCCGCTTGGCTGCTGACCACGGTACTGCTGCTGGTCGGCGCGCTGCTGTCGCTGCTCAAGGGGTTCGACTGGGAAGAAGCCAGCCTGCTGACCTCGACCGCCGCCCTGCTCGCCCTGTTCCGCCGTTCTTTCTATCGCCCCAGCCGCTTGCTGGAACTGCCGTTCTCGCCAGTGTTCCTGGTGGCCAGCGCCTGCGTGGTCGGGGCATCGGTATGGCTGTTGCTGTTCGCCTACCAGGATGTGCCCTACAGCCATCAGCTGTGGTGGCAGTTCACCCTTGATGCCGACGCGCCACGTGGCCTGCGCGCCGCCATGGGTAGCGCACTGCTGCTGGCGGCCGTGGCTCTGACCTGGTTGCTGCGCACCGCACCGCCTGTGATCCACCTGCCCGATGAACAGGAACTGCAGCGCGCCAACCGCATTCTGCTGGCCTCTGACCAGCCCGATGGCGGCCTGGCCCTGACCGGCGACAAGGCGCTGCTGTTCCACCCGGGCGACAACGCCTTCCTCATGTACGCGCGCCGTGGCCGCAGCCTGGTGGCCCTGTATGACCCGATCGGCCCGGCCCAGGAACGCGCCGAGATGATCTGGCAATTCCGTGACCTGTGCGACCTGCACCATGCCCGGCCGGTGTTCTACCAGGTGCGCGCCGAGAACCTGCCGTTCTACATGGACATCGGCCTGACCGCTCTGAAACTGGGCGAAGAAGCACGGGTCGACCTGCGCCGTTTCGACCTGGAAGCCAAGGGCAAGGAGATGAAGGACCTGCGCTACACCTGGAACCGCGGCGGCCGTGACGGTTTGAGCCTGGAAATCCACGAACCCGGCCACGCCCCGCTGGCAGAGCTGAAGGAAATTTCCGATGCCTGGCTCGGCGGCAAGAACGTCCGCGAGAAAGGCTTCTCGCTGGGGCGCTTCAGCCCTGAGTACCTGCAGCACTTCCGCATTGCCCTGATCCGCTTCCAGGGCCGCCCGGTGGCCTTCGCCAACCTGCTGGAAACCCACGGCAAGGAGCTGGCCAGCCTCGACCTGATGCGCGCGCACCCCGAGGCGCCGAAGCTGACCATGGAATTCATGATGATCGGCCTGATCCTGCACTACAAAAGCCATGACTACGCCCGCTTCAGCCTGGGCATGGTACCGCTTTCCGGCCTGCAGCCGCGGCGTGGCGCACCGCTGACCCAGCGCCTGGGTTCGATGGTGTTCCGCCGCGGCGAGCAGCTGTACAACTTCCAGGGGCTCCGTCGCTTCAAGGACAAATTCCAACCGGACTGGGAACCCCGCTACATGGCCGTGCCGGCCGGGCTTGACCCGCTGGTGGCACTGGCCGACACCGCCGCCCTGATCGCAGGCGGCTTGACTGGATTGGTGAAACGTTGATGACCCGTCGCTTTTGGCTGTACTTGCTGATTCCCCTGCTGCTGGCCGCCCTGGGGGGTGCGCTGGCGTTCTGGCTGTGGACGCACCCGGCCCCCGAGGCGCGCCTGGAGCAACTGAGCATCAATGACACGCCGATTACCCGCGTGACGCCAGGCGTGCACCCCAAGGCCCGGGTGGCCATCGGTGTGCCGCAGGACCAGGCACTGACCGACAAGCAGCTGCTGGACTTGGCCAAGGCCGGCGAAGCGCAACTGGTGCAGGTGATCCTGCCGCCCAATGACTGCAGCAAGCAGCAGCAAGCCATGGACCAGGCCCTGGCCCAGTTGCCGCAGAAGCCGACCCTGGTTGCCGGTATCGGCCCTGGCGCGGCCCAGGCCTGGCGCTGGCTGGCCAGCCAGAATGACGACAAGGCGCGGGCGATTTCAGTGGACTTCAGCCTGGAACAACCCGGTTGCCAGGCGCCACTGCCGAAATCGGCCGCCCACGGGCACTGGAATGTCGCCTGGAACGACAACCCGGATGACGCCAGCGCCGCTTTCGTGCGTGACCAGGCCAATGCTGAAACCAGCATCAGCGACTACGACATCCACCTGCCCCAGGTGCTCAAGGCGCAACTGACCCAGGCCCTGGTCGGCCACGACGGCAACGCCCTGGCCATCCCGGTGGTCGAGGTGCCTGCCGGGCAAACCACCGACACGGTCACCCTGTTCCTCTCGGGTGATGGCGGCTGGCGTGACCTGGACCGTGACGTGGCCGGGGAAATGGCCAAGCTGGGCTACCCGGTGGTGGGCATCGACACGCTGCGCTACTACTGGCAGCACAAGACCCCGGAACAAAGCGCCGCCGACCTGTCCGAGCTGATGCAGCATTACCGGCAGAAATGGGGCACCAAGCGCTTCGTGCTGACCGGCTATTCGTTCGGTGCCGACGTGCTGCCGGCGATCTACAACCGCCTGCCGGTCGAGGACCAGCAGCGTATCGACGCGGTGATGCTGCTGGCCTTTGCCCGCAGTGGCAGCTTCGAGATCGAAGTCGAAGGCTGGCTCGGCAAGGAAGGCCAGGAAGCCCCGACCGGGCCGGAAATGGCCAGGCTGCCGGCGTCCAAGGTGGTGTGCGTGTACGGCGTCGAGGAAACCGACGAGAGCGGCTGCACCGACAAGACTGCGGTAGGCGAGCGTCTGAAACTGCCAGGTGGGCACCACTTCGACGAGAACTACCCGGCACTGGCCAAGCGCCTGATCGGCGAGATCGAGACGCGTCAGGGCAAGTCGAACGTGGCTGCACAGAACTGATAGCCCCTGAGGCCCATTCGCGGGCACACCCGCTCCCACAGGTACTGAAGCCGCGCTTGCAGGCGTGGCTTCAGCCGCGATCACCGGCACAGCCGGTGCCAGCCACCGCACCGCCTGCTTCGCGGATAAATCCGCTCCTACAGTTTGAATGCCTTAAGAGCCCGCGCCTGCCCTGAAAATCAGATTTCGACCTGGGTCCCCAACTCGATCACCCGGTTCAACGGCAGGTTGAAGAAGCGCAGGTTGCCGTTGGCGTTCTTCAACAGGAATGCGAACAGGTTGCCGCGCCAGCGCGACATACCCTCCAGCCGCGATGCGATCACCGTCTCGCGGCTGAGGAAGTAGGTGGTGCGCATCGGGGTGAAGTCCAGCTCGTCCAGGTGGCACAGGCGCAACGCCGCCGGCACATCCGGTTCATCCATGAAGCCAAAGTGCAACAGCACGCGGAAGAACCCGTCGCCATAGGCCTCCACCTCAAAACGCTCCTGCTCCGGCACCCGCGGCCGGTCCTCGCTGACCACCGTCAACAGTACCACCTGGCTGTGCAGCACCTGGTTATGCAGCATGTTGTGCAACAGCGCATGGGGCACGGCATCGGAGCGCGCCGTGAGGAACACCGCCGTGCCTTCGACCCGGTGCGGCGGCTGGATGCGGATACTGCTGATGAACAGTTGCAGCGGCAGCGCGCCTTCGTCGATACGCTCCACCAGGATCTGCTTGCCGCGTTTCCAGGTACTCATCAGCAGGTACAGCACGCCCCCTGCCAGCACCGGGAAGGCACCGCCCTGGGCAATCTTCGGCACGTTGGCAGCAAAGAACAGCCCGTCGACCAGCAGGAACCCCAGCAGAATCGGCACTGCCAGCAGCGGCGGCCACTTCCACAGCAGCAGCATCACCGCCGATACCAGGATAGTGGTCATCAGCATGGTACCGGTCACCGCCACGCCATAGGCCGCCGCCAGGGCGCCGGACGACTCGAAACCAACCACCAGCAATACCACGCCGACCATCAACGTCCAGTTGATCGCGCCAATGTAGATCTGCCCCTGTTCGTCACTGGAGGTGTGCTGGATCTGCATCCGCGGGATATAGCCCAGCTGGATGGCCTGGCGGGTCAGGGAAAACGCCCCGGAGATCACCGCCTGCGAAGCAATCACCGTGGCCAGGGTCGCCAGGCCGACCATCGGCAGCAGCGCCCAGCCCGGCGCCAGCAGGTAGAACGGGTTACGGGCGGCCTCCGCATCCTGCAGCAGCAACGCGCCCTGGCCAAAGTAGTTGAGCACCAGCCCCGGCAGCACCAGGGCAAACCAGGCCCGGGCGATCGGCTTGCGGCCAAAGTGGCCCATGTCGGCATACAGCGCCTCGGCACCGGTCAGCGCCAGCACCACCGCCCCGAGAATGGCGACGCCCATGCCGGGGTGAACCACGAAGAAGTTCACCGCCCAGATCGGGTTGAATGCCTTGAGCACTTCCGGGCTCTGCGAGATGCCATACACCCCCAGCGAGCCCAGCGCCACGAACCAGGTGACCATGATCGGGCCGAACAGCTTGCCGATCTTGTCGGTGCCGTGCTTCTGCACCAGGAACAGCGCTACCAGTATCACCAGCGAAATCGGCACCACCCAGTGGTCGATGCCCTCGAACGCCAGGCCCATGCCTTCCACCGCCGAGAGTACCGACACGGCCGGGGTGATCATGCTGTCGCCGTAGAACAGCGAAGCCCCAATCAAGCCGCACACCACCATCAGCGTGCGCAACCGCGGGTACGCCGCCGTGGCCCGCCGCGCCAATGCGGTCAGTGCCATGGTGCCACCTTCGCCCTGGTTGTCGGCACGCAGGATGAACATCACGTACTTGAACGACACCACCCATAACAGCGACCAGAGGATCAGCGATAGAATCCCCAGCACGCCGTCATGGTTGACCGGCACCCCGTAACCGCCGGTGAAGACTTCCTTGAGGGTATATAACGGGCTGGTACCGATATCGCCATAAACCACCCCGACCGCTGCCACCAGCAGGCTCAGCGACCGCGTCGCGCCCTGCTTCCCCTCGTGCCCGCCCTCGGCGTGACTGCTTGCCTGAACCATCGACCACTCCCGCAGACGGCCTTGTAGACCTTGGTATTCTCAATTCCTGCCCAGGCTGGCCTGCAACCTGGCGCAATGGCGCGAAGCATAGCGCAGCGTTCGTCGTATTTCTGCTGGTCAAGCGACGCAGTGCTCGCTAGAATTGCGCACTTTTTGATCAGAGGCGCCAAAAGCGCCCGTCAAGATCGCCCCCGATTCCGGCCGGGCGACCTGCATTCAATTCCGAGGTTAGTCATGTCCACCACGCCCGCCACCCCCAAGGTAGGTTTCGTAAGCCTGGGTTGCCCGAAAGCCCTGGTCGATTCCGAGCGCATCCTGACCCAGCTGCGCATGGAAGGCTATGAAGTCGTGCCCACCTATGAGGACGCCGACGTGGTGGTGGTCAACACCTGCGGCTTCATCGACAGCGCCAAGGCCGAGTCGCTGGAAGTGATCGGCGAAGCGATCAAGGAAAACGGCAAGGTCATCGTCACCGGCTGCATGGGTGTCGAGGAAGGCAGCATCCGTGAGGTGCACCCGAGCGTGCTGTCGGTCACCGGCCCGCAGCAGTACGAGCAGGTGGTCAACGCCGTGCACGAAGTGGTGCCGCCACGCCAGGACCACAACCCGCTGATCGACCTGGTGCCGCCGCAGGGCGTCAAGCTGACCCCGCGCCACTATGCGTACCTGAAAATTTCCGAAGGCTGCAACCACAGCTGCAGCTTCTGCATCATCCCGTCGATGCGCGGCAAACTGGTCAGCCGCCCGGTCGGTGAAGTGCTGAGCGAGGCCGAGCGCCTGGTCAAGGCCGGGGTCAAGGAGATCCTGGTAATTTCCCAGGACACCAGCGCCTACGGCGTCGACGTCAAGTACAAGACCGACTTCTGGAATGGCCGCCCGGTCAAGACCCGCATGCTCGAGCTGTGCGAAGCCCTGAGCAGCCTGGGCGCCTGGGTCCGCCTGCACTATGTCTACCCGTACCCGAACGTCGACGACGTGATCCCGCTGATGGCCGCCGGCAAGATCCTGCCGTACCTGGACATCCCGTTCCAGCATGCCAGCCCGAAAGTGCTCAAGGCCATGAAGCGCCCGGCCTTCGAAGACCGCACCCTGGCCCGCATCAAGCAATGGCGCGAACAGTGCCCGGAGCTGGTGATCCGCTCCACCTTCATCGTCGGCTTCCCGGGCGAGACCGAGGAAGACTTCCAGTACCTGCTTGACTGGCTGAGCGAAGCCCAGCTGGACCGCGTGGGCTGCTTCCAGTACTCGCCGGTGGAAGGCGCCCCGGCCAACGACCTGGGCCTGGAAGAAGTACCGGACGAGGTCAAGCAGGACCGTTGGGACCGCTTCATGGCCCACCAGCAGGCCATCAGTGCTGCCCGCCTGCAGCTGCGTATCGGCAAGGAGATCGACGTGCTGATCGACGAAGTCGAAGAACAGGGCTCGGTTGGCCGCAGCTTCTTCGACGCCCCGGAAATCGACGGCAGCGTGTTCATCGACGGCGATCATGGCTTCAAGCCAGGCGACAAGGTGCGTTGCCGGGTGGTGGATGCCGACGAGTACGACCTCTGGGCTGAACCGATCTGACCCCGCGGTAGCACGAAAAGGCCCTGTTCCGGCTGCCGGAGCAGGGCCTTTTTGCATCAGGGCAGCGGGTGAGCGCTGACTGACGGCTGGCCTGCTATGTTGTCAGGGTGCCCCTCGAGGAATCCTGCCCATGCATTCGACAATGACCTTGCAAACCCCGCGCTTGAGGGACTACGACGAACTGGTACAGGTGTGGGAAGACTCGGTACGCGCCACCCACGACTTTCTGCCTGAGGGCTACATCCAGTTGCTGCGCGAACACGTGCTGCGCCGCTACCTCGATGCGGTGATGCTGGTCTGCTGCAAGGATCGCCAACGCATCTGTGGCTTCGCCGGGGTCGCCAACGGGCGCGTGGACATGCTGTTCGTCGCCCCGGACTACCGCGGCAAAGGGGTTGGCAAGCGCCTCTTGCACTATGCCATCGACGAGCTGAATGCCGAACGCCTGGACGTCAACGAACAGAACCCACAGGCCCTGGGCTTCTACCTGCATGAAGGCTTCGAGGTGATTGGCCGTTCGGCAACCGATGGCCTGGGCCAGCCCTACCCGTTGCTGCACATGCGCCTGCGCAAAACGGCGTAAATGACACAGATTCCCAGCCCCTGCGCCGCGCAGGCAGGTACAATGCAGTCTTTCCCCTGCCTTTGCGAAAACGCCGTCATGTCCGAACCCGTCCGCCTGTCCAAACGCCTCATCGAGCAGCTCGGCTGTTCCCGCCGCGAGGCCGAGCTGTATATCGAAGGCGGCTGGGTCACGGTCGATGGCCTGGTGGTCGAACAGCCGCAGTTCAAGGTCGCGCAGCAGCGCGTCGAGTTGCTGCCTGGCGCCCGTGCCGAAACGCTGGAGCCGGTCACCCTGCTGCTGAACCAGCCGGCGGGAGCAAGCAGCGAAGCCGCCCGCGCCGAGATGAGCATGAGCAACCTCAGCGCGGCCCACCGCGAAGGCGTACGTGCCCTGCACGGGCACTTTGCCCGGCAGGCCTGCGTGGCACCGCTGGAGCCCGGCGCCAGCGGCCTGCAGGTATTTACCCAGGACTGGCGGGTAACCCGCAAGATCGACGCCGACCTGCGCCGCCTGGAGCAGGAGTTCATCGTTGAAGTGCGCGGCGAGACCACGCCCCAGGCGCTGGAACGCCTGGCACGCGGGGCCAGCCGCAATGACCGCGAGCTGCCCAGGGCCAAGGCCAGCTGGCAGAACGAGACCCACCTGCGCATGGCCCTGAAGAACCCGCAGCCAGGGCAGATTGCCGAGCTGTGCGCGTACCTGCGCCTGGAGCTGGTCAGCATGCGCCGCATCCGCCTGGGCGGTGTGTCGATGGGCAAGCTACCGCTGGGCCAGTGGCGCTACCTGGCCGCTACCGAACGTTTCTAAGCAATACGCCGCGCCCACAGCGCGGCACCTGAACAGGATTCTGCAGCAATGAACCACAACGACGTCCTGCGCAGCCTGCGCTACATGCTCAAGGTGAACGACGCCAAGATGGCCGAGATCATCGGGCTAACCGGCCTCGACGTGCATCCCCTGGTGCTGGCCACCTACCTGAAGAAGGAAGACGAGGAAGGCTTCGTGCGTTGCCCGGAGCGGGTCATGGCGCACTTTCTCGATGGCCTGGTGATCCACCGTCGCGGCAAGGATGACAGCCGCCCGCAGCAGCCGATCGAACTGCCGGTGACCAACAACCTGATCCTGAAGAAGCTGCGGGTAGCCTTCGAGCTCAAGGAAGATGACCTGCATGCCATCCTCAAATCGGTCAACTTCCCGGTCAGCAAACCCGAGCTCAGCGCGCTGTTCCGCAAGGTCGGCCATGACAACTATCGCCCGTGTGGCGACCAGTTGCTGCGCAACTTCCTCAAGGGCCTGACCCTGCGCGTACGTGGCTGAGCAGCCATGCAGCATACGGTTGCTCCGGTCGGTTTCGTCCGCTCCTGTTTCAAAGAGAAGTTCGCCATCCCGCGCCAGCCACAGCTGGCGCCCGCGGCACGCGGCGTGCTCGAGCTGTTGCCGCCGTTCGACCAGGGTGATGCGGTCGCGGGCCTGGAGCAGGTCAGCCATGTCTGGCTGCTGTTCCTGTTCCACCAGGCGCTGGAGGACAAGCCACGCCTGAAGGTGCGCCCGCCGCGCCTGGGCGGCAACAAGAGCATGGGGGTGTTCGCCACCCGCGCGACCCACAGGCCCAATGGCATCGGCCAATCGGTGGTGCGCCTCGAGGGCGTGGAGCCCGGGCGCCTGCTGCTGTCCGGGATCGACCTGCTCGATGGCACGCCGGTGCTGGACATCAAGCCCTATGTGCCCTACGCCGACAGCATCGCCGGCGCCAGCAACCAGATGGCCAGCGAAGCGCCTGCCGCGATCAGCGTGCAGTGGAGCGACAATGCCCTGCCCCAGGCCCGCGAGCATGCCTTGCGCCTGGGTGAGCCGGTGGTCGAGCTGATCGAGCAATGCCTGGCGCAGGACCCACGGCCGGCCTACCAGGTGCCCGCGGCAGAGCGGGTGTATGGGGTGAAGTTCTGGGATGTGCAGGTGCGCTGGCATTACCCGCAGCCGGAGGTGATCCGAGTGCTGGAGGTGGTGCCCGCCTGATCTCGGACCCGCCTGGAGCCCCTTTGTAGGAGCGGCTTTGCGTCGCGAAGGGCTGCGCAGCAGCCCCGGCGATCTTGCTGGAAGGCTGAAACCCTGGGGGCGCTACGCACCCCTTCGCGACGCAAGGCCGCTCCTACACAGGGGCCGCGCGGGCATGAAAAAGGCGACCCTAGGGTCGCCTTTTGGTTTTACAGCAGCGCGATCAGCGAGCCGGGCCTTCAGCAACACCCAGGTCGTCGGTTGGACGGTTATCGACCAGCGGCGCACCACCGGAGGCCAGCTCCGAGGCCAGCTTGTCGTTGTCCATTTCCTTGACCCACTTGGCCACGACCACGGTAGCCACAGCGTTGCCCACCAGGTTGGTCAGGGCGCGGGCTTCGGACATGAAGCGGTCGATGCCGAGGATCAGCGCCAGGCCGGCAACCGGCAGGTGGCCGACGGCGGACAGGGTCGCAGCCAGGACGATGAAGCCCGAACCGGTAACGCCGGCAGCACCTTTGGAAGCCACCAGCAGCACCAGCAGCAGGGTGATCTGGTGAGTGATGTCCATGGTGGTGTCGGTGGCCTGGGCAATGAACACCGCAGCCATGGTCAGGTAGATCGAGGTGCCGTCCAGGTTGAACGAGTAACCGGTCGGGATGACCAGGCCAACCACCGACTTCTTCGCACCCAGGCGCTCCATCTTGGCCAGCATGCGTGGCAGGGCCGATTCCGAAGAGGAAGTACCCAGCACGATCAGCAGTTCTTCACGGATGTAGCGGATCAGCTTGAGCACGCTGAAACCATGGGCGCGGCAGATGCCACCCAGCACCACCAGCACGAACAGCAGGCAGGTGATGTAGAAGCAGGCCATCAGGTAGCCCAGCTGCACCAGCGAGCCAACGCCGTACTGGCCGATGGTGAAGGCCATGGCGCCGAAGGCACCGACCGGGGCCAGCTTCATGATCATGTTGATGATGTTGAACATGACATGGGCGAAGCGGTCGATCAGGTCCAGCACCGGCTTGCCGTAGCTGCCCAGGCGGTGCAAGGCGAAGCCGAACAGCACGGAGAACATCAGCACCTGCAGGATGTCGCCATTGGCGAAGGCGCCGACCACGGTGTTGGGGATGACGTTGAGCAGGAAGCCGACGGTAGTCTGCTGCGCGCCGGCGGCGGCATAGGCAGCCACGCTGCTGGCGTTCAGGGTGTTGACGTCGATGTGCATGCCAGCGCCCGGCTGGACCACGTTGACCACCACCAGGCCGATGATCAGGGCGATGGTGGAGACGATTTCAAAGTACAGCAGCGCGTAGCCGCCCGTCTTGCCGACCGACTTCATGCTCTGCATGCCGGCGATGCCGCTGACCACGGTACAGAAGATGATCGGGGCGATGACCATCTTGATCAGTTTGACGAAGCCGTCACCCAAGGGTTTGAGGGCAACGCCGGTTTCCGGGTAATAGTGGCCGAGCAGGATGCCGATGGTGATGGCGACCAACACCTGGACATACAGGGATTTGTACAGCGGCTGACGTGTCGTCATGGCTAAATTTCCTCAAGTGTGCCGGTTCACCCTTCCCAGGGCGATGCGGCACCTGAATCGCTAACCCTCCTGCACCTGGAGGGATTTGTCGTTGTGTTCGAGCTGCCTGGGCAGGCCTCTGCGAGGATCAATAGCAAGGGTGGTGCCAAAATGCCCAGCAAGGGTGCAGGTGCCGTATTTGCTGGGGATAAATGCCCAACGACGGGGCGATCTGGCTGGGCAAGGCTGGCGGATTTCCGCCCGCTGGCGGGATTTGTACAGGGGAGATGGCGGGAATCCGCCCGCTGGGGTTTTGCCGGTAGCGGCGCTTTCGCGGGTTCACTTGCGAAAAGGCCGCTACCGGCGAGCACTCAATCCAGGTTGAAGGTGATCCTGAATGCCGCGCCGCCCAGTGGCGAATCGCCCAGGCTCAACGCCGCGTCATAACTGTCGACGATGTCCTTGACCACCGCCAACCCGATGCCCTGCCCCGGGTGCTGGCTGTCCAGCCGCTCCCCGCGCTCGAGGATGCGCTCACGCTGATCGGCCGGCACCCCGGGGCCATCGTCCTCGACGCACAAGGTCAACTGCCCGGGCGCCTGTGCCAGGCTCACCCGCACCTGGCCCAGGCTCAGGCGGTAGGCGTTTTCCAGCAGGTTGCCCAGCAGCTCCAGCAACGCCCCCTGCTCCATCGGCACCTGCGCCGCATCGGGCAGTTGCAGGGTCACGTCGACCCGTTTGTCCCGATAGACCTTGGCCAAGGTGCTGCACAGGCTGTCGAGCACCGGCCGCAACGCCACGCTGTGGCGAACCAGGCCGCTCTTGCGCAGGCTAGCGCGTTGCAGCTGGTAGTCGATCTGCTGGCTCATGCGCTCGATCTGGCTTTGCAGCACCCGCGCCTGCTCGCGCTCGCCGCTACGCTGCTGCAGGCTTTCGCCCACCCCTTGCAGCACTGCCAACGGCGTCTTCAGGCTGTGCGCCAGGTCGTCGAGCGAATCACGGTAGCGCTGGCGCTGCTCGCGCTCGCTGCGCAGCAGGCGGTTCAACGAGCCGGTCAGGCGCAACAGTTCACGCGGGTGCTCACCGCTCAGGCCATCGCGCGCGCCCGCCTCCACCTCGTCCAGCTCGCGGCTGAGCCGGCGCAACGAGCGCAGGCCCCAGGTCAGCCCGGCCCACAGCAGCGCCAGCAGCACCAGCAAGGCCGCGCCAAAACCGAGGTAGAGCTTTTCACGCAGGCCGTCGAGGGTATGCTGGTATTCGCGCACCGGCTGCAGGGCGACGATGCTGTAGGCCGCGCTCTGGCCACCCAGCAGCTTGATCTCGACGTCGTAGACGAAGAACTCCTCGCCATCGGCCTGGCGAATGCGCGCGAACTCGTTGCCGCGGCCATCGTAACGCGGGCGGTAGTTGACGTTCTGCGCGGCGGTGGCCCGCGACTGCCAGACCAGGTTGCCGTCGCGATCGAAGATATAGCCGAGCAACCCGGTGTATGGCAGATTGTAGCGCTCATCCGGCAGCAGCGTGGGCATCTGCAATTGGCCATGCTCGATGCGCGCGGCAGAAATCAGCGTGGTCACGTCCGAGGCCAGGCGTTGTTCGATCGACTCCTGCAGGGCCAGGCTGAAGGCCTTCTGCAAGGCTGGCAGCAGCGCCAGCATGAACAGCAGCGCCAGCACCGCCGCCGCCAGCATCAGGCGTACCCGCAGGGAACGCATCATCGGCAGCGCTCGGTGAACAAGTAGCCCAGGCCGCGCACGGTGTCGATGGGCTTGAAGCCGCGCTCGCCCTCGAGCTTGCGGCGCAGGCGGCCAACCAGCACTTCGATGACATTCGGGTCGCGTTCCTCGTCACCCGGGTACAGCTGCTCCATCAGGCGGTCCTTGGCCACCACCTGCTGGTGATGGCGCATGAGGTATTCGAGGATACGGTACTCGTATGCGGTCAGTGCCAGGGGCTGTTCGTCGAGGCTGGCCTGCTTGCGGTTGAGGTCGAGTACCAGGGGGCCGGCGGCGATGGTCGACTGGGTGAAGCCGCTGGAGCGGCGCAGCAGCGCGTTCAGGCGGGCCTCGAGTTCTTCGAACTGGAACGGTTTGACCAGGTAATCGTCGGCACCGGCGGCCAGGCCTTCAACCTTGTCCTGCCAATTGCCACGGGCGGTGAGGATGAGGATGGGGAAGGTCTGGTCCTGGCTGCGCAGCCGGGTGATCAGCTCCAGGCCGCTGATGCCGGGCAGGCCCAGGTCGATGATGGCCAGGTCGAAATGGTACTGCCCGGCCTGGTACAGCGCTTCCTCGGCATCGCCTACGGCCTCGACCACATGGCCGCTTTCGCCCAGGCGGGTAAAGAGGTGATGGCGAAGCAGGGCTTCGTCCTCGACCACCAGCAGTTTCATGTGCAGCTCCTTGATGTGTATTGCCTGTACCGGCCCTTTCGCGGGCACGCCCGCTCCCACAGGGATTGCACAACCGCCGAGGCTTGTGCAGCACCTGCGGGAGCGGGCGTGCCCGCGAAAGGGCCGGTACAGGATAACCCGGCTCGCCCGTCAGAACTTGTAGGAAGCCGCCAGGTAGGTCTGCGCGCTGCTGGTCAGGCGCAGGGTGCCGTCCTTCGGCCCGCCATGTGCGCCCACTTCGGTGGCGGCATTGCTGCGCAGGTAACGATAGCCCAGCTCGACCGAAGCCTTGTCGGTGATGTCCTGGATGACGCCGGCCTGCAGGCCGTAGGCATAGCCGTAGTCGGTATCGCGGCTCGCACCTGGCGAGTCCTGGGTCAGCTTGGTGACGCCCAGGCTGCCACCGCCGAACAGCTTGGTGGTGTCGCCTACCGGCAGGAACAGGTCATAGCTGCCCAGCAGGTTCTCCTGGCGCAGCTTGAGGCCGCTGTGGTCGCCCGAGACGTTGTCATAGGTCATGTAGTAGCGGCCCTGGTCATTGATCTTGCCCAGGCGCACGCCCCAGGTGTCATCCTTGCCGATGATGCCGTCGGCGTTGAGGTGGTCGGTGTTGCGCTGCAGCAGGCCGGACTTGCGAACCTTGTCGCTGGTCTGGCCATAGGTCAGGCTGGCGAAGTTGTCGTCGGCGGCCTGGGCCGAGGTGATGCCAGCGGCGCAGACGGCCATGGCGGCGAGCAGGGTATTGAAGGTTTTCATGGCTGGATACTCCAGTTGGGTGCGCTGTTACTGTCTGGAAGCTAGAGTAAGCAGGGCACCCTGAACCGCGACTGAACCCTGGCTGAACACCGGCTGAACGAACCGTTTGCAAGAACAAGGAGTAGTGACCATGCGCGCCCTGCTGGCCCTGACCCTGATGTGCAGCGCCGCCCTCGCCCAAGCGGCGGTACAAACCCGTGAGATCCCCTACCAGGACGCCGATGGCAATCGCCTGGTTGGCTACTACGCCTATGACGACGCCGTCGAAGGCAAACGCCCCGGCATCGTTGTGGTGCATGAATGGTGGGGGCTCAACGACTACGCCAAGCGCCGTGCCCGCGACCTGGCGGCGCTGGGCTACAACGCGCTGGCCATCGATATGTATGGCGATGGCAAGCACACCGAGCACCCCGCCGATGCCCAGGCCTTCATGGCCGAGGCGCTGAAGGACCCGAAAGCTGCCGAGCGCCGCTTCGACGCTGGGCTTGAACTGCTGAAACTGCAGCCCAATACCAACAAGCATCAACTGGGGGCGGTAGGCTACTGCTTCGGTGGCAAGGTGGTGCTGGATGCCGCGCGGCGCGGTGAGAAGCTGGATGGCGTGGTGAGCTTCCACGGCGCGCTGGTCACGCAGACCCCGGCCAGGCCCGGTAAGGTGCGGGCGGATATCCTGGTCGAACACGGTGCGGCGGACAGCATGGTGACCCCGCAGCAGGTAGCCGCGTTCAAGGCCGAAATGGATGCGGCGAAGGTCAACTACCAGTTCGTCAGCATCGATGGGGCCAAGCACGGGTTTACCAACCCGGACGCAGACCGCTTGAGCCATGGCGAGCATGGTGGGCCGGATATCGGCTACAACAAGGCAGCGGATGAAAGCTCCTGGGCGGACATGCAGGCGTTCTTCAAGAAGGTCTTCAAGTAAACCACGCGAGGGGCCGCTTTGCGGCCCCATCTCCCACGCCGCCGCCTCGGCTGGCACAATAGCCCCATGAATACACTCCCTGCCTGCTGCGCCCCTCTCCAGCATCACTGGCCCCTACCCCGCCCATTACCCGGCGCGGTGCTGGTCAGTTGCGCCTTCGACCCCAGCCGCCTGGCCCCCGACGACTTCCAGCGTGCCGGGGTGGTGCCAAGCGCCAGCCTGCAGCGCTCGGTAGCCAAGCGCCAGGCCGAGTACCTGGCCGGCCGGGTCTGCGCCCGCGCTGCACTGCAGCGCCTGGACGGCCGGGACTACGTGCCCGGCACCCACGAAGACCGCTCGCCGATCTGGCCCGCCGGCATCCACGGCTCAATCACCCATGGCAAGGGCTGGGCCGCCGCCGTGGTCGCCGCCGAGGGCAGTTGCCAGGGCCTGGGCCTGGATCAGGAAACGCTGCTGGACGATGAACGCGGCGAACGGCTGATGGGCGAAATCCTCACCCCGGCCGAGCTCGAACGCCTGGACCGCAACCAGCTCGGCCTTGCCGTGACCCTGACCTTCTCGCTGAAGGAAAGCCTGTTCAAGACCCTCTACCCGCTGACCCAGCAACGCTTCTATTTCGAGCACGCCGAAGTGCTGGAATGGTCCAGCGAAGGCCTGGCCCGCCTGCGCCTGCTCACCGACCTGTCGCCGCAGTGGCGGCAGGGTGCCGAGCTGCAGGGCCAGTTCTGCCTGCAGGACGGCCACCTGCTGAGCCTGGTCAGCGTCTGATCGTCATGCCGGTGGCTGCTGGCGTGGCCAGTTCAGGCTGAAGCAGGCACCTCCCAGCGCGGCACTGCGCCCCACCGTAGCCCGGCCGGCGTGCCAGTAGATGATGCGCCGTACGATCGACAGGCCCAGGCCATGCCCGCCCGAGGCGCGGGTACGGCTGTCATCGAGCCGGGTGAACGGCGTGAAGATGCGGTCCCAGACGCCCTCCGGAATCCCCGGGCCGTCGTCTTCCACATCGATGCGACAGCGCTGTTGCCCCAACTGGTAGCTCAGGCGCACCTCGCCCTCGGCATGGCGCATGGCGTTGCCCACCAGGTTCTGCAGGGCCCGGTGCAGGTAACGCGGCTCGGCCTCGACCCAGGCGCCTTCGGCATCGGCGCCCTGGCATTCACCGCGCAATACGCGTACCCCGGCCCGCAGCGGCGCCAGTTCTGCGATCACCCGCTCGAACAAGGCATCCAGGTCGACCCGCTCGAACTTCAGTGCAGGTGCCCCCTGCTCCAGGCGGGCATAGGTGAGCATTTCGTCGACCAGCTTGTCGAGGTCCTGGATATCCCCGTCCATGCCAGCCAGGTGCTTGGCCCGGGCTTGCTCGGTAGTGGCGCTTTCGATCATCTCCAGGCCAAAGCGCAGGCGTGCCACTGGCGTGCGCAGCTCGTGGGAAACCGCACGCACCAGCTCGCGCTGCATGCTCAACGAGCGCTGCAGGTGCTCGGCCATGCCGTTGAACGCTGCCGCCAAGCGCCCTACCGAGTCGGCATCGTCGGCTGGCACGCGGGTGTCCAGGCTGCCCTGGGCGATGCGCGTGGCCGCCACCTCCAGGCCCGACACGCGGCGCTCCAGCTGACGCACCAGCAGGTACACCACCAGGCCGATCAGGCACAGGCCGAGGAAGGCGATCAGGATCAACAGCTGCGGCGGATAAGGATTGAGCTGGTACAGCGGGCCGATTTCCAGTACCCAGGGCGAACCGGCCAAGCCGGCGAATACGCGGATCGAGTCGCCATCCTTGCCCAGCGCCATGACCGTGTCGCCCTCCTCGACCCGGCGCCGCTGGTCGTCGTCCAGGCTCACCCGCTCGATGCGCTGCAGGGCCACGCCAAAGCCAAAGCCCTTGTCGCGCTTGAGCTGCTCCAGGCGCTGCTGCTGTTCTGTCACCGGGTAGCGCACCAGCTCGTCGGCCAGCAGGTACAGGGTGGCCCGCGCCAGCTGCTCGCTGACCTGCTTGACCTCGGCGACCAGCAGTACGTCCTGCTGGCCAACCTTGCGCAATACCTGGGCGGCGTGCGGGCCGGTCTTTTCGACGACCACCAGGCCGCGGCCCAGACGCGCCCGCTGGCCGCCATCCAGCGCCCGCGCGGTGATTGGCTGCAGGGTCAGCGGCACCCCGAGCAGGCGCTCCCACATCAGCAGCGAGCGCTTGCGCTCGGTGTCGTTCTGCAGGGCCAGGTTGTCGGCCATCAGGCTGAAGGTACCCTGGGCCAGGCGCTCGCGATGCTGGGCGGCACGCACCTCGTTGACCAGGTGCAGGCTCAGCGCCCCGAGCAGGGCCACCAGCACCAGCACGGCCAGCATGCCGCCGTAGATGCGCAGGAAGATCGAGTTGTTCATGACGCCTCGCCGACGAACAGGTAGCCCTTGCTGCGCAGGGTCTTGATCAACCTTGGCTGGAGCGGGTCGTCGCCGATCTTGGGGCGAATCTTCGAAATGCGGATGTCGATGGAACGGTCTTGGCCGTCGTAGCCGACGCCGCGCAACGCGGTGAAGATCTGCTCGCGGGTCAGCACCCGGCCGGCGTTGCTGGCCAGCAACCAGAGCAGGTCGAATTCGGCGCCGGTCAGTTCGATCAGCTGTTCGCCCAGGCGCGCCTCGCGCAGGCGGTTGTCGATGCGCAGGGCACCGAAGGCCAGCGCCTGGGCTTTGCTGTCCGCTGCCTCGCTGCGGCGCAGCAGGGCCTGGATGCGCGCCAGCAGCAGGCGTGGGCGCACCGGTTTGCACACGTAGTCATCGGCCCCCAGGTCCAGGCCCTGGACCTGGTCGAGCTCGTCGCTGCGGGCGGTGAGCATGAGGATCGGCCCGGAGTACTGGCTGCGCACCCGCCGGCAGATGCTCAGGCCATCCTCGCCGGGCAGCATGAGGTCGAGGATGACCAGGTCGGGCTGGCCGTCGACGATGCGCCGCGCGGCACGCGCGCCATCGCCTTCGACGCTGACCTCGAAGCCGTTGGCCTGCAGGTACTCGGCGGTGAGCTCGGCCAGGCGCTGGTCGTCTTCGACGATGAGGATGCGGGGTGCGAGGTGGTCCATGGCTTGTGCCTATGTTTGTTGTTTTTCTATGGCCTGCGCCGGCCTTTTCGCGGGTGAACCCGCTCCCACAAGGACCGCACCGCTTTCGAACCCTGTGCAGTACCTGTGGGAGCGGGTTCACCCGCGAAAGGGCCAGCACAGGCAACATAACCCTTTAACCAAAAAGCAACATCCCCTCGGAATACTACGGCTGTCATCCGGTACTGCCAACCTGCCAGCACCCCCCCGACTGAACCGTTTTTTGTGATAGGGTTCGCGCCCGAAAAATTCTGCCCAGAGGCAGCAGAACGCAGAAAAATACTGCAAACCACTTGGCACAAGGCCTACAGCGAATACCCACCATTCACTCACAAAGTACGCACAAGTTATCCACAGGCGATCGCCTTGCAAAGCCCCCGATACCGCATTATCTTGTATCCCGATCGCAGCGAACCACTAGATATTGGGGTTCGTGCAAAATCACACACAAAAGTCAACCCGCAAAATCAAGCGATTTTTCGGCTGAGCTTCAAGTGATTTCAGCAGCCAAACCGCTCCTGCGGAGGCGACCGAGGCAAGCCCTTCCAGGGCCTTGTTCGGGTATGGGTGTGGCAGGCCAGGCCTGGCATCCATCAGCAACAGTTTTTGGGCACGGCCCAGAACCTTTGACTTCGGCCAGGGAGCGGCAAGCCATTGCCCCTTATTCCTGAGTCTGTCCCGAAGTCGGTACGCCCGTGCGGGCGGATGCGCATGCCTTTGCGCAGCCCCCGCCAGGCCATCGGGCAAGTGGACGGAACGGTGGGCGCCCAAAAGGCGCCTGAACAATATAGAAACTGTGGAGACACCCACCCATGCAAACCGATACGACTCGCGAGAACCCGCAGGCCAAGGTGCCGCAGGCCGCCGATTCCACCCAGGATCTGGCTGCCACCGCCCCCGGCCAACTGCGCGTGATCAAGCGTAACGGCACTGTCGTCCCCTACACCGACGACAAGATCACCGTGGCCATCACCAAGGCGTTCCTCGCAGTTGAAGGCGGTACCGCCGCCGCTTCGTCGCGCATCCACGACACCGTTGCACGCCTGACCGAGCAGGTCACCGCCACGTTCAAGCGTCGCATGCCATCGGGTGGCACCATCCACATCGAAGAAATCCAGGACCAGGTCGAACTGGCCCTGATGCGCGCCGGCGAGCAGAAAGTCGCCCGTGACTACGTGATCTACCGCGAGCAGCGCGCCAAGGAGCGTGCCACCCGCGTCAACACCGAAGCCGTGGTCGAGCCGCACCCAAGCATTCGCATCACCCTGGCCGACGGCAGCCTGGCGCCGCTCGACATGGCCCGCCTGAACACCATCATCAGCGAAGCCTGCGAAGGCCTGGCCGAGGTCGATGGCGACCTGATCCAGCGCGACACCCTGAAGAACCTGTACGACGGCGTAGCCATCAAGGACGTCAACACCGCCCTGGTGATGACCGCCCGTACCCTGGTCGAGCGCGAGCCGAACTACTCGTTCGTCACCGCCCGCCTGCTGATGGACACCCTGCGCGCCGAAGGCCTGGGCTTCCTCGGCGTCGCCGAGAGCGCCACCCACCACGAAATGGCCGAGCTGTACGCCAAGGCCCTGCCGGCCTACGTCGAGAAAGGCGTCGAGTTCGAGCTGCTGGACCCGGCCCTGAAAGGCTACGACCTGGAGCGCCTGGGCAAGGCCATCGACCACGAGCGTGACCAGCAATTCACCTACCTGGGCCTGCAGACCCTGTACGACCGCTACTTCATCCACAAGGATGGCGTGCGCTTCGAGCTGCCGCAGGTATTCTTCATGCGTGTGGCCATGGGCCTGGCGCTGGCAGAGAAAGACAAGGAAGCCCGCGCGATCGAGTTCTACAACCTGTTGTCGTCCTTCGACTACATGGCCTCGACCCCGACCCTGTTCAACGCCGGTACCCTGCGCCCGCAGCTGTCCAGCTGCTACCTGACCACCGTGCCGGACGACCTGTCGGGCATCTACCACGCGATCCACGACAACGCCATGCTGTCGAAATTCGCCGGTGGCCTGGGCAACGACTGGACCCCGGTACGTGCACTGGGCTCGTACATCAAGGGCACCAACGGCAAGTCGCAAGGCGTCGTGCCGTTCCTGAAAGTGGTCAACGACACCGCCGTTGCCGTGAACCAGGGTGGCAAGCGCAAGGGCGCCGTGTGTGCCTACCTGGAAACCTGGCACCTGGACATCGAAGAATTCATCGAGCTGCGCAAGAACACCGGTGATGACCGCCGTCGTACCCACGACATGAACACCGCCAACTGGATCCCTGACCTGTTCATGAAGCGGGTCTTCGATGACGGCAAGTGGACCCTGTTCTCGCCCTCGGAAGTGCCAGACCTGCACGACCTGACCGGCAAGGCCTTCGAAGAGCGCTACGAGTACTACGAAGCCCTGACCGAGTACAACAAGATCAAGGTGTTCAAGACCGTCCAGGCCAAAGACCTGTGGCGCAAGATGCTGTCGATGCTGTTCGAGACCGGCCACCCGTGGCTGACCTTCAAGGACCCGTGCAACCTGCGTTCGCCGCAGCAGCACGTGGGCGTGGTGCACAGCTCGAACCTGTGCACCGAGATCACCCTGAACACCAACAAGGACGAGATCGCGGTCTGCAACCTGGGCTCGATCAACCTGCCGAACCACATCGTCGACGGCAAGCTGGACACCGCCAAGCTGCAACGCACCGTGAACACCGCCGTGCGCATGCTCGACAACGTGATCGACATCAACTACTACTCGGTGCCGCAAGCGCGCAACTCGAACTTCAAGCACCGCCCGGTCGGCCTGGGCATCATGGGCTTCCAGGATGCGCTGTACCTGCAGCACATTCCGTACGGTTCCGATGCAGCCGTCGAGTTCGCCGACAAGTCGATGGAAGCGGTCAGCTACTATGCGATCCAGGCGTCCTGCGATCTGGCCGACGAGCGCGGTGCATACGAGACCTTCCAGGGTTCGCTGTGGTCCAAGGGCATCCTGCCGCTGGATTCGCAACAGATCCTGATCGAGGCCCGTGGTGCCAAGTACATCGACGTCAACCTGGAAGAGTCCCTGGACTGGGGCCCGGTACGCGAGCGCGTCAAGAAAGGTATTCGTAACTCGAACATCATGGCCATCGCGCCGACCGCGACCATCGCCAACATTACCGGCGTGTCGCAGTCGATCGAGCCGACCTACCAGAACCTGTACGTGAAATCGAACCTGTCGGGCGAGTTCACCGTGATCAACCCGTACCTGGTCCGCGACCTGAAGGCCCGTGGCCTGTGGGACTCGGTGATGATCAACGACCTGAAGTACTACGACGGTTCGGTGCAGCAGATCGAGCGTATCCCGCAAGAGCTGAAGGACCTGTACGCCACCGCGTTCGAAGTCGAGACCAAGTGGATCGTCGATGCCGCCTCGCGTCGCCAGAAGTGGATCGACCAGGCTCAGTCGCTGAACCTCTACATCGCCGGCGCTTCGGGCAAGAAGCTCGACGTGACCTACCGCATGGCCTGGTACCGTGGTCTGAAGACCACCTACTACCTCCGTGCCCTGGCCGCGACCAGCACCGAGAAGTCGACCATCAACACCGGCAAGCTCAACGCCGTTTCCAGCGGCGGCGACAGCGCCCCGGTCCAGGCAGCCGGCCCTGCGCCAGTGCCGAAGGCCTGCGCGATCGACGAGCCTGACTGCGAAGCCTGCCAGTAAGGCTTGGCTGAGGCTTCCCCCCGGGAAGCCTCTTTTCCGTGTAGCCACACGGAACCCTGTGGGAGCGGGTTTACCCGCGAAGAGGCCGGCACTGCCGCCTCCCGCCCCACAGCCAAACACAATAGGCCCGGGCGCCAATGCCCAGGCCAGCCCCTCAAAGGGCACTCAGATTTGCGTGCACTGCTGTACCCCATCCGGGGCCAAAGCAACGCAACCAAGATCCACTGGCCATACTTCACAGATGGCCCTCAAGCAGGAGAATCTCACCATGCTGAGCTGGGACGAATTCGATAAAGAAGACGGCGAAGTCGCCGCCAAAGGCAATACCCCTGCGCAGGCCGCTGCCGCTGCCACCCTCGACAAGCTCGACAGCGCCGGTGGTGCCGCTGCCCTGGAAGCCCGTGCCGCCAGTGCCGACGACTCCGACGCGGTGAAGCGCGCCAAGGCTGCCCTGAACGACCTCGACATTGCCGAAGGCCTGGCCGAGCTGGAAGGCTCCAGCGCCCGCGTGCGCGTTGACGAAAAGCGCATGATCAACTGCCGCGCCGACCTCAACCAGCTGGTCCCGTTCAAGTACGACTGGGCCTGGCAGAAGTACCTGGACGGCTGCGCCAACCACTGGATGCCGCAAGAGGTCAACATGACCGCCGACATCGCCCTGTGGAAGAGCATGGACGGCCTGACCGAAGACGAGCGTCGCATCGTCATGCGCAACCTCGGCTTCTTCTCCACCGCCGACTCGCTGGTGGCCAACAACCTGGCCCTGGCCGTGTACCGCCTGATCACCAACCCGGAGTGCCGCCAGTACATCCTGCGCCAGGCCTTCGAAGAGGCGATCCACACCCACGCCTACCAGTACTGCATCGAGTCGCTGGGCATGGATGAAGGCGAGATCTTCAACATGTACCACGAGATCCCGTCGGTGGCGAAGAAAGCCGCCTGGGGCCTGAAGTACACCCGCGCCATCTCCGACCCGGAATTCAACACCGGCACCGTCGAAACCGACAAGGAGCTGCTGCGCAACCTGATCGCCTACTACTGCGTGCTGGAAGGCATCTTCTTCTACTGCGGCTTCACCCAGATCCTGTCCATGGGCCGCCGCAACAAGATGACCGGCGTCGCCGAGCAGTTCCAGTACATCCTGCGTGACGAGTCGATGCACCTGAACTTCGGTATCGACGTGATCAACCAGATCAAGATCGAGAACCCGCACCTGTGGGACGCGGCGATGAAGGAAGAAGCGACCCAGATGATCCTGCAAGGGACCCAGCTGGAGATCGAATACGCCCGTGACACCATGCCACGCGGCGTGCTGGGCATGAACGCGGCGATGATGGAGGACTACCTCAAGTTCATCGCCAACCGTCGCCTGACCCAGATTGGCCTGAAGGAAGAGTACCCGGGGACTACCAACCCGTTCCCGTGGATGAGCGAGATCATGGACTTGAAGAAAGAGAAGAACTTCTTCGAGACCCGTGTGATCGAGTATCAGACGGGTGGGGCGTTGAGCTGGGACTGATAGTTCGGGCCGTAGGTTTTCACCACTGCCTGAAATTTTTTCACCAACACTGAACTGAAGCTGCCCTTATTTTTCAGCGAGAACCGAACGAATTTCAGATTTTCCGAGTTCTCGCACCAAATAAGCGCATGAAATGAAAAAAGCCACCTGAGCCGCAAAGGCCGAGGTGGCTTTTTCGTATATGCCGAAGAACGGCTAAACCACCGCCCGACTACACCGGCATTGAAAGGCAGCTGCGCATAGCGTTTCCAAACCAGTTTCCATTGGTCTCGCTGAGGATCCAAGTCGAGCCGTCCCCCTGGCTCGCATGGCCGCATGCCACTAGATCCAGGCTCTGTCTGCACGGTTTCCGCGAAAGGCCAATTACGGGAGATCCGGAAACAGTGGTACAGGACTGCGTCGTACGGCTTGGGGCAATTCTTGAGTTTGTTCGAACAGGTGCAGATCCTGCATTGCGTGATGCTGAGTTCCAAAAAGAATTCACCTCGTATTGGAACATGCAGCTTGATATTTCTCCTCAAGATGTCTTGCTGCTGGAGAGGCCTAAGGCGGCATCAGAACTGTTTGCAACCAGCGACCCCCGCCCTGGCCGGCGCACCCGCACCGCCTGGCTTGCACCAGATGTTCGATTACTCAGAACGCATATCAACCGTACGATTGGGTTAAGCGCGAAAATCAAAGCACCGGTCGTCGCAGGCTTCTATCTGAAGTTACTGACCTACCCCGATATCCAATGTCCAACTCCTGATCGCCTACTGGAATGGCCGACACCGCACCTCAGCCCAGACGATAGCAAGCAATTCCTGACCTGGTTCTCCGGAAAGGGCTCACTGGCCTATCGGTGGCTTGTACTTGAATTACCCGGTCCCACAGGAGCGCCTCTGTATTGCCTAGATGTCCGTTCTTACAGTAAACAACCAGATCATGGCCGCTGGTATGGCTTTCGCTCGGGGATCAGGTAAGCGCTTTGAATGTGGGGTTCATGGAGCGCTTACTGAAAAACAAAGCGCCTTAGCAGAACAATTCCTGCAAGTCGTGAAGGGCTTGTTAGCTAAAGGGGCCAAGACAATTCACCTGATCATCGCCGCGCCAAACAGCGTGGTATTCAATCTGGGGCGCATCTATGATCGGAGACTGCTACCTTCGGCCATTGTCTATCAATACGAACGGTCATGGCTGGTCACCGAAGCTTATGACTGGCTGATCGTGAAGACCGGGATGCTCAGCTGGGTCCAGGGGATGGAGTCGATCGCCACGCCGGGCCCCGCAACGAGTTGGACATGCGCCACTGGGCCGCGCAAAGCGTTACAACGGTCCAGAACTATGTGCTGGCGGCTCTCTTCACCGTCCTGATGTTTTGCGTCCGCTTGGTCGTGCTACTGATGACCATACCGCTGTTCGCCATGGCGGCACTGACGGGTCTGGTCGACGGCCTGGTGCGCCGGGATCTGCGCAAATTCGGCATAGGTCGCGAATCCAGCTATCTCTATCACAAGGCCCGCGCAACGATCATGCCATTGGCTATTTTCCCTGGACCTTCTACTTGGCACTCCCGATCAGCATCAGTCCCATGGTGATGCTGCTACCTTCCGCTGCCTTGCTCGGCGTGTCCGTGAGCATTACGGCGGCTAGCTTCAAGAAATATCTCTAAACGACTTGATGCAGAATGCTTACTCCCGGATTTTCAGCTATCGAATCGCTTTTGACTAGCTGATTACTACGCACTTGACCTAGGAATTTTCCCACGCAACCACCAGACATATCTTAAAGAAATTTAAACTTTTTTACGATACATTTGAACTTATCATTAATACCACCCCGGACTTAAGAATGCGACTCGCCGCTGTCATTTCTCTGCTTTTTTTAACCTTACAAAATTCAGCCGCTGTCACAATAGAAACAATCGGCGCAAGATATGAACAAGGCGGTACTAGATATTATTTCGTTATCACTGATTGGTACAAATCCGGAACAAAATTCTGCCAAAGCCAAAGCGGTGGAAAATGTTACTTAGCAATATATGGAATTCATGGACCTGGCAACTATATGAACATGATAGGAAGCAATTACAAGTGGTCAGATCTAAAAACCAACACTTCAATGCTTGACCTGTATTACCAAATGAGATCAAAAGGCGGCTTCACAATCCCTTTTGACGGAAGCCTATTTGTCCCTACAAGCGTGAAAGTTAAAGACGACTTCTGCATAGGCTTCGCTCAAGCCTCGACCACCGCCACTACCGGAGGGGTTGTGGGACCAATAGGACCTTGCACACAGGTTCAAAAACCGACACTAACTTGTTACGCAACTGGAAGCATCATAATAGACCATGGTGCACTTAGCCATAAATCCATAGATGGGAAATCAGCTGGAGCGCAGCTTTCTTTCAGGTGTAAAGGAGCTGCGACAAGTGTTTTTCTAAAATCTAGCGAAACGGACACAGACGGTGTACAACTAACAACGAATGGCAATTTATACTCAAAGTTAACTATTGAAAACAAGGATCTAGCAAGAGGCGTCATCATACCAATTGAAAATGACGTAGCCAAACGAATTTATATCAAGTCAACATTAAAAACTAAAGGACCGGTTATGCCAGGAAAATTCTTAGGCTCATCAGTAATTACCATTTCCTTACCGTAACCTGGCAAGCTCATAAATTAATAGACATTATCAGAAATGGCTTACATAAATCTCCCAAACGCCCTCTTACTAGCCATCGCATTTTATTCCCTAACTGCCACGGCCAACGCCAGCTTAAGCCAAATAACTGCGACTATAAAAGGTGTCGTCTACGCTGACCCTCCCTGCATCGTCAATAATAACTCACCAATTATCGGATCATTCGGAGACGTAGATGTAGAAAAAATTGATGGGAATCATAAAACCATTACCTTAAATTACTCTCTTGACTGCAGCCGAGCAGTCAGCAATAACTTAAGGTTTTATATATCCGGCAAGAGTACCGAATTCGATCGCTGGGCATTATATGTCCCAGACCACAAAAACATCGGAATAACCTTTAAAAGAGACGGCCATTATCACGCAATTAATACGTACTACTCATTAAACCCATTAAACCCACCAACTCTACAAGCCGTTTTGATTAAGCGGCCTGACGGCGATATCAATGGCGGCCCATTCAGATCCTCCGCCACCTTAGTAGTTGAGTACCAATAGTGGACACAATTTCATCTACATTTTTTGCAATCGCCAGCTTTACGTCAAACGCTGCAAATACACCTGCATTCTCGGCAGAATATTTCGACTTCAAACCTATCAACATAACGACAAAAGTGAAAATAGTGCAGTGTAATTTTTCACACACATCGCAGCAGAAATTCATATATGACACTCCCGGCAGCCCACACCTGAGCAACAGAGGGCTGACCAAGGGAAACCAAACATTTAAAGAATTTGCATATGCTGCTACTCCAAAAGAAAAGCAGCGTACCTTTGGATGCCATCTTATCAATAAAAAGCTTGGATAGTAAACGCGTAACCGGCTGCAACAACTCTTAATAGCAGCCTTTGCAGAGTAACAGCACTACCAACATTCACAACACAAATTCACAGCTCAACCCCGGCACAACCAAGGCACCAGAACGCATGTAAGCTCAAGAATATTACTCTAGATTTTTCCGCTTAATCAAGATGACCCAAAGCTGGCCTGGTTTCATGCAAGGGTGCGTTCGATAAGCGCTTATTTAAGCGCCATAGAGACATCGTGGATGTCCAACAATTATCGGATCGTCAATGAAATTTTCAACCAGCTCTAGCCGGATGGAGATTAAAACTCATAAAGCCCACCTAGAGTGTTTTTTGGACTTTTCAAATTTATAGAATACTCGACAAAGACACTATTGAAGCCCCCCACAGCAAATACAACTTGCACCTAGCCGACCAGCGATAACATGAGTGCCTGATTTAACCTCTCAATAGCCTTCTTAAGCTGATCAACCGCGTGCTCCAACTCCTGTGAAGGTATCTGGGCAAGTAAACACACCGCCTCCAACTGCCGACAGGATTCGACCACCTGATCACCCCTGACCACTCGCGCAGCACCTTTCATGCGATGCGCAAGCTCGCCGAGCTTGTTGGTGTCCCTCTCACGCAGCAATACACTTAACTGCTCACAGTCACTGCGGTTGTTCTTGATCAGCTCGTCGAGTATCTGGCGAAACTTCACCGGCTCGCTACTGATCATCAGCTCCAACGGCCCCAGGTCAATGACCTGCGACGTCTGAGGTGGCAGCATCAGCTGTTCCTGCTGACAGTGTTCAATGGTCTCCTCGGAATATGCATCTTCCGGCTGCAACGCGCGTAGCCGAGCATCCAACTCATCCAGACCCACTGGTTTAATTAGGCAATCGTTCATACCAGCCTGAATGCACAACTCGATTTCTTCTGGTTGAGCGTCTGCCGTCAGACCGATGATCACGGTCGCAGCCAAGCCCTGTTCCTGCTCGGACTGGCGTACGGCACGGGTGAAATCGGTACCGTTCATTACCGGCATATGGCAGTCTGTGATAATGATGTCGAAGGGTTGCTCGCACCAACGCGCGTAAGCCAGCTTACCATTCTCTGCCTCGAATACGTCATGGCCGAGGTAGTTCAGTTGCTGATGCAACACTTGGCGATTGATCCGGTGGTCGTCAACCACCAACACCTGCAATCGATACCGGGGAACATCTTGGGTCAAGGCAGACACCTGATCGAACTCGATCGGCTCCAACACTTGCAAGCGCATCTGGACGTCGACCCGAGTGCCCCGCCCCAGGGTACTGGTCAGGTCCACTCTGCCCCCCATCATTTCGCATAGCGATCGGCTGATCACCAACCCCAGCCCAGTCCCTTCGGTATGCTGGACATTGCGGTGGGCCTGGGCAAAAGGTCTGAACAAGCGCTCTTGATCGCCCGTGCTGATACCCACGCCAGTATCTTCGACACTCAGGTTGACTGTAAGCAGGCTGGCATCCATCAACATCCCAGCAATACAGACAGTGATCCTTCCCTCTTCGGTGAACTTGATTGCATTGCTAACTAGATTGGAAAGAATCTGTTTGAAACGCAGGGCATCGATGAGCACATCACAGTTGATGCTCGAGTCGATCTCGAGGACCAAGGTCAGGCGTTTCTGCCGTGCCAGGCCCTCAAACACACGCGCCACCGATTCCACAAGCTCTCGAAGGTTGGCGCGCTTGGGCGACAGGCTCAGGCGTCCAGACTCGATTCGAGCGATGTCCAGGATATCGCCGATCAACTCCAGCAGGCTCTTTGCCGAGGCATGGGCGATTTCAATGCTGGCGCGATCAATCGGCTTGTCATCCGCACGCTTGAGGGCGAGTTCGAGAATGCCGATCACAGCATTCATCGGTGTTCGGATCTCATGGCTCATGGTGGCCAGGAAACTGGTCTTGGCGCGGCTGGCATCGTCGGCAAGTGTCTTAGCCTCTTGCAGTTGTTGAACCAGCTCGCGGTGCTCGGTTATGTCCAACCAGCCGCAGATAACCCCTTTGATCTGGCCGGTAGAATCCCGAAAGGGTTGAACCCAGTGATTGATCCAAACTTCTCTGCCCTGCAATACGATAGCATGCACCGACTCGATGGTCTGGCCGTCACGCATGGCTTGCAGGTAACTACGATGAAAGTCCGGGCGGCTCTCGAAGTTCTCCTTAGGCAGCTGGCGCACTGTCTTATTTAGCACCTGATCAGCGCTCAGGCCGACACTTTCCAGGTAGCTGCGATTGCACGACAGCATGCGCCCTTTGATATCGCGTACATACAGCGGCGGAGGCATGCAATCGGTCAGGGTTTCGACAAACTGCAACTGATCGTTGAGCATTCGCTCGGCTTTGAGCCTTGCTTTGATCTGGCGCCGCAGGTAGAACACCCATACCAGCAACAGCACCAGCAGCACTACAGCAGCGGCGACGATTTCCTTGATCACCCGCTGATAATCGACCCAGGTCTGTCCACTCATTCCCGGTGGCGAGCGCCAGCGATTGGAAATGGCATTGAGCTCGTCGGGTGCAACGGTCTGCAAAACCTTGTCGATGATTGACTGAAGCTCGACATCACTGCGGCGCATCGCGAAGTTTGTTGTGGATGGCCCCAGATCGAGCATTTGATTGATGGCCAATCTGTCACGGAATAACCGCTCAATGTAGTAGCGCGCGGCAGGCAGCGACACCATGGCCGCATCGGTCTTGCCCTGGTAAAGCAGATTCATCGCATCCAACGAACTACCCGCTTCCATCACTACAGTTTCCGGATAACGTTTGCGCAATTGCCGGATTGCCACGTGACCTGTAGGAACAGCCACCCGCTTTTCATCCAAGCTCCCCAGTTTTCCTTGTTGATCAACGCTACTGAGCAGAACAAAAGGACTGTTGAGCAGCGACCGGGAAAAGCGCAGGTACTCTTCCCTTTCTGGACTGGCCGTCATCAACGCCAGATCGGCTTGACCTAGATTTACCGCTTCGATGATTTGCGGGAGGCCGCCACTGCGCGTAACCACTTCAAAATGCAGGCCAGTCGTGAGGGTGATCACCTCAAGGAGATCGGCTATCGCCCCCGAAAATACACCGTTCGAATCAAAGAACGCACCCGGCGCGAAATCATCATTGATCACCAGACGTACCACCGGGTGTCGCTGGATCCAGCGCACCTGCTCTGCCGTCAGGTCGACAGACTCTTCACCGGGAATGAAGCTATTGCCCACCCAGCGTTTGGCCAAGGTGCGCAATTGCTCTTCACCGATAGTCTCGATGGCGGTATTGATCAATTGCAGCAACCGCGTGTTGCCGGCCGCTAACGCATAACTGTAATCGCCGCCCCGCACGCCTGCGAAACGTTCAAAACGGACATAGTTGTAGAACGCACGGTTGATTAGGAAATATGCACTGTACAAGTCATCTAAGTACACATCCGCCTGGCCAAAGGCGGCAGCGGCTATCGCCTTTTCATGGCTGCCATAAACTCGAATATGGGCCCGAGGGTAGCGCTTCTTGACCTCGACGCTGTGTTCATCAGTGATCGCTACGCGCAACCCGGCAAGGTCGGAGGGCGATTGCCTTCTTTCAGAGCTGCGCTTGAACACCGCCAACCGATCCCTGGCATAGGGCGTGCTTAGCCACAGGTCCGGACTTGGCTCCGTGCTGCCGTGGGTGCTGATCACATCAACGCGCCCGGCCTGCAACGCCTTGCGTGCCTCCTGCTCGTTGCCGTAGGTCACTATCTTGACTTGTAAGCCTAATAGCTGCGCGACCAAAGCTGTGACATCGGCACTGATGCCTTCGTACAGGCTATCTTGGACATTGACCGAAAATGGCGCAGACTCGGTCTGTGACACACCGACCCTGAGTTCAGCCTTATGGCGCAGCCATTGCCAGTCCTCTATCGAAATCGCCATATCGTGGCGATCGATTTGCAACCGGCTGGCCAGCGTCCTAGGAACCGCAGGCAGTGAGTTCGCCAGCACTGAAGCGCAGCTCAACATCAGGCCAATGGATAAGCAGACAATACGTAGATACATGCTAGATAAGAGCCGAAGCAATCTGGGGTGGCTGACAAGACGGCGCAATGATAGTTCAAAGCAGTTACCGTCGCTCATTCATTACAAGCCGCCTTGCTCCGTGCTTTGGGTGCAAAAGTCGATCAGATGACGCTCCGGCATGGGGCGAGCAAACAAAAAGCCTTGGGCAAGGGTACCGCCCAGCTCGATCAGCCGAGCCTGTTGCACCACGGTCTCTACCCCTTCGATGACTAGCGAGATACCCAGTGCCTGGGCCAATGCCACCGCACAGCTGATGATCGCGGCACTCTTGTGCTGGCTTTGCATCTTGCGTACAAATACGCGATCAAGCTTGACCTGGGTAAAAGGTAGTTCGCTAAGCCGGTCCAGTGAGGAGTAACCTGCGCCAAAATCATCCATGGCCAAACCGCAACCGAGAATACGCAACCGTACAAGATTCTCTAAACTACTCGCGGGCGCGCTGATCAAGGAGGACTCGGTAATTTCGAACGTGACGCTGGTGGCAGACACCTGGGCGCGTTTGAGCATGAGTGAGATGCGCTCAGTCAGCGCGGTACAAGCAAGCTGTGATGGATGCAGGTTGAACGCCAGATTGATCGCCCTGCCCTCCAGTTTCAGTCTTTGCTGCAGCGAAAGGCCCTGCTCGAACAATTGCCAGAACAACCGGTCGATAAGGTTGTGCGCTTCCATCACGGAGAGAAAGTGCGCAGGTGTCAACACCCCCCATTGCGGATGCTTCCAGCGTGCGAGCACTTCTGCGCCGACCATCAGGTTACCTTGAAGCGTGACTTTAGGCTGGTAGTAGGCCTCGAACTCACCGTTGGCTAGCCCCTGCTGCACATCGCTCAGGGTGGGGAGTTCTGCAGGCGACAAACGTTGTGGGACGGCACTGCATAACTCTCGGTAGCGCTTGACCAATTGACTGAATTCTTCAAGTTTGAACGGCTTGCCAAGATCGCCCAGAAAGGTCAGACCCAGACAGTGGATCATCGCGACCGTGGCCTGGCGCAAAACGGGGTCAAGTTCGCTGCACAAAACCACCGCCCTGACCTTGCCAGCGCTACTGACATGGCGTAGCAATGCCAAACCATCCATGCCTGCCATTTTAAGGTCGCATAGAAGGATGTCCACCGTGTCGCAAGCGGATAATTGGCTAATTGCTTCATTGCCATCTGACGCTTGCAAAATCGGACCTGGTAGGAGTTTTTTCAGCGCCGTCACGGTAACGAGGCGCTGAAAGGGTTCATCCTCCAGCACCAAAACAGTCAAATCTTGCATTGCAGGTCTACACATGGCCCATTGAACGACAAACAGTGTGCAAATAAGCCAAGGTCCTTTCCATCAGAATTTTCCTGCGCTACGCTAGAATTTTCCCAGCGCGAACCGGGAAGGATTACAGCGCAGTGCTGCATAGAGCATACTGTCATCCGATGCAGCGAGACTACACACCTCGCAACAAAATCATTTCAAGGTAGGCTTATATGCATAGCGTTTTAATAGTTGACGACCACCCAGTCATTCGAATGGCAGTTCGCGTTCTATTGGAAAAGCACGGCATGCGCGTAGCCGGCGAAACAGATAATGGCATAGATGCAATCCAGCTCGCACGTGAACTCGCCCCTCAGGTGGTTATTCTTGATATTGGCATTCCTAAGCTGGACGGATTTACCGTTATATCGAGAATAAAAGCGCTGGATGTGCGTAGCGAGATATTGATTTTGACTTCACACCCCGCCGACTCGGTTTGTCGACGCTGCATCCAGCTGGGAGCACGCGGCTTTGTCAATAAGGAAGAGGATTTAGCCAGTCTGATTTCAGCAATCAAGGCAGTGGTTTCCGGCTACACCTTTTTTCCTGTCCTCACGTTTGATAGCGTAACCTCAACCGAACAGCCAACTGAGATGGAGTTAATTCGCTCGCTGACCGACCGAGAAATGACAGTATTGCAATATTTAGCCCAAGGTTATTCAAATAAGCAGATCAGTGAAATCCTTCTACTCAGCAACAAGACTGTAAGCACCTATAAAATCCGAATACTACAAAAACTGGGAATCTCCTCACTGATAGATCTTGCCGAGTTCGCCAAACGCAACTCATTGATTTCTCGATAGCCAGCGAGAAGACCCCTAGGAAATTTCTTAGGGCTGCTTCAGCAACGTCCTACATACATCTTCCATAACTTCCTCTAGGCTAACCCCACCTCAACGGTACGCAGGCATTCGAGATAAACACCTGCTCCATTGAGTTCCCCATCAAGGATTCCAACATCACCTAGGAGTATCAGATGCAAGTTCGTTCGTTGGCTGGTGCAATCATGGCCGTCACCTTGGCAGCAACTTCGGCGGCCAGTTTTGCCAAAGATCAGGGGCATGGTGTGATTACCTTCAAAGGCGCGATTATCGATGCGCCCTGCTCCATCGCTCAAGAGTCGCAATACCAGACTGTCGATTTGGATCAAGTTTCCAACGTCGCCCTGAAGAACGGTGGCAAATCCAACCCGAAAACGTTCAAGATCGAACTGCGAGGCTGTGAACTGGGCGCCCTGAAGTCGGCCACCGCCACGTTCACCGGCTCGCCGGCCGCCAACCCTGATCTGCTTGCAATCAAAGGTACCGCTCAAGGTGCGAGCCTGGCCATTGCCGACCACACCGGCGCGCTGATCAAGCTGGGCGACGCATCGCCTGCCCAGACGCTGAGTGATGGCGACACCTTCCTGCAGTTCAGTGCCTACCTGCAGGGCGATATGGTGACGCCAGGTGGTGGTGGTCAAGCGACGCCTGCCGAAATCGTACCGGGCGACTTCGAAACCTTCGCCAACTTCACCCTCGCCTATCAGTAACGGACGCCGTCACTGAAGTAACCCGCAGTGCGCACGGCTGCGTACTGCGGGGGAGCTCGCGGAGGTTTGGATGATTCGCTCAAGCGCGCTGGTACTGGCCCTCTGCACGTTGGGCGTACCCGTCTGTGCTGCCGATGTATTCAAGGGACGTGTACAACTGACCGGAAGCATCGTCGATAGCGCCTGCACTATTCGTATGGGTAATGACAGCCAGACCATTGCCTTCAATCCATTGGCACTCAATAGCCTGGTCAGCGGCAATACGTCGGCCAAGCAATCGCTGAAGATCGCTATCAGGGACTGCTTTACTTCGACAACAGCGCGTGACATCGCCCCTTCGCAACGCTTCAGGCTGACATTCGAAGGTCAGCCCGAGGGCAAGAACTTTGCCATTCAGGGCGCTGCGAAAGGCATTGCACTGCGGATTGAAGATGAACACGGGAAGTTGATTTCTCCCGGCGAGTCCATAGAGCACAACACCGACACTGCCGACCGTTTGCTACTCAACTATTCGCTGACGCTTGTCGGCAGCGGACATGCACTGGAAACGGGCGACTATAACGCCACGATCAAACTGAGTATTCAGCACTTCTGAACTGCAAGCACTCAGTGTGCAGTTTCGCTCAAGGATTTAATCACGTGGAACACCATAAGTTACTGGCCGCCACGGCATTGTGCTGTGCCGCGACGTGGGCAAATGCAGCCGGAGAATTCCAATTCAACACCGATGTCCTGGAACTCAAGGATCGCGAGAACCTTGATCTTGGGGTGTTCGCCTCGGCCAACTTCATTATGCCCGGCCAATACAACCTTTTGGTCCACGTGAACCGCGACACATTGACGGAGTATGCCGTCGACTATATTCCGGCCGATCACGACCCCAAAAACAGCGTAGCCTGTCTTTCGCCGGCGTTGGTCAATGAACTGGGTCTCAAGACACACGTCCTAAAGTCACTCAAGTGGTGGCATGACGGCGCCTGCCTGGACCTCAGCAGTGTCCCGGGCATGCAGGCCCGTGGCGAGCTGGGCCCCTCGGCCCTGTATCTGAGCATCCCTCAGGATCAGCTGGAATACACCGCACCGAACTGGGATCCGCCCTCACGTTGGGATGACGGTGTTTACGGCGTGCTGCTGGACTACAACCTCAACGCACAGACCACTGAGCGTCGGCAAGGCAAAGGCCGCAGCGACAACCTAAGTGGCAATGGCACCGCTGGCATCAACCTCGGCGCCTGGCGGTTGCGCGGCGACTGGCAAACCCAGATGCAACGCAGTGACGACCAGCCATCGCTCAATCAGTTCGCCTGGAGCCGCTTTTATGCCTTGCGCGCCGTGCCGTCGCTGCGCTCGAACCTGATCGTCGGTGAGGACTATCTGGACTCCAGTCTGTTCGGCAGCTTCCGCTACACCGGCGCTAACCTGAGCAGCAACGACAACATGTTGCCCCCCAACCTAAGAGGGTATGCTCCGGAAGTCACTGGCGTGGCGCGGACCAACGCGCGCGTGGTGATTCGTCAACAAGACCGGGTGCTCTATGACACCCAAGTGCCGCCCGGTGCGTTTCGTATCCAAGACCTCAACGATGCAGTCTCTGGCCAGCTTGACGTGCGCGTCGAAGAACAAGACGGCAGCGTCCAGGAGTTCCAGCTGGACACCGCCAGTATCCCCTACCTGACCCGTCCCGGCACCGTTCGCTACAAACTGGCCGCCGGCAAACCTTCCGATTGGGAGCACCAGATGGACGGGCCGGCGTTCGCCACCGGTGAGTTTTCCTGGGGGGTGAGCAATGGCTGGTCGCTGTATGGCGGCAGCCTCGGTGCCAAGGACTACGGTTCCCTGGCCGTGGGCATAGGCCGCGACCTGATGGCCTTCGGAGCGCTGTCGTTCGACGTCACCCAGTCGCGCGCGACGCTGCAGGACGATACGCTCAGCGGCAAGTCCTACCGTGCCAGTTATTCCAAGCGTTTCGATGAATACGACAGCCAGGTTACCTTCGCCGGTTATCGGTTCTCCGAGCGAAACTACCTGAGCATGAACGAATTCATCGAGGCCCAGCGTGGCAGCCAGTCGTTGAACCAAAGCAAGGAGCTGTACACAGCGACCTTGAGCAAGCAGTTTCGGAATTCCGCGCTCAGCCTGTACTTCAACTACAACCATCAGACGTACTGGAACAGCCAGGCGAGCGACCGCTACAGCCTGTCGCTGTCGCGCTACTTCGATGTCGGTGGCCTGAAAAACCTCAGCCTGTCGCTGACTGCGTACCAGAACAAGGCCAACGGCACCTCCGAGGACGGTGCTTATCTCTCGGTGAGCATCCCCTGGGGCAGCAGCGGTTCGGTCAGCTACAACTCCTCGGTCAATCGCGGCGATACCAGCCACAGTCTGAGCTACTACGACCGTATCGATGAGCGCAACCACTACATGGTCAGCGCCGGCCAGGCTTCAAATGGTCAAACCGCCAGCGGTTACCTGTCCCACGACGGTGACCTGGCTCAGGTCGTTGCCAGCGCCAGCTACCAGGCCGGCGAGTACACCTCGGCTGGGTTGTCCCTGCAGGGCGGTGCCACCCTCACCGGGTACGGTGCCGCGCTGCACCGGAGCAACGTCATGGGCGGCACTCGGCTGCTGGTCGACACCCAAGGCGTAGCCGACGTCCCGGTCCGCGGCAACGGCGGAATCACTCGCACCAACCGTTTCGGCAAGGCCGTGGTCACCGACGTCAACAGTTACTACCGCAACCAGACCAGCATCGTATTGGACAGCCTGGCCGATGACGTCGAGGCCACGCAGTCAATCACCCAGGCGACCCTGACCGAAGGCGCAATTGGCTATCGCCGCTTCGATGTGATCGCAGGCCACAAAGCCATGGTCGTCATTCGCATGAACAACCACCGTGCGCCACCGTTCGGCGCCTCGGTACAGAACAGCCGCGGCCAGGAAACCGGCATTGTCGGTGAGGGCGGCTCGACCTACCTGAGCGGCATGAAACCGGGGGAAACCATGTCGTTGCATTGGGACGGCAGCGCACGCTGCCACTTCACCCTGCCCGACCCCGTGGTCTCGCCCGACCGACAACTGGAGCTGCTGTGCCTGCCGGCCAGCGACGCGGACAACGCCACTGCTTGATTCACCACACCAGGTACATTCATGAACACAAGCTACAAACGCACCACCCTGACCCTGCTCGCCCTGTTGAGCACCTGCGCGGCGCAAACCAGCTTGGCCGCGATATCGCTCGACCGCACCCGCGTGATCTTCACTGGCAGCGAAAAGTCGGTCAGTCTCAGCATCAGCAACCAGAACACCCAGCTGCCCTACCTGGCCCAAGCCTGGATCGAAAACGAACAGGCCGAGAAGATCACTACCCCATTGGTGGTGGTACCGCCGATCCAGCGCCTAGAAGCCGGGGCCAACAGCCAGGTGAAAATCCAGGGCCTGCCTGCGCTCGGTCAGTTGCCCCAGGACCGCGAATCGCTGTTCTATTTCAACCTGCGCGAAATACCCCCACGCAGCGACAAACCCAATACCTTGCAGATCGCCCTGCAGACGCGGGTCAAGTTGTTCTATCGACCTGCGGCGATCGCGCCGAGGGCGGGTGTCAACCAAGCTCCCTGGCAGGAACAACTGACCCTGACACGCCAGAACGACCGCTACCAGGTGAACAACCCGACGCCCTACTACATAACACTGATCGATGCTGCGCCCAACCTCAAGGCTGACGGCGTCACCGGTTTCAAGCCGCTGATGATCGCCCCCAAAGGCCAGCTCGATCTGGGGGTGAGCAGCAAGGTGCTGGGCGACAAGCCAGTGCTGACCTACGTCAACGACTACGGCGGCCGTCCGCAGTTGCAGTTCAGTTGCGCTGCCGGCACCTGCAAGGCCAGCCCCGTTGCCAACAAACAGTAAATTCCCATGCTGTGTTCCTGTGAGGGCCAATCATGAAGATCGGACGCCGTAGTGCCCTGGCCGTCTTGCTGTGCGGGGCCAGCCTCTCGACTCACGCGGCCAGCCCTGCGCAATCGGCCGAGTTCCAGGTCACCGGCACCCTGCTTGAGAGCGCCTGCTACCTGGACCCCAGCTCCGCCTACCAGCGCTTGTCATTGGGTGAGCTGAGCACCACTCGCCTATCGCACATAGGCGACCAAGGCACGCCCGTGCCCCTGCACCTGAAGCTGCAGGGCTGTGTGCGCAGCGACGGCGGTCGTCATGACGAGCAGCAAGGCTCGCTGGTGTGGAGCTCCATCGAGCCGGTGGCGGCTGTGACATTCCAGGCGGTGGCCGACGCCGACACTCCATCGCTGATCAAGGTGGTCGGTGCCGAGGGGTTCGGCCTGCGCTTGCTCGATGTCCAGGGCAATGACGTGCGCCTGGGCCGCACTGCCCCGGCCTGGTTCGTCTCGCCCGGTGACAGCCAGCTGACCTATTACATTCGCCCCGAGCGCACGACGGCCCCACTGCGCCCGGGGGCTTTTCGCGCCAGCCTCAATGTGAATCTGGCATATGACTGAGGTCCCATCATGACTGTCGCACGTCTCGCTCTGCTTGCCCTGCTGCTTGGCTGCGGTCCTTTGGCCCAGGCCGCTGAGCAACTGCTGACGATCAAAGGTGTTATCTATGCGGCGATTCCCTGCGTGATCAACAAAAACGCGCCCATCAGCGCCCCGTTCAATGATGTTCAGATTGCCAGTATCGATGGCCAGTACAAGACCATCTCCATTGACTATTCGCTCGATTGCAGCCGCTCGGCCACCAATGAACTGCGGATGCAAGTGCGGGGATACCCGGCCTTCGACCCCACGACGCTTGAGATACCCGGATACGACAACATCGGTATCGCATTGAAGAAGGACGGCGAACGGTGGGCGCTCAACAGCTGGTCCAACTTCGATACGCGTAAACAACCCGTGCTGCAAGCCGTGCTGGTCAAGCGCGATGCCAGCGAAATCAAAGCCGGCGCGTTCAAGGCCAGCGCAACCCTGGTGGTGGACTATCGATGAGCCTCCTACATCGCACTTTGGCAATACTGTCGATCGCTGCCCTGCCCTTGTCGTGCGTCGAGGCAGGCAATCTTGAGTTCAGCGGGACGCTGTTGGCGCCGTCTGGTTGTACCGTCAGCGACAAAGGCGGGCGTATCGACGTACGTTTCACGCAAAACATCGCCGTCAACCGCATTGATGGCGAGCGCTATCGCCAGGCGATCCCCTACCAGATCGAGTGTCCGGGGGTCACCGATTACAACATCACCTGGCACATGCGCCTGACCCTCAAGGGGATACCCGCATCTTTCGACACCACCGCGCTGCAAACCTCGGAAAACGATCTGGGCATCAGAGTCCTGCTTGGCGGTACCGCATTGGCGCCCAACGAGCCACGAGAGATCGATGTCCGTGCATCGATACCGCCCGTGCTGGAAGCCGTACCGGTAAAGCTCGCTGGCGCTGCATTGCCTAGCACCGAATTTACTGCTTCGGCGCTCTTGATGGCTGAGCTCTACTAGGAGGATCCATGGGCAAGTGGGCCATTACCCTGGGCGCCTGGGCTGCTATCAGCCTCTGCTTGCCGGCGACCCAGGCTGCAGAAGACAACTTGTACTTTTCCGGCACCTTAGTAAATGAGCCTTGTGCGCTCGCCGAAAGGGATAAATTGATCGAAATGAACTTCGAGAGCGTGATCGACAAGGACCTTTACCTGAACGGCAGGACCAAGGGACGCCCCATCGAGTTACACCTGCAGAACTGCGACCTGGACGTCGGCAAGCGCATGGTCAACATCACCTTCAGCGGCAACGAGAGCAGCGAACCACCCGGGCTTCTTGTGCTGCGGAGCACAACCGTGCAAGGCTTGCTGGTGGGGCTGGAGACAACGCAAGGCGTAGCGCTGCCGTTGAACAAGACCCACCGCATCGGCGTGCTGAGCAGTGGCGACAACCTGCTCAGCTTCAACGCTTACCTGCAAGGCGATCCCAAGGTACTGGCCAACCGCACACTCGGCCAAGGCGACTTCGAGGCGTCCCTGACCTTTGCTTTGAGTTACGAGTGATCATCATGGAGAAATTTTATGTAACAGCGTTGCGCTGCCCCTAGCAGCGATGCTGCTTGGTAGTATGTCGGCCACGCACGCGTTATCGTCATTCAAACGACAAAGACTTAGTACGTCCTTGGAGGCGTACGTTACCATTTCGAGTTGACTAGCTGGGGATGAGCTAATGCCTCCCCCTGCACATAGAGCGACCCTGAAACTTATTATATGCTGCTTTGATTTTAGTGCACACATTAATGACCATTCAGTAGGAGATTACGCCGACTGGGACGTTTCCGCTCGCCCTAACTCTAACATGGGAGACATGTTGAAGGATTTGGAAAACAAGGGATTTCGGGTTCCGCTCAGTTGATCAATTTTTGTATATTCAAATATCGGCCTTCTAATTTTTGTATCGGTTTGTAGCTCAAATGAGATAGGACGGCTCAGTTGCTCCTGCCTACCCCTTCGGATGAGGCCTGTACAGCAAGGTTACAGTTAATGACAAGGACCACACGGCAAACATAGATATGCCAATCACGCAGCGACAGCTCACGCCGTTAACAGTTACCTCGACACTGGTTAAGCGCGGGGACGTTTTGCTAAGTCAATTCATTGGGTCAACAGTGCTAGATTTTCCATTGTAGGCTTCTGTACAAATTTTTATTGCATCCTTAAGAGTGGTCGCCGCCAGCCCTCGAAAACCTTCTTACACGCAGAATGCAAGATATATTTTATCATGATCAATTATCAGTTCGCGCAAATTAAATCAAGGAGTATTTGGAGCGATGAGAGTACTTGTTCGCCTTATATGGCTTTGGTCTGTTTTCGTTATTTCTTATTCTGCGGTCGCGGTAGAGATAGAATCTACCGGAAGCAGGAACGAAGAAAATGGAGTTCGTTATTTCTTTACCGTTACCCAGTGGGAAGGGGGGGGCGATAACTTTTGCCGGGACCTTTCAGCGCGCATCTGCAATTTAACCATAGCAGGAGTTTTGGGCCCAGGCCATCTCGCGTCAAGCAGCTATTATTGGTACAACTTGCGACCTAATAGCACTATGACGGATCTTCGTACTACCATGTCCAATAGCATAGGCGTAGGGTCGACGGCTTTCACAATACCCTTTAGAGGCTCGATTTTTGTGCCGGGCGCCCGCCATAGTGTATGTATTAGCTTTGTGCAACAGTTTGTTTATGGCGGCGACACCAAAACTCGGTTTGATCCCGTTGGCCCTTGTAGGTCGACCATGGAGCCGCCGGCGAAGTGTGACATCAATGGTTCTCCAACCATTAATCATGGCTCAGTTTCTGACAATATCAACACCCTTAACCTTAGTTCAGCGCAAACGACTCTGCGATTGACATGTACTGGGAAAGGAACCGTAATGGCTAGTGCAAGCAAAGAGAGCCCAACAGGCATCAAACTACGAGCCGATGGTAGTCTGTATTCCAAGATCACAATTGAAGGTAAACCTGCCGCTGCTGGTGTTCGCATAAATGTGGAGAGCGGTTTGGCTACTCCCATCACCATCAAGTCACAGCTGTATAGCAATGGTGCTGTTAAGCCAGGTGCTTTTTCTGGGTCTACTGTGCTGACAATCGCTCCCCCTTGATCGGCGAGCTGGCTGTCAGCGCTGCAGGACATAGCTTGATCGTGTCCCGGGAAGTGGTGTAACTGAACCAGCCGAAGGCGCCCTGCGGGCGAAAGAGGATGGTCATCGTGGTTCTTGGCTCTCTCGAACATCTTCACCAGCAATTCAGCAAGCTGCCAGCCCGGGAACTTCCCACCACCTCGAAAATACTGATTCCACCAAGGGTTATGCCGCAACTTCTTCACCTCAGCATCGACCAATGGGACAGGTTGAAAAATTATAGCAACATAAAAAAACTTCGCTCAACTCGAGACGGTCGTGGCAGCTATACGGTAGAAGAGCTTGAGCAAATCGCCCGTGAAATCCGCTCCTCGAATAGCCCTGTTGATCAGAGGAAAAGTTTAGAAACAGCTATACGGAGCGGCTTTTACTATGAACTTCAGGAAGCCAGGGACAAACTCTCAGTCTGCGAACGGCATTTCTCCTACCTCATACAGCAAAACGCCCTTGAAAAAAACAGGTACTAAATTCTAAAGTTTATCTACCCAAACATCTTGTTGACGACTTTACCAACAACCACATTCGCTCAATGATCCTAGCTCGCAAATTTAAAGCACTCAATTTTCGCAAATTGGTACGGCCCACCCTTTTTTGTCCGTCGCGAAGACATACCAGCTATTGAGGAGACAATACGAACTACTTCTAAGACTAAATACGGTCTAGCTTGTGCATCACGCCGCGTTTCCCCATCTCCTTCAACACCAGTAATCACGTGAACCAAAGCTGCCTCCATACTTCACGTGCCGACCCAGACGATTCAGTATTACCGTGATATTGGAACCCTCTCACATCACCCCGAGAGCCTGAGCCTAATAAGCCACGAAGATGTATTGAAATTCCATCAAAACTTTGCGACACCTTCCGACCTGGGGCAAGAACTCAACATCAGTTCCAAGGTGGTAACTCGTGTCCTGCAACGACTAGGAATATCACCGGTGGCAGGACCATCTATCACAGGAACAACAAGCCAAATATTTGCTCGATCAGTATTACCGGCAGACCTCAAGCATCGAGTCAACCCTTATAACGATGACTTCAGCATATATTGGTTAAGAAATGATATATCAACTATTGCACAGACAGCCAAAGAGCTAGGGCTTAGCCTACCAGACACATCACGCCTAATTAAGCTTTTCATAAAACCTACACGTGCGCCTTGCTACCGACATTATCACGGCATTTCACCTAAAGACAAAGCTAAACTGCAACCCCTATTGCGCACACTAGTACCACTGACTGATATCTTGTCAGCGCACAGTATGTCCCATCATAATTTTTCGCGCCGCTTCATGAACCCTAGATTTGTTAGAAAGGTCAAAGTTGGTAAAGTAGAATACCTCACTCAAGATGACGCTGAAAAGATTACATCATTATTGGCCGAGTATTGCACCACAATGGAAGCGGACAAGATTCTAGGAACTCCGAAAGGCGGAGAAATAAAGCTGATCAAGAGGCATAAAATTCGCCAACACTTTCTGCCTCACACAACTACAAACACCCCTTGTACAAAATTAACGAAATTCTAACAATTACAAAAGCAGTGAATAACTGAAACAAAGACCGATCTCAGCATTTTCGTTCCTACCCAAGTAGAAAGCATGGGTAGCACGCCCCAATAAATTTATGATTTTATCTTGACCCACTATCCCATCCAACTAAATACCACAGTGAATTGCGCTGGTTCTCTTCTCATGGTTAGGAGCCCTCTCCGATTTCGTCAAAACTGAAAAACTCCTGAGAAAATTCGGACTTCATGAAATCTAAATTCAGTATTTGTGAATTCCCGAATGGGCGAGTCTCCCGTACCAAGGCAATGCGTTTCAGATTGTGGTGAAAACCTACGCGGGCGAAGCATAGAGAAGGCTGCCGATTGGCAGCCTTTTTTTCGCCTGGATCCACCGCGTCGTCTGTTTCGCGGGCTTGCCCGCTCCCACAGGTAATGCGCGGGCTCAGGCTCATGCTTGGACCTGTGGGAGCGGCCGTGGCCGCGAACACCGGCGCAGCCGGTGCCATGCACCGCGTCGCCTGCTTCGCGGGCTTGCCCGCGCCCACAAATGCCGGTGACACCCACAGCTAGTTCATTTGCCTGCCTACAACACCACCGCCCTGCTACTTCCCTTCACCAACCGGCTCGACCCGCTGCACCACGATCTGCATATGGCTCGCCATGTCAGTCAGTATCACCTCCCCCTCCTTGTACTCCGGGGTGATCATCAGCGAGCGGACAAAATGCTCGTTACCACCTTCGCGCTTTTGCACGTTCTCGAACGCCACGATGATCGTGTCGTTGCGCCAGTTGCTGATGTCGAAACCGCCCGCAGCAACGAACTCACTAATGTCGCGCTCGTCGTTGAACACATTGGCCGGCAGGATCAGCAGGCGTTCCTTGAGAAACACCTGATAATATTGGCGAGGCCCCACCGGCCAGTTCTGCTCCACCACGTGCTCGATGCGCCAGTGATGGACGTTGTTCTCATAAACCACGACGCGCTCGACCTTGTGCCCGTTGCAAGCAACGAGCAAGGGCAATAGCAAACCACCGAGCCAGGTACGCTTTCGGCGCAAACTCATCCCGATCCCCTCGTTACATCAGAGACAGGTGTCATTTAGAGGTTTTAGCCGCGCGACGGTTGAATTTACGGATGTCCCGATACTCCACCAGGCGCACGCGCATCTCCCGGTAACGCTGGCTGTTGATGATCAGCAGAGCCAGCAAACCGAACACCAGGACGGAAATATACCCCCCCATGTGCGGGCGATAACCGTAGCTGGGCAATGCGGCGAGCAAGGCAACCACGAGGATGCCGATCACACCGCGCACGCCCCAGGCAAAGCCACGTACCATGGCGATATGCGAGGCGGCGCTCACTACACCGGCTGCCGCCAGCACCATCACCGAGAGTTCAGGGTCTGAACTGCGCATATAGGTGGAGAACACCAGCGAGACGGTGCCGCCCAGCGCCATGCAGGAAAAGAAAAACTCGGCAATGAACACGCCGAAATAACGGGAAAGGAATGCTTGCAGTTCCTGGCCATGGGTCATTCGTCAATTTCCTCATAAAGCCCCACGGCAACCGACTGCACGAAGCTACTGCTGGCAAAACCCGACAAGCCGCCAATCGAGTCCTTGATCAAGGTACGCGTGGCGTGCTGGATTTGGGTGGGGGTGAAACGCTTGATCGCGGTACCCGCCGCCTGCTTCAGCTTCAGCTGCTTGGCGGTGAGCGACGGGTGCTTGATCTGCAGAAGTTCCTCGGCCAGGGCCTTGCGCTGCTGCCGCGACAGGCTCTGGAACAGCTCTCTCCAGCCCTTGCCGGTCGCCGCTTTGCGTGCCTGCAGGAAACGCACGGTGTTCAGGCTCGATGCGCCCACACCGGCCAGCGCTACGCCGTCGAGTATGCTCATTACCGTCTGGACCGTGTCATTACTGTCGAGCCAGTCGTTCTGCCCAGGGTCGAACACTTCGTTGAACACCCGGTACCCGCCCATCATGCACTGCCCGGTCCCGGCCGCTGCGGCGGCATAACCGACCGCCGTCAACACCATGCTGGCGCCGCCAGTGAAGGGTACGGCAATGGTGCCGCTGAACATGACGACCCAACCCAGGTAGGCCGACAGGCAACTCAAACTGGCGTTCACGGCCTCTGCCATCACCTTGCGCTCACGAGCGCCGGTCTGCAGCTGGGTCATGAACTGTTCAGGTGACTTGTAAGGTGGCGCCTCCTGCAAAATCACGCGCTTGGGCGCGATGCTGCAGATCGGCTTGAATTCGCGCAGGACGATCACGTTGTACTGGGCATCGATGTAGACAACACCCGCGCCAACGATACCCGGGTCGGAATCGATGGCCCTGAACAACTTCTGCTGGTCGACGGTCAACAGCAGCCGCTGGCGGGCCATTTGCTGCTGGTAGCCGCCGAGCACGCCGGACATCAGGTCGGTCACGACAACTCTCCTTGGTTCGAAAAGCCGCTGCGCCGGCCCACGCACGCCCCGTGCAGGTCAGGCGACCTGCCTGGGGCGGCACGTGCACCGGCGCAAGCGCAAGCGCAAGCGCAACGGAGCGTGAGTTACACGTTCGGGCAAGGCACCGGCGCCCAGTCACCCATGTCGGGGCTGCGGCACATCTTGTTGACCTGGTCGACGCCAGCATTGGCCACCTGCTGGGCCTCGGCTTTCTTGGTCGTGGCCTTCTGCAGGGTCTTCTCGGTGGCGACCGCCTCTTGCGGCACGTTCTTGTTCACCTTCACGGCCTGGGTCTTCTTCTTGCCAGTGGTGGTCTTCGGCGGTTCAGCCACGGTCGCTACGTCGGTACGGGCCACGCCGACCTGCTTGAGGTCCTGCTCGTAGGCCTGGGTATAGTTGTCGAGGTTTTCCGCGACGCGGCCGTTGACGGTGGCCAGCAGCTTGTTCGACTCCTGCAGGCCGGAGACGATCTCGGCCAGGCGCTTGCGCCCTTCGGTGTCGTTGATGCGGTTGGCCTTGCGGCCTTCGATCAGGCTGGTGAATTCACGCTGGTAGCAGCTCTGCGAAGCCTTGGCATAGGCCGTGGTGCGGTCCAGGTCGGCAGCGCTCTTGTCGATGTCGGTGGCGTACGAGGCAATGCGCTGCTTGTCGTCGCTGATCTGCTTCTGGCGCTCGGTGTAGTAACCGGCCGCGCCGCCCACCAGGGCACCGCCCGCCGCACCGATGGCAGCGTTGCGGCCGCGGTTGTCGCCGTCGACCAAGGCACCGGTCAGGGCACCGCCGAGGGCACCGATGACCGCGCCGGTCGCTACCGAGCGGGTCATGTCGCCGTCGGTGGCGCGCAGGTGCTGCACCGGCTCGTAGCAGCTCGGGTAGTACTCGACCTTGGTCGTGGCACCCACCTTGGACACGGGTGAGCTGGAGCAGCCCGCCATCAGGACAGTGCTGAAACCTGCGGCGAGCAGCAGGGCGGAACGGGCATGGGAAGCCGTGAAGATGGTCTTGAACATGTCACTCTCTCACGTGGGTGGTTAAAACGGGGGGCCTCATGCCACCCCGCGCTTGCGTCAGGCAGAAGCCACTACGAAGGCCGCGCGGCGGCCGATGCCAGGAGCTCCTTGAGGATCGTCGCCGGGTCGGCCCGCCGGTTCTGGCGGTACTCCCCAACGTGGCGAACGAACAGGGTCGCGCGGCTCACCAGGCTCTGGCCCAGGACCGGCTTGCGATTGAGTTCTTCCTTGACCCGCTGGAACTGCGCCTGGATCACCGCATCGGTGTAGCGCGTGCCGCTGGCCAGGTTGTCGATGTAGATCGCCACCGCGCCATCGAGCGCAGCGCGGCCGTTGCTGATGGCCGCGGCATACATGCGCACGCTGGTCTGGTCGCCACGCGCCTGGGCCTCGGCCTGGGTGTTGCGCAGGTTGGTCAGGCGGATGTTGTAGTTGTTGATGGTCTCGGCCACCAGGGCGGCGGACTGGATCAGGTTGCCGGCCGCCTCTTCGCGCTGGCGGCCGATCAGCGACACGCTGCGCTTGAGCTCTTCGTTGACCAGCCCCAGCTCGGCCTGCTGGCGCGGGTCGGTGGTGGCGGCGATGAGGCTGTCCAGGCGCTTGGTCGGGTCCTCGGCGGCATCGATGTCGTCGGTCAGGCTGGCCAGGCGCCCTTGCTTCTGCCACTGCTCGAACAGTTCCTGGTAACGCGAACGGGGCGCCGACAGGGCCCCGATGGCCACCCGGAAGCCGGTGGTCTCGTTGCGCTGCTCGGTACCGTCAGCACCAAACAGCGGGTACTCGCGGCGCATGCCGGTGAACAGCGTGCCCTCGCCTTCCAGGTAGTTGCCGCCCTTGACCACGAAGCCGCCATAGGCGCCCTGCAGGCGCCCAGCGTGCACCAGCTGGAACGACTCCTGGACCATTTCCGCAGCATTGCCGATCACATCGAACAGCCCCAGCGGGTTCGGCAGCCGGGTGCCGATGGGCATCAGCCGTGCCGCCTGGCCGCTGCCGCCAGCCACCTGGTTGTACACCGCCCAGTCGCTGAGCGGCCCGTCGCTGTCACTGCCCTGGACCTTGCGCGGGAACAGCCGCCCTTCGAGTTCCTGGCGGCTTACCGCAGAACCGCCACGGGCAGCGAACTCCCACTCCACTTCAGTGGGCAGGCGCACGAAACCGATCCCGCCGTCCTCGGCCTTGCTGCCCCGGCCACTGACCGGCAGCAGGTCGCGGTGATACTTGAGCAGCCAGGCACTGTAGACCGCGACAAAGCGTTCGGCCTCGAAGCGCGACAGCTTGACCTTGGGCAGGCGCCCGGCCGCCGAGGTCTCGGGCTGGCAGGCCGGCGCCGCCTCGCCGCTGGCCAGCGACTGGGCCTGGGCCATTACCTGGGCATACTGGCGGGCGCTGACCTCGTACTTGCCAATGAAATACATCATTGGCTTGAGCGGGCCGGCCTGGTCGAGCTTGGGCAGGCTGGGGGCGACCGCCTTCTGCCACTCGGGCGACAGGTCCTGGAGGCTGAACTGGCCATTGATGAAGTCACGCCGGTAACCGGAAATGAACGACTGCTGGTAGCCGGCCTCGCCTTCGCTGAACGGGTAGCCAAGGTTGACCTCGCGGTCGTCCAGGCTGCCCTGGGCCAGTACGTAGACGCTGCGCAGCACCAGCTCGCCGCCGCACGGCAGCGGCAGGCTGACGTCACCGGGCAAGGGCTTGGGGTTGTCCAGCTTGCTGGTATCCACCGCCGCTGCCGGGGCGCTGGCCGCAGCGCTGTCGACTGGCTTGGCCGGCTTGGCCGGCAGCTCCTCGGCGCCCGGCGAACAAGCCGCCAGGCCCAGCGTGGTCAGAAGCAGGGCCGCAGCCCCGAGGCGAAGTTCAGACATCACGGATTCCTTGGCTGGCATCGATGCGTGTCACCCGCCAGCCGCCCACGGCAGCAGCGGCGGCGCTGGCCAGCAGCACCGCAGACAACGCAACGAAGTAATGCATCGGCAACAGGTGGCTGGCGTACTCGCCGGGCACCTGGGTGAAGATCCGGTTGAGGCCCTGCTCGGCCAGCAGGTACAGGCCGCCGGCAACGGCCGCCGCCAGCACGCCGCTGTACAGCGCCTGTAGCACCACGAACAGCAGCAGCGCGGCCGTACCGAACCCCAGCAGGCGCAGCACCGCCAGCTCGCGCTGCTTGCGCTGCACTGCCGCCACTGCGCCAGCGGCGATGGCAGCCACGGCGCCGGCCACGGCCAGGCTGGTGATGACCCAGAACACCAGGTCGAGGTTGCGGCTCAGGGCCTGCACCTGGGCGATCTGCGCCGCCTGGGTCGATACCAGCCATTTGCGTTCGGCAAAATAGGCGCGCAGCGGCTCGACATCGGCCAGCCCCCGGGCATACAGACGAAACGCCGGGTAGATCCGCCCGGCATCGCTGCCTGCGGCCTCGCCCGGCCAGCCCAGCGCCGGCACAGCGCGCCCGTCGCGGTAATCCTCGACCGCTTCGAGCAGGGCCAGCGAAGCGAACAGGCCATCGCGTTCGAACGCCGCCAGCGGCAGCACCGCGGCCACCTGCAAGCGCGTCTGGCGCCACTGCAGCTGGCCGGCCTGCTGGCGGCTGAAGCTGGCCTGCAACTCATCACCGGCAGCGGCACCGAGCTTCTCGGCAGCGGTAAAGCTCAATACCACCTGTTGCAGGCCCTGCGGTGGCGGCACCTGTTGCAACAACGGGTCACCGGCAGCGGTCGGCAGCATCTCGACGGTCACCGCGCGCCCTTGGGCCGGCAGCAACAGCTCGGCGGTGGCAGCGATCTGCCGGGTGCGCGCAATGGCGAAGGCAACGTCCGGTCGCTGAGCCAGGGCCTGGATGAAATCGGCATGGAAACGGCCACCGCCCAGGGGAATGATTTCGCGCACACTCGGGTCGCGTTGCAGCCGCTCGGTCAGGCTGCCGACCAGGCCGAACTTGAGCCCGAACAGCACCAGCAAGGGTGCGATCACCGCAACCAGCGCCAGCACGCTGCACGCCGACAGCCGCGCATCGTTGCGGTAGTCCTGCCAGGCCAGGCCGGCGATCAGCCACGGGCGCATCAGACGGCCTGCACCAGGCTGGCGGTGACGCCGCCGTCGGCATCGCGCCGGCAGGCCATGCGCAGCACGTCCAGCCCGGCCCGGCGCGCCAGCGCTTCGTCATGGGTGGCGAGCACGCAGGTTACCTGGCGCGCCTGGGCCTCGCGCAGCAGCAACTGCATGACCCGCTCGGCGTTCACCGGGTCCAGCGCCGCGGTAGGCTCGTCGGCCAGCAGCAACGCCGGCGCATGCGCCAAGGCCCGGGCGCAGCTGACCCGCTGGCGTTGCCCCAGCGACAACGCGGCAGGCTTCTTGGCCAGCTGGTCATGCACATCCAGCGCCTCGGCCAGGCGTTCGACGCTGCCGTCCTCGCCCAGCCCCAACAGCTGCCGCGGCAGGCGGATATTGCCCCGCACATCGAGGAAGCCGAGCAAGCCGCCGGCCTGCAGCACATAGCCCAGCTGGCGGCTGCGCAGCGCCGCCAGCTGGTCGAGACGGCGCTGGCGCCACAGGCCAGCCACATCGGCGCCAGCAAAGACGAAACCCTCGGCGGCATCCGGCGCCAGCACCAGCGCCAGCAGGTCGAGCAAGGTACTCTTGCCACAGCCGCTGGGGCCGACCAGCGCCACCCGTGCCCCAGCCGCCAGCTGCAGCCGGTCGATCTGCAGGCTGTAGCGCTGGGCACCCTGCCCGCGCGTCTTGCGCACCCCGTGCAGGCTGATCATCACGGCAGCGTCGACAGTGGTACACGGTACAGGGCGTCGCCCGGCTCGGCCTTGCCGAAGCGCACCCAGTTGGCCATGTCGTTGTGGAAGGTTTCGTACAGGCGGATCTTCGAGTCCAGTTCGTCGATGAAGTCCTCTTGTTCGGCCACCGACAGCGACAACCACAGGTCCTCGGTCATGCTCAGCGACTTGCTGCGGTATGGCAGGCCTTCGAGGTATTCGCCCAGCACCCCGCCCTGGGCCAGGTTGGCGCCTTTGCGCAAGGCCCCCGGATCGCGGCTCATGTAGGCACTGGCGCTGGCAATCTCGTTGAAGAAATCACCGGGCGAACTGCGGGTCTTGCGTGCGGCGTCGACGATCAGCTTCAGCGACTGCTGCAGGTCATTGAGCTGCAACTTGGTCAGCATCACGCACACCTGCAGGCTCGGCAGTGCCGGGTTGGTCAGGTCGCGGTCGGCGGCCCAGGCGCTGACCAGCTGCGGCGCCTGGCTGGCAGCGTGCCGGCCGAGGAAGTCCATGTGCATGGCGTAACCGATCGCCTGCGACTTGGCCGCCAGGCTCGCGCCCGTGGCCAACTGCGGTACTGGCTGTGGCTGTTGTTCACGCACCTGGTGCGCCAGCTCGGCGAAGGTCGAGCCGATCTCGCGCACGCGCTCGCCAAAGGCGCCCACATCGCCGCCCGGCACGCCCACGTACAGGTCGCCGATCTGCGGGTTGCTGTCGGCGGTGAGCACGCGGTACTGGCTTTCGGCCGAGCCATGGTTGTTCACCCCGGCGGGGGTGCGCAGGTGCAGGGCGTAGATCTTGATCTGCTTGCTCAGCGCGGCCTGGCGAACCTCGGCCTCGTTCATCTGGGTGCTGCTGTACGGGTCGTTCTTGCGCAGGGCGCCAGCATCGCTGACCAGCAGGACGATGCGCCCGCCATAGCCCGACCAGTCCATGCCTTCCACGGCCTGCATCACCCCGGCAAAGGCATCCTCATTGAACGAGTGGCTGGAAACGCTGGTGGCCTTGACCTGCGCCGCGGCCTTGAGGAAGCGCGCCGGGTCGCGGCCCTCCTCCAGGCTGACCAGGGTCTTGCTCAGGTAGTCCAGGCCCGGTGTGCGCTTGACGCTGTTGCGAAAGCCCACCAAGCCGAAGCTGACGTTGTCCAGTTCGCCGCGTGCGGCCAGTTGCGCCTGCAGTTCGCTGACCACCTGGCGCACGCGGTCGATGTAGGGTTGCATCGATACCGAAGTGTCGACCACCAGGACGATGCCGGTACGGAAGCGGTTGTCCGTCGCCACCGCCGCGCCGGCAGCCGTGGCCGCCTGGCTGCGGGAGCTGCTGCCGGGGTCGATGGAGGCGACGTTGAGCAACTGCACCGGCTGGCCGTCGGCGCCGAAGCTTTCACGGTAGTCGAAGATCGGCATCAGGTAGAACTGGTTCTGCGGCACCGCGCTGGCGGCCGGCTCCAGGGCCAGCACCTGGGGTACCTGGTCGGGCTGGTTCTGCGCCTTGAGCAAGTCGGCGCGGGCCTTGCCGGTGTCGTCGAGCAGTTGCTGCAGGTCTTCGGCCTGGCGCATGAACATCATTGGCGAACGGCCGGAACGCTCGGTGAATTTCAGCACCAGGCTTTGCTTCCAGTCGCTGGTTTGTGCCGCCGGCAACCAGCCGTCGCGCTGGCCGCTGCTGGAGGCACCCACTTCCAGCCAGGGCTGGCCGTCGATGTCCTTGCGCTGGTACACGTACAGCACCGAGAACGCCGGCAGCGGCTCACCCGCGCCGTCGCCGGGCTGGGCCAGCAATTGCGCTTCGGGCTTGCTCAGCACGCGTTGGAACAGGGTTTTCTTGCCTGGCATCAACAACGGCCGGCCGTCTTCGCTGGCAGCTGGTGGCGGCGCGGTCGGCGCCAGCGGGTCACTCGCGGTTTGTGCCAGCGGTGGTTGCGCAACCGGCTGCTCATTGCCAGAGCGCAACCAGAAGAAGGTCGCGCCCAGGCCCAGCGCTGCGGCAATGGCCACGGCCAGTATGGCCTTGGCCGGCTTGCCCGAGGCGGGTTGCGGCGGCGCAGCGGGCCGGGTCGGCTGCGGCTTTGGCGCAGGTGCAGGTGCGGCGACCGGCTTGGCCGTGGCCTGCGGGATATCGATGGACACCGGTGTCAGCCCACCCAGCTCGGCCTTGCCCGGCAGCGCGACCGGCAATGGGCGGATCACCGTGCTGTCCGCGCTGTCGGCTGGCAGGCGGTCGAGTGCAGCCAGCAACGCCGCGGCATCGGCGAAGCGTTGCTCAGGGTCCTTGGCCAGCAGCCCGCGCAGGATATCCTGATAGCGCCCATGCTCGATGGGCAGTTCCGGCAGCGGCTCGGTCAGGTGGGCCAGCGCAGTCGACAAGGCATCGGTGCCCCGGTAGGGCAGCTCGCCGACGAGGATCTCGTACAGCACCACCCCGAGCGCATAGAGGTCGGCGCGGCCATCGATGTCCATGCCCCGCGCCTGCTCCGGGCTCATGTAGCTGGGGGTGCCGACGGCGAAGCCGGCCTGGGTGAACTGGGTGCGGTCATCCAGCGACTTGGCGATGCCGAAGTCGGAGAGCACCGCCGTGCCGTCGGCACGGAACAGGATGTTGGCCGGTTTCACGTCGCGGTGCACCAGCCCCTGGGCGTGGGCATAGCCCAGCGCCTGGGCGATCTGCCGCACGTACAGCAAGCCCTGCTCAGGGGTAAGCCCGGCAGCGATGCGCTCCTTGAGGGTCCCGCTGGGCAGGTACTCCATGGCCATGTAGTACAGCTCGCCGACATTACCGATGTCGTGGATGGTGGCAATGTGCGGATGCGCCAACCGCGCCAGGGTGCGCCCTTCGCGCAGGAAGCGCTCGCAGAAGGTAGGGTCGGCGGCAAGGCTCGCGGCCATCACCTTCAGCGCCACCTTGCGCTGCAGCGAGCGCTGGGTCGCCAGGTAGACACTGGCCATGGCGCCTTGGCCAATCTCGCTGTCGATGTCGAATCCGGGGATCTGCATGTTCAGGGTGCTCTTCAATTCGCCTTCACCACCACGGCGGTAATGTTGTCGGGGGCGCCACGGGTCAGCCCCAGGTGCACCAGGCTGCGGACCACCTGGTAGGGGTCGGCGTGGCCGAGCACGTCGGCGATCTCGTGGTCTTCGGCAGTCTTGTTCAAGCCGTCGCTGCACAGCAGGTAGGTATCGCCGGGCTGTACCTGCACGTTCACCGCCTGCAGTTCGAGCTGGTCCTCCACGCCGATGGCGCGGGTGACGATGTTGCCGCGCGGGTGCACCCGCGCTTCGGCCTCGTTGAGCAGGCCGCTGTCCTGCAGTTCCTGGACATAGCTGTGGTCATGCGACAGGCGTTCGATGCGGCCATCGCGCAGGCGATACAGGCGGCTGTCACCGGCCCACAAGCCCACGGCCCGGTCGCCGCGTGCGGCCAGCAGCACCACCGTGCTGCCCATCATCGCCACGCCCCGGCGCAGGGTTTCCTCACGCACCACGCGGTTGACCCGGGCCAGAGTGTCGCGCAAGGCCTGGGCGAAATCCTCCAGCCCATCGATGAGCGGCAACTGGCGCAGGCTGTCCACCGCCAGGCTGCTCACGTAGTCACCGGCGGCGTGCCCGCCCATGCCATCGGCAACGGCCCACAGGCCATCCCAGGTCAACTCCAGGCAGGCGTCTTCGTTGATCTTGCGGACCATGCCCACATGGCTGTAGCTGGCCGCGCTGTAGTGCACACGGTTCATGCGGGTTGCGCCTCGCTGCCGAGCAGGAACGCGGCGAACTGGTCGCTACGCGGCAGGCCCTGGCTACGCAGCAGGCCAGGGGCGATTCGCTCGCTGCCCTGCCCCCACCACAGGCTCATGCCTTGGCAGGCGCATTCGGCCAGGGCCAGTGCCCGGCCCTGCGGGGTAACGCCGTCCAGCCGCTGCAACCCGCCCACGGTCACCCGGGGCCCCTGCAACAGCGGCCTGGCCTGGCTGAACGGCTGCAAGGCCGCCTCGAAACGCTCGAACGACGCATCCGCGTCAAGCGTGCCCAGCAACGCCGCCTCGACCGCTTCGAACCAGTCATCGGCACCGCCGACGATGCCTGCGAGCGCCACGCCGGGTTCCAGTACCTGCACCACGCTCAGCGGAAAATACCGCCCGACCCGGTCGATGCTCGGCATCAGTACGCCGACCACCGCCTCCGGGCCACACACCCCGGGTGCCAGGGCAAAGCGCCACAACGGGCTGACCAGGTAGGCCTGTAGCCAACCCTCGCCAAGCGCCTGCTGGCTGGCCTGGATACCGGCGGCCAGCCACTGGTCCCAGGGCTGGATGAAGGTCTGCGGCAAGCCGCGGCTGACGAAGTCGCCGCGGCAGGCCAGTTTTCCGTAGAAACCGACGTCGTTCACAGATGCTCCGGCAGGCTGAAACCGCTGACCACTCGGCTGCGGAACGGGTTGAAGGCACTGCTGGCGCGCAGCTCGTAGGACACGCTGGCGCCATCCACGCGCAAGCGCAGGTTGAAGCGCTCTGGCGAGCTGCCGGCCACCAGGTCGGACTGGTCGAGCAGGCGGAACCACGCCCATGGGCCTTCCACCGTCAGCCCCGAACGGCCGCTGGCCGCGGGCGGCGCGATCGACAGGCGGACCACGCCGATGCTGTTGGGGTTGGGCCACTGCAGCGCCACCGGGCGGCTCGGGCCGTGGTCGTAACTGACTTGCTGGCCGTCGAGGTCGAGCAGGAACTGGGTGATGCTCGCGTCCATCGCCACCGGCTTGAGTTCGAACCGCACGCTTGGCTGCAGGCCGTTGCCGCTGCGGAAGAAGGCATCGCGGATGGTCGCCGCGCGCTGGAAGGTGTACAGCACGTTGCTGCCGATGCCCAGCTTCTGCGCCGCGCCCGGCTGCCAGCTCCACGGTGTGCTGGAGGTATTGACGTAGGGTTGCAGGTACTTGCGGAAGTAGTTGTCCATCACCCCGCCGACGCCGAAGAACTGGCCGAAGTCTTCCAGCGTGGCGTCACGCGCACTGCCGGCCACCATCGGGTAGCGGCCACTGAGCGACTGGCGGTAGACATTCAGCACTTCGCTGGCCCAGGCGGCATTGAGCTGGTTGCGCACCCCGCCCATGACGATACCGTGGGTCGAGCCAAGTACCGAGCTGACCAGGTTCTGTACCACCTTGGGCTGGCGTGCCGCGCCCAGGGCCACCCGTTGCGCCGCGGCCTGGGCCTGGTTCTTGGCCTCGCCGAGCAAGGCGTCGCCACTGGCCCCGACCATGGCGCTAACCTGCACGTAGAGCGCATTGAGGTCGGTGAGCAAGCCGTCGATGGCGGCGGGCTGGCCTTCGCCGCTGCCGACCAGCGTGGCCAGCTCGGCGAAGTGCGTGGTCACCGGGTCCTGCGGGCGTGCAGCGGGGCTGTCGACGGGCAGCGGCGCGTCACCGAGCAACCCGCCAAGGCGCTGGCGCAGCTGGTCGACGCCGGCCTGCTCAGCCTTGTCCTGGACCTTGTCGAGAGTGGTTGGCTGCGCCAGGTTGGTTTCACGCGCCACCGCCTGCAGCAACTGCTTCATCGGCGAGGTCGGCCCGGACAACACGCGCAACACGTCAGCGGCCTGGCCGACACTGGTGATCGGCACGAAGTCCAGGTCGTCGAGCAGGGCATCCCAATGACGGATGTAATCCTGGTAGTAGAGCTGCTGCACATCGTCGGCCAGGCGCCTGGCATCGCCCGCCTCGCCCGGCGCGCGGCCCAGTACCCAGCGTTCCTCGGCCAGGGTGGTGCTCTGCGCCAGGCTGGCGGAGAGGAATGCCTGGCGATAGCCCTGCACGGTGAACAGCCCCGGCAGCGGCTCGCTCAGCGGCTTGCCGCTCTTGAAACGAAATACCAGGGCGGCATCGCGCCCGGCAGCGTCGCTGACGCGGAAGTCGTCGACCCCGCTGGGCAGCTTCTGGCGCTTGACCCGGTCGTACACCCGCTGGGCTACCGGCAGTTGCTGCAACTGGCGACGGGTATCGTCGATCAGGCGCTGGTCCAGGCGTGCATTCGGCGGGCGTTTCTCGAACAGCGCCGCCAGGTGCTGCTCCAGGGCCTGACGCAGGTCAGGCGCCAGGTCGCGAGGCAACTGGCGCTCCCAGTCGAGGGTGATCCAGGCCTTGATGAAGTCCGGGTCGTAGTGCTCGGCATCGGCCAGCATCAGGTAGGCCTTGAGGCCTTCGTAAAGGTAATCGGAGGGCCCGCCGGCATACAGCTGCTCCTCGATGCGGGTGACCAGGCGCGGGGCGAAGATGGCGATCAGCAGCTTGCGGTACAGGCTCTGCGATTCGCTTTCGAGCATGTCGCCCTGGTACAGGCCCAGGCCCTCGGCCCAGCTGGGTGGGTCGTCGGCCAGGTGGCGCACGGCGTTGAGCAGCGGCAGCACGTCGACCACGTTGCGCTGCGCGGGGCTCAGGCCTTGCACGCTTTTGCCCAGCGGCTGCAGGCGGCTGTCGACCTCGGCGATGTATTGCTGGTTGGCGCGGTAACTGAGGGTCCACAAGGTGCCGACCAACAGCACCAGGGCCACGCTCAGGGCCAGCGCGCCCCGGGCGATCCAGCGGCGCCGCTGCTCCACCTTGGGGTTGCTGCCAACCAGGCCGCGCTCGGCGAAGGCCACCGCGGTGAACAGCCGCTCGATGAAATAGCTGCGCCCGCTACCGCTCTGGCGTGCCAGGTGCGCACGGTCCAGGCCCATGCTCTGGGCCATGCTGCCGATCAGCCGGTCGATCGGGCTGCCTTCCTGGGTGCCGCTGGTGAAGTACACACCGCGCAGCAACGCCCGCGCCTCGAAGGCGTTGGGCTTGAAGATGCCGTCGAGGAACAGCTTGAGGTTGCCACGCAGGGCGGCGAACTGCTGCACGAAGCCGTAGATCAGGTCGCGCCGGGCCGGGTCGCGTTCCTGTTGCAGGCGCTCGACCAGGCGCTCGCCGAGGCGCTGTTCGAGCAACCCGAACTCGTTGTCGAACTGTGCCAACGGGCCGTCACCGCCCTGTTCGAGGGTATCCAGCGGGAACGTCATGCCCCACACCTGGGCACGCTCGTCCTTGCCCAGGTTGTCGAAGAACTCCATGAAGCCCGGCACCAGGTCGAGCTTGGTCAGCATCAGGTACACGGGGAAGCGCACACCCAGCTGGCTGTACAGTTCCTGGATGCGCGCACGGATCGCCGCGGCATGCGCGGCGCGCTCGGCATCGCTGCCCAGCAGCAGGTCGGACAAGCTGATGGCGATGAACGCGCCGTCGATCGGGCGGCGCGAGCGCTGGGTCTTGAGCAGGTCGAGAAAGCCCAGCCAGGCCGCCTTGTCGACCTGGGCGTGGCTATCCTGGGTGGTGTAGCGTCCGGCGGTGTCGAGCAGCACGGCCTGGTCGGTGAACCACCAGTCGCAGTTGCGCGTGCCGCCGACACCACGGATGGCACCCTCGCCCAGTTGCGCGGCCAGCGGGAAGTGCAGGCCCGAATTGACCAGCGCGGTGGTCTTGCCCGAGCCGGGCGGGCCGATTATCACGTACCACGGCAGCTCGTACAGGTTGCGCCGTTCGTCACCGCCCAGGCGGGCTTTCTTCAGCAGGGCCAGGGCTTCGTCCATGCGCTGGCGCAGCGCCGCCAGCTCTTCGCTGGTGGCCACGCTGGCAGGGTCCGGGGCGGTCTCTGCGGCCAGGCTCTGCATGACCTTGGCCGCCTGTCGGCGTGCCTGCACGATGCGCCAGGCGCGGTAGCCGCCCCACAGGGCGAACAGCAGGATGATCAGCAACCAGCGTGGCGTCGGCGGCGCCAGCATTTCCAGCAACGGCCCGACGAACCAGATGATCAGGCTGAGGGCGATCAGGCCCAGCAGCGGGATTACCCAGCGAATGACAAAACTGAAAAACGCCTTCACTCGACGCCCTCCGCCAGAACGGTGATTTCAACCCGGCGATTCTTCGCCCGGCCCTGCGCGGTGTCGTTCGACGCCAGCGGCTCGGTGTCGCTCAACCCTTGGGCACTGAAGCGCTCGGGTTGCCCGGTGCGCGCGGCGAGGATGCCCTTGACCTCTTCGGCGCGCGCCTGCGACAACGCCCAGTTGGACGGGAAGCGCAGCGTGGCGATGCGCTGGTTGTCGCTGTGCCCGGTGACCCGGACGTTGCCCTTGACCTTGGCCAGCGCCTCGGCAATGCGCAGCATCAGCGGCTGGAAATCGCCCTTGATGCTGGCGCTGGCGCTGGCGAACAGTTCGTCGCCGCGAATGGTCACCACCGAGCGGTCGACCGCGTCTTCGACGGCGACCCGGCCGGCCTTGATGTCCTCGGCGAGGAACCCGGCCAGGCGCGGGCGCTCCACCGGCTTGGGCTGCAGCACCGGGCGGTCCATGGCCTGCACCGGGATTTCACCCAGCGCGTGGATACCGCGGAACACCGGCTCGGCATCGGCGGCCAGCTTCAGGCGCAGGCCGAACAACAACAGCAACAGCAGCGCCACGGCCACCGCCAGGCCCACCCAGGGCGGCACGAACTGGGCCAGGCGGTCACGGCTGACCGCCACCCCGCGCCAGTGTGGCGAGAGTTCACGCTCACGCTCGCCACGGGCGCTGCGGATCGCCGCCGCGGTGCGCTCGCGCAGCGCTTCGAGCTGGGCACGGCCATCTTTCATGACCCGGTAGCGGCCCTCGAAGCCGAGGCTGGTGCACAGGTACAACAGCTCCAGCAGGTTGAGGCGTTCGCGCGGGCTTTGCAGGCAGTGCTCCATCAGCTGGAACACCTTCTCACCGCCCCAGGCCTCGTTGTGCACGGTGATCAGCAAGCTCTGCCGACTCCAGTCGCTGGCACTGCCCCACGGTGTGCTGAGCACCGCCTCGTCCAGCGCGGTACACAGCGCATAGCGCGCCAGCAGCACCTCGTTGCGCACCACCCCGGCAGCTTCGGCGCGGGTTTCGAACTGGCGCAGATAGGCCAGCAACTGCGCGCGCAGGCTGGCCGGCGCCGAGTGGGCGATGGTGTTGCGCAGGCGGGTAAGCAAGGCCAGCAACGGCCCGGCCGCCTGCTCCAGCGGGTTGAGGCCGACGCCCTGGCCTGGCGCCAGGGGCTCGGCCGGCACCTGCAAGGGCGGCTGCTGCGGGGCCGCCGCGGCAGGCTGCGGGGCCGCGCGGCCACCGGGGCGCGGCATGAACTGGGTACGGTCGTTGGCCTGCGGATCGTCCGGGTGCATCGCGGGTTATCCTCGAATGGCCCAGAAGGCCAGGCTCAGGCCGGGGAACTCACCGGCGACGTAAAAGGCAAAGCCACCCGAGTGCTGCAACTGCTTCCAGTGCTCGCTGCCCCGGTCGAGCTCGAAGTAGGTGGAACCGGCATGGAACGGAATCTGCCGTGGCGCCACCGGCAACGGCAGCAGGCCGATGCCCGGCAGCTGCAGGTTGACCAGGTCGCGGATGTGCTCCACCGAACCGATCTTGCTCTGTTGGCCGAAGCGGCTGCGCAGGGTCTCGCTGGGGACGTCGGCGCGCACCACCAGGATGAAGCTGGCGCTATCGAGCAGGCTGCGGTCGGCGAGCATGCCGACGTGGATGCCGTAGGCCTTCTCGACGATGGGAATAGCCACCGCCTTGCTGTCGATCAGGGTCGACAAGGCTTCGCGCAAGGCGGCCATCACCGGCGCGAAGGTCGCCGCCAGGTCGTCGTGCTGATAGACCGGAAAGCTGTGCGGGCGCCGGCCATCGCGGGTGAAGGTGGCGAACTCGCCGGCCAGCGCCACCAGCTCGCTGTACAGCCGCTCGGGGTGCAACGGGCTCAGCTGGTTGAGGTGCTCGACCAGCGGCTGGGCGCGGTTGACCAGTTGCAGCAGCATGAAGTCGGCAATCTCCGACGCGCCGCCATTGGCCGAGGCAACCACCCTGCCAGCCAGTGCTTCGCCACGCTGGTGCAACAGGCCCAGCAACTCGCCGCAGAAACCGGACAGCTGCTGGCTGGCCGCCACGTCGAGTACCGGCGGGATGTAGCTGTCATCCACCACCAGCGCGCGGTCGGCGCGTTTCTCGCGGATGCGCAGCATGCCGAGGGCGGCGTAGTCGCTCAGGCCGTCCTCGCTGCGCAACAGGCGCAGGGCGCGGCTGCCGAGCGCCAGCGGGGCACGGTTCTCGAACGGCGCGTTGTCGTCACGCACTTCGCTGACCCGGCTGATGTAGCGGGCGCCAGCCACGGCCTCGCCTTCGTCGACGGTGTCGCGGGCCCCGGCCCGCTTGAGCGGCAGCCCCAGGTAAAGCACGCCGTCGCGCAGCTCGTCGGGCACTTCCAGCGGTGCCGGCGGCAGGTCGTCACGGGGGATGTCGAACGGCGTGCCGTCGGGCAGCAAACCGCGGGCGCTGAGAATCGCCACCTTGCCCTGGGCCAGCAGGCCCTGGTCGAGCAGCAGCTCGGAAAAGCCCCAGGCGGCTACGTTCAACGGGCGGCTGCGGGTATCGACCAAGTGTTCGAGGTAGCGATCATGCTGTTGGAAGTGCTGGGTCGTGATGAACATGCCTTCCGACCAGACCACGCGATTGTTCCAGGACATGGGGACTCCGATTGCCTAGCGGGCAGGTTCAGGTTGGGGGGTGGCCACGGCGCTGCGCACGGCGCGCACATCGAGGCTGATCTGATAGTCGCGCGGCGGCACTGGCAGCACGCTGCGCCACTGGGCCTGGTCGATCTCGCGATAGCCGACCACCAGGCCGACCTGGCGAGTGGCGGGATCGAGCGGGCGTTCGAGGCGCAATTGCCCGCCCGGCTGCAACAGCACTTCGTCCTGGTCGATCAGGTCGGCGCCGAGGGTGGCCTGGGCGCGCTCGGCCAATGCGAAGTAATCGGCACGGGCGAAGGCCGCGCTGTTCTTCAGCTCGTACAGGCGCACCCGTACCGGCGCAGGCGCGCCGCCAGGGCCCGGGTTGAGGCCGGCAGCAGCACTGAAATACAGGGTCACGGCCGGGCTGGCCGGGGCCTTGTCGGCGACGGGGGCAACAGCCTCGTCCTTGCTGCAGGCACCGAGCAGCACCAGGCTCAGGGCCGCGACCAGTCGTATTGCTTTCATCCTTGTCCTCATGACGTACCGTGGTCTTCCCGGGCGTGCTCAGCTACGTTGCGAACGGCTGCTGTGGGCCTCGTAGGCGCGGGCGAATTCGCGGCCGAACAGCTCCTGGAAATCATCTTCGGCTTCGCGGGAGATTTGCCCGTAAAGCTCGGTGAACTGCTGCCAGCAGTGCGCCTGGCGCGAACCGCCGAACAGCTTGGCCAGCCCGGCCGCAGGTGCCAGGCGCTGCTCCAGGCGCGCCGGCTGGAAACAGCCGAGCAGGTGCTTGATCGCCGCCTGCACGCCCGCCATCACCGCCAGCTGGTGGGCGCGCAGGTCATCGAAGCTCTCGCGCACGGCCTGGTCCGGCGCCAGGAACGCTTGGTTGCCGTGACGCAGCAACAGCAGCAAGGCCTCGTCGGCATTGGGGGCGAATTTCAACGGGTTGTTCTGCACCGGGGCGATGGTCGTCTGCTGCATGCGAAACTCGCCTTTCAGGCTGCTGCGCGCCCGCAGTACGTCGATCAGGCCTTCGACCATCAAGCGGTAGCTGCGGCCGATGGCCTCCATTTGGGCGGCGGCATCGGCGGCGTCGATACGCAGGTGCTCGATACCAGCGCCACGCAGGAATGCCTGCAGCAATGCGTCGCTGGTCGCGGCCGCTACAGGTGCAACAGGCGCTGGCGCGACTGCTGCGCTCGCCGCCGGCTGTGCAGGAACTGCCGGAGCAGCTGGTACAGGTGGCGCTGTCGGTATCGGTGGCAGTGTCGGCGCTGGCGTTGGCACTGGCTCAGGTGCCACGGCTGGCGCGGGTGCCGGGGTCGAGCCAAGCAGGTCCCAGTCTTCCGGGATCATCCCTGGCGCTGCGGCGGCGGCCGGCGCAGCCGGGATCACCGGGGTTGGCGGGATCACCGGGGTTGGCGGACGAAAGTCGTGCTGCTGGGCCGGTACATGGTCGGGCTGGCTGACTGGCGGCACGCTCGCGGGGCCGAGGAAGTCGAACAGGTCAGGCAGCGTGTCGTGGTTCGACGCGCCTTGCAGGAATGCTGCCGGCGCACCGGATATCGCCGGGGCGGGGACGGCCGGAGCCGCTACCTGGTTGGCCATCAGCGCTTCGAAACTGTGCGCCTGGGGCTGGCCATCGAGGCTGCCGGGCAAGCTCGCGTCGATGCGCGCCTGGATCTCGTATTCACCAATGCGGATAACTTCGCCATCCATCAGCGGCTCACTGTTACCGCGACGCAGGCGAATACCGGCGCGAACTAATTCCACACCGTTCGTACTGTCATCGGTTAAATAATACCGCCCATCCTTGAACTGGATCATGCAATGCCTGGCCGATACCAACCGCTCCGGGTCGGGAAGTACCCAGTCGTTGTCCGCCGAACGGCCAAGCGTGATGGCACCGGTTTCCAGCCGCATCTCCGGGCATTGCCCCGGGGTAATCTTGTGGTAACTGGTGATAGTTAGGCAAAGTGCCATCATGCCTCCTTGCATCCGTTTTAAACGTCGATCCATCCATTTGAGTTATTTACCGCAGCCACTCAAATATTGCTGCACCCCTTGATTATCGGGGGTCTCGCGCAAAGCACCGACTATACGACGGGTATGCAGCGCCACTGCCGAGGCCAGCCGAAGGGAACCGGACGAGTGGTGCTCGGTTACTGCCAACGAAGTCACAAGTGAAACTCGGGGGCGCGTAGCTTACCTTGACACTCGCGAATAAATAAACCATAAATGCGCAACTTCGAAGTGCCAAAACAATATCATTGTGATATCACGCCGGCACTCTTTGGAAAGTTTGTGCGCCAGTTCACACTTGCAACTTCGCACAACAACACGCCCTCACCAAGGGCCGATAGGGAGATCGAATTCTGGTGAACGCATCGCCGTTGCTCGCCGCTGTTTCCGCTGACTTCCCCTGCGGCGATGACCTCGAATATGACGCCGAGTTTCTGCAACTGGAGCGTGACGCCCAGGGCCGCCCCGAGCGCGTCATGGGCGATGCCATCCAGCCTGCCGAACCGCCGCAGTGGCGCGATATCGAGCAAGCCAGCACGACCTTGCTGCAACGCAGCAAGGACCTGCGCATCACCCATTTCCTGCTGCAGGCCAACCTGGCCCTGCACGGCCTCCCGGGGCTGGCCGCCAGCCTGGAGCTGATCCGCGACCTGCTCGGCGAGTATTGGCTGCACCTGCACCCGCAACTGGACGCCGCTGACGACAACGACCCCACGGTACGGGTCAATGCCCTGGCCGGCCTCACCTGCGACACCAACATCGCGCTGCTGCGCGATGCCGTGCTGGTGCGTTCGCGCGCCTTCGGCCCGGTCACCCTGCGCGCGGCCCTGCACGCCGCAGGCGTACAGCATTTCGCCAGCGAACAGCTCAGCGCCGAGGAACTGGCCGCCGCCCTGCGTGACGCCGACGCCGACCAGTTGCACCAGTGCCAGGAGGCGCTGCGGCTGGCCCGCGAGGCGGTGGACGCCATCGAAAGCCGGGTCAACGACCAGGTCGGGTCGGAGCGTGGCATCGACCTGTCGGCCCTGCGCCAGCCGCTGCGCCAGGTGCAGCAGGTGCTGGCTGACTACTGCCCCGACGGTGCCGGCACGGCCGCGCAAGCCGTTGACGCGCCACTCGCCGAGCACGATGACCCGCAGCCGCTGATCGCCAGTGTCACCCCTACCGCACGGCCCGCTGCCCGCCCAGGCGAAGTCAACAGCCGCGAAGACGTGCAGCAGAGCCTTGACCGCCTGCTGCAGTACTACGCCCGCCACGAGCCATCGAGCCCGCTGCCGGTGCTGCTGCACCGGGCGAAGAAACTGGTCAATGCCGATTTCGCAACCATTGTTCGCGACCTGATCCCCGATGGCTGGTCGCAATTCGAGAACCTGCGCGGCCCCGAGGACAACTGACGTCCTCGGCCCGCATCAACACCGACGCCCGCAACGAACAGCGCCGCCACACCGGCGACCAGGAGGAACAACGTGGCGAAAGACAGCTCCCAGAAATTCATCGCGCGCAACCGTGCGCCACGGGTGCAGATCGAATATGACGTCGAACTCTACGGCGCCGAGAAGAAAGTCCAGTTGCCGTTCGTCATGGGCGTGCTTTCGGACCTGGCCGGCAAGCCGGCCGAGCCGCTGCCAGCAGTGGCCGAGCGCAAGTTCCTGGAAATCGACGTCGACAACTTCGACTCGCGCCTGAAGGCGATGAAGCCCCGCGTGGCCTTCAACGTGCCCAACGAACTGACCGGCGAAGGCAACCTGAGCCTGGACATCACCTTCGAGAGCATGGACGACTTCAGCCCGGCCGCCGTGGCACGCAAGGTCGATGCCCTGAACCAGCTGCTGGAAGCCCGCACCCAGCTGGCCAACCTGCTGACCTACATGGACGGCAAGACCGGTGCCGAGGACATCATCCTCAAAGCGATCAAGGACCCGGCCCTGCTGCAGGCCCTGGCCAGCGCGCCGAAACCCGTCGACAACGAGCCCAAGGCCTGAGGAGACAGCCCATGACCGATCCACTGCGCGACGCCCAGGCCCAGCCGGCCGCAGCCACCCAGGACCCGAGCGAGTTCGCCAACCTGCTGCTGCAGGAATTCAAACCCAAGACCGAACGAGCCAAGGAAGCGGTCGAAAGCGCCGTGCGTACCCTGGCCGAGCAGGCCCTGGCGCAGACCAACCTGGTGTCCAACGATGCCATTGGCTCGATCGAGCAGATCATTGCCGCCATCGACGCCAAGCTGACTGCCCAGGTCAACCAGATCATCCATCACAACGACTTCCAGCAGCTGGAAAGTGCCTGGCGCGGCCTGCACTACCTGGTCAACAACACCGAGAGCGACGAGCAGCTGAAGATCCGTGTGCTCAACGTCTCGAAGACCGACCTGCACAAAACCTTGAAGAAATTCAAGGGTACCGCCTGGGACCAGAGCCCGATCTTCAAGAAGCTGTACGAGGAAGAATACGGCCAGTTCGGCGGCGAACCCTACGGCTGCCTGGTCGGCGACTACTACTTCGACCAGTCGCCACCCGACGTCGAGCTGCTGGGCGAAATGTCGAAGATCTGCGCCTCGATGCACGCGCCGTTCATTGCCGCCGCCTCGCCGACCGTGATGGGCATGGGCTCGTGGCAGGAACTGAGCAACCCGCGCGACCTGACCAAGATCTTCACCACCCCGGAATACGCTGGCTGGCGCTCGCTGCGTGAGTCCGAAGACTCGCGCTACATCGGCCTGACCATGCCGCGCTTCCTGGCACGCCTGCCGTACGGCGCCAAGACCGACCCGGTCGAGGCGTTCGCCTTCGAAGAAGACACCGATGGCGCCGACAGCAGCAAGTACACCTGGGCCAACGCCGCCTATGCCATGGCGGTGAACATCAACCGCTCGTTCAAGTACTACGGCTGGTGCTCGCGCATTCGTGGCGTGGAGTCGGGTGGCGAGGTGCAGGGCCTGCCGGCGCACACCTTCCCCACCGACGACGGTGGTGTGGACATGAAGTGCCCGACCGAAATCGCCATTTCCGACCGCCGCGAAGCGGAGCTGGCCAAGAATGGCTTCATGCCGCTGCTGCACAAGAAGAACACCGACTTCGCCGCCTTCATCGGCGCCCAGTCGCTGCAGAAGCCGGCCGAGTACGACGACCCGGACGCCACCGCCAACGCCAACCTGGCCGCGCGCCTGCCGTACCTGTTCGCCACCTGCCGCTTCGCGCACTACCTGAAGTGCATCGTTCGCGACAAGATCGGCTCGTTCAAGGAAAAGGACGAGATGCAGCGTTGGCTGCAGGACTGGATCCTCAACTATGTCGACGGCGACCCGGCGCACTCCACCGAGACCACCAAGGCCCAGCACCCGCTGGCAGCGGCCGAGGTCGTGGTCGAGGACGTCGAAGGCAACCCGGGTTACTACAACTCGCGCTTCTACCTGCGCCCGCACTACCAGCTCGAAGGGCTGACCGTGTCGCTGCGCCTGGTATCGAAGCTGCCTTCGGCCAAAGGGGCGTAAACGCCCCAGGGGCTGCCTGACAGCCCCAACTGCACCCAACCGCCAACCTGACACGTAATACCGAGGACATCATGGCTGTAGATATTTTCATCAAGATCGGCGACATCAAGGGCGAGTCCCACGACAAGGGCCACAAGGACGAAATCGACGTGCTCAACTGGAGCTGGGGCATGTCCCAGTCCGGCAACATGCACATGGGTAGCGGTGGCGGTTCGGGCAAGGTCAACATCCAGGACCTGTCGATCACCAAGTACATCGACAAGTCGACCCCCAACCTGATGGCCCACTGCTCCAGCGGCAAGCACATCGACAAGGTCAAGCTGACCGTGCGCAAGGCCGGCGGCGAGAGCCAGGTCGAGTACCTGATCATCAACCTCGAAGAGGTCATCATCAGCTCGCTGAGCACCGGTGGCTCGGGCAACGACGACCGCCTGACCGAGAACGTGACCCTGAACTTCGCCAAGGTCACCGTCGACTATCAGCCGCAGAAAGCCGACGGCACCAAGGAAGGCGGCCCGATCAAGTACGGCTGGAACATCCGTTCCAACGTCAAGATCTGACCGACCGCGCCTGCGCCGCCTTGGCTGGCGCGGGCGCCTTCCCCTACCCTCACCCGCTCACGGTGAAACCCATGGCCAAGCCTTCTTTCATCAACCTCTGGAATGCCTACCCAACCGACTCCTCGCCTTGCGACGGCGGCTGGGACAACCAGTGCGCCATTCGCATGAGCATCGCGCTCAATGGCGAACATACCATCAAGGTGAATGCCGGTACCTACAGCGAACCGCGCTGTGCCCATGGCCATGCCCGGGGTGCCGAGTCGCTGGCCAACTGGCTGTGGAAGCACCATCTCGGTGCCCCGCTGCAACTGAGTGGCAGCGCAAGCGACCGCCTCAAGCTCAGCGACAAGCGCGGCATCATCTTCTTCAAGGATTGTTTTGCCCGTGCCGGGCAGGCCTTCGACAACCGTACCGGCGATCACATCGACCTGTGGGACAGAGGCCGGGTCACGGGCTATTTCGCCGACCAGGCGCATCGTTCCAAGGCCGTCTGGTTCTGGGAGCTGAAATGAACCGTGTGTGCAAAGCCCTGCCGGCCCTGCTGGTCGCGTTCGCCCTGAATGCCTGTGCGCAGGCCCCTGCTCCGTCGTCGAGCGCGGCGCCTGAAGTCACCCTTGGCGGCAAACAGCTGGCGCTGGTAAACCACCAGGGCCGCTGCGCGCTGCGCCAGGCCGATGCTTCGCTGCTGCAGCTGGACATGCCCTGGCCGTGCCAGCTCAGCCCCGAGCGCGCGGGCGGCAAGCCTCGCGTGGAGCAGTTCAATGGTGCGCAGATCATCATTGTCAGCCATGTGCAGCCAGACCCGTCGCAGCCCGGCCGTTGCGCTAGCCAGTACCAGGCCGTGCGCCAGCTGGGCGAGCGCCTGGAGCCATCCATCGTGGCCCATGGCGGCAGCTGTGCGAACGGCCCTGTAGACCAGAAGAACTTCGTGGGGCTGTTCGAGTGGTAGCCGATATTGCCGCCCGCGACCGTCTGCAGCCCTCGCTGCTGGACCGTCTGACCGACGACGACCCGGGCAACCCGCAGGAAGCGCCGGACAAGCGCGTACTCAGCCTGCACCAGCTCAAGGCCTCGGTACTGCGCGACCTTGCCTGGTTGCTCAACACCACCTCGCTGCTGGACAGCGCCGCCACCTTGGGCACCCCGGCCGGTGCGTCGGTGATCAACTACGGCCTGCCGGCCCTGGCCGGCAACAGCGCCTCGAACATCGACCTGGCCGCCCTGGAGCGCATCATCCACCAGGCCATCGCCACCTACGAGCCACGTATTCTCGCCCATACCCTCAAGGTGCGTGCCCAGGCCGCCCCCGGCGAGATGAATGCCAACGCCCTGAGTTTCGAGATCGAAGGCGACCTGTGGGCCCAGCCGGCGGCCTTGCCGTTGCTGCTGCAGACCGAGGTGGACCTGGAGTCCGGCCACGTACGCGTGGCCCCGGCCGAACGCCGGAGGCGTGCATGAACCCGCGCCTGCTTGAGCTGTACAACCAGGAATTGCAGCACATCCGCGAGAGTGCCGCGGAGTTCGCCAGGGAATACCCGAAGATCGCCGGGCGCCTGACGCTGTCCGGGATCGAGTGTGCCGACCCTTATGTCGAGCGCCTGCTCGAAGGCTTCGCCTACCTCACCGCACGGGTGCAGCTGAAGCTGGACGCCGAATACCCGACCTTCACCCACAACCTGCTGGAAATCGCCTACCCGCACTACCTGGCGCCGACCCCGTCGATGACCGTGGTGCAACTGCAGACCGACCCCGACGAGGGCTCCCTGGCCGCCGGTTTCCGCCTGCCGCGGGACAGCGTGCTGCGTGCCAACCTAGGACGCAACTCGCAAACCCCGTGCGAGTTCCGCAGCACCCAGGACGTTACCCTGTGGCCCTTGCAGGTGGCCCGCGCCGAGTACTTCGGCAACCCCGGCGCGGTGCTCGGGCGCCTGGCCGGCAGCGTGCCCCAGGCCCGCGCCGGCCTGCGCCTGACCCTGCGCAGTGGCGCCGAGGTGCCGTTCTGCAGCTTGCCGCTCAGCCATTTGCCGCTGTACCTCAACGGCGCCGACGAGACGCCGTTCCGCCTCTACGAGCAACTGCTGGGCAGCGCCTGCGCGGTGTTCGTGCGCCAACCTGGCGCCGACTGGGTAGAGCGCATTCCAGTCGAACAGGCGCTGCGCCCGTGTGGCTTCGACGACCGCGAAGCAGCGTTGCCGGTGGTGCCCCAGGCCTTCCAGGGCTACCGCCTGCTGCAGGAATACTTCGCCCTGCCGCAGCGTTTTCTGTTCGTCGATTTCGCCGGGTTGGAGCGAGCGGTCCAGCGCTGCACCGGGCAGACCCTGGAAGTGCTGGTGTTGTTCGAGCGTTTCGAGCAGAGCCTGGAGAGCAGCGTCGGTGCCGACCAGTTCGTGCCGTTCTGCACCCCGGCGATCAACCTGTTCCCGCGGCGGGTCGACCGCCTGCACCTGACCGACCGGGTGCACGAACACCACGTGATCGCCGACCGTACCCGGCCCACCGATTTCGAGATCCATTCGCTGCAACGCGTTACCGGCCACGGCACCGGCCCGGACCAGGAATTCCTGCCGTTCTACGCCGTGCGCGACCCGTCGCGCTATGGCCGCGACCAGGCCTACTACATCGTGCGCCGCGAGCCGCGCGTGTTGTCCAGCGACCAGCGCCGCAACGGTACGCGCTCCAGCTACATGGGCAGCGAGACGTTCATCAGCCTGGTCGACGGCCAGCAGGCGCCCTACCGCCACGACCTGCGCCAGCTGGGTATCAGCGCCCTGTGCAGCAACCGCGACCTGCCCCTGTTCATGAACGTTGGCGACGGGCGCAGCGACTTCAGCCTGGCCGACAGCGCACCGGTCGCTGGCGTGCGTTGCCTGGCCGGCCCCAGCCGGCCCAAGGCCAGCCATGCCCATGACAACCGTGCCTGGCGCCTGATCAGCCAGCTGTCGCTCAACTACCTGTCGCTGGCCGAGCACGGCCAGGGCGCCGCCGCCCTGCGCGAATTGCTGCGCCTGTATGGCGACCCGCAGGACAGCGCGCTGAACCTGCAGATCGACGGCCTGCGCGAGGTCAGCAGCAAACCCTGTACGCGACGCCTGCCGATGCCCGGGCCGATCGTTTTCGGGCGGGGCCTGGAGATCACCCTGACCTTCGACGAAAACGCCTTCCGCGGCACCGGCGTGTTCCTGCTCGGCGCGGTGTTCGAACGGTTCCTGACCCGCTATGTGTCGATCAACAGCTTCACCGAAACGGTACTGCGCACCAGTGAACGTGGCGAGATCATGCGCTGGGCGGCCAAACCGGGGCGCAGGCCGACCTTATGAATACCTTGCAGGCCATGCAGGACGAGCCCTGGGCGTACGACTTCTTCCAGGCGCTGCGCCGCCTCGAGGCGCAGTACCCCGAGCTGCCACGCTTCGGCCATTCGTTGCGCCTGGCCGACGAGCCGGTGCGCCTGGGCCAGCGCCTGGACTGCGGGTTCGCCCCGGCGACCCTGGCCTCGGTCAGCGCCGACGGCGACCAGCCGGCGCGCCTGGAGCAGTTTTTCTTCGGCCTCGGTGGCCCCAACGGGCCGTTGCCGCTGCACCTCACCGAATACATGCGCGAGCGCCAGCGCAACCATGCCGACGCGACCAGCAAGGCGTTCCTCGATGTTTTCCATCACCGCCTGCTGAGCCTGTTCTACCGCGCCTGGGCCGAAGCGCGCCCGACGGTCAGCCACGATCGCCCGGGCGACGACTACTGGGCCGCGCGCCTGGCCGCGCTCAGTGGCCGTGGCCAGCCGGAACTGCAGGGCCAGGGCGCACTGGCCGACACCGCCAAACTGCACTGGTCCGGCCACCTGAGCGCGCAAACCCGCTACCCGGACGGCCTGTGCAGCATCCTCGCCGGCTATTTCGGCGTGCCGGTGCGCCTGGAAGAATACGTCGGCCAGTGGCTTGAACTGCCCGAACGCAGCCAGCTCGGCGTGCGCGCCAACCGCCTGGGCGTGGACCTGTGCCTGGGCCGCTACGTCTGGGACCGCCAGCACAAGTTCCGGCTGTGCCTCGGCCCGCTCAGCCTCGACCAGTACCACGCCCTGCTGCCTGGCGGGCAGGCCTTCGTCGAGCTGGCGGCATGGGTCGCCGAATACCTGGGCCAGGAACTGGACTGGGATCTCAACCTGATCCTCGCGCAGGACCAGGTACCTGCGCTGCAACTCAATGCCGGCCAACGCCTGGGTTTCGATACCTGGCTCGGCCACCTTCCGCACGATGCACGCGACCTGAAGCTGGCCCGCTACTATGCCGACCAGCCGGCCGCCGCCCACCACACAAGGAACCAGGACCATGGGTGAAATCAGCCGCGCCGCGCTGTTCGGCAAACTCAACAGCATTGCCTACAAGGCCATCGAGGCCGCTACGGTGTTCTGCAAGCTGCGGGGCAACCCCTATGTCGAACTGGTGCACTGGTTGCACCAGTTGCTGCAATTGCAGGACAGCGACCTGCACCGCATCGTGCGCCAGTTCGATGTCGAGCCGGCGCGCCTGGCGCGCGACCTGACCGACGCCCTGGACCGGCTGCCGCGCGGTTCGACCTCGATCACCGACCTGTCCTCGCAGGTTGAAGAGGCGGTCGAACGCGGCTGGGTATACGGCAGCCTGATGTTCGGTGAAAGCCAGGTGCGCAGCGGCTACCTGCTGGTCGGCATCCTCAAGACTCCGAGCCTGCGCCATGCCTTGCTGGGGCTGTCGAGCGAGTTCGCCAAGCTCAAGGTCGAGGCGTTGAGCGAACGCTTCAGCGAATACGTCGGCGACTCGCCGGAAAACCATCTGGGCGCCACCGACGGCTTCAGTGCTGCACAGCCTGGCGAAGCCAGCGGCGCCGTGGCGCCGGCAGCGATGGGCAAGCAGGAAGCGCTCAAGCGCTTTACCGTCGACCTGACCGAACAGGCCCGCAGCGGCAAGCTCGACCCGATCGTCGGCCGTGACGAGGAGATCCGCCAGCTGGTCGATATCCTCATGCGCCGCCGGCAGAACAACCCGATCCTCACCGGTGAGGCCGGTGTCGGCAAGACCGCCGTGGTCGAAGGCTTCGCCTTGCGCATCGTCGCCGGCGACGTGCCGCCGGCGCTCAAGGATGTCGAGCTGCGCAGCCTGGACGTCGGCCTGCTGCAGGCCGGCGCCAGCATGAAAGGCGAGTTCGAACAGCGCCTGCGCCAGGTGATCGAGGATGTGCAGGCCTCGCCCAAGCCGATCATCCTGTTCATCGATGAAGCCCATACCCTGGTCGGTGCCGGTGGCGCCGCCGGCACCGGCGATGCGGCCAACCTGCTCAAGCCGGCACTCGCCCGTGGCAGCCTGCGCACGGTGGCGGCAACCACCTGGGCCGAGTACAAGAAGCACATCGAGAAAGACCCAGCCCTGACCCGCCGCTTCCAGGTGGTGCAGGTGGACGAGCCGAGCGAAGCCAAGGCCCTGCTGATGATGCGTGGGGTGGCCTCGACCATGGAGCAGCACCATCAGGTGCAGATCCTCGACGAAGCCCTCGAGGCCGCGGTCAAGCTGTCGCACCGTTACATCCCGGCGCGCCAGCTGCCGGACAAATCGGTGAGCCTGCTCGATACCGCCTGCGCACGCGTGGCCATCAGCCTGCACGCGGTGCCGGCCGAGGTCGACGACAGCCGCCGCCGCATCGAGGCGCTGGAGGTCGAGCAGGCAATCATCGCCCGTGAAGCCGCCATTGGCGTGCCCACCGGGCAGCGCCAGGCCCAGGCCGACAGCCTGCTGGCCGAGGAGCGCCAACGCCTGGCCGCCCTGGAAAGCCGCTGGGCCGAGGAAAAGGCCCTGGTCGACCAACTGCTGGCCACCCGCGCCCAACTGCGCGAGCAAGCCGGGGTGGTCGACCAGGACGCTGCGCTGCCAGGTAACCCTGAGCTGCGCGAAACGCTGGCCGACCTGCAGCAGCGCCTGGGCGCCCTGCAAGGCGAGAGCCCGTTGATCCTGCCGACCGTGGACTACCAGGCCGTCGCCTCGGTGGTGGCCGACTGGACCGGGATTCCGGTGGGGCGCATGGCGCGCAACGAGATCGAGACCGTGCTCAACCTCGACAGCCTGCTGGCCAAGCGCATCATCGGCCAGGACCATGCGCTGAGCATGATCGCCAAGCGCATCCAGACCTCCCGTGCCGGCCTCGACAACCCGAACAAACCGATTGGCGTGTTCATGCTCGCCGGTACCTCCGGGGTGGGCAAGACCGAAACCGCGCTGGCCCTGGCCGAGGCGTTGTACGGCGGTGAGCAGAACCTGATCACCATCAACATGAGCGAGTTCCAGGAGGCGCACACCGTCTCGACCCTCAAGGGCGCCCCGCCCGGCTACGTCGGTTACGGCGAAGGCGGCGTGCTGACCGAGGCCGTGCGCCGCCGGCCATACAGCGTGGTGCTGCTGGACGAGGTGGAAAAGGCCCACCCGGACGTGCACGAGATCTTCTTCCAGGTGTTCGACAAGGGTGTGATGGAGGATGGCGAAGGCCGTCAGATCGACTTCCGCAATACCCTGATCCTGCTCACCACCAACGCCGGCACCGAGCTGATCGCGCGCACCTGCAGCGACCCGCAGGCCCTGCCCGACCCGGAGGCGGTGGCCAGCCAGCTGCGCAAGCCGCTGCTGGACATCTTCCCGCCGGCGCTGCTCGGGCGCCTGGTGACCATCCCCTACTACCCACTCAGCGACGCCATGCTCAAGGCCATCACCCGCCTGCAGCTGGAGCGCATCCGCAAGCGCGTGGAAGGCACGCACAAGGTCGGCTTTGCCTACGACGACGAGGTGGTGGAGCTGATCGTCTCGCGCTGTACCGAAACCGAAAGCGGTGGCCGCATGATCGACGCCATCCTCACCAACGGCCTGCTGCCGGACATGAGCCGCGAGTTCCTCACCCGCATGCTCGAAGGCAAGCCGCTGGCCAGTGTGCGCATCAGCCGCCGCGACAATGACTTGCACTATGACTTCGGCGCAGCCGACTGACAGGACCGACCATGCTGTTCACGCAGTTCACGCGCCTGGCGCAGATCAACAGCCCGTTGGGGCCGGACAAGCTGATCCTGGCCGAAATGGGCGGCAGCGACGAGCTCGGCCGCCTGTTCGACTATGAGCTGCAGCTGACCAGCGACGACCCGGCCATCGACCTCAATGCCCTGCTGGGCAAGCCGATGAGCCTGAGCGTGCAACTGAGCCTCGGCACCTCACGCTACTTCCACGGCATCGTCGCCCGCTGCAGCCAGTCGGTGGACCAGGGCCAGTTCGCCAGCTACCGGGTCACCCTGCGGCCGTGGCTGTGGCTGCTGACCCGCACCAGCGACTGCCGCATCTTCCAGCACCTGAGCGCGCCGCAGATCATCAAGCAGGTGTTCCGCGACCTGGGCTTTTCCGACTTCGAGGATGCCCTCAGCCGTAGCTACCGCGAACGCGAATACTGCGTGCAGTACCGCGAGACCAGCTTCGACTTCGTCAGCCGGCTGATGGAAGAGGAAGGCATCTACTACTTCTTCCGCCATGAAGCGCAGCGCCACGTGCTGGTGCTGGCCGATGCCTACGGCGCGCACCCGCAGATGCCTGGCTACGAAAGCGTGCCCTACTACCCGCCGGACGGGCAGCACCGCGAGCGTGACCACATCAATGACTGGCACCTGGCCCAGGAAGTGCAGCCAGGCTCGCTGGAGCTCAACGACTATGACTTCCAGCGCCCCAGCGCGCGCATCGACGTGCGCTCGGCCATGCCGCGCCCGCACCAGGCCGGTGACTACCCGTTGTACGACTACCCCGGCGCCTACCAGCAAAGCCAGGACGGCGAGCACTACGCGCGCACGCGCCTGGAGTCGCTGCAGAGCCTGCACGAGCGGGTCGAGCTGCGCGGCAATGCCCGCGGCCTGGGCAGCGGCCACCTGTTCAGCCTCAGCGGTTTCACCCGCCAGGACCAGAACCGCGAATACCTGATCGTCGGCGCACGCTACTACGTGCATCAGGAGCGCCTGGAAAGCGGCACCGGCAGCGGCGCCGCGCAGTTCGAGAGCAACCTCAGCTGCATCGACGCCCAGCAGAGTTTCCGCCCGCAGGGCAGCACCGTGCGGCCGATCGTCAAGGGCCCGCAGACCGCCGTGGTGGTCGGCCCCGCTGGCGAGGAGATCTGGACCGACCAGTATGGCCGGGTGAAGGTGCACTTCCACTGGGACCGCCACGACCAGTCCAACGAGAACAGCTCGTGCTGGATCCGCGTATCGCAGGCCTGGGCTGGCAAGAACTGGGGCTCGATGCAGATCCCGCGGATTGGCCAGGAGGTGATCGTCAGCTTCCTCGAAGGCGACCCCGACCGGCCGATCATCACTGGCCGCGTGTACAACGCCGAACAGAGCGTGCCCTACGACCTGCCCGCCAATGCCACGCAAAGCGGCATGAAGAGCCGTTCGAGCAAGGGCGGCAGCCCGGCCAACTTCAATGAAATCCGCATGGAAGACAAGAAAGGCGCCGAGCAGTTGTACATCCATGCCGAGCGCAACCTGGACACCGTGGTCGAGCAGTGCGAGACGCTGGCGGTCGGCATCAACCGCACCCAGACGGTGGGCATGCTGGAAACCATCACCATCGGCCAGGACCGCATCCGTGCCGTGCGCCGCGACGACATGTTGCTGGTCGGTGCCAGCAAGACCGACAGCGTCAGCACCAGCTACCTGATCGAGGTCGGGGAAAACCTGCGGCTGGTCTGTGGCAAGAGCGTGATCGAGCTCAACGCCAGCGGCCAAATCAACATCAGCTGCGAGCAGTTCAGCTTCCATGCCAAGCAGAACGGCGAGATCAATACCGACGGCACCCTCGACCTGAACGTCGGCAGCGGTGCGCAGACCGCACCCGACAACCAGGGTGTGAAAAAGACCATCGACGACTCGGTGAAGGCGATCTTCTCCGGCTCCGACCAGTAACGAGACCTGTCATGAGTTATCGCGTCAACGAATTCCGCCTGGCCCTGCCCGATGCCGCCGTGCAGGACAGCAGCATCAACATCCTGCGCTTCGAGGCCCTGGCCACCTCGCTGATCATCAGCCGCAGCCTGCTGGCCGAGGGCGAGACCCTGCAGAGCAATTTCGACGGCCAGTTGCAGCGCCTGCAGCAACAGGTCAAGGACCTGCGCATGCAGCCCGCCCAGGCCGTGCAGGTAGGCGCCGGCCAGGCGATCGCCGCCATCGAGCTGAGCAGCCAGTTCAGCAAGGGCCAGGAAAAGGTCCACCAGTACCAGCTGGCCCTGGTGCTGCCCGGCACGCGCAAGATGTTTGCCCTGAGCTACGTCAAGGCCAGCCCGCTGGGCGCGGCCGAAGCAGCGCACTGGGCAGCCATCAAGCAGTCGCTCGACTTCGACAACCTCGGCTGAGCCTGGGCCATGTCCGACGCTTTGTGGGCCGCCCGCGAAGGCGACGCGCTGATGCACACCTCGATATTGGCCGACATTGTCGGGGGGGTGCTGGAAATCGCCGCCACCGTGGCCATCGGTGCCCTGGCCACCGCCGCCGTGGCTGCGGCATTCGGCCTGACCGTGGCCACCGGCGGCCTGGGCTGCTTCGTGCTGGGCGCGGTGGTCGGCCTGGTGGTCGGCGTGGTCATGGCCAAGACCGGTGCCGATACGGGCTTGAGCCGATTATGCGAGGGCATCGGCAACTTCCTGTTCCCGCCATCGGTGCAGGCCACCATCATCAGTGGCTCGTCGGACACCCGCACCAACGGCAAGCGCGCGGCGCGCGCTGCCGGCGTCGTCACTGGCCCGCCGGCAGCGCTGGAGCAAGCCGGCGCGGAAGGCGCCGAGGCCCAGGAGGAAAGCTTCCTGGACATGGCCAAGGGCTTCTTCTCGCAGATGTGGCGGCCGACCGTGGCCGCGCCCGCCGCCAATACCTTGCCGGTACCGGACGACAAGGTCCTGTGCAGCAAGCACCCGCCGATGCCACCGCAGTACCTGGCCGAGGGTTCCAGCAAGGTGCTGATCAACGGCCACCCGGCCTGCCGCAGCGGTGACCGCAGCACCTGCGAAGCGGTGATCGTCGATGGCGGCCTGGTGTCGAACAACGTGCGCATCGGCGGCGAACCGATCGTGGTGCGCGAGATTCGCAGCGGCAAGACGCCCGGCATCGGCCTGGCGGTGACCGCATTGATGCTGCTGCGCGGGCGTGGCGGCAAGTTCTACAGCAAGTTCGGCTGCATGTTGGTGGGCGGCGTGAGCAGCGTGGTTACCGGCCAGGTGACCAGCGCCCTCACCCAGGCCATGGCCGGTTCGCCCAACCCGGTACACGCAGCTACCGGCGGCAAGGTCCTGTGTGGCGAGGAAGACCTCGACTTCACCGTGCAAGCCACCCTGCCGATCGCCTGGCAACGCTTCTACAACAGCCACGACGAGCGTGTCGATGGCCTGTTCGGCGCGGGTTGGAGCCTGCCCTATGAAGTTTCGGTGCAGGTCGATGCAGACGACCGCCTGGTGTTGGTCGACGAGCAGGCGCGCCGGGTCGATATGGGCATCATTACCCTGGGCGATGCGGTGTTCAGCGTCGGTGAAGGGCTGAGCGTACGCCGGGCGCACAACGGCGAGCTGCTGACCGAAAGCCGCGAAGGCGAGTATCGGCTGTTCCAGCCAACCCCGGGGCGGCCCGATCGACTGCGCCTGAGCCAGATCGGCGATCGCAATGACAACCGGATCTATCTGGATTACGACCAGCAGGGCCGCCTCTGCCAGTTGCGCGACACCTTCGACCAGGTGCGTGTCCAGCTCGGCTACAGCGAGCAATGGCCACAGCGTGTGAGCCACATCGACTTCCACGCGGCGAGCGGCGAATCGCAACGCCTGGCCAGCTATGGCTACGACGCCAACGGTGACCTCGCTCAGGTACAGGATGGCGCAGGCCAGCCGCTGCGCAGCTTCGCCTACGACCCCGCCCGACGCATGATCGAACACCGTACCGGCGGCGGCCTGTGTTGCTACTACGAATGGGCGCAGCATGAGGACGGTTGGCGGGTGGTGCGGCACTGGACCAGCGGCGGCGACAGCTACGCCTTCGAATACGACGTCGCCGCCGGCATCACCCGGGTGACCGACAGCCTTGGCCGCGTTGCCGTGCGCCACTGGAACCAGCAGTACCAGATCACCGCCTATACCGATGCCCTTGAGCGCACCTGGCGCTTCGAATGGAATGACGAGCGCCAGCTGCTCGCGGCCAGCGACCCCATGGATGGCCGCTGGCAGTTCTTCTACGATGAGTCGGGCAACCTTGCCGAGACCGTCGACCCGCTGGGGCGTAGCGAGTCGACCGAATGGCTCGAACACTGGTCGCTGCCGCGCAGTCAGACGGACCAGGCAGGGCAGCGCCGGACCTTCGCCTATGACCAACGGGGCAACTGCACGCGCCAGACCGACCCGTTGGGCCAGCACACCCGCTATCGCCATGACAGCCAGGGCAACCCTGTCGAAATCATCGATGCCAACGGTTCCAGCCGCCACCTGCGCTGGAACGAACGGGGCCTGCTGGTCGAACAGCGGGACTGCTCCGGCTACCTGACCCGCCTCGCCTACGACCCCTTGGGCCATCTGCAATCGATTACCGACGCCCAGGGCGAGCGCACCGACTACCGGCATGACGACAAAGGCCGCTTGCGCAGCGTGACCTTGCCCGATGGCCGCAGCGAAACATTCGCCCTCGATGCCAGCGGCCTATTGGCCCACCACATCGACACGGCAGGTCACGTTACCCAATACCGGCGTAACCGCCGTGGCCAGTTGCAGCTGCGCATCGATGCGCTCGGTCGACAAGTCCGCTACCACCATGACGACTATGGGCGCCTGCTTGCGCTGTACAACGAAAATGGCGAGGCCTACGGTTTCGAATGGGATGCAGGCGACCGGCTGATCGCCGAGCGCGATCTGGACGGTGGCCTGCGGCGCTACCAGTACGACCCGCTGGACAATCTTGTCCAGGTCACCTTCCTGCCTGCGCCGGGCAGCGACGAGGCACCCATCATTCACCGCATGGCCTATGACGCAGGCGGCCGCCTGCTGACCCGCCATACCGATGAGGGACGCACCGACTACTGCAACGACCCACTGGACAACGTGGTTGCGATCCGTCGTACCACTGTGGATGGCCAGGTCGAGGAACTGGGCTTCGCCTTCGATGCGCTGGGCCAGTTGCTCGAGGAACACAGCGCGCAGGGCAGCGTGCAGTACCAGTATGACCCGCTCGGCAATCTCACCCGCACGCGAGTACCCGACGGCCGCTGGATCAACCGCCTGTACTACGGCAGCGGGCACCTGCACCAGATCAACCTCGATGGCCAGGCGGTGTGCGATTTCGAGCGTGACCGCGTCCACCGGGAGACGCTGCGCCTGCAGGGTAACCTGGCGATTCAACGCCAGTACGACCGTGGCGGACGCTTGCGCACCCTGCTCCGTCGCCCGGCAGCCCAGCCCAGCCGGCTGCCGGCGCCAGACCAGCAGCGGTACCAGTTCGACGCCGCCGACCAATTGGCCGTACGCGAGGTGCAGCACCCCGGCAACGGGTATCTGCAGGTCTATCAGCATGATGGCTGCGGCCATGTCCTGGGCCGTCAGGACAGCCCCGCCGGCCAGCGCGAAGCGTTCCGCTACGACCCGGCCGGGAACCTGCTTGACCCGCAGGCGGCAGGCGCCGGGCTGGTCCGACACAACCGCGTGCTCACTTTCGAGGACAAGCGCTATCGCTACGATGGCTTCGGTCGCCTGGTGGAAAAACGCAGCCGCCGACGCGGTACCCAGCATTTTCGCTACGACGCCGAGCACCGGCTGGTCCAGGTGCGCAACCTGCAACCTGGGCGGGAACGCATCATCGACATGCGCTACGACCCGATGGGCCGGCGCACCGAGAAGATCGAATCGACGCTCGACGGCCAAGTGGTTGGCCGCACCCGCTTCAGCTGGAGTGGCCTGCGCCTGCTCGGCGAGCAGCACAATGGCCGGCAGGCGTTGTACCTGTACGAAGACGATGGCCATGAACCGCTGGCCCGGGTGGATGGCCAGGGTGCTCATCAGCAGGTGCTGCATTACCACAATGACATCAATGGCCTGCCGGAACAGTTGACCGATGACACCGGCGAGGCCGTGTGGTCGGCGCGCTACCTGAGCTGGGGTGCAAGCTGGGATGAACAGCGGGCCAGCCGTCTGCCGGAAGATCAGAACCTGCGCTTCCAGGGCCAGTACCTGGACCGCGAAACCGGCCTGCACTACAACCTGTTCCGCTTCTACGACCCGGAGATAGGCCGCTTTACCCAGCCAGACCCAATCGGTTTGGCCGGTGGTTTGAACCTTTACGAGTTTGCACCGAACCCATTCACGTGGATTGACCCATGGGGGCTGCTCAAGGAAGGCGAAACCGCAGGATTCGGCACCGATGCTCATAAAAAAGACGGCCACGATGCCCATGAAATCATGCGTCACAAGTTCATGCAGGAAAAAGGTATCGCCACGACTAACCGGGTAAAAGGCAACCCGGCGATGGCGCTCAAGCGTAGCCACCACAATATGGTTCACGACGAGGAGCGCCGTTTGCGAGCACTACGAGGGCTGGGGCCAAACCAGATGCTCAAGCGCGGCAAACTGGAAATCCGACTGATGTCCTCAGCTATCTACAACACATTGGTGTCCCGTAATATCGTGACCCTGGACCAACTCCGCACCGCCAGGCGGCTCGCCCGGTCGTATGCAAAAAGCAAGGGATGTTATTGACATGCATTCAATGAAAATCGTGTTTACCGACGAAGACAAAGGCTTCGGTCAGGTGGGTGGCAGCGTCCGCATGGACGACCCAGGCTTGTGGCCTCTGGCGCCCGACACCAAGGAGCCGATGACGCCTTTGTGTACGGTCACGGAAAACTTCCTGCCGGCTAAAATCTTTCCGCCCGGCATGGCTGCCACGGTATTCATCACCGCTCGAAAGCAGCGCGCCGGCGGCTTCAAGCAGTCTGTTGTCAGCCGCTACTCACTTCATGAGCAAGCGGAGCTACCCGGTATCCACAATGGTTATGCACGGTTCATTCTCCACCGGCTGTGTAAGGAGGAGTTAACCGCCCCGCCTGGAACGCTCTTGCTGGAGCGCCGTTATATCGACTTCGAGCCGATGACCGAAGAGGAATTCTCCGAAGAGCACGCTGACGAAGACTCCGGTCTGGGCATTAGCAAGCAACTCGGTCGAGCAGCCTGGATGCAAGATCCCATCTATGTTCCAGACCGGTACTTGCTCCTTTTGCAACTGACCGACTATGAAATCAGCCGCTGGGCTCCCGAGCAGGAAGGGATCTTCCTGGATGGCATCGGTTACATCTATCTGGACAAGCAAGCCCGGCGGAAAAACCAAGGCGACGAAGCCGGGTTCTTTTTCGTTCAGTACGCCTGAATGCCCCGTCAAAGCTCAAAGGGCTTGCCATGAACAGGATCGTGCTATCCCAACAAGATCGCGGCTTCGGCCAGATCGGTGGTGCGCCTTTGCTCAAGGACCTTTCCTTGTGGCCGGTCAACCCGCAAACCGGCGGACTGATGACGCCCATCCTGACCCTGACCGAACAGTTCCAACCGGCCCGGTTCGTCCCGCCAGGCATAGCTATCACGGTTTTTCTCGCCGTCGAGCAACAGCAGGACGGTGGCTTCAGCCGCCCGCTCCAGCGTCGCTATACAGTCAATCTGCAGTCTGAACTGGAGAACGTCATCAACGCCGGCTTTGCCCGGGTCATCCTGCATGAGCTCGCCAGCCAGCCACTGGAGCCCAGCAATCCCCCCTTGCTGCTGGAACGAGCGTTCATCGACTTTGAAGAAATGACTGACGAGGAGCATGACGAGGAGCATGAGGACGAGGACAGCGGGATCGGCCTGAGCAAACCCAGCGGCCGCCCCTGCTGGCTGCAGGACCCGATCTACGAACCACCGCGCTACATGTTCATGATGCAACTGGTGGACGCCGACGTGGCCGAAGCCAGCCCGCAGCATGCTGGGCTGTTCGGCGAAGGCATCGGTTATCTGTTCGTGGACATGCAGGCGCGCCGTGGCAAGGAAGGCGACGACGCCGGTTTCTTCTTCATTCAGTTCACCTGAATGGGCTGCCGACTCCAGACGACCGTCCATAAGCAGCAAGGGCCGAGAAGATTCACGTGAACATCTACCATTTCGACAACTCGCCGTCTCCTTGGGGAGACTGGGGCGCGGTACTGCTCCAGGGCATGATCGCCTGGGATGAACATACCGATGTGGACAGCATCAGGCGCGCTGGGCCGTACACGCCGCCTGCGTATATCCGCTCGGGTTCGCTGGTGCTCACCCAGCCGGTCAAGGAAGGCCTGGAACGAAGCGGCCTGAAAGGCATCAGTCGGTATGAGCACCTGGAAAAAACCCACATCGTGCAGCTTGACTGGCTGCACTGGGATACCCGCAAGCCCATCACCGATTACCTCGAGCTGGAAGGTGGGCCGACCTCGATCATCGACTGCCTGCCGCATGACCCTGCGCTTGCCGCAAGCATGCCGGCGTATTGGCAGGCATTCGTCGTAGGCAAGCTCAACCTGCTCAAGGACCCACGGCACGAACCTGCCGACCTCGGCCAGTATCTCCAGGTGCTCAAGGCCGACGAAAAAGCCGATTTCTTCAAAGGGGATGTCTATCGCGGGTACTTCCTCAGTGAAAGAGCCAAAGCGTGGCTGGAACAGCAATGTCCTGGTTGCTTTACATTCACCCTGCTGCACTACGCGGAGCGTTGACAGCCCCGCTGCCGCTTGCTAATAATCGCCCACAGTTGTACGACAACACATAACAAAAACAACAATCCGTGGACGAACCCATGTCGGCACTCACCCCGCTGCATCCCCGCCTGTTGCACCCTCCTCTTTCCCCAGCCAGCGGGCTTACGCCGCTGAGCAGCTAGCGCCCGGTTACCGCACATCCACCCAGGCCCTCACCGGCCCTTCACCTACCCGCCCCGCCGCAGGCCGCCTGCGCGTGCCCGGTGGTCGGGTTGCCACACCCTTAGGGAGCACAACAATAATGAAAATCTGCCAAACCCTGCCCTTCGCCCTGCTGGGTGCCGGGGCCATCGCCAGCCTGCCGGGCACCAGCTTCGCCGCCGGTTTTGTCGACGATGCCAAGGCCACGCTGGGGCTGCGCAACTTCTACATCAACCGCAACTTCACCAACCCTGGCAACCCACAGGGCAAAGCCGAGGAATGGACGCAGAGCTTCATCCTCGATGCCCGCTCGGGGTTCACCGAAGGGCCGGTCGGGTTCGGTGTGGATGTGCTGGGGCTGTGGTCGGTCAAGCTCGACGGCGGCGGTGGCACCTACGGTACGGCGCTGCTGCCGCGCCATGATGATGGCAAGCCGGCGGATGACTATGGCCGCCTGGCGGTGGCGGGCAAGCTGCGGATCTCGAAGACCGAACTGAAGGTAGGCGAATGGATGCCGGTGCTGCCGATACTGCGCTCGGATGACGGGCGCTCGTTGCCGCAGACCTTCCGTGGCGGGCAGGTGACCTCCAACGAGATCGCCGGGCTGACCCTGTACGGCGGGCAATTTCGCGGCAACAGCCCACGCAACGACGCCAGCATGGACGACATGAGCTACGGCGGTGGTGTGTCGGACCGCTTCAACTTTGCCGGCGGCGAGTACAAGTTCAACCAGGACCGTACCCTGGTGGGGTTGTGGAACGCGGTACTCAAGGACGTCTACCAGCAGCAGTACCTGCAACTGAGCCATAGCCAGCCGCTTGGCGCCTGGACCCTGGGCGCCAACCTGAGCTACTTCCATGGCGACGAGGACGGTTCCGAACGCGCGGGCGAACTGGACAACAAGACCTGGTCCGGCATGTTCTCGGCCAAGTACGCCGGCAACACCTTCTGGGTCGGGCTGCAGAAGGTCGACGGCGATGCCTGGATGCGTGTCAACGGCACCAGTGGCGGGACCCTGGCCAACGACAGCTACAACTCCAGCTTCGACAATGCCAACGAGCGTTCATGGCAGGTACGCCATGATTTCAACTTCGTCACCGTGGGGGTGCCGGGGTTGACCTTGATGAACCGCTATATCAGCGGGCGCGATGTTCACAGCGGGGGCGTGACCGACGGCAAGGAGTGGGTGCGCGAGACCGAGCTGGCGTATGTGATCCAGAGCGGGCCGTTCAAGGATTTGAGCGTGAAATGGCGGAACTCGTCGATTCGCCGGGATTACAGCAACAACGAGTTCGATGAGAACCGCTTGATCTTCAACTACCCGTTGTCGCTGCTGTGATGTGATTGACAACCATCACAAGCAACCACAATAATCGGCACAGTCATACGACAACTTACAACAATCACAAAAAGAGCCGGCCATGACCACCACTCCCCTCAATCGCCTGCTGCTCACCGGAGCGGCAGGCGGCCTGGGCAAGGTCCTTCGCGAACGCCTGCAAGGCTACGCCGAGGTCCTGCGCCTTTCCGATATCAAGCCCATGGCACCTGCTGCGGGCCCGCATGAAGAGGTCATCGTCTGTGACCTGGCCGACAAAGCGGCAGTGCATGCCCTGGTCGAGGGCGTGGATGCCATCCTGCACTTTGGCGGCGTTTCCACCGAGCATGCGTTCGAAGACATCCTCGGCCCGAACATCTGCGGTGTGTTCCACGTGTACGAGGCAGCGCGCAAGCACGGCGTCAGGCGCATCATCTTCGCCAGCTCCAACCACACCATCGGTTTCTACCGCCAGGACCAGCGCATCGACGCCCATTCGCCGCGCCGTCCCGACAGCTACTACGGGCTGTCCAAGTGCTACGGCGAAGACCTGGCCAGTTTCTATTACGACCGCTACGGTATCGAGACAGTCAGCATCCGCATCGGCTCCTCGTTCCCGCAGCCACAGAACCCGCGCATGCTCTGCACCTGGCTGAGCTATGACGACCTGGTGCAACTGATCGAGCGCGGGCTGTTCACGCCCGATGTCGGCCACACCATCGTCTATGGCGCATCCGACAACCGCACCGTGTGGTGGGACAACCGCCATGCCGCGCACCTGGGCTACCGGCCCAAGGACAGTTCCGAAACCTTCCGCAGCGTCGTGGAAGCCCAGCCGGCACCTGCCGCCGATGACCCGAGCATGGTCTATCAGGGCGGTGCCTTCACCGCGGCAGGCCCGTTCGACTGACCCTACGCATGCCTGGAGGCAAGGCCATGAACTGCGAACTGATCGTCGACGCCCGCAATGGCACCGGCGAAAGCCCCGTGTGGCACCCTGACGAACAAGCCCTGTACTGGGTCGATATTCCTGCGCGCCAGCTGCACCGCTGGCAGGCGGCTGATGGCGCGCACCAGGTCTGGCAAGGCGATGAGATGCTCGCCTGTATCGCCCGTAGCGGCGACGGCTGGGTGGCCGGCATGGAAAGCGGCATCTTTGCGCTGCGGGCGAAGGCTGACGGCAGCCTGGACAAGCGCCTGCTCGGCGGCGTGCAGCACGCCCAGGCCGGGATGCGCTTCAATGACGGCCGCTGTGACCGCCAAGGCCGCTTCTGGGCCGGCACCATGCTGCTCGACATGCCGCAAGGCGCCCATGTCGGCGCCTTGTACCGGCTTGACGGCGAAGGCCGGCTACAACTGCAGCAGGACGGCATGATCGTGCCCAATGGCTTGGCGTTCAGCCCTGACGGCCGGCGCATGTACCTGTCCGACTCGCACCCCAACGTGCAGAAGATCTGGGTGTTCGATTACGACATCGACAGCGGCACGCCACATGGCAAACGGCTGTTCGTCGACATGCGCGGCTACCCTGGCCGCCCTGATGGTGCCGCGATCGACCAGGACGGTTGCTATTGGATTTGCGGCAATGACGCCGGCCAGATCCACCGTTTCACCCCCGACGGCCGCCTCGACCGCTCACTCGACGTACCGGTGAAAAAGCCGTCGATGTGCGCCTTTGGCGGTGCCAACCTGGACACCCTGTACGTCACCTCGATCCGCCCCACCGGCATCGACCTCAGCGACCAGCCCCTGGCTGGCGGGGTGTTTGCCCTGAGCCCTGGCACCAAGGGCCTGGAGGAGCCTGCCTACCGGGGTTGAGCCCCACGCCGCAGCCACACTTGCACGCCCGAAACCGGATAATAAAAACCACGGAGTTTCATCATGACGTTCAAACGCAAACTGCTCCTCGCGGTACTCCCTCTCGCCATCAGCCTGCCCCTGCCCGCCTCGGCCCTGGACATCAAGTTCGCCGAGATCCACCCGGCCGGCTACCCGACCGTGGTCGCCGAGCAGAACATGGGCAACAAGCTTGAGCAGGCCAGCAATGGCGAGATCACCTTCAAGATGTTCCCCGGTGGCGTACTGGGTTCGGAAAAGGAGGTCATCGAACAGGCGCAGATCGGCGCCGTGCAGATGACCCGCGTCAGCCTGGGGATCGTCGGCCCGGTGGTGCCGGACGTGAACGTGTTCAACATGCCGTTCGTGTTCCGTGACCATGAGCACATGCGCAAGGTCATCGACGGCGAGATCGGCCAGGAAATCCTCGACAAGATCACCAACTCCGATTTCAACCTGGTAGCCCTGGCCTGGATGGACGGTGGCTCGCGCAGCCTCTACACGAAGAAGCCGGTGCGCAGCCTGGAAGACCTCAAGGGCATGAAGATTCGCGTACAGGGCAACCCGTTGTTCATCGACATGATGAACGCCATGGGCGGCAACGGCATCGCCATGGACACCGGCGAGATCTTCAGTGCCCTGCAGACCGGCGTGATCGACGGTGCCGAGAACAACCCGCCGACCCTGCTCGAGCACAACCACTACCAGAACGCCAAGTACTACACCCTGACCGGCCACCTGATCCTGCCCGAGCCAGTGGTCATGTCCAAGACCACCTGGAACAAGCTCACCCCGGAGCAGCAGGCATTGGTGAAGAAGGTGGCCCGCGAGGCGCAGATGGAAGAGCGCGTGCTGTGGGACGCCAAAACCGCGGCCAGCGAAGAGAAACTCAAGGCCGCCGGTGTCGAGTTCATCAGCGTGGACAAGAAGCCGTTCTACGACGCCACCGCTTCGGTGCGCGAAAAGTACGGTGCACAGTACGCCGACCTGATGAAACGTATCGACGCGGTCCAGTAACCACGGCCTTTTCCCCGAACGACTTCGGCAGTGCGGCCGCCGCCCTGCCGCTTTGGTGATGCCCATGAAAGACTTTGCCCTGCGTGTGAACGACACGCTGTACCGCGGCTGCATCTGGATCGCCGGCCTGTCGATCCTGGCCATGTCGCTGATCATCCCCTGGGGCATCTTCGCCCGTTACGTGCTCGGGGCCGGCTCCAGCTGGCCGGAACCGGTAGCGATCCTGCTGATGGTGGTATTCACCTTCATCGGCGCCGCTGCCAGCTATCGCGCCGGGGCGCACATGGCGGTGGCGATGCTCACCGACCGCCTGCCTGCACAACAGCGCCAGTGGCTGGCCTTGCTGGTACAGGTGTTGATGGTGCTGATCTGCGTGTTCATGACGGTCTACGGCGCCAAGCTGTGCGTCACCACCTGGAACCAGTACCTGGCATCCCTGCCAGGTGTGCGGGTGGGCATGGCCTATGCGCCGATCCCGGTTGGTGGGGTGCTGACCCTGGTGTTCGTGGTGGAAAAACTTCTGTTGGGCGATCAGAGCCAGCGCAAGGTGGTGCGTATCGAGCAGCTTGAAGAAAACGAAGGAGCAGCATAGATGGATGCGTTGATTCTGTTGGGCAGTTTCGTAGCGCTCATCCTGCTCGGCATGCCGGTGGCCTACGCCCTGGGCCTGTCGGCGCTGATCGGCGCCTGGTGGATCGACATCCCGTTGCAGGCGATGATGATCCAGGTGGCCAGCGGGGTGAACAAATTCTCGCTGCTGGCCATTCCGTTCTTCGTGCTGGCCGGTGCGATCATGGCCGAGGGCGGCATGTCGCGACGGCTGGTAGCCTTCGCCGGGGTGCTGGTGGGCTTCGTGCGTGGTGGGCTGTCATTGGTCAACATCATGGCCTCGACCTTCTTCGGGGCGATTTCCGGCTCGTCGGTGGCGGACACGGCGTCGGTGGGCTCGGTGCTGATTCCAGAAATGGAGCGCAAGGGCTACCCGCGCGAATTCTCCACGGCGGTCACCGTCAGCGGCTCGGTGCAGGCGCTGCTGACACCGCCCAGCCACAACTCGGTACTGTACTCGCTGGCCGCCGGCGGCTCGGTGTCGATCGCCTCGCTGTTCATGGCCGGGGTGATGCCAGGGCTGCTGCTGAGCGCGGTGATGATGGGCCTGTGCCTGTTGTTCGCGAAAAAACGCAACTACCCCAAGGGCGAAGTCATACCGCTGCGCCAGGCACTGAAGATTGCCGGTGAGGCGCTGTGGGGGCTGATGGCCATGGTGATCATCCTCGGCGGTATTCTGTCGGGGGTGTTCACCGCGACCGAGTCGGCGGCCGTGGCGGTGGTGTGGTCGTTCTTCGTGACCATGTTCATCTACCGCGACTACAAGTGGCGCGACCTGCCCAAGCTGATGCACCGCACGGTGCGGACCATTTCCATCGTGATGATCCTGATCGGCTTCGCCGCCAGCTTCGGCTACGTGATGACGCTGATGCAGATCCCGTCGAAGATCACCACGGCATTCCTGACCCTGTCGGACAACCGCTACGTGATCCTCATGTGCATCAATTTCATGCTGTTGCTGCTGGGCACGGTAATGGACATGGCACCGCTGATCCTGATCCTTACGCCGATCCTGCTGCCGGTGGTCACCGGTATCGGTGTGGACCCGGTGCACTTCGGCATGATCATGCTGGTCAACCTGGGCATCGGCTTGATCACGCCGCCGGTAGGGGCGGTGCTGTTCGTTGGTTCGGCCATCGGCAAGGTGAGCATCGAGTCGACGGTGAAGGCGCTGCTGCCGTTCTACCTGGCGCTGTTCCTGGTACTGCTGGCCGTGACCTACATCCCGGCTATTTCGCTGTGGCTGCCAGGCCTGCTGCTGTGACCTGGAAGCAGCCGAGGCGCCTGGCATGGTCGTGACCGAACTGCATCTGCACGACCGCCTGACCCGCCTGAGCCTGGCCCCGGAGCTGGGCGCCAGCCTGGTCAACTGGCAGGTGAAGGCGACCGGGCAGGCGTTGCTGCGCCATTCCGGCGCCGACGCGCTGGCCAGCGGTTCGCCACGCCGCCTGGCCTGCTACCCACTGGCGCCTTGGTCCAACCGCATTGCCGAGGGTGGCTTTGCCCGCCCCGGGGGCTGGCAGGCATTGCTACCGAACACCACGCATGATCCGTACCCGATCCATGGCAGTGCCTGGCAGCAGGCCTGGCAGGTCGCCTGGCACAGCGAAGGGCATGCGCGGCTGACGCTGGTCAGCGAAGTCCCCTTCGCCTACCAGGCAACGCTCGATATTCACCTGCATGAAGGTGCACTGGTACTGGGCCTGCAGGTTACCCACCGCGATGCGCGGGCGACCTGGTATGGATTGGGGCTGCACCCGTACTTCCCTCGATACCCCGACACCAGGCTGTATGCGCCAGCGAACAAGGTGTGGCTGGCGGACATGGGGCGGTTGCCTTCGTACCAGGCGCCGGTGCCGCAGCCATGGTGTTTCAATACGATGGGGGGGTTGCCGGAGGCGCTGGTTGACCACGCCTTCAGTGGCTGGCCGGGCGAATGCGTGATCGAACAGCCCAGCGCCGGCTACCGACTGGCATGCCGTGCCAGCGGCGCGGAGCACTTCTTGTTGTTCTGCCCGCAAGGGCAAGGCTTTTTCTGCTTCGAGCCGGTCAGCCATCCGGTCAATGCGCACCACCTGCCGGGGCGCCCGGGGTTGCGCTTGTTACAGCAGGGGGACGCGCTGAACCTGACGTTCACGATGCAGTACCAGGCGCTCTAAGGGTACCGGGGTATCAATCCAGCTGCTGAGCCCTCAGCGCCTGCGCCAGCATGTCGATGAACGCCCGGACCTTGGCCGAACCGTACTTGCTCTCCCGGTGCAGCACATGGATCGGCCAGGGCGCCTCCTCGTACTCGGCCAGCAGCACCTGCAACTGCCCACTGGCCAGTTCATCCGCGACCTGGTACGACAGCAGGCGGGCAATGCCCAACCCGCCACTGGCGGCGGCGATTGCCCCGTCATTGCTGGTGACCGTCAAGCGCGGTTTGACGCGCACCAGGGTCGGTTCCTCGGCCACCCCGAAACGCCAGCCGGCGCGTGGCGACAGGTTGGTGGTGCCGATCACCGCATGCCCGGCCAGGTCGGACGGGTGCTTCGGCACGCCATGGCGCGCCAGGTATTCGGGAGAGGCACACAGCATGCGCCGGACCCTGCCCACGCGCAGTGCTTTCAGCCCGGAGTCCGGCAAGGGTCCGATGCGAACGGCCACGTCCATGCCCTCTTCGACCATGTTGACGATGCGGTCGAGGAAGTAGGCGGAAACGTCAACTTCAGGGTACTGCTGCAGGTAGCGGACGATACACGGCATGACGAACTTCTTGCCGAACAGGATGGGCGCAGTGACGGCCAGGTCGCCCTTGGGCGTCGAGTTGATGCCGGCGGCGGCTTCGTTGGCCTCGTGGATACTGGCGAGGATATGCCGGCTATCTTCCAGGTAGCGGTTACCGGCTTCGGTCAGGCGGACGCTGCGGGTGGTGCGCAGCAGCAACTTGACCCCGAGCTGTTCTTCCAGGGCGCTGACGGCACGGGTAACCGCCGCAGGAGAGATGTCCAGGCGCCGAGCAGCGGCGGCGAAGCTTTCCAGTTCGCCGGTGGCGACGAACACCTTCATCAGGTGGATCTGGTCCATGCGGGCTCCTGGTGGGCATGAGGTGCCGGGATTATCTTTCATCTGGGCGTTTTGTGCTGCTGTTGCGTCCGCGGGCCGCTCCTGCAACAGCCCGCGGAAGAGGCAGGCGAATCACGCATCCAGTACCAACGCTTGCCCGCCTTCTGCCACCTTGGCCGGCACGGCACAACAGATCAGCACCGAACCGGCCTCCGGCAGTTCGGCCGGTGGGTTCGGGTAATGCACCTGGCCACTCACCAGCCGGGTCTTGCAGGTACCGCACGATCCCCCTCGGCAACTGAATTCCGGGGCCAATCCGCGTGCCTCGGCCAGCTCCAGCAACGTGCCGCTACCGGGCGCCCAGCGCGCCTCCTTGGCCGAAGCGGCAAAGTACACGGGCACCGCCTCGCTGGCAGCCGGCGGCTGCTGCAGGCTGGGCTGGCCCGCGTCGGTGTGCCGCCGAAGCGTCGAAGGGCCGAAGGCTTCGGCGTGGATCTGCGCATCCGGTACATGCACCCCGCGCAGCCCCTCATACAACTGCTGGGTAAAACTGCCCGGGCCGCACAGGTAGAAATCGTAGTCACCCAGCGCCAGCGTTGCCTTGACCTGCTCGATCCCCAACCGACCAGCGAATTGGTAATCACGCCCCAGCAACGCCTGCTCTTCCGGCTGGCTCAGGGCACGGTGCACCTGCAGCAGGCCGCCGGCCCGTTGCTGCAAGCCTGCCAGCTCGTCACGAAACGGCAGGTCGGCCAGGCTGCGTGCCCCATGGAACAGGTGGACAGGCCGTGCCTGCTGCGTATTCAACTGTTCGCGCAGCATGGCCAGCAACGGCGTGATACCCACCCCTGCGCCAATCAGCACCAGCGGCCGGGTGCTGTGCGGGTCCAGCACGAAGCTCCCCATGGGCGCACGCACATTCAGCACATCGCCCGCGCTTATGCGCTCATGCAAGTGCCGCGACGCCGGGCCCTGAGCCTTGACGCTGATGCGCAGGTAGCGGTCGGAAGGCGCGCTGGACAAACTGTAGGTGCGGATCAGCGCCGCCTCGCCAGCGCGCTGCACCTGCACCGGTACATGCTGCCCCGCGGCAAAGGTCACCTTGCTGCCGGCAGGCGGTTCAAGGTAGAACGAGCGGATATCGTGGCTTTCCTGTTCTACCCGCAGCACACGCCACGGCTGCCATTGGCGCTGCTGCTGACGTCGCTGCAGGCGCGCTTCGGCTTCTTCCCAGGTGCCGGTCGCCAGGCTGGTGGGCGCATATTCCTTGAACGCCCAGCGCAGGGACACGGCCGCCGGGCGCCACACCACCTGCTCGACGTCCAGCGTCCACAAGCGCTCGGCACCGTCGAAGGCCTGGCTGGCCGGGTTATCCAGCAGAATTTCGCTACGCCCGTAGAGCTGCAGCACATTGCCCGTGGCGAAGTCGATGAAAAGCAACCCTGCGCGTGGGTTCACCAACAGGTTGCCCAAGGTGTTGAAGTGCAGGTTGCCGGCATAGTCGGGGATGGTCAGGCGATTGCCTTCGACCTTGATGAAGCCGGGCCGGCCGCCACGGTGGGAGACATCCACCGAGCGCTGGCCAGCGCCATGCTCGATATAGCTGGCGACAAAAAAAGTGTCGGCTGCGCGGATCATGTCGACAGCCGTTGCATCCAGCGTCACCGCATCGACACGCCCCTGGGCGGGTTCGATGACGCGCGTGTATTCGCGCAACTGGATGTACTGCGGGCAGTTGCCGAACGATTGCTCGACCGTGACCTGCAGTTGGCCGTTGACGCCCTGGTGGATCTGCCCGTTGAGGCGGTTGCGCCGACGCGTGTGCAGTTCGATACCCAGCAGGCCGACCGCCTGCCCGGCGCTCAGCCCGGCGGTGGCGGGGTCGTCTGCCGGCAGCTGGGTGTCGATCGTCAGCTGGCGAGGGTCCGGCGAGCTGACAAAGCCTTCCGGCCCTTCCAGTACGGTCGCCCAAGGGCGGCCCAGGGCATCCACGCTGGCGGCGATCATGAACGGCAGCTGATGATAGAAGGTACGGTGCTGCTCGGGCATGTAGTCGCGAATCACCTTCCGCCCGAACGCCTCCATGCGCTCCGCGACACCGACCTTTTCCTGCAGGGTTTTCTCGCCCGCATGCCAGGGCGAGGGGCGGTGGTCCGGGTTCTGTTGCATGGCGGCGTTCCTCGTGCTGAAGAACTGTCAGGCGCTGGTCTGCAAGCCGATCACGGTGCGCGGCATCGGCACGAAGCCCGGCAGCGCCTCGATCCTGGCCAGCCAGTTGCGTACGTTGGCGTAGGGCTCCAGCGACACGTTGCCTTCTGGTGCATGGGCGATGTACGAGTAGTTGGCGATGTCGGCAATGGTCGGGGTATCACCCGCCAGGAAGGGTGCCTTGGCCAGTTCGGCGTCGATCACCTTGAGCAAGGTGTGGGCACGGGCAATCACTTCATCGGTATTGAACGAAGCACCGAATACCGTCACCAAGCGCGCGGCGGCAGGGCCGAATGCCAGTGGGCCGGCTGCGACCGACAGCCAGCGTTGCACGCGGGCGGCAGCGGCAGGTTCCTCGGGCAGCCAGGTGCCGTTGTCATACTTTTTCGCCAGGTAGACGAGGATGGCGTTGGAATCGGCAATCACCGTGCCGTTGTCATCAATCACCGGCACCTGGCCGAACGGGTTCAGCGCCAGGAAGTCGGGTTGCTTGTGCGCACCTTTGGCCAGGTCGACGAAGACCAGCTCGGTGGGCAGCTTCAGCAGCGCAAGCATCAGCTCGATGCGGTGGGCGTGGCCGGACTTGGGGAAGTTGTAAAGCTTGATCGGGTTCGACATGGGCTTGGCTCCTGGTCAGCTCCGGGGTGGGCTGATGGAGCACATGCTGCACGGGTTCGCCTGGCAACAGAATCAGTGCGCCGGGGAAACCATAATTTCGCCTGGCGCAATAATGCTGACGCAGGTGCCGGCCAGAGCCCCCGCGAGCATCCGCCGCAGGGGCACCCGCAGGATTCAGTGCAGCTTGAAGTAGCGGAATAGCCCGCGTGCTGCCTCGATCACCTGAGGTACGCAAGCCTGGATGTCCTCTTCGCTCATCTGGTCCAGCAGCTCGAAGTTATCCTCCAGCCCATGCAGCGAAATGGCCTTGAGCAACTGATCCTGCTGCGCAGGCAGCGGCTCCCAGCCAGCGACCTGAGTCCCGCGCATGTAGCCAAAGCACCACTCCTCCATGACGATCACCGTGCCCTGCTCGCCTTCGCTTTCCTCGAACAGCGGCTCGAACTGGTCGATGTCATCATTCAGTTGTTCCGCCACCTGGTTGGCATAGCGCAGCATCAACGCCGTATAGGCCTCTTCATGCGCCGGCTTCTTGAATTTCGGCACCTTGCCGCCCGCCACCACGGGCAGCCATTGCTCCGGAGCGACGCTGACCGGCGAGCTGGCCAGCGCCGTGAAAAAACCATTGAGCTCGGCCAGGTTCAGCACCGAGTAATCGTTGCCGTAGGTGATCAGCAGGTCTTCGAGGCGGTCGAGTTCTTTTTCGCTGAGGGCGGGTAGCATGGGGTGGGCATCCTGAGAAGCAAAAGTGTGTGCACCCTAGCACAGAACCGCCCAAGGGCTGCCCGCGGTTGTCGACCCGCGGGCAGTTTGCTCAGCCTGGCAACAGGCTTTGCAGCAGGTGCTGCCTGCCGCTGCCGATCAACAACCACAACAGAATGCGACACTTGCGCGGGCAAAGCTGCCCGGCCATGTGTACACCTTTGCCTTGCAGGTCGATCTCGGCTCCGGCAAACCCATAGGTGGCGCGGGCTGTAGGGCCGCTGCCTGTGCGGGTGGCGACGATTACCGGCAAGGCGGGCACCAGCGTATCCAGCACCTGGGCCCAACAAGCGGAAACATGCCCCGCGCCAAATCCGGCAATGACCAGCCCCTGGTAACCGAGCGTGGCAACGGCCTGCAACATTGCTGTATCCGCGTCAAGGCAGGCTTCCAGCAGTGCAACGCGATGTTCGCTGCGTTGCGGTAGCGGCAGCACCTCCCGCCGTGTAGCCGGTTGGCGATAGACCACCACGCCCTCGACGACATCGCCCAGCGCGCCACCACCGGGCGACTCGAATGCAGCCATCGCCAGGCTGGCGCTCTTGCGCACCCTTGCTGCGCTGTGGACCTGATCATTCATCAGCACCAATACGCCGCGCCCACGGCTGCCCGGCGCCAGCGCAACGTGCGCCGCACCCAGCAGGTTGGCCGGGCCGTCGCAGCCCGGCTGGCTGGCCGCGCGCATGGCACCGGTCATCACGATTGGCGCATCGAACGGCCACAGCAGATCGAGGAAATACGCCGTTTCTTCAAGGCTGTCGGTCCCTTGGGTGAGGATTACCGCCTGCGCTCCACGCTCCACCTCTGCGCGCGCCCAGGCCAACACGTCGAGCAGCGTCGCAAAGCCCAGCGAGGCGCTGGGGAGCAGGCCCAGCGTGGCCATTTCAAGCTGGGCCATCTCGCGCAGTTGCGGCACGCTTGCCAGCAAGGCGTCGCAACCAAGCCTGGGCACCACCGCGCATCCATTGGCGCTTGCCTGCATGCTCACCGTGCCGCCCAGGCTGCCGATCGACAGTTTCGGCAGGTGTGTTTGCGCGCTCATGCAACACCTCCTGCCAGCAGGCCAACCAGCGGCACGATCCCTAGCGTACTGACGGCCATCGACAGCACATTTCCCAGGTAGCCGTGCATATAGGCCGGCAAGCGCTGGGTAATGGCCACTGCCAGCGGGGGCGCCACCAGCGCGCCGAGCACGGCACTGCCCACCACGACTTGCCAGCTACCACCATGGGCAAGCACAGCGGCCGGGACGATCGAGACGATGGGGATGTAGGTGGGGTACCACCCTCGCGCCTGCCATTGACGACGCCAGAACAACACCCCGACCAGTGAAGCCAACGCCTGCCCGGCGACCATCGGCAACAGCAGCAGCGAACCGTAGGCCGGCGCTGCTGGGGCCAGCATGTAAGCCAGGACCACGCCCAGCAGCAGCCCGAGGCTGGCCAGCTCATTACCGAAGAATGGCGCTTCGCTGAAATCGGCCAGGACACGTCGCAAGGTCCAGACAACGCCGTAATCGAGTTGCGCAGCAACGGGTTCGCGTACCGCGGGTTTGTGACTGTGCCGCACCCATGACGGAAAGCGCCGGCACAGCATGAACGCAACCAGGCTTGCCAACGCCATGCCGCTGACGTTGCCGACCACCACCGGCAACTGCAGCGGATAACACAGGTAGTTGACCATCAACAGACTGGCCGGGGTGACCAGCACCGCCCCCAGCAGTGCGCCGCTGAGCGTGACCCGCCAACCCGCGCCGTACAGCAGCACCATGGCTGCCGGCAGCGATACGAAGGCGACGAAGGTCGGCTGCCAGGTGCCACTGGCCAAGGTCCAGCCCCAGAACGCGTGGCTGAGCAGCAGGCCCAACAGCGAGCTGGTGAATACCCATGGCCATAGCCCGCTGCCATAGCAGATGGCAAAACCCTGCCAACGATACCCGTGCACCTGGGCCAGGTGCGCCAGGCAAGCCCCCAGCAGCAAGCCCAGGGCGGGCAGTTCGTGCTTGTAGAACGCCACCTCACTGATATCCCCGACGATCCAGCGCAACCGGCTCAGTGGCTGGTCGAGTGTCGCCGCCAGTTGCGTGTAGTCCGGCCAGTGGCCGTGGGCGAGGCTGGCAGCCAGCGCCGCCAGCAGGCTGACGAACAGCACCAGGGACAAATGCTTCCGATCCAGAGCATGCAAGGTTTTCATGTGCGACCTCCTCAACGCGGCATCGCGGCATGCAGGCGATAACCCAGGGTCGCGTCATAGAGATCGGTACGGCGGTCCCGTGGCAGGTCGTTGAGGCTGTTCCAGATCGGTGCCGAGCGGGCACTGCTGAGGTCGACATCGGCAAAGACAATGCTCTCCTCTTCGGCACTGGCCACCTCGCCGATGGGCCAGCCATTGGTGCCGGCAATCAACGAACAACCCAGGAAGCGCCCGCCCCGCTCATGGCCTATGCGGTTGGCTGCGGCTATGTAGAGGTTGTTGACGTGTGCCGCGGTCATGGTCAGATAGGAAGCCATGCAGCGCCCCGTGTCATCGAACAACGGTGGTGGGGTCCACACCCAGTTGTTCAGGCTGCAGATAATGTCGGCGCCTTGTGCTGCCATCAGCCGTGGCACTTCAGGGAACCAGATGTCCCAGCAGATCAGCAGGCCGATACGCCCGATCGGTGTCTCGAATACCGGAAAACCCAGGTTGCCGGGGGTGAACCAGAGCTTCTCCTGATTCCACAGGTGGGCCTTGCGATAATGCCCCAGCAGGCCTTCAGGGCCGAACAGTACGGCACTGTCGTAGAGCTTCAGCCCGTCGCGTTCGGCAAAACCTGCAGCCAGGTAGACCTGATATTCCCTGGCGAAATCCGCCCAGGCTTTCAGGCTGACGCCTGCTTCCAGGGTTTCGGCGTGGGCATAGGCCTCGGCGCGGGTGCGGAAGGTGTAGCCGGTGTTGGCCAGCTCTGGTAGCACGATCAGGTTGGCGCCTTCACGCACGGCGCGACGGGCCAATGCCAGGCCTTTGCTGAGGTTGCCGTCGCAATGCTCGAGCCCGACCTGCGGGTCGTACTGGATGACGGCGATGCGTACTGGACTGACGGCGGGACAATGTGCAGACATGGCAGCTTCCTTCTTGTGGTTGTTTTGGAAGGGCGCCAGTAAAGCGGGGTTGGGCTGGGGAGTGACAGTCAGGACACTCCCACCAGCTCGAAGGAAAGAGAAAAGAGATATTGTAGGAATGGCCCTACGATCAACACGCTAACAGCCTTGGATCCTGACTTGATAGTGCGGGTAATGGTCCAGGCTGAAACCACCGTGAAACTGCGCTGATGTTCTATCGCAAAGGTTGATCACCACATCCACAGCCGTTCGTAAACACGGCTCGGTCCAGCCGGCGTCAACAGAGAAGGACTCTCCAGCCAGATACAGGCCTGACTGGGCGCTGAAGTCGCGGTTGTATTTCATCAGGTTTACCGCATCGTAATAAGTGCCTGCGCGGTACAGCTTTGCACATCCCAGGGCGTTCTTATCTGTCATCCATCGTTGTATGCGGATGTTGCGAGTGTCAATGTAGGGTGATATGGCCTCGCCTATGTTGCTGCATCGCAGCAGAATTCGATCAAGCTCGCTCACGCATTTCTGCCCCAACTCCTCGTCGGAAAATGCGGCCAGCTTCGTTGCATCGTCCTCCCAGGTATAACTCAGCAGGATGCAGTCTTCTGGATAACTATCGTTGTACCGATAGGCATACACGTCATGGACAAAACTGTCGGTTACCAGAATCTGGGGCACCGCTGACTTACGGTCCAGGAAGCGCTTGTTCAGCGGAGCATAGACCTTGCAGCTCGTCTCCCAGTGGGCATGCTTCCAGGCATCCATGATCGCCTGCGGCAGTATCTGGCGGTTGAAACCGTCAAGACGGATGTTGGTTTCGATCAACCAGGATGGGGTAGTCAAGATCACACTGTCGAAGTCTTGGTATTGCAGGCTCTCTTCAAGCGGATCACTGCAGTGCCAACGATAACCGACCCGCAATTGGCCATTCTCCAGTTTCTGTAGCGAACAGACCGAGGTGTCGGTGAGTAGCCCATGCTCTCGTTGCAACAGGTGCTCGTACAGCGAGGACCCGCCCAGGCCGACGTTCAGAAACAGCAGACTTTCGTCCATCGCCGCGAGCCCGATGTACGCTGGCCCCTGGAACATCAACCCTTTACTGTCAGGCACACGGCTGTCTTCGAGGTGCGGTGCAGCATAGGGCAGCCCCTCTTGATCAACACGCCCATGCACCAACTGCAAGTGGCTACTGAAGCCAAAGATCGCTGTACGTAGCGGATACAGGCAGCAGACGTCATAGAACGCTCCCCAACTGCCATCGCCAATGCCGATCGCATAGAAGATTGCCGATTCGTCGCTGCTCATGCCTAATCCGCCAAAGTCACCAGGGTTTGCAGGATCCCAAGCCGCCAGGGTGGGTAAATGCACGAGTTCTCGGAACGATAATCGGTGATAGCGTTCAACGATGGCCGACCACATCGACTCCCACCCATAAGTGCCATAAACCGTAGCGATACGCTCGGCAAAGCGCGTCGCAAAATGGTGCCACTTGTCATAGACCTGTTGAAGTATCGGGGTGGGCGGAGGTGTCTTGCCTTCCGGGTTACGCCAGATCAGCAGCGCAGGATCGCCACCCCCCTCCAACTGGCCATCACGAAGATATATTCCCGTGGCATTGACCCAAGGTGTACCCGGATTCGGAAAATCGGAAATGCGCAGGTCGAACAGCTTGGCGTAGTAGGCCATAAGCGAGCGCCCGTCTTTAGGGGGTTCACCGGTTCTGTTGAAAAACGGCATGCGCATGGCCCCCATCTCGAAAGGAGTTGTCGGCTGCTTGTGAGTTCCAGTGCTATTCACCAAGGTCAGGTGACGCCCGCCAACACGCTGCGACTGCTCGATCAAGGAGATCCGGGTGAAGCCGCAACGCAATAGTTCTCGAGCCGCAGTCAGCCCGGTAATACCGGCACCCACGATGCAAATCCGGTGGTCTGGCTGAGTGGCTCGTGCAACGCCTTTTTCCTGTTCGATCAGACGGCGGTAGTCAAAGCAGAGATCAGGAGGGTTGGGGTAACGCGCGGCCCACGGTTGCATGGGCAGGGAGGGCTCAATGGCGAGGTCTGCAGGATGGTTGTGGGTTGAACCGATGGTCATGTTGTCGTGCTCTTCATGGGTTGAAGAACCGAGCGTGAACATTTCCCAAAGGGGTGAAGGGGTTGTTAATTAGCACCCGCCGGCAGCCACAGGATCGGCAGATACCTGTGGCTGACGGATAGGCGGCAACTGAGCTGTTACGTTTTACACCGCCAGCGCGCGCTCACGCAGCTCGCTGTTGAGGATGCGGTCGTTCTCGCTGTAGTCGACCGGGCAGTCGATCACGTGCACACCTGGGGTCTTGATGCAGTGCTCGAGCAGCGGCAGCAGGCCGTCGGCGCTTTCCACGCGGTGGCCATTGGCACCATAGGCTTCGGCGTACTTGACGAAGTCCGGGTTGCCATAGTCCAGGCCGAAATCGGTGAAGCCCATGTTGGCCTGCTTCCAGCGGATCATGCCGTAGCCGTCGTCACGCAGGATCACCACGGTGATGTGCATCCCTAAGCGTACTGCCGTTTCCAGCTCTTGGCTGTTCATCATGAAGCCGCCGTCGCCGCACACCGAGATCACTGGGCGGTCCGGATGCACCAGATGCGCTGCCATCGCCGATGGCAGGCCGGCGCCCATGGTCGCCAGGGCGTTGTCCAGCAGCACGGTGTTGGGCTTGTGCGCCTTGTAGTTGCGGGCGAACCAGATCTTGTAGATGCCGTTGTCCAGGGCGACGATGCCTTCGGACGGCAGTACGCGACGGATGTCGGCCACCAGGCGCTGCGGGTAGACCGGGAAGCGGTTGTCGTCGGCGCCTTCGGCAATCTGCGCTTCGTTGGCTTCACGGATGGCCATCAGGCGGGTGAAGTCCCAGTGCGAGGTGTCGCTCAGCGCTTCGCCGATCTGCCAGACGGCGTTGGCGATGTCACCGATCACTTCCACCTGCGGGAAGTACACGGCATCCACTTCAGCGGAGCGGAAGTTGATGTGGATGACCTCGGTGCCGCCACGGACCATGAAGAATGGCGGCTTCTCGATCACGTCGTGGCCGATGTTGACGATCAGGTCGGCGGCTTCGACGGCGCGGTGCACGAAGTCACCCGAAGAAAGCGCAGCGTTACCGAGGAAACGCGGATGGCGCTCGTCGACTACACCTTTACCCATCTGCGTGGTGATGAACGGGATGCCAGTCTTGTCGATCAGCTGCTTGAGGACCTTGGCGGTCATCTTGCGGTTGGCGCCGGCACCAATCACCAGGATCGGGTTGCGCGCATTCTGCAGTTTCTCCACCGCAGCTTCGATGGCCTTGTGCTCGGCCAGCGGGCGGCGGTGCAGGCTTGGCGGAATCGGCAGGCTGTCGGTCTGCTCGGCGGCGATGTCTTCTGGCAGTTCCAGGTGGACCGCACCCGGTTTTTCTTCTTCAGCCAGGCGGAAGGCTTCGCGCATGCGGGCCGGGATGTTGTCGGCCGAGGCGAACTGGTGGGTGTACTTGGTGATGGGGTCCATCATGCCGCACACGTCGATGATCTGGAAACGGCCCTGCTTGGACTTCTTGATCGGCTTCTGGCCGGTGATCATCATCATCGGCATGCCGCCCAGGTAGGCATAGGCGCTGGCGGTAACCAGGTTGGTGGCGCCGGGGCCGAGGGTGGACAGACTGACGCCGGTCTTGCCGGTCAGGCGACCGTAGGTGGCAGCCATGAAACCTGCGGACTGCTCGTGACGGGTGAGTACCAGTTTGATCTTCGACTTGCGCAGGGATTCCAGCAGGTCGAGGTTTTCTTCACCGGGAATACCGAATACATACTCGACACCTTCGTTTTCCAGGCATTGCACAACGACATCGGCGGCCTTGGCCATCTTGCTTGCTACCTCAAGTGATGGGACGGTGGAAGTCCGGAAATGCGCAGCACGGTACGCTGGCATCGCTTGGCTCAGGGCCAGAAGTGCCCCGAATCAAAGTCTTGACGAAAGGTCGGTACGGAAAAGTCACGCTGATTTGGCGGAATGTTGCCCAGCGCTGTAGGAGCGGCCTTGCGTCGCGATCGGTGTAGGAGCGGCTTTAGCCGCGAAACAGGCGACGCGGTTTGCCAGGTAGATCGGGGTTGCAGGGTGGCGGCCGCTGTGCGGCCGATCGCGACGCAAGGCCGCTCCTACAGGGCGCGCGCTTGTTTTGCCGGCGCAAAGACAAAACCCCTACCTGCATGCGCAGATAGGGGTTTTGCGAAATGAATCTTGACGATGACCTACTCTCACATGGGGAAGCCCCACACTACCATCGGCGATGCATCGTTTCACTACTGAGTTCGGGATGGGATCAGGTGGTTCCAATGCTCTATGGTCGTCAAGAAATTCTGTTGCCAGAAGGTCCTGATAGACACTCCAGCGAATCCGGATATGTGATGTTCGTGGTTCGTTGCGAACTTTCGGTTCGTATCATCTTCACCACCGCAATCTGCGTCAGCAAATTGCTTGGGTGTTATATGGTCAAGCCTCACGGGCAATTAGTATTGGTTAGCTCAACGCCTCACAGCGCTTACACACCCAACCTATCAACGTCGTAGTCTTCGACGGCCCTTCAGGGAACTCAAGGTTCCAGTGAGATCTCATCTTGAGGCAAGTTTCCCGCTTAGATGCTTTCAGCGGTTATCTCTTCCGAACATAGCTACCCGGCAATGCCACTGGCGTGACAACCGGAACACCAGAGGTTCGTCCACTCCGGTCCTCTCGTACTAGGAGCAGCCCCTCTCAAATCTCAAACGTCCACGGCAGATAGGGACCGAACTGTCTCACGACGTTCTAAACCCAGCTCGCGTACCACTTTAAATGGCGAACAGCCATACCCTTGGGACCGGCTTCAGCCCCAGGATGTGATGAGCCGACATCGAGGTGCCAAACACCGCCGTCGATATGAACTCTTGGGCGGTATCAGCCTGTTATCCCCGGAGTACCTTTTATCCGTTGAGCGATGGCCCTTCCATACAGAACCACCGGATCACTAAGACCTACTTTCGTACCTGCTCGACGTGTTTGTCTCGCAGTCAAGCGCGCTTTTGCCTTTATACTCTACGACCGATTTCCGACCGGTCTGAGCGCACCTTCGTACTCCTCCGTTACTCTTTGGGAGGAGACCGCCCCAGTCAAACTACCCACCATACACTGTCCTCGATCCGGATAACGGACCTGAGTTAGAACCTCAAAGTTGCCAGGGTGGTATTTCAAGGATGGCTCCATGAGAACTGGCGTCCCCACTTCAAAGCCTCCCACCTATCCTACACAAGCAAATTCAAAGTCCAGTGCAAAGCTATAGTAAAGGTTCACGGGGTCTTTCCGTCTAGCCGCGGATACACTGCATCTTCACAGCGATTTCAATTTCACTGAGTCTCGGGTGGAGACAGCGCCGCCATCGTTACGCCATTCGTGCAGGTCGGAACTTACCCGACAAGGAATTTCGCTACCTTAGGACCGTTATAGTTACGGCCGCCGTTTACCGGGGCTTCGATCAAGAGCTTCGCTTGCGCTAACCCCATCAATTAACCTTCCGGCACCGGGCAGGCGTCACACCCTATACGTCCACTTTCGTGTTTGCAGAGTGCTGTGTTTTTAATAAACAGTCGCAGCGGCCTGGTATCTTCGACCGGCATGGGCTTACGGAGCAAGTCCTTCACCCTCGCCGGCGCACCTTCTCCCGAAGTTACGGTGCCATTTTGCCTAGTTCCTTCACCCGAGTTCTCTCAAGCGCCTTGGTATTCTCTACCTAACCACCTGTGTCGGTTTGGGGTACGGTTCCCAGTTATCTGAAGCTTAGGAGCTTTTCTTGGAAGCATGGTATCAACCACTTCGTCGCCTAAAGGCAACTCGTCATCAGCTCTCGGCCTTGAAATCCCGGATTTGCCTAAGATTTCAGCCTACCACCTTAAACCTGGACAACCAACGCCAGGCTGGCCTAACCTTCTCCGTCCCTCCATCGCAATAACTGGAAGTACAGGAATATTAACCTGTTTTCCATCGACTACGCTTTTCAGCCTCGCCTTAGGGACCGACTAACCCTGCGTCGATTAACGTTGCGCAGGAAACCTTGGTCTTTCGGCGTGCGAGTTTTTCACTCGCATTGTCGTTACTCATGTCAGCATTCGCACTTCTGATACCTCCAGCAAGCTTCTCAACTCACCTTCACAGGCTTACAGAACGCTCCTCTACCGCGTCATCAAAGATGACACCCGTAGCTTCGGTGCATGGTTTGAGCCCCGTTACATCTTCCGCGCAGGCCGACTCGACTAGTGAGCTATTACGCTTTCTTTAAAGGGTGGCTGCTTCTAAGCCAACCTCCTAGCTGTCTAAGCCTTCCCACATCGTTTCCCACTTAACCATGACTTTGGGACCTTAGCTGACGGTCTGGGTTGTTTCCCTTTTCACGACGGACGTTAGCACCCGCCGTGTGTCTCCCATGCTCGGCACTTCCAGGTATTCGGAGTTTGCATCGGTTTGGTAAGTCGGGATGACCCCCTAGCCGAAACAGTGCTCTACCCCCTGGAGTGATACATGAGGCGCTACCTAAATAGCTTTCGAGGAGAACCAGCTATCTCCGAGCTTGATTAGCCTTTCACTCCGATCCACAGGTCATCCGCTAACTTTTCAACGGTAGTCGGTTCGGTCCTCCAGTCAGTGTTACCTAACCTTCAACCTGCCCATGGATAGATCGCCCGGTTTCGGGTCTATACCCAGCGACTAAACGCCCTATTAAGACTCGCTTTCGCTACGCCTCCCCTATTCGGTTAAGCTCGCCACTGAATATAAGTCGCTGACCCATTATACAAAAGGTACGCAGTCACCTAACAAAGTAGGCTCCCACTGCTTGTACGCATACGGTTTCAGGTTCTATTTCACTCCCCTCTCCGGGGTTCTTTTCGCCTTTCCCTCACGGTACTGGTTCACTATCGGTCAGTCAGTAGTATTTAGCCTTGGAGGATGGTCCCCCCATGTTCAGACAAAGTTTCTCGTGCTCCGTCCTACTCGATTTCATTGACAAGAGATTTTCGTGTACGGGGCTATCACCCACTATGGCCGCACTTTCCAGAGCGTTCCACTAATCTCAAATCAACTTAAGGGCTGGTCCCCGTTCGCTCGCCACTACTAAGGGAATCTCGGTTGATTTCTTTTCCTCAGGGTACTTAGATGTTTCAGTTCCCCTGGTTCGCCTCTTGCACCTATGTATTCAGTACAAGATACTCAGCTTGTGCTGAGTGGGTTCCCCCATTCAGAGATCTCTGGATCACAGTCTGTTTGCCGACTCCCCAAAGCTTATCGCAGGCTACCACGTCTTTCATCGCCTCTGACTGCCAAGGCATCCACCGTATGCGCTTCTTCACTTGACCATATAACCCCAAGCAATCTGGTTATACTGTGAAGACGACATTCGCCGAAAATTCGCATGTTGCTCTTTCGAGCAGAACTCACAAATTTTACCTTAGCCTGATTAACCAGCAGTGAAACTGGCCATCAGTCTATATCTATCACATATCCGAATTTTTAAAGAACGATCTGACAAAAGCCAGAAATCAACATTCACATTGGAATGCTCATTTCTAAGTTCTGAGCAGTGCTGCGAAACCTGAAAGAGTGGTGGAGCCAAGCGGGATCGAACCGCTGACCTCCTGCGTGCAAGGCAGGCGCTCTCCCAGCTGAGCTATGGCCCCGTGTATTCTAGGCCGCACCAAGTAATTGGTAGGTCTGGGCAGATTTGAACTGCCGACCTCACCCTTATCAGGGGTGCGCTCTAACCAACTGAGCTACAGACCTATAACAGGGTCGCGTTACAGCATCGTCTTTTACAATGAATCAAGCAATTCGTGTGGGAGCTCATCAGCAGGCTGATGTCGTCGATTAAGGAGGTGATCCAGCCGCAGGTTCCCCTACGGCTACCTTGTTACGACTTCACCCCAGTCATGAATCACACCGTGGTAACCGTCCTCCCGAAGGTTAGACTAGCTACTTCTGGTGCAACCCACTCCCATGGTGTGACGGGCGGTGTGTACAAGGCCCGGGAACGTATTCACCGCGACATTCTGATTCGCGATTACTAGCGATTCCGACTTCACGCAGTCGAGTTGCAGACTGCGATCCGGACTACGATCGGTTTTGTGAGATTAGCTCCACCTCGCGGCTTGGCAACCCTCTGTACCGACCATTGTAGCACGTGTGTAGCCCAGGCCGTAAGGGCCATGATGACTTGACGTCATCCCCACCTTCCTCCGGTTTGTCACCGGCAGTCTCCTTAGAGTGCCCACCATAACGTGCTGGTAACTAAGGACAAGGGTTGCGCTCGTTACGGGACTTAACCCAACATCTCACGACACGAGCTGACGACAGCCATGCAGCACCTGTGTCAGAGTTCCCGAAGGCACCAATCCATCTCTGGAAAGTTCTCTGCATGTCAAGGCCTGGTAAGGTTCTTCGCGTTGCTTCGAATTAAACCACATGCTCCACCGCTTGTGCGGGCCCCCGTCAATTCATTTGAGTTTTAACCTTGCGGCCGTACTCCCCAGGCGGTCAACTTAATGCGTTAGCTGCGCCACTAAAATCTCAAGGATTCCAACGGCTAGTTGACATCGTTTACGGCGTGGACTACCAGGGTATCTAATCCTGTTTGCTCCCCACGCTTTCGCACCTCAGTGTCAGTATCAGTCCAGGTGGTCGCCTTCGCCACTGGTGTTCCTTCCTATATCTACGCATTTCACCGCTACACAGGAAATTCCACCACCCTCTACCGTACTCTAGCTCGCCAGTTTTGGATGCAGTTCCCAGGTTGAGCCCGGGGCTTTCACATCCAACTTAACGAACCACCTACGCGCGCTTTACGCCCAGTAATTCCGATTAACGCTTGCACCCTCTGTATTACCGCGGCTGCTGGCACAGAGTTAGCCGGTGCTTATTCTGTCGGTAACGTCAAAACAGCAAGGTATTAACTTACTGCCCTTCCTCCCAACTTAAAGTGCTTTACAATCCGAAGACCTTCTTCACACACGCGGCATGGCTGGATCAGGCTTTCGCCCATTGTCCAATATTCCCCACTGCTGCCTCCCGTAGGAGTCTGGACCGTGTCTCAGTTCCAGTGTGACTGATCATCCTCTCAGACCAGTTACGGATCGTCGCCTTGGTGAGCCATTACCTCACCAACTAGCTAATCCGACCTAGGCTCATCTGATAGCGTGAGGTCCGAAGATCCCCCACTTTCTCCCGTAGGACGTATGCGGTATTAGCGTTCCTTTCGAAACGTTGTCCCCCACTACCAGGCAGATTCCTAGGCATTACTCACCCGTCCGCCGCTGAATCAAGGAGCAAGCTCCCGTCATCCGCTCGACTTGCATGTGTTAGGCCTGCCGCCAGCGTTCAATCTGAGCCATGATCAAACTCTTCAGTTCAATACTGCTTGGGTTTTTAAGAAACCCTAAACTTGGCTCAGCAATCTCAAATGACTATGTGATTTCTCGCATGGCCACTTGTGATGCTGATAATCTTTGTGACTATCAGTCCGTACTCACAAGCACCCACACGAATTGCTTGATTCGATTTGTTAAAGAGCGTTTGGTTAAGATCGTTTCATCTCAACCGAGGCGCGCATTCTACGCTTTCCTCATTTGCTGTCAAGCGTTTATTTTGAAGTTTTTTACCGCCAGCTTCTTTCGAAACCTTTGAACTTCAATCACTTACCGCTTGCCCCGAAGCGTTCATCGCTGCGAGGAGGCGAATAATACGCGCTTTGAAATCAGAGTCAACACCTTGATCTGAAAAAACTTTCTGCAGCGCCAGCGATGACCCGGCAACTAATCAAAACGCCGTGGATCTGTAAAGGAACACCCCCAACGGAGCGGAGCGGCCATGAGCGATGCGCAAAGCGAGAAAACCCCGGGCCTGTCGGCGGATGAGGAACAGGAAGTCAGCTTGAACCAACCGCCCCGCGCGGCGGTACTGCACGAGATCATTCGCTACCAGGGCGACCAGGAGCTGGAGCGGACCCTCGCTGCACTGTGGTGGTCGGCCCTGGCTGCCGGTTTGTCCATGGGCCTCTCACTCATGGCCATGGGCCTGTTCTACGCCCGCCTCCCTCAAGGCGAAAGTGCCCAGGTGGTCGCCAGCATCGGCTACAGTGCCGGCTTTCTTGCCGTGATCCTGGCGCGTCAGCAGCTGTTCACGGAAAACACCCTGACCGCCGTATTGCCGGTCATGACCTCTCCCACCCTGGCCAATTTCGGGCGCCTGCTGCGGCTGTGGTGCGTGGTACTGCTTGGCAACCTGGCCGGCACCCTGCTGGTGGCCTGGGTCATGCTGGAGCTGCCGATCTTCGACGCCAAGACCGACGTAGCCTTCCTCGAGGTGGGGCGCAAGGTCATGCACAACGATATCAGCCAGATGTTCGCCAAAGGCATCGTGTCCGGCTGGATGATCGCCACCATGGTGTGGATGATTCCGTCGATGGAGCACGCCAAGATCTGGATCATCCTGATGATCACCTACCTGATGGCCCTGGGCGACTTCACCCATATCGTGGTCGGCTCGGTCGAAGTGTCCTACCTGGTGTGGGCCGGCGATGAAACCTGGCGCAGTTTCTGGCTGGAGTTCGCCCTGCCGACACTGGCCGGCAACATCATCGGCGGCAGCTTCATCTTCGGCTTGATCAGCCATGCGCAGGTGCGCAGTGACAGCGGCAAGCCCCCCTCGCGCTTGCTGAAAGGCAACCCGGCAGGCGGGCGTCGCCGCAACGACGGCCAAACGTAAGCCCAAGAACGCCGGCTCGCCCGGCGCCCTGCATTTTTGTCGGCGGCCGGGCTGCCACGCTCAAGCTGGCCTATCCTGATTGAACCTCCTTCCTGAATGCTTGGCGGGAGGTTTCCTGAAGGAGCCGCTCGCGCATGGCCAGGACCGCCAACCTTGCACCCGCCAGCCCCACACCGCGCTTCCAGGTGCGCCGCCTCATCGCCGGCTTCAGCGCTGTTTTCGGCTTGGCCTGCCTGGTTATCGTCGGCGCACTGTTCAATATCGCCGGCACGCTTGACCAGCAGGAGCGCCAGCGCAGTGCCATGCAGGCGAACCAGGCGCTGGAACAACGCCTTCTCGCCTCGCGCCAGTTCCTGTCCGCCTACGCGGTATGGGATGCCGCCTACGAGCACCTGGCAGGGCAGACCGACTGGAAATGGGCCTATGAAGAAAAGAACGTGGGTGAGTCGTTGTACAGCGCCAGCGGCTACGAAGGGGTATTCGTGGTGGATGACACGCGTACCACCTACGGTTTGTTCAAAGGCCAGCCTACCCAGGCGGCGGCCAGTACCTATATAGAGGAAGCGCTGCAGCCGATCATCGACCAGGCCCGTGCGGCGGCCATACCCCGTGAACAAATCAGCCGTTTCGTCCTGTTCAATGGTTGGCCGGCGGTACTCAGTGCCGCGGCAGTGCGCCCGGACCGGGAGGTCAGCGAGAACGAGGTGAGCCAGGCGCCGGTGATGCTGTTTGTCGATCAGCTCACCAAGGACAAGCTGGCACGGCTGGGCACCGGTGTCGGCCTGAACAACCTGCACGTGGAAAAGGACGACGTCGGGGAGCACGAGCATCTGCACATCGACCTCGGCAACACCGGCTTCCACCTGTCCTGGAACAACCCGATGCCGGGGCGCCAGCTGTTGCAGGCGGTAATGCCGCCGCTGGCAGGTGCCTTGCTGATTCTCGGCCTGGCCATGCTGTACCTGTTCCGCCATGCCTTGCGCAGTTCGCGGGCGATCGACCTCACGCTCGCCCGCCTGCAGCAGAGCAACCAGGCCCTGGAGGCTAGCGAACAGCGCTTTCGCGCAGTAGCCGAGTCGGCATCCGACTGGATCTGGGAAACTGACCGACAGCAACGCCTGAGCTATCTGTCGCAACGCTTCACCAAGGTCACCGGCTACCCGGTGGGCGACTGGCTCGGCCAGCCGCTTAACCAATTGCTGGCCTGCGATACCACCCCCCTCTCGCCGTGGCTGGATGCCCTGGCCATGGCCGATCCGCAACAACTGGCCAACCTGCGCTGCACCTACCGCGACCAGAATGGCCAGAACCGCTATTGCCGGATTTCGGCCCGTGCCATCTGGTACGACGGCAAACCCGTCGGTTATCGCGGCACCGCCAGCGACATCACCGATGAAGTCGATGCGCACGCCCGCATCCAGCACCTGTCGCTGCACGACCCGCTGACCGGGCTGGCCAACCGCAACAAGCTCGCCCGGCACCTGGAGCAGGCGCTGCTGCGCGGCAGTGACTCGCCGCCGATGACCTTGCTGCTGCTGGACCTCGACGACTTCAAACCGATCAACGACACCCTCGGCCATACCGCCGGCGACGCCGTGCTGCTGGAAGTGGCTACGCGCCTGCGCGACAGCACGCGTGATGGCGACCTGGTCGCACGCCTGGGCGGCGACGAATTCATCCTGGTGCTCAGCGGCATGGACAACCGCAGCGAAATCGACAGTTTCTGTGCGCGCCTGATCGCCCTGCTGCAGCAGCCCATCGTGTTCGACAGCCAGCCCCTGCACGTCGGCGCCAGCATCGGCGTAGCCCAGACCCGCACCCAAGGCTACGATGCCGGCGAGCTGATCCGCTGCGCCGACATCGCGCTGTACCAGGCCAAGGCCGATGGCAAGAATACCTGGCGCTATTTCGCTGTCGAGATGAACCAGCAGATCCAGTACCGCCGCCAGCTGGAGAACGACATGCGCCGGGCCCTGCGCAACCAGGAGTTCGTATTGCATTACCAGCCGCGCTACCGCCTCAACGACCTGCGCATCGTCGCCGTCGAAGCCTTGCTGCGCTGGCAGCACCCACAAGAAGGGCTGCTCGGGCCGGATACCTTCATCCCGCTGGCCGAACACAGCGACATCATCGTCGCGCTGGGCCGCTGGGTGCTGCGCGAAGCCTGCCGCACCGCCCTGCACTGGCCTGCCGACGTGCTGGTTTCGGTAAACCTGTCACCGGCCCAGTTCCTGCGCAGCGATGTGGTGGCGGACGTGCGCGAGATCCTGCTGGACACTGCATTCCCTGCCCAGCGCCTGGAGCTGGAAATCACCGAAAATGTGATGCTCAACGATATCGAAGGCGCGCTGGGCACCATGCTGGCACTCAAGGAACTGGGTGTGCGCCTGAACATGGACGACTTCGGCACCGGTTATTCGTCACTGGGCTACCTGCGCACCTACCCGTTCGACAGCATCAAGATCGACAAACGCTTCATCGGCGGCCTCGGCAGCGGTGGCGGCAGCGACCGCGCCGTGGTCCAGGCCATCATCAGCCTGGGCAAGGCGCTGGGGCTGACGGTGACGGCAGAAGGGGTAGAGAGCGAGCAGCAGCTCGAGATGCTGGAGAAGGACCTCTGCCATGAAGTGCAAGGTTATTATCTCAGCCGGCCACTGGACAGTACGGGGCTCGAGGCGTTGTGGCAGCAAGCCGCCGAACGCTCGGCCCCGTACCTGTAGCGTCAGCATGGCTGCTGCAGGCTGCGTGCGGCGATGATTTCCGGCAGATCGTGACGACGCATGTAGGCACGCAGCGGCTCACCGATGTTCAAGCGCTCATCGACGTGCTGTTCCAGCAACAACGCCAACCGTTCGCGGCACAGCACCATGCGCTGCCCCTGCTCGGGCCGCCAGACAAACTCGCTGCAAGGTGTGATGCTGGCATCGGCCACGTCCATGCCGAACGCGTCCTCGGAAAAGCGCACGATGTGCACGCCGCGCTTGCCATTGAAACCGACAAAGCCCTTGAGCTGCTCGGCAGCGTTGCAGATGTCCTGAGAAGTGATGGCCATGACGTAACCTCGCAAAGAAATCGGAAGATACGCACGCCAGGCGGAAGGTCGCCTCTGCGGGCAACTCATGGGCGAAGCCTAACGCAAGCCGCGGCACGGATGCCACGCTTTTCACCGCTCAGTTGCCGCCGTCGACCTGTGAGCGCAGGACCTCGCCCAGCCATTGCATGAACGCCTGTACCCGGCGCGGCACGTGCCGTTGCCGGACATACAGCAGTGACACCGGCATGGCCGGCGCCTGCCAGTCCGGCAGCACGGCAACCAACTCGCCGCGCCGCAGGTGCTCGGTCACGGCCACCGCCGGCACCTGGATCAGCCCCAGCCCGGCCAGGCAAGCAGCCGAATACGCCTCGGCATTGTTGACCGTGACCACACCGGCCATGGCCTGGTAGCGCACTTCATTGCTGTGCACGTATTCGAACCCGGCGCTGCGCCCGCCCAGGGTGCGCACATAGTGCACCAACTGGTGCCCGGCCAGGTCCTGCAACGTGCGAGGCACACCGTAGCGAGCCAGGTAGGTTGGGCTGGCACAATTGCACATGCTCAGTTGCCCGACCGGCCGCGCCGCTACATCCAGGTCATGCAGGGCACCGATGCGCATCACGCAATCGAAGCCTTCGCGCAACAGGTCGACCTGGCGATCGGTGCAACTCAGCTCCACTTCCAGGCGTGGAAAGCGCTGCAGGAACTGCGGCAGCAGCGGGATGATCAACCGACGGGCCATCATCGTCGGCAGGTCGATACGCAGGCGCCCGGCCAGCTCGGCATCGTCGGCCCGGAACAGGCTTTCGATCTCGTCCATGCCCGACAGCAGGTCCTTGCTGCGCTCATACAGCAACACGCCGTCCTGGGTTGCCCGCACCCGGCGGGTGGTGCGGTTGAACAGCTGCGTACCGAGCATGCGCTCCAGCGCCCTCACCTGCTCCGACACGGTCGAACGTGGCAGCCCCAGGCTTTCTGCCGCCAAGGTGAAACTGCTGACTTCACTGACTCGCACAAAGGTGCGCAACAACTCCAGCTTGTTCACTCAGGCCTCCTGCTATCCGGTTTTACCGAACAGTATTTCCATTTTCGCTGGATTTAACAGTACCTGGCTGACCAATAACCTGTCCTCATCCACCCACCATGAGGTATTCACCATGACTCGCAAGATTGCCCTCATCACTGGCGCCAGCCGCGGCCTTGGCCGCAACGCCGCCGAACACCTGGCTGCACGCGGTATCGATGTGATCGGCACCTACCACAGCAAGGCGGACGAAGCCCAGGGCGTGGCCGCCCGCCTGGAACAAGCCGGGGTCAAGGCCGCCATGTTGCCGCTGGACGTTGGCGACAGCGGCAGTTTCGCCGGCTTCGCCGAGCGCCTGGCAACCACCCTGCAACAGCAGTTTGGCCGCGAGCGTTTCGACTTTCTGGTGAACAATGCCGGGATCGGGCTGAACGTGCCGTATACCGAGACCAGCGAGGCGCAGTTCGACCAATTGCTGAACATCCAGTTGAAAGGGCCGTTCTTCCTTACCCAACGGCTGTTGCCGCTGTTGGTGGACAATGGCCGCATCGTCAATATCTCCACCGGCCTGGCGCGCTTCGCCCTGCCAGGGTATGCCGCCTATGCCGCGATGAAGGGCGCGATGGAAGTGCTGACCCGCTACCAGGCCAAGGAACTCGGCACGCGCGGCATTCGGGTGAACATTCTGGCGCCGGGGGCGATCGAGACCGATTTCGGCGGCGGTGTGGTAAGGGATAACCGCCAGGTGAATGAATACATCGCCGGCAACACGGCATTGGGGCGGGTGGGACTGCCGGATGATATCGGCGCGGCGATTGCGCTGTTGCTCGAAGACGGCAATGGCTGGATCACCGGGCAGCGGCTGGAGGTGTCGGGCGGGATGTTTCTCTGAACCGCGAATTTCCGGGCCGCGTTGCGGCCCATCTCGACACCAGGCCGCTCACAGCAATACAAACCGCTGCGCAACGGCCTTGGCAGCTACTTCAAGTCCTCATGCACCTGCACACTCGCCGTCATCCCCGCACTCAGGGCCACCCCCTCCGGCACCTGGTCCAGACGAATGCGTACCGGGATGCGCTGCGCCAGGCGCACCCAGTTGAAGGTCGGTTCCACCTCCGGCAGCAACTGGCTGTCCGGGTTGCTGTTGCGATCGGTGATGCCGCGGCTGATACTCTCCACGTGCCCTTGCATCGGCTCGCCTGCGCCCATCAGCCAGACTTTCACCGTGTCCCCCACGCGGATGCGCGGCAGCTTGGTTTCCTCGAAATAGGCCTGGATATAGAAGGTCGCATCATCCACCAGCGCCATCACCGATTCCCCGGCGTTGACATAGTTGCCTTCGGCCAACCGCAGGTTGGTGATATGCCCGCTGCGAGGTGCTCGTACCTCACTACGTGCCAGGTTGATCCTGGCAATCTGCAACTGCGCCTCGGCCTCGTGCAATTGGCCACGCGCTATGGCCGCATTGATCTGGGCGTTTTCACGCAGCTCGGCACTGATCGCTTCTGGCCCAAGGGCGGTACGCCGCGCCGCTTCACGCTCGCGCAGGCGCAGCTGCTGGGCGCGGGTTTCGGTCACGGCGCTGGCTTGGTCGAACGCCGCCTGGAAGCGCTCGCGGTCGATGCTCATCAACAGGTCGCCCGCCTTGACCTGTTGGTTGTCACGAACCTTCAGCTCTCGCACCCAGCCCGATACGTCGGGGGCAATCACCACCACGTCGGCGCGCACGCGGGCATCGCGCGTCCAGGGGGTGAGCATGTAGTACTGCCACAGCTGGTAGCCGGCGAACACGGCCAGGGCCACCACACACAAGGTCACCAGAATACGTACGGCCGCACGCATCGAAACACTCCTTTATAAGGGCCCCAGCAGTCGCACCACCAGGAACAACACACAAACGAACAGTGCCGCGTCGAACAGCGCTTCATGCCAGATCCAGCGCCCCAACGGCGTGGCCTGCACCACCAGGCGCAACACGCCGGTAAGCACCAGCGCCAGCAACACATAGACCAGGAACGGGCTGAACAGCACACCGCCCATTTCCCATTCACGCAACCCCATGGGCTTCCTCCTGCCAGCGGCACCACTTGGCCCAGCTTTTCTGTAATTGCAACACCGCCCCTTCGGCCAAGCGCAGCGGGTCGCTCGACGGCTGCCGGCGCAAGGCCGCTATGAACGCTTCGCTGCTGGCATCCAGGTACTGGCCACGCCCAGGCGCCGGCCCCTTGGCCAGCACCGTCTCCAGCTGCTGGAGGTATTCGCGCTCGGCCTGGCCCAGCGGTGCCTGGGCCACTGCCAGGCACATGCGCAGGTGTACCAGTTCATCACCGATATCCAGCCCGTGCAGGCCGTCATCCCAGCGCTTGCGCTCATTGTCGGGCAGTTCACTGGCATGCCGCGCCAGCTGCATCAGGCGGTCGGCCATACGCCCGCCGAACCAGGTGTCGGCCCCGCGCAGGTCACGCCGGGTCAGGCGCACCAGGTCGCTCTGGGTCGCCGCGCGCAGGCGCCGGCCCAGCCAGGCCGGGTGACGGAACACCAGCAAGCGGAAGGCCATCACCGCTGCCGACACCCCCACCAGCATGGCCAAGGCACTGTTGAGCAGGGTGGCCACGCCAAACTGCATGGCGTTGAGCGGCGACACCAGCACGATGAAGTGCAGGCAATACGAGGTGGCCGTGGCCCCGGTGCGTGGGTGCGCCATGCCCAGTGCCCCCAGAAACAGCGGCACGCCCATGCCCAGGCAGAGCATGGCGAAGCTGCTCCATTGCGGCAGCAGTATCTGCCCGACCAGAAACGCGGTGGGTACCGCCAGGAAGATCCCCCGCAAGAAGCTCAGACCGATCTGGGCGCCGTTCTCACGGCTGGCGAACAGGCTGCACACCACACAGGTCAGCACCAGCCCACCCGGTGCCGACGGCCACGCCGTGGCCAACCAGAAGCCGCTCATCACCAGAAAGGCCAACGCACTGCGTGAGCCGAACAACAGGGCAAGCGACCAGTCACGATGCACCGCCAGGCCTTGCGACACATCCTTCGGCGCCCTGCCCGCCTCCACGTCCTCCAGCGCCTGGCCGGCGGCCATGGCGTAATCCAGCAGCAAGGCCATGCGCGCCAGGCAGAAATGTTCCGCCGAACTGATCTGCTCCGCGTGCGCGGCATCCCAGATGCGCTGGCGCAGCAACAGCAGGCTGGGCGGGTCGGGCTTGCCCAGCAACGCGCGCACCTGCTCCAGCCAAGGCGCCAGGTGTTCGGTCTCGTGTTGGTCAAGTTGTCGCCATTGGCGGCGCACCGAGCGGGAAATCCGCAGCAGTACCATCAGCTTCTGGCTCAGGCCACGAATGGCGCGGGCACGTTGGCGCCCGCGGTTGCCTTCGAACCAGGCGTGTTCGCGCTGGCTATCGATGGCCACGATACGCCCCAGGCTCTCCAGCAGGCCTTTGCGCGCCTCGTCTTCGCCACCCAGCATGGCACTGGCCGCCTGCAGGCCGTTCTGCCAGGCCTGGCGGGCCTGCCCGCCCAGTTGCTGTTCGACGCGCATGGGCCACAGCAGCGCACTGCTGGCGGTGGCACAGAAGATCCCCAGGCAGATCTCGGTGCAGCGTGCGACGGCCTGGTCGAACACCTGCAGCGGATGGTCGATGGCCGGCAAGGCGATGATCGCGGCGGTGTAGCCGGCCAGCACGAAGGCATAGGCCCAGGCGCTGCGCAATTGGGTGGAAGCGGCAGTGCACAGGGCCAGCCACAGGGCCAGGGTAAGCAGGAACAGGCCGGGGGCCTGGGCGAACAGGCCGATGAACAGCACCGACATGAGCGTGCCGACCAGCGTCCCGGCCAGCCGCGCCAGGCCCTTCTGCACCACCATGCCGGACAGCGGCTGGGCAACGATGAAAGCCGTCATCAACGCCCAGGCCGGTTGCTCCAGGCCCCAGCGCATCGCCAGCCACAGGGCCAGGCCGCCACCGAGCAGGGTCTTGATGGCGAACTTGACGGCGAGACTGCTGGGGGCGAACAGGGCCTGGAGGGTGATAGGCACGAGGCGGACCTTGCGGGGATGACTTGTTCAAAGATAGACAATGGCAGGAAGAATAAAGCGAAACCTATTAATTAGCTAGCTAATCATCTTGATAGCGGCGAGCATTCCTGCTCCGGCGTTTTCGCGGGCAGCCCCGCTGCCACTCGAACCGCGCCCAGCGCGACACAAAATCGCCGGCAAAAAAAATGGGCGACCGAAGTCGCCCCAAATGCCTTGCGTGCTCGTGTACCCGAAAGGTCAGCGCGGCTTGCGCTTGTGCGAGTCCTTCCAGATGAAAATGCCCAGACCGGCAAAGAATGCAAACATCAACCCGACCGTTACCACCCCGGCGATAACCACATTGTCGAAGAACATGCTGGCCTCCCCATTCGTTTGCCGTTGTCCGATGGGTGCACGTTAACCAATGTCAGGGGCGGGAAAATTGATCGGGGTCAATGGTGCCCGGGGCCGGGCACGCGAGGCGGGTGCAGGGTTGACCTGCGTCAAGTTTCAGCGCTTCTTCGGCTTGCCCTTGGGCTTCTTTTTCTTGCCGGTATTCAGCGGCAGCGCCTGTTCGAATGCGTTGCGCATTTCGTTCAGGCGCTTTTCCTTGAGGTCGTGGGCGCGCTTGGCGCGTTCGGCATCGAAATCGATGAGGTTGTCTTGGCTCATGGGTGGGCTCGACGATCAACTGAGACTTGCATGATGAAGCCAGGCGCTGGCGCTGACCAGCCCCACCTCAGACTTCGATGTCCACCAGCAACCCTTGGCGTGCGTGCTCGCCCAACAGCGGCGCCACCGGGACGGTGTTGTCGGCGTTGACCTCATCACCCGGCATCGCGCTGTAGCGCTCGTCGTCGTCCTTGCGCCGGCGTTGCTGGCGGCGTTGCTCGTCGCGCAGCAGCAGCGCCTGCTCCTGCGGGTCACGCTGGCGCTTGAGGTCGATGGCAGTTTCACTGGATGCCGGCTGCGTCGGTACCACCGGCTTGATGTCGGGGGTCGGCTTGACCGGATCCTGTTGTGAAGTCACCGGTGCGGCACTGAGCGGAATGAGCGGTGGCAACATGAAGGTTCTCCTATGCCCTCTGTATCGGCAGGTGCAGATTTACCTGAAGGCATGGTCAAGCTTTATTCGGCTTCGTCGTCAGTATCGTCGTCGGCTGGCGGGCTGGCCTCGCTCCAGGGGCGCTTGTAAACCTGCTGCCAGACCGCGTCCATGTGCTCGCGCAGCACCTGCGGTGCGGATTTGAGCGAGGCACTGTCCTCGCGCTCACCGCCGATCGGCTCTTCACCCGCCGGGGTAATCAGCGACTGGCCGGTGATGGTGTAGCTGGCCTGCCCTTCGCGCATCTCGATGGCAATGTCATGCGGGTCGATGCCGCCGCCACAGAAGGCGTGGCTGGCAACCGTCACCTCGGCGACACCGTCCTTGTTCAGGTCACTGACGTCGCTGACGTCGTTGTAGAAATCCACATCCAGGTCCAGCCCCGGGCAAGTGGTTTCCTGCTCGATCTGCCAGCGCGCCTTGAACGCGTCGTTTTCGGCGCTGCGCCCGTACAACGTGGCCTTGAGCACCACCTTGTCCACTTCCTGTTCACTTTCCGGGTCGCTGGCCTGGCCATCGCTGCGGCTCAGTACCAGCAGGCCTTCACCGTCGCGGTCACGAAAATGCACGCTCTTGATCGGCGTCTGCACGCCCAGTACTTCGAGCTGCTCCATCGGGATGGCGGGCAAGGTGGCGAAATTCTTCTGTTCGCAGGCGGCCAGCAGCAACAGGCTGCCCACGGCGATCGAGGTGCTGATCCAGCGGTGCTTGGCAGACATGGTGATCCGGGGCCCTCTTCAGCAGCACGGTATGAGCGATGAAACGGCTAGACTGTGGCATGGCGTGAGTCGGCCTGTTGCTGCATTTTGCACACCTTTCGGTACGCACGGCACTTTGGTCCGACCGGCCGATCCGTTAACATAATCGGCTTTTTCATCGCGGGAGTTCAGGCAGTATGGCGCAGCAGTATCAACCGGGGCAACGCTGGATCAGCGACAGCGAAGCCGAGCTCGGCCTGGGTACCATCCTGGCGCAGGATGGCCGCCTGTTGACCGTGCTCTACCCGGCCACTGGCGACACCCGCCAATATTCCCTGCGCAATGCGCCGCTGACCCGCGTGCGCTTCTCGCCGGGCGACCAGATCACCCACTTCGAAGGCTGGAAGCTGACTGTGCGCGAGGTCGAGGACATCGACGGGCTGATGGTCTATCACGGCCTGGACGGGCAGAACCAGCCACGCACCCTGCCAGAAACCCAGCTGTCGAACTTCATCCAGTTCCGCCTGGCCAGCGACCGCCTGTTCGCCGGGCAGATCGACCCGCTGTCGTGGTTCAGCCTGCGCTACAACACCCTGCAGCACACCAGCAAACAGATGCAATCGGCGTTGTGGGGCCTGGGCGGCTGCCGCGCCCAACCCATCGCCCACCAGTTGCACATTGCCCGCGAAGTGGCGGACCGCAGCGCGCCGCGTGTCCTGCTGGCCGACGAAGTGGGCCTGGGCAAGACCATCGAAGCCGGCCTGGTGATCCACCGTCAGCTGTTGTCGGGCCGCGCCAGCCGCGTGCTGATCCTGGTACCGGAAAACCTCCAGCACCAGTGGCTGGTGGAAATGCGCCGGCGCTTCAACCTGCAGGTGGCGCTGTTCGACGCAGAACGCTTCATCGAAAGCGATGCCAGCAACCCGTTCGAGGATGCCCAGCTGGCGCTGGTGGCCCTGGAGTGGCTGGTCGACGACGAAAAGGCCCAGGACGCACTGTTCGCCGCCGGCTGGGACCTGATGGTAGTCGACGAAGCCCACCACCTGGTCTGGCACGAAGACCAGGTCAGTGCCGAATATGGCCTGGTCGAACAACTGGCCCAGGTGATCCCGGGCGTACTGCTGCTCACCGCCACCCCCGAACAGCTCGGCCAGGACAGCCACTTCGCCCGCCTGCGCCTGCTCGACCCCAACCGTTTCCATGACCTGGCGGCCTTCCGCGCCGAGAGCGAACACTATCGCCCGGTGGCCGAAGCCGTGCAGGAGCTGCTCGACGAAGGCCGCCTGTCTCCCAAGGCCCACGCTACCATCCAGGGCTTCCTCGGTGCCGAAGGCGAAGCCCTGCTGGCCGCCGTCAGCGACGGCGATACCCAGGCCAGCGCACGGCTGATCCGCGAGCTGCTCGACCGCCACGGCACCGGCCGCGTTCTGTTCCGCAACACCCGCGCGGCCATCCAGGGCTTCCCTGAGCGCCAGCTGCACCCCTACCCGCTGGCCACGCCCGAGCAATACCGCGAGCTGCCAGCCGGCGAGCATGCCGAGCTGTACCCGGAAGTCGCTTTCCAGGCCCAGGGCGAAGTGGCCGACGAGGAGCGCTGGTGGCGTTTCGACCCGCGCGTCGACTGGCTGATCGACACCCTGAAGATGCTCAAGCGCACCAAGGTACTGGTGATCTGCGCCCATGCCGAAACCGCGATGGACCTGGAGGACGCCCTGCGCGTGCGCTCCGGCATCCCGGCCTCGGTATTCCATGAGGGCATGAGCATCCTCGAACGCGACCGTGCCGCCGCCTACTTCGCCGATGAAGAATTCGGCGCGCAGGTGCTGATCTGCTCCGAGATCGGTAGCGAAGGCCGCAACTTCCAGTTTGCCCACCACCTGGTGATGTTCGACCTGCCGGCGCACCCGGACCTGCTTGAACAGCGCATCGGCCGCCTCGACCGGATCGGCCAGAAGCACACCATTCAGTTGCACGTCCCGTACCTGCAGGACAGCCCGCAAGAGCGCCTGTTCCAGTGGTACCACGAAGGCCTCAACGCTTTCCTCAACACCTGCCCGACCGGCAACGCCCTGCAGCACCAGTTCGGCCCGCGCCTGCTGCCGCTGCTCGAAGGGGGCGAAAGCAAGGCCTGGGAGGCACTGGTGGCCGACGCCCGCAGCGAGCGCGAACGCCTGGAAGCCGAACTGCATACCGGCCGTGACCGCCTGCTGGAACTGAACTCCGGCGGCGGCGGTGAAGGCCAGGCGCTGGCCGAGGCAATTCTCGAACAGGACGACCAGTTCGCCCTGCCGATCTACATGGAAACCCTGTTCGACGCATTCGGCATCGACAGCGAAGACCATTCGGAAAACGCCCTGATCCTCAAGCCGAGCGAGAAGATGCTCGACGCCAGCTTCCCGCTGGGTGACGACGAAGGCGTGACCATCACCTACGACCGCGGCCAGGCCCTGTCGCGCGAGGACATGCAGTTCCTCACCTGGGAACACCCGATGGTGCAAGGCGGCATGGACCTGGTGCTGTCCGGTTCGATGGGCAACACCGCCGTGGCGCTGATCAAGAACAAGGCGCTCAAGCCCGGCACCGTGCTGCTTGAGTTGCTGTTCGTCAGTGAAGTGGTGGCGCCGCGCAGCCTGCAACTGGGCCGTTACCTGCCACCGGCGGCGCTGCGCTGCCTGCTCGATGCCAACGGCAACGACCTGGCATCACGGGTGGCCTTCGAAACCCTCAACGACCAGCTCGAGAGCGTACCGCGCGCCAGCGCCAACAAGTTCGTCCAGGCCCAGCGCGACGTGCTGGCCAAGCGCATCAGCAGTGGCGAGGCCAAAGTCCTGCCGGCCCACGTCGAGCGCGTGGCCGAAGCCCAGCGCCGCCTGGCGGCGGAAGCCGACGAAGAGCTGGCCCGCCTGGTTGCACTGCAAGCGGTCAACCCGAGCGTGCGCGACAGCGAGATTGAGGCGCTGCGCAAGCAGCGTGAAGAGGGCCTGGCGATGCTGGAAAAAGCAGCCCTGCGCCTGGAAGCCATCCGCGTGCTGGTGGCAGGCTAGCCGGCCAGGCCACCCGGCGCCGCTGTGGTGTTGCAGTTGCCGCAGCGGCTGCAACACCAACAGCGGTGTGATCAACCCTTGCTGCGGTACAGTTCGACCAGGGTCGCCGGGTCTTTTTCCAGGTAGCCCTGGCTGGCATGCAAGCGCATCAGTTGTGCGGCGAGGCCACTGAGTGGCGTCGCCGCGCCTTGCTCGCGGGATAGCTTCACCGCACCATCAAGGTCCTTGAGCAGCGTACGCACATGCCATTTGATCGGCTCGAAGCGGCTTTCGGCCATTTGCGGCGCGAGGATCTGCAGCGGCCTGGAATCGGCAAAACCGCCCGCCAGTGCTTCGGCGATCAGTGTCGCATCCACCCCCGACTGTTCCGCCAGCGCCACCACTTCGGCGATTACCAGGGCATTGCAGGCCACGATCATCTGGTTGCAGGCCTTGGTTACCTGCCCTGCCCCCACCGCACCCATGTGCGTCACGCGCTGGCCAAGTACCTGCAACACCGGGCGCGCGCGCTCCAGGTCCGCCGCCGCGCCACCGACCATGATCGCCAGGGTGCCGGCTTCGGCACCCGGTGTGCCGCCTGACACCGGGGCATCCAGCCAGGCCATGCCGCACAGGGCCGCCAGCTCGGCAGCCATTTCTCGCGTCGCGGTAGGTTCCAGGCTGGAGAAATCGACCAGCAACTGGCCACGGCGCCCACCCTGGGCAATGCCTTGCTCACCGAACACCACTTCGCGCACCACGGCGGTGTCGGCCAGGCACAGCAGCAGCATGTCGCTGTCGCGGCACAGTTCGGCAGGGCTGCTGGCCAGGCGCGCGCCGGCGGCGAGGAGCGCGGCACACTTGCCCGGGCTGCGGTTCCAAACGGTCAGCGGGTAGCCTGCGGCCAGCAGGCGTCGGCACATGGGCAGGCCCATCAGACCGATGCCGGCGAATCCAAGCGAAGGTAGTGCAGTACTCATCAATGACTCCTGACTGGTCGAACATTACCCAGGCTGCCCAGGAACTTGCAGCAACGGTGGGGTATTACGCATCCCGTAAACTGTTACCGCCACGCCGAATTGTTACTTCCCTCCACTCGCCCTGAGCGCCACCAAGCACCAGAATGGAGCTGTTGCGCATTTTCGCGCACCAAAAACGATCACGCCTCGGCTGGGCGCTTCACCTGAATCACGATGAACGGTGAAACCACCACGGCCCAGATCTCTGGATCGCGGCTTTGCAGCTCTTGGGCCTGCTCGGCGGTCACCGGGCCGACAGTGCCATCACTACGCCACTTGGCGAAGATCTCGCTGCGATTCTCGGCCATTGCCTCGGCAACGGTGATCAGGTCCAGGCTCGGGTCGACCCAAATCAGGTCACCCTTGGCCCAGAAACGCTCCAACGCTTTCCACTCGATGATTGCCGTCTCGCCAAGCAATTTGGCATAGAGGGTGCTTGTGTGATCAGTCATGGGTGGTATCCGCAAAAATCGGTCAATTAAAAAGGCCGGCATTTTTGCAGAAAAACCCGGTTTCAAATATGTAATTTGGTCGATTGATCCCGAACTTGTGGGGCGGGATCGCAGATGCAGGCAGTTTGATGGCGCTTTTTTGTATCTTTGTGTCGACCAAGCGACAACCCAGGAAACAGGCACTTTTCGAACGCTTTTCAAGCGCTTGGACAGCGCTCTACACTGTACCGGTACAGTTCCGGGACATGTTCCGGGGGAAGGTGGGCTTGCGCGTTGGCATGGCCACGCCGCAAATCCCGCCCGGTCTGTAGCCCTGGCCGCCAGGACTATAAGAATTACAACAGAATGAGTGGAGCACTATGATCAAGATTTCCAAGCTGTTCGCCGCAATGGTTCTGGCCGGGGTAGCCAGCCATTCGTTTGCCGCCGATACCATCAAGATCGGGATCGCAGGCCCCAAGACCGGCCCTGTGACCCAGTACGGCGACATGCAGTTCATCGGCGCCAAGCAAGCCATCAAGGATATCAACGCCAAGGGCGGCGTCGATGGCAAGATGCTCGAAGCCAAGGAATACGACGACGCCTGCGACCCTAAACAGGCCGTGGCAGTCGCCAACAAGGTGGTCAACGACGGCGTCAAGTTCGTCATCGGCCACCTGTGCTCCAGCTCCACCCAACCAGCGTCCGACATCTACGAAGACGAAGGCGTGATCATGATCACCCCGGCCGCCACCTCGCCGGAAATCACCGCCCGTGGCTACAAGCTGATCTTCCGCACCATCGGCCTGGACAGCGCCCAGGGCCCGGCCGCCGGCAACTACATCGCCGACCACGTCAAGCCGAAAGTGGTTGCGGTACTCCACGACAAGCAGCAGTACGGTGAAGGCATCGCCACCGCGGTCAAGCAGACCCTCGAGAAGAAAGGCACCAAGGTCGCCGTGTTCGAAGGCCTGAACGCCGGTGACAAGGACTTCTCCTCGATCATCCAGAAGCTCAAGCAGAACAACGTCGATTTCGTCTACTACGGCGGCTACCACCCGGAGCTGGGCCTGATCCTGCGCCAGGCTCAGGAAAAAGGCCTGAAAGCCAAGTTCATGGGCCCGGAAGGCGTGGGTAACGACTCCATCTCGCAGATCGCCCAGAACGCCTCCGAAGGCCTGCTGGTGACCCTGCCGAAGTCGTTCGACGCCGACCCTGAGAACAAGGCCATCGTCGATGCCATCAAGGCTGACGGCAAGGACCCAAGCGGCCCGTTCGTATTCCCGGCCTACTCGGCTGTCGAGCTGATCGCCCAAGGTATCAAGGCAGCCAAGTCCGAAGACACCGACAAGGTAGCCGAGGCCATCCACGCCGGCTCCTTCAAGACCCCGACCGGCACCCTGTCCTACGACGAGAAAGGCGACCTGAAAGACTTCAAGTTCGTGGTCTACGAATGGCACTTCGGCAAGCCGAAGACCGAAGTCTCCCCTCAGTAACTGCGTGACTAATAGCTGACCTAGGAGCCCACTGTGCGAGCAGTGGGCTTTGTTTTACGAGGTTCATGGGCCTGATCCCCGCGATCCGGGGGCGGGTTCACCTGAAAATCTTAAAACCGTCACCCGCGGTTTCCTGGCCGTACCCCCGCCAGCGAAATGCAAATCAGGTTTTTAGGAGCGCTGTAATGCCTGAGATCTACCATTTCTTCCAACAACTGGTTAATGGATTGACCATTGGCAGCACCTATGCCTTGATCGCCATCGGCTACACGATGGTGTACGGCATCATTGGCATGATCAACTTCGCCCACGGCGAGGTGTACATGATCGGTTCCTATGTGGCCTTCATCGCCCTGGCGGGCCTGGCCATGATGGGTATCCATTCGCTGCCGATCCTGATGACCGTTGCCTTCGTCGCGACGATCTTCGTTACCAGTGCCTATGGCTACAGCATCGAACGGGTTGCCTACCGCCCCCTGCGCAACAGCAACCGCCTGATCCCGCTGATTTCCGCCATCGGCATGTCGATCTTCCTGCAGAACACCGTCTTGCTGTCGCAAGACTCCAAGGACAAGTCCATCCCCAACCTGATCCCCGGAAGCTTCTCGTTCGGGCCGGGCGGTGCGGAAGAAGTTCTGGTTTCCTACATGCAGATCCTGGTGTTCGTGGTCACCCTGGTGGCCATGACCTGCCTCACCCTGTTCATCTCCCGTTCCCGCTTGGGCCGTGCCTGCCGCGCCTGTGCCGAGGACATCAAGATGGCCAACCTGCTGGGCATCAACACCAACAACATCATCGCCCTCACCTTCGTCATCGGTGCCGCCCTGGCGGCGGTGGCGGCCGTGCTGCTGAGCATGCAGTACGGGGTGATCAACCCCAACGCCGGTTTCCTGGTGGGCCTGAAGGCCTTCACCGCGGCGGTGCTGGGTGGCATCGGCAGCATCCCGGGCGCCATGCTCGGCGGGCTGGTGCTGGGCGTGGCCGAAGCGTTCGGTGCCGATATCTTCGGCGACCAGTACAAGGACGTGGTGGCATTCGGCTTGTTGGTTCTTGTCCTGCTATTCCGGCCGACCGGCATCCTGGGCCGCCCGGAGGTTGAAAAAGTATGAACAGAAATCTCAAACAGGCGTTCTTCAGCGCCTTGCTGGTATGGGCCGTGGCCTTCCCGGTGCTGGGCCTGAAACTGAGCATCGACGGCATCAGCCTGGCGGTGCACAGCCAAGGGTCGTTCACCATCAGTATCATCGCCGTGTGTTCGCTGCTGATGTTCCTGCGCGTGCTGTTCGACAGGCAGTGGAGCGCGGTGATGGGCCGCCGCTCGGAGCGCAAGCTGATCCCGCCAGCCGTCAGCAACTACCTGACCCTGCCGAAAACCCAGCGCTACGTGATCATGGGCCTGATCGTCGCGGCCCTGGTCTGGCCATTCTTTGGCTCGCGCGGTGCGGTGGACATCGCCACGCTGATCCTGATCTACGTGCTGCTGGGCCTGGGCCTGAACATCGTGGTCGGCCTGGCCGGCCTGCTCGACCTCGGCTACGTCGGTTTCTACGCCGTCGGTGCCTACAGCTACGCGATGCTCTCGCACTACCTGGGCTGGAGCTTCTGGGTATGCCTGCCGATCGCCGGCCTGATGGCCGCCACCTTCGGCTTCCTGCTCGGCTTCCCGGTGCTGCGCCTGCGCGGTGACTACCTGGCGATCGTGACCCTCGGCTTCGGCGAGATCATCCGCCTGTTCCTGCGCAACCTCACCGACTGGACCGGCGGCCCCAACGGCATCAGCAACATCCCCAAGCCGGAGTTCTTCGGCCTGACCTTCGAACGCCGTGCCGCCGAGGGCATGCAGACCTTCCATGAGTTCTTCGGGCTGGAATACAACTCGATCAACAAGGTCATCTTCCTCTACCTGGTGGCCCTGCTGCTGGCCCTGCTGGCGCTGTTCGTGATCAACCGCCTGCTGCGCATGCCGATCGGCCGCGCCTGGGAAGCCCTGCGCGAAGACGAGATCGCCTGCCGTGCCCTGGGCCTGAACCCGACCGTGATCAAGCTTTCGGCCTTCACCCTGGGTGCCTGCTTCGCCGGTTTCGCCGGCAGCTTCTTCGCCGCGCGCCAAGGCCTGGTGACGCCGGAGTCGTTCACCTTCATCGAGTCGGCGATCATCCTCGCCATCGTCGTGCTCGGCGGCATGGGTTCACAGCTGGGCGTGATTCTCGCGGCCATCGTGATGATCCTGCTGCCAGAGCTGATGCGTGAGTTCAGCGAATACCGGATGCTGATGTTCGGTGCGCTGATGGTGTTGATGATGATCTGGCGTCCGCAAGGCTTGCTGCCTATGCAACGACCACACATGGAGCTGCATCGATGAGCCGTGAAATTCTGCAAGTCAGCGGCCTGAGCATGCGCTTCGGCGGCTTGTTGGCGGTCAATGGCGTGGGCCTGACCGTCAAGGAAAAACAGGTGGTGGCACTGATCGGCCCGAACGGCGCCGGCAAGACCACGGTGTTCAACTGCCTGACCGGCTTCTACAAGCCCAGCGGCGGCACCATCCTGCTCGACGGCCAGCCGATCCAGGGCCTGGCCGGCCACCAGATCGCCCGCAAGGGCGTGGTGCGGACTTTCCAGAACGTGCGCCTGTTCAAGGAAATGACCGCACTGGAAAACCTGCTGATTGCCCAGCACCGTCACCTGAACACCAACTTCTTCGCCGGCCTGTTCAAGACCCCGAGCTTCCGCCGCAGTGAGAAGGAGGCCATGGAACGCGCGCAGTACTGGCTGGAAAAGGTCAACCTGACTGAATTCGCCAACCGTACCGCCGGCACCCTCGCCTACGGCCAGCAGCGTCGCCTGGAAATCGCCCGCTGCATGATGACCCAACCGCGGATCATCATGCTCGACGAGCCTGCAGCTGGCCTGAACCCCAAGGAAACCGAAGACCTCAAGGCCTTGATCGCGTACCTGCGTGAGTCTCACAACGTCACCGTGCTGCTGATCGAGCACGACATGAAGCTGGTGATGAGCATTTCCGACCACATCGTCGTGATCAACCAGGGCACCCCCCTCGCCCACGGCACCCCGGAGGAAATCCGCGACAACCCTGAAGTGATCAAAGCCTACCTGGGGGAAGCGTAAATGCTGAAGTTCGAGAACGTTTCTACCTTCTACGGCAAGATCCAGGCGCTGCACAGCGTCAACGTGGAAATCAACCAGGGCGAGATCGTCACCCTGATCGGTGCCAACGGTGCTGGCAAGTCGACCTTGCTGATGACCCTGTGCGGCTCACCGCAGGCGCATAGCGGCAGCATCAAGTACCTGGGTGAAGAACTGGTTGGCCAGCCATCCTCGCACATCATGCGCAAGAGCATCGCGGTGGTGCCGGAAGGCCGCCGTGTGTTCTCGCGCCTGACCGTCGAGGAAAACCTCGCGATGGGTGGCTTCTTCACCGACAAGGGCGATTACCAGGAGCAGCTGGACAAGGTGCTGCAGCTGTTCCCGCGCCTGAAGGAGCGTTATATCCAGCGTGGCGGCACCATGTCCGGTGGCGAGCAGCAGATGCTCGCCATTGGCCGGGCGCTGATGAGCAAGCCCAAGCTGCTGCTGCTCGACGAGCCCTCGCTGGGCCTGGCGCCGATCATCATCCAGCAGATCTTCGACATCATCGAACAATTGCGCCGTGATGGCGTGACCGTGTTCCTGGTGGAGCAGAACGCCAACCAGGCGCTGAAGATCGCTGACCGGGCCTATGTGCTGGAGAACGGCCGGGTCGTGATGCAAGGCACCGGTGAGGCACTGCTGACAGACCCGAAGGTGCGCGACGCGTATCTGGGGGGTTGATCGGGAAAAAGGGCCTTCGGACCCTTTTTTCTGCCTGCCGGATTTTGTATCGCCTGTGCCGGCCTCTTCGCGGGCTTACCCGCGAAGAGGCCGGCACAGGTTTACCAAAGGCTTGTGATCCACACCGAGCCTGAGTAACGTGGCCAGCTCTTTGGCAAAGATTCTCCGGAGCCCGCCCCATGCGCCTCACTCCCACCCTGCTACTCACCGCTCTGTTGCCCTTGTTCGGTGGTTGCCAGCTCATGGCCGACGCCCCCAGCGACCCGAACATCGGCACCACGCGCATGCAGGGCGAACTGCGTGCCGCCGGTGGCCAGCTGCTGTTCAAGCCATGCAGCGAAAGCCGCACCTTCGTGATCAACGACGTCGCCGCCACTGGCATCCTGCAAGAAGCCGCCAACCTGGCCAAGGACGCCAACGACAAACTGTTCGCCGATGTCCGCGGTCGCCTCACCGGCAGCAAGCAGGCCAGCACCGACGGCCAGCTGGAAGTACGCCAGCTGTATCGCCTGGAACCGTCCATCCGCGCCTGTGAAGACCCCAACTTCAAACAGTTGACCCTGCGTGCCAACGGCCATGAGCCGGGCTGGGACATCAAGGCCAGCGGCAAGGGCATGGTGCTCAACCGCATCGGTCAGCCCCCCCTGCCCCTGCCGTTCCTCGAAGAGCAAGTGCCCGGTGGCGGCCTGACCCTGACCAGCGAAGCCAACGGCCAGCACGTGGAACTCTGGGCCGCGCCGCAACGCTGCGTGGACAGCGCCACCGGCGCCATCTATCACCTGCGCACCGAACTGCGCATCGACGGCAACACCCTGCAGGGCTGCGGTTACTACGGCGGCGCACGCGACAACTGATCGCCGGGCACTTTTATCCTGCCAGTCGGGGTTGCGAACAGCTTATACTTGGCGGTTTGTGTAAAGCCGCCGGCCGCCCATGGCCGGGATACTGGACCCTGCCATGCTACGAATCACCGAACTGAAGCTGCCCCTGGACCATCCCGACGAAGCCCTGCGTGAAGCCATCGTCCAGCGCCTGGGCATTCGCGACGAGCAACTGCTCAGCTTCAACCTGTTCAAGCGCAGCTACGATGCGCGCAAGAAGAACAGCGAGCTGCTGTTCATCTACACCATCGACCTGGAAGCCAGCAACGAAGCCGAGCTGCTCAGCAAGTTCGCCGACGATCGCAACATTGGCCCGGCGCCCGACGTGACCTACAAGTTCGTCGGCCAGGCCCCGGCCAACCTGCAGGAACGCCCGATCGTGGTCGGCTTCGGCCCGTGCGGCATCTTCGCCGGCCTGCTGCTGGCGCAGATGGGCTTCAAGCCGATCATCCTCGAACGTGGCAAGGAAGTGCGCCAGCGCACCAAGGACACCTGGGGCCTGTGGCGCAAGAGCGTGCTCAACCCCGAGTCCAACGTGCAGTTCGGCGAAGGCGGCGCCGGGACCTTCTCCGATGGCAAGCTGTACAGCCAGATCAAGGACCCGCAACACCACGGCCGCAAAGTGCTGGAAGAGTTCGTCAAGGCCGGTGCGCCGGACGAAATCCTGTACATCAACAAGCCGCACATCGGTACCTTCCGCCTGACCGGCATGGTCGAGCAGATGCGCCAGGACATGATCGCCCTGGGCGCTGAAGTACGCTTCCAGCAGAAGGTCACCGACCTGCTGATCGACGACGGCCAACTGACCGGCGTGGTGCTGGAGAGCGGTGAGCAACTGCACTCGCGCCACGTGGTGTTGGCCCTCGGCCACAGTGCCCGCGACACCTTCCGCATGCTGCACGCCAAGGGCGTATACATGGAAGCCAAGCCGTTCTCGGTGGGCTTCCGTATCGAGCACCCGCAAACCCTGATCGACAAGGCGCGCCTGGGCAAATACGCCGGCCACCCGAAACTCGGTGCTGCCGATTACAAGCTGGTGTACCACGCCAGCAATGGCCGTTCGGTGTACAGCTTCTGCATGTGCCCAGGCGGCACCGTGGTCGCCGCCACCAGCGAACCAGGCCGGGTGGTCACCAACGGCATGAGCCAGTACTCACGCAACGAGCGCAATGCCAACTCCGGTATCGTCGTCGGCATCGACCCCGAACGCGACTACCCCGGCGGCCCGCTGGCCGGCATCGAACTGCAGGAACGCCTGGAAGCCCATGCCTATGTGATGGGCGGCAGCAACTACCAGGCCCCGGCACAACTGGTGGGTGACTTCGTCGCCGGCCGGCCCTCGACCGCGCTGGGCAGTGTCGAGCCGTCCTACAAGCCAGGCGTGACCCTGGGCGACCTGGCGCCGAGCCTGCCAGACTTCGCCATCGAGGCGATCCGCGAGGCATTGCCGGCGTTCGACCGGCAGATCAAGGGCTACAACCTGCACGATGCGGTGTTGACCGGGATCGAGACACGTACCTCGTCGCCATTGCGCATCACCCGCGGTGAGGACTTCCAGAGCCTGAACCTCAAGGGGCTGTTCCCGGCGGGTGAAGGGGCTGGGTACGCGGGCGGGATTCTGTCGGCAGGCGTCGATGGTATTCGCATTGCCGAGGCGGTGGCGCGGGATATGCTCGGCCTCTGACGGTTCATGGCCTGTGAGGGCGCTTTCGCGGGCAAAACCGCGAAAGCCGCCCTGTAGGCGCAAGAAAAATCCGAGAAAACATCAGACTTCCCTTGCCCCCTATTTCCCATTCTGCATCTAGGCTTCCTCCAGCCCAGCCCAGTAACAACATATAACAAAAAAGAATATAGTTTTTATTTTAAAGCATATCTTCACAGGCTAGGGTGTACGCCATTTCCATCCGTAACTGCCCATGGAGAGCCTATAGCCCGTGCGTAGCCTGTTAGCCCGTTTCCTCCAGCTCGAAGCCGCCAGCGGCCTGCTGCTGATCGCTGCGGCCATATTGGCCCTGGTCATCAACAATTCGCCGCTGTCATACCTGTACAGCGGCCTGCTCGACGTGCCTGTCGCCGTACAGGTCGGCGCGTTGCACATCGCCAAACCATTGCTGTTGTGGATCAACGACGGCCTGATGGCGCTGTTTTTCCTGCTGATCGGCCTGGAAGTGAAGCGCGAGGTGGTCGACGGCCACCTGTCGAAACCGTCCCAGGTAATCTTGCCTGCCACCGCTGCCGTGGGCGGCATGGTGATACCGGCACTGATCTACTGGTTCATCAACCGTGACAACCCCGCAGCCGTGGCTGGTTGGGCAATCCCCACCGCCACCGACATCGCCTTCGCCCTCGGCGTGCTGGCCCTGCTGGGCAAGCGCGTGCCGGTGTCGCTGAAACTGTTCCTGATGACCCTGGCGATCATCGACGACCTGGGCGCGATCATCGTCATTGCCCTGTTCTATTCAGGCACCTTGTCGAGCCTGTCGCTGTTGCTGGCCGCCGCCTGCCTGGTGGTACTGGTGGCGCTGAACCGGCTTGGCGTGGTCAAGCTTGGGCCTTACATGATCGTTGGCCTGATCCTGTGGGTCTGCGTGCTCAAAAGCGGCGTGCATGCCACCCTGGCTGGCGTTGCCCTGGCGCTGTGCATCCCGCTGCGTACTCGGCATGCCGAGCGCTCGCCATCGCTTGCCCTGGAACATGCCCTGCACCCGTGGGTCGCCTACGCCATCCTGCCGTTGTTCGCCTTCGCCAATGCCGGTGTATCGCTGGCAGGCATGAGTGTGGACAGCTTTACCCACCCTGTGCCACTGGGCATTGCCGTCGGGCTGCTGCTGGGCAAGACCGTGGGCGTCTTCGGCTTGACCTGGGTCGCGGTCAAACTGCGCCTGGCCGCTTTGCCTGCGGGTGCCAGCTGGGGCCAATTGCTGGGCGTGGCGATCCTCTGTGGTATCGGCTTCACCATGAGCCTGTTCGTTGGCTCACTCGCCTTTGTCCCAGGCAGCAGCGAGTTCGCCGGGATGGACCGCATGGGTATTCTCACCGGTTCGTTCCTTGCCGCCGTGTTCGGCTACGCCGTAACCGCCATGGCCAGCCGCAAGCCCAGCGCTGGTTGAGCTGACCACGGCATGAAAAAACCCCGACTGGCGTGCAGCCATGTCGGGGTTTTTTCTTGTTGCGCTACGGTCAGTGCGAGACGCGGCTGGTACCGTCGACGGTCATGATGCGTACGCGGTCGCCAACGCGGAAGATCTCGTTCTCCTGCACCGCCTGCACATAGGCGCGCATGCTGCCATCGTCCTCGCGCACGGTGATTTCCACGCCCTGGGTACGGGTCAGGCCTTCTTCGGCCGCGGAACCGGCCAGGCCACCGGCAACAGCGCCAATCACGGCAGCCACGATGCTGCCACGGCCGCCACCCACGGCGCTGCCGGCCACGCCACCGACGATGGCACCGGCGCCGCCGCCGATCGGGGTCTTGGTACCCTCGATCTTGACCGGGCGCAGGGATTCGATGGTGCCCATGCGCACGGTCTGCACGCGGCGGGCCTCATCACGGGAGTAGCTGTCACCGGTCAGGCTCGAGGCACAGCCACCCAGCAACAACGACATGGTGGTGAAGGTCGCCACCAGCAAAGCGGATTTACGCATGGGTAAAGTCTCCATAAGTCGGGTGCTCATTAGACGCTGCACGTTGACGACTGTCACGGTACAAACGCAATAAAGTTGCTTTCATTCAGCCGAGGTACAGCCTGCCTGGCTGTATCAGGCCATTTCAAGTGAGACCAAGGATAGCCATGGATTACTTCATCGTCGTGGTTGCCACCGTTGCCGGGCTGTATTTCCACGGGTGGTTGTATGTGCGCATGCGCCGCTGGATGGACCGTGACCTGGCGCTGTCGCTAGCCGGGGCGGACCCTGGCAAGCGGGCGTACATGCTGCAAAAGCTGGAACAGGCGCGGCTGGAGAAGGTGCGGCGCAAACAGTTGGCGGGGTGGCTGGAGCGCGAGGCGGCGGGGTATCCGGGGTAGTCTGATCGATTGTCGGGGCTGCTGCGCAGCCCATCGCGACACAAGGCCGCTCCTACAGGGAACTGAGCTACACCCCAGATATTGGACACCTGTTCATCATCTGGGGCGCAGCTCAAACGCGTCCGTTGCTGGGGTGCGACCCCGGCCTGTGGTGTGCAAGGGCCGCAAGGCGGCCCCGCAATGTCAGGGCGCCAGGCGCTCGCGCAGCCATTGCCCATCGACCAAGCGGTAGTTCAGCCGGTCATGCAAGCGGCTGGCCCGGCCCTGCCAGAACTCGACCCGCTCCGGCAGCAACCGGTACCCGCCCCAATGCTCCGGGCAATGCGGCTGGGTATCGGAGAAGCGCGCCTCGGTGGCCTTGACCAGGCTTTCCAGTTCCTCACGGCCGGCAATCACCCGGCTCTGCGGCGAGGCCCAAGCGCCCAGGCGGCTGCCCAATGGACGCACCTGGTAGTAGGCATCCGATTCCTCGGCCGTGACCTTTTCCACCCGCCCTTCGATGCGCACCTGACGCTCCAGCGCCGGCCAGAAGAAGGTCATGGCGGCGTAGGGGTTGGCCAGCAGTTGCTGGCCCTTGGCGCTGTCGTAGTTGGTGAAAAAGGTGAAACCACGCTCATCGAGCCCCTTGAGCAGCAAAACGCGGCAATGGGGGCGGCCGTCGGCATCGACGGTGGCCAGGGTCATGGCATTGGCTTCTACCGGTACCTGCTCGGTTTTCACCGCATCGGCGAACCACTGGTGGAACAGGGCGAACGGCTCCGCCGGGGCCTGGGCTTCGGCCAGGCCATCTCGGGTGTAGTCGCGGCGCATATCAGCCAGGGATTGGGTCATTGCTGCGTTCCTTGACGATCAGTTGGTCTTCGCAGGGCTGTTGGCAGCTACTTTCTTGTCAGCGGTAGCTTTCTTGGCCACGGGCTTGGCCGGGGCGGCTTTTTTCTTGGCCGCAGTCTTGGCTGGCGCCTTGGCCTTGGCTGCAGGCTTCTTCGCCGCAGCCTTGGCCGCCGGCTTGCTGTCGGCAGCCTTGGCGGCTGGGGCCTTGGTGTCCTGCACCGCCACCATCGAGGCTGGCGCCGGGGCCGGGGCGGCTTGCTGGTACTTGGCCAACAGCGCAACCATGGTGTTCTGCGGAGTCAGCAGCATTTCCACGCGACGGTTCAAGGCGCGGCCCTCGGCACTGTCATTGGCCGCGCGCGGCATGACCGAGCCCATGCCCTTGAGGTTCAGGCGGTCACGCTGCAGGCCGCTGAGGCGGAAGATGGCCGACACCGAAGCGGCGCGCTCCAGGCTGAGCTTCTGGTTCGCCGCAGCGGCACCGCTGCTGTCGGCATGGCCGAGCACCAGCACGGCAGTCTTGGCATCGCCTTCGACGGTCTTGGCCACGCGGGTAATCGGGCCCAAGGACATCGGCAACAGCATGCTCGGGCGGTCAGGGTTGTATGAGCTGTCCACTGGGAGGGTCACGGCCAGCACGTTGTCGCGGCGCTCAAGCTCCAGCTTGCTGCCCTTGATGGCTTCACGCAGCTTGGGCTCGTATTCGTCCAGCCAGGCCTGGGTGGCCTTCTCGTCGATCTTGGGCACCACCGGCCCCTTGGCCTGCTTCTGCTCACCACCGAATGGCCACCACCAACGGCTGGCGCTCTCGGACTTGGCGTCGGCCTTGGCCACGTTTTCAGTAACGGCTTGCTTCACTTCCTGCTCGGCAACCTTGTCCGAACCGAAGGGCCACCAGCTCGAGCCGCTGTCCTTCGAGGCGTCCTGGGGGTGACTGGCGCAGCCGGTAACGGCGGTCAGGCACAGGGCGAGTGCTAAGGTTTTATGTGAAGACATCAGCGATACACCATGAAATAGAAAGAAATTTTGCCCACACACTTCAGGCATTGGCATTGAGGATAGTCAAAGGGATGCGGCAATACCCGCATTACCCGATCAAAGGCAGCCTGCGAGCACGCGCACCAGCTTCTGGGCCCGTGGGTCCATGAGCACGTATGGGCCAAGGGTATTGACCACGAAGCCGAAGGCGACATCGTACTCCGGGTCGGCGAAACCGACCGAACCGCCGGCACCGGGGTGGCCGAAGGCGCGCGCGCCGAGGCCGAAAGTGGCATTGGCCACCTCGGGCTGGTCGAGCATGCAACCCAGGCCAAAACGGGTCTGGGTGAGCAAGGTGCGGTCCTGGCCGAGGCTGTGCTCACGGGTCAGTTCATCGAGCAGCTCGGATTCGAGCAGGCTGCCATCCAACAGCCCGGCGTAAAAGCCCGCCAGGCTGCGCGCGTTGCCATGCCCGTTGGCCGCAGGCTGCTGCATGCGCCGCCATTCCGGCTTGTTGGTGCTGGTAAGGATGGCTGGCGGATTGGTGAAGGCACGGGTCGAAAGCGCCTCTGGCTCGCGCATGGTCACCTGCAGCAGGCGCTGCGCCGCGGCATCCCCGGGGTTGCCCTTGCCACGGGCGATATGCGCCACGCGGTAAAATTCTTCGTCGGCCAGGCCGACATGGAAATCCAGCCCCAATGGGCGCGCAGTACGGGCCACGATCGAGTCGCCAGGGCCACGACCATCGGCGCGGCGGATCAGCTCGCCGATCAACCAGCCGTAGGTGATGGCAGCATAGCCGTGCTCGGTGCCAGGTGCCCACCAGGGCGTCTCGGCGGCCAGGGCAGCGACCATGGCCTGCCAGTCATACAGGGCTTCGGCCGGTAGCAACTCGCGGATGGCCGGCAGGCCGGCACGATGGCTGAGCAGCTGACGCAGGGTGATAGCCTGTTTGCCGGCCTGGGCGAACTCGGGCCAGTAGTTGGCCACCGGAGCGTCCAGGGCCAGCTTGCCCTCACCGACCAGTTGCAGGGCAGTAACCGCAGTGAAGGTCTTGGTACAGGAGAACAGGTTGGCGATGGTGTCGCTGTGCCAGGCCTGCTGGCCATCCTTGTCGGCACTGCCGGCCCACAGGTCGACGACGGTTTCGCCACCGACCTGGATGCACAGCGCGGCGCCACGCTCCTGGGGATCATCGAACAGCGCGGCGAACGCCTCGCGCACGGCTTCGAACTTCAGCTCATAGTGACCCTGGATCTGCACCCGCTGTTCTCCGTACGACCATTTCCGAAAAATGGTGTGCATTGTTTCAGTAGTTTGGCGTTTTGCAAACTGGCTTGGGCTGGGTGGTCGCGACGAATGGTGCCACCAGCCGCGCCACGTCCCCTCCAGGAGCAGCGGCCTGGTGTCGCGATGGGCTGCGTAGCAGCCATGGGTGCCGCGTTGGTGCCGAGATTGCCGGGGCCGCCTTGCGGCCCTTTCGCGACACAAGGCCGCTCCTACACAGGCCTGTCTGAGTTATGGGGCAGGCTTTTCCAGCTCGGCGCGCAGCTGGCCCATGGCCTGCAGGTTGCTCTTGCGCACGGCCTCGACAAACCCCGGATAAGGCATGTCGGTGATCGCTACCAGCCCGAGATGGCCGTTCTCGCCATCGAGCAACCGCCCGCTGGCCGGCTGATCGAGATACTGGAACCAGTGCGCGCCGACGATCATCGGCTGTGCCAGCGCCGCCTTGAGGAAATTGCCGTAGGCCGGGCCACGGTCTTCTTCCCGAGCCAGCTCCAGCGGCCCCGGCCAGAACGGCCCACGGTCACGCGAGCCGAACTGGAACTCGGACACCAGCACCGGCTTGTCCAGCTCGGCCAGGCTGGCGAAGTCGTAGCCATCCTGCGGCTTGAGCGTATAGAAGTTGAAGCTGAGCACATCGCAGAATTCGGCACAGGCCTTGACCGCCTCGGGCGTGCTGACCGCATACCGCCCCCCCAGCAACAGGTGATTCGGCGCATGCCACTTCAACGAGTCGGCAATCGTCTTGAAGTAGGTTTCGGCAAACACCTGCTGGAAATACTGGTAGTCACGCTCGATTTCCGGGTGCTCCGGGTTGGGCAGCGGCGCTTCGAAGCCCGGATCCTCCATCAGTTCCCAGGCGCTCAGTTCGATGCCCCAAGCCTTGGACAGCCCCTCCTGGTTACGGTACTTGTCGCGCAACTGCTTGAGGAAGGCGCGCTTGGCCGGCACATCGGTGGTCAGGCGCAGCGTGCCGTAGGCCAGGCCGTAGCGTGCCTTGGGGTCACTGCCGGGGGCGGCCCAGGCCAGTTCATTGTCGGCGAAATAACCGATCAGCCAGGGGTCGTCACGGTGATCGCGGGCGGCAATGGCCACGGCGCGCTCGGTGGCCATGGCAAAACGTGGGTCGAACGGGTCGGGCATGCTGCCCCACCAGTCCATGCCGGTGCTGATGCTGGCGTAATCGCCCACGATCGACAGCGGCAAGGTGTACGGCATGCGCCGGGCCTGGCCCAGGGCCGGCTCGCTCCAGTTGCCGAGCGTGTTGAAACCCCAGGCCTGCAGGCGGTCGAGCGCGTGCGCCTGCCAACGGGCAGCATCCAGCGCTGGCGGTGGGCAGTTGGCCGGCTGCCCGCCTGCTGCCGGCGGGCAAGGTTTGCCGTAGGTGCGCTGCAGGTTGGCGGCATAGAAGTCGAACCAGCGCCCCTGCTTGAAGTGGCGCCCTTGTGACGAGGCATTGCCGTCGTCGTTGTTGCCTTCGCCATAGAAGGCGGCCAGCGCATCACCTTGGCCCGGCAAGGCCTTGAACATGCCCTCGCGGCCGGTGACGTAGGTGCGCCCGCCATCCGCCGCCACGGCATTCACCCCCAACGAGTAGAACGGGTGCCCTTCCGGTGTCACCAGGTACCAGCGGCCATCGCGCTTTTCCGTACGGAAGAAGCCTTTGGCCTCGAACGCCGGCCCGGCCAGCAAGCCACCGTAGGCGTCCAGTTGCTGTTTGCCACGTTCTGCCAGCCAGCCCTTGAGCTGTTGCTGCTCACGCGTATCGGCTGCCTTGAGCTGTTCGTCGTCAGCCACTTTCTCTGGCCAATGGCCCCGCGTGGACTGGCCATAGGCATCGATCAGCTCACGATAGGCCGCCTGATAAGCCTGGTCGTCATCCTGAATGCCAACCCGCTCGATCAACAAGCTCTGCGCCACCTTGGGGCTGGGGATGCTCAGGCTGACCGAGGCCACCTGCTTGAGGTCTACCGCACCGGCGCTGCTGGCCAGCAACAAGCGCTGGCCATCATGGCTCCAGGGCATCGGTGGGCCGGCGCGCATGCCCTGGCTGAGCGGCGAGCGGGCCGTCAGCGGTACCATCACGGTCTGGGCAGGGCCGGCTGGCAAGTCGATGCGGCTGGTCAGCGCGCTGCCATCGCTGCCCTGCACCGTGACATCCACGGTCAGCGCCCAGTCCATTGCGCTTTGCAGGCGCAAGGTCAGGAACTGCCCAGCGGACCAGTCCCACACCCCGCTTTGCGGGCTCAGGCGCAGGGTTGGCCGCTGGGCCGGGTTGAACACCACCCGTCGCAACACTTCGCCTTCAGCCGTCTGCTCCGCATTGTACTGGGGCATGCCGGCATCCTCGGTCAGCACATTGACCACCGAGGCTGGGCGCACGAAGCTGAAGAGCGTCTGTTGCCCCGCCAGCAAGGGCGAGCTGAACAACAAGGCGAGAACGGCGGGCAAGGTGCGGCGGACCATAAGGCTGAAGCTCTCCTTCAGGGCCTTCATGGCCCACGACTGAGTGATGGACAACGCGCCGGAGCAAGTGCTCCGGCAGTCAGGCAATCTCCCGCCGGAACGGCGGCAGCGCATTGAGAATAGCCTTGCCATAGCGCTGGGTGACCAGCCGCCGATCAAGCAAGGTGATAACGCCGCGATCCTGTTCGGTTCGCAGCAGGCGACCACAGGCCTGGATCAGCCGCAGCGAGGCATCGGGCACCGCAATTTCCATGAACGGGTTGCCACCACGCGCCTCGATCCACTCCGCCAGTGCCGCTTCGACCGGGTCGTCGGGTACGGCGAAGGGGATCTTGGCAATCACCACGTGTTCGCAGTACGCCCCCGGCAGATCGACCCCCTCGGCAAAGCTGGCGAGGCCGAACAGCACACTGTGCTGGCCATCGTCGACCCGCGCCTTGTGCTTGTTCAGGGTTTCCTGCTTGGACAGGTTGCCCTGGATCAGCACCAGTTTGCGCCAGTCCCGGTCGAGGCCATCGAACACATCCTGCATCTGCTTGCGTGAGGAGAACAGCACCAGCGCACCACGGGCATCCTCGACGATGCTCGGCAACTCGCGGATGATCGCGGCGGTGTGCGCCGTGGCATCGCGCGGGTCGGCCTTGAGGTCGGGGACCCGCAGCAAGCCGGCATCGCCATGCACGAACGGGCTGGGCACCACGCAGGTGACCGCATCACGCGGCAGGCCCGAGCGCATGCGGAAGCGGTCGAACTTGCCCAGCGCGGTCAGTGTCGCGGAGGTCACCAACGCGCCGTGGGCAACGTTCCACAGGCTGCGACGAAGCATATCCGCGGCCAGGATGGGGCTGGCATTGACCTCGATATCGAACAGTGCACCGCTCTCGGCCAGGGTCAGCCAGCGGGCCATGGGCGGGCTGTCTTCGGGGTCTTCGGCGGTAAACGCCGTCCACAGTTCCCAGTTGCCCTGGGCGCGGGTGACCAAACTGCCGAACAGCGGATACCACTCCTCGGCCTGGTGGCTGGCGATACCGATGTTGACCTCGCCGTCCATGCCTTCCTTGAGCAGGTCGGCCAGCCGGGTGAACAGGTCGTTGAGGCGGGCGAAGCCCTTTTTCAGCTCGATGCCCACTTCGCGAATCTGCTCGGGCACCACGCCGCCTTCGAAACGGTAGCGCGGGCGCTCACGGCCTTCGTTGTCCTCGCCGGGACGGAAATCGGCCACCTGCTCGCACAGGGTGAACATGAACTGCTGCTGGGTGCGCACCTCCCGCGCCAGTTCGGGCACCTGCTCGATGTACTTGCCCAGGTCGCCGGGCAACGGGTGCTGGGCCAACAGCTTGGTCAGGTTCTTGGCAGTCTGCTCCAGCCAGTCGGCGGTGGAGCGCAGGCGCGAGTAATGGGCGAAATGGCCAATGGCCTTGTCTGGCAGGTGGTGGCCTTCGTCGAACACGTACATGGTATCGCGCGGGTCGGGCAATACCGCGCCGCCGCCCAGGGCCAGGTCGGCCAGGACCATGTCATGGTTGGTGACGATCACATCGACCTTGCCCATGCCTTCGCGCGCCTTGTAGAACACGCACTGCTGGAAGTTCGGGCAATGGCGGCCGGTGCACTGGCTATGGTCGGTGGTCAGGCGTGCCCAGTCCTGGTCTTCCAGGGCTTCTGGCCAGCTGTCGCGGTCGCCGTCCCAGCGGTTGCCGGCAAGCTTCTCGATCATGCTGTTGAACAGCTTCTGGCTGCGCTCGTCGACTTCGATGCGGAAGCCTTCTTCCTCGAACAGCTGGGCGGTGGCCGACTGGGCGTGCCCTTCCTGCAGCAGGATGTCGAGCTTGGACAGGCACAGGTAGCGGCCGCGGCCCTTGGCCAGGGCGAAGCTGAAGTTGAGCCCGCTGCTGCGCATCAGGTCGGGCAGGTCCTTGAACACGATCTGCTCCTGCAACGCCACGGTCGCCGTAGCGATCACCAGGCGCTTGCCGGCGGCCTTGGCAGCCGGAATGGCGGCCAGGCTGTAGGCCACCGTCTTGCCGGTACCGGTGCCTGCCTCCACCGCCACCACGGCCGGTTCGCCAGCACGACGGCCTTCGTCGTCGCAGGCGATGTCGCCGAGCACCTTGGCCACTTCGGCGATCATCAGACGCTGGCCATAGCGCGGCTTGAGGCTCTTGGCTTCGAGAAAACGCGTATAGGCGCCCTGGATGGTGGCTTTGAGTTCGTTGCTGATCATGGTCTGCAGGCGCCCGCCGGGCTGGATATATTTTCAGTGTTTCGCATGGGGCGGCTATCATACCCCGCTCTTGCCCTTTGTGCCGCATGGAGATCCGGATGCTTGCCTTTGCCCTGCCCTACACATTGCATGTATTAGCCGCCCTGGTGTGGGTTGGCGGCATGTTCTTCGCCTGGCTGGTACTGCGCCCGGCAACGGTTGCAGCCCTGGAAGGGCCTGCGCGCTTGCGTTTGTGGGTGGAAGTGTTCCGACGCTTCTTCGGCTGGGTCTGGCTGGCCGTGGCGATTCTGGCGATAAGTGGTATCGGCATGTTGCACATGCGCTTCAGCGGCTTCGAGACCGCACCCAAGTACGTGCAGGTGATGATGGGTGGCGGCATCGCCATGTTCGCCCTGTTCATGCGCGTCCAGGCGCTGCTGCTGCCGGAACTGAAAGCAGCCGTGCAGGCCGAGGACTGGCCGACGGGTGCAGCGGTACTCGGGCGGATTCGGCGGATGGTGGGGATCAACCTGCTGCTGGGCCTGACGGTGGTTGCCGTGGCCAGTTCGCGCCTGATGGCCTGACGGGTTGCCCCCCTGTTAGGAGCGGCCTTGTGTCGCGATGGGCTGCGCAGCAGCCCCATAAATCAATGCAAAAACGCTGAAATCGGGGGCTGCTGCGCAGCCCATCGCGACACAAGGCCGCTCCTACAAGGGGATGCAGCAAGGCTTCTACAGGCGTTGCAGGATCAACTCACCGGTCGCCCCCGGCGCCCCTGGCTGACCCGGCTGCCCCGGGCGGCCATTGGCCCCGGCCTCGGTGCTGTACACCAGGCAGCCCTTGCTGGCCCCGCCCTTACCTGCCTTGCCTGGCGCCCCGGCCTTGCCCGCTGCGCCGCCGTCCAGGCGCACCATGATGCGCTCCTGCGGGAAACCCTGCGGCACGCTCAGGCGAATGCGCCCACCCGGTGCACCATCCTGGCCGTTGCCGCCGTCGTCGCCATTGGCACCACGGCTGGCCTGGCCCCAGGTACAGCCGCCGGCCTGGCCGTTGGCGCCATCGAGCCCCACATACCCGGGAGCACCCGTGCCACCACGGGCATCGATCGCCAGCCGCTCGGCATCCAGTTCGGCCAGCTTGAGGTCCAGGCTACGCCCCGAACGCGCGGCCCGCTGGTACGTGCCCGCCGCGCCTGGCGCACTGAATTCGCTGCCCTCGGCCAGCCGTGCACTGCGCGCCTCGATCAGCAACGGGCTGTCAGACGGCGCAATGGCGATACGCGCGTCCCGCCCCAACTGCAGCTGGTCGACCTTCAATTCCGCCAGCGTGGCCGGCAACAACAGGGTGGCGGCATCGGCCACGCGCAACTGCGCAAGATGCACAGTGGCCGACTTGTTTGGCAGGCGCAGCATGGAGTTGGCTGCCACCTCCAGGCTCTCGGCCTGGGCCAGGGGAACGGCCAGCATGGCCAGCAACATCAGATTACGCATTTCGCGGCGCCTCCTGCGCACGGGGGATGGACATGACATGGAAGATACCCGTCAGCAGGATCTGCAACCGATCGAACCAGCGATGGCTGCGCCCGCGCAGGCTGCCATTGAAGAACAGCACTTCGAGCACGTGCAGGCCGAGCAAGGCGATACCCGCAGCATTGATCAGCAGATTGAACGGCAAGGGTTGCGGCATCAATTGATTGAAAAACACCACGCCCCAGAATGCGACCGTCAGGACCTTGCCCAGGCCCAGGATGAATTTCATATCCCGCCCCCATGGATTGTTGTTATGTCGAGACGCCCGTTCGAGCGGGCCGTGCGAACCACATTAACTGCAATGCCAAGGCAGGCGCCAGCGCCGCTTGGTGGAGAGGCCGCGCCATCCGTCGCTTGCAGGCGTGCCACTGACGGTGCCGCTGGCCACGAGCGGCTGTCGCCGCGGGACGCGCCCGTGCCACTGCTCAAGGCACGGGCGCAGGCGCTCTAACGCTGGATCTTGATTTCGGTACGGCGGTTCATGGCACGCCCCTCGGCCGTGGCGTTGTCTGCCACCGGCTGGGTTTCACCGGCACCGACCACCGACACGAAGCTGCTGCGCGGCACACCGCTCTCGACCAGATAATCGGTCACCGCGTGGGCCCGCCGCTCGGACAGCTTCTGGTTGTATTGGTCGGAGCCGACGCTGTCGGTGTGACCGCTGACGCTCAGACGGGCGGACGGTGCTTCCTGCTTGAGCCGGGTGGCAACGGTGTTGAGGCGCTCCTTGTCGCTGGCGGTCAGGCGCGCAGAATCGAATTCGAAGTGCACATCGCGGATGACGATGACTTCTTCCTTCTGCACCACCACTTCCTCGACCACCGGTGCCGGCTCAGGCGGGCAACCGTTGGCATCCACCTGCACGCCGCGCGGGGTGCCGGGGCACTTGTCACGGCTGTCCGGCACGCCGTCGCCGTCCTCGTCGCCATCGCCATGGGCCCAGCAGTAGCCTGCCGCCAGGCTACCGCCCACCAAGGCACCCCAGCCAGCCCAGCTGGAACTCTCGATGGCGCCCAAGGCAGCGCCGCCTACACCCCCGACGGCAGCACATTTCGGCCAGTCGGTCTTTTGCAAACCTGCACAACCAGTCAACACACTGGTGAGCAGGACCAGGGGTATCGCTGTGCGTACTATGCTCATTTCTTTGCTTCTCCTAGGGGGAATCGGCATAAGGCCGATCTCTCGGAGTAAAGACCGCGCATGCCATCCCTGCCAGCAATAAGCCACGACGCGGTCACATGCCTCTTTGCCCATACGCTGTGGCCCGCTAGTCTTGGACGACTTGAAGAGGACTTGCAATGAACGACCGCTTTTCCCAGCGCACCCCGCAGCAGGCCCTGGCTGCCCTGCTCGATCGTTTCACCCCGCAACGCCTGCTGCTGGTGGGCACGCGCTTTCCGGCACTGGACGCCTTCGCCCAGGCCCACCCGCAAGTGACCATCGCCACCGCAGCCCCCGGCCCGCTGCCGGCCGAACTGGCGGCGCAGCGCTTTGACCTGGCGCTACTGGTGGACTGCCTGGAGCATCTGCCCAAGCGCACCGGCCTGGAACTGCTCGGCGGGGTGCGCAACCTCAATGCCAGCCGGGTTGCAGTGCTGGCCGACCTGGCCGCCTGCGGCTGGCAGGACACCGACTTTTTTGCCCTGGCCCTGTCGGCCAGCGAGAAATTCTGCCGGGACGAGCAGGTCCTGAGCCTGTTCACCTATGATCTACATGACTACAAGCAGGTACCGGACTGGCTCAATGCCAAGTTCTGGGCCAACCCGGAAAACTTTGGCAAGTACTGGTGGTGATGATGAGTGTCTCGGTCTGCCCTTGCGGCAGTGGCAACCTGCTCGACGCCTGCTGCGGGCACTACCATGCCGGCACCCCGGCGCCGGATGCCCAGGCGCTGATGCGCTCACGTTACAGTGCCTATGTGCTGGGCCTGGTCGACTACCTGGTGGCCACCACCCTGCCGGCCCAGCAAGCCGGCCTGGACCGTGCCGCCATGGCCGCCTGGAGTGCCCAGAGCACCTGGCTGGGCCTGGAGGTGGAAGCGGCAGAAGTGCTGGGCGGCCAGCCTGAACATGCCTTTGTGACCTTCACCGCACGCTGGCACGACCAGGATGGCGATCACCAACACCGCGAACGCTCGGCCTTCGTCCAGCATGCCGGGCATTGGTATTTCATCGATCCGACGGTCGGGCTCAAGGCCGGGCGCAACGATCCCTGCCCCTGCGCCAGCGGCCAGAAGTTCAAGAAATGCTGCGCCAGCTACGTAGGTAGCTGAGATGATCGCCCCCGCCCGCCTGCTGCTCGCTCCGCTGCTCGCCTGCCTGGCCCTGCTGGCGGGCTGCAGCAGCTGGGGCGGCGATGACTGGCGCGAACCCGAGGTGCACCTGGTCGAGGTCGAGACGGTCAAGGCCAGGTTGCTGGAACAGGAGTTCGTGCTGCACCTGCAGGTCGTCAACCCGAATGACAGCCGCCTGTTCATCCGCAACCTGTCCTATGCCATACGCCTCAACGACCTGCTGCTGGTGCAGGACGAAACCAGCCTGTGGCGCAGTGTCGGCGGGCATGCCCGGCGTACCTTCAAGATCACCGCGCGAACCAACCTGTGGCAGCACCTGAAACCACTGGCCAAGCTGCTCAAGAGCGGTGAGCCGCTGCACTACAGCCTGCAGGGCGAACTGGCGACCGGCTTGCTCATGCATCGGGACCTGCACTTGTCGCGCAGTGGTGAGATAATCCCCGGCGATTACCACCCGGAGTAACCCTGCAATGTCCCAGCAACCCCACGTTCATGGCCCTGACTGCAACCACGACCATGATCACCACCACGATCATGGCCACGTTCACGGCCCGCACTGCAACCACGGCCACCAGGAGCCGGTACGCAACGCCCTGAAAGACGTTGGCCGTAACGACCCATGCCCGTGCGGTAGCCAGAAAAAGTTCAAGAAGTGCCACGGCGCCTGACCTGAACAGCACGTGCGCGCCCCGCCAGCGGGCCGCGCAGTGCATGGCCACAGGCCAGAAGCAGCACGATGCACAGTGCCATGCAGATGGCATTGGTACCCTTCCAGCCGACCGAGCCCAGCAACAGCGACGGGCTGAATGCGCCAACGGTGGCGAACAGGGCGATGGCCAGGTCGTTCTTCCCTTGCATGTGCATGGCCGACGGGCTGTGCTGCAGCGTTTGCGCCAGCAACGCCCCGCCGCCCACGTAGGTCAGGTTCCAGCCAAGGCCAAGGGCTATCAACGACAAGGTCATCATCGCGTAACTGTGCGACCACAGGTTCATGGCCGTGCAACCGATCAACAGGCCCAGGCCGGCGCAGAGGGTGGCCCTGATCCCGAGCTTGTGGATGATGGCGCCGGTGAAGAACGACGGGGCGAACATGGCAATCACATGCCATTGAATCGCCAGGCGCACGTCGGAGAAATCCTCATGCAGGTGTTTCATGTGCATGGAAGCCTGGATCATCAGCAAGTTCATGACCCCGTAACCCAGCGCGGCCACGACCATGGCCACGACCAGCACCGGGCTGAGCGGTTCGCTGGTTGCAGCAGACGCGTTTCTCGCTGGCACCCGGATCGCCCCTGTGGCCTCGCCGGGCAGGCAGGCGGCAATCAGCAAGGACATCGCCGCCAGGCCGACAAAAGCGGCGTAACACAGCGAAAACAGCGGGTAGCCGCCAACGTCGCGGAGCCACTCGGTGAGTGCCGGCCCAACCACGGCAGCCATCACACCGCCGGCCACAACCAGGGAAAGCGCTTTGGGTTTCAGGCTCTGTGCCAGGTTGTCGGTAGCGGCAAAGCGGTTAAAGTTGGCGAACGCAATGTAGATACCCAACGCCGAGTGGCTGATCACCAGGGTCGCGAAGTGCTGTTGCTGCACCGCCAGGTAGCCGGTAATGCCGGACACGGCCAAAGGTATCGAGCCCAGCATGAATGCCCGCTTGCGGCCAATACGGCCCATCAGCCTGGAGACCGGGTAAGTGGCCAGCATCATGCACAGGAACTGAAAACCGTAAGGCACAGTGGACCAGGTGCTGGCAGGCGCCAGCGCCGCCCCGACAGTGGCAGCCATGGTCACCGACATGACCGCTGTCGTCAGGTTGATCGATTGCGCCGTGAAATACAGGTAGGTGCGCCGCGGAAGTGTGCTCGACATGGCATGTGCTCAGGTGGGTGGACGGTCACGTATCCGGCACTTGCAACGGCACCGGCGGGGGCATGGTGGCAGCTGCCGCGCCCTGAAACGCAAACAGTCGACGCACTTTCCGGTTAACTGTTAGGCTGTTTTTTCTAACAGTCGGCGGACCCGCCATGCGCCCGAACAGCCTGCATGACCAATTGAAACAGCGCCTCGAAGCCGGCGAGTGGCTGCCTGGCCAGCGCATGCCATCTATCCGCAAGCTAACCGCGGCGGCTGACTGCACTTATCACGATGTCGTCTCCAGCTATGCCCGGCTGGTCAGCGAAGGTGTGCTGACCGCCATCCCAGGCCGCGGCTACTTTGTCGCCTGTAGCAGCCGGCAGCCAGGTACATCAGATACCGGCCCTGCCGAGCCCCCGGCAGGCATGGCCGACGACCCATTGTTCACGCTGCTGCAAAGTGGCCGGCACTACACCAAGCTCGGCAGCGGCTGGCTGCCACCGGCCTGGCGTGACACCGAGCTGCTGGCCAAGGCGATACGCCGCACTGCGCGGCTGGAGCAGAGTTCGCTGGCGGAATATGGCGACATCCAGGGCTACCTGCCCATGCGCAGGCAACTGTCCATGCACCTGCAGCGCCTGACCCGGATCGAAGCCCGCCCCAGCCAGTTGCTGACCACCCTGGGCGCCACGCAGGCACTGGACCTGGTTGCGCGGTTGCTGATCAAGCCCGGCGATCACGTGTTGGTCGACGAGCCCGGCAATGGCAACCTGATCAAGCTGATCCAGCTGGCCGGTGGCCAGGTACTTGGCGTGCGGCGTACCCAGGACGGGCCGGACGTGGAGGACATCAAAGCCCAGCTGGCCAGGCACAAGGTCAAGGCGTTCTTCTGCAACAGCAACTTCCATAACCCGACCGGCGGCAACATCAGCCCGCACATTGCCTTCGGCATCCTGCGCCTGGCGACGGAGCACGACTTCTTCGTGGTCGAGGACGACGTGTATGGCGACTTCAGCCTGGGCATGCGCCAGACCCTCGCCGAACTGGACAACCTCGAGCGGGTCATCTACATCGGCAGTTTCTCCAAGTGCCTGTCCGCGTCACTGCGCGTTGGTTACATCGCCTGTTCGGCTTCGCTGATCGAACCGCTGACGCGTCTGAAACTGCTGACCTGCGTTGCCGTGCCAGCGTTTTGCGAACGTTTCGTCAACACCATCTTGTCCGATGGCACCTATGCCCGGCACATGAAAGACCTGCAGCAGCGCATGATCCGCCAGCAGGCGCAAACCCAGCAATTGTTGCGAGCGCGTGGCTGGCAGTTCGACGTAAAGCCACAAGGCGGTATGTTCCTGTGGGTCTATCACCCTGAGCTGGCCGACCTGCAGCCGTTCATGCAGCGCCTGGAGCAGCACAAGGTGCTCCTGATGCCGGGCTCGGCCTTCGCCGTGAGCCGGGACTATCAACGCCATGCACGCATCAATTGCACGCATTTTTCCGATGCCTTGGCCATCCACTTCAAGGTTTGTACCGGCGCTGGCAAATAAAGCGCCCAAGGACCTTGCATGGCGCCTGCGCGCTTACTACCTTAGCGCCTTTCCAAAACCGCCACGCCTTGCAGGAGCCCTTGTCATGGCCGCCCCCGCCTTCCCCCCCTTCCGCCCGCGGTTCGTAACCGCCGCCACGCTGCTCGGCATGCTCGGGCTGGCCGGCTGCCAGACGGGCGGCTACCAGGGCAGCGTGCCACCGGCCAGTGGCGTGCAGCCGCTCAAGGGCCTGGCGCAGAACGTCTCGGTACGGCGCAATGCCATGGGTGCGCCACTGATCGAAAGCAGCAGCTTCCATGACGCGCTGTTCAGCCTGGGCTACGTGCATGCCGGCGACCGTATCGAACAGATGGTGGCCATGCGCCTGCTGGCGCAGGGCCGCCTGGCCGAACTGGCCGGCAGCGACGCGCTGGACATCGACCGGCTGATGCGCGCCGCCAACCTCAAGCAGAGCGCCGCCCAGCAGTACGCCGAAGCATCGCCACGGCTCAAGCGCTTTTTCGAGGTGTATGCACGCGGGGTCAACGCTTACCTGTTCCGCTACCGCGACAGGCTGCCGGCCGGCCTGGCCAGCAGTGGCTATCGTCCCGAATACTGGAAGCCCGAGGATTCGGCGCTGATCTTCAGCCTGTACGCCTTCAGCCAGTCAGTGAACCTGCAGGAAGAACTGAGTGCCCTGGTCCTGGCGCAGAAAGCCGGCAGCGACAAGCTGGCCTGGCTGTTGCCCGGCGCCCCGGACGAGCCATTGGCCGAAGCAGAAGTAGACAAGCTCAAGGGCCTGAACCTGGCCAGCCAGTTGCCTGGCCTGCCAGCCCTGGCCGCCGCCAGCCAGAAGCTCGCCGACCTCGACCTGCTGGGCAGCCCCGGTTCGGCCAACCTGGCCCTGGCGCCGCAACGCAGCCGCAGCGGCAAGAGCCTGCTGGCCAGCGACAGCCGCGCCGCCTGGGCCCTGAGCCCGGTGCAGATCCACACCGGCAAGTACCAGGTCGCCGGGCTGTCGTTGCCCGGCCTGCCCATCGTGCTGGCCGGTTACAACGGCAAGCTGGCCTGGAGCAGCAGCGCGGTCATGGCCGACAACCAGGACCTGTACCTGGAACAACTGCGACATCAGGGCAGCCAGGTGAGCTACCTGGCCGACGGCAAATGGCTGCCGGCTCGCGCCCGTAGCGAAACCTTCTTCGTCCGTGGCCAGCGCCCGTTGCGCGAAGTGATGTATGACACCCGCCACGGTACCCTGCTGGCCCAGCCAGGCAATGCCAGCCTGGGCCTGGCGCTGAACCTGCCGCAGGTCAAGGGTGACCGCAGCCTGGATGCGCTGTTCGACCTGACCCGGGCGCAGAGCGTGGAGCGCGCCTTCGACAGTACCCGTGAAGTGACTGCCGCCGCCCTCAACTTCGTCTTCGCCGAGCCCGAGCACATCGGCTGGCAAGTCAGTGGCCGCTACCCCAACCGCCGCGACGGCCAGGGCCTGCTGCCATCGCCGGGCTGGGACGGCCGCTACGACTGGGACGGCTTTGCCGACCCGATGCTGCACCCTTACGACCAGGACCCGCCTGCCGGCTGGATCGGCCACGCCAACCAGCGCAGCCTGCCGCGCGGCTATGGCATGCAACTGTCCAGCACCTGGTACTACCCCGAGCGGGCCGAACGCCAGGCGCAGCTGGCCGCCAATGGCCGTCACGACAGCCGCAGCCTGATGGCCCTGCAGAACGACCAGGTCACCCTGCTGGGCGACAAGCTCAAGCAGGTGTTCGACGCCCCTGGCATGGCCCAGCCGCTGCAGCAGGCAATCGACGCCCTGCCCGCCGCCCAGCGTGACAAGGCCCGCGACGCGCTGGCCCGGCTCAAGGCCTTCGATGGCCGCCTGAGCCCGGTGTCGGCCGATGCCGCCCTGTACCAACTGTTCCTCCAGGAAGTCGCGCGACAAACCTTCCTCGACGACCTCGGGCCGGAATCCAGCCCGGCCTGGCAGGCTTTCGTCAGCAATGCGCGGTTGTCGTTCTCGGCCCAGGCTGACCACCTGCTGGGGCGCGACGACAGCCCGCTCTGGGATGACCGCAACACCCCGCAGAAAGAAGACAAGCCGGCCATCCTGGCGCGCAGCCTGGCTGGCGCCATCGACGCGGGCACCACGCAACTGGGGGCCGACCGCCGCGCCTGGCAGTGGGGCAAGCTGCACCAGTACCGCTGGCCGGCACCGGCCTACCACGGCCTGGGCGATGCCATCAGCCGCTCGCCGCAGGCTGCCGGTGGTGATTTCACCACCCTGGCCTTGACGCCCTACGCCTGGGGCAGCGACTTCGATACCCGCCTGCCAGCCTCGGCACGGATGATCGTCGACTTCGGCCAGGCCGAGCCGTTGCAGGTGCTGACCAGCAGTGGACAGTCCGGCAACCCGGCCAGCGCACACTACAGCGACGGGCTGGATGCCTGGTTCAAGGGGCGCTTCATGAGCCTGCCGCTGCAGCAGCAGAACTTCGGGCGCGCGTATGGCAATCAGCGTTTGACGTTGGTGCCTGGCCGCTAGTGGACCGTTTCCTGCTGACCCGCAGCCGGCCAGCTACCTAGCATCCTCGGTGCCGCACTGTTCCCCGACAGCTGCGGCACACTTCCATCAAGAGGATGATGAACATGGCTACAGAAACCCTGAAAATTGAAATTTCCTGGCCGGATACGCTCAAAGTTCCAGCTGGCGCTACCGTCAATGCACAACTTTGGGTAGGTACCGCCATCGCCGACTACCGCATGATCAGCGACGGAGATGCCAGCGCCCCTGCTGTCACTTCACCGGCCAAGCTGGAAATCACTTATGACACCGAGGACCTGCGGCCAAGCAGCGCCGACACCGTATGGGATCACTTCCGTACCGCTCCCTACCTGATGCATGACGGCAAACGCCTGAACATCTCCCGCGTTGCCAAGATCAGTATCGAAGACGCCAGAAAGTCGGGCTGGAAGATCGCTATTTCCTGACGCGGTCCGGGCAGCCCTCGAGAGGGCTGCCCTCACACATCGAACTTGCCGCGGCCCTCGACACTCTGAGCTAGCAAGCCCTATCCCAGACGTTGAGCCATGGACCTCGTCATCGCCCGCCCCGAAGGCCTGTACTGCCCGCCCGGTGATTTCTATATCGACCCGTGGCGGCCCGTGGACCGAGCTGTGATCACCCATGGCCACGGCGACCACGCCCGCATCGGCAATCGCCATTACCTGGCCGCCAGCCCTGGCGCCGGCATCCTGCGCAGCCGCCTCGGCCAGGACATCAATTTGCAGACCCTGGCCTACGGCGAACGCCTGCTGCACCATGGCGTTACCCTGAGCCTGCACCCGGCCGGGCATGTCCTGGGCTCGGCGCAGGTGCGCCTGGAGTACCAGGGCGAGGTCTGGGTCGCCTCCGGTGACTACAAGGTGGAGCCGGACGCCACCTGCGCACCGTTCGAACCGGTGCCCTGCCACACCTTCATCACCGAATCGACCTTCGGCCTGCCCATCTACCGCTGGCCCAGCCAAGGCGAAATTTTCTCCGGGATCAATGCCTGGTGGCGCGCCAACTGCGCACAGGGCAAGGCCAGCGTGCTGTTCTGCTACGCCTTCGGCAAGGCCCAGCGGATCCTCCACGGGCTGGACGCCAGCATTGGCCCGATCCTGGTGCATGGCGCCGTCGAGCCGCTCAACCGGGTATATCGGGAAGCTGGCGTGTACTTGCCAGAGACCCGCTACGCCGGTGATATCCCGCGCAACGACCCGCTGCTGCGCCAGGCATTGGTCCTGGCTCCACCCTCGGCCGCTGGCAGCAGCTGGATGCGCCGTTTCGGCGACTACAGCGATGCCTTCGCCAGTGGCTGGATGCTGTTGCGTGGCACCCGCCGACGGCGCGGGGTGGACCGTGGCTTCGTGCTCTCGGACCATGCCGATTGGCCGGGGTTGCTCTGGGCCATCGGCCAGACCGGCGCGGAACGGGTGATGGTCACCCACGGGTCAGTCAATGTGCTGGTGCGCTACCTGAACGAACAAGGCCTCGATGCCCGCGCCTTCGCGACCGAATACGGCGAGGAAGACGACGCTGTCGCCACGGGGCCAAACGCATGAAAGCGTTCGCCGACCTGTACCTGAGGCTGGATGCGACCACCTCCAGCGTTGCCAAGCTGCAGGCCTTGCGTGACTACTTCAGCACCGCCCCAGCTGCGGATGCCGCCTGGGCCGTGTACTTCTTGGCCGGTGGCCGGCCGCGCCAACTTGTGCCTACGCGGGTGCTGCGCGAACTGGCCACTGCGTTGGCCGGGCTGCCGGACTGGCTGTTCGAGGAAAGCTACCAGGCCGTTGGCGACCTGGCCGAGACCATTTCCCTGCTGGTGCCGCAAAGCCATCACGCGAGCGACGATGGCTTGGCCCACTGGGTCGAACACCATCTGCTGCCATTGCGCGGCCTGCCCGTCGATCAGCTTCAGCAACGCCTGGCGCCATTGTGGGCCCAGCTGGACCGCCCCAGCCTGATGCTGTGCCTGAAGCTTATCACTGGCAGCTTTCGCGTTGGCGTATCGAAGCTGCTGGTCACCCGTGCCCTGGCGCAACTGGCCGGGCTGGATGCCAAACGCGTGGCCCAGCGCCTGGTCGGCTACACCGACATCAGCCACCGCCCCACCGCCGCCAGCTACCAGAGCCTGGTCGCCCCGGCATCAGACGATGAGCATGGCCAGCGTGGCGGCCAGCCCTACCCGTTCTTTCTGGCTCACCCTCTGCAAGTGCCGAGCGAACAGTTCGATGCAGTGCTCGGCTCGCCAAACGACTGGCAGATCGAATGGAAGTGGGACGGTATTCGCGCCCAGGTGGTCAAACGCGACGGCCAGCTGTGGGTCTGGTCGCGCGGCGAGGAACTGGTCACCGAGCGCTTTCCCGAGCTACACAGCCTGGCGCAGACCCTGCCCGACGGGGTCGTGCTCGATGGCGAGATCCTGGTGTGGAAACCGGGCAGCTCGGCGGAACAGCTGGCGGTACAGCCTTTTGCCCTGTTGCAGCAGCGCCTGGGCCGCAAGACCTTGGGCAAGAAGCTGCTGAGCGATGCGCCGGTGGTCCTGCAGGCCTACGACCTGCTGGAATGGCAGGGCGAGGACTGGCGCAGCCGGCCGCAGCACGCGCGCCGCCGGCAGCTGGAACGGGTGCTCGAGGCACAGCCATTGGCCCCGGTGCTGCTCTCGCCGCTGCTCGAAGGCCCGGACTGGGCCGACCTTGCCCGCCAGCGCGAACAGTCACGCAGCCTGGGGGTGGAAGGCTTGATGCTGAAGCAGCGCGAGGCCTTGTATGGCGTAGGGCGGACCAAGGACATGGGCACCTGGTGGAAGTGGAAGATCGACCCGTTCAGCGTCGATGCCGTGCTGATCTATGCCCAGCGCGGCCATGGCCGGCGGGCCAGCCTGTACAGCGACTACACCTTCGCCGTGTGGGACGCGCCGGCCGGCACCCCGGGGCGGGCGCTGGTACCTTTTGCCAAGGCCTATTCAGGGCTCAGCGACGAAGAGATGCGCAAGGTCGACGCCATCATCCGCAAGACCACGGTCGAAACCTTCGGCCCGGTACGCAGCGTGGCACCGACGCTGGTATTCGAGTTGGGTTTCGAGGGCATCGCCCTGTCCCGGAGGCACAAGAGCGGCATTGCCGTGCGCTTTCCGCGGATGCTGCGCTGGCGGCTGGACAAGCCGGTTGAAGAGGCGGACGACCTGGCGACCCTGCAGGCCCTGCTGGCTTGAGACAATTCGCACCGCGAACCAGACCGCGCGCTGATCCAACTGATAGCGGATGAGGCGCAGTCACGCAATCTATGCTTCTATCTGTGTGCCGACCCGTGTCGCAGACCGTTTTCGCCACGCCATCAGGACGACCATGCACCATTCAACCCACGACCTGCTGTCCCCCGTTCCGGGCATCACCCGCCAGCTGCACAGCTTCCACTTCGGCCCCCGCGGTGGCGGCAAGGTGTATATCCAGGCCTCGCTGCATGCCGACGAGTTGCCGGGCATGCTGGTGGCCTGGCATCTCAAGCGCCGCCTGGCTGAACTGGAACAGCAAGGCCGCCTGCAGCGCGAGATCATCCTGGTACCCGTGGCCAACCCGGTCGGCCTGGAACAGGTGCTGCTGGACGCACCGCTGGGGCGTTTCGAACTGCAAAGCGGTGAGAACTTCAACCGCAACTTCGTCGACCTGTCGGACAGCATCGGCGATCAGATCGAAGAACACCTGACCCAGGACCCGGCGCATAATCTCGCCTTGATCCGCGAGTACCTGCGCCGTGGCCTGGATGCGCACCCTGCACGCACACCGCTGCAAGCCCAGCGCCTGATCCTGCAGCGGCTGGCCTGCGATGCCGACATGGTGCTGGACCTGCATTGCGATTTCGAAGCTGTGGAGCACCTGTACACCACCCCGGACGCCTGGGTGCAGATCGAGCCCCTGGCCCGCTATCTGGGCGCGCAGGCCAGCCTGCTGGCCACCGACTCGGGCGGGCAGTCGTTCGATGAGTGCTTCAGCCTGGTCTGGTGGCAGTTGCAGCAGCGCTTCGGCAAGCGCTTCCCGATTCCGTTGGGCTGCTGCTCGGTGACTGTCGAGTTGCGCGGGCAGGCCGATGTCAGCCATGACCTGGCCAGCAAGGACTGCCAGGCGATCCTCGACTTCCTGACCTACAGCGGGGTCATCGAAGGCGCCCACGCCGCCCTGCCCGCGTTGCGCAGCCCCGCTACCCCACTGGCCGCGGTCGAGCCCGTGGTCGCCCCGTTGGGCGGGCTGCTGGTGTACCACGCCAAGCCTGGGCAAACCCTCGAGGCTGGCCAGCTGATCGCCGAAGTGATCGACCCGCTCAGCGACCGCGTGACTGCCGTGCGCAACGATCAGCCCGGTCTGCTGTATGCGCGCAGCGTACGGCGCATGGCCACCGCCGGCATGGTCATCGCCCATGTGGCCGGTGAGCAGGTATGCCGCAGCGGCTACCTGCTGGCCAATTGATCAGGTAAAACCATTGCATCTGGCCGGTTGTCTGTAGAAACACAGCCCGCCAAGGACGCCATGCCCGATGCCCGCCGCCACCGACCTCGCCAGTGCCTGGTTCGCCAAGCGTGGCTGGAAGCCGTTCGCTTTCCAGCGCCGTGTCTGGGCCGCCGTGGCACGCGGCGAATCTGGCCTGCTGCATGCCAGTACCGGTGCCGGCAAAACCTACGCGGTATGGCTCGCCGCGCTACGCGCCTTCAAGGCCGAAGCCCAGGGGCGACAGGCTGCGCCGTTGCAGGTGCTGTGGGTTACGCCGATGCGTGCCCTGGCCGCTGACACCGCCCGCGCCTTGCAGGCGCCGCTGGACGAGCTCGGCCTGCCCTGGAGCGTGGGCGTGCGCAGCGGCGATACCGGCAGTGCCGAACGTGCCCGCCAAGCGCGACGCCTGCCCAGTGTGCTGGTCACCACCCCCGAAAGCCTGACCCTGCTGCTGACCCGCGCACAGGCCCGCGACGATTTCGCCACGCTGCGCCTGGTGGTGGTGGACGAATGGCACGAACTGCTGGGCAACAAGCGCGGCGTACAACTGCAACTGGCCCTGGCCCGCCTGCGCCGCTGGCACCCTGGCCTGCCGACCTGGGGCCTGTCCGCCACCCTCGGCAACCTTCAGCACGCGCTGGAGGTGTTGCTGCCGCAGGGTGGCCTGCTGGTGCAAGGCAGGCAAGACAAGCCGCTGCTGGTCGATACCCTGCTGCCGGCAGCCATCGAGCGCTTCCCCTGGGCCGGGCACATGGGCCTGAAGATGCTTGAACAGGTCTGCCAGGAAATCGACGCCAGTAGCAGCTGCCTGGTGTTCACCAACACCCGGGCACAGGCCGAACTGTGGTACCAGGCGCTGCTCGACGCACGCCCCGACTGGGCCGGGTTGATCGCCCTGCACCACGCTTCACTGGCCCGCGAGACCCGTGACTGGGTGGAGCGCAGCCTCAAGCAGGGCGGCCTGAAAGCGGTGGTCTGCACCTCCAGCCTGGACCTTGGCGTGGACTTTCTCCCAGTGGAGCGCGTGCTGCAGATTGGCTCGGCCAAGGGTATTGCCCGGCTGATGCAGCGGGCCGGGCGCTCCGGCCACGCGCCAGGGCGGCGCTCGCGGGTTACGTTGGTGCCCACCCACAGCCTGGAACTGGTCGAGGCAGCTGCCGCCAGGCAGGCCCTGGCCGCCGGGCACATCGAGGCGCGGTATTCGCCACGCCTGTGCATGGACGTGCTGGTGCAACACCTGGTCAGCATGGCCCTGGGCAGTGGTTTTCACGCCGAACTGTTGCTCGAGGAAGTGCGCAGCACCTGGGCCTTCCGCGAATTGCGTGACAGCCAGTGGCAATGGGCGCTGGACTTCGTCTGTCATGGCGGCAGCTCGCTCAGCGCCTACCCCGACTACCAGCGGGTCGAGCGCCAGGCCGACGGCATTTACCGGGTCGCCAGCGAACGCTTGGCACGCCGCCACCGCATGAGCATCGGCACCATCGTCAGCGACGCCAGCCTGCAACTCAAGTACTGGAGCAAGGGCGGTGGGGGCAAAGCGCTGGGCAGCGTCGAAGAAGCCTTCATCGCCCGCTTGCGGCCTGGCGATACCTTGCTGTTCGCCGGGCGCGTGCTGGAACTGGTACGCGTGGAAAACATGACCGCCTACGTGCGCCGTAGCAGCGCCCGCAAGGCCGCGGTTGCCCGCTGGAACGGCGGCCGCATGCCGCTCTCCAGCGAACTGGCCGAGGCTCTGGTCGGCCAGCTGGATGCAGCAGCACAAGGGCGTTTCGAGGGCCCGGAAATGCGCGTGGCGCGCCCGCTGCTGGCCTTGCAGGCGCAATGGTCGGCGCTGCCGTCCACCGCCACGTTGCTGGCCGAAACCTTCAAATCCCGCCAGGGCTGGCATCTGTTCCTGTACCCGTTCGCCGGGCGCATGGCCAACCTTGGCCTGGCCAACCTGATTGCCTGGCGGGTGAGCCGCGTGCAGCCGCTGTCGGTCTCGATCGCTGTCAACGACTATGGCTTCGAACTGCTCAGCCCCGGCAACGTGGATTGGGCGATCCACCTGCCGCAGGCACTGGCTACAGAGCACCTGCTCGACGACGTGCTGGCCAGCCTCAACGCGGGTGAAATGGCATTGCGGCGTTTTCGCGAGATCGCCCAGATTGCCGGGCTGGTGTTTGGCGGCTATCCGGCAGCGCAGAAAAGCCTGCGACAGATTCAGGCGTCCAGTGGCCTGTTCTACGAGGTCTTTCGCAAGCATGACGCCGACAACTTGCTGCTGGGCCAGGCGCGAGACGAAGTGTTGAATGAGGAACTGGAGATCGAGCGGCTGCATCGGCAACTGCTGAAAATGGAGCGCCTGCGGCTCGACCTGCGGCTGCTGCAACGGCCGGGGCCGTTGGCGTTTGCCTTGCTGGTGGAGGGCATGCGCGAAACCTTGAGCACCGAGAAACTGGCAGACCGGATTGCACGGATGGTCGCCGAACTGGAAAGCGCAGCGAGTAATACTCAATGACCGACCTATTGGCCATCGAACACTGTGGCCAGCAGCTCTGGCTGCTTTCCGACAAGGCCATCTACTGGCCGGCACGCCGCGCCCTGCTGGTCGCCGACGTGCACATCGGCAAGGCGGCAAGCTATCGCGCCCTGCACCAGCCGGTACCGCGCGGTACCACTGCCGCGACGCTGGCCCGCCTGGATGCCCTGTTGGCCGCGCATGATTGCGAGCAACTGATCGTTCTGGGCGACTTCCTGCATGCACGCGCGGCGCGAGCGCCAGCGACGCTGGCCAGGCTGCAGACCTGGCGCGAACGGCACAAGACCGTGAAGATCGTGCTGATACGCGGCAATCATGATCGTAGCGCCGGCGATCCACCCACTTCTCTTGGCATCGAGGTACTGGACGAACCCTGGCTTCTGGAACCCTTCGCGCTACAGCACGAACCGCATGCTCATCCAACACACCCAGTGCTGGCCGGCCATGTCCACCCGGTCTTCGTCCTGCGCGGCAAGGCGCGACAGCGCCTGCGCCTGCCGTGCTTCATGGTCGACGGCCAGGTCAGCCTGCTGCCGGCGTTCGGCGAGTTCACCGGGGGTTGGGAAATTACGCCTACGGTTACCAGCCGCGTCTACCTGGCCGGTGCAGGGCGCGTCTGGGCGCTTTAGCGGTTCAGGCGACAGGCGCCGGAGGCGGTTCGTCAGGCAGAGTCGGCTCGCCCGGTTCCATGGGCGGTGTTTCGCCCGGCTCCGGCGGCTGTGGCGTATCTGGATCAGGCTGGTGGGGCACGCCCCCCGCCTGCATCGGCAGCGGGTGCGCCAGCAGTGACCAGGACAACAACCCCACATGGTTGGGCTGCAGGACTGCCAGCTTGGCACTGATTGCGGGATGGAGTTTCATTGGCTGCTCCTGACAAGGCCGCTGCGCATCATGCGCATCGGCATTATCCCGTTGGAGTGCCAAAGGCGCGGGTAATTCCCCGCGCTTGTCGGCTCAGGTACGCGGCAGGGTGACGCCGCGCTGGCCCTGGTACTTGCCGCCACGGTCCTTGTACGACACTTCACATTCTTCGTCGGACTGCAGGAACAGCATCTGCGCCACCCCTTCGTTGGCGTAGATCTTGGCCGGCAACGTGGTGGTGTTGGAGAACTCCAGTGTCACGTGGCCTTCCCATTCGGGTTCGAGCGGGGTGACGTTGACGATGATGCCGCAACGGGCATAGGTGCTCTTGCCCAGGCAGATGGTCAGCACGTCACGCGGAATGCGGAAGTACTCGACGGTGCGCGCCAGGGCGAAGGAGTTCGGCGGGATGATGCAGACGTCGCTCTTGATGTCGACGAAACTACCGGCATCGAAGTTCTTCGGGTCGACGGTGGCCGAGTTGATGTTGGTGAACACCTTGAATTCGTCGGCGCAGCGCACGTCGTAGCCGTAGCTGGAGACGCCGAAGGAAATTACCCGGTTGTCCTGCTCGCCGCGCACCTGGCGCTCGACGAACGGTTCGATCATGCCGTGTTCCTGCGCCATGCGGCGAATCCACTTGTCCGATTTGATGCTCATGGCGGGATGTCCTAGAAGAGTTGCGAGGGGAAAAACCAGACGCGCATCTTACCGGTCCCCGCGCCCAGGTTAAAGTTCCATGCCTCATCCCGCGCCGGGCGGGGGTTTGCGCCGCCGTCGATCCGAATTCGCCTAAAGCGCCTTCTGACCATTGGCAGGTTGCGGAAAGTGGGGTAAGGTGACGCCACTGTGCTGCACGTGACACCGAGAATCTCTAGTTTGATGCACGATCCTGATCGGCCCATCGCTGAATTTTCTGCTCTCTTTGCGCTCAGTCCCGGGCAGGGTTTTTCCTGACCGTTATCAAATTGTCCAAGGAGACAGAAAAATGTCCAACCGTCAATCCGGTGTTGTTAAGTGGTTCAACGATGAGAAAGGCTACGGCTTCATCACCCCTCAGTCGGGCGATGACCTGTTCGTGCACTTCAAAGCCATCCAAGCTGACGGCTTCAAAACCCTGAAAGAAGGCCAGGCTGTTACTTTCGTCGCTACCCGCGGCCAGAAAGGCATGCAGGCTGAAGAAGTTCAGATCGCCTAAGTCGATCGAGCTTTTTAGCTTTCAGAAAAACCCGCCTTCCGGCGGGTTTTTTTATGCCTGATGGGTTGAGCCTCGTAGCGCCTGGGAGAGCGAGCGCCGCGCGGGCGGCGCTCGCTCTCCCAGGCGCTACGAGGCTCAAGCCAACATCAATCCTCGCTGATGGTAATGCTCGGCATTGCCGGTGCAGCCGCTTCCTGCAGCACGATCCGCGCCCCGACCTGGCGCGCCAGCTCCTGATAGACCATGGCGATCTGGCTTTCCGGCTCGGCGATGGCGGTCGGCTTGCCATTGTCGGCCTGTTCACGGATAAGCATCGACAGCGGCAACGAGGCCAGCAGGTCGACACCATACTGGCTCGCCAGCTTTTCGCCACCGCCTTCACCGAACAGGTGCTCGGCATGGCCGCAGTTCGAGCAGATGTGCACGGCCATGTTTTCCACCACGCCCAGTACCGGGATGTTGACCTTGCGGAACATCTCCACGCCCTTCCTGGCATCCAGCAAGGCCAGGTCCTGCGGCGTAGTGACGATGACCGAGCCTGCCACCGGCACCTTCTGCGCCAGGGTCAGCTGGATATCACCGGTACCCGGCGGCATGTCGATCACCAGGTAGTCCAGGTCGTCCCAGGCAGTCTGGGTCACCAGTTGCAGCAGCGCACCGGAAACCATCGGCCCGCGCCAGACCATCGGCGTGTTGTCGTCGGTGAGAAAGGCCATGGACATCACTTCCACGCCATGCGCCTTGATCGGCACGAACCACTTCTGGTCACGGATCTGCGGGCGGGTCCCTTCGGCGATACCGAACATCACGCCCTGGCTGGGGCCGTAGATATCGGCATCGAGAATACCCACCCGAGCACCTTCGCGGGCCAGGGCCAGGGCCAGGTTGGCCGCGGTGGTCGACTTGCCCACCCCGCCCTTGCCCGAGGCCACGGCGATGATGTTCTTGACGTTGGCCATGGCCGGCACCTGGGCCTGGGCCTTGTGCGCGGCGACCACGCAATCGATCGACACCTGGACACTGCTGACGCCCGCGAGGTTGCCGATGGCGGTCTGCAGCACCTGGGCCCAGCCGTTCTTGAACAGCCCTGCGGCATAACCCAGCTGCAACTGCACGCTGACCTGGCCGCCCTGGATATCGATGGCGCGCACGCAGCCGGCGCTGACCGGATCCTGGTTCAGATAGGGGTCGGTGTACTGGCGAAGCACGCCTTCGACGGCGGCACGGGTGACGGCACTCATGGAGACTCCCATTGGCAAACTGAATGTAAAACAGGCGCCTATCCTAACCCGTCAATCGTCAGCAGATGTGCATGCGGGGTGAAATATCTTCGCCAGCCCTTTATAGTGGCCGATCAACCTCATTTTTACTCCGTCGCCAGATAAGTAGCCGAGCCACCATGTCCGAGCCACGTCAGATTCTCGTCACCAGCGCCTTGCCCTATGCCAACGGATCGATCCACCTTGGCCATATGCTCGAGTACATCCAGACAGACATGTGGGTCCGCTTCCAGAAGCTGCGCGGCAACCAGTGCATCTATGTCTGCGCCGACGACGCCCACGGTTCGGCCATCATGCTGCGCGCCGAGAAGGAAGGCATCACCCCGGAGCAGCTAATCGCCAACGTCCAGGCCGAACACAGCAGCGACTTTGCCGACTTCCTGGTGGACTTCGATAACTTCCACTCCACCCACAGCGAAGAGAACCGCGAGCTGTCGAGCCTGATCTACACGCGCCTGCGTGAAGCCGGGCACATCGCCACCCGTTCGGTGACCCAGTACTTCGACCCGGAAAAGGGCATGTTCCTCGCCGACCGGTTCATCAAGGGCACCTGCCCCAAGTGCGCCGCCGAAGACCAGTACGGCGACAACTGCGAAAAATGCGGCGCCACCTATGCGCCCACCGAACTGAAGAACCCCAAGTCGGCCATTTCCGGTGCCACCCCGGTACTGCGTGATTCCCAGCACTTCTTCTTCAAGCTGCCGGACTTCCAGGCCATGCTGCAGCAGTGGACCCGCAGCGGCACGCTGCAGGATGCGGTGGCCAACAAGCTGGCCGAATGGCTGGACTCGGGCCTGCAGGAGTGGGACATCTCCCGCGATGCGCCGTATTTCGGCTTCGAGATCCCGGGCGAGCCCGGCAAATACTTTTACGTATGGCTGGATGCACCGATCGGCTACATGGCCAGCTTCAAGAACCTCTGCGCACGCCGCCCGGAGCTGGACTTCGATGCCTTCTGGAACGAGGGCTCCAAGGCCGAGCTGTACCACTTCATCGGCAAGGACATCGTCAACTTCCACGCCCTGTTCTGGCCGGCCATGCTCGAAGGCGCCGGCTTCCGCAAGCCGACTGCGGTCAATGTCCACGGCTACCTGACCGTGAACGGCGCCAAGATGTCCAAGTCGCGTGGCACCTTCATCAAGGCCCGCACCTACCTCGACCACCTGCAGCCCGAATACCTGCGTTACTACTACGCGGCCAAACTGGGCCGTGGCGTCGATGACCTGGACCTGAACCTGGAAGACTTCGTGCAGAAGGTCAACTCCGACCTGGTCGGCAAGGTGGTCAACATCGCCAGCCGCTGCGCCGGTTTCATTCACAAGGGCAATGCAGGCGTGATGGTTGCTGGCGATGCCGCACCCGAGCTGAGCGAAGCCTTCCTGGCGGCCGCCCCGTCGATCGCCGAGGCCTATGAAGGCCGCGACTTCGGCCGTGCCATGCGCGAGATCATGGCACTGGCTGACCGCGCCAACGCCTGGATCGCCGACAAGGCGCCGTGGTCGCTGGCCAAACAGGAAGGCAAGCAGGATGAAGTGCAGGCCATCTGCGCCCAGGGCATCAACCTGTTCCGCCAACTGGTGATCTTCCTCAAGCCGGTGCTGCCAGTGCTGGCTGCCGACGCCGAAGCCTTCCTCAACGTGGCCCCGTTGACCTGGAACGACCACCAGTCGCGCCTGGAAAACCACCAGCTGAACCCGTTCAAAGCGCTGATGAGCCGCATCGAGCCAGCCAAGGTCGAAGCCATGGTCGCCGCCAGCAAGGAAGACCTGTTGGCCGCCGAAGCCAAGGCCCCGGTCGGCAACGGCGAGCTGGCCAAGGACCCACTGTCGGCGGAAATCGAATTCGATACCTTCGCAGCCGTCGACCTGCGCGTAGCCCTTATCGTCAAGGCCGAAGCCGTACCGGGTGCCGACAAGCTGCTGCAACTGACCCTGGACATCGGCGACGAGCGCCGCAACGTGTTCTCGGGCATCAAGTCGGCCTACCCTGACCCGTCCAAGCTGGAAGGTCGCCTGACCATGATGGTGGCCAACCTCAAACCGCGGAAGATGCGCTTCGGCGTCTCCGAGGGCATGGTCATGGCGGCAGGCCCTGGCGGTGAAGAGATCTACCTGCTGAGCCCGGACAGCGGCGCCAAGCCAGGCCAGCGCATCAAGTAACCGGACGTGCCGGGGGGCTGCTGCGCAGCCCATCGCGACCCAGGGCCGCCCCTCCAGAAGATCACGTGTCCCTGTAGGAGCGGTCTTGTGTCGCAATGGGCCGCAAGGCGGCCCCACACTCTCTTCCAAACCCGGACAATCGCCGCGATTCCCGGCTATCGTCATGTCATGAGCGATTACCTTCTGGTCCTGATCAGTGCCGCGCTGGTCAATCACCTATGCTTGTCACCACCGCCGGGCCCCAGGCTGCACCTGCATGTGCATGGCCTTGCCTGCGCGCTATGCATCGCACTGGGAGTGGTCGGCGCAAGGCTCGCGATGCCCCTGCTGGGCGAAGGTCTTGAGCTGTTCCTGCTGTTGCCCTGGCTGGCACTGCTCGCCTGGGGTGTGCCGTGGCTGCTGGCACGCTGGCAACCCGCCTGGCCAGTGGCGCAACTGCCCGCGCTACTACTGAGCAACGCGGCGGTGCTCGGGTTGGCCCTGCAACAGGCAAGCGACGAAGACACCGGGTTCGCCACCTTGCTGCAAGGGCTGCTGGCCGGCGCCAGCTTCTGGCTGGCGCTGGTCTTGTTCGCCGACCTGCGCCAGCGCTGCAGCCACGCCGACATCCCTGGCGTTCTGCGCGGCCTGCCGATCGAGTTGCTCGGTGCCGGGGTGATGGCCATGGCATTTTCCGGCTTCAACGGATTGTTCAGCCAATGAGCGCCAAGCCCGACCCGCGGCTGCGCACCAGCATGGGCCTGGTGTTGCTGGCCTGCGTACCCGGCTTGCTGGTCTTGTCATGGCTACATGGCTGGGGGTTGCTGCTGAACCTGTTGCTGTGCGCCAGTGCCGCAATGCTGTGCGAAGCCCTGTTGCTGCGGTTGCGCGGGCAAGCGCCGAGCCCCGCGCTGAACGACGGCAGCGCCCTGGTAACTGCCGTACTGTTGGCCGCCGCACTGCCCACCCAGGCGCCCTGGTGGCTACCGGTGACCGCCGCCAGCATTGCCATCGGTATCGGCAAGCAGGCCTTCGGCGGGGTCGGGCGCAACCTGTTCAATCCGGCCATGGTCGGTTATGTCTTCGTGCTGCTGAGCTTCCCGTTGCAAATGAACCATTGGCCCGAGCCGGCACCCGGCCTGCTCGACAGCCTGCAACAAGTCTTCGCCGGCGGCGAACAGATCGATGCCTGGGCCCGGCCGACACTGCTCGATGGCCTGCGCCACAATCGCAGCCTGACCATCGATGAGCTGTTCGCCAGCCACCCGGGCTTTGGCAGCATCGGCGGGCGTGGCAGCGAATGGGTGAACCTGGCGTTCCTGTTCGGCGGCCTGTTCCTGCTGCAGCGCAAGGTAATCAGCTGGCATGCGCCGGCTGGCTTGCTCGCAGGCCTGCTGCTTTTCAGCCTGCTGGGCTGGAACGGATCGGGCTCGGACTCCAACGGCTCGCCCTTGCTGCACCTGTTTTCCGGCTCGACCATGATGGCCGCCTTCTTCATCGCCACCGAACCGGTGTCCGGCCCCCGGCATGAGTGGGCCAGGCTGCTGTTCGGCGTGGGTGCGGGTTTGCTGATCTACCTGATCCGCACCTGGGGCAGCTATCCGGATGGCACGGCGTTCGCCATCCTGCTGATGAACCTCCTGGCGCCGAGCCTTGAGCGCCTGGCGGCGCAGCGCCAGCAGGTTGCCCGATGAATCGCCTGGTTCGCGATACAGCACTGTTGCTGGTGATTGCAGCACTGGCCTTGTCGGCCACCCTGGCCTGGCGGCATTGGACAAGTCCGGTCATCGCCGATGCAGCGAAACAGCTGCAAGGTCGTCAACGGCTGGCGGTGTTGCCTGACGGCAGCTACGACAACCAGCCACTGGACAATCCACTGTCCAGGCCCGCCGCACAGCGAGCAAACAGCCGCATCCTGGCGGCTTACCGGGCCACGCTGGCGGGAAAACCGGCCGCCATCATTCTGGTTACCCAGACCCAAGGCTATGCCGGCCCGATCGTGCTGAGCGTCGCTATCAGCACAGACGGTCGGCTGATCGGCAGCCAGGTACTCGAACAACAGGAAAGCCCCGGGCTGGGAGCACGCCTGGGGGACCCACAGGTGAACTGGTTAGGGCAATTTGCCAGTCGACAGCTGGGCGACCATTGGGCGCTGAAACGTGACCAGGGCGACTTCGACCAGTTGGCCGGCGCCACCGTGACCTCACGCGCAGTGATCAGCGCACTGCAAGAAGCGCTCGGTTATTTCGACGAGCAGCGCAACGTGCTGCTGGAGGGCACCCAGGATGAATAGGTTCCATCTGCTTGGCACAAGCCTGGTGCCGCTGCTGGGCGCCACCCGGACACTGAGCGAAGGCGCTACCATCGGTGTGTGCGCGGTGTTGATGAGCGGCCTGCACCAGTTGCTGCTAGCGCCTCTGCGCCACAGGCTTGCCGGGTGGGCGCTCATGCTGGCCAGCCTGCTGTTGCTGGCGGCGCTGGCCAGTTGCCTGCAACTGGCGCTGCGTGCCTGGCTGCTACCGCTGGCACTCGCCCTCGGCCACTACCCCGCGTTGCTGTGCGTGCAATGCCTGGCCACCGACCACTTGCTGCCCATCCAAGGGCGCTGGCGTCTGCTTGCCAGGTACCTTGCCGCATTGCTTGCCAGCTGCCTGTTGCTCGGTGCCAGCCGGCAATGGCTGGCGGAGATTGCCGGCCTGCACCTGGCCAACCTGGCCCCCGGCGCCCTGATACTGCTCGGACTGCTGTGGGCCTTGTACAATCGCCTGCATACGGGCCCTGCCCACCCACGTCGTCAAGGAACGCCCTGATTTCATGAATGCCGCCAAACGCCTGGAGATCTTTCGCAGGCTGCACGAAGACAACCCCGAGCCGAAGACCGAACTGGCCTACTCCACCCCGTTCGAACTGCTGGTCGCCGTGACCCTGTCCGCGCAAGCCACCGACGTGGGCGTCAACAAGGCCACTGCCCGCCTGTTTCCGGTCGCCAACACCCCCGAAGCCATCCATGCCCTGGGCGTCGAAGGCCTGAGCGAGTACATCAAGACCATCGGCCTGTATAACAGCAAGGCGAAAAACGTCATCGAGGCCTGTCGGCTGCTGATCGAGCGCCATGGCGGCCAGGTACCGCAGACCCGCGAAGCGCTGGAGGCGTTGCCTGGCGTAGGCCGCAAGACCGCCAACGTGGTGCTGAACACCGCGTTTCGCCAACCGACCATGGCGGTGGATACCCATATCTTCAGGGTCAGCAACCGCACAGGCATCGCGCCAGGCAAGACGGTGCTGGAAGTGGAGAAAAAGCTGATCAAGTTCGTCCCCAAGGAGTACCTGCTCGACGCCCACCACTGGTTGATCCTGCACGGGCGCTATGTGTGCCAGGCCCGTAAACCAAGGTGCGGCAGCTGCCGCATCGAAGATCTGTGCGAGTACAAGCACAAGACTTCAAACGATTGAGTCAATAGACAAAAACCACGCGCAGCGATTGAAAAAATCTTTTTTACCAGAGTCTGCTTTCTGGTTATAAGGACGGCCAATGGCCCCTTGGCTTGGAGCGACTCATGAGTAGCGATAAAGACGACCTGTCGATCGAAGATGATTTTGTTGCCGCAGAGGATGAAGCGGAACCCCCGGTGGAAATCGCAAAGACCAACCTCAGCAAACGCCGCACCATTGACAACATGCTGGAAGAAAGGCGCCTGCAGAAACAGCTGGCCGATTTCGACTACGACCTGTAGGCGCAAGGCCTGCAACGCTGGCAAAGCCTCCGGGCTGGAGGCTTTGCGGCCTGGCGCTCAGTTCAGCCCATGACGCTGCGCCAGCTCGATCAGATCGACCAGCGACCGTGCATTGAGCTTGAGCAACAGGCGTGATTTGTAGGTACTGACCGTCTTGTTGCTGAGGAACATGCTGTCGGCAATCTCCTTGTTCGAACGCCCTCTCGCCAGCTGTTGCAACACCGTCATCTCGCGTGCCGAGAGGCGGTTGACCATATCCGTCTCGCTCCCTCCTCCCTTGCCACGTGACGCATGCAGGGCCTGGTTGGGGAAATAGCTGTAGCCCGACAACACGGCCTTGATGGCGCTCAGCAGTTCGGTGAGCTCCTGCTGCTTGCACACATACCCTGCAGCCCCTGCCTGCATGCAACGCATCGAGAAATTGCCGGGCGCCTGCGACGTCAGTACCAGCACTTTGCTGCCAGGGCTGAAGGTGGTCATGCGGGCGATGACCTCCAGCCCGTCCAGTTTCGGGATGCCGATATCCAGCACCACGATATCCGGCAGGTGCTGGCGAGTCAGCTGCAGCGCAGCCACGCCGTTGTCGGTCTCCGCCACGACGTCATAACCATGCCGCTCCATCAGCATGCGCACGGCCAGGCGTATGACCGGATGATCATCCACGATGAGCACTTTATTCATGCGATATCCATTCATTGTTCTGCTTTGGCACGCCACGATAACCGACAGAACGCGGGATGGCGCGACGATTTGCCGAAGAAACAGATGAACAGATGAAACCTACAATACTTACAGAAATTTCCTACACATAACTACTACGCCTGTAACAACAAACTTCCTGAATAAGGAAGTAAATACTATTCCCCGTCTTTCAACACCCCATTCAAGGCCACTCTTCCCGTTGAGAAGTTTCAACCCGGGCCATTGAAAAATCCTCGTCGCCGCACCGGACAGCGATGATTCGTCGCCGGGGAAACAGTCCAGTCTTCAGTTGAGCAGCACAGTAAGGCAACAATGGGTGAAAACGCCGGAGACAGCCCTCATGCCCGAAAGACAACCTGTCGCCCCGCTGACGATCATTGCCATCTTCGCGGGCATCATCGAATCCTCCGCACTTGCTACCTTGCCGTTTCTCAGCGAAGCCAGCCAGAATCTCTATACTTGGTTCCTGGTTGGGTTTCCGTTCTTTCTGACAGCATTGTTTTTTCTGACACTCAACTTCAACTACAAGTCGTTCTACAACCCGTCATCGGATAACACGGCAAGCGACACTCCCCCGACCCCAGGTACCAAGAGCACGCCAAGCGCGCCCCGCAAGCTCAGCGAGGCCGTACATGGCGAACCTGTCACGATCATGTTTTCCGGGCCCGATGCTTGTCAGTTGATGGAACAGCAACTCCTGCTGGCACTGGCCCAACCGCTGCAAACGCCCAGGACATGGCGCTTTTGCAACCTGGATAAACGCCAATGTGCACAGTTGTCGGTCAGCCCGCTGGAAGAAGATGCCGCATCCCGAGGCGGATGAGCGCTGCAGGTTTGCAGCAAGCAAAAAAAACCCCGGCCGGGCCGGGGTTTCCATGGCATGCGCCAGCAATCAGAGCAGCGAACGGCCCTTGTTGGCGGCAATGCGCATCCGCAGTGCGTTGAGCTTGATGAAGCCGGCAGCGTCCGCCTGGTTGTAGGCGCCGCCATCTTCCTCGAAGGTGGCGATGTTGGCGTCGAACAGCGAGTCGTCCGACTTGCGGCCGACCACGGTGACATTGCCTTTGTACAGCTTCAGACGCACCACGCCGTTCACGTTGACCTGCGAAGCGTCGATCATCTGCTGCAGCATCAGGCGCTCCGGGCTCCACCAGTAACCGGTGTAGATCAGGCTGGCATACTTCGGCATCAGCTCATCCTTCAGGTGAGCGACTTCGCGGTCCAGGGTGATCGACTCGATGGCACGGTGAGCCTTGAGCATGATGGTGCCGCCAGGGGTTTCGTAGCAACCACGCGACTTCATGCCGACGTAACGGTTCTCGACGATGTCGAGACGGCCGATGCCATTGGCACCACCGATACGGTTCAGGTCGGCCAGCACGGTGGCCGGGGTCTTCTCGACGCCGTCGATGGCAACGATGTCACCGTTGCGGTAGGTCAGCTCGATGTAGGTGGCCTGGTCCGGGGCGTTCTCGGGCGAGACGCTCCAGCGCCACATGTCTTCTTCGTGCTCGGTCCAGGTATCTTCCAGGACACCGCCTTCGTAGGAGATGTGCAGCAGGTTGGCGTCCATCGAGTATGGCGACTTCTTCTTGCCGTGACGCTCGATCGGAATACCATGCTTCTCGGCATAGTCCATCAGCTTTTCGCGGGACAGCAGGTCCCACTCGCGCCATGGAGCGATGACCTTGACGCCTGGTTTCAGGGCATACGCACCCAGCTCGAAACGCACCTGGTCGTTACCCTTGCCGGTGGCGCCGTGGGAAATGGCGTCAGCGCCGGTTTCGTTGGCGATTTCGATCAGGCGCTTGGCGATCAGCGGACGTGCGATGGAGGTACCCAGCAGGTACTCACCTTCGTAGACGGTGTTGGCGCGGAACATCGGGAACACGAAATCACGCACGAACTCTTCGCGCAGGTCGTCGATGTAGATCTCTTTAACGCCCATTGCCTGGGCCTTGGCGCGGGCCGGCTCGACCTCTTCGCCCTGCCCGAGGTCAGCGGTGAAGGTCACCACTTCGCAGTTGTAGGTATCCTGCAGCCACTTGAGAATCACCGAAGTATCAAGGCCGCCGGAATACGCCAGTACGACCTTTTTTACGTCCGCCATGCCATCACTCCACGGGGTTGTACGGAAAGGCGTCGATTCTAACGGCGTTGCAAATAAATTTACAGTGGGGCGACAGCTTCTGACGACAAAGCGACAGGAACTGTCGGAAGGGCGACGGCGATTGCCAAAGGGCACGCCCTGGCATCTTTGGTGCCTATGAGATCGAGCGCCGCCGGCGCGGCGCTCGATCTGACAGGCGCTGAAGGCGTTGTGACGAACAGCGGGTGGCCCTGACGCAATCCCCTGCCATGCGCCCCTCTGGATTCAGGGTGTTTTCGCCCCCGGCGCAGCAGCAGCCGGACCGGCTGGAGCGGGCGCAGGAGCAACAGCAGGCGCCGGCTGTTCAACCGCCTTCTCCACCACTGCTACCCGGTCCAGCTCGATATTCACCCGGCGATTCCGCGCCCGATTGGCAGCACTATTGTTCTTCGCCAGCGGGTAACGCTCGCCATGGAAGCGCACCACGATCTGCTCTTCCGGCACGCCATGAGCCTTCAGATAGTCAGCCACGGCCAGTGCGCGGCGGCGCGACATATCGCGGTTGGTCAGGCGGTTGCCGCTGTTGTCCGAGTGGCCGTTGAGTTCGACATGGTTCACTGTCGGGTCGGCCTTCATGTAGTCGAGGATGACATCCAGCCGCGCCTTGGCCGACTGATCCAGTTCGAAACCGCCGCCAGGGAAGCCTACCTGGGTCTGGCGCACCTGGTCATAGTTCATCGGCAGCAGCTTGCCGGCACAGGCCTGGTAGTCGCTGTAGGCCTTGGCAAAGCTGACCGGCAGCACCCGCACTTCCATCGGCCTGCCCGCCTCGCCGGCATAATTGCGCACTACGGTGCTGCGGCCGTCGAGCAGGCCATTGATCAGCCGGCTGGCCTGGCCCTGCGACGAGCTGAACAACACGCCAGTGCGGGCCATGCGCACGCTGCCCAGGTTGATGTCGCTGCGCCCGGGTTGCCACGGCGCAGCGGCGGCCAGCAAGGTCGCGGTGCCGGCACCCAGCGCGTTGCTGTCCGAACGCAGCTGGAACACCGGCTGTTCGCCCGCACGGCGCACGAACTCACCACTGCCAAAGCCGTCGATCGGCTGCACCAGCCGGCATTCGAACTGGTCACCCTCGACCTTCCAGGCAATGTTCTCCATGCGTGTCTGGAAGGTCAGCGCGCCGGCCGGCAGACTGGCGAACAGGGTCATTAGGGCTAGGTAACGCTGGCGCACGGGCGGCTCCACAAATTCTGACGGCTTACCTGCAGGCTATCGGACGTCAGGCGGAAAACTTGATAGCCGTGCTCGCCCCAGGGTTTTCCGGTAGCATTGGGGCTTGAGTTCGACCCGCCTGGAATCCCCAATGTCCGATCGCCTGACCCTCCTGCGTCCCGACGACTGGCACATCCATCTGCGCGATGGTGCCGTCCTGCCCCACACCGTTGGCGACGTGGCGCGTACCTTCGCCCGTGCCATCATCATGCCCAACCTGGTTCCACCGGTTCGCAATGCTGCCGAGGCCGGCGCCTACCGTGAGCGCATCCTCGCCGCCCGGCCGGCCGGCAGCCGCTTCGAGCCGCTGATGGTGCTGTACCTCACCGACCGCACCAGCCCCGAGGACATCCGCGCGGCCAAGGCCAGCGGCTTCGTGCATGCCGCCAAGCTGTACCCAGCCGGTGCTACCACCAACTCCGACTCGGGCGTGACCAGCATCGACAATATCTTCCCGGCCATCGAGGCGCTGGCAGAAGTCGGCATGCCACTGTTGGTGCACGGCGAAGTGACGCGCAGCGAGATCGACGTGTTCGACCGCGAGAAGCGTTTCATCGATGAGCACATGCGCCGTGTGGTCGAACGCTTCCCGACGCTGAAAGTGGTGTTCGAGCACATCACCACCAGCGATGCCGCCCAGTTCGTCAGCGAGGCCCCGGCCAACGTCGGCGCGACCATTACCGCCCAGCATTTGCTGTACAACCGCAACCACATGCTGGTGGGCGGCATTCGTCCGCACTTCTACTGCCTGCCGATCCTCAAGCGCAACACCCACCAGGTGGCACTGCTGGACGCCGCCACCAGCGGCAACCCGAAGTTCTTCCTGGGCACCGACTCGGCCCCGCACGCCCGCCACGCCAAGGAAGCTGCCTGCGGCTGCGCCGGGTGCTACACCGCCTACGCAGCCATCGAGATGTACGCCGAAGCGTTCGAGCAGCGTAACGCGCTGGACAAGCTGGAAGGCTTCGCCAGCCTGCACGGCCCGGCCTTCTATGGCCTGCCGGCGAACACCGACACCATTACCCTGGTTCGCGAAGAATGGACCGCCCCGGACAGCCTGCCGTTTGGCGAGCAGACCGTAGTCCCGCTGCGCGCCGGCGAAAAACTGCGCTGGCGCCTGCTGGAGGAAAACGCGTGAGCGAAGACCTCTACGAAGACGACCTCGACACCCAGGGCAGCAGCGGTTCGCGTCACCCGATGGCCGAACGCTTCCGTGGCTACCTGCCAGTTGTGGTGGACGTTGAAACCGGTGGCTTCAACAGCGCCACCGACGCCCTGCTGGAAATTGCCGCAGTTACCATCGGCATGGACGAAAAGGGTTTTCTATTCCCCGAGCACACCTACTTCCACCGGGTTGAGCCCTTCGAAGGCGCCAACATCGAGCCGGCCGCACTGGAGTTCACCGGCATCAAGCTGGATCACCCGCTGCGCATGGCGGTGAGTGAGGAAAGCGCGCTGACCGACATCTTCCGTGGCGTACGCAAGGCGCTCAAGGCCAATGGCTGCAAGCGGGCGATTCTGGTAGGCCACAACAGCAGTTTCGACCTTGGCTTCCTCAATGCAGCGGTGATGCGCAACGACCTCAAGCGCAACCCGTTCCACCCGTTCTCCAGCTTCGACACCGCTACCCTGGCGGGCCTGGCCTACGGCCAGACCGTACTGGCGCGGGCCTGCCAGAGCGCCGACATCGACTTTGACGGGCGGGAAGCGCACTCGGCCCGTTACGACACCGAGAAGACTGCCGAGCTGTTCTGCGGCATCGTCAACCGCTGGAAAGAGATGGGCGGCTGGCGCGATTTCAACGACTGATCTGACATCCGGGGCCGCTTTGCGGCCCATCGCGACACAAGGCCGCTCCTAAGGAGTTTGAGCTGCGCTCCAGATGCTGGATACCTGCCCACCACCTTGGGCGCAGCTCGGTTCGCATAAAACCTGCAGGAGCGGCCTTGTGTCGCGATAGGCGCGTAAAGCGCTCGCAGAAGCCAGACACAAAAAAACCGGCCGAAAGGGCCGGTTTTTTCATGCGCGCGGCAATTACAGCTTGCCAGCGTTCTCGCTCAGGTAGGCAGCAACGCCTTCTGGCGAAGCGTTCATGCCTTTGTCGCCTTTCTTCCAGTTGGCAGGGCAGACTTCGCCGTGCTCTTCGTGGAACTGCAGGGCGTCGACCAGGCGCAGCAGCTCGTCCATGTTACGGCCCAGTGGCAGGTCGTTGACGATCTGCGAACGAACCACACCGTTGGTGTCGATCAGGAAGGCACCACGGAAAGCCACGCCGCCTTCGGACTCGACGTCGTAGGCCTTGCAGATTTCGTGGGTCATGTCGGCAGCCAGGGTGTACTTGACCTGGCCGATACCGCCGTTGTTGACCGGGGTGTTACGCCAGGCGTTGTGGGTGAAGTGCGAGTCGATCGACACACCGATCACTTCAACGTTGCGGGCCTGGAAGTCAGGGATGCGGTTGTCCAGGGCGATCAGCTCGGACGGGCAGACGAAGGTGAAGTCCAGCGGGTAGAAGAACACCAGGCCGTACTTGCCCTTGATGGCCGAAGCCAGGTTGAAGCTGTCGACGATCTCGCCATTGCCCAGCACGGCTGGAACGGTGAAATCGGGGGCTTTCTTACCAACGAGTACGCTCATTGTAATCTCCTGATGAGGGTGAAGAACCGTTTGCCGGGCCAGACAGGCTGCCCGACATCCAACAAAGGCCAACCATCATACACGGCTTCTGGTGACAGGCCGACTCCAACGACGAAGCAACCGCCGGTCGCTCAAGCACGGCCCTTCCAGAAAGTCCTTTGACAAGCATTCTCATTAACATTAAGCTCCACCCCATCGAGCCTAGCAACGATGGTCAGCCTCTATGTATGTGTGTCTTTGTGTCGGCGTTACCGACGGACAGATCCGCGATGCGATCTATGAAGGATGCTGCAGTTACAAGGAAGTGCGCGCCGCGACCAACGTCGCCAGCCAGTGTGGCAAATGCGCCTGCGTGGCCAAGCAGGTGGTCCGCGAGACCCTGACCGAGCTTCAGGTCAGCCAGGCAGCCCTGCCCTACCCGGTAGAATTTACCGCCGCCTGAAAGCCAGAATTCCAAGAACCGGACCTTGCGTCCGGTTTTTTTATGCCCAGAATTCAATAAGTTAGCGTTCCAACGCGGTTCACAAACATTCTTATTCCTATTAATTTTCATTTATTATTCAATAACTTAGGTTTGACACACCTAGGTATCGGGCTCAAACTTCGGGGTATTGGCACACTTCTACAGGGCAGGAACCCGACATGAAAGGCGACGTAAGCGTCATCCAGCATCTCAACAAGATCCTCGGAAACGAGCTGGTCGCAATCAACCAGTACTTCCTGCACGCGCGCATGTACGAAGATTGGGGCCTGAACAAGCTCGGCAAGCACGAGTACAAGGAATCCATCGATGAGATGAAGCACGCTGACAAACTGATCAAGCGTATTCTGTTCCTCGAAGGCATCCCCAACGTCCAGGACCTGGGCAAGCTGCTGATCGGCGAGCACACCAAAGAAATGCTCGAATGCGACCTGAAGATCGAACAGAAAGGCCTGGTCGACCTCAAGGCAGCCATCGCCCACTGCGAGACCGCTGGCGACTTCGGCTCGCGCGACATCCTCGAAGACATCCTCGAAGCCGAGGAAGAACACATCGACTGGCTGGAAACCCAGCTGGGGCTCATCGACAAGGTCGGTATCGAAAACTACCTGCAGTCGCAGATGGGCGAAGAGTAAATATCCGGCGCATGAAAAAACCCGCTCTCAGCGGGTTTTTTCATGCTTGCCGGAAAATCAGGCTTCGGAAGCCTTGGCCTTGGCAGCCGCTTCCTTGATCAGGGTCTGCAGCTCACCCTTCTCGAACATTTCCAACATGATGTCGCTACCGCCAACCAGCTCACCGGCTACCCACAGCTGCGGGAAAGTCGGCCAGTTGGCATATTTTGGCAGGTTGGCGCGAATTTCCGGGTTCTGCAGGATGTCGACGTAGGCGAACTTCTCGCCACAACCCATCACGGCCTGCGATGCACGCGCAGAGAAGCCACACTGCGGGGCATTCGGCGAGCCTTTCATGTAAAGCAGAATGGTGTTGTTGGCAATCTGCTCTTTGATCGTTTCGATGATATCCATGTAGCACCTCGGCTGAACTTTCCGACGCGATCGTCGGCACGGTGAGGCATTGTAACGGAAAGCCGAGCAGCATGCTCGGCCTTACCGTTCCCTACACGGCCTCGATCTGCACGGGTACGCCATTGAGCACTGCATTGCCGGAAACAGGGTCACGCAGGCGCTCGTCGGTGAGGTCGTTGGCACTTACGCCTGGTTGCGCCCGGGCTACCTGCAGGCGTACCCCATGCCGCGCATGGCCAAAACCATGGGGCAGGCTGACTACACCCGGCATGATGTCATCACATGCCTGCACTTCGACCTCCAGCGTGCCGGTGCGCGAACGTATGCGCACGCGCTGGCCGTCCTGCAGTTGCCGCTGCTGCAGGTCTTGTGGATGCATCAGCAACTGATGGCGCGGCTTGCCCTTTACCAGGCGGTGGAAGTTGTGCATCCACGAGTTGTTGCTGCGCACGTGGCGGCGGCCGATGAGCAACAGTTCGCCCGCTGCTGGTGCAGGCTGTTGCGCCAGCCGACGCAGGTCATCCAGCAGCACTGGTGGCGCGGCCTCGACCGCCTTGCTGGCGGTCGCCAGGCGCGCGGCGAGGTTGGCACGCAACGGCCCGAGGTCAAGGCCATGCGGGTGCTGCTCAAGTGTTGCCAGCGAAAGCTGCCAGGGCGTCGCTTCGCCATAAGGCCCCTTGCGCAACGCCAGGTCAATCATCTGTGCCGGCGCCAGGGTCGGTTTCAATTCAAGCGCGGCGCGCCTGGCAAACGCCTGGGCCAGGCCGACGAAGATCTCCCAGTCGTGCAGCGCCCCCTCCGGTTTGGCCAGGATCGCCCGGTTGAAACGGGTCACGTTGCGCACTGCCAGCAGATTGAACGTGGTGTCGTAATGGTCGTTTTCCAGCGCCGAGGTGGAGGGCAGGATCAGGTCGGCATGGCGGGTTGTCTCATTGATGTACAAGTCGATGCAGAGCATGAATTCCAGCCCTTCAAGCGCGGCGTCCAGCTGGCGGCCGTTAGGCGTGGACAGCACCGGGTTGCCGGCTACCGTCACCAGTGCCCGTACCTGCCCGTCGCCGGGGGTCAGTATCTCTTCGGCCAGGGCCGCCACGGGCAGCTCGCCCCCATATTCGGGCAAGCCCGACACGCGGCTTTGCCAGGCATTGAAATGGCCACCGGAGGTGGTCGCCACCAGGTCGACGGCAGGTACGGTGCACAACGCGCCGCCTTCCCGATCGAGGTTGCCAGTCACCAGGTTGATCAGTTGCACCAGCCAATGGCAGAGGGTGCCGAACGCCTGGGTCGAGACGCCCATACGGCCGTAGCACACCGCTTTGTCGGCCGCCGCGAAATCCCGCGCCAGCTGGCGAATGTCTGCTGCGGCAATGCCACAGTGGGCACTCATCGCCTCGGCATTGAACGGCGCGATCGCTTCGCGCACCTGCTGCAGGCCTGCAACCGACAAGTGCGAGCCGCGCCCCAGGCCTTCTTCGAACAGGGTGTTGAGCAAGCCGCACAACAGCGCCGCATCTGTGCCAGGGCGGATGAACAAGTGGCTGTCGGCAATTGCCGCTGTTTCGCTGCGGCGCGGGTCCACCACCACCAGGCGCCCGCCCCGGGCTCGCAGCGCCTTCAGGCGCTTTTCCACGTCCGGCACCGTCATGATGCTGCCATTCGAGGCCAGCGGGTTGCCGCCGAGGATCAGCATGAAGCCGGTGTGGTCGATGTCCGGGATCGGCAACAGCAGGCCATGGCCATACAGCAGATGGCTGACCAGGTGTTGCAGCAACTGGTCAACCGAGGTGGCAGAAAAGCGGTTGCGGGTTTTCAGCAAGCCGAGGAAGTAGTTGCTGTGGGTCATCAAACCGTAGTTGTGCACGCTGGGGTTGCCCTGGTAGACCGCAACGGCATTGCGCCCATGGGCCTGCTGGATCGCCCACAGCCGGTCGGCGGCCAGGGCGAAGGCTTCGTCCCAACCAATGGCCTGCCAACGCTCACCTACCCGCTTGTGCGGCTGGCGCAGGCGATCGGGGTCGTTCTGGATATCCTGCAGGGCAACTGCCTTGGGGCAGACATGCCCGCGGCTGAACGGGTCCTGCGGGTCGCCCTTGATCGAATGGATCAGCGCCCGTCCGCCTTGTTCATGGCTGACTTCGATGTTCAGCCCGCAGATCGCCTCGCATAGGTGACAGGCACGGTGGTGCAGGGTCTTGGTCATGGCCGCCTCTGCCTCGTGGTAATGGACCAATGCGACTATGCGCCTGGGCGCAGCCCCTCGACCAGCGCACTTCGCGGCATGAATCCACCGACATCAGGCACACGATTTGCGACAGCCATTTGCCAACTTGCCAGCAAGCCGTGTACAACCCTCTGTAGCAAATAAAAAACAGCACTGCCGGTCGCTCGATACACCCCTTGCAACACCCTTTGGCACCGAGCTGCTGTTTCTCCTCTTGGCTTCAGGCGACATTTACTTATAGTATTGCGCCTTTCCTATTTCGTCCGCCTCCGTGCGGCTTACGCCGCAGGTCACTCCCGTTGTCAAAAAAAACCATACGGTCGACCTGCATACCGTTGCAGATAAGGTAGTCAATCATGAGCGCTAGGCACTTTCTCTCCCTGCTGGACTTCACCACCGACGAATTGCTCGGGGTGATCCGCCGCGGCATCGAGCTGAAGGACCTGCGCAAGCGAGGCGTGCTGTTCGAGCCCCTGAAGAACCGCGTACTGGGCATGATCTTCGAGAAATCCTCGACGCGTACCCGGGTGTCGTTCGAGGCCGGCATGATCCAGCTCGGCGGCCAGGCCATCTTCCTGTCACCACGTGACACCCAGCTGGGCCGGGGCGAGCCGATCGCCGACAGCGCCATCGTGCTGTCGAGCATGCTCGACGTGGTGATGATCCGTACCCATGCCCACAGCACCCTCACCGAATTCGCCGCCCATTCGCGCGTGCCGGTGATCAATGCGCTGTCCGACGAATCGCACCCGTGCCAACTGCTGGCCGACATGCAGACGTTCCTCGAACAGCGCGGGTCGATCCAGGGCAAGACCGTGGCCTGGATCGGCGACGGCTTCAACATGTGCAACTCGTATATCGAGGCAGCCAGGCAGTTCGACTTCCAGCTGCGTATCGCCTGCCCGCAAGGCTACGAACCGGACCCACGCTTCATGGCCATCGGCGGCGACCACGTGCAGATCGTCCGCGACCCGAAGGAAGCCGTGCGCGGCGCCCACCTGGTGACCACGGACGTCTGGACTTCGATGGGCCAGGAGGAGGAAACTGCACGGCGCCTGGCGCATTTCGCGCCTTACCAGGTCACCCGCGAACTGCTCGACCTGGCGGCACCCGACGCCCTGTTCATGCACTGCTTGCCAGCCCACCGTGGTGAGGAAATCAGCCATGACCTGCTCGACGACCCACGTTCGGTCGCCTGGGACCAGGCTGAAAACCGCCTGCATGCACAGAAGGCCCTTCTCGAATTCCTTGTCGAACCGGCTTACCACCACGCATGAGTCAACCCTTACTGCTCAACCTGCGCAACCTCGCCTGCGGCTATGGCGACCAGCGCATCGTCCAGAACCTCAACCTGCACCTCAACGCAGGCGACATCGGTTGCCTGCTGGGTTCCTCCGGTTGTGGCAAGACCACCACCCTGCGCGCGATCGCCGGCTTCGAGCCGGTGCACGAAGGCGAGATCCAGCTGGCCGGCGAGGTCATTTCCCGGGCCGGGTTCACCCTGGCCCCGGAAAAACGCCGCATCGGCATGGTGTTCCAGGACTACGCGCTGTTCCCGCACCTGACCGTGGCGCAGAACATTGCCTTCGGCATCGCCAAGCACCCGCGCCAGGCCGAAGTCATCGAAGAGATGCTCGAACTGGTCAAGCTGGGCGGCCTGGGCGGGCGCTATCCGCATGAACTGTCCGGGGGGCAACAGCAACGGGTCGCACTGGCCCGTGCACTGGCGCCCGAGCCACAGTTGCTACTGCTCGACGAGCCGTTCTCCAACCTCGATGTGGAATTGCGTCGGCGCCTGAGCCATGAAGTTCGCGACATCCTCAAGAGCCGTGGCACCAGCGCCATCCTGGTTACCCATGACCAGGAGGAAGCCTTTGCCGTCAGCGACCAGGTGGGCGTATTCAAGGAAGGCCGCCTGGAGCAATGGGATACCCCCTACAACCTTTACCACGAGCCGCAGACGCCGTTCGTCGCCAGTTTCATCGGCCAGGGGTATTTCATCCGTGGGCAGATGAGCAGCCACGAGGCGGTCAACACCGAACTGGGTGAACTGCGCGGCAACCGAGCCTACATCATGGCCCCAGGCAGCTCGGTGGATGTTCTGCTGCGCCCCGACGATATCGTGCATGCACCGGGCAGCCCGCTGCAGGCCAATATCGTCGGCAAGAGTTTCCTCGGGGCATCGACGCTCTACCGCCTGCAACTGCCCACCGGCAGCCAACTGGAAGCGATATTCCCCAGCCACAGTGACCATCAGGTCGGTGACGATGTGGGGATCGCAGTGAAAGCCGACCACCTGGTGCTGTTCCCGGTGCCGGGCAGTGTGGCGGCGCAGTTGCCGCAGCTGGAGAATGGTGTTCGTCGCTACAGTTCGGCGACCTGATACAGAGTGTGGGGCCGCCTTGCGGCCCATCGCGACGCAAGGCCGCTCCTACAGGCTATTGCGTCCGCTCAGCCCCGACCAATACCGGCAAACTTGCCCTGGGTATATTCGGCCAATACCGCCGCCGCCAACTCTACCTCCAATCCACGTCGTCCAGCACTGACATGAATGGTCGCGAACTGCTGCGCCGAGTCGTCGATAAAGGTGCGCAGGCGCTTCTTCTGCCCCAGCGGGCTGATGCCGCCCACCAGGTACCCGGTGGCACGCTGTGCCACCGCCGGGTCGGCCATCTCGCACTTCTTCACCCCGGCGGCATGGGCCAGGGCCTTGAGGTCCAGCGTGCCGACCACGGGCACCACCGCCACCAGCAACTCGCCCTTCTCGCTGCTCGCCAGCAAGGTCTTGAACACCTGCTGCGGGTCGAGCCCGAGCTTTTCCGCTGCCTCCAGGCCGTAGGACGCGGACTTGGGGTCATGTTCGTAACTGTGCACACGGTGTTCCGCGCGGTGTTTCTTCAACAGGTCTAGGGCGGGGGTCATGCAGGGGCTCCGGTCGAGACGGCTCTCGGCGGCTACTTTAGGGCAATTCCCGCATCGCAGCCAGCGCGCCGCTCTAGCGCGGCAGTCGCACCGCAAGCGAGCGCTCAAATCGTGACTGACCGTTCACTTTCGACCTTTGACATCAGCGTTTCTTGTCTATATTTTTTCGTTTCTGAATAAATGATGCCCTTTTAAGGTGCGTTTCCTACATCAGCCCGGGATCAATGGGGATCGATTCCAGGCTTTGCTGTCGAGCGCCAAGCGCCTCACAACAAAACAAAAACGAGGTCATACATGACGACTGCTCTACGCCAACCCACGCTGTCCAGCCAATGCCTGGCCGAATTTCTCGGCACCGCCCTGCTCATCTTCTTCGGTACCGGCTGCGTCGCCGCGCTCAAGGTCGCGGGTGCCAGCTTCGGCCTGTGGGAAATCAGTATCATCTGGGGCGTAGGCGTCAGCATGGCGATCTACCTCACCGCCGGTATTTCCGGCGCGCACCTGAACCCGGCAGTGAGCATCGCCCTCACCCTGTTCGCCGGTTTCGACAAGCGCAAGCTGCCCTTCTACATGCTGGCCCAGGTGTGCGGCGCATTCTGTGGCGCGACGCTGGTCTATAGCCTGTACAGCAACCTGTTCTTCGATTTCGAACAGGCCCACGCGATGTTGCGCGGCAGCGAAGCCAGCCTCGAACTGGCCGCAGTGTTCTCCACCTACCCGCACCCGTCGCTGTCCACCGGCCAGGCGTTCCTCGTCGAAGTGATCATCACCGCCATCCTGATGAGCGTGATCATGGCCCTGACCGACGACAACAACGGCCTGCCACGTGGCGCCATGGCCCCGCTGCTGATCGGCCTGCTGATCGCCGTGATCGGCAGTGCCATGGGCCCGCTGACCGGCTTTGCGATGAACCCGGCGCGCGATTTCGGGCCAAAACTCATGACCTTCCTGGCTGGCTGGGGCGAAATCGCCTTCACTGGCGGTCGGGACATGCCATATTTCCTGGTTCCGGTGTTCGCACCGATACTTGGCGCCTGCCTGGGTGCCGCGACCTACCGCGGCCTGATCGCCCGCAACCTGCCGGCGGCAGCCGCCGTGGAACCTGAGACAAACGACAATCGCCAGGGCGATACTCAAGTCAATTGATGGCGGCATCACGCCCCGCCCTGAACCCCTAATTGCGCAAGGCCTACGACCATGACAGACACCCAGGATAAGAACTACATCATCGCCCTGGACCAGGGTACCACCAGCTCGCGGGCCATCATTTTCGACCGCGATGCCAACGTGGTGGGTACCTCCCAACGCGAGTTCGCCCAGCACTACCCACAGGCAGGCTGGGTCGAACACGACCCGATGGAAATCTTCGCCACGCAGAGTGCGACCATGGTCGAGGCGCTGGCCCAGGCCGGCATCAGCCATGCCCAGGTGGCTGCGCTAGGCATCACCAACCAGCGCGAAACCACTGTCGTGTGGGACAAGGAAACCGGCCGCCCGGTGTACAACGCCATCGTCTGGCAGTGCCGCCGCAGCACCGAGATCTGCGCCCAGCTCAAGCGCGACGGCCATGAGGAGTACATCCGCCAAACCACAGGCCTGGTCACCGACCCGTATTTCTCCGGCACCAAGCTGAAGTGGATCCTCGATAATGTCGAGGGTGCCCGCGAACGCGCCGAGCGCGGCGAGCTGTTGTTCGGCACCGTCGATACCTGGCTGATCTGGAAGTTCTCGGGCGGCAAGGTGCATGTCACCGACTACACCAACGCCTCGCGTACGCTGATGTTCAACATCCACAGCCTGCAATGGGACGACCGCCTGCTGGAGATCCTCGGTATCCCGCGGCAGATGCTGCCCGAGGTACGCCCGTCTTCCGAAGTGTACGGCCACACCAAGAGCGGCATCGCGATTGCCGGTATCGCCGGCGACCAGCAATCGGCACTGTTTGGCCAGATGTGCGTGGAGCCGGGCCAGGCCAAGAATACCTATGGCACCGGCTGTTTCCTGCTGATGAATACCGGCAGCCAGGCAGTGAAGTCGTCCCATGGCTTGCTCACCACCATTGCCTGCGGCCCGCGCGGCGAAGTGGCCTATGCCCTTGAGGGCGCGGTGTTCAACGGTGGTTCCACGGTGCAGTGGCTGCGTGACGAGCTGAAAATCGTCAACGACGCACTGGATACCGAGTACTTCGCCAGCAAGGTCAAGGACAGCAATGGCGTGTACCTGGTGCCGGCCTTCACCGGCCTGGGTGCACCGTACTGGGACCCGTATGCCCGCGGCGCGCTGTTCGGCCTGACCCGTGGCGTGAAGGTGGACCACATCATCCGCGCCGCGCTGGAATCGATCGCCTACCAGACTCGCGACGTGCTTGATGCCATGCAGCAGGACTGCGGCCAGCGCCTTTCCGAGCTGCGCGTGGACGGTGGCGCGGTAGCCAACAACTTCCTCATGCAGTTCCAGGCGGACATCCTTGGTACTTGCGTGGAACGCCCGAAAATGCGCGAAACCACTGCGTTGGGCGCCGCCTACCTGGCGGGCCTGGCTTGTGGTTTCTGGAGCGGCCTGGACGAGTTGCGCGACAAGGCGATCATCGAACGCGAGTTCAGCCCGCAACTGGATGAAGTGCACAAAGAGAAGCTGTATGCCGGCTGGAAAAAGGCGGTCGAGCGCACTCGCGACTGGGAAGACCACGAGGCTTGATTACCCATCAAGATGGTGACGCGTTCGCGGACTGTGTAGGAGCGGCCTTGTGTCGCGACAGGGCCGCAAAGCGGCCCCTGCAGTATCGACGGCGAAGCTGAAAAGGACGGGGCCGCTTCGCGGCCTTGTCGCGACACAAGGCCGCTCCTACAAAAAAACCGCGCAGGCCAGAAGTCGATGCCAGGCGGCTGGGCTCGCCAGCAAGCCCGATAGGCCACTGGCCGTAGTTCGCGTCCTACGGCATCATTGCAGCATTTGTCCGGCAGCCCCAAAGGACCGCCCATGAATCTGCCCCCCCGCCAACAACAAATTCTCGAACTGGTGCGCGAGCGTGGTTACGTCAGTATCGAAGAAATGGCGCAGCTGTTCGTCGTCACTCCGCAGACTATCCGCCGTGATATCAATCAGCTTGCCGAGCTCAACCTGCTACGCCGTTACCATGGCGGCGCGGCCTATGATTCGAGCATCGAGAACACCGCCTACGCGATGCGTGCCGACCAGATGCGCGACGAGAAGCAACGCATCGCCGAAGCCGTGGCCCGGCAGATCCCCGACCATGCCTCGCTGTTCATCAACATCGGCACCACCACCGAATCCATCGCCCGGGCGCTGCTCAACCACAACCATCTGAAAGTCATCACCAACAACCTGCATGTCGCCGCCATCCTTGCCGCCAAGGATGATTTCGAAGTGCTGGTGGCCGGGGGCACGGTACGTCGCGACGGTGGCGTGGTCGGCCAGGCCAGTGTCGACTTCATCAACCAGTTCAAGGTCGATTTTGCCCTGGTGGGCATCAGCGGCATCGACGAAGATGGCAGCCTGCTCGACTTCGACTACCAGGAGGTGCGGGTCTCCCAGGCAATCATCGCCAATGCCCGCCAGGTGATCCTCGCCGCCGACTCCAGCAAGTTCGGGCGCAACGCCATGGTACGCCTGGGCTCGATCAGCCTGGTCGATTGCCTGGTGACCGACCAGGCACCGACGCCTGCCCTCACCCAACTGCTGAACCAGTACAAGATCCGCCTCGAGGTGGTGTGAGGGCCACTGGGCGCATGCCATGAGCCTTATGTCGCCTGTGACGAGCGCCGCGTGGGCGGCGCTCGATCTCACAGGCGCTACAAGCCCCAAACCGATCACCCAAAATATTCGTAAATGTTCACTTTATTCTCATCTGATCAGTTTTTTCTATAAAGACTGACTGGCGACCGGCTTTCCATTGCGCTAGTATTTTCGAAAACGAACATCAATGTTCATATTCGATGTGAACAGCGCCCAGGAGGCCTTGCCCGTGTCCCAGCCCGTTTCGTCTCAGCCCCCACTTGCCGACTGCTATGACCTCGCCGTGATCGGTGGCGGCATCAATGGCGTGGGCATCGCTGCCGACGCCGCCGGGCGCGGCCTCAAGGTATTCCTCTGCGAAAAGGACGACCTGGCCCGGCACACCTCCTCGGCCAGCAGTAAATTGATCCATGGCGGCCTGCGCTACCTGGAGCACTATGAATTCCGCTTGGTGCGTGAGGCGCTGGCCGAGCGCGAAGTGCTGCTGGCCAAAGCCCCGCACATCGTCAAGCCGATGCGCTTCGTGCTACCGCACCGCCCTCACCTGCGCCCAGCCTGGATGATCCGCGCCGGCCTGTTCCTCTACGACCACCTGGGCAAGCGCAAGCGCCTGGGTGCCTCGCGCAGCCTGCGCTTCGGCCCGGGCTATCCGCTCAAGCCGGCCATCACCCGCGGCTTCGAATATGCCGATTGCGCCGTCGACGACGCCCGCCTGGTAGTGCTCAACGCCATGGCTGCACGCGAACACGGCGCACATATCCACACCCGCACCCGCTGCCTGCGCGCCGAGCGTGTGGACGGCCTGTGGCAGGTGCACCTGCAACACGCCGACGGCAGCCTGCAGAGCATCCGCGCCCGTGCTCTGGTCAACGCCGCTGGCCCATGGGTGGCCAGCTTCATCAAGGACGACCTGAAGCTCGATGCCCCTTACGGCATCCGCCTGATTCAGGGCAGCCACATCATCGTGCCGCGCCTGTATGAAGGCGAACACGCCTATATCCTGCAGAACGAAGACCAGCGAATCGTGTTCTGCATTCCGTACCTGGAGCGCTTCACCCTGATTGGCACTACCGACCGCGAATACAGCGGCGACCCGGCCAAGGTAGTGATCACCGAACAGGAAACCGACTACCTGCTGAAAGTGGTCAACGAGCACTTCAATCATCAGCTCGGCCGCAGCGATATCGTGCACACCTACTCCGGGGTTCGCCCGCTGTGCAATGACGAATCGGACAACCCTTCGGCGGTGACCCGTGACTACACCCTGGCCTTGTCCGCCAGCGAAGGCCAGGCACCGCTACTGTCGGTGTTCGGCGGCAAGCTGACCACCTACCGCAAATTGGCCGAATCAGCCATGGCCGAACTCAAGCCACATTTCCCGCAGATGCGTGGCAGCTGGACGGCCAGTGCGCCGCTGCCGGGTGGGGAAAACATGACGACCGTCCAAGCGCTGGTGGATACGGTACTGGCGCGCTGCGGCTGGTTGCCGGTGGACATTGCCAAACGCTGGGCACTCACTTATGGCTATCGCGTATGGCAGTTGCTCGACGGCGTGCATGGGCCGGAAGACCTGGGCCAGCCACTCGGCGGCGGGCTGTTCGGCCGCGAGGTGGAATACCTGTGCGATCAGGAATGGGCGTGCGACGCCGACGATATCCTCTGGCGCCGCACCAAGCTGGGGCTGTTCACCAGCGCCAGTGAACAGCAATTGCTGAAGGATTACCTGCAACAGCGCGCGCAGAATCAGGCCCGCGTCCAGGCAGCCTGACCCTGCTGGCCTCGCCTCGTGCCGCTCAGGCGCGAGGCGGTCGGTCAATGGAAGCAGAACGCCTCCAGGCCTCGGTAGTCAAGATGCGCATCAACCTCCGCTCGTCAGCCTCATGCTCGAGCATCAATGCCCGGGCACGCCTGCCGTAGTCACTTTCCTGGCCTGCTGTTCAAGCGATTCCAAGCGTTCATGGAATGGCGCAGCCAGCGCTTCGAAGCGCTCTGGGTAGGCTTCACGCAGGTAATTTGGCCAGAAAGGGCGCCCAGCCAAGGTATCGAGGATGGCCACTGACGTGTTACCCGCCAGTACTTCCAGTTGCGCATGGCTCAGGTCGGCGTTGCTTACATGGGCAAACGAAGCGTAATGCATCTCGTCTGGTGTCACTGGCAGATCAAGGGCGCTTGCCAGGCGTGAGCGGTAGTACAGCCGCGTTTCGACTTCATCGACGTCGACCACTGCCTCCGCGCGCATTCTTTGCACATGCCGTGCAGCAATCTCATCCAGCAGGTCCAGACGGTGCAGCTGCCGGCCCAGGCGCAGAAGTCGGGCCTCCCGTATCGCAACGGGGACACCTTCGATACCTTGGTAGGCAAGGATGGCCACTTCCATCTGGTTAAGTATCAACAACAGGCGGTCTTCGCAGCTCCGGGGGGCATCAGCCTCGCGGAACAACTGCTCGCGCAACGCTTCTTTGTTTTCGCAGGCATCGAGGATGTGCCAGATACGGCGACGATAATGACGGGGATGGGTTTCGAAATCTTCGCTTTCGGCGAAATCCGCGAGGAAACGAAACAATCCTGCCGAGCCGGGCTCCTCCTGCAAACGGTCCCAGCTAGCTTCGCGACTGGCACGCAGCGATTCGTTTCGGCTGGCCACCCATTCGGCACGGGTTTCGGCGTTCACTGCCGCGTGGGAATAGGACGCCCCGCCCCTGGCCCGGGAGTCGCTGACGCCGCACGCCTCGTCATGCAACTGGACACTGGCTTCGTTCAGCGGGTTCTCATGCAAATTGAGCCTTCGCAGCCGCAGGCGCAGGCGCAGGCGCAGGCCGCGCATATCCCTTTGCAGCTCGCTGATCCGGTTGTCACGCAGGTCGATGTGCGCGCGCAACGCAAGCCGCTCGTGAACCAGACTCATATCAACCTGCCCGGTTGCACGCAGACGCACGTCACGCACATGCGGCAAGGCAGAGAGATCAGGCACACCGTTGAGCGGGTTGTAGCTGAGAATCAAGGTATCGAGCCGCTGCAAACCCGCCAGACGGCGGCTCCCAGGTTCATCCAGGGCTATCTGGTTATTGCCCAGATTGACCCGTCTCAGCTGGCTGAGGCGCTCGATCCCCTCGGGCACGCGGCTTAGCCGGTTGCCGCTGAGATCAAGATCGACCACATTCGGGAACAGCCTGAGAAACGAGGCATCGATGTCTTGTAGTTGCATGTTCCGCAACGTCAGCCTACGCACATGGCCATAGTCGACCCCTGGGGGCAGGACAGGCAGCGCACTGACATGCTCACCGTCGATCCTCAGTTCATATTGGTCGTTCCCGTCAACCAGTTTGCGCCGCCAGCTACGGCGCAACGTAGGCTTTTCTCGGGGTCGCCAGGGATCCAGACGATAATTTCATCAACTGCGGCCCCCGGTGCTGGCCGCCATTCCAGGGTGACAATGCCCACCATGCATTTGCCCAACAGGTACAATTGCCGCGGTGTCAGCGTACCGCCGGCGTATCCCGGCAGCGTTGGCCGCTCCAGTATTGGCAGCAAGCGACGCAGGTCGTACTCGTCCAGCGTCCCCTTGATCCTGCCTTCATACAGTTCTGCCTTCATCCGGGTACGCAAACTGTCCTGAAACAGTTACTCGATGGCATGCCGCGCCTGGTCGGCAGGCTGGCCCCGGCCTGCCTTTGGCTGTAGCACCGACTTCAACAGCGACTGATATCGGCCGCCGACATCCAACGTGCGGCACAGGCGGGCAAAATGCTCAAACTTCATCTCCAGCGCCTTGCCCTTTTCGTCGACCAGATACGCCTTGCGCAATAGCCAGGTTTCGGTCTCCGCTACATCGAAATTGTGCAGGGCGGCTGCGAGCAGGGATTGGCGGGTGGTGTAGGTGATCATCGGCTTGTGGATCTTCTCTGCAGCCGAAGGCAGTGGAAACTCCTCGCTGACCACCACGAGCGCACGGCGCGGGTCGACATGACCAAGCCCTGCCTGCGCCAAGGCTCTTTCCAGCAAAGGCGCTGCGAAGTCGTCAACCGCCGGGATGCGGCTCAGAAGATGCTGCAACTGGTCGGTAACCTGCTGCTGCGCGATCAAGGCCCGTCGATAGGGCTCGGCATGTCGCGTCTCGGCAGCGGCCAACCAAGGAGGGAGCTGGCGGGCGATCGACTGATCAACCGACCCGGACGGAAGAATATCGGCAGATGGCATGGTTGTTTCTCCTGGTCTGAAAAGACGCAGGACACCACACGCAATATTGATAAACGCGGTACTTATAGCAGGACTATGGCACTCGCCCATCTATTCGGATTTCCGAACAGGATAAATGCATTCGTTCGGAAATCCGGAAACTTCCAGTTACGCAGAAATCGTCAAGAAAGCTTCATACCCCGAGTTTTCGCGGGTTTATGATCGCTATCAGAGCTTGGCACGACTCATGCTCTACACTTGGTAGCCGAATGCACCCCGCTTCATGCTGTATTCGTTGAACGAAAGAGTCCGCCAACGGCTCCATAAAAAAAACAAACACGTCGAGGAAAATTTGATGCGCATCGTTCGTCAATTGCTGGGCGCCGCCATCGCGGCCGCTGTGATCGCTTCGCCGGCCATGGCCGAAGAGCTGACAGGCACCCTGAAGAAGATCAAGGACTCGGGCACCATCACCCTGGGCCACCGCGACTCCTCCATCCCGTTTTCCTACCTGGCCGGCAAGCCCGAGCCCGTCGGCTATTCGCATGACATCCAGTTGGCTGTCGTCGATGCCTTGAAGAAGCAGCTGGGCACGGACATCAAAGTCCGCTACAACCTCGTCACCTCCCAGACCCGCATCCCGCTGGTGCAGAACGGCACCGTCGACCTGGAGTGCGGCTCCACCACCAACAACGTCGAACGCCAGCAGCAGGTCGGCTTCACGGTCGGTATCTTCGAAGTCGGCACCCGCCTGCTGACCAAGGTCAAGGACGGTCAACCGGCCTACAAGGACTTCCCGGACCTGGCTGGCAAGAACGTGGTGACCACCGCCGGTACCACTTCCGAGCGCATCCTCAAGGCGATGAACGCCGACAAGCAGATGAAGATGAACGTGATTTCCGCCAAGGACCACGGTGAAGCCTTCAACATGCTCGAAAGCGGCCGCGCCGTGGCCTTCATGATGGACGACGCCCTGCTCGCCGGCGAAATGGCCAAGGCCCGCAAGCCGTCGGACTGGGTCATCACCGGTACCCCACAGTCGTACGAAATCTATGGCTGCATGGTGCGCAAGGATGACGCTGCCTTCAAGAAAGCGGTGGATGACGCCATCATCGCCTACTTCAAGTCGGGCGAAGTCAACAAGAGCTACGACAAGTGGTTCCAGCAGCCGATCCCGCCAAAGGGCCTGAACCTGCAGTTCCCGATGAGCGAGGAGCTGAAGAAACTGATCGCCGAGCCGACCGACAAGGCCGCCGACGAGAAGAAGTCCTGACCCCCAGCCCGTGGCCTGTTGCGCTGCAAAGCGCCAATTAAACCGGCAGGCCACCCGTTAGTGTCTAACCTTTCATCCGAGGGCCGTGTGCCCCCGGATGTTGGAAGGTGCCCGTGAAACAACCGTCTGAGGGGAAATCCCGATGAATTACAACTGGGACTGGGGCGTGTTCTTCAAGTCCACCGGCGTGGGCAGCGAGACCTATCTGGACTGGTATATCACCGGTCTGGGCTGGACCATCGCCATCGCCATCTCCGCCTGGATCATCGCCTTGCTGTTGGGGTCGGTCCTCGGCGTCATGCGTACCGTGCCGAACCGTCTGGTGTCCGGCATCGCCACCGTCTACGTGGAGCTATTCCGCAACGTGCCGCTGCTGGTGCAGCTGTTCATCTGGTACTTCCTGGTACCCGACCTGCTGCCCGAGGGCCTGCAGGAATGGTTCAAGCAGGACCTCAACCCGACCACCTCGGCGTTGATCAGCGTGGTCATCTGCCTGGGCCTGTTCACCGCCGCGCGTGTCTGCGAGCAGGTGCGTACCGGCATCCAGGCGCTGCCCCGCGGCCAGGAAGCCGCTGCCCGTGCCATGGGCTTCAGCCTGTCGCAGATCTACACCAACGTGCTGCTGCCGCAAGCCTACCGGATCATCATCCCGCCGCTGACCTCGGAATTCCTGAACGTGTTCAAGAACTCCTCGGTGGCGTCCCTGATCGGCCTGATGGAGCTGCTGGCGCAGACCAAGCAGACCGCCGAATTCTCGGCCAACCTGTTCGAGGCCTTCACCCTGGCCACGCTGATCTACTTCACCCTGAACATGGGCCTGATGCTGCTGATGCGCATGGTCGAGAAGAAAGTCTCGGTGCCCGGCCTGATTTCCGTAGGGGGCAAATAAATGGACATGGATTTCAGCGAAATCATCCCGGCCCTGCCAGCCCTGTGGGAAGGCATGGTCATGACCTTGCAGTTGATGATCATGGGCGTGGTTGGCGGCATCGTGCTGGGTACCATCCTGGCCCTGATGCGCCTGTCGTCGAGCAAGCTGCTGTCGAACCTGGCCGGTGCCTACGTCAACTACTTCCGCTCGATCCCGTTGCTGCTGGTGATCACCTGGTTCTACCTGGCGGTACCGTTCGTGCTGCGCTGGATCACCGGCGAGGACACCCCGGTCGGCGCGTTCACCTCGTGCGTGGTGGCGTTCATGATGTTCGAGGCCGCGTACTTCTGCGAAATCGTCCGCGCCGGCGTGCAGTCGATCTCCAAGGGCCAGATGGGCGCCGCCCAGGCCCTGGGCATGACCTACAGCCAGACCATGCGCCTGATCATCCTGCCCCAGGCCTTCCGCAAGATGACCCCGCTGCTGCTGCAGCAGAGCATCATCCTGTTCCAGGACACCTCGCTGGTATATACCGTGGGCCTGGTGGACTTCCTCAACTCGGCACGCTCCAACGGCGACATCATCGGGCGCTCCCATGAGTTCCTGATCTTCGCCGGTGTCGTGTATTTCCTCATCAGCTTCTCCGCTTCGTGGCTGGTCAAGCGCCTGCAAAAAAGGATCGCCGTATGATTTCCATCAAGAACGTCAACAAGTGGTACGGGGACTTCCAGGTACTGACCGATTGCAGCACCGAGGTCAAGAAGGGTGAAGTGGTGGTGGTCTGTGGCCCGTCGGGCTCGGGCAAATCTACCCTGATCAAATGCGTCAACGCCCTGGAGCCGTTCCAGAAAGGTGACATCGTGGTCGATGGCACTTCGATCGCCGACCCCAAGACCAACCTGCCCAAGCTGCGCTCGCGCGTTGGCATGGTGTTCCAGCACTTCGAGCTGTTCCCGCACCTGTCCATCACCGAGAACCTGACCATCGCCCAGCGCAAGGTGCTTGGCCGCAGCGAAGCGGAAGCGACCAAGAAAGGCCTGGCCCTGCTCGACCGCGTCGGCCTCGGTGCCCACGCCAAGAAGCACCCCGGCCAACTGTCCGGCGGCCAGCAGCAGCGCGTGGCGATCGCCCGCGCCCTGTCGATGGACCCGATCGTCATGCTGTTCGACGAGCCAACCTCGGCGCTGGACCCGGAAATGGTTAACGAAGTACTGGACGTGATGGTCGAGCTGGCCAATGAAGGCATGACCATGATGTGCGTGACCCACGAAATGGGCTTCGCCCGCAAAGTGGCCAACCGCGTGATCTTCATGGACAAGGGCCACATCATCGAGGACTGCCAGAAGGAAGACTTCTTCGGCAACCCGGGCGCCCGCCACGAGCGCACCCAGCACTTCCTCAGCAAGATCCTGCAACACTGATGTTGCCTCACTGAACCGGTCGGCGCTGCTGCCCTTTCGGGCCGCAGCGCTGGTCGTGACAAGGCCACTGTGATGAAATGCGATCCTTCGCTTCTTCTCCCTGCCAAGCCTGCCGTGAAATCCCGCCTGCTCCGCCAATTGCTGCTGCCACCCTTGATCATCCTGCTGATGGTCGGGCTCGGGCTGGCTGGCTATCTGGTCAGCGAAAGCAACGGCATCCGCATTCTCAGCGAAAACGGCGAACGCCAGCTGGAGCTGCACGCGCGCACGGTGGAAAGCGAAATCAGCAAGTACACCTACCTGCCGAGCCTGCTTGAGCTGGAAGACAGCGTCTCGCAGCTGCTCACCGACCCTGATGGCGGTTCGCGTCAGACCGTCAACGAATACCTCGAAGGCCTGAACCGGCGCAGCCGCAGCCGGGCCATTTTCGTGCTCGATACCAATGGTCGGGTGCAGGCCACCAGCAACTGGCGCGATGCCGACTCGTTCCTCGGCGAAGACCTGTCGTTCCGCGCCTACTTCCAGACTGCCGTGCGCGGCGAGCCCGGGCGCTTCTATGGCATCGGCAGTACCACCGGGGAGGCCGGCTACTACCTCGCCCATGGCCTTGAGGAGCACGGCAAGATCATTGGCGTGGCGGTGATCAAGGTGCGCCTGGACACCCTCGAGGAGCGCTGGCAAAGGGCCCGCCTGGAGGCGTTCGTCAGCGACGAGAATGGCATCATCATCCTTTCCAGCGACCCGGCACGACGCCTGAAGTCGGTGCGCCCGCTGACACCACAGATCAAGGAGCGCCTGGCGCGCAGCCTGCAATACTACTGGTGGCCACTGAACGAGCTGCAGCCGCTGGCCCGGGAAATCCTGGCCGACGGCGTGGAAAAACTGACCTTCCCGGCCAACAGCGAAACCGCCCAGGGCAAGCCCCGCGAAATGACCTACCTGGCGCAGACCCGGCGCCTGGCCGATACGCCCTGGCACTTCACCCTGCTGACCCCGCTGCAGGACCTGCGCCGCGAATCCATGGTGCAGGGTATCCTGGTGGGCGTGGCCTTCGCCTTGCTGGCGATCCTGGGCATCGCCTGGAACGAGCGGCGCAAGGTGATCGCCACGCGCCTGGCAGCCCGCGAGGCGCTGCAGGAAGCCAACAGCCAGCTGGAACGGCGGATTGCCGAGCGCACCGCCGACCTGCGTGCCAGCAACGAACGCCTGAAAGGCCAGATTCGGGAACGCCGGCATGCCGAGCAGACCCTGCGCCACGCCCAGGATGAGCTGGTGCAGGCCGGCAAGCTGGCCGCCATCGGGCAGATGTCCACCAGCATTGCCCATGAACTGAACCAGCCGCTGGCGGCGCTGCGCACCTTGTCCGGCAACACCGTGCGCTTCCTCGAACGCGGGGCGCTGGAAACCGCCAGCACCAACCTGCGCACCATGAACGACCTGATCGACCGCATGGGCCGCATCACCGCCAGCCTGCGCTCGTTCGCCCGGCGCGGCGACGACAGCGGCCAGGCCTCGCTGGCCAAGGCGGTCGAAGCCACCCTGCAGGTGCTGGCCAACCGCATCAGCGCCTGCCAGCTGCAGGTGCACAACCAGTTCGATGACCAGCAGCTGGCCATCGACCAGACCCGCCTGGAGCAGATCCTGGTCAACCTGATCGGTAACGCCCTGGATGCCATGGCGGCGCAGCCACTGCCGCAACTGTGGCTCGAAGGCGAACTGCAGGGTGACAAGTACCGTTTGCAGGTGCGCGACAATGGCCATGGCATCGACAGCGAGGCGCGCAAGCACCTGTTCGAACCCTTCTTCACCACCAAACCGGGCGAACACGGCCTGGGCCTGGGCCTGACCCTGTCGGCGAGCCTTGCCGCCGCCGCCAAGGGCAGCCTCAACGTCGAGCATCCCGCCAACGGCGGTACGGCCTTCATCCTGGCCCTGCCGCTGGTCTCCCCCCCTAGCGAATCGGCAGAGCATCCATGAACCAAGCGCCTCTTACCGTCCTGATCGTCGAAGACGACCCGCATGTGCTGCTCGGCTGCCAACAGGCACTTGCCCTGGAAGACATCGCCTGTGAAGGCGTGGGCAGCGCCGAGCAGGCGCTGGAACGCATCGGCGACGACTTCGCCGGCATCGTCGTCAGTGATATCCGCCTGCCAGGCATCGATGGCCTGGAGCTGCTCAACCGCCTCAAGGCCCGCGACCGCAGCCTGCCGGTAGTACTGATTACCGGCCATGGCGATATCGACATGGCGGTCGGCGCCATGCGCAATGGCGCCTACGACTTCATGGAGAAACCGTTCTCCCCCGAACGCCTGGTCGATGTGGTACGCCGCGCCCTGGAACAGCGTGGGTTATCGCGCGAAGTGGTCGCCCTGCGCCGCCAGCTGGCGGAGCAAAGCAGCCTGGAGGGTCGCATCATTGGCCGCTCGCCGGCGATGGAGCAGCTGCGTGAGCTGATTGCCAACGTGGCCGATACCTCGGCCAACGTCCTGATCGAAGGCGAGACCGGTACCGGCAAGGAGCTGGTTGCCCGTTGCCTGCACGACTTCAGTCGCCGCCACGGCCAGCCGTTCGTGGCCCTGAACTGTGGCGGCCTGCCGGAAAACCTGTTCGAAAGCGAGATTTTCGGCCACGAGGCCAATGCCTTCACCGGTGCTGGCAAACGCCGCATCGGCAAGATCGAACACGCCAACGGTGGCACGCTGTTCCTCGACGAAGTGGAAAGCATGCCGATCAACCTGCAGATCAAGCTGCTGCGCGTATTGCAGGAGCGCACCCTGGAACGGCTGGGCTCGAACCAGAGCATTCCGGTGGATTGCCGGGTAATCGCTGCAACCAAGTCCGACCTGGATGCCATGGGCCAGAGCGGCCAGTTCCGCAGCGACCTGTACTACCGGCTGAACGTGGTCACCCTGGAATTGCCGCCGTTGCGTGAGCGCCGCGAAGACATCCTGCAACTGTTCGAACACTTCCTGCAGCAGTCGGCCCTGCGCTTCGACCGTGAAACACCAACGCTGGACAGCCAGACCCTGTCGCGCTTGATGGCGCATGACTGGCCGGGCAACGTGCGCGAATTGCGCAACGTGGCCGAACGCTATGCCCTTGGCCTGCCAGCCTTCAAGAAAGGCCCCAGCGGTGGCGCCAGCCAGGGGCTGGGCTTTGCCGAGGCGGTGGAAGCGTTCGAGCGCAACCTGCTCAGCGATGCGCTGCAGCGAACTGGCGGCAACCTCAGCCAGGCCAGCCAGGAGCTGGGCATGGCCAAGACCACGCTGTTCGACAAGGTAAAGAAATACGGCCTCGGCTGACCTCGACCCGCAACTGGAAAGACAACGTGGATCTGCTCTTCAAAGCCGCCCTCGGTGCGGGTGTGGTAGTGCTGCGCACCGAGGCAGGACGGCTGACGCGGCCCTTGTAGGAGCGGCCCTGTGTCGCGATGGGGCGCGTAGCGGCCCCCGGTTTCAGCTTCGCCGCGAATGTTGCCGGGGCCGCTTTGCGGCCCTTTCGCGACACAAGGCCGCTCCTACTGGGATCGCACAGCCTTGAAGGATGGAAATTCACAGCCCGGCGATATGCGTGACATCCTGCCGGTGCGCCTCCAGGTACGGCAACACCGCCCCCAGCAGCGGCGCCTTGAACGGCTCCTGGAAGCGATGCGCCAAGCCCGGTATCAAGCGCAGCTGGCTGCCCTGGATATGCGCCGCCAGGTGCACGCCGTGCATCACCGGCAGCAACGGGTCGGCCGTGCCATGGACCACCAGGGCCGGCACCCGCAACTGGTCAAGCAGCTCGACCCGGCTCGGCTCGGCCAGTATCGCCATGATCTGGCGCTTGGCCCCGTCGGGGTTGAACGCGCGGTCGTAGGCCACCGCCGCCTGCTGCAGCAAGGCGGCACGGTCGTCCGGCACCTCGGGGCTGCCCAGCGCGGCCAGCAGGTCGGCCTGTTGCTCGATGGCCACTTCGCGGTTCGCTGCGCTGCGCCGGGCCAGCAGCTGCACCAGCGCCGGGGCCGGCGCCGGCAAACCCGCCGCCCCTGAACTGGACATGACCAGCGTCAGGCTGCGCACACGCCCTGGCGCCATGGCCGCCAGGTGCTGGGCGATCATGCCGCCCATGCTCACCCCCAGCACATGGAACTGGCGCACTCCCAGCGCGTCCATCAGGCGCAGGCCGTCGCCCGCCATGTCGGTCAGGGTATAGGGCGCAGCCACCGGCAGCCCCAACTTGTAGCGCAGCAGTTCGACCGTCAGGTTGGCCGACGGTGGCAGCTGGTTCCAGCGCGACAGGCCGACATCGCGGTTGTCGTAGCGAATCACCCGAAAGCCCTGGCGGCATAGCGCCTCGACCACGTCGTCCGGCCAATGGATAAGCTGCCCGCCCAGGCCCATGACCAGCAACAGCACAGGGTCGCGCGGCGCTCCGACGCTCTGGTAGACCAGGCTCACCGCACCCAGTTCGGCGCGCTGTACCGGCGCCTGGGCGTCACAGCGCTGCTCGGCGAAACTCCCAGGAGCGCTGAGTACCAAGAAAACAAATAGCCAAAATGCCCGCATGAAAGAAACACCAGAATGCAGATCCCCAGTAGAGCGCGATTCTGATGAATTCTGTTCGGGCGCGCTGCCACAGTCCGGTTACAGTTTGATGACGCCCGCCAGACGGTGTGACCAAACGCCCTGTCGACAGGCGCTGCAACATGAGGGAAACTCAACTCATTCGCTATTTTCCCAAATTGATCCCCCGGAGTCAGCTGTGCTGGAGATCCGCCACCTGAAAACCCTTCATGCCCTGCGCGAAGCCGACAGCCTGGTGGAAGCCGCTGAGCGCCTGCACCTGACCCAGTCGGCGCTGTCGCATCAGTTCAAGGAGCTGGAAGAGCGCCTGGGCATGCCGCTGTTCGTGCGCAAGACCAAGCCGATCCGCTTCACCAGCGCCGGGCTGCGCCTGCTGCAACTGGCCGATGCCACCCTGCCGCTGCTGCGTAGCGCCGAACGTGACATCGCCCGCCTGGCCGGTGGCACCGCCGGGCGCCTGCACATGGCCATCGAATGCCACAGCTGCTTCCAGTGGCTGATGCCGACCATCGACCAGTTCCGGGATGCCTGGCCGGAAGTGGAACTGGACCTCGCCTCCGGCTTTGCCTTTGCCCCGCTGCCAGCCCTGGCCCGTGGTGACCTCGACCTGGTGGTGACCTCCGACCCGGTGGACCTGGCGGGCATCACTTATGTACCGCTGTTCACCTACGAGGCGATGCTGGCCGTGGCCAACCAGCATCCACTGGCCAGCAAGCCCTATATCGTGCCGCAGGACCTGCTCGACCAGACGCTGATCACCTACCCGGTAGAACGTGATCGCCTGGATATCTTCACCCGTTTCCTGGAGCCCGCCGACATCGAGCCGGCCGCCGTGCGCACGTCGGAGCTGACGGTGATGATGATGCAACTGGTGGCCAGCGGCCGTGGTGTGTGCGGCATGCCGCACTGGGCGCTGCATGAATACAGCTCGCGCGGCTACGTCAAGGGCAAGCGCCTGGGTGAGAAAGGCCTGTTCGCCACGCTTTATGCCGCGGTGCGCACCGATATGCTGGATGCGCCGTACATGCGCGACTTCCTGTTGACGGCCAAGGACACCTCGTTCGCCACCCTCGATGGCGTCAGCGCGGTGCGCTGAGCGCCTGGTAGTACAACGGCAGGATCAGGTCGCGGGTCAAGGGTGCCAAGTGCATGGCGGGCGTCTGCTCGGCGCTCAGCCATACCACCTCTTCGATTTCCGCAGCCGGGGCCACGGCTGCAACGCAGTCGACACGGAACAGTTCGGCCTGCACCTGAAAGCCCGGCTCATTGGCGGCCGGGGCGCTGAATTGGCCTAGGTGCAGTGCCTGGGCCGGGTCGACACGCAGGCCGAGTTCCTCATGCAGCTCACGCACCAACGCCTCGACCGGCGACTCACCGGCATCGATCTTGCCACCGGGCTGCATGAACGCCTGGGTACCACGCTTGCGCACCAGCAAGGTACGGCCCTGGGCGTCGATCAGCAGGGCGGCGGCGATGCGGATGGTGTTGGGCATGGTCTCGGCTCACTTGAATCAATGGCCGGGGAGGATCCCATGGGGTCACTGCCCTGACAAGCCCAGTCCTTCCTGTGCCAGCCTGACGAACGGCCCCTTGCCAACCTGCCCCGCCCCCTCCATAACCATCACATGAACCTGCCCGCCAAACACCACCCGGTGCTCGAACTGTTCCACCCTGCCGTGCGCACCTGGTTCCGTCGCTGTTTCACCACGGTCACCGACGCTCAGGCCCGTGCCTGGCCGCTGATCCAAGCTGGCCAGTCGCTGCTGCTGGCGGCACCGACCGGCTCGGGCAAGACCCTCAGCGCCTTTCTGGCCGTGCTCGACGAACTGTTCCGCCAAGGCCTGGAGCAGCAGGGCGAGCTGCCTGCACAAACCCAGGTGGTCTATGTTTCGCCGCTCAAGGCGCTGTCCAACGATATCCGCCTGAACTTGCAGGCCCCGCTAGAAGGCATCAGCCAGGCCCTGGCCGAACAGGGCCTTGGCGCGCCGCGCATCACCACGGCCGTGCGCACCGGCGACACACCACAAAAGGAACGCGCCGCCATGCGCAAGCTGGCACCGCACATCCTGGTAACCACACCCGAATCGCTCTATGTGCTGATGGGTTCGGCTTCGGGCCGTGAAGGTCTGGCCAGTGTGCACACGGTGATCGTCGATGAAATCCATGCCCTGGCCAGCAACAAGCGCGGTGCTCACCTGGCATTGACCCTGGAACGCCTGCAGGCCCTGTGCAAGCAGCCACTGCGGCGTATCGGCCTGTCGGCCACACAGCGCCCGGTCGAGCGGGTGGCACAATTCCTGGTCGGCACCGGGCGCCCCTGCGCGATCGTCGATGTCGGCCATGCACGGCAGCGCGACCTGGCCATCGAAGTGCCTCCGGTTCCGCTTGGCGCAGTGATGGCCACCGATGTCTGGGGCCTGGTCTACGACCGCCTGGCCGAGTTGGCAAGGGAGCACCGTACCACCCTGGTGTTCGTCAATACCCGGCGCCTGGCCGAGCGCATCACTCGCCACCTCAGTGATCGGCTGGGCAAGGAGGCAGTGGCCGCGCACCATGGCAGCCTGGCCAAGGAACTGCGCCTGGACGCCGAACAACGCCTGAAAAACGGCCAGTTGCAGGTACTTGTGGCCACCGCGTCGCTGGAACTGGGCATCGACATCGGTGACATCGACCTGGTCTGCCAGATTGCCTCGCCAGGTTCTATCGCGGCCTTCCTGCAGCGGGTCGGCCGCGCCGGCCACCAGGTCGATGGCGTGCCCAAGGGGCGCCTGTTCCCGACCTCGCGCGACGACCTGATCGAATGCGTAGCCCTGCTCGACTGCGTCCGCCGCGGCGAGCTGGATGAACTGCACATTCCCCGGGCGCCACTGGACGTACTGGCCCAGCAGATCGTTGCCGAGGCCAGCAACCAGGCTTGGCACGAACTGGCCCTGTACGACTGCCTGCGCCAAGCCACGCCCTATGCCGAACTCGACCTGCAACACTACCAGGCCCTGTTGCGCATGCTCGCCGAAGGCTACAACGGCCGCCACGGCGTACGTAGTGCCTACCTGCACCGCGACGCGGTCAGCGGCACCCTGCGTGGCCGCCGGGGTAGCCAGCTGACCGCGCTGACCAGTGGCGGCACGATCCCCGACAACGCCGACTACGCCGTGTTGCTCGAGCCACAGGCGCTGAACATCGGCAGCGTCAACGAAGACTTTGCCGTGGAGAGCATCGCCGGCGATATCTTCCAGCTGGGTAATGCCTCCTATCGCATCCTGCGCGTGGAACCGGGCCGGGTGCGGGTGGAAGATGCACATGGCCTGCCGCCGACCATTCCGTTCTGGTTGGGCGAGGCACCAGGGCGCAGCGACGAACTATCTGCCGCAGTGGCGCGGCTACAGGCGCAGATCGATCAGCACCTGGCGCAGGCCGGCGGCAATCTGGCCGAGGTGCTGGCGTGGTTGCAGGAAACTTTCGAACTGGGCCAGGACAGCGCCAGCCAGTTGCTGGACTACCTGGCCCGCACCCGTGAAGTGCTCGGCGCCCTGCCCTCGCAGGAAACCTTGGTGATGGAGCGCTTCTTCGATGAGTCCGGCGGCACCCAGCTGATCATCCATTCCCCCTACGGCAGCCGCATCAACCGCGCCTGGGGCCTGGCCCTGCGCAAGCGCTTCTGCCGTACCTTCAATTTCGAGTTGCAGGCAGCGGCCAGCGAGGACGCCATCGTGCTGTCGCTGTCCACCAGCCACAGTTTCGAATTGGACGAGGTGTGGCGTTACCTGAACAGCCGCAGCGCCGAGCCGATCCTCGTCCAGGCTTTGCTCGATGCGCCGTTGTTCGGCGTGCGCTGGCGCTGGAACGCCAGCGTGGCCATGGCCTTGCCGCGCTTCATCGGCGGGCGCAAGGTGGCGCCACAGGTCCAGCGGATTAAAAGCGAAGACCTGGTGGCGGCCGTGTTCCCCGAGCAGATCGCCTGCCTGGAAAATATCGTCGGCGAGCGGCAGATTCCCGATCACCCACTGGTCGAGCAAACCTTGGACGACTGCCTGCACGAAGCGATGGACAGCGAAGGCTGGCTGGCGCTGCTGCGGCGTATGGAAAGCGGTACGGTACGCCTGCTGTGCCGCGACCTGCCGGCCCCTTCGCCATTGGCTTCGGCCATCCTCAATGCCCGCCCGTATGCCTTCCTGGATGACGCGCCACTGGAGGAACGGCGCACCCAGGCTGTGCTCAACCGACGCTGGAACGAAGTGCACAGCGGCGACGACCTGGGCGCGCTGGATGCCGATGCCATTGCCGCTGTCGCTGCTGAAGCCTGGCCAGAGCCAGGCAATGCCGACGAAATGCATGAAGCATTGATGGGACTGGGGGCCATCAGCCAGACGGAAGTAAAGGGCAATGCCAGCTGGGACATGCTGCTGCGCCAGTTGGCCGATGCCGGGCGGGCAATATGCCTGGTGGATGAAGGACTGTGGCTGGCGCGTGAACGCTTGAGCCTGTTACAGGTGCTGTATCCCGGCACCCGTCTGCACCCTGCGCTGCCGGTCCTGCCAGGCTTCGACCAGGCCTGCGAGCCGGATACTGCACTGGTCGAGCTGCTGCGCGCCCGACTCAGTGGCCATGGCCCGCTGACCCAGGCACAGATAGCCGCACCGCTGGGCAAGCCGCTAGCGGCGATCGAACAGGCTCTGGTACGCCTGGAAGCCGAAGGTTATGTACTGCGCGGGCATTTCAGCCCAGGAGCACGCGAACTGCAGTGGTGCGAGCGCCACTTGCTGGCGCGCATCCACCGCTACACGGTCAAACGCCTGCGCCGGGAAATCGAGCCGGTCAGCCTGCAGGACTTCATGCGCTTCCTGTTCGACTGGCAGCACCTGGCCGCTGAGCAACGCCTGCGCGGGCCGCAAGCCGTGGCCGAGGTACTGGGCCAGTTACAAGGCTTTCCGAGTGCTGCCGGCGCCTGGGAGGCCGAACTGCTGCCGGCACGCATCCAGGACTACAGCCCGCACTGGCTCGACGATGCCTGTCGCAGCGGGCAGTTCGCCTGGAGCCGCCTGGCCACCACGGTGTCGAGCAGTACCTTGTCCAGCACCCCGCTGGTGCTGCTACCGCGCGAGTACCTGAATGTGTGGCGCAGCCTTGCCCCGGTGCCCGCGCTCGACAGCCTTGGCCCGCGGGCGCAGCGCGTACACGAGGTGCTGCAGGCACAGGGCGCGCTGTTCTTCGACGAACTGGCCCACGACGCCCACCTGCTGCCCAGCGAACTGGAAACGGCCTTGCAAGAGCTGGTAGGCGCCGGCCTCGTGGGGGCCGACAGTTTCGCCGGCCTGCGCAGCCTGATCACCCCGGCGGCGAAACGTATCTCCCGCAACAGCCGCCGTGGCCACCCGCCGCTGCTCAGCAGCATGGCCCATGCCGGGCGCTGGGCCTTGTTGCGCCGGGGGGCGGTGGACGACAGCCAGCGCCTGGAACACATCGCCCGGGCCCTGCTGAGACGCTATGGCGTGGTGTGCTGGCGGCTGCTTGAGCGCGAAAGTGACGTGCTGCCGCCGTGGCGCGAACTGCTGCGCTGCTACCACCGGCTGGAGGCGCGCGGCGAGATTCGTGGCGGGCGCTTCATTGCCGGGCTGGCGGGTGAACAATTCGCCTTGCCGGAAGCGGTGGGCCTGCTGCGACAGGTACGGCGGCGTGAGCGAGACGGGGCGCTGGTGGCAGTGAGTGCCAGTGACCCATTGAACCTGATCGGGTCGTTGTTGCCGGGAGCGAAGGTACCGGCGGTCACTGGCAACCGCCTGTTGTATCGCGATGGGGTGCCGGTGGCGGTGCGGGTGGCCGGACGCTATTCGTTCCTGGTCGAGGCGCCGGCCCAGGAACAGCAAGGCTGGCGGCAGATATTGCTGCGAGACAAGTTGTGAGCGCCTTTTGCTGTACCGCCCTGGTAGCTTGCCAGCGATAGGCCACTGCAGCCAGCACATGGGCGAGAAAGCCCCTACGGTATTGCCTGGAGGAACAATGTGGCTCGAGCCTGTCCACCCCCGAGCTGTTCTTTCAGCGTCCAGGTGTCAGGTAAGCGCTGCACTAACCCTGAACCTGTGAAGCAATGGTATATCAATTCCCCTTGCAGACCGGCCGCTCCTGTTGCGTTCTACGGCGACCCGCCACGGCGCGGATGACGTAGCGCGGTCGATGCTTGGACTCCATGTAGATGCGCCCGATGTACTCACCCAACACGCCGATGCCGATCAGTTGTACGCCGCCGAGAAAAAGAATGGCAGTCATCGATGATGGGTATCCCGGCACCGGGCTGCCAAACAGCCATTTTTCCAGCACCTGGTATGCCGCCGAGGCCAGCGCAAGTAACGCAGCTAGCCCCCCGACATAAGTCCACAGTCGCAATGGCACGGTACTGAACGAGGTAATCCCGTCCAGCGCCAGATTCCACAGTTTCCAACCATTGAAACGGCTCTTTCCTTGCGTTCGCGAAGAACGTTCGTACTCGACCACTGCGGTGCTGAACCCTGGCCAGGACAACACGCCCTTCATGAACAGTTGCTGTTCGGGCATGGACCGGATCACGTCCACGACTTTACGGTCGAGCAAGCGAAAGTCACCGACATTTTCCTCGATGCGAATCTGCGATATGCGGTTCAGCAGGAAGTAGAAAATCGCTGCGGTAAAACGCTTCAAGTAGCACACGAGCGGTCACGGCGTTTGGCAAGTACCACATCGAAGCCTGCCCGCCATTGTTCGATCAGCTGTGGAATGACCTCGATCGGGTCCTGCAAGTCGACGTCGATTGGAATGACGGCATCGCCATTGGCTTGATCCAGCCCGGCGAACAGCGCGGCTTCCTTGCCGAAGTTGCGTGACAGGTCGATCAGTGAAACATCAGGGTCACCCGCGATCAGTTGGCGAATCTGCCGTTCGGTTCCATCCTGGCTGCCATCATTGATGAAAACCAGTTCGACCTGATCGGCCTCATTGGCCAGCGCCTGGCGAACGGCGTCATAGAACGGCCTGATCGTCTTTTCCTCATTGAATACCGGTACGATCAGCGAAATATCCATCCGCGCTTCTCCCTGAAGACCCACCGCGAGAACAGGAAGCCCAGCACCAGGCTGAGCAAAGAGAACAGCGTTACCGTAACCATTGGCTGCCAGCCGAGACGATCGCCGAGATAGCCCAGCGACACGCTGAGGCTGCCCATCCCTGCCACGAACCACAGGTAGCGCGACAGTGACAGGGGTACCCGGAAGGTGAACCTGGCATTGGCCAGAAACGAAAATGACAGCGCCACGGTGAAGGCGACCAGGTTGCTCACGGCCTGATCGCCGCCAAACGCCAGCATGCTGGTGAACACTGCTGCATGGGTGGCGGTGTTGCACACGCCCACAAGCAGGTACTTGAAAAACGCAGCCATGGCTCAGGCCTTCACGTTTGGGCTGAAGGCCAACTTAGATGAAGCCAGGACGGCGCACTACTGACAAAAATACCAGTTGACGCAGCGGGTCAACGCACGCTCAAACCGCCGGACAGACGGGTGATCAACAGGCCTGGCACGCGTGCAAACCCTCGTGCCAGGCGATGTTGCGTGAGCGGGACGTCGTTGTCAGGCCACAGTGGCTGCTGCTTGCTTGTCACGCGGAGCCAGGCGCAACGTGTAATACAGCACCGTCAGCAGTACCAGGAACGCCGGGCCGATATACAGCGCCACGCGGGTATCTTCGAAGTACGCCATCAGGCCGACCACCAGCACCAGGAAGGCCAGCGCCAGGTAGGAGCTCAGCGGCCACAGCCACATGCGGTACTTCAGTGCCTTGCGCTCGGCGCTGCTGAGGCCGGCGCGGAACTTCAGCTGCGCGAGGAGGATCATCACCCAGGTCCAGATCGCGCCGAAGGTGGCAATCGAAGTGACCCAGACAAAGACCTTCTCCGGCACCAGATAATTGGCCAGCACGCCCAGCAGCAGCGCGCCGATCGACAGCAGCAGCGCATTGCGCGGCACGCCGTTCTTCGAGGTACGGGCGAAGGCTGCCGGGGCCTGGCCGTTCTGCGCCAGGCTGTAGAGCATGCGCCCGGTGCTGAAGATGCCGCCGTTGCACGAGGACAGCGCGGCGGTAATCACCACGAAGTTGATGATGCCGGCGGCGGTCTTGATACCGAGGCGTTCGAAGGTCATGACGAACGGGCTGCCCTGGCTGCCGATTTCGTTCCACGGGTAGATCGACAGGATCACGAACAGCGCACCGACGTAGAACAGCAGGATGCGCCAGAATACCGAGCCGATAGCGTGCGGAATGGTCTTCTGCGGGTTGCGTGCTTCACCTGCGGTCAAGCCGATCATTTCCACGCCCAGGTAGGCGAACATCACCATCTGCAGCGACATCAGCACGCCAGTCACGCCATTAGGCATGAAACCGCCGTTGCTCCACAGGTTGGAGATGCCCACCGCTACACCGTCATTGCCCAGGCCGAAGGCAATGATGCCAATGCCGCCAAGGACCATGGCGATGATGGTGACGATCTTGATCAGGGCGAACCAGAACTCGAATTCGCCGAACGCCTTCACCGCCACCAGGTTGACCGCGCCCATGCTGCCCAGCGCCGCCAGGGCCCAGATCCAACGCGGTACGTCGGGGAACCAGATGCCCATGTAGATGGCTACCGCGGTAATTTCCGCAACGCAGGTCACCAGCCACAGGAACCAGTAGTTCCAGCCGGTAAGGAAACCCGCCAGCGGGCCTAGGTAGTCTTGGGCATACCGGCTGAACGAACCGGCAACAGGATTGTGCACGGCCATTTCGCCAAGGGCGCGCATGATCACCAGGATGGCCAGGCCACCGATGATGTAGGACAGCATGATGGCTGGGCCAGCCATTTCGATGGCCTTGGCCGAACCGAGGAAAAGACCGACACCGATACAGGCGCCCAGCGCCATCAGACGGATGTGCCGTTCGCCCAGTTCACGCTTGAGCGGGCCGCCTTCAATGGCCTGGCCGTGGGCAGGGTGGTTGCCGACTGGCATAGCAATACAACCTCGTTTTGTTATTGGATTTGACCTTCGTGCAGCACCGGCCAGGCCGATAGACGTGGCGTTGGCTTGCCAAACTGACCTTGTGGGCCGGTCCGGGTGCCGGAATAGAGCGTCCGGCTGGGCGAAGGGGCAAGCAGTATAGGAAGACCGTTGTAGGGATTGTCGCTGTATATAGCGGAATAATCAGCGAGTTTTCCGGGGGCACACAGTGGCTCTGCAAACCGCCCCGGCACCATAGCAACATCGCTCGACGAAGAAACCCACACCAAAGCCGCATAGCCCCATGGCACTTTTCTCCGCTTCTTACAAATTTTTCACCTGCCCCACTCAACGTCTAAGCTTCAGACAAGCAAGACGAAATTACCTGGCCGGATACAAGACTATGGGCGCACTGTGGCAATCGGAACCAACCAGAACGGAAGCACCCGACCTACCTCCGGCCGAGACGCCACACCCCAAGTCACCCCGTCAACGGCGGCTATGGTGGCGACTGATCATCCTCATCCTGCTGGTGGCGTTGGTGGCCATCGGTTTCGCTGCGTATGACGAGTTCCGCACCTCCAACCTGCAATCGCGGGAATTCAGCAAGCTGGCCACCACCCTCACCTACTCGCTGCAGCCAGGCCCAAGCGATGCCATCATCTACCCCGGTGAGGGTCCGTTCGATAAACGCCTGGGCTACAGCGCCCTGGGTGAATTCCTGCCGCGCCTGCTCAAGCGCGACTACCTGATAAGCGAGCAGGTGCGGTTTTCGCCGGCATTGATGAACTATGTCGAGCATGGACTGTTCGCCCCCTACATCGAAAAGATCCAGGCCGGGCTGTCGATCACCGACTGCCGCGGCGACATGCTGTATCAGTACAAGTACCCGCAACACCTGTACCCGGACTTCGCGTCGATCCCGCCAGTGATGGTCAACAGCCTGCTGTTCATCGAGAACCGCGACCTGCTCGACACCAAGGACCCACGCAACAACCCGGCCGTGGACTGGCCGCGCTTCGCCAAGGCGGCCTACAGCCAGGTGGCCAAGTACCTGGCCCTGCCCGGCCAGTCCGCGGGTGGCAGCACCCTGGCCACGCAGCTGGAAAAGTACCGGCACTCACCGGACGGCCTGACGGTGTCGGGCGCCGAAAAGATCCGCCAGATGGTTTCTGCCAGCGTGCGTGCTTACCAGGGCGGCCCGGACACCACCGAGGCACGCCAGCGTATCGTGCGTGACTACCTCAACAGTGTGCCGCTGTCGGCCGTGCCTGGGCATGGCGAGGTGCACGGCATGGCCGAAGGCCTGCGGGTGTGGTACGGCGCTGATTTCGACCAGGTCAACCAGGCCCTGACCTCCACCGCCAGCGACCCCGAAAGCATGGCCACGCGCGGCCTGGCCCTGCGCCAGGTGCTGTCACTGATGATTGCCCAGCGTCGCCCCTCGCACTACCTGTCCAAGGGGCGGGTCGAACTGGCGGAACTGACCGATGCGCACATTCGCGTGCTGGCCGCCAACCAGGTCATCGACCAGCCGCTGGCCAACGCCGCACTGGCCAGCAAGGCGGTATACCGCGACTGGGTGGCGCAACCGACCATCGTGCCGATCGTCACCAACAAGGGCATCAGCCTGGCGCGCAACCGCCTGGCAGCCATGCTCAACCGCCCGCTGTACGACCTCGACCGCCTCGATCTGTCAGCCACCAGCACCCTGCAGGCCGACCTGCAGGTGCAGGTCAGCCAGTACCTGAAAAACCTTGCCGACCCCGCCTTCGCCGCGCAGATGGGCCTGATCGGTGAGCGCCTGCTGACACCCAAGACCACCGACCAGGTGAGCTACAGCTTTACCTTGTTCGAGCGTACTGCTGACGGCTCGCGGGTGCGGGTGCAAACCGACAGCACCGACCAGCCTTTCGACATCAACGAAGGCAGCAAGCTGGAGCTGGGTTCCACCGCCAAGCTGCGCGTACTCACCACCTACCTGGAGATCATCGCCGAGCTGCACGACAAGTACGCCGGCAAACCTGCCGCCGAGCTGAAGAAAGTCGAAGTCGCCGAACTCGACCGCATCACCCAGTGGTCGCTGGAATGGCTCGCGCAGAACAGCAAGAACCAGAGCCTGGACGCCATGCTCGATGCCGCGCTGGAACGCAAGTACTCGGCCAACACCGGCGAAGCCTTCTTCACTGGCGGCGGCATGCATGTGTTCAACAACTTCCGCAAGGAAGACAACAGCCGCAACCCGACCCTCAAGGACGCGTTGCGCGAATCGATCAACCTGCCGTTCATCCGCCTGATGCGCGACCTGGTGCGCTACGTGACCTACCAGCAGCCGTACAACCGCCTGCCGTTGCTCAAGGACGACAGCGACCCGCGCCGCCAGGAATACCTGGCCCGTTTCGCCGACAAGGAAGGCACCAACTACCTGATGCGCTTCTGGAAGAAATACCAGCGCAAGACCTCGCAGCAACGCCTGGACACCTTCCTCGACAGCATGCGCGTCACCCCGCAACGGCTGGCTGCGGTGCATCGCTACCTGTTCCCCGAGGCCGGGCAGGAAACCTTCAACGCTTTTGTCCGCGCCCACCTCAAGGGTGACAAGGCCGCCCTGGGCAAACTGACCGACGCCCGCCTGTCGGAGATGTACGACGCCTATGGGCCGGGCAAGTATGACTTGCCTGACCAGGGCTACATTGCCAAGGTCCACCCCCTGGACCTGTGGCTGCTCGGCTACCTGCTGAAAAACCCCAGCTCGACCTTGACTGAAATGGTCAATGCCAGCCGCTTCGAACGCCAGGAGGTGTATGGCTGGCTGTTCAAGAGCCGCCACCAGGGCGCCCGCGACAGCCGAATTCGCACCATGGTGGAAATCGAAGCGTTCCTCGACATTCACCAGCGCTGGAAGCGCGTGGGCTATCCGTTCGACCACCTGGTGCCCTCGCTGGCCACTGCCATCGGTAGCTCGGGCGACCGCCCCGCCGCCCTCTCCGAACTGGTCGGCATCATTCAGAACGACGGCGTGCGCCTGCCGACCTTGCGCATCGACACCCTGCATTTCGCGGCCAACACGCCGTACGAGACCAAGCTGGTCAGCGACCCGGACCGCGGCGTGCGGATTCTGCCGGTCGAGGTGGCACGGGCACTCAAAGGCGCCATGTCGCAAGTGGTGGATGCGGGCACCGCACGGCGTATTTCCGGCAGCTTCAAGCTGCAGGACGGTACGCCGCTGGTCATGGGCGGCAAGACCGGTACCGGCGACAACCGCATCGAAAGCTTCGGCGCCGGTGGCCGACTGATCGGCTCACGCTCGCTGAACCGTACCGCCACCTTCGTGTTCTACCTGGGCGACAACCACTTCGGCACCTTGACCGCGTTCGTGCCGGGGCGCTCGGCGGAAGCCTTCACGTTCACCTCGGCGCTGCCAGTGCAGGTGCTCAAGGGCATGGCTCCTATCCTCATGCCTTACTTGCAGCCGGGCAATCCGAATGAGTGCAAACCGCCACAGATGGCGGCGCAGGCCGGCAAACCGGCAGAGGACGCATCAAAAAACTAGATGATAATCATCCGCAATTACGGGCTTGTCTTTAGATATATCTTGAGTAATATCTTACGATATATCGAAAACGACGGAGCCTTGCCCCATGCGCGAACATTCCCCTCATGACCCCTTCGAGCGGCGCGCCGGCCGTGGCGAACGCGGCCCACGCGTTTTCGCCCCAGGCGACCTCAAACTGTTGATGCTGGCTTTGCTTGCCGAGCAGCCCGGCCATGGCTACGACCTGATCCGCCAGATCGAAAACCTGTTCGATGGCAGCTACAGCCCAAGCCCAGGTGTTATCTACCCCACGCTGAATTTCCTCGAAGAGGCCGAACTGATCAGCGGCCAGGCGCAGGGCAGCAAACGCCTTTATGTCATCACCGATGCCGGCCGCACCGCCCTGGCCGAACAGGCCGTCGCCCTGGACGGCGTGCGCATGCGCATCGAGGTCAGCAAACGCGCCCTGCGCGGCCACGACCGCCCGCCAGAAATCCATGAAGCGGTGGGCAATCTGCGCCATGCACTGCACATGCACAGTGGCCGCTGGACGCCTGAAGAAATCGAGCGGGTCCGCGACCTGCTCAACCATGCCGCCAAAGCCATCGCCGCCGGGCCGACCGAGCCTGTCAGGGAGACACCCCATGAGTGACACCATCTACCGCGTCAACCACGAGATCCGCCAACGCCGCTTGCAGGTATTGCGGGTTACCGAACTGACCCCGCGCATGCGCCGTATCACCTTGGGCGGTGCCGAGCTGCAGGGCTTTACCAGCGTCGGCAGCGATGACCACATCAAACTGCTGTTCGCCGACACGCCCGAGCAACAGCGGGCCATCGAAGCCCGTGACCTGGGCAAGGACGGTGACGCACGGCCGACCATGCGCGAGTACACGCCCCGCCGTGTCGACCTGGTGGCCAACGAACTGGACATCGATTTCGTGTTGCACGGCGATGGCCCTGCCTCGACCTGGGCCGCTCAGGCCGCGCCCGGGCATACGCTGGACATCGCCGGGCCGCGGGCTTCGACGGTGGTGCCGGATATCTTCGACAGCTACCTGCTGATCGGCGATGAAACCGCCATTCCGGCGATTGGCCGCCGATTGGAGGAATTGCCCGCAGGTCGCCAGGTGCTGGCGGTCATCCAGATCGAGGACGAACAGGAACGCCAGCCACTGCCGAGCAAGGCACAGGTGGAGGTGATCTGGGTACGTCGGCACCAGGAAGACCTGCTGGCCCTGGTGAAGAACCTGAGCTTGCCGCCAGGCCGGTTGTACGGCTGGGTGGCGCTGGAAAAAACCCTGACCCGCCAGGCCAAGGCGCTGTTGCTGGAAAAGGGCGTACCTGAAAATGCACTGAAGGCCGCGGCTTACTGGCGTGCCGATGGAACTGCAGACCTGTAGCGGCCTTGTGTCGCGAAAGGGGCCGCTACGCGCCCCATCGCGACACGAGGCCGTTCTTACACTTGAGCGCTTAAACGTCTCGTACCCCACCTGTCCAGCCCCAGCAGCACCAGCCCGATCCCCCAGAATCCCGCCAGCATCCCCAGGGCATTGCACAACACTTGCGCATATCCCAGGCTTGCTACGTCGATGAACGGGTAGGCATACACGCCAATCTGGCTGCCGCGCCACAGCGCATAGGCGAAATACACCATCGGGTACAGCGCCCATGCCGCCAGGTGCCATAACCGCAGCATGCCCTTGGGCGTTTCGACCCACCAGTACAAGGCAAACAGCACCGGCATGACATCATGCAGCAGCTCGTCCGCCAGCCACTGCCAGCCCTGCGGTTGCCACAGATGGCGCAGTAACACACTGTAGGCCAGCGCCACCAGCACGATGCTGGTGGCTACCGCCGAACTCACTGAAGGCGAGAGAAAGAAGCGCTTGCCAGCCCCTTCCCGGCCAAACGCCGCATAACTCAGCACCGTCGCCACCAGGGTATTGGTCAGTACGGTGAAGTAGCTGAATACGTTGATCAGGCCACCCATCAGGCTGGCCTGTTCCTGCCAACGCGCCAGCAGCACCAGGTACACCTGCACGGTCAGGCCGAACCAGCCCAGCACGGCCATGCCGGTCAGCCAGGGACGGCGTGGCATGTCAGGCGTTGCGCTGCAGTTTCACGTACAGCTGCTCCACTTTTTCCCGCGCCCAGGGGGTCTTGCGCAGGAAGGTCAGGCTCGACTTGATGCTCGGGTTGCTCTTGAAACAACGCACATCGACACGCTCGGCCAGGCCCTGCCATTGGTAGTGCGCCACCAGTTCAGTGAGGATCTGCTCAAGGGTCTTGCCGTGCAGCGCGTTGTGTTGGGCCGTGCTCATGCCAGTGCTCCGTAGGAAAGATGCGCACCTTACACGAGTGTAGCGGTGGGTGGGATCAGCCGTATCAACAGAGAAACCGCTGGCCAGGCAGGCAAACTTTGTGCTGAAATGGATATGTTATGTTGTAACATTACATAAGCACCTGCCAAGGAACGCCCCATCCCCATGCTGTACACACCGCTGCGCCTCTCGCCCCTCGCCGTCGCACTCTGGCTGAGCGCCTCGCCCAGCCAGGCTATGGAACTCGAACCTCAGGTCATCACCGCCAATCCATTGGGCAACCGCCAGCTGGCGACTCCCACTACCGTGCTGGAAGGCGACGACCTGCTGCAACAGCAGCACGGCAGCCTCGGCGAAACCCTGAACAAACAGCCCGGTGTCGCCTCTACCTGGTTTGGCCCAGGCGCCAGCCGCCCGGTCATCCGTGGCCTGGATGGCGATCGCATCCGCCTCCTGCGCAATGGTGTCGGCGCTCTGGATGCCTCGTCGCTGTCCTACGACCACGCCGTACCGCTGGACCCGGTCACCGTCGACCGGGTCGAGATCGTTCGCGGTCCGGCCGCCCTGCTCTACGGGGGTAACGCGATCGGTGGCGTGGTCAACACGTTCGACAATCGCATTCCGGACGCTCCCGTCGACGGCATCCACGGTGCCGGTGAACTGCGCTACGGCGGCGCCGATACCACCCGCAGCAGCGCCGGCAAGCTGGAGGCTGGCAACGGTGCCTTCGCCCTGCACCTGGATGCCAACAGCCGCCAGTTCAATGACCTGCGAATCCCCGGTTATGCCCGCAGTGGTAAGGTCCGCGACGCTGACGAGCCGGGCAGCAAGCACCGCCTGGAAAACAGCGACGGCCGCCAGGAGGGTGGTGCGCTGGGAGGGGCCTACCATTGGGAACACGGATACACCGGCCTGTCGTACAGCCGCTACGACAGCAACTATGGCTCCGTGGCCGAGCCAGGCGTGCGCCTGGACATGAAGCAGGACCATTACGCCTTCGCTTCCGAATTGCGTGACCTGGACGGCCCGTTTACTTCGGTCAAGGTTGATGCCGGCTACACCGATTACGAGCACCGGGAAATTGAACAAGGCGAGGTACATACCACCTTCAGGAACAAGGGCTATGAGGCCCGCGTCGAAGCCCGCCACCAGCCGCTCGGGCCCGTGGAAGGCGTGGTCGGGGCGCAGCTCAGCCGCAACCAGTTCTCCGCCCTGGGCGAGGAAGCCTTCGTCCCGCACACCGACACCGACAGCCTGGCGCTGTTCATGTTGGAGCAGTGGCAAGCTACCGAGCGCCTGAACCTGAGCCTGGGTGCGCGCCTGGAACACACCCGCGTGGACCCGGACGGCAAGGGCAACGAAAACTTCGCCGAGGCAGACAGCGCCAGTAGCTTCAACGCGTTCAGCCTGTCTTCAGGGGCGGTGTACCAGCTCGACCCGGTCTGGTCGCTGGCTGCCAGCCTTGGCTACACCGAGCGTGCCCCGACCTTCTACGAGCTGTATGCCAATGGCGCCCACGTGGCCACCGGTGCCTTTGAAGTCGGTGATGCCGGCCTGAACAAGGAAAAGGCCATTTCCACGGACCTGGCACTGCGCTTCGACAACGGTACCCACAAGGGTAGCGTCGGGGTGTTCTACAGCCACTTCCGCAACTATATCGGCCTGATCGGCACCGGCAACATTCGCGAAGGCGGGCATGACCACGATCATGACGAGGATGAGCACGACCACGATCATGACCACGACGGTTTCCCGGAATACCAATACCAGGGCGTACGCGCACGCTTCTATGGCATCGAGGCCCAGGACCGCTGGCAGCTGGTGGAAAACCGTTACGGCAGCTTCACCCTGGAACTATCGGGCGACTACACGCGGGCGAAAAACCTCGACAGTGGCGAGCCGTTGCCACGCATCGCCCCGCTGCGCCTGAACAGCGGCCTGGTCTGGGAGCTGGACCGCTGGCAGGCGCGGGTCGATATACAGCATGCTGCAGCGCAGCACCGCAAGCCGGCCGACGAAACCAGCACTGATGGTTACACCACTCTGGGGGCGAGCGTCGGTTATCGCTTCGACATCGGCAACAGCCAGTGGCTGGCGTTCGTACGCGGCGAAAACCTGACCGACCAGACCGTGCGCTATGCCAGCTCGATCCTGCGCGATATCGCGCCAGCACCTGGACGTAGCGTGGAAGTCGGGCTGCGTACCAGCTTCTGAAATAGCGGGGCTGCTGTGCAGCCCCTCTTCAGCCAATTGTTACCGATAGGAAAACAATTCACTGCGACAATTTGTCTTTTTTTCTTGCAACTTCCCCTATATCCTCCGCGCCGCAAGCTGAAACGCTTCATTTAACCAATCCTGTCGCCATTTCCATCGAGGGCCCTGCCTTTCGATGCGCTTGCCGTTTATTCAATAATCAGAAGATAGCGCTATCTCATGTTCCAACTGCCCAAAACCTGTTACATCGGCCTTGCCCTCAGTGCCTTGGCGACCCCCGCCGGCGCCAGTGAAATGTTCGCCAGCGAGTCCCCATGGATGCTCGGCGACTGGGGAGGCACCCGCAGCGAACTGCTGGAAAAAGGCTACGCCTTCACCCTCGGCTACACAGGCGAGATGGGCAGCAACCTGCACGGTGGCTACGATCATGACCGCACCGCGCGCTACAGCGACCAGTTCACCTTCGGCAGCCACCTGGACCTGGAGAAGATCCTTGGCTGGCACGACAGCGAATTCCAGCTGACCATCACCGAGCGCCACGGCGACAACATCAGCAACGACCGCATCAACGACCCGCGCGTCGGCGGTTTCACCTCGGCCCAGGAGGTCTGGGGCCGTGGCGAAACCTGGCGGCTGACCCAGATGTGGATCAAGCAGAAGTACTTCGACGGCGCACTGGACGTGAAATTCGGCCGTTTCGGCGAAGGCGAGGACTTCAACAGCTTCCCCTGCGACTTCCAGAACCTGGCCTTCTGCGGCTCGCAGGTAGGCAACTGGGTCGGCGGCATCTGGTACAACTGGCCGGTCAGCCAGTGGGCGCTGCGCGTGCGCTACAACCTCAGCGACGCCCTTTATGCCCAGGTCGGGGTGTTCGAGCAGAACCCCTCCAACCTCGAGTCGAGCAACGGCTTCAAGCTCAGCGGCAGCGGTACCCAGGGTGCGGTGATGCCGATCGAACTGGTGTGGAGCCCACGGGTCAATGGCCTTAAAGGGGAATATCGCGTCGGCTACTACTACAGTAATGCCAAGGCACAGGATGTTCTCAAGGACAACAACGGCCAGCCGGCAGCGCTCAGCGACGCCACCTACCGCAGCAGCTCGAGCAAGCACGGCGTGTGGCTCGGTGCGCAGCAGCAGGTGACTTCGCTGGCGTCCGACCAGTCGCGTGGCCTGAGCCTGTTCGCCAATGCCACGGTTCACGACAAGAAGACCAATGCCATCGACAACTATGTGCAGGCTGGACTGGTATTCAAAGGGCCCTTCGACGCCCGCGCCAAGGACGACATCGGTTTCGCCCTCGCGCGCGTGCACGTCAACCCTGCCTACCGCAAGAACGCCCGCCTGGCCAACCAGGCCGCCGGCCTCGATGACTACGACAACCCCGGTTTCCTGCCGGTACAGGACACCGAGTACAGCGCCGAACTGTACTACGGCATCCATCTGGCCGACTGGCTCACGGTACGCCCCAACCTGCAGTACATCCGCCATCCGGGCGGGGTGTCGCAGGTCGATGACGCACTGGTCGGCGGCCTGAAGATCCAGAGCAGTTTCTAACCCCCTTTTTGACCTGACGGAGAACCTACGATGAGCACTGAAGGTGCCAACACTGGAAGCCGCTGGCTACCGCGCCTGATTGGTGCGTTGCTGTTGCTGATGGGCCTGGCCCTGCTGGCCGGCGGCATCAAGCTGAGCCAGCTGGGCGGCTCGCTGTACTACCTGATCGCCGGTATCGGCTTTGCCTTGGCGGGCATCCTGCTGCTGGCCCAACGCCGCATTGCCCTGGGCCTGTACGGCCTGGTACTGCTGGGCAGCACCGTGTGGGCCCTGCTCGAAGTGGGCCTGGACTGGTGGCAACTGGTGCCGCGCCTGGCCATCTGGTTTGCCATCGGCGTGGTGCTGCTGCTGCCGTGGGCACGACGCCCGCTGATCGGCCCGGCCAGCAAGGCCAACACCGCGCTGCTCAGCGTTGCGGTGGTCGCTTCCGGCGCTTGCGCGCTGGCCAGCCAGTTCACCCACCCGGGTGAGGTGTTCGGCGAACTGGGGCGCGACAGCAGCGAAATGGCCAGCGCCGCACCGGCCATGCCCGACGGCGAATGGCAGGCCTATGGCCGCACCGAACATGGCGACCGCTATTCGCCACTGCGCCAGATCACCCCGCAAAACGCCTACCGCCTGGAAGAGGCCTGGCGCATTCGCACCGGTGACCTGCCAACCGAAAACGACCCGGTGGAGCTGACCAACCAGAACACCCCGCTGAAGGTCAACGGCATGCTCTACGCCTGCACCGCGCACAGCCGCCTGCTGGCCCTGGACCCGGATACCGGCGCGGAAATCTGGCGCTACGACCCGCAGGTGAAGAGCCCGGTCGGCACCTTCAAGGGCTTTGCCCACATGACCTGCCGTGGCGTTTCGTACTACGACGAAAACCGCTATGTCAGCCGCGACGGCAGCCCTGCGCCGAAGATCTCCGACGCCGGCCAGGCCGTGGCCCAGGCCTGCCCACGCCGCCTGTACCTGCCCACCGCCGACGCCCGCCTGATCGCCATCAACGCCGACAACGGCAAGGTCTGCGAAGGCTTTGCCAACCAGGGCGTGATCGACCTGACCACCGGCATCGGCCCGTTTACCGCTGGCGGCTACTACTCCACTTCGCCGGCCGCAGTCACCCGCGACCTGGTGATCATCGGTGGCCACGTCACCGACAACGAGTCGACCAACGAGCCGTCCGGCGTGATCCGCGCCTACGACGTGCATGATGGCCACCTGGTGTGGAACTGGGACAGCAACAACCCGGACGACACCAAGCCACTGGCACCCGGCAAGATGTACAGCCGCAACTCGGCGAACATGTGGTCGATTGCCAGCGTCGACGAAGACCTCGGCATGATCTACCTGCCGCTGGGCAACCAGACCCCGGACCAGTGGGGCGCCAACCGTACCCCGGGCGCGGAGAAGTACAGCGCCGGCGTGGTCGCCCTGGACCTGGCCACCGGCAAGGCCCGCTGGAACTACCAGTTCACCCATCACGACCTGTGGGACATGGACGTCGGTAGCCAGCCGACCCTGGTTCACCTGAAGACCGATGACGGCGTGAAACCGGCGATCATCGTGCCGACCAAGCAAGGCAGCCTGTACGTGCTCGACCGTCGCGACGGTACGCCGATCGTGCCGATCCGCGAAATTCCTGCCCCGCAGGGCGCGGTGAAGGGCGACCACACCTCGCCGACCCAGGCCCGCTCCGACCTCAACCTGCTCGGCCCTGAGCTGACCGAACAGGCCATGTGGGGCGCCACGCCGTTCGACCAGATGCTCTGCCGCATCCAGTTCCGCGAGCTGCGTTACGAAGGCCAGTACACCCCGCCATCCGAGCAAGGGTCGCTGGTCTACCCAGGTAACGTCGGCGTGTTCAACTGGGGCAGCGTGTCGGTCGACCCGGTGCGTCAGCTGCTGTTCACCTCGCCCAACTACATGGCCTTCGTGTCGAAGATGGTCCCGCGTGAGCAAGTGGCCGCAGGCAGCAAGCGTGAAAGCGAGACCAGCGGCGTGCAGCCGAACACCGGCGCCCCTTACGCAGTGATCATGCACCCGTTCATGTCGCCGTTGGGCGTACCGTGCCAGGCCCCGGCGTGGGGTTATGTCGCTGCCATCGACCTGTTCACCAACAAGGTGGTGTGGAAGCACAAGAACGGCACCACCCGCGACAGCACCCCGGTACCGATCGGCCTTCCGGTGGGCGTGCCGAGCATGGGCGGCTCGATCGTCACCGCCGGTGGCGTCGGCTTCCTCAGTGGTACCCTCGACCAGTACCTGCGCGCCTATGACGTGAACAACGGCAAGGAATTGTGGAAAGCCCGCCTGCCAGCGGGTGGCCAGGCCACGCCGATGACCTACACCGGCAAGGATGGCAAGCAGTACGTGCTGGTGACCGCTGGCGGCCATGGCTCGCTGGGCACCCGCATGGGCGATTACATCATCGCTTACAAACTCGCCGACTAAGCTTCAAAGCAGCAAGCTACGAACGAAAGCGGGGCCTGCACGGTCCCGCTTTTTTGTTGCCCCTGCAAGCGCGACGCTGAAGCTTGAAACCCCTTCTTTCACGCCCCATCTAAGCACCATAGTCATTCACGCAGGTGCCCCATGAGCGACCAGCAGGATTTCCCGGAACATCCCGACGAACACAGCGAAGTCGAACACACCACTCGCCAGGCCGAAACCGGCCACGCCCTCGCCCTGCCCGGCCAGCAGCTGCCGGACAAGGTCTACGTGATCCCGATCCACAATCGCCCGTTCTTCCCGGCCCAGGTACTGCCGGTCATCGTCAATGAAGAGCCTTGGGCAGAAACCCTCGACCTGGTGGCCAAGTCGCCAGACCATTGCCTGGCCCTGTTCTTCATGGACACCCCGCCGGAAGACCACCGCCATTTCGACACTTCGGCCCTGCCGGAGTACGGCACGCTGGTGAAGGTGCACCATGCCAGCCGCGAGAACGGCAAACTGCAGTTCGTCGCCCAGGGCTTGAGCCGGGTACGCATCCGCACCTGGCTCAAGCACCACCGCCCGCCCTACCTGGTAGAGGTCGAATACCCGCGCCAACCCGCCGAGCCGACCGATGAGGTCAAGGCCTATGGCATGGCGCTGATCAACGCGATCAAGGAGCTGCTGCCGCTCAACCCGCTGTACAGCGAAGAGCTGAAGAACTACCTCAACCGCTTCAGCCCCAACGACCCGTCGCCACTCACCGACTTCGCCGCCGCGCTCACCTCGGCCACCGGTAGCCAGCTGCAGGAAGTGCTCGACTGCGTACCCATGCTCAAGCGCATGGAAAAGGTCTTGCCAATGCTGCGCAAGGAAGTCGAAGTCGCGCGCCTGCAGAACGAGATCTCGGCCGAGGTCAACCGGCAGATCGGCGAACACCAGCGCGAGTTCTTCCTCAAGGAGCAGCTGAAGGTCATCCAGCAGGAGCTGGGCCTGACCAAGGACGACCGCAGCGCCGACCTCGAGCAATTCGAACAGCGTCTGGAAGGCAAGACCCTGCCGGACCAGGCACGCCGGCGCATCGATGAAGAGATGGGCAAGCTGGCCATCCTCGAAACCGGCTCGCCCGAGTACGCCGTCACCCGCAACTACCTGGACTGGGCCACCGCCCTGCCCTGGGGCATCTATGGCAAGGACAAGCTCGACCTCAAGCACGCGCGCAAAGTCCTCGACCAGCACCACGCCGGCCTCGACGACATCAAGGAGCGCATCCTCGAGTTCCTCGCCGTGGGGGCCTGGAAAGGCGAGATCAGCGGCTCGATCGTACTGCTGGTGGGCCCGCCCGGGGTGGGCAAGACCAGTATCGGCAAGTCGATCGCCGAATCGCTGGGCCGGCCGTTCTACCGCTTCAGCGTCGGCGGCATGCGCGACGAAGCGGAGATCAAGGGCCACCGCCGCACCTACATCGGCGCCCAGCCCGGCAAGCTGGTGCAGGCGCTGAAGGACGTCGAAGTGATGAACCCGGTCATCATGCTCGACGAAATCGACAAGATGGGCCAGAGCTACCAGGGCGACCCGGCGTCGGCACTGCTGGAAACCCTCGACCCGGAGCAGAACGTCGACTTCCTCGACCACTACCTCGACCTGCGCCTGGACCTGTCCAAGGTGCTGTTCGTGTGCACCGCCAATACCCTAGACTCGATCCCGGGGCCGTTGCTCGACCGCATGGAAGTGATCCGCCTATCCGGCTATATCACCGAGGAGAAGCTGGCCATTGCCAAGCGCCACCTGTGGCCCAAGCAACTGGACAAGGCCGGTGTGGCCAAGACCAGCCTCGCCATCAGCGACAGCGCCCTGCGCACGGTCATCGAAGGCTATGCCCGCGAGGCCGGTGTACGCCAGCTGGAGAAGCAACTGGGCAAGCTGGTGCGCAAGGCGGTGGTCAAGCTGTTGGACGACCCCGAGGCCAAGCTGAAGATCGGCACCAAGGACCTGGAAGCCGCGCTCGGCATGCCGGTGTTCCGTAGCGAGCAGGTGCTGGCTGGCAAAGGCGTGATCACCGGCCTGGCCTGGACCAGCATGGGCGGCGCCACGCTGCCGATCGAAGCCACCCGCATCCACACCCTCAACCGCGGTTTCAAGCTCACCGGCAAACTGGGTGACGTGATGAAGGAGTCTGCCGAAATCGCCTACAGCTACATTAGTTCCAACCTCAAGCAGTTTGGCGGTGACCCGGGTTTCTTCAACGAAGCGTTCATCCACCTGCACGTGCCCGAAGGGGCTACCCCCAAGGATGGTCCGAGTGCCGGCATCACCATGGCCAGTGCCCTGCTGTCGCTGGCCCGTGACCAGGCACCGAAGAAAGGCGTGGCCATGACCGGTGAGCTGACCCTGACCGGGCAAGTACTGCCGATCGGGGGGGTGCGCGAAAAGGTGATTGCGGCGCGGCGGCAGAAGATCTTCGAGCTGATCCTGCCGGAGCCCAACCGGGGTGATTTCGAAGAGCTACCGGACTACTTGCGTGAGGGCCTGACGGTGCATTTCGCCAAGCGCTTCGCCGACGTGGCAAAAGTGCTGTTCTAAGCTGTTCCGGCCTCTTTGCGGGTAAAACCGCGAAGAGGTCGCTGCCGGCAACACAAATCTCCTCGATCATCGGTTATCCTCAGGCCATCGCCAGCCTCCGGAGCCAACATGACCGCCCCTCGTCTGCTCGTTCCCATGAGCTTCGCCCTGCTTTCCGCCTGTGCCCAACAACCCACGCAACCCATCGAACTGGGCGCCGAAAGCGAATGCCCGACACGCCTGCAGGTGGGCCAGACCCTGACCCTGACCCTGCCCAGCAACCCGTCCACCGGCTATCGCTGGCGCATCGAAAACCCTGCCGCCAACGTGCTGCGCAGCCTCGGCCCGGAAGTGTACAGCGCCCCTGAAGAAGAGGATGTGGTCGGCAGCGCCGGCGTCTCCACCTGGCGCTACCAGGCCAACCGTGCCGGAGAGGCCCAACTGGTATTGGTCTACCAGCAGCCATGGGCTGCAGATGTCGCCCCGGTACAAAGCTTCGATTGCAAGGTCATTGTCCGCTGAAGAATCAACTGCGATCGTAGGCCATGTGCACCGATTTCAAATACGCGTAGAGCTCTTGTAGCGCGACCGTGGCAACCTTCAGGTCCATGCTCGCGCTGAACTTCGAAGTTTGAGCATGGCATTCCTGCTCGACTTTGCGCAGTTCCGCCAGCCACTCATTGCGCCGCGGCTCGATAGCGCACAAAGCCGTCATGGCCTCCAGTTCCATCTGTGAAACCTGTTGCATGTGCAGCGCTTGCTGCTGATCCGCGAGCGCTACATCGATTTTTGCATCGAGCCTGATCCGGGCTGCACTCAGGTCGCTGAAGGTTTTTGCCCCCTGCAACGCATCGGCGTGTTTGCCAAGCTTCTGCGTTACCAGCTTTACCAGCCCGGCGTCGATCTTGGGGTCCGAAATCAAACCGAGGATCTGGTCGATTTCCTCTTCGCTCGGTATCTGGCCTTTCAGCACAGTGGCAAGGGAGGGTTTATCGAACACCTCGATCGCCTGCACGATGTCTGCCTTCTGTTGCCGGAGTTGCGTCAGCCGCTGGCTGAACATCATTGCCTGTTGCTGCTTGCTGGTGACTTGGCGTTGCAACTCTGGTAGCGCCTCCTCGAACGACGACAACGGGAACAGCTCCAGCCGCTGGTTTTGCCTGGTCAATTCCGCACAAAGCTGGGACAAGCGGCTCAGCACGCTGGAAAGCCTGTAATGGGTATCTGCGCCTTGCTGGCTCGGGATGAAGTCACGGTCTTCCAATAATACGATCGCGCCAATCAGGACTTCGTTGAAAGAGCGTTCGACGGCCAGCATCAATGTACGAAGCTGGCCAAGTTGTTCACGCGCACCTGCGAGCACTTTCATATCCCAGGTTTCTATTAGCTGGAATATTTCCTCCTGCACTTTCTGCATTTTTATAAAATCTGGGGTGAGTGCATCAGCATTGATAACATCCATGTCAGGCTTCCCCATACTCTTCAACCAGTTCATCGAACAGTTCCGACAACCTATGGCAAATATTTCCTATTTTGCCCCATGGCTTGATAACTTCGGCAAAATCATGAACAAACGTATCAAGCTGATGGATCGAACTCAGCTCTTTGGCTTCGTTCACCGAACTACTGGCATAGGACGCCAGGAACAGCCAGACGTCCGCCAAACGCCTGGTCGCGGACGACAGGTCCTTGCATCTGAATTGCAAATCCCTGACCAGCGTCGAGACACGCTCGTAGTCCTCCAGCGCAGGAACCATTTTGCCGATAAGGCATGCCAGCTCCTCGCGTTTTTCGATCAGTTGATTCTTTTCGGCACGGATTGTTTCCGCCTTGCTGCCAAACACGCCACCGGTGATGACCAGTCCGATCGGGCCTAGCACCAAGCCGGTGAATGCATAGCCTACATACGCGTCATATTCGCCTTGCAGCTGGTCGATCTGTTCATCCCACAGGTCGATCTGCTTGCGTTTTTCCAGCACGACGTCATCGGAAATCTTCTCCGAGAAGTGTTTCAACAGCCGCCCCATGCGCGGCTTGAGTTCGCGCTTGATTTCAGCGTTGAACCAGTGGGCACGCCTGTCGACATCTTCAATTCGGCGTTGAGTAGCTTCGATTTCCCTGACCAGGCCGCTGATGCCGGGCGTCAGGATAGTGGCGATCTGTGCTTGCTCGTCGTGGCTGAGTTCAAGCGCATAGGGATCCTCGCCCTGCTCGTCCTTGCGGTCCCGCAATGCCAAAAAGACTTCACTGCGTTCAAGACTCTCCAACAAGGCATGGCCACGCTCCACCAGGCTTTCGGCAAACAGCTCGATTTCAGGCCCTAGTTGCTTGATGCTGCGTTCCAGCTTGTCCCACTCATCCACATGCCTGTGCAACGCTTCGTAAAGGGCATGCACCAGTGAGGCATCCAGGCCCAGCGTCTCGTAATCCGCTTCCTCCCTGACCTGATCCAAGGTGCGCGGCAACAGGTTCACGGTATTGGCATATCGTTTTATGACCTTCAGGTTTTCCGCTGTCAGCAAGCTGCCGACTTGCTGGCCGGCACCCGCTCTGCTTTCAAGAAACTGGAAATAGCGCTCCGGCAACTTTTTTACTTTGGCAACCAGATCCATTTCATCTATGGAAGGTTGTTCCATCCGAGTTTCTATATTCATCAGACCCTCATTACGCTAGTTTAAGACTTGCAAGTTGAAATTACCCTGCCAGTGTCGGAGCTTATTGAAGCCAACTCATTAGCCGAGATAATCTGATGCTGTGGGAAAGTTCACTGACTTCGGCATAGCGGCGCTGCCGATGAAGCGCTGCCATAGCAAGAATCGCCGCCTTTGGCTAAAATGCGCCTCCGTTTCACCCGTATCGAGCCCGCCGTGAGCAAACAACCCGACCGCCTTTTCGCCCAGCGCCTGGAGCAAGTGCCTGACTTCGTCTTCAATGAGGACGTGGTGCGGGTTTTCCCGGACATGATCAAGCGCTCGGTGCCGGGCTACCCGACCATTGTCGAGAACCTCGGCGTGCTGGCCGCGCGCTTCGCCCAGCCGCACAGCGCCCTGTACGACCTGGGCGCATCGCTGGGTGCGGTCACCCAGTCATTGCGGCGCCATGTGCGCAGCGACGGCTGCCGGGTGATTGCCGTGGACAATTCCGCCGCCATGGTCGAACGCTGCCGCCAGTACCTCACCGCCCAGGACTCGATGTTCCAGGAGCTGCTGCCGGTGCAAGTGCTGGAAGCCGATATCCTGGCCCTGCCGTTCGAGCCCGCCTCGGTGGTGGCGATGAACTTCACCCTGCAGTTCATCGCCCCCGACCAGCGCCTGGAATTGCTGGGCCGTATCCGCCAGGCGCTGCTACCGGGCGGCGCGCTGATCCTCTCGGAGAAGCTGCGCTTCGCCGATGAGCAAGAACAGGACCTGCTGAATGAACTGCACCTGGACTTCAAACGGGCCAATGGCTACAGCGAACTGGAAATCGCCCAGAAGCGCAGCGCCATTGAAAACGTGATGCGCCCCGATACCCTCGAAGCCCATCAACAACGTCTGCGCGCCGCCGGCTTCTCGAAAGTCGTGCCGTGGTTCCAGTGCCTTAACTTCGCCTCGCTGATAGCCCTGCCATGATCGATCTGTCCCCCCTCGTCCGCCGCCTGGCGGGCACGCCCCTGGCTTCCTGGTCGCAAGGCCTGCAAGCACAACTGGAAGCCAAGCTGGAAAAGGGCCACGGTGACCTCGACCGCTGGCGCGGTGCACTCGATGCCTTGCCCACCTTGCAGCCAAGTGAAATCGACCTGGTCAATGGGCTGCGCCTGGACTGCGAGTGCGACGACGCGACCCGCGCGCAGATGCGCCAGGCGCTGATGGGCCTGTCGCCGTGGCGCAAGGGGCCGTTCGACCTGTTCGGCGTGCATGTGGATACCGAATGGCGTTCCGACTGGAAATGGTCCCGGGTCAGCCCACACCTGGACCTCAAGGGCAAGCGCGTGCTCGACGTAGGCTGCGGCAATGGCTACTACCAGTGGCGCATGCTCGGTGCCGGCGCCGACATGGTCATTGGCGTCGACCCCAACTGGCTGTTCTTCTGCCAGTTCCAGGCCGTGCAGCAATACCTGCCGGAGTTACCCGCCTGGCACCTGCCGTTCGCCCTGGAAGACCTGCCGGCCAACCTCGAAGGCTTCGACACAGTGTTCTCGATGGGTGTGTTCTACCATCGTCGTTCACCCATCGAACACTTGCTGGCGCTCAAGGACTGCCTGGTCAAGGGCGGTGAACTGGTGCTGGAAACCCTGGTGATCGAGGGCGACGAAAACCAGGTGCTGGTACCGGAAGACCGCTACGCGCAGATGCGCAACGTCTGGTTCCTGCCGTCGGTCCCCGCCCTGGAGCGCTGGCTGCGCCGCGCCGGTTTCAACGATGTCCGTTGCGTCGATGTCAGCGTGACCAGCATCGAGGAACAGCGCAGCACCGAGTGGATGCGCTATCAGTCCCTCAGCGACTTCCTCGACCCGAACGACCACGGCAAGACCATCGAAGGGCTGTCAGCCCCGCGCCGCGCCACCCTGTTGGCGCGTAAATAAAAAAGGCGCCTGGTTGGGCGCCTGAATATACCTGCGACGAGGAGCTTTCACGTCGCGGGTGCCTTTGCTTCAGTCCTTGGCCAGTTCGCGGGCCTTTTCCTGCGCCTTGCGCTCGCGCTCGGCAACAGCCTGCTGCTTGTCATCGTGCAGGCGTTGCTGGTCTTCGCGAAATGCTTGCCAGAGTTGCATGGAGCGCTCCGCACCACCTTCGGCGTAAACACTCGCACTGCCCAGGGCAAGAATGGCCACCAGCAGATATTTGGTCAGGTTCATCGTGTTTGCCTCGTGATAACCGATCAGACGCGCCCATCCTAGCGAGGGCTGGCTAACGGCAAGGTGAGGCTGAGATTACAGTCTTGCAATCTGGCCTTGCGACACCGCCTGTTCGCGGCTGACTCCCGCTTCAGGGGTGACACTGCAAGAGCGGGTATACGGCGAAAAGGCCGGAACAGACAGCCAGATAACAGCAGAATTACAAATCCGTCATCTGCGCCGCATGCCCTTGCTCATGCCGTAACATCCTGTCGCTTGACCCTGATGTCACTACAGGGTCGACAATCGCCCCCTTTATCCAACCGAGCCCGCTCATGCGCCTACTGATCATCGAGGACGAACTACGTACCGCCGACTATCTGCAACAAGGCCTGCGCGAGAACGGTTACATTGTCGACTGCGCCCACACCGGCACCGACGGCCTGCACCTGGCCCGCCAGCAGCCCTACGACCTGGTCATCCTCGACGTCAACCTGCCCGAACTCGATGGCTGGACCGTGTTGCAGCGGCTGCGTGCCGAATCGGCCACGCGCATCATGATGCTCACGGCTCATGGCCGCCTGGCAGACCGGGTCAAGGGCCTGGACCTGGGCGCTGACGACTACCTGCTCAAACCCTTCGAATTCCCTGAACTGCTGGCGCGCATTCGCAGCCTGCTACGGCGCAACGACCAGCAACTGCAGCCCAGCACCCTGCGCGTCGCCGACCTGGAGCTGGACCCCGGTCGCCACCGCGCCTACCGCGCCGGACAGCGTATCGACCTGACTGCCAAGGAATTCGCCCTGCTGCACCTGCTGATGCGCCAGACCGGCGAGGTGCTTTCGCGCACCCAGATTATCTCACTGGTATGGGACATGAACTTCGATTGCGACACCAACGTGGTCGAGGTTTCCATCCGCCGCCTGCGAGCGAAGATCGACGACCCGTTCGACAACAAGCTGATCCACACCCTGCGCGGTGTCGGCTACGTGCTCGAGGCACGCTTTTGAACAACGCCAGCCTGTCATTGCGCCTGGGCCTGGGCGTGACACTGATGGGCGCCGCGCTGGTGTTGCTGCTGGCCTGCCTGGCCGTGTTCGCGCTGGATCACGAGCTGGACAGCCGCGCACGCAAGGACCTGGCGCGCAAGATGCTGCAGGTCGAGCACAATTTGCGCGTCGACCTGCGCAGCGAAGACCTGGGTGCGCGCGCCCATCCGCTGCTCGACTTGGTGATGGGGCACGATAACCTCAGCCTCAACGTACTGGCCATCGAAGGGCGCCACCCGCACCTGCTGAGCCTCGGCCCGGCCCTGGAATCACGCATCGGCGAGCTGGGTACCGGCACCCGCCTGGCCTTCCACACCTGGCGCGACAGCAACGGCAACCAGCTGCTCACCGTGACTCGCCTGATGCGCCTGCGTGACGACACCCCGGTCAAGGTGATGATGACGCTCAACCGTGCCGACGATAACGCCCTGCTGCAAGCCTACCTGCAGTCCACCTTGTTCGCGTTGCCGCTGCTGTTGCTGCTGATCGGCGCGGGTGCCTGGTGGCTCATGCAGCGTGGCCTGAAGCCGTTGCGACACTTTCGGCGCATTGCCGGGCAAGTGTCGGCCCAGGACCTGCAACATCGCCTGCCTGCCAGCGGCCTGCCGCTGGAACTGGCGGAGCTGGCCGGCAGCATCAACGTGATGCTCGACCGTCTCGATCAGGGCGTGAGCCAGCTGTCGCAGTTTTCCGACGACCTGGCCCATGAACTGCGCACACCGATAGGCAATCTGATGGGCAAGGCGCAAGTGACCCTGGCGCGTGAACGGGACAACGCCAATTACCGCGAAGTGCTGGAAGACAGCATTGAAGAGCTGACCCGGCTCAACCGCATCATCAACGACATGCTGTTTCTCGCCCAGGTCAGCGAGCCCCAGGCCCAGGTTCCGCTCAAGCCCATGGCCCTGGCCGACGAAACAGTGCGGGTAGTCGAACTGTTCGCCTTCAGCGCCGAGTTGAAAGAGGTTGAATTGCGCGTCCAGGGCTGGGGCACGGCGATGGCGGATCGGCTGATGTTTCAACGGGCATTGTCGAACCTGTTGAGCAATGCCATTCGCCATTGCCCTGATGGCACGTCCGTGGAACTGCGCATCGAGCGGCTGGATAGTGAAGTTCGGCTGTCAGTGGAGAACCAGGGGCCTGGCATTACCGCAGAACACCTGCCGCGCCTGTTCGAGCGGTTCTACCGGGTGGGCTCGGGGCGCTCGCGGCTGGAAGGCGGAACAGGACTGGGGCTGGCGATCGTGAAGTCGATCATGCAGCTGCATGGCGGGCGGGTCGAGGTCAGCACCAGCCCCATGGGGCCTACCCGCTTTACCCTGGTGTTTCCTGCCGAATGATCGGCTGGCCGTGCTGGCCTCTTCGCCGGCTTGCCGACGAAGAGGCCGCTACAGCCTACCCGAGGATCAGCGCGAAGCCGCCACAATCAGCGCCTTCATCTCGGCGACCGCAGCCTTGAAACCGACGAACAGGGCGTGCGCTACCAGCGCATGGCCGATATTCAGTTCATTGATACCCTTGATCGCCGCTACTGCCTCGACATTGTGGTAATGCAGCCCGTGGCCGGCATTGACGATCAGCCCCTGGCCCAAGCCAAACGCCACGCCATCGACAATACGCTTGAGCTCTTCGGCCACTTCGGTCGGGGTCTGGGCGTCGGCGTAACGCCCGGTGTGCAGCTCGATGGCTGGCGCCCCCACTCGGCGCGAGGCCTCGATCTGCCGCTCGTCGGCATCGATGAACAGCGACACTTCGGCACCGGTACGCGCCAGGCGCTCTACCGCCGCCTTGATCCGCGCCTCCTGGCCCGCCACGTCCAGGCCACCTTCGGTGGTCAGCTCCTGGCGGGTTTCGGGTACCAGGCAGATATGTGCCGGGCGAATATTCTCGGCAAAGGCCATCATCTCTTCGGTGACGCCCATCTCGAAATTCATGCACGTCTGCAACACATCCTTGAGCAGCAGCACATCACGCTCCTGGATATGCCGGCGGTCTTCACGCAGGTGTACGGTGATGCCATCGGCGCCTGCTTCTTCGGCATCCAGCGCAGCCTTGACCGGATCAGGGTAACGCGTGCCCCGGGCCTGGCGCAGGGTCGCCACGTGGTCGATGTTAACGCCGAGAAGCATGCGGTTGCTGTGAGTCACGAAAGGCTCTCCTGAAGATTGAGCCCCACAGCATACGTCGTGATCAGCGCTTGCGAAACAGTTCGCGGCTGACCAGTGGTTTTGCCCCCAGGTGAACCGCCAGTGCCTGGCGCATCAGGCGCTTGGCGGCGAGCAAGGCACCTGGGGCATCCCAGTCGGCTTCGGCCAGGGCCAGCAGTTCGGTGCCGCGGAACAGCCCGGGTTGCACCAGCTCGACCCGCTCCAGGCCGGCGTCCACACGCAAGCGGTACAGGCCATCGACCGCGATCGCTTGGTCATTGACGTCGTGGTGCAACGAAAACGCGTAACCGAGCTCGTCCAGCAGCCGCCATTCGAAGGAGCGCAGCAGCGGCTCCAGCGGGCGACCGGCGGCCAAGGCTTGCAAGGTCAGGGTGTAGTGCTCGAACAGCGCCGGGAAAGGCGCTTCGGCGGGCAGCAGGCGCATGAGCAGTTCGTTGAGGTACAACCCGCTGAACAGGGCATCGCCATGCAGCCAGGCGGCGATGCCAGCGCTGTCCATGCGCCCGACATTCTTCAGCTCGCCACGCCCGCGCAGCTCCAGTTCCAGCGGCACGAACGGCCGCACCAGGCTGCCGCCCTTGCCGCGCGCCCGGCGCAACACAGCGCGCATGCGGCCCTGCGGGGTGAAGAAGTCCACCAGCGCACTGGTTTCCTTGTAGGCACGGCTGTGCAGTACGTAGGCTGGCTGGCCGACAGGTTGTTCCATGAATGATCACTCGCCCCGAGGGTTGCACTGGCCCATGTAGGAGCGGCCTTGCGTCGCGAAAGGGGCGCGCAGCGGCCCCCCAGATCCCGACTGTTGCATAGATTCTGGGGGCTGCCATGCAGCCCTCTCGCGACACAAGGCCGCTCCTACAGGGAACTATGCGCGGCCTACAGGTCGCCGTAGCCCAGCGAGCGCAGGGCGCGCTCGTCATCGGACCAGCCGCCTTTCACCTTGACCCACAGGTTGAGCATGACCTTGGAGTCGAACAGCACCTCCATGTCCTTGCGCGCCTCGGAGCCGATGCGCTTGATGCGCTCGCCCTTGTCGCCAATGATGATCTTCTTCTGGCCATCGCGCTCGACCAGGATCAGCGCGTGGATGTGCAGCACGTGGCCCTGCTGCTTGAATTCTTCAATTTCCACGGTGATCTGGTACGGCAATTCCGCACCCAGCTGGCGCATGATCTTTTCGCGCACCAGTTCGGCGGCCAGGAAGCGGCTGCTGCGGTCGGTGATCTGATCTTCGGGGAAGAAGTGCTCGTTCTCGGGCAGGTGCTTGGCGATCTGTGCTTCCAGCGCCTGCAGGTTGTGCCCCTGCTGCGCGGAGATAGGCATCACTTCGGCGTTCGGCAACTGCTCCTGGAGCCATTGCAGGTGCGGGATCAGTTCGGCCTTCTCTTCCATGCGGTCGGTCTTGTTGACCGCGATGATCAGTGGGCCAGTCACGTACTGCACGCGCTCCAGCACCAGTTGGTCCTCGTCGGTCCATTTGGTGCGGTCGACCACGAAGATCACCACGTCGACGTCCTTCAGGGCCGCCGAGGCATTGCGGTTCATGTAGCGGTTCAAGGCCTTGTCATTGGCCTTGTGCATACCGGGGGTATCGACGTAGATCGCCTGCACGTCACCCTCGGTCTTGATGCCGAGCATGTTGTGGCGGGTGGTCTGCGGCTTGCGCGAGGTGATCGCCAGCTTCTGGCCGAGGATGTGGTTGAGCAGGGTCGACTTGCCCACGTTCGGGCGGCCGACAATGGCCACGTAGCCGCAGCGGGTCGGGTTGCTATCAGTCATTGCCATTCTCCACGCCCAGGGCGATCAGTGCAGACGCGGCGGCGACTTGCTCGGCGATACGCCGGCTAACGCCCTGGCCACGGCTCTTGTTGTTCAGCAGCACCACTTCGCATTCGACGAAGAAGGTCCGGCAGTGCGGTTCGCCCTGGATATCCACCACTTCGTAACGCGGCAGCTCACAGCTGCGCGACTGCAGGAACTCCTGCAGGCGGGTTTTCGGGTCCTTGTTGGTATCGACCAGGGTCAGGCCTTCGAATTCATCGGCCAGCCAGGCCAGCACGCGCTCCCGGGCCGTTTCCATGTCGGCGTCCAGGTAGATGGCGCCAATCAGCGCCTCCAGGGCGTCGGCCAGGATCGACTCGCGGCGGAAACCACCGCTCTTGAGCTCACCCGAGCCCAGGCGCAGGTGATCGCCCAGGTCGAAACCACGGGCCAGGCGGGCCAGGGTCTCACCCTTGACCAGCCGCGCGCGCAGGCGCGACAGCTGGCCTTCGCGGGCCTGCGGAAAGCGCTCGAACAGCGCTTCGCCGGCGACGAAGTTGAGAATGGCGTCACCGAGAAACTCCAGGCGCTCATTGTTGCGCCCGGCGTAGCTGCGATGGGTCAGTGCCAGGAGCATCTGGTCCTGGTTCTTGAAGGTATAACCGAGCTTTCGCTCCAGACGGGCAAGGGGAGCACTCATGCAGCCACCCGTTCGTTGTTCAACGCGTTGTTCAAATCAACATCCTGAAAGACTGTTTGGCTGTGGCCCGCCGCGATGTGCGACGAATCTCCCGATCCCTGAGAACACAGCCTATGTCAGAAATGCATTCGGCGCTGCCTGCAGGCCAGCGCCGATGGGTATCAATGGATCAGACCGACCCGCGACAGGTTGGGCAGGTGGCTGAGCTTGGGCTCTGGCCAGCTCATCCACACCGCGAAGGCCTTGCCGACGATGTTCCGGTCGGGAACCATGCCGTGCAGTTCCTTCGGGATGTTCGGGTCATCCCAGTAACGGCTGTCGTTGGAGTTGTCGCGGTTGTCGCCCATCATGAAGTAATGGCCTGCCGGCACGGTCCATTGCTGGTCCGGCGGCATGCGATAACGGCTCATTTCCTTGCGAATCAGGTGTTCGGCCTCGCCGAGCTTTTCCTTGTACAACTCGGCGCTGCCCAAAGTGCCCGGCTCGGTGCCCACCAGTTGTTCGGCAATCGGCTGGCCGTTGACGAACAACCGCTTGTCGCTGGTGTAGCGCACCTGGTCGCCCGGCAGGCCGACCACACGCTTGATGTAGTTGACGTTCGGGTCGCTAGGGTAGCGGAACACCATCACATCACCGCGTTGCGGGTCACCCACCTCGATGACCTTCTTGTCGATCACCGGCAGGCGAATGCCGTACGAGAACTTGTTCACCAGGATGAAGTCGCCCACTTCCAGGGTCGGTTTCATCGACCCCGAAGGGATCTGGAACGGCTCGACCAGGAACGAACGCAGCACCAGCACGATGAACAGCACCGGGAAGAACGACTTGCCGTACTCGACCAGCAACGGCTCCTTGCCCAGGCGCTCGACCACCGCCATCTCGGGCTGGCTGACGCTGCCCTGGTAGTTGGCGATTGCCGCACGCCGGCGCGGGGCCAGGAACAGCAGGTCGATCAAGCCCAGCAGGCCGCAGACGAAGACGGCGATGACTAGCAACAGCGGGAAATTTAGCGACATAGGACCTAGCTATCCAACCTGAGCACGGCGAGGAAGGCTTCCTGTGGAATTTCCACGTTACCCACCTGTTTCATGCGTTTCTTACCGGCCTTCTGCTTCTCCAGCAGCTTCTTCTTACGGCTGACGTCGCCACCGTAGCACTTGGCCAGTACGTTCTTTCTGAGCGCCTTGACGGTTGTCCGCGCAATGATCTGGCCGCCGATAGCTGCCTGGATCGCCACGTCGAACATCTGCCGAGGGATCAGTTCCTTCATCTTTTCGGTCAACGCACGGCCCTTGTAGGCCGCGTTGTCGCGGTGCACGATCAAAGCCAAGGCATCGACCTTGTCGCCGTTGATCAGTACGTCCAGCTTGACCAGATTGGCCGACTGGTAGCGATCGAAATGATAGTCCAGCGAAGCATAGCCGCGGCTGGTGGACTTGAGGCGGTCGAAGAAGTCCAACACCACTTCGTTCATCGGCAGGTCGTAGCGCACCTGCACCTGGCTACCGAGGAACTGCATGTCGCGCTGCACGCCACGCTTCTCGATGCACAGGGTGATGACGTTGCCCAGGTGTTCCTGCGGCACCAGGATGGTGGCGGTGACGATCGGCTCGCGGAAATCGGCGACCGCCGAGACGTCCGGCAGCTTCGACGGGTTGTCGACGGTGATGGTCTCGCCGGTTTTCAGTTCCAGCTCATAGATCACGCTTGGCGCGGTGGTGATCAGGTCCAGGTCGTATTCGCGCTCGAGGCGCTCCTGGATGATCTCCATGTGCAGCATGCCGAGGAAGCCGCAACGGAAGCCGAAGCCCAGTGCATCGGAGCTTTCCGGCATGTATTGCAGCGAAGAGTCGTTCAGGGTCAGCTTCTGCAGGGCATCGCGGAAGTCTTCGAAGTCGTCGGAGCTGACCGGGAACAGGCCGGCGTAGACCTGCGGCTGGATTTTCTTGAAGCCTGGCAGCACTTCGACTTCAGGGGTCGAGGACAAGGTCAGGGTGTCACCAACCGGGGCACCGTGGATGTCCTTGATGCTGGCGATGATGAAGCCCACTTCGCCGGCCTTCAGGTCGGCGGTCTGGGTGTGCTTCGGGGTAAACACGCCCACGCTGTCGACCAGGTGCACCTTGCCGGTGGACTTGACCAGGATCTTGTCGCCTTTCTTGACGCGGCCATGGCGCACGCGCACCAGCGAGACCACGCCCAGGTAATTGTCGAACCAGGAGTCGATGATCAGCGCCTGCAGCGGCGCCTCGATATCGCCTTCCGGCGCGGGGATGGTCTGCACCAGGCGCTCGAGCACCTCGTCCACGCCCATGCCGCTCTTGGCACTGCAGGCCACGGCGTCGGTGGCGTCGATACCGATGATCTTCTCGATCTCCTCCTTGACGCGGTCCGGGTCAGCCTGGGGCAGGTCCATCTTGTTCAGCACCGGCATGACTTCCAGGCCCTGCTCGATGGCGGTGTAGCAGTTGGCCACGGACTGGGCCTCGACGCCCTGGCCGGCGTCAACCACCAGCAGCGCCCCCTCACAGGCCGCCAGCGAGCGCGAAACTTCGTAGGTGAAGTCGACGTGGCCGGGGGTATCGATGAAGTTCAGCTGGTAGACCTTGCCGTCCTGCGCCTTGTAGTTGAGCGTGACGCTGTGGGCCTTGATGGTAATACCGCGCTCGCGCTCCAGGTCCATGGAATCGAGCACCTGGGCTTCCATTTCGCGTGCCGACAGGCCACCGCACATCTGGATGAAACGGTCGGCCAGCGTCGACTTGCCATGGTCGATGTGGGCGATGATGGAGAAATTGCGGATATGACTCAAATCACTCACGGGTCAACACTCGAAAAGGCTGCGAGCCGGACGCCCGCCGAAAAATAGCCGGCAATTGTACCTTAAGCCGCTGGGATATGGGAGATTCCTCTGTCCGACTGTACACAGCATTTGCGCCCTGCACTTGTGAACACTCATGAAAAAGGGCAGCCAAAGCTGCCCTTTCGCCGTAGCCAGGCTGCTTATTCAGCCAGCTTGAAGGTAATGAAGCTCGCACGGCCCTGACGCAGCACACGCATCGACACCGAACGGTTCTTCGGCAGCTCCTTGGCAATTTCGGTGAATTCCTTGGCCGAGCCGATGGCCTGGTTGTTCAGGTGGCTGATGATGTCACCTGGACGCAGGCCGATCATTGCAGCCGGGCCATCCTGGACTTCCTTGATCACCACACCGCCTTTCAGCTCCAGGGATTTCTTCTGCTCGGCGGTCAGGTCGGCCACCGATACACCCAGGCGGTTGCTGCTGCGCTCGGCACTGCCTTCGACACCGGTAGCGATCTCAGCATCGTCGTCGGGCAACGCACCAACACTGATGTCAAGGGTCTGGCGCTTGCCGTTGCGGATGATCTCCAGCTTGGCCTTTTCGCCATCCTTGAGGCTGCCCACCAGGTGCGGCAGGTCTGCCGACATGATGATTGGCTGGCCGTTCATGCTCAGGATCACGTCACCGACCTGCAGGCCGCCCTTGGCCGCCGGGCCGTTTTCCAGCACCTGGGCTACCAGGGCGCCAGCCGGTTTGTCCAGGCCGAACGACTCAGCCAGGTCCTTGTTGACCTCCTGGATCACCACACCCAGCCAGCCACGACTGACCTTGCCGTCTTTCTTCAGCTGGTTGGAAACATCGATCGCCACATCGATCGGAATGGCGAACGACAGGCCCATGAACCCACCGGAACGGGTGAAGATCTGCGAGTTGATACCCACTACCTCGCCGTTCATGTTGAACAGCGGGCCACCGGAGTTGCCCGGGTTGATGGCCACGTCGGTCTGGATGAACGGCACATAGGTGTCGTTGGGCAGGGTACGGCCCTTGGCACTGACGATACCTTTGGTCACCGAGTGGTCGAAGCCGAACGGCGAACCGATGGCCAGCACCCACTCGCCCACTTTCAGCTTCTCGGAATCCCCCAGCTTCACGGTTGGCAGGTTCTTGCCCTCGACCTTGAGCAGGGCCACGTCGGTGCGTGGGTCGGTGCCGACCAGCTTGGCCTGCAGCTCGCTGCGGTCCGACAGGCGGACGATGATCTCGTCGGCATCGGCCACCACGTGGTTGTTGGTCAGCACGTAGCCATCGCTGGAAATGATGAAGCCCGAACCCAGCGATTGAGCCTCGCGCTGGCGGTCACCGCGCGGCGAGCGTGGCTGCTGCGGCATGTTGCGCTCGAAGAACTCGCGGAACATCGGCGGCAGGCCTTCCAGGTCAGGCATCTCACCGGCGGCCATGCGGCGGTCCGGCAGCTTCTGCTTGGTACTGATGTTGACCACGGCTGGCGAGGCCTGCTCGACCAGGGTGGTGAAGTCCGGCAGGGCTTCCTCGGCCTGGGCGGTGAGCACCTGGCCGAGCATCAGCACGGCGGCGAACATCGATAGGTAGGATTTCAAGCGTGGTATTGACATACGGCTCCCGTCACAACGAGCGGTAGTTTAGAAAGGCCCTGCCCAAAGCAGGAAAGGCCAGGCTCCAAGAAGCCTGACCTATAGAAAATTTGCCGAAGGATTGCAAATGACAATGCTTTAATTTCATTTCAGGCGCCTGTCCGCTCGCCTTGGCACAGCCGACATGCCTGCCCGGCAAGGCGCGCAATCACTGGCGCGCCTGGGCGTCCTGGGGGCGCATGGACAGCGCCACGCGCTCCGCGGTCCCCAGCGGAATTTCGCCGACCACGGTGACCATCACCTTGCCCTTGGGCGTGTTCAGCCGCCGCGATACCGCCGAGGTCGGGCCAAGCTGGGTGCGCATGTCGGTCCCACCGTCATCGCTTACCGGCTCCAGAAACACCGAGAAACGCGCCAGGCCATCGTCATACATCAGGCTGCTGACCACACCACCTTGCTTCGGATCACGGCGCACCGAACTGTTGACCAGCTCGAACCCTGGCGGCAACCAGTCCGAACGCCAGCCGGCAACCTTGTCATTGGCCACGGCAGCCACACGCTGCACGGGCTTGCAGGCAGCACTGGCGCGCAGGTCCTCATCGCTGGGCACGGCGGTATCGAGACGGGTCATCTGGAAGCGTTCGAGCAACTGCCCCTTGTCGTTGATCATCAACGAGCGCAGCGGCAGCCCGGTGGCGCGGTCCAGATGCATTTCGAAGGCATAGCGGTGCTGGTCACGCGGGTTGAGCGTCACGATCACGGCATCGCGCCCGGCGACACGCGACTTGCCCGCCACGCTCAAATCGTACCAACCCATCAGTTTCAGTGGATCAAGCACACGCTGGGCAGCGTCCGCAGGCGGCGTCACACCGTTGGCCAAAGCCCCGCTGACGCACTCTACCTTGCCATCCACGCGCACGATTTCCTGGGCCGCGCCATCGAGCTGCAGGAGCCGCTCGCTGACCTTGCCATTCTCAACCTTGTGCCAGATCTCGTGGGAGGAGAAGCTGCCGTTACGTTCGTAGACAAAAGAGCCTTGGTAGCTCTGCTTTTGCTCGGCCTGTGCCAGCTTGTTCAACCACTCGCCTGCTTCGGGCGATGAGTTGGCCGCCAATGCTGGCACCGTCATGCAGCTGCCAATCAGCAGCGACAGGAGAGGTAGCGCGCGCATGATCCTCCTTACTTAACGGTTTTCCAGGCTTGCGGCGCGGGCATACGGCAATGCGGTTTCAGTGCCCTTGAGCGCGGATTCCTGGGCATGCTGGCGCAGATAGCCCGGCAGACGCTGATCCCAGCCGGCCTGGTTCTGCAGCACGCCGTTGGCCATCGGCCCGGTCGGTTGCTCACTGCTCTCACTATAGCCTGCCAAAACGGCCGGGCCCTGTGCTTGTGGCACGGTCACGCCTTGCTGGGCAGGTTGCTGGGCTGCGAGCTCGGCGCCAGTGATCTCGTCCTGGTTGTACATGCGTACACCGGCCAGCACCGCGACGGTAACCGAGGCAGCCACCGCCAGGCGGCCAATGCTGCGCCATGGGCCCTTCTTGACCTTGGCCGGCACGGCTTCGTCAGCCAGTGCTGCAGAAACCGCCGCCGCAATATCCAGGTTCGGCAGCAGCAGCTCCTTGTGCATGGCTGCACGGGCGACCTGGTAGCGCGACCAGGTGGCACGGGTTTCAGTATCGTCGACGGCATTCAATACCCGACGCAGTTCAAGCTCGTCCGCTTCGTTATCCATTACCGCGGACAGCGATTCCTGCAAAGCTTCACGACTCATGGCGGTTCCTCTCTTGGCTGTCGCCGCTGTCTCAGGTTTCCTGCAGCAAAGGTTGCAGGGCTTTGTCTATGGCCTCCCGAGCGCGGAAGATTCGAGAGCGCACGGTACCCACCGGACATTGCATGACACTGGCAATGTCTTCGTAACTCAGTCCATCGAACTCGCGCAGCGTCAGGGCCGTGCGCAGGTCTTCCGGCAGTTGCTGGATGGTGCGATGGACAGTGCCTTCGATTTCATCCCGCAACAACGAGCGCTCTGGGGACTCGAGATCCTTGAGACCATGATCGCCGTCGTAAAACTCCGCATCCTCGGAGCTCACATCGCTGTCTGGTGGCCGTCTTCCACGGGACACCAGGTAGTTCTTCGCCGTGTTGATGGCGATGCGGTAAAGCCACGTATAGAACGCGCTGTCGCCGCGGAAATTGCCAAGCGCACGGTAGGCCTTGATGAAGGCTTCCTGTGCTACATCCTGGGCCTCGTGGGTATCGTGAACGAACCGCACGATCAACCCGAGAATCTTGTGCTGATACTTCAGCACCAACAGATCGAACGCTCGCCTGTCGCCGCGTTGAACACGCTCGACAAGCTGCTGATCCTCTTCCTGGGTTAGCATGAACACTCCTCAGTGAACTCGAAGGAGCGTTGCAGCAGCCATCGATCAGGCTTGCAACCATAGACTCGGGCTTTGCGCAAAAGTTCTCCCCTCCAAGCAAGTTTCCTGCAGCCCTTGGTCGGCTTGCACGAAAGACGCTGCACGGTCACGGCCGGCTACGTCGATAATCAGGTTTCGAGTACGCAGGGACAGCCTGGACAGGCCTGCCGCCCTGCGTCGCCGCGGTAAATTGTGGCGTACGGGCAGCCTTCATAGGATTTCCAGCGTTATCGGAAAGTTCCCACAAGGTTGTCGCCACCAGGCAAGTGGCATGGAAATTGGCCACCTTGGGCTGCTATAAAGGCAACCCGGCCAGCCTTAACGATAGTTTCACAATGCCATCGGCGCGTGACTATTGTGCCGCGCCCCTTCCGAAGAATACTAGTGTCCCGACATGAGCCAACAATTCCAACATGATGTCCTGGTGATCGGCAGCGGTGCCGCCGGTCTCAGCCTGGCACTGAACCTGCCCAGCCACCTGCGCGTCGCCGTGCTCAGCAAGGGCGACCTGGCCAACGGCTCGACCTTCTGGGCCCAGGGCGGTGTAGCAGCGGTGCTGGACAATAGCGATACCGTGCAGTCGCATGTCGAGGACACCCTCAACGCTGGCGGTGGCCTGTGCCATGAAGAGGCGGTGCGCTTTACCGTCGAGCACAGCCGGGAAGCCATCGAATGGCTTATTGAACAAGGCGTGCCGTTTACCCGCGATGAACACTACAGCGTCGACGATGGTGGCTTCGAATTCCACCTGACCCGCGAAGGCGGCCACAGCCACCGGCGCATCATCCATGCTGCCGACGCCACCGGTGCCGCCATCTTCACCACGCTGCTGGCCCAGGCCCGCCTGCGCCCGAATATCCAGTTGCTGGAGCAGCGCGTGGCGATCGACCTGATCACCGAACGGCGCCTGGGCCTGCCTGGCGAGCGCTGCCTGGGTGCCTACGTACTCGACCGCAACACCGGCGAAGTGGACACCTTCGGCGCGCGCTTCACCGTGCTGGCCACCGGCGGCGCAGCCAAGGTCTACCTGTATACCAGCAACCCCGATGGTGCCTGCGGCGACGGCATCGCCATGGCTTGGCGCGCCGGTTGCCGGGTGGCGAACCTGGAATTCAACCAGTTCCACCCGACCTGCCTGTACCACCCGCAAGCCAAGAGTTTCCTGATCACCGAAGCCCTGCGCGGTGAAGGCGCCCTGCTGCGCCTGCCCAACGGCGAGCGCTTCATGCCGCGCTTCGACCCACGCGAAGAGCTGGCCCCGCGTGACATCGTGGCCCGCGCCATCGACCATGAAATGAAGCGCCTGGGTGTGGATTGCGTCTACCTGGACATCACCCACAAGCCGGCCGAGTTCATCAAGAGCCACTTCCCCACCGTCTATGAGCGCTGCCTGGCGTTTGGCATCGACATCACCCGCCAGCCGATCCCGGTGGTACCGGCGGCGCACTATACCTGTGGCGGGGTGATGGTGGACGACCGCGGCCACACCGATGTGCCAGGGCTGTATGCCATCGGCGAAACCAGCTTTACCGGCCTGCATGGCGCCAACCGCATGGCCAGCAATTCGCTGCTGGAGTGCTTTGTCTATGGCCGCGCTGCCGCAGCCGACATCCAGGCCTGCCTGGATGAAGTGGTCATGCCCAAGGCCCTGCCCGGCTGGGACGCCAGCCAGGTCACCGACTCGGATGAAGACGTGATCATCGCGCACAACTGGGATGAACTGCGGCGCTTCATGTGGGACTACGTCGGCATCGTGCGCACCAGCAAGCGCCTGCAGCGGGCCCAGCACCGCATTCGTTTGCTGTTGGACGAAATCGATGAGTTCTACAGCAACTACAAGGTCAGCCGCGACCTTATTGAACTGCGCAATCTGGCGCAGGTGGCCGAGCTGATGATCCGCTCGGCCATGCAGCGCAAGGAAAGCCGCGGGCTGCATTACACGCTGGACTACCCGGGGATGCTCGCCGAGGCCAGGGACACCATCCTCAGCCCGATTTGAATCGGCGTCGCGGCCTTCGCGGGCACGCCCGCTCCCACAGAGATCCCGCTGCCTTGCAGCCTTGCGCAGTACCTGTGGGAGCGGGCAAGCCCGCGAAGAAGCCAACTCGGTATGGCTTTATGCCCGGCTCACCCCTGCCCACCTGCGCCGGCTGAACTTCAACCGCACCCGCAAGCGCCGGTGCTCATCGGCCCCCAGCGCATCCCGCGGCACACACTGGCTCTCCCCCACCCATCGCCCCGCCCGCTCGAAACGCAACACCACCAGCGCCGGCAACGCCACGCTGTCGCGGCACAAGCGCACCGGCTGCCAGCCGAGGGCACGGCTGAACACGTGCCAGCCGCGCGCATCACGGCGCAGGCCAGTCACGGCATGCTCATGGGTCAGCAGAATACGTCGGGGGATGGCCCAGCCAGCGTGGGCGATACAGGTGGCGGCAACGGCAAGGGCCTGCCAGCCGGACAGCGGGCTCGCCCCTATGGCGAGCCACGCCAGCACCTGGCACACCAGGTAGGCCGTCAGCAGCCGGCGCGAGCCGTGCCAGCGGCACTCGAAACACTCACTTGGGCTGGACACGGTCCAGGATGATGCGGACCATGCGCTGCAGCTCCGGGTCTTCGGACTCGGTGCGCTCCATGAACCAGCCGAACATGTCCTGATCTTCGCAGCTCAGCAGTCGCACGTAGAGTTCGCGGTCAGCCTGGTTGAGCGTGGGATAGACTTCCTGGGTGAAAGGTACCAGCAGGACGTCCAGTTCCAGCATGCCGCGGCGGCTGTGCCAGAAAAGCCGGTTGAGTTCAGTTTGTTCGACCATGGGGCCCTCCTCGAATGGCCCGCCAGTATACAGCCAGGCGAGCGAAGCGACACCGGGCGTTGGTCTAGTCACCTACCTATTTTGTTACCGGCGTTCTATGATGGCCGCCAGTCTTTAAGCCACCGCGATGACCCATGGCCGATTCCGCTTTCTTCTGCCCCCTGTCCCACGAGGGCATCCTCGCCGTCCGCGGCTCCGATGCAGGCAAGTTCCTGCAGGGCCAGCTGACCTGCAACATCAACTACCTCAGCCAGGAACACGCCAGCCTCGGCGCCCGCTGCATGGTCAAGGGGCGCATGCAGTCAAGCTTCCGCATCCTGCCCGAAGGCAACGGCTACCTGCTGGCCATGGCCAGCGATCTGCTCGACGCACAGCTGGCCGATCTGAAGAAATACGCCGTGTTCTCCAAGGCCACGCTGGCCGATGAAAGCGCCGCATGGGCACGTTTCGGTGTGCAGGCTGGCGCTACGGCCTTGCAGGCGCTGGGGCTCGACGTGCCCGCAGCCGCCGGCAGCACCGTCCGGCATGCAGGCCTGATCGCGATCGCTGTTTCGGCAGGCCGCGTGGAGTTGTGGGCGCCCGCCGATGACGCCGGCAGGGTACGCCAGGCCCTGGCCGCCGCCCTGCCGGAAGGCAGCCTCAACGACTGGCTGTTGGGCCAGGTGCGTGCCGGTATCGGCCAGGTCATGGGGCCGACCCGTGAGCTGTTCATTCCGCAGATGATCAACCTGCAGGCCGTCGACGGCGTAAGCTTCAAGAAGGGCTGCTACACCGGGCAGGAAATCGTCGCCCGCATGCAGTACCTGGGCAAGCTCAAGCGCCGCCAGTACCGCCTGGCCCTGGACCAACAGGCCATTCCGGCTCCGGGTGAGGAGATTTTCTCGCCTACCCATGGCTCGTCGGTCGGTGAAGTGGTCCTGGCTGCCAGCACCGGCAGCGGCTGCGAGCTGCTCGCGGTACTCAGTGCCGAAGCGGTGGCCGACGACAACCTGCACCTGGGCAGCCTCGGCGGCCCGCGCCTGCAGGTACTGAGCCTGCCCTATGAACTGGACCGCGACCGGGAAATCCAGCGCTGACCAGCCTGCCCCGCCCTTGTGGCGGGGCCGCACCACCACTGCGGTAGACACGCCCATGAACAAGCTGGCCGAGATGGTTCAAGCACAATTGCTCGAGGCCATCGAAAAGGATGACCTGGTCCTGCCGACCCTGCCCGAGGTTGCCCTGAGCATCCGCGAGGCAGCGGAAGACAGCGAAATCAGCGTAGCGGCCCTGAGCAAGGTGATCGGTCGCGATGCGGCGCTTTCGGCGCGCCTGATCAAGGTCGTCAACAGCCCGCTGCTACGCGCGGCGATCGAAGTCACCGACCTGCACACCGCCATCACGCGGCTGGGTATCAACTACAGCTGCAACCTGGCCATTGGCCTGGTCATCGAGCAGATCTTTCACGCCCGCGCGCCGGCGGTTGAACAGAAGCTACGCGATATCTGGGCCAACAGCCTGGATGTGGCAGGCATCAGCTACGAAATCTGCCGACGCTTTACCCAGCTCAAGCCCGACCAGGCCACCCTCGGCGGGCTGGTCCACCAGATTGGCGCGCTGCCGGTACTGATCTATGCCGAAGAGCACAATGAGCTGCTGTCCGACCCGGTGTGCCTGCATTACGTGATCGAACACATCCAGCCGGTGCTGGGCGACAAGATTCTCAAGGCGTGGGAGTTTCCGGAACAACTGGTCAACCTGCCAAGCCAGGTGCAAGACCTGGACCGGCAGACCGACAGCATCGACTATATCGACATCGTGCAAATCGCCCGCTGCATCAGCCAGCGCGGGCGCCATCGGCCATTGGCGGCGCTGCCCGCCTACCGCCATCTGGGCTTGCCGTTCGGCACCGAGCTGGAAGTGGATGAACTGATCGATGCGCGGAGCATGTTGCGCTGACCGGCGTCGGCCAGTGCCGGCTTCTTCACGGCCAAGCCCGCGAAAGGGCCGGCACAGGCACCTCATCAATCAGCGATGAAACTCACCCGCACCCGCAGGCCGCCCTTGGCGCCATCATGCAGGCTCACCTGGGCCAGGTGCGCCCGGCAGATTTCGCCCACAATGGCCAACCCGAGCCCGCTGCCCTGCGCACTGCGCCGATAGAAGCGCTCGAACACCCGCTCACGCTCGGCCTCGGGGATCCCCGGCCCGTCGTCCTCTACCTCCAGCACGGCGGGCGTCAGCACCCGCAAGATCACGTTGCCGCCCGCTGGCGTATGGGCCAGAGCGTTGTCCACCAGGTTGCTCAACAGCTCGTTGAGCAGCGTCGGTTCACCCTTGAGCCATACTGGTGCTTCGGCTTCCAGGGCCAGCGCCACCCCGCGTTTGTGTGCCAGCGGAGCCATGGCCATGCCCAGTTCGCGCGCCAACTGGCTCAGGTCAAGGCGCTGCGCGCCGCCTTCGGCAATCGCCCGCGCGCCATTCTCGACCCGCGCCAGTGACAACAACTGGTTGGCCAGGTGGGTCAGGCGATCGGTGCCCTGCGCGGCAGATTCCAAGGTCTGCCGCCATACCTGCGGCTCGGACGAGCGCAAGCCCAGCTCGACCCGGGCCTTGAGCGCAGCCAGCGGCGTACGCAACTCGTGGGCAGCGTCGGCAATGAATTGCGCCTGCCGCTCGAACTGGCCGCGCAAGCGTTCGGTGAAGTGGTTCAAGGCCCGTACCAGCGGGCCCAGCTCATGTTGCACCTGCACCACCGGCAAAGCCCGCAGGTCGTCCGGCTGGCGCTCCTCCACCGCCGTACGCAAGCGCTCCAGTGGCCGTAACGCGGCGCTCACGGCAAACCACACCAGTACCAGCGCACCCAGCGCCAGCATGCCCAGGCGTAGCAGGGTATCGGCCATCAAGCCACGGGCCATGCGCACCCGGGCTTCCTCGGTCTCGGCCACGCGGATTTCCGCCATGCCGTTCATGTTGGGTTCGCTCACCGGCTTCAACAGGCTCACCACACGCACGTCCTGGCCCAGGTAGCTGGCGTTGTAGAACCGCGCCAGTGCCGGGTAGTCATCGGTACGCGGCGTGCCCGGTGGCGGCGGCGGCAAATTCTCGTAGCCGGAGATCAGCCGCTGCTGGATGTCCAGTACCTGGTAATAGATGCGACCGGCGCTGTCGTAGGCGAAGGTGTCCAGGGCCACGTAAGGCACGTCGGCACTGAGCGAACCGTCGCGTTGGGACAGGCCTGCGGCAATGGTCCGCGCCGAGGCCAGCAAGGTGCGGTCATAAGCCGTGTCGGCAGCTTCGCGGCCATTCCAGTAGGCGCTCAGGCCGCTGGCCAGCATCAGCACCACCAGCAGCAAGGCCAGGTTGCCGAGCAAGCGCCCGCGCAGGCTGCCGTTGTCACGCATCGCGGTGCTCGAGCAAGTAGCCCAGGCCGCGGAAGGTGACGATGGCAACCGGGTGACCGTCGAGCTTCTTGCGCAGCCGGTGGATATAGATCTCGATGGCGTCAGGGCTGGCCTCTTCATCCAGGCCGAACACCTGGGCAGCCAGTTGCTCCTTGCTCATCACCCGGCCCGGGCGGGCGATCAACGCTTCCAGCACACTCTGTTCGCGCGAGGTCAGGGTGAGGTTGTCGTTACCCAGGGTAAAGCGTCGGGTGTCCAGGTCGTATACCAGCGGCCCACAGCGTTGCTGGCGCTCGCCACCGAGCACGCTGCGGCGCAACAAGGCCTTGACCCGGGCTTCCAGCTCGGTCAGTTCGAACGGCTTGGCGAGGTAGTCGTCTGCGCCAAGGTTCAGGCCGTGGACGCGGTCCTTGACGTCGCTGCGCGCAGTCAGCATCAGCACCGGCAAGGTCTTGCCACGCCCACGCAGGCGCGCCAGCACCTCGAAGCCGTCCATCCGCGGCAAGCCGACATCCAGCACGGCCACGGCGTATTCCTCGCTGGCCAGGGCCAGGTCGGCGGCCACGCCATCATGCAGCACGTCCACGGTCAGGCCATGGCTCTTCAAGGCCTGGGCCACGCTTTCGGCCAGTTGCAGGTGGTCTTCGACCAGCAGCACACGCATCGGATTCTCCCTGCTCGGGTGGGGCGGTGGCGCGGAGTGTACCGCTGTCGGCAGGCCTGTGAAGCCCCTGTCGACAAACCTTTCACGCTGAAAGGTTAGCGAAAGGTTGATTACCTAGCATCGCACCACGGTCGCCCTTCGCGCCGAAAAAGCACCAGCAAGGTGCAACGAATAAGAACAATAATCGGAGCCATCAGTGATGCTGTCATTGCAGCCGCAGGCGTTCACGCCTACCCGTTCCTTTGCCGCACGCCCTTCCGCCATCGCCAGCGCCCTTGCGCTTGCCGGTGTCGCCCCGATGAGCCAGGCCGCTTTCTTCGAAGACAGCACGGCCACCTTCGAAACCCGCAACATGTACTTCAACCGCGACTTCCGCGACGGCACCAGCGCACAGCAATCCAAGCGCGACGAATGGGCCCAGGGCTTCATCCTCAACTTCGAGTCCGGCTATACCGACGGCACCGTAGGCTTCGGCCTGGATGCGCTGGGCATGCTCGGCATCAAGCTCGACTCCAGCCCCGACCGCACCGATACCGGCCTGCTGCCCACCCATGATGACGGCAAGGCTGCCGACGAGTATTCCAAGCTGGGCCTGACCGGCAAGGTGAAGGTGTCACAGAGCGAACTCAAGATCGGTACCCTGATCCCGGAATTGCCGACCCTGCAGCCCAACGACGGGCGCATCCTGCCGCAAACCTTCGAAGGCGGCCTGCTCACCTCGAAGGAGATCAAGGGCCTGACCTTCACCGGCGGCCGCCTGGACAAGGCCAAGGACCGCAACGACACCAACTGGGAAGACTTGGCCCTGAACAACAAGAACGGGCGCTTCGGCGGCTCGTTCAGCGCCGACAACCTGGACCTGGCCGGCCTCGATTACCAGTTCACCGATCGCATCACCGGCAGCTACCACTTTGCCCAGCTGGACGACATCTATCGCCAGCACTTCATCGGCATGCTCGCCACCCAGCCGTGGGGCCCGGGCACCTTCGGCGCCGACCTGCGCCTGGCCGTGAGCGACGACGCCGGTGCTGCCAAGGCCGGCAACATCGACAACACCACCATCAACGGCATGCTCAGCTATGCCCTGGGCGGGCACAAGGTCAGTGCCGCCTGGCAGCAGCTGTCCGGTGACAGCGCCTTCCCTTACGTCGATGGCGCCGACCCGTACCTGGTCAACTTCGTCCAGATCAACGACTTTGCCAACGCCGACGAGCGTTCCTGGCAGGCGCGCTACGACTACAACTTCGCCGCGCTCGGCGTGCCCGGCCTGACCTTCATGACCCGCTACATCAGCGGCGACAATGTCAGCCGCGCCGCCGGTGGCGAGGGCAAGGAATGGGAACGCGATACCGAAATGAAGTACGTGGTGCAAAGCGGCCCGTTGAAAAACGTTGCCGTACGCCTGCGCAACGCCACCTTCCGCTCCAATTTTGCCCGTGATGCCGATGAAGTCAGGCTGCTGGTGAGCTACAGCGTGGCGCTGTGGTAATCCGATCGCACTAACCCAACAGCGGTAAACCGATAACAACAACGCTTACGGAGATGAACGATGACTTTTTCCCTGCGCCGCCTCGTCCTCGCTACCGGCTGCCTGCTGCTGGCCGGCAACGCCCTCGCTGGCGAACCGAAACGCCCTGAATGCATCGCCCCCGCCTCGCCCGGCGGCGGCTTCGACCTGACCTGTAAACTGGTGCAAAGCGCCCTGGTGCAGGAAAAGATCCTCAGCAAGCCGATGCGCGTCACCTACATGCCAGGCGGTGTCGGCGCGGTGGCCTACAACGCGGTGGTCGCCCAACGGCCGGCTGATGCCGGGACCCTGGTGGCCTGGTCCAGCGGCTCGTTGCTGAACCTGGCCCAAGGCAAGTTCGGCCGTTTTGACGAAAACGCGGTGAAATGGCTGGCCGCCGTCGGTACCAGCTACGGCGCCATCGCGGTGAAGAGCGACTCGCCCTACAAGACCCTCGACGACCTGGTCGCGGCGCTGAAGAAAGACCCGAGCAAGGTGGTGATCGGCTCGGGCGGTACCGTTGGCAGCCAGGACTGGATGCAGACCGCGTTGATCGCCAAGGCGGCGGGTATCAACCCGCGTGACCTGCGCTACGTGGCCCTGGAAGGTGGTGGCGAAATCGCCACGGCACTGCTGGGCGGGCACATTCAGGTGGGTTCGACCGACATCTCCGACTCCATGCCACACATCCAGAGCGGCAATATGCGCATCCTCGCGGTGTTCTCGGAAAACCGCCTGGACGAGCCCGAGATGAAAGACATTCCCACCGCCAGGGAACAGGGCTACGACATCGTCTGGCCAGTGGTACGCGGCTTCTACCTGGGGCCAAAGGTGAGCGACGAAGACTACGCCTGGTGGAAGCAGTCGTTCGACAAGATGCTGGCCTCGGAAGACTTCGCCAAGCTGCGTGACCAGCGCGAGCTGTTCCCGTTCGCCATGACCGGCGAAGAGCTGGACGGCTATGTGAAGAAGCAGGTGGCTGACTACAAGACCCTGGCCCGGGAATTCGGCCTGATCCAGTAAAGCCAACGCCGCTCGCTCTTTGTAGGAGCGGCCTTGTGTCGCGAAAGGGCTGCAAGGCAGCCCCAGCAATTTGCGCAGCGATGCTGAAATCCTGGGGCCGCTTTGCCGCCCTTCGCGACACAAGGCCGCGCCTGCAAAGGATCTGCGTCTTGCCGAAAAACGAGAGGATTCCCTGATGATCCTGCAACGCATCTTCGCCCTGGTCCTGCTGGCGGTGTGTGCCGCCCTGGCCGTGATGGCCTGGCCCTACCAGGCGGCGTTTTCCTATGAGCCGGTGGGCCCGCGCGCCTATCCGTTGCTGATGCTCGGCCTGATGGGCCTGGGCCTGCTGTACCTGGTGTTCCGCCCCACGCCCATCGTGCGCAAGGACGACGAGCCGGAACTGGACCGCGAGACCCTGATCAAGATCAGCGCCTGTGTCGGCCTGTTGATCGTGTTCGCCAGCACCTTCGAAGCCCTGGGCTTCATCCTCAGTGCCGTCCTGATCGGCGTGCCCATGGCCCGCCTGTATGGCGGTCGCTGGCTGCACAGCTTCATCGTGGTGGCAGGCATGAGCCTGTTCCTCTACTGGCTGTTCGACCGCGTGATGGACGTGCCCCTGCCCCTTGGCCTGCTGAGCGTACTGGAGAACTGACACATGGATACCTTGAGCTACCTGGGCCAGGGCTTCGGCGTCGCCCTGTCCCCCTACAACCTGGTCACCGCCCTTACCGGCACGCTGATCGGCACCGTGGTCGGCCTGCTGCCTGGCCTGGGCCCGATCAACGGCGTCGCCCTGCTGATCCCCATCGCCTTCGCCCTCGGCTTGCCGCCGGAATCGGCGCTGATCCTGCTGGCCGCGGTGTACCTGGGCTGCGAGTACGGCGGCCGCATCAGCTCGATCCTGTTGAACATCCCGGGCGAAGCCTCGACCGTGATGACCACCCTCGACGGCTACCCGATGGCCCGCAACGGCTTGGCTGGCGTGGCGCTGTCACTGTCGGCATGGAGTTCGTTCATCGGTGCCTTGATCGCCACCTGCGGCATGGTGCTGTTCGCCCCGCTGCTGGCGAAATGGGCGATTGCCTTCGGCCCGGCGGAATACTTCGTGTTGATGGTCTTCGCCATCGTCGCCCTTGGCGGCATGGCCGGTGACAAGCCGTTGAAAACCTTCATCGCCGCACTGATCGGCCTGTTCCTGTCGGCCGTTGGTATCGACGCCAACAGTGGCGTGTACCGGTTCACCGGGGACAGCGTGCACCTGGCCGACGGCATCCAGTTCGTGGTGCTGGTGCTGGGCTTGTTCTCCATCAGCGAAATCCTCCTGCTGCTGGAAAAGACCCACCATGGCCACCAGGCGGTCAAGGCCACCGGGCGCATGCTGTTCAACCTCAAGGAAGCCGCCTCGGTGTTCGTGGTGAACATCCGCTGCGGCCTGCTGGGCTTCGTCATGGGCGTGCTGCCAGGCGCCGGTGCAACCCTGGCCAGCGCCGTTGCCTACATGACCGAGAAACGCCTGGCGGGCGAAAAAGGCAATTTCGGCAAGGGTGATGCCCGCGGCCTGGCCGCCCCGGAAACCGCCATCGGCGCATCCTGCTGCGGTGCCCTGGTGCCGATGCTGACGCTGGGCGTACCCGGCTCGGGTACCACGGCGGTGATGATCGGGGCACTGACCCTGTACAACATCACCCCCGGCCCGCTGTTGTTCGAACAGCAGCCAGACATCGTCTGGGGCCTGATCGCCTCGTTGTTCGTCGCCAACATCATGCTGGTGATCCTCAACATTCCGATGATCCGCATCTTTACCCGCATCCTCGCCGTGCCGAACTGGGCACTGGTGCCGGTGATCGCCATCATCACTGCGATCGGTGTGTACGCGGTGCATGCCACCACCTTCGACCTGTTCCTGATGGTCGGCATCGGCATCATGGGCTACATCCTGCGCAAGCTGGACTTCCCGCTGTCGCCGATCCTGCTCGGTTTCATCCTTGGCGGGCTGATGGAGCAGAACCTGCGCCGGGCGCTGTCGATCTCCAACGGTGAGCTGGGCATCCTCTGGTCGAGCACGATCAGCATGTCGGTATGGGTGCTGACCCTTTGCATGCTGACCCTGCCGCTGCTGCGCAGCTGGCGTAAACGCAGCATGCAACGCCGGGCGATGGCCGATGCCTGACCGTGGGTTGCCGCTGTCTGTCGCGACCGGGCTGGTTGGCCTTGCTGGTGGTTTTGCCGCCAGCCAGGTCGGCTGGCCGTTGCCGTGGATGGTCGGCGCGCTGCTGGCGATCATCCTGGTCCGCTGCCTGACGCCCTGGCAACTGCCGGAAATCCCCAACGGGCGCAAATGCGGGCAATGCATCATCGGCATCGGTATCGGCCTGCACTTCACCCCGGCGGTGATCGAGCAAGTGGCCAGCCATTTCGCGCTGATCTTCTTCGGCGCGCTGTTCATCAGCCTGTCCAGCGTTATCAGCGTCTGGCTGCTACGGCGCAGCGGCGAAGACCGCGCAACGGCGTTCTTCGCCAGCATGCCCGGCGGCTCGGGGGAGATGGTCAACCTTGGCGCTCGCAATGGCGCGGTGCTCAGCCAGGTGGCGGCGGCGCAGAGCCTGCGTGTCCTCGCCGTGGTGCTGTGCGTACCGGCGCTGTTCAAGTTTCTGCTGGGTGATGGGGTGCCGATGAATCACACCGGCAGCGTGAGCTGGGGCTGGCTGGCGCTTATCGCTCCGCTGGGGGTGGCCGTTGCGTTGCTCTGGCAGCGCTTGCGCCAACCCAATCCATGGTTGTTCGGGCCATTGCTGGTGGCGGCCACGCTGAGCCTGGCGGGCAACCTGCAGATCGCCCTGCCCCACGGCGCCAGCCAGATTGGCCAGTGGCTGATCGGCAGCGGCCTGGCCTGTCACTTCAACCGGGCATTCTTCCGCCGCGCCCCTTCCTTCCTCCTGCGCACCCTGGTCGCCACTGCGCTGTGCATGGCGATCGCCGCCAGCGCAGCCTGGGTGCTGAGCGTGATGACCGCGCTGGACCTGCGCTCGCTGACCTTGGGCATGATGCCCGGGGGAATTGCCGAGATGAGCCTGACCGCCGAGACCTTGCAGCTGTCGGTACCGCTGGTGACGGCGCTGCAGGTGATGCGGCTGCTACTGGTGCTGTTTCTGGCAGAGCCACTGTTCCGGCTGTGGAGTGCCAGGCCGGAATGATCGTGTCGCTTTCTTCGCGGGCTTACCCGCGAAGAAAGCAACGCGGCCGGTCCATCACAGCGGCGGCAATGCCCAGTTGATCGGGGTCAGCCCGCGCTGTTCGAGGAAGCTGTTGGTGCGGCTGAAATGCCCACAGCCCAGGAACCCGCGGTAAGCCGACAGGGGCGATGGATGCACCGATTTCAGCACCAGGTGCTTGGTCCCGTCGATCAGCTTCTGCTTGCTTTGCGCATGCGAGCCCCACAGCAGGAACACCACGTTCGGGCATTGCTCGCTGACCACCTGGATGATCCGGTCGGTAAACAATTCCCAGCCCTTCTTGGCATGTGACGCTGCATTGGCACGCTCCACGGTCATGGTCGTGTTGAGCAGCAGCACGCCCTGCTCGGCCCAGCTCTGCAGGTAGCCATGGTCGGGAATCGGGATATTCAGGTCACGCTGCAATTCCTTGTAGATGTTGACCAGCGACGGTGGCGTGGCCACGCCCGGCTGCACCGAGAAACACAGGCCATGCGCCTGCCCCGGCCCGTGATAGGGGTCCTGGCCGAGAATCACCACCTTTACCTGGTCCAGCGGCGTCGAATTGAGCGCATTGAAGATCAGCGGCCCTGGCGGGTAGATCTCCTTGCCGGCGGCATATTCGCTACGCAGGAACTCGCGCAGCTGATGCATGTAGGGCTGGTCGAATTCGGCGCGCAACGCGGCCTTCCAGCCGGGTTCGAGTTTGATGCGATCGTCGTCAGTCATGGGGCCTTCCGTAAACAATGGCGCGACACTAGGTAAGCCTTGTGCGCTTGTCAAACGATCCGACCGACGACCGGCATGATCGGCCAGGCAAGCCATACTTGTGCGATGACTTGCGCGAGGTAGTCCATGGCCATTCATTGCGAGGTACTCACCGGCGCCGATGGCGCCCGCATCGGCATCGCCACCCTGGATGCGCCCAAGGCGCTCAACGCCCTGAACCTGCCGATGATCGAAGTATTGGGCGAGCAGTTGCACGCCTGGGCCCGAGACCCCAGGGTCGTCTGCGTGTTACTGCGCGGCAACGGCAGCAAGGCATTCTGCGCAGGGGGCGATGTACGCGCTCTGGCGCACGCCTGCCGCGACCACCCCGGCAGCGTACCACCGCTGGCCGCCACCTTTTTTGCCGCCGAATACCGCCTGGACTTCGCCCTGCACACCTACCCCAAGCCGCTGCTGTGCTGGGGCCACGGGCATGTGCTGGGCGGCGGCATGGGCCTGCTGCAAGGCGCCAATGTGCGTATCGTCACCCCCAGCAGTCGGCTGGCCATGCCGGAAATCAGCATCGGCCTGTACCCGGATGTGGGCGCCAGCTGGTTCCTTGCCCGTTTGCCAGGCAAGCTGGGCTTGTTCCTTGGCCTGACGGGGGCGCCGATCAATGCCCACGACGCCCTTGACCTGGGCCTGGCCGATCGCTTCCTGGGCGAATACCAGCAGGAAGCGCTGATCGAGGAATTGCTGCAATTGAACTGGCAGGAGCAGACCGCGCTGCAACTGAACAGCCTGCTCAAGGCCGAACAGCACCGGGCCTGCGCCGAACTGCCCGAAGCCCAGTGGCTGCCACGACGGCAGGTCATCGACCAGTTGCTCGACGTAGCCGATGCGGCCGCGGCCTGGCGTGCCCTGGAAGGGCTCAAGCACCACGACGATCCGCTGCTGGCCGAGGCCGGCCGACAATTGCATGCCGGTTGCCCGCTGACGGCACACCTGGTGTGGGAGCAGATTCGCCGGGCACGCCACTTGTCGTTGGCGCAGGTGTTCCAGATGGAATACGGCATGAGCCTGAACTGCTGCCGCCACCCGGAATTCAGCGAAGGGGTACGCGCGCGCCTGCTGGACAAGGACAACCAGCCGCGCTGGCACTGGCCGGATGTGGCGCAGGTACCGGCGGCGGTGGTCGAGGCGCATTTTGCCAAGGTGTGGGAAGGCCGCCACCCGCTGGCAGACCTGGATTAGCTTCGAGAGGGGGGCGCATGACGCCCCCGTCTCAATTCACCTACCGCTGCCAGTTCCCCCCTTGCCCACGCCGCCCATCCCAACGACGGTCACCGTCCCCCCGTCTGTCGGAATGCCAACGGTCGTTCTGGTAACGCTGGCTGCCGCCACGATAGTCATGCCGATCCCGGTCGCGCCCATAGTCGTAGCGCTGGCGGTTGCCATAGTCATAGCGTGGGTTGCCATGCCATTGCTTCATCACCGGCGGCGGCGGCGAGCGGTAATATGGCGCTGGCGCCGGGCGGTAGTAGTAGCGCGGTGCTGGCTGGTAGTAATAGCGCGGTTGTGGCGTCACGTAATAGTGGTCATAGCGGTAATACCCCGGCGACACGTAACGGTCGGCGTAGTAGTGATCCGAGCGATAGTAGCCCCCGGTCTCGTAGTACGGGACGCAGGCGGCAGTCATCAGCCCCAGCAGGGCGATCAACAGGATTCGATAGGACATGGCGGCCTCCTGGACCGCTGGAGTGCCCGAACAGCGGCGCTGGCGAGCGTCGACGCGAAATGCGATCATCGACATGTGATAAGACCGTGGCGCCAAGGTGCAGTGCCATTTCTGCAACAATTTGATACAGCTGAGCGGCAGCCATGCCTGACAACCGACACTGCCCCGCCTGTGGCGCGCCCAACCGGTGCAGCCTGGCCGACCCGGCCCGCGCTACCCAGGCCTGCTGGTGCTATAGCGTAACCATCGACCCGGCCGTGCTTCAGGCCCTGCCTGCCGAGCTGCGCGACCAAGCCTGCCTGTGCCCGCGCTGCGCTGCGGTTGAACAACAACTGCGCACCTCTGCCGCCGACTGACGGGCCCCAATGCGTCTCGACCGTTTCCTCGCCAACCTGCCCAGCCACAACCGCCAGCAAGCCCGCCTGATGTTGGCGCAACGCCGCGTGCGGGTGGACGGCCAGGTGGCCAGCGACCCTATGACCGAAGTACGCGAATTCAGCCGTGTCGAACTCGACGACCAGCTGCTGCAGACAGGCCGGCCGGCGCGCTACCTGATGCTTCACAAGCCCGCAGGCTGCGTCAGCGCCACCCGGGACCCGCAGCATCGCACCGTGCTCGACCTCCTGCCCGCTGCGCTGCGTGAGGACCTGCACATAGCCGGGCGCCTGGACCTCAACACAACTGGCCTGATGATCCTGACCAACGATGGCCAATGGTCACGGCGGCTTACCCAGCCCGCGACCAAGTTGCCCAAGCACTACCTGGTGGAAACCGAGGACGAGATTGGCGAGCACTACGTGGCCAAATTCCGCGAGGGCTTCTACTTCGCCTTCGAGGATCTGACCACGCAACCTGCCCAGCTGGATATCCTGGGCCCGCGCCAGGCGCGGCTGGCGATCGTCGAAGGGCGTTATCACCAGGTCAAGCGCATGTTCGGCCATTTCGACAACAAGGTGGTGGGGTTGCACCGCGAGCGCATGGGCGCCATCCACCTGGACCCGGAATTGGCGCCAGGGGCGTTTCGCGAGCTGACAGCGGATGAAATAGCCACGGTCTAGTCTGCCTGAGCGGGCCGCTTCGCGGGTGAAACCGCTGCAACAGGAGTAACCCAGGCTTCGGCCTTGCAGAAGACCTGTGGGAGCGGGTTCACCCGCGAAGACGCCGGCACAGCAATCCAGCAGCGCCATACGACCGCTCAGCGAGAAAAGTCACATTTTCCCCCGAACGGCACTTGCAGGATCCACGACCCGCTGCTTGAATCCAAATCGTCAGTCTGCATGTGACTACCAAGTCACATTTGCAGTCGAAGACACCTTTTGCCGGCCACCCAAAGCCTCGATGCCTTGGGGCACGGCAAATTGCCCGCCAAAAACAATACCCGTCGACACACGTGCCAAGGATCGACACAGGGCCCCGCTTTCTCTTCAGGCAAATGCCTACCTGTCATAAAGAACGTGCACCCTAGGTGACGCGAATACCCTTTTTGCGCCAGGAGTCGATGAGATGAGGCCAGAAATTGCTGTACTTGATATCCAAGGTCAGTATCGGGTTTACACGGAGTTCTATCGCGCGGAAGCAGCCGAAAAAACGATCATCCTGATCAACGGCTCGCTGGCCACCACCGCCTCGTTCGCCCAAACGGTACGTAACCTGCACCCGCAGTTCAACGTAGTACTGTTCGACCAGCCCTACGCGGGCAAATCCAAGCCACACAACCGTCATGAACGCCTGATCAGCAAAGAGACCGAAGCGCATATTCTTCTCGAGCTGATCGAGCACTTCCAGGCGGACCACGTGATGTCGTTCTCGTGGGGCGGCGCAAGTACCTTGCTGGCGCTGGCGCACCAGCCAAGGCAGGTCAAGAAAGCGGTGGTGAGTTCGTTCTCGCCGGTGATCAACGAACCGATGCGCGACTACCTGGAGCGCGGCTGCCAGTACCTGGCCGCCTGTGATCGCTACCAGGTCGGCAACCTGGTCAACGACACCATCGGCAAGTACCTGCCGTCGCTGTTCAAGCGTTTCAACTACCGGCACGTCAGCAGCCTGGACAGCCATGAGTACGCGCAGATGCATTTCCACATCAACGAAGTGCTGCAGCATGACCTGGAACGGGCCCTGAAGGGAGCGCGCAATATCGACATCCCGGTGCTGTTCATCAACGGCGAGCGCGACGAGTACACCACCGTCGAAGATGCCCGGCAGTTCAGCAAGCATGTGGGCAGGAGCCAGTTCAGCGTGATACGTGACGCAGGGCATTTCCTGGATATGGAACACAAGGCCGCCTGTGAAAGTACTCGCAGCGTCATGCTCAACTTCCTCAAGCCGACCCTGCGCGAACCGCGCCAACACTACCAGCCGGTACAACAGGGGCAGCATGCATTTGCCATTTGAGCGCCTCGGCGCCCTGTAGCCAATACCCGCAGCTATAGGGTGCCGACAAGCTTTTTTATAACTCGGGCTTCTAATTCGTGGAGGGTTCTGGTAAAAAGCTCAGCGCAGACGCGGGTATAGTTTAGTGGCAAAACGAAAGCTTCCCAAGCTTTAGTTGAGGGTTCGATTCCCTCTACCCGCTCCACATCGCACTTGTGCATGGCGTTCCAACAACGTCATCGCTGTCAAAAGGGGCCTCGGCTCCTTTTTTCGTTTCAGCTCTCCTTTGACTTGCACCATGGCCATTTGCCCGCTGATCCGCTTCAATGCGCAGATGGTTCCGTGAAACATTTCGAAAGGACGACGCATGTTTCTCTCCCGCTGGCTACCGGGCCTTGCCAATCTGCTGCACTATCGCCGCGAGTGGTTCCACGCCGACCTGCAGGCCGGCCTGTCGGTGGCGGCGATCCAGATCCCGATTGCCATCGCCTATGCGCAAATCGTCGGCCTGCCGCCGCAGTATGGCTTGTATGCCTGTGTGCTACCGATGATGGTCTATGCCCTGATCGGCAGCTCGCGCCAGTTGATGGTCGGCCCCGATGCCGCCACTTGCGCCATGATCGCCGGCGCGGTGGCGCCACTGGCCATGGGCGACCCACAGCGGATTGCCGAGCTTTCGGTAATCGTCACCCTGCTGGTCGGGGTGATGCTTATCGCCGCCGGCCTGGCCCGGGCGGGGTTCATCGCCAGCTTCTTCTCGCGACCGATCCTGATCGGCTACCTCAACGGCATCGGCCTTAGCCTGATCGCTGGGCAACTGTCCAAGGTGGTGGGGTTCAGGATCGAAGGCGACGGGTTCATTCTCAGCGTGATCGATTTCTTCCAGCGCCTGGGGGAAATCCACTGGGTGACGCTGTTCATCGGCCTGGGCGCACTGGGCCTGCTGATATGGCTGCCACGGCGCTACCCGCGCCTGCCCGCAGCACTTACGGTAGTGGCGCTGTTCATGCTGCTGGTCGGCCTGTTCGGCCTCGACCGCTTCGGTGTCGCCATCCTTGGCCCGGTACCCGCCGGCATTCCGCAACTGGCCTGGCCACACAGTAACCTGGCAGAAATGAAAAGCCTGCTGCGCGATGCCCTGGGTATCGCCACCGTCAGTTTCTGCAGCGCCATGCTCACCGCACGCAGCTTTGCCGCCCGGCACGGCTACGCCATCAATGCCAACCACGAATTCGTCGCCCTGGGCGTCAGCAACCTGGCCGCCGGGGTGTCCCAGGGTTTCGCCATCAGCGGCGCCGACTCGCGTACCGCCGTCAACGACATGGTCGGTGGCAAAAGCCAGCTGGTGGGTATTATCGCCGCGTTGGTCATCGCCCTGATCCTGCTGCTGTTCACCGCACCGATGGCGTGGATCCCGCAGGCCGCGCTGGGTGCTGTGCTGCTGATGGCCGGCTGGGGGCTGATCGACATCAAGTCGCTGGGGCAGATCCGCCGCCTGAGCCGCTTCGAATTCTGGCTGTGCCTGCTGACCACGGTCGGCGTGCTGGGCCTGGGCGTGCTGCCCGGCATCGTGTTTGCCGTGACCCTGGCGATCCTGCGCCTGCTGTACAGCATCTACCAGCCTACCGACGCAGTGCTGGGCTGGCTGCCGGGCACCGAAGGCCAGGTGGACATCCGCAAGCACAAGGACGCCCGCACCGTGCCCGGCCTGGTGGTGTACCGTTTCGACGACGCGATCCTGTTCTTCAACGCCGACTACTTCAAGATGCGCCTGCTTGAAGCCGTGCAGAGCCAGGCGCAGCCCAAGGCCGTGCTGTTCGATGCCGAAGCGGTCACCAGCATCGACGTCAGCGGCATCGCCGCCCTGCGCGAAGTGCGTGACACCCTGGCCGCCCAGGGCATCCTCTTCGCCATCGCCCGCGCCCGCGGCACCTTCCTGCGCATGCTGGTGCGCTCGGGGATGGCACGGCAGATGGAAGACAAGCTGCTGTTCGGTTCGGTGCGGGCGGGCATCCGCGCCTATCGGCTGTGGCGTAACCGTAATCGCCATGTGCAGGTGGCTGCGCAGGGTTGAAAACGCCGCGCTGGTGCTGCTGGCCCTATCGCCGGCACGCCGGCTAGCACAGCGATGGCAAAGCTACACAGCTTGCATGGCGTGCTAAAGTCGCCCCCGTTCCCGCTCCACCCAACGGACCCCAACATGCCCGCACTCGACGCCGCCCTCATTCCCTGGCCAGCACTCGCCGCCCGCCATCCCTGTGACGCCCTGCTGCTCGGCAATGGCCTCAGCCGGGCACTGTGGAAGCCGTTCGGCTACTTCTCGCTGTTCGAGGAAGCGCAGCGCGCCGGCCGCAAGAAAGGCCTGGCGGTCAGCGACCAGGCCCTGTTCAAGTCATTGGGCACGGAACTGTTCGAGCCCGTGCTCAGCACCCTCAACACGACCGTACGGGCCAACGCCGCGCTGGCCATCAATTCCACCGCGCCGCTGAACCGCTACTATTCGATCAAGGAAGCGCTGATCCACGCCGTTCGCACCGTGCACCTGCCATGGCCACGCATGCCGGTCGCCACCCTGGCAGCGCTCAACCAGGCCCTGCGCAGCTACCGCAGCGTCTATACCAGCAACTACGATCTGCTGCTGTCATGGGCCGTGCAACACGCACCACACGGCTTCGCCGAACTGTTCGACGAGCAAGGCTTCTTCGACGTGCGTCGCACCCACGCTGAAGGCACCCGGCTGCTGCACCTGCACGGCGGCCTGCACCTGCTCAAGCTGCCCGACGGCAGCACCCGCCAGCGCAGCGCCGACAGCGCCGAACTGCTCGATGGTTTTGCCGTGAACATCCCCGGCGAAGTACCGCTGTTCGTCAACGAAGACCGCAGCGACGAGAAACTGCGCGCCATCCGCAACTCGGACTACCTGAGCTGGTGCCTGGGGCAACTGGCAGGGGAAAGTCAGGGGCTATGCCTGTTCGGGCAGCATCTGGACAGCACTGACCAGCACCTGCTCGAAGCCATTCGGCAGGCTCGGCCGAAGCATCTGGCGGTGGCAATACGGCCGCTGAGCGAGGCTTCGGTGATCAACCAGAAGCAGCATTTCGTCGATCGGTTGGGGGATTTGCCAGAAACGGCATTGCATTTCTTCGATGCCAGTACCCATCCGCTCGGTAGCGCGGAATTGGCGACAGCATTGCCGCCAACCCGCTGACCACTCGCCCGATCAAGGCGCCGACGCGGTCGTCACCTGCACCACCGGGCCCGCTGGGCCCACCGCAACCGGCTCGGCCACCGGTGCATTGCCGCCCAACTGGCGAATCTGCCGTACCTGCTGGACCCTGTTCAGGTTTTCCCAGGCAACGGGATAGTGCCCGGGCGACTGTTCGATCGCACTGCGGAAAAACTGCTCGGCGATGTCCAGCTTGCCTTCTACCAGGCAGACATAGCCGACATCATTGCTGGCTTCGGCACGTTTTTCGACCTGCTCGAAGGCAGATACGGCCTCCTCATAACGTGCCATGCGTGCCAGCAGCAAGCCATAGTTGCGCCACAGCGGTTTGTAGGTGCCGTCGTAGCTCACCCCGCGTTTGTAGTGCTGTTCGGCTTCGCCCCACTGCCCGGCCATGTAGTAGGAATAGCCCAGGCTGTTCTGCACGAACGCGGAACGTGGCTCGATGAGCTCGGCCAGGCGGTAGTACATCTGCGCCTCGGCGAAGTTGTCGCCCAGGTCGGCAAGCACGCCCAGGCCGTTGTACGCCTTCAGCGGGGACTTGTTGTCGACCCTGAGCGCCGCCGTCCCAGTCTGGGTGTTGGCGGGGTCCTTGACGAAACGTTTCTGATCCACCGCCACGGCCTTGGACAACAGTGCCTTGGCTTGCTCATATTTACGCATGGACAGGTTCATCAGGCCCAGTTCGGTCAGCGCGTCGGGGTTGTCAGGTGCCTTGGCCAGCACTTCGTTGAAGGCCATCTCGGCAAGCTGGTTATTGCCGCGCTCACGGTGAATGCGCCCCACCCACACCAGCGCCTCATAGCGTTCCGGGGCCAGTTCGAGTACGCGCAGGTACTGGTACAGCGCCTGGTCAAGGTCCCCTGCCTGGTAGGCCATCGCCGCAACCTGCATCGCCTGGTCGGGCGAGTTGCTCTGCGTCTGCACCTGGTAAAGCACCGAGTTCCCAGCCGAATAGACCGAACGCACCCCGTTCAGCTCCGGCCCCATGCTCTGGCACCCCGACAGCACGGCTATCATGGTCAACAGCAAACCGATCCTGTTCATGTCATGGCTTCCCGAACGTTTTTATTATCCCGATGATCACCGGGCCGATGGCTACCAGAAAAAAGCTTGGCCACAGACAGAAAATTAGCGGAAAAACCAGCTTCGTTCCGATTTTCGCGCCCATTTCTTCAGCAGCCTGCATGCGCCGGTCGCGAAACTCCTCGGCGTAGATGCGCAAGGTCGCCGCGACACTGGTACCGAAGCGGATACTCTGCGCCAGCAGGCTGACCAGGCCTTGAATGTCTTCCAGGCCGGTGCGATCCGCCAGTTGCCTGAGTGCTTCGGTACTGGAGATACCCGCGCGGATCTGCGCATTGACCAAGGCCAGTTCCTCGGCCAGTTCGGCCTGGCTGACTGCCATTTCTTCGGCCACCCGCTCGATAGCCTGGGGCAATGCCAGGCCCGACTCCACGCACACCACCATCAAGTCCAGGGCATCGGGAAAGGCCGCCCGCAAGCGCCCCTGTCGCGCGGTGCGGCGTTTGTCCACATACATCGCCGGTAGCAACCAGCCGACGGCAGCGCCCATGACCACCACGCCCAGGCCGGTCATCGGGGAAAGGTTCGGCACCATGGGCAATATCAGCAGCGACACGCCCGACAGCGTCAGCGGCAACAGCAGACGCACGGCCCAGTACACTTGTAGCGATGACGCCGAGCCATAGCCGGCATGGGTCAACAGGGTTCGGGTTGCCGACACTTTGCCGGCTGCAGACGGCGTAATGCGCCGCCCTACCCGCTCCAGCAGCAGCTGCAGGTTGCCGGGTGCCTCCCGCCCGGTCGCAGCACTGGAATGATCACGTTTGATCAAGGCAAGGCGGCGCTGCAACGGGCTCTGCAAGCCCAGCACCAGCAGCGTCATGGTAATGACCGCAATGACTGTACTCACCCCGATCGCACCGACGATCAGCAGGCGTGCCAACGCCTCATTGTCCGTCACCCCACTCAACAAACCGAGCAAATAGTCCATGACTGACACTCCCCCTGCGAGAATGGCCTAGATCTGGATACGGATAATTCGGCGGATCCAGAAAATCCCCACCAACATGGAGCCGAAAGCTCCCATGACGAACATCTGCCCGGTAGGATCCTTGATCAGCAACGTCAGGTAGTCCGGGCTGGTGACAATGATCGCTGCCGCCAGCAGAAAGGGTATGGCCACCAATATCCAGGCCGACATCCGCCCTTCGGCCGACATGGTCTTGACCTTGCGCTGAAAGCGGAAACGCCCACGGATCAGGTTGCTCAGGCGCTCCAGCACTTCGGTCAGGTTGCCGCCGGTCTCACGATGAATCAGGATCGAGGTCACCAGCATCATCACCGTCATGCTGGGCATGCGCTCCAACAGGCCGAGCATGGCCCGGCGCACGTCATTGCCGTAGTTGATGTCGGCGAAGGTCAGGCCGAATTCCTGTGCCACCGGCCCCTTGTGCTCATCCGCTACCAGGCGCAGGGTTTCGTTGAATGGGTGCCCGGCACGCAAGGCCCGGCACATGGCCTCCAGGGCATCCGGCAAACCTTCCTCGAACTTGGCGAACCGCTTGCCACGGTCACGGATGATCTTCAGCAATGGCAACCACAACGCCACGAACGCAGCCGCCAGCGCCAGCCACCAGTAGGGTAGGAACAACCAGACCAGCATGCCGGTCGCCGCTGCCAGCACGAGCCCGGTCAACAGTACCCGATAGGCCCGATACTCATGCCCGGCCTGCTCGATAATCTGCGTCAGCGTGGCCATGAATGGCAGTTGTTCGAGCCGCGCCTCCAGCGGCGACAGGCGTGTCAGGTATTTCTGTCGCAATACGGTCTGCATGTTCGGCAGGTGGCTTGCCCGCTCCAGGATCACCAGGCGGCCGCGGATACGCTTGCGCACCTTGCCCGCCTCGCCGAACACGGGTACCACCAGCCCCTGGCTGAGCAGGAACACGGCGATGAACACCATGCCGAGAAACACCAGGATGTATTCGCCGGGTATCTGGTTCATGGCTGACGAGCCTCCATCCATTCAGGCCGGAACATCGACAGGGGCAATTCGATGCCGCGCTTGGCCAGGGCATCGCGAAACGCCGGCACCATGCCACTCGGGCGGAAATCGCCAAGGACCTGGCCCTGCTCGCCCACACCGTTGCGCACGAAAGAGAAGATCTCGGTCATGGTGATGATTTCGCCTTCCATGCCGTTGATTTCCTGCACACTGACCAGGCGCCGCTTGCCGTCTTCCTGCCGCTCCAGCTGGATCACCACATCGATCGCCGATGCGATCTGCTGGCGCATGGCCTTGATCGGGAACGTGGCGCCAGACATCAGCACCATGTTCTCGATCCGGCCCAAGGCGTCGCGCGCGGTGTTGGCGTGGATGGTGGTCAGCGAGCCATCGTGGCCGGTGTTCATCGCCGTCAGCATGTCCAGCGCCTCGGCGCCACGCACCTCGCCGATCACGATACGGTCGGGGCGCATCCGCAGGCTGTTGCGCACCAGCTCGCGCTGGCCGACCTCGCCGCGCCCCTCGATGTTCGCCGGCCGGGTTTCCAGGCGCACCACGTGCGGCTGCTGCAGCTGCAGCTCGGCGGAGTCCTCGATGGTGACAATCCGTTCGTTGTGCGGAATGAAACTGGACAGCACATTGAGCATGGTGGTCTTGCCGCAGCCGGTACCGCCGGAAATCAACACGTTCAACCGCCCCCGCACGATCGCCTTGAGCAGCAAGGCAATGGCAGGCGTCAGCGCGCCGGTCTGGATCAGGCTGTCGGTATTGAGCAGGTCCACGGCAAAGCGGCGGATCGAGATACTGGGCCCATCTATGGCCAGTGGCGGAATGATCGCATTGACCCGTGAGCCGTCCTTGAGCCGGGCATCGACCAACGGCGAAGACTCGTCGATGCGCCGGCCCAGGCTGGAGACGATGCGATCGATGATGTTGAGCAGGTGCTGGTCATCGCGAAAACGCACGTCGGTGCGCTGCAACTTGCCGAACCGTTCGACGTACACCGAGTCATGGCCATTCACCAGGATGTCGGACACCGTGTGGTCGGCCAGCAGCGGCTCCAAAGGGCCGAGGCCGAGCACTTCGTCGGTGATCTGCTTGATGATCAACTGGCGGCTGGCTGAGCTCACCGGCGCCGACTGTTCGTCGAGCAGGCGTTGGCAGATGTCGCGGATCTGGCGCACGGCCTCGGCCTGCCCGAGCGAGTCGAGCAAGGACAGGTCCATGACCTTCAGCAGCTGCTGATAGGTCTTCTCGCGCCATTCGGCTTCCACCTGGGTGACCTGGCTTCTGGTTTCGAAAAGCACATCCGGGGCTGATTGCTCCCAGGCCATCAGCGCCTCCGCCGCATCCTTGCTGCCGCCACTTGGCATGGGCGGCGAGGCTGCCTCCGGGGTGCCAGTCTGTTTGCGTAAACGGTTACGGAAATCGTTAAGCATGGTTCACCCCCGGAAGACACGCTTGAAGGCGCGCTTGAACAAACCGTTGTCAGCGGCCACCGCTTCGCCAGCCAGCGCCTCGGCCAGGCCACGCAGCGCCTGGGCGATCGCAGACCGAGGCGCTTGCAAAGCCAACGGCACACCGGTGTTCTGGCTCTGGTTGATGACGCTGAAGTCATTGGGCAGTTTCACGATATTGGTACAGCGCAGCGCCTCGCCGATGTCCTTGAGGCTGACCGGGGCCGCCTTGTCGTAGCGGTTGACCACCACCTCGAGCTGGTTGCCCCGTACGCCCAGGTCATCCCGCAGAATTCGCGCCAGGGCGCTGGCGTCACGCAGGTGATTGACACTCTGCTGCATGACGACGTAAACCCGGTCAGCCTGTTCCAGCACCGAAGCGGTGATGTGGTCGATCTGCCGTGGCAGGTCCGCCACCACCCAGTCATAGTTGGCGCGTGCCAGCTGCAACAGCTTGTCGAGCTGTTCGGCCTGGACATCCTGCGGCAGGCACAGCTCATTGGCGCGGCTGCCAAGCACATGCAGCGAGGGGCTGAAATGGCTGCAGAAGCCACGCAGGGCGACACCATCCATGTCTTTTATCTGCTGCAACACGTCCAGCTGGCTGTGCGACTGGGCAACATCCAGGTGATGCGACACGCTGCCGAACTGCAGGTCCAGGTCAAGCAACAGGGCGTTGCCCTTGAGGCTCAACTGATGCGCCAGGTTGCAGGCCAGTACCGTGCCGCCTGAGCCGCCCTTGGCATTCATCACCGCGACCAGCTTGCCGGTCGACTCGCTGCTGGTCTGGGTCTCCGTGACCATGCGGCCCAAGGCAGCGATAAGCTCCGTGGCCACGATCGGCTCCGGCAGAAAATCGCGCGCACCGGCCTGCATCGCCAGGCGCATGCCTTCCCGATCATCCAGCAGGCCACACAGCAACAGCGGCGGGCGTTCGTGGGCCGGGCGTTGCAACAGGGCTGCCAGCTCCTCGCGCCACAGCTGGCCGACGCGCAACAGCAGGAAGTCGGGCATCCGGTCCAGGCCGAACAGCGGGTCGTTATGGCCATTGCCCACCTGCCGAACATTGACCTCGAGTGCCGGAATGCGCTGGCAGATTTCTTGCAACTGGCGCAAGGCCAAGGCGTCCGAGCTGCTGATCAACAGACGCTTCCGGGACTTGCTGGAAGTAGCGGATACAGAGGGTTCACTGAGATTCAGCATGGTGTGATCTCCGGTGCGACGTCCGCCTTGGGATGACGGCCAAGGCTTTCGCGAGGCAGGGTCGCCTTGAATACGGGCAAGGTAATGGGTACCCCGAAACCTGGAATGAACAGGCTGAACTGGAAGTTCTGCAGGGTCAGCTGGACATAGCGCACAGCGGCGAACCCGCTGGCATTCACCAGGTCACCGGGGCTGGCCACCGGCGCGCCGTTCTGGTCCAGGTACCGCAGGGTCAGGTCACCGGTGTCCAGGTCGGCCAACAGGCTGCTGACGCCACTGTCACCGGCGCTGTTGAAGATCGCCCGGCGCAGCACGACTGGGTCGCTGATATTGCATACCGCTGCCAGGCGTGCGCCCCGCCGCACCGATTCGTTCAGCACATTCACGGTGTAATACAGCCGCCCCATTTCCAGCACCCCGAACAACAGGGTGAACAGCAATACGCTGATGAAGGCGAACTCCACCACATACACCCCCTGCATGCTGCGCTTCATCACAGTGCCCTCATCACGGTGGTGGCGACCAGCGGGAAGTTCAGCGCCACGCTGTTGCCGACAAAGGCCGGAATGCCGCTGGCAATCAGCGGGGAAAACACATAGCTGATGGTCACCTGCACATGGTCGCTGGTACCCGCCACCTTGGCCACCTGTACGGTGGTGTTGGCCGGCATCCCGGTCAGGCTGCAGGGCGGCGCAGAAGGGGCGCCGAACACCGCCACGTATTTGGTCATGCACTCGAGGTCGGGGCTTACCACGACCTGGCCAAGGGTCGCGTTCCAGGCCCGGCTGGCGACGTAACGTGCAGCATCACGGCTGCCCTGCAACAAGCTGTTGTACTGGTAGAGCATGCGGCCGAATTCGCCAAAGACCAGCAAGGTCAGCAACAGCAATGGCAGGGTCAGCGTGAACTCGACGATTGCCACCCCTTGCTGGCGCCGCGCGCGCTTGAGCCGGTGAAGTTCCATGACACGCTCCTAGGAGTCGATGCTCGGTGTGCCACTGCCATTGATGAAGGTCTTGTACAGCTGAATGATCTGCGGGCCTGCATCGTCCTGCGGCGTGGGCCCGGGAACATTGTCGCCATCGCACTGCTTGACGAACTGGCCGAAGATCTGCGAATCCCCACCTGCGCTCTGGGCTGGCTGGAGCACGTAGAAACAGCCGAAACCAAGCACCGGAATCGAGCTCGTCCCTGCATTCTTGCCTGAGCAGTCGCCCACCACGATGCGCAGTATCCTGCGCTCGAACACCCCGTTTGACTCGCACCCCGCTCCCCCACCCGCGACACACGCCGCAGCACGTGCGGCATAGTCGTTGTAGTCGAACAGCTGGGTGCCGCCGGCCGAGAGGTTGCCATTGCTCGAAGCAACAGGTTGGCCCTGGTATTCCACCCGAGCTGGCGAGACGGCGTCGTTGTACTTGATCAGGGGATTGCTGTAGGTGGTCACCAGGTCAGGCGGGTAGTCGCTGCTCCTGTATGTCCCCTTGTAGTCGCCAAAGCGCGTATTCAGGCCCTGGACGGAAGGACCGACGGTGTTGCCAGGCTTGGTATCGACGCTGTCACCGACGTTACGGCAAACCGAGCCGCCGCCGGCCATGAGTTCGCCCACCTCCTTACCGCCTGCGCCAAAGTCGAGCAGCTGGAAGTTGCCGGGGCCAATCGGGTCACTGTTCTTGGCGGCAGACTTCAATACCTCCAGGTCACCGAAGCGGTAGCCCCAGAACATGCCGGCATCCGGGTTGTATTTTGCCGGGTCGCCACACACCAGCAGCGGCGCAAGGTTGCAGGGGCTGGTCGGGCTCGGCCCGGCAGTGGCGATCGCGGTCAGGCTCTTGGCACCGACGGTGCCGGTACCGATCGACTGGGCGATGCTCCAGAAATAACCCGCCAGCGAGTAGTTCGCGACCTTGACCCGCACGTAGCTGGCGTTGGCTGGCCCGGGGAAGGAGAACGGCCCATAGACGTTGTCGGCCAGCTCCACCACGGCAAATGCCCCAAGGTTGCCGCCGATGGCCGTCAGCAGTTCCTGGTTGCCCGCGGCCTTGGCATTCTCGTTCAGGGTAAACAGCGCGGCATCCCGTGTGGCACTGGCGGCGTTGCCTGCACCCATTACCTGGCTCAGGGTTTTCGCGCCACTCAGGGCAGCTGCATCCACGGCGTTCTGCAGGCGGGTCTTGTTCAACAGCATATGGCCGCCGTCGAGCACCAACGCCGCCATCATCAGTATCGCGACCAGGGCGATCACGATAATGACAGTCACCGCTCCCCGCTGCTGGCCTGGCCAGGCGGTGAACGTACGTTGAGCTCGAGGAGTCATGATCACGCCCTCAATCGTTGCTGAACTTGATCTGGATCGGCTGGCCAATCTGCTGCGCTTCGCCGGTCGCACCGCGGTAGCCATTGACCACCTTCTCCAGCAACGGGCCATCGACGCCTGCGGCCGGCAGCTCGGTGCCCGGGTGGGCGGCAACCTCCTTGTCGGCAATCTGCTGGTAGTTGGTCTGGTAGACGCTGTAGCCCAGCGGGCCCACCCGGCCTGGGTCGTAGGTAATGCAACCGGACAGCCCCGATACAAGCGCGCAACACACGATCACGGTTCTCATGCTGGTTTCTCCGATCAGTTCAGATCATGGCCAAAGTTGCCACCGCTGACCCCAAGGCTGACGGGGACCGCGCGACCGGGCTCGCTGCCCTTGGTCTTGCCAAGCAGGTAGAAGTCCAGGTCACTGGGTTCGACGAATTTCTCGGTGGGCAGACGTACCGCCTTGGCATCCACGGGCTTGGCCAGGTGCGGTGTCACCAGGATCACCAGTTCGGTTTCGCCGTTGATGAACGACTGGCTGCGGAACAGGTGGCCGAGCACCGGCAAATCCCCCAGCCCCGGGAACCGGCTGACGAAGTCACGGGTGTTTTCGCTGATCAGGCCGGCGATGGCGATGGTCTGGCCATTGCCCAGTTCGACCGTGGACTCGGCGCTGCGCTTGGTCAGCGACGGAATCAACTGGGCCACACTGTCGCCCAGGATGCTGCCGAGGCCGGTGTCGAGCACCAGCGAGTTGGCGTTGGAAAGCTCGCTCACCGAGACATTCAGGTTGAGGTTGATGCGCCCGGAATCGAGCACCACCGGCATGAACTTCACCCCGACCCCGAATTCCTTGTACTCGATGGTAATGCCATCGTCCTCGGTGATCGGCACCGGGAATTCGCCACCGGAAATGAACTCTGCCTGCTGGCCGCTCAGGGTGGTGAGGGTGGGTTCGGCCAGCACCTTGGCAGAACCATTGTCCTTGGACGCCTCCAGTACCACGTTGAACAGGAAGTCGTCGGACAGGAACTGGGCGAACAGGCCCTTGCCACCCCCAATCAGCGAACCGGGCGAAAGGACCGTGCCGCCACTGGGTGACAGGCCCAGCCCCTGACCATTGTTGAAGCCGCCACCGCTCCAGTTGCCGCCAAAGCCAAGGGCATTGAAGCGCACGTTGAGGTTCTTGATCAGGCTGCGCTGCATCTCGGCCACCTTGACCTCCAGCATCACCTGCTGGCCACCACCGACGCTGAGCAGGTTGATCACCTCCAGCGACTGGGCCGGTGCCGCTGCGGCAGCCTCGCCCTTGCCTTGCACCACGCTCGCGGTTTGCGCGGCATAGGACTTGGCGACCTTCATCGCCGTGTCCATGGCCGCAGCGCTGCTCACCTGGCCGCGCAGCACCAGCGCGCCCTGGGCGCTGAACACCTCGATGTTCTCCGCGGGCAGCAGTTGATGCAGTTTGGTCTTGAGCCCGGTAAGGTCATGCACCACTTCCACATCGAAGGTCTCGATCAAGCGGTTGTTGGCGTCCCACAGCAGCACGTTGGTAGTGCCCAGCGAGCGCCCGAGCAGGTAGAGCTGGGTCGGGCTGGTAATGAGGATGTCGGCAATTTCCGGGTTGCCGACCGAGATCTTCCTGACCGCGGTACGGCTGCTGATCGTACGCGACTTGAAGATCGGTACCTGGACTGCATTGCCACTGGCCGCCGGCAGGGAGCTGAATTCAGACCCAGAGCCTTCCGCCTGGGTAGCGCCAGCGATCAGCAACTGCATACCCAGCCCGCACAACAGGTACAGCCCTACTCTCTGCCAAGTATTCATTCACGACTCCTTGCGAAGTGATCTTGTTCCCACCGAAGGTTAGCCACTGCACGCGCAACTGCTTCAAAACCTTGTTTTCGCTATTTCGACTTCTGTCCCGCGAATGATGGTGACCGCACCACCGCCATTGCCGCGGTTCACCACCGGTTTCGGTTGCGCTCTGATCACTGGCGGTGCAGCCTTGGGTGGCTCGGCGGCGGCAATGACCGGAGCTGGTTTCTGCGCGTCCAGCGGGTTACGCAGGGCCAGTTGCAGCTTCCCTTCGGATTGCGCCTTGACCAGCACCTCTGCCTCTTTGACCGACATTTCCAGGGTCACGGCACGCACCACCACCGGTTGCGTCTTGTCGGTCCCCGCCGTCTGGTCCACGGCCAGTACCCGCAGGTTCTGCAGAATGGTCGTGGACTCGGCCTGGTTACTGCTGCCATCGCTCTGCCTGGTCGCCAGTACGTCGACCCGGTTACCTGGCAGGAGGAACCCGCCCACCCCGACCACATCGTCGACACGCACCGAAATGGCCCGTTTTTCCGGGGCGATCAACGACGCCAGGGTACTGCCGCCCAGGTGCTCGGCGACGCGTGCGCTGCGCAGCACATCGCCGCGCAGCAGGGCGAAGGTGGCGATCTTGCCTTGCACCTTTTCGGTACTGTCGAAGGCATCGTCGGGCACGGTATCCTTGGGCATGCGCACCAAGGTGACCTGCTGGGCCTCGATCATCTGCCCGAACGGGATCTCCACCGTGGCGATCACCACGTTCTTCATGTTGTCATCCGGGGAGGCCTTGAGCCGCCCGTTCAGCCAGTTGTTGGCCATCAAGGCGGCGCCAAGCCCCAGGGTCAGGGAAACGGCAACCAGGATCAGCGTGCGGGCACTCATGTGTGCATCTCCTTATCCAAGGAAGTCGATCTGGACGAAGTAGTTTTGCCAGGCCCATTTCAGTTCCTGCGCCGACAACGGCCCCTCGCCGCCCAGGTAACGCTGGCGGTCGAGCGCCATGCTCAGCAGGTCGCGCGGGTGGCACGGCACCAGCGGCACGCCCTCGGCCTCGTAGAGGGCCTGCAGCGCGTAGCGCAACAGCGCCGGCTCATAAGCCAGGCCCAGGCGCTCGCACTCCTGACGCCAGATGCGCTCGTACTCATCGACCTTCAGGTAGCTGAACTGCAGCTTGTAGCCAATGCGCCGCAAAAAGGCCTCGTCGGCCAACTCCAGCGGATTGAGATTGGTGGAGAACACCAGCACCAGGTCGAACGGCAGTTCGCAATGGCGCCCGCCCCCCAGGTTGAGGAAGTCGCGCTTTTCTTCCATCGGCACGATCCAGCGATTGAGCAGCTCGGCCGGGGCCATGCGCTGACGGCCCATGTCGTCGATGATGAACAGGCCATTGCTGGCCTTGAGCTGCAAGGATGCCTGGTATTGGCGGCTCGCGGCGTCGAAGCGGATATCCAGTTGCTCCATGCCCAGTTCGCCGCCGGTGATGACGACCGGGCGCTTGCAGCGGACCAGCCGCCGATCGATACCTTCGTTGAGCAGCAGGCTGTTCTGTTGGCCCTCGTCCTCCAGCGGCTGATGCACCTGGGGGTCGAAGACCTCGATGACCGACTCGTTGATCTCGATGGCACGGGGGACCCAGATGGCTTCCCCGAACAGGCGAATCAGGCGGCTGCTGATGTAGGTCTTGCCAGTGCCAGCAGGGCCGTAAATCATGATGGCGCGCCCGGAGTTCAGCGCTACCCCCAGTTGATCGAGCATCCCCTCCGCAAGCACCACGCCCGCGAAGGCGGTTTGCATGTCCTGGGTAGTGATGCAGCCATGGTGGATGGTCTGCAGTTTGAGCAGGTCACGGTAGGCATTTACCGGAAAAGGCGCCGCACCGATGTAACCACTGCGCGCCAGTGCATCACGGGCAGTACTGCGGCCGCGCTCGGTCAGGCCGAAGCGCAGCGCCTGCCCACCCGATTGCACACCGACCTGGCCCAGCACCTCGACGCGGCCTTCCTTGCGCAGGAAGGCCAACACTTCTTCCACCACCGCGCCGGTCAGCGCCAGCCGCTCCACCAGGCGCGACAGGTCCAGGGTACCGGCGTCGTGCAGGTGCTTGCACAGCAAATCACCGAGAAAGCTTTCGGCCAGGCCAGTCTCGCGAACCGTACGTGGCTGAGGTGCCAGGCTTTGCACTGCTTCCTTGGCGAAGGCGCAGGCACCACTGTCTCTGAGTGCGTACATCGTTAGCCTCCCAGGCTATTGGCCAAGCGGTTGCCAGAAAAGGCTGACAAGGGTTCCGGACAGGATCGCGACTGAATAAGGAAAAGGTTTTCCGGCAACTTCATCGGCCGTCGGTGCAAAATAGGCCTGAGCCGTCAACACCAACCAATAGCGTTGCAAAGTCTGTTTCAACTGTCCGCGTATTAACACTATCGACATCCCCCATACGCCGCCGGCTATCAGGCTGAGAAGTGCAGCCGAAAGTGCGTCATGCGGTGTAAGGAAGGTACCGACCATGGCCATCAACTTAACGTCGCCGGCGGCCATGCCCCCCAGCGCGTACATCGGAATGAAAACGGTAAAACCTATCAACATGCCCAGCACGCCATTACCCAGCCCGGCAAATCCTGCTGCGTGAACCTGGCCTGCCAACCCCAACCCCAGCCCCAACAGGATCAACAGGTTGGGAATGCGGTGGCTGCGAAGGTCGCCAACCACCGCGATGCCCAACAATCCTAGCAGCACGACAATGGCGGACAGAGATTCTGCTGACATTGCTGCATCCCCCTTGGGGCCTAGTGGTGAATCGACTCAAGGAGCAGGGGTACCGCCGAGGGCAGTAATCAGCTCGTTGATCTTTCCCTTGACTGTGGTGCCCAAATTGGTGAAAGCGGTCACCAGCACGAGGGCAATCAACCCACCGGCTACCGCATATTCCACGACGGTCAGGCCGTCTTCGTCTTTGGCAAACTTCATTACCGAAGCCTCGATTCTTTGCAGTGACATTTCGCCCACCTCGCTAAGGACACTTACCTTTGTAGTTTGGTCATGAATCAAATCAAGGCGCAGCGGTGCCACCGAGGGCAGTAATAAGCCCGTTGATCTTCGTTTTGACCGCAAGGCCCAAGTTAGTGAAAGCGGTCACCAGCACGAGGGCAATCAACCCACCGGCTACCGCATATTCCACGACGGTCAGGCCGTCCTCGTCTTTGGCGAACTTCATTACCGAAGCCCTGACTGTTTGCAGTGACATTTCACCCACCTCGCTAAGGACACTTACCTTTGTAGTTTGGTCATGAATCAAATCAAGGCGCAGCGGTGCCACCGAGGGCAGTAATAAGCCCGTTGATCTTCGTTTTGACCGCAGTGCCCAAGTTAGTGAAAGCGGTCACCAGGACGAGGGCAATCAACCCACCGGCTACCGCATATTCCACGACGGTCAGCCCGTCCTCGTCTTTGGCAAACTTCATTACCGAAGCCTTGATTGTTTGCAGTGACATTTCGCTCACCTCGCTAAGGACAATGTTTTTCTTCCCAGGCAGTGGTGTTTATCACCACCTGTGGAGAATCCTAGTCAGGGGTCGGCTCCAGTCGTTAGGAGTTTTTTGCGAATCGCTAGGACTTTTTTGCGGCTTTTTGCCATCACCTGAACACTTGAAAACAAGTGGGGGCAACTCTACACGAGACGCGTTTTCACATGCAGTTGCTGCTGATTCCGGACATGCATCGGCAATCTTGTTCAATGCCGATAGGCGGTCACCCGGTTCAACCACCAGGTATCCAGCCGAGAGTGTCTGGAATCAGTGCTTTAGCGAAGACATAGAACTCAAATAAAAAAATTGAACTAGCCTGATAACCAATCATTCGGCAGGCCAATCGTCTATTGTCGATACTTCAGCACGTAGGGAAACCCGCCAGGAGCAGGTTAAGCATGATGTCTAACTTGGGCAGAAAGCCGCTGTTGCTGTGGTTCGATCTGACCCGCGATCGTTCCACCGAAGCATTGATGGCGCAATTCAGCCATGTCTGCGATTGCAAGCTGGCAAAATCGGTCACGGCTGCCGAGCGCCAGCAGGCAGACATGATCTGCATGCATTTCGATCGCCCCGACACGCTCAACCTCAACCTGCTGCTGGAAGTGAAGCGCAACTCCCCCTCCATCCCGATCACCATGTTCACCGTACAGCATTCCGAAGAGCTGGCGGTTTGGGCCATGCGCTCACGTGTCTGGGAGTACCTGGTCTTGCCGCTGACCAGCAGCGAGATGAGTCGTTACCTCGATGTACTGAAACAGCTTTGCGAGGTCCGTCGTGTCGCCAACCGTCAGGACAATGCGCAGCAGATCGACCATCTGCCGTCGCTGCCAGACAGCATTCGCCTGACCAATGAACACCACAAGCACAAGGCGCTTGGCAAGGTCATGCCCTACATCGACCAGCATTTTCGCGAATGCATCGACCAGAAGGACCTCGCCCAGCGCTGCGGCATGACCACGGCTCGCTTCAGTCGCCTGTTCAAGGAGGTCAACGGGCTTGGTTTTGTCGAATACATCCTGAGCAAGCGCATGAACCTGGCCATGGACCTGCTTGCCAACAGCCAGATGCCCATCACCAGCATCGGCTATGAGGCCGGCTTCAAGGACCCGTCCTACTTCGCCCGCGCCTTCAAGCAGTTCACCAACTGCACCCCCAGCGAGTATCGACAGGCCAGCCAGCTCGGCGGCGTGGCCAGCGAAGCCGATCCGTTGAAGAGCGCACTGGCGCGCGTGCTGGAAAATGCGTTGCCAACCAGTGCGGCGTTTCACAAGAACCGCTGATGGATCATGCCCCGGGCAGCAAACCGTCCGCCCGCAACAATGTCTCCAGGCAATGCTCCTGCACCCCATAGAACGCCTTGAGCTGCGCGATCTTTTCCAGCAATGCCGTGTTGTCTCCCACCTGCCGCCGTTTCACCGCAAGAATCATCTTGTTCTTGTTGGTGTGCTCCAGCGAGATGAACTCGAACACCTTGGTCTCGTAACCGCAGGCTTCCAGGTACAGCGCGCGCAGGCTGTCGGTGAGCATTTCGGCCTGCTGGCCCAGGTGCAGGCCGTATTGCAGCATCGGTTGCAACAACCCCGGGCTGTGCAGCTGCGGGCGGATCTGCTTGTGGCAGCACGGCGAGCACATGATGATCGCGGCGTTGCAGCGGATGCCGGTGTGGATGGCGTAGTCGGTGGCAATGTCGCAGGCATGCAGGGCGATCATCACTTCGATGGCCGCCGGCACCACGCTGCGTACATCGCCACACTGGAACACCAGGCCCGGGTGTGCCAGGCGCGAGGCCGCGGCGTTGCACAGGTCGACCATGTCCTGGCGCAGTTCGACGCCGGTAACCTCGGCATCGCGGCCCAGGCTGTTGCGCAGGTAATCGTGCATGGCGAAGGTCAGGTAGCCCTTGCCCGAACCGAAATCGGCCACCCGCAACGCCTGCTGCGCCGTTACCGGGGCGCCGGCCAGGGCGTGGTCGAACACCTCGATGAACTTGTTGATCTGCTTCCACTTGCGCGACATCGACGGGATCAGCGCGCCTTGCGCATCGGTCACGCCCAGATCGCGCAGGAACGGTCGCGACAGCTCCAGGTAGCGTTTTTTCTCACGATCATGGCCGCTGCTGTCGGCCGCCTCGCGCGGTGCCTGGGCGCCGTGGCGCTGCAGCATGGGCTTGCCCTTCTTGCTGAAGGTCAGCTGCACTTCGCCGTCGGCGTCGAACAAGTGGGCGTTGCGGAAGCTGCCCGGCAACAGTTCGGCAACCAGTGCCTGGGCCTGCTCCAGCGCCAGGTTACGGGTGATGTCGCGGGTCTGGTGGCGATAGACCAGCGACAGGCACGCCTGGCCCTTGACCTGCAGCGGCTTGGCAATGATCCGTTGCAAGGTCTGGTCGGCACCGACATGCCGCGCCAGCACCAGCTTGACCAAGGTATTGCCCTGCAGGGCGGTGTTCAGCAGGTCGAGAAACTGGGCGCGGGCATCCGGCGCGGCGGGGGCGGAAGAACGGGCGGACATAGGAAAGCGGTGCCTCGGATAGCGGGAAGCGCAGGGCGCAATCTGCGCATTCTACAGGGGGGCGCCGATCCTGTGGGAGCGGGCTTGCCCGCGAATAGCGGCAGAGCCGCTGCCATGCACCGCGTTGCCGGCTTCGCGGCGCGCCCGCCCCCACGGTGAAGACGCGGTCGGCCGGCAGACTGCCAATCAGTCGAGGATCACCAGGCGGTTGGGCAACTCGTTACGCGCATGGGTAGGCGGCACATGTTCGCTGAGCAGCTCGCCGCATGCCTCGATGCACTCGACAAAGCCCTGCAAGGTCCGACCCTGGCGCACCTGCTCGGCAAGCCGGGCGACGATGACCGCGCGGGCCCTGGCATCCAGGCAGTGCTCGATACCGCGGTCGACCAGGATCTCGACATGCCGCTCCGCCTCGCAGACGAAGATCAGCACCCCGGTGGCGCCAGCCGTACGCTGCAGGTTCTGTTCGCGAAACTGCTGCCGGGCCAGGCGCGACGCGCGCCAGCGGCGCAGCGCTCGCGGGATCAGCCAGGCGGCCAGGCGCGGCTGGCGCAGCAGCAGGCACAAGCCGACAAACAACAACACATTGGCCACCAGCAAGCCGCGCCCACCGGGCCAGCCCAGCAGCCAATGCAACAGGCCCGGCACCAGCAGTGCCAGCAGCGCAGCGCAGAACAACGGCCAGTAGGCGTAGTCGTCGGCACGCCGGGCCAGCACCGTGACCAGCTCGGCATCGGTGCGCCGTTCGGCGCGGGCAATGGCTTCGGCAACCTGGCGCTGGTGGTATTCGTCGAGGGGGGTCATGCCGTCGGTCTCTTTAGCGTTCTTATAGTTGTTTTCCCGGCATTCGGGGCTTCGTCCGCTGGCGACAGATTCAGGCATAATCCGCCGCAGGAAGAAAAGCCCGCAAATCGTACAACAATAGCCGCCTGAAAACTTCGGCCGCGCGCGTATCACCGTCGATACGGCAGAGGCCCCAAAAATGGAATTGATGATGAAACTGTCTTTGCTGGGCCTGGCCATGGGCCTGGCCAGCCAGGCGGCCCTCGCCGCCCCCTCCGCTCCGCCCCTGCAGGACAAGCAGGCGTTCATCGACCATCTGATCAGCCAGATGACCGAAGCCGAGAAAATCGGCCAGCTGCGCCTGATCAGCATCGGCCCGGAGATGCCCAAGGACAAGATCCGCGAGGAAATTGCCGCCGGCCGCATCGGTGGTACCTTCAACTCGCGCACCGCGCCCGAGAACCGCCCGATGCAGGACGCGGCGATGCGCAGCCGGCTGAAGATCCCGATGTTCTTCGCCTACGACACCGTGCATGGCGAACGCACGATTTTCCCGATCGGCCTGGGCATGGCCGCGACCTGGGACATGGACGCCGTGGCCAAGGTCGGTCGTACTGCCGCCATCGAAGCGGCGGCCGACGCCCTGGACATGACCTTCGCACCGATGGTCGACATCGCCCGCGACCCGCGCTGGGGCCGCACCAGTGAAGGCTTTGGCGAAGACACCTACCTGACCTCGAAGATCGGCCAGGTGATGGTCCGCTCGTTCCAGGGCAGCAGCCCGGCCAACCCCGACAGCATCATGGCCATCGTCAAGCACTTCGCCCTGTACGGCGCGGTGGAAGGCGGGCGCGACTACAACACGGTCGATATGAGCCTGCCGAAGATGTACAACGATTACCTGCCGCCCTACCGCGCCGCGCTGGACGCCGGTGCCGGCGGGGTGATGGTGGCGCTGAACTCGATCAACGGCGTGCCGGCCACCTCCAACACCTGGCTGATGAATGACCTGCTGCGCAAGGAGTGGGGCTTCAAGGGTGTCACCATCAGCGACCACGGCGCCATCCAGGAGCTGATCCGCCACGGCGTCGCCCGCGACGGTCGCGAAGCCGCCAAGCTGGCGATCAAGGCCGGCATCGACATGAGCATGAACGACACCCTGTACGGCGAAGAGCTGCCAGGCTTGCTGAAGACCGGCGAAGTGACCCAGCGCGAGCTGGATCAGGCAGTGCGCGAAGTGCTGGGCGCCAAGTACGACATGGGTCTGTTCAAGGACCCATACGTGCGCATCGGCAAGGCCGAAACCGACCTCAAGGACTATTACGGCAACGACCGCCTGCACCGCGAAGCCGCGCGTGACGTGGCGCGGCGCAGCCTGGTATTGCTGGAAAACCACAACCAGACCCTGCCGCTGAAAAAGGCCGGCACCATTGCCTTGGTCGGCCCATTGGCCGATGCGCCGATCGACATGATGGGCAGTTGGGCAGCCGACGGCAAACCGATGCACTCGGTGACCGTGCGCGAAGGCCTGCGCCGCGCCGTCGAGGGCAAGGCCAAGCTGGTTTACGCCAAGGGTTCCAACGTCACCGGCAACAAGGCGATGTTCGATTACCTGAACTTCCTCAACTTCGATGCCCCCGAGATCGTCGACGACCCGCGCCCGCCTGCGGTGCTGATCGACGAGGCGGTGAGGGCGGCGAAGCAGTCCGACGTGGTGGTGGCAGTGGTCGGCGAATCCCGCGGTATGTCCCACGAGTCGTCGAGCCGCACTACCCTGGAAATCCCGGCCAGCCAGCGTGAGCTGATCAAGGCCCTGAAAGCTACCGGCAAACCGCTGGTGCTGGTGCTGATGAACGGCCGCCCGCTGTCGATCAGCTGGGAGCGCGAGCAAGCCGATGCCATTCTCGAAACCTGGTTCGCCGGTACCGAAGGTGGCAATGCGATCGCCGACGTGCTGTTCGGCGACTACAACCCGTCCGGCAAGCTGGCCATCACCTTCCCGCGCTCGGTCGGGCAGATCCCGATGTACTACAACCACACCCGCATCGGTCGCCCCTTCACCCCGGGCAAACCAGGCAACTACACCTCGCAGTACTTCGAGGAACCCAACGGCCCGCTGTATCCGTTCGGTTACGGCCTGAGCTACAGCAGCTTCGAGCTGTCGGGCCTGAAGCTGTCGAGCAAGGACCTCAAGCGTGGCGACACGCTGCAGGCCCAGGTGACGGTGAAGAACACCGGCAAGGTGGCCGGCGAGACCGTGGTGCAGCTGTACCTGCAGGATGTGTCGGCGTCGATGAGCCGGCCGGTCAAGGAGCTGAAGAACTTCCAGAAACTCATGCTCAAGCCGGGTGAGTCGCGCACCTTGAGCTTCCGCATCAGCGAGGAAGACCTGAAGTTCTACAATGGCCAGCTGCAGCGGCTGGCCGAACCGGGCGAGTTCAATGTCCAGGTGGGCCTGGACTCCCAGGCGGTACAGCAGCAGAGTTTTGAACTGCTGTAACTGAAGGCTGCCTGTGCCGGCCTTCCAGCGGGTAAAACGCTCCCACGGGTTCACTGCAAACTGACAGGCTGTGCAGCTCCAGTGGGAGCGGCTTCACCCGCGAAGAAGCCGGCCCCGATGTCCCAATCAACCGGATCCGCCTCCCATGCCGTTTTCCTTTCGCGCCCTGCGTCTGGGGCTGATCACCCTGCTGATCGTGCTGGGCACCGCCCTCAGCGCCGGCTGGGCCATGCACCAGGCCAAGCGCCAGGCCATGGCAGACGATGCGCGGCGCGCCAGCCAGCAGCTGGGCTTGTACGCCAATACGCTGCACACCCTGATTGACCGTTACCGCGCCCTGCCCGCCGTGCTGGCGCTGGACCCGGAGCTGATCGCCGCCCTGCAGGGCCCGGTCAGCGAAGCGCTGCAAAATGCCCTGAACCGCAAGCTCGAGCGCATCAACGGCGCAGCCAATTCCTCGACCCTCGAGCTGCTCGACCGCAACGGCCTGGCCATTGCCGCCAGCAACTGGCGCCTGCCCAGCAGCTACGTGGGCTCCAACTATGGCTTCCGGCCCTATTTCAAGCAGGCGCGCAGCCAAGGCAGTGGCCGCTTCTATGCCGTCGGGGTAACCAGCGGGGTACCAGGCTATTTCCTCGCCAGTGCCGTGAACGACGAGCACGGCCAGTTTCTCGGCGCGATGGTGGTGAAACTGGAGTTTCCCGAACTGGAACGCGAGTGGCGCCAGGGCAGCGACATCCTGCTGGTCAGCGACGCCCGCGGCATCACCTTCATCGCCAACCAGGACGGCTGGCGCTACCGCGAGCTGCAACCGCTCAGTGGCGCCGACCGCGCCGAACTGGCGGAAACCCGTCAATACGACAAGCACCCGCTGGTGCCGCTACAGCACGAGGTGCTGACCCGCTTTGCCGAAAACAGCACGCTCAGCCGTGTGCACGGCCCGGCCGGCACTGGCGAATACCTGTGGGAAAGCCTGCCGCTGGGCAGTGAAGCCTGGACCTTGCACCTGCTGCGCAAGCCGCAGGTCGTGGCCGACGGCCGTAATGCGGCCCTGGCCGCCGCTGCCGTGTGGCTGAGCCTGGTGTTCGCCGCGCTGTTCCTCAGCCAGCGCCTGCGCCTGGCCCGCTTGCGCCAGCGCAGCCGCGAAGAGCTCAAGCGCCAGGTCGAAGAACGCACCCGCGAACTGCGCACGGCCCAGGAGGGCCTGGTACAGTCGGCCAAGCTGGCCGCGCTGGGGCAGATGTCGGCGGCCATGGCCCACGAGATCAACCAGCCGCTGACCACCCAGCGCATGCAACTGGAAACCCTGCGCCTGCTGCTTGATCAGGGCCGCTACGACGAAGCGCGCCAGGCCTTGGAGCCATTGGAGCAGATGCTCACGCGCATGGCCGCGCTCACCGGCCACCTGAAAACCTTCGCCCGCAACAGCCCGGTCGGCCTGCGCGAGCGCCTCGACCTGGCCACGGTGGTAGACCAGGCCCTGCACCTGCTGGAAGCGCGCATACGCAGCGAAGCGGTGGAAGTGGCGCTGTACCTGGCACGCCCGGCCTGGGTACGCGGTGATGCCATTCGCCTGGAGCAGGTGCTGATCAACCTGCTGCGCAATGCGCTCGACGCCATGGCCGACAAGCGCTACAAACGCCTGGAGATCCGCATCGAACCCGACGGCCAGCTATGGCGCCTGAGCGTGCTGGATTCGGGGGGCGGCATTGACCAGGCCAACCTGGCCAAGGTGTTCGACCCGTTCTTCACCACCAAGCCGGTCGGCGAAGGCCTGGGGCTGGGCCTGGCCATTTCCTATGGCATCGTGCATGAAGCCGGTGGCCAGCTGCAGGCCGAAAACCTGCCCGGCGGCGCACGCCTCAGCCTTACCCTGCCCCGTGACCTGGAGCCTGTATGTTGAATTCGGTGATCGTTGTCGATGATGAAGCCAGTATCCGTACTGCGGTCGAGCAATGGCTGAGCCTGTCCGGCTTCAGCGTGCAGCTGTTCGCCCGCGCCGAAGAATGCCTGGCACACCTGCCCCGGCATTTTCCCGGGGTAATCATCAGCGACGTGCGCATGCCTGGCATGGATGGCCTGCAACTGCTCGAACGTCTGCAAACGGACGACCCCGACCTGCCGGTGATCCTCCTGACCGGGCATGGCGACGTGCCTATGGCAGTGGAAGCCATGCGCAGCGGCGCCTACGATTTCCTGGAAAAACCCTTTACCCCGCAGCACCTGCTGGGCAGCCTGCGCCGGGCCCTGGAGAAGCGCCAACTGGTGCTGGAAAACCGCAAGCTGCACCAGCAGGCCGACCTCAAGTCTCGCCTGGAAGGTACGCTGCTTGGGATGTCCCAGGGCCTGCAACAGCTGCGTCGGCAAGTGCTGGACCTGGCCAGCCTGCCGGTGAATGTGCTGATCCGTGGCGAAACCGGCAGCGGCAAGGAACGTGTAGCCCGCTGCCTGCACGATTTTGGCCCGCGCGCGGGCAAACCGTTCGTCGCCCTCAACTGCGCGGCGATCCCCGAATCGCTGTTCGAGGCCGAGCTGTTCGGCCATGAGAGCGGCGCCTTCACCGGCGCCCAGGGCAAACGCATCGGCAAGCTGGAATATGCCAACGGTGGCACGGTGTTCCTCGACGAAATCGAGAGCATGCCACTGGCGCAGCAGGCCAAACTGTTGCGGGTGATCCAGGAGCAGAAGCTGGAGCGGCTGGGGGCCAACCAGAGCATTGCCGTCGACCTGCGCATCATTGCCGCGACCAAGCCCGACCTGCTCGAAGAAGCCCGCGCCGGGCGTTTTCGTGAAGACCTCGCCTATCGCTTGAACGTGGCCGAGCTGCGCCTGGCGCCGTTGCGTGAACGGCGTGAGGATATTCCGCTGCTGTTCGAGCACTTTGCCCGCGCGGCCGCAGAAAGGATCGGCCGTGCGGCACTGCCCCTGTCGGGAAGCCAACTGGCACAGCTGCTGGTGCATGATTGGCCGGGCAACGTGCGCGAACTGGCCAACGCGGCGGAACGCCACGCCCTGGGGCTGGGCTCGCCAGACCTCGAGGAGGCACCCGCCGGGCAGTCACTGAGCGGGCAGATGGAGGCGTTCGAGGCGCAATGCCTGCGGGCGGCGCTGCGCCAGCATGGGGGCGAAATCAAGGCGGTGATGGAAGCCTTGCAACTGCCTCGGCGCACGCTTAACGAGAAAATGCAGCGGCACGGGTTGGTCCGCGAGGACTTTGTCGGGCGGGAATGAGCGGAAATCCGCCTATCAGGCGCAGTGAGTAAGCAAAAAACCGCTCACCGGGAGGTTTCTGGGGGCTGTGTCGCAGCCCTTCGCGGGCACGCCCGCTTCCATAGAGAAAATACGCGCCCTCAAGCGTGACGCAGTCCCTGTGGGAGCGGGCGTGCCCGCGAAGGGCGCCAGGCGCCCCCATCTGGAACATGGCGCACCTGTTTGGCACACCTTCTGCAATTGCCTGTGCAAGCTGCGCCTCGGCGCGCTCCACAAAAACAACGAGAAGGTATCCCTGATGGATAACGCCACCACCCTGCCCGCCGGGGCGGCCACTGCGCCCGCCGCGGAAAAAACCACCGCCAGCCGCCTGAAGTCGATCTTCAGCGGGTCCATCGGCAACATGGTCGAATGGTACGACTGGTACGTCTACGCAGCATTCTCGCTGTACTTCGCCAAAGCCTTCTTCCCGGCCGGCGACTCCACCGCACAACTGCTCAACACCGCCGCGATCTTCGCCGTGGGCTTCCTCATGCGCCCGATCGGTGGCTGGCTGATGGGCCTGTACGCCGACCGCAAAGGCCGCAAGGCCGCGCTGATGGCCTCGGTGCTGCTGATGTGCGCCGGCTCCCTGGTCATCGCCCTGACCCCGGGCTACGAAACCATCGGCGTTGCCGCGCCGATCCTGCTGGTCATCGCCCGCCTGATGCAGGGCCTGTCGGTGGGCGGTGAATACGGCACCTCGGCCACCTACCTCAGCGAAATGGCCAGCAAGGACCGCCGTGGCTTCTTCTCCAGCTTCCAGTATGTGACGCTGATCTCCGGCCAGCTGATTGCCCTGGCGGTACTGATCGTCCTGCAACAGACCCTGACCACCGAGCAGCTGTATGCCTGGGGCTGGCGCGTACCCTTCGTGATTGGTGCGCTGTGCGCCGTGGTGGCCCTGTACCTGCGTCGCGGCATGGAAGAAACCGCCTCCTTCACCAAGAAGGAAAAGGCCAAGGAAAGCCTGATGCGCACCCTGCTGCGTCATCCCAAGGAACTGCTGACCGTGGTCGGCCTGACCATGGGCGGCACCCTGGCGTTCTACACCTACACCACCTACATGCAGAAGTACCTGGTCAACACCGTGGGCATGAGCATCAGCGACTCGACCACCATCTCGGCCGCCACGCTGTTCCTGTTCATGTGCCTGCAGCCGGTAATCGGTGGCCTGTCCGACAAGATCGGCCGTCGTCCGATCCTGATCGCCTTCGGGGTACTCGGTACCCTGTTCACCGTACCGATCCTCAGCACCCTGCACACCATCCAGACCTGGTGGGGCGCGTTCTTCCTGATCATGGCCGCGCTGATCATCGTCAGCGGCTACACCTCGATCAACGCCGTAGTCAAGGCCGAGCTGTTCCCCACCGAAATCCGCGCCCTGGGCGTGGGCCTGCCGTACGCCCTGACCGTGTCGATCTTCGGCGGCACTGCCGAGTACGTGGCCCTGTGGTTCAAGAGCATTGGCATGGAAAGCGGCTTCTACTGGTATGTCACCGCCTGCATCGCCTGCTCGCTGCTGGTATACGCAACCATGAAGGACACCAAGCAGCACTCGCGGATTACTACCGAGTAACCGTGTGAGGGTACCGAAATGAACAAGGGCGCACCGTTTTCGGGGCGCCCTTTTCATTGGGTCATTCAATACGCAGCTCTAGCCCCCAACCGGTCAGGACATCTCCAATGCCGGACGCGGTTCACGGCGCTGGTACCAGGTGGCCATCAGCACCAGTATCAGCAACACCCCGCCCAACACCGCCGAAGAACCGACTGTGCCGAAGCCGAGGCCGCCCTTTGCAGGCGATTTGGTGAGGAAATCACCGAGCGTTGCACCGAACGGACGAGTGAGCACGAACGCCACCCAGAACAGCAGCACACCGGGGATGCGCGTCCAGTAGCGGGCCACCACCACCAGGGCGATAGTGCAGCCAATCAGCAAAGCGCCGCCGGCAAAGCCTAACCCCGAGTCGTCTGCCAGGTAATCGCCCAAGGCAGTGCCCAGGGTGTTGGAAAACAGTATTGCCACCCAGTAGAACAGCTCGCCCGCACGGTTCTTGATGCGCGTGACATCCAGCGGGTTGCCACTCAGGCGCCAGGCCAGGAAGGTCAGTAGCAAAATGCCGATGAGCAGGGCCGAACCCGCGGCATAGCCCAGGCCCAGGGTGCGGTCCATGAAGTCGGACATGGTGGTACCGGCGGTACTGGTGGAGAGGATCACCAACCAGTACAGCATCGGGTGGTAGCGGCGCGAGTAAAGCTGGCCGAGCAAAGTCAGCATGAACACGCTGATCAGCAGCAGCGAGCTGAGTGCATAGCCGATGTTCAGCGTCATCGACAGCAAGTCACCCGCAGTTTCCCCAAGCGTGGTAGCGCAGATCTTCATGACCCAGAAGGCCAAGGTAATTTGCGGAAGTTTGTTCATTATTGTGCCGCTCCTTATGAAATGCGGCGATGGTGCTGAGCAGCGTCTGAAAAATAGGTTGGTGATAAATGAAAAATGCGTTCATCGGTCATTCATGACTTATTTTTCATTCTTAACACCCTATTAATTCCTCCCCTCCAAGCTGCAATGGCTGGTAATCGATTGCGTGTGTGAAACAGGGGATCTCGGGCAGCACCACGCCAGGGATCAGCGATAGACGCATACAAATACATCGAAAAAATAGATTCTTAAGCGCTATTTTTTGCGCTTTTTAATCTAATTAATCGGCGTAGTATCAAACACATAGAGACAAACAACCTTCAAACCCACTGGAGCAACGACCATGAAAAACAAACTGATCCTGACCCTGGCCCTCTCGGTTTTCGCTGCTGGTGCTTTCGCTGAAGATGGCTACAGCCGCACCAAGGCCAACACCTTCACAGCGGTACAGAGCCAAGCCGCTACCTACGCTGAAGATGGTTTCGACCGCACTGGCAGCCAACGCTTCGCCGAAGACGGCTACGACCGTACCGGTGGCCAGCGCTTCGCCGAAGATGGCTTCGACCGCACCGGTAGCCAGCGCTTCGCCGAAGATGGCTACGACCGCACCGGTGGCCAGCGCTTCGCCGAAGACGGCTTCGACCGCACCGGTGGCCAGCGCTTCGCTGAAGATGGTTTCGACCGCACCGGTGGCCAGCGCTTCGCTGAAGATGGTTTCGACCGCACCGACGCCCACCGCATCAGCTGATCTACTGATGCGCGCTACCAGCCCGGCTTTGGCCGGGCTTGATCATTTGCAGGCGGACACAGGCTTGGCACACTAGGCGTCTTGTCCACCAGGAGGTAGGGCCTGCAAGCCCAGCACCGATGTACTACTACGAACCTGCCAAAGGCCACGGCCTGCCCCACGACCCATTCAACGCCATCGTCGGCCCCCGCCCTATCGGCTGGATCTCTTCACAGGACCGCGAAGGCCGCCTGAACCTGGCGCCCTACAGCTTTTTCAACGCCTTCAACTACATTCCACCGATCATCGGTTTCTGCAGCGTCGGGCGCAAAGACAGCCTGAACAACATCGAGCAGACCGGCGAATTCGTCTGGAACCTGGCCACCCGCCCGTTGGCCGCGCAAATGAACCAGAGCTGTGCGCCGGTTGCCGCCGAGGTCAACGAATTCGAATTGAGCGGCCTCACCGCCACGCAGTCGCGCATCGTCAGCGTGCCTCGGGTCGGCGAAACGCCGGTGGCCTTCGAGTGCAAGGTCAGCCAGATCGTCCAGCTCAAGCGGGCCGACCAGGAACTGGTGCCCAGCTGGCTGATCCTCGGTGAAGTGGTGGCGGTGCACATTGCCGAGCACCTGTTGAACAACGGCATCTACGATACCGCTGCCGCCGAACCGATCCTGCGTGGCGGTGGCCCGGCGGACTATTTCGAACTGGGCAACCTGTTCAAGATGGCCCGGCCACCGGCCTGATCACCAGATCAGTTCGCCTTCATCGCTGACGCCCTGCAGGCGTTGCAGCTCGGCCGTGGCCGCTTCGTCGGCGGCCACGGCACCCTTGAACACCTGGCCGTCGAGCACCTTGTGAAAGCGCGGCGCGCCGCCTATGCCCAGGGCCTTGACGGCAATGGCAGCGTTGTAACCGCCGCCTTCCACCGGGACCATCGCCGAAACCGCTTCGAAATGCGGGAATTCTCTACGTGCCATGTTGCTATCCGACTGGTTTATCGAGGGCCGGCATTCTACCTTATTCGCTTGTACGGCCCCATCGCCGGCAAGCCGGCAATAGGGCCACTACAAGCGACACCTCATTCAAAGGTATGCAGGTCAAGGCTGCTGACTACCTGAGCCTGTACCAGCTCACCAAACACCTCCAGCGTCGGCGAAGCAAAGTACCCGCTCATTGCCTGCTGGTCCTGCCAGCTCCCACTGAGCAGCCACAGGTCGGTATCGGCCTGCGACCGCTGGACGGTGAAACTCAGGCAACCCGGTGCCCGCAGCGAGGGTTCGAGCAGGTCACGCAGGCGTGCGCCCAGTTCTGCCGAGCGCCCGCTGCTGGCACGGATGAAAGCAAGGTGGGTGACCGGTCGTGTCGGGGTCATTGCACAATCTCCTTGAAGCAGGCGGACGGAAAAGCCAGGCTGCCAAGGTTAGGCGCTGCCCCACGCGACGCGTTAGGCCAATACTGCCTGGCGATTGCCTGATCCTGCAGCGCGGCAGGATCAGGCAATCGGCGTGCAGCTTTCGACTAGCGCCGGCCATTGCCCAAACCTATGCTGCGTCGGTCAGCAGAGGAAAGCCATCATGACCATCGCCACGTCCATCGACCCCACCCTGGAACTGCAACGCCAGGAGCTGGCCGAGCTGATCAGCCGCCACGCCGGTGAGCCCTATGGCCCGGCCTCGGCCATCGATGACCTGTACCTGGTGCGCTATACCGAGAATGTCCGCTCGGTGCCGACCCTGGCGCAACCCGCCCTGTGCATCCTCGCCCAAGGCAGCAAGAGCCTGTTCCTCGGCGATGAACAGTACGCCTACGACCCGCTGCACTACATGGTGGTTTCAGTGACCTTGCCACTGAGCGGCGTGCGGCTCGATGCCAGCCCCGAGCACCCCAGCCTGGGCCTGCGCCTGGACCTGGACCCGGCCGAGATCAGCCAGCTGATTGCCGAAAGCGGGCCGATGCTGGTGCCCAACCGGCCCTCGGGGCGTGGCCTGTACGTGGAACGAACCGACGCTGCCTTGCTCGACGCCCTGCTGCGGCTGATTCGCCTGCTGGACACGCCGCGCGACATCGCCATGCTGGCGCCGCTGTTTCGCCGAGAGATTCTCTATCGCCTGTTGCGAGGCCCGCAGGGCTACCGGTTGTATGAAATCGCCCTGGCCAACAGCCAGACCCACCGGGTTTGCCAGGCCATCACCTGGCTCAACCAGAACTACCAGTTGCCGTTGCGCATCGAGGACCTGGCACGGGTGGTCAACCTCAGTACCTCGACCTTGCACCACCGATTCAAGGCCGTGACCTCGATGAGCCCGTTGCAGTACCAGAAGCAGCTGCGCTTGCAGGAGGCGCGGCGGTTGATGCTGAACGACGGGCTCGAGGCGGCGGTGGCAGCCTATCGGGTCGGCTACGAAAGCCCGTCGCAATTCAGCCGGGAATACAGCCGGCTGTATGGTGCGCCACCGATTCGCGATGTGGCGCGATTGCGAGCCACGGCCGGCTGAGTGCGGTGTTACCGCTAAGAGGCCGGTACAGGCAACAATGCTTGCTCAACCCAACACAGCCGCTTGCCACTGGTTCTGGTCGACCTGGATCAGGGTCGGCCCGTTGCGCTCCACCGCCAGCATCAGCGCCGCCTGCAGCTGTGCCACATCGGCCACATGTTCCGCCGCGGCCCCCAGTGCCCGCGCCACGCCAAGGAAATCCGGGGTATGGATATCCACCCCGACCGGCTCGATGGCACGGTTGACCATGTACTTCTTGATCTCCTCGTACCCCTGGTTATTCCACAGCAGCACGATCAGCGGCACCTGCGCCTCCACTGCACTGGCCAGCTCCGGCAAGGTGAACTGCAAACCACCATCCCCGATCAGGCACACCGCAGGCGCACGCTCGCCAAGCTGCTCGGCGCTGCCCAACCAGGCGCCCATGGCCGCCGGCAAGGCATAACCCAAGGTGCCGTAGCCGGTCGAAGCATTGAACCAGCGGCGTGGCTGGTCCATGTCCAGGGTCAGGTTGCCGGTGTAGACCGGTTGGGTCGAATCGCCCACCAGAACGGCATTCGGCAAACACTCGAGGATCGCTTGCAACAGACGCGTCTGGCTCAAGGTTGGCTGGTCCCAACCGGCCGCTAGCGCCTGGCGCAGGTTGGCCACGCGGGCAGCCCCCCAGGTGCTTTCGCGCACGGGCTGCGGTTGCGCCTGCAAGGCGCCGAGCAACGCCTCGGCCGCCAGTTCGGCATCAGCCACCAGCGCCAGCTCAGGCAGGTAGTTACGCACGGTCTGGTCCGGGTCGATGTCGATGCGCAGCAGGCTGCCCGGGATCGCGAAGCCACCCTTGAAGGTCACGTCATAATCGGTTTCGGCCAGCTCGGTGCCAATAGCCAACACCACGTCAGCCTCGGCCACCAGTGCCCGCGTGGCTGGCAGTGACTGGGTCGAGCCGATCTGCAGCGGGTGGCAGGACGGCAGCAAGCCCTTGGCATTGATGGTCAGTGCCACCGGGGCCTGCAAGTGTTCGGCCAGGCGCGCCAGCGCAGCACCCGCAGCCAGCGCGCCGCCCCCGGCGAGGATCAGTGGCCGCCGTGCATTGGCCAGGCGCTCGGCCATCTGTGCCACCGCCTGCGGCGCTGCCCCTGCCCGGCTGCCACGCACCGCACGCCCGGGCAGCAAGTGCTCGGCCGGCTCGACCAGCACATCGAGCGGGATCTCGATATGCACCGGCCGCGGCCGGGCCCCGTCGAACACGGCGAAGGCCCGCGCCAGCACCTGTGGCAGGTCGTCGGCACTCATCAAGGTGTGGGAAAACGCCGCTACCCCCGCCACCAGCGCCGCCTGGTTCGGCAGCTCGTGCAGCTTGCCGCGGCCACCGCCCAATTGGTTGCGGGACTGCACGCTGGAAATGACCAGCATCGGAATCGAGTCGGCATAGGCCTGGCCCATGGCGGTGGTGATGTTGGTCATGCCCGGGCCGGTGATGATGAAGCACACCCCGGGCTTGCCACGGGTGCGCGCATAGCCGTCAGCCATGAACCCGGCACCCTGTTCATGGCGCGGGGTGATATGGCGGATGGACGACCCCGCCAGGCCGCGGTACAGCTCCACGGTATGTACGCCAGGGATGCCGAAGACATGGTCCACGCCATAGCCTTCAAGGAGTTTGACCAAAACTTCGCCGCAGGTTGCCATTGGGGTCCACCGTCAATCTTGTTGAGTTATGGCGTTATTGGACCGAAGCCACGGCTACCCCCACAATGCAAAAAAACGCATACTAGCCATGTCCTGAGATCATGGCTGAGCACAATGAAACGCCTTCCGCCGCTGCCTGCGCTGCATACCTTTCTGGTCACCGCCCAGCACTGCAATTTCACCCGCGCCGGGCAGCACTTGCACATTACCCAAGGAGCCGTCAGCCGGCAGATTGCAGCTCTCGAGGAGCACCTGGGTTATGCCCTGTTCCAGCGCCAGGCGCGCGGGCTGAGCCTGACGCGCGAGGGCCAGGACTGGCTGCCACGGGTGCAACAGGTATTCGCGCTGATCGAACAAGGGGTGCGGGAGGTGGGTGGGCGCAGCGCCACCTTGCAGCTCAAGGCGCCAACCTGCGTGATGCGCTGGCTGCTACCGCGCCTGATGGAATGGCAGGCGCTACGCCCGGATGTGCCGGTAGAACTGACCACCACGGTACAGCATGGGGTGGACTTGCGCCGCGAGGGCTTCGATGCGGCGGTGGTCTATGGCGATGCACCGAACCATGGGCTGCGTGTGCGCAAGCTGTTCGACGAGCAGCTGACGCCGGTCTGTGCGCCCTCGCTGCGCCACGGGCCGCTGCCGCTGCAGCAGGTTGAAGACCTGGCCCGGCACATGCTGCTGCACCCGTCGCGGGATGAGCATGACTGGTGCCTGTGGTTGCAGGCGGCCGGGGTGACGCTGGCCAGTCAGGGGCCAAAACAGCATTTCGAGACCCTGGACATGGCGATGGCCATGGCCGCGCAGGGGACTGGTGTGGCCATCGGTGACTGGTCGCTGATCGGCGATGACTTGCGCGGGGGGCGGCTGTGCATGCCGTTTGCGCTCAAGGTGATGACCGGCAAGGGGTATTACCTGGTGAGCCAGGCCAAGAGCTTGCCACCGGGGTTGGTGGAGTTGCTGAATTGGCTGGAGGGCCAGGCCGGCCTGTGATGGCCCTTTAGCGGGTAAACCGCTCCTATGGGACTGGGCAGGTTTCAAGACCTGTGTGTACCTGTGAGGGCGGGTCTACCCGCGAACGGGGCCACTCAGTAGCCGACTGTGAACCGCTGTCGCGAATGTTGCGGCTTTTCCAGCTCGTCGAGCATGGCAATCGCGTAATCGGCAAAGCTGATCCAGCTCCTGCCGTCCGCGCCAATCAGCAGGTGGTCCTTGCCCTGCGTGTAATGCCCGCTGCGCTCACCCTCGACGAATTCCGCCGATGGCGACAGGAAGGTCCAGTCGAGGTTCGGCTCCCGTTGCAACACCTGCAGAAAATGCGCCCCGGCCGCCGCCTCGGCCTTGTACGCCTCGGGGAAGTCCGGGCTGTCGATCACCCGGTGCCCCGAGGGCAGCAACAGGCTGCCGGCCCCGCCCACCACCAGCAGGCGCCTGACCCCGGCCCGCTTGACTGGCTCGATGATGGCGTGCGGCTCGATGGTTGCGAAGTGCGCCGCGCTCAATACTGCATCCACACCAGCTACCGCCGCTTGCAAGGCAGCGCTGTCCTTGACGTCAAGCGCCTTGACGGTCACCCCGTCACGCCCCTGCAAGCGCGAAGGGTCACGGGCGATGGCCAGCACAGTGTGGCCACGGCGCAGGGCTTCTTCCAGCAACTGGCTGCCAGCACGGCCAGTGGCACCAATAATCGCGATCTTCATGGGATACTCTCCATCCAGTAAGGAACTACCACTTCATCTCACCCTTGGCGACCTTGGCCCCCAACACCAGCGAGCTCTCATCGGCCAGGCCTGGGTACCGTTGCTTCATCGCCTTGATCAACGCCCCGGCATCTTTCGCCTTGGCGGTCTCGGTATCGAAATCACGAATGTAGTTCGCCGTGAACTGCACGGCCTGCAGCGACCGGCTGCTGTCCCCCAGGTAGTGCCCGGGGATGACCGTGCGCGGCGCCAGCGCTTCGATATGCGCCAGGGTGGCGAGCCAGTCAGCCTGCGACTTGGCCGATGCGGTATCGGCCATCCATACATGGATGTGCTCGGACACCACCACGCCACCGACCACCGCCTTGATCGACGGGATCCATACGAAACTGCGATCGGGCTGCGGGCCGTCCAGGCCAACCACCTCGAGGGCCTGGCCCTCCAGCATCAGCCGGTTGCCGTCAAGCACCTGCGGCAGCACCAGCCGCACCGGCTTGTCCGCGCCCATCTGCGGCCCCCAGTAGGCCAGCTTGGCCGCCATGGTCTGGCGGATATGGGCAACCGTGGCGGCCGAAGCCAGTACCTTGGCGTCGGGGAAGGCCCGGGTCAGGGTATCCAGGCCAAAGTAGTAGTCCGGGTCACCATGGCTGATGTAGATGCTGGTCAGGTGCTTGCCGCCAGCCCGCAAACGCTGCACCAGCTGCTCGGCCTGGGCCTTGCCGAACTGGGCATCGACCAGCACGGCGTCATGTTCGCCGCTGATGATCACCGAACTGACCGGGAAGATCGCTGCATGGCCTGGGTTGTAGACATCCAGCTGCAAGGGCTCGGCAGCCAGCGCCGGGCCGGCCAGGGTAATGCAGGCCAGTAGCAGGCCACGCAAGGTGGTGGAAAGAGGCATTGGGAACGCTCGTCAGGTGAACAATGCCCAACAGCTTAGTTGCCCGATCCATGCCAAAAAATGCGATCCTCGCACATAGTTTGTTTCTGAAATCGGGCAGATCATGGACCGCCTCAACGCCATGCGTGTTTTCGTCACCGTCGTCGACCTCGGCAGCCAGTCAGCGGCGGCGGATCATCTGCAGCTTTCCCGGCCAGTGGTGTCGCGTTACCTGGCAGAGCTGGAAGACTGGGTTGGCGCGCGGTTGATGCAGCGCACCACGCGCAGGCTCAGCCTCACTGCCGCCGGCCAGGAAACCCTGCCCCGTTGCCGACAACTGCTGGAACTGGCTGGCGACCTGCAAGCCGCGGTGCAGCAACCGGATGACGCCCCCAGAGGCGCGCTGCGCATCAGCGTAAGCACCTCATTCGGCCAGGCCCAGCTGGTGGATGCGGTCGCTGCCTACGTTCGGCGCTACCCGGGAGTGAAGGTGGAGCTGCAAATGCTCGATCGCACGGTCAACCTGGTGGACGAACGCATCGACCTGGCGATCCGCACCAGCAACGACCTGGACCCCAACCTGATCGCCCGGCGCCTGAGCGTGTGCCGCTCGGCAGTCTGCGCGGCACCGGCCTACCTGCGCGAACACGGCACGCCAAAACGGGTCGAGGACCTGAGCCGGCATAACTGCCTCACTCATGCCTATTTCGGCCACAGCTTGTGGCATTTCGAGGTGGCAGGGCAGCAGGTCGGCGTGCCCGTGGCGGGGAATATCAGCGCCAACGAGGCGATGACCCTGCAAAAGGCGGCGCTGGCCGGCGCCGGCATCGCCATGCTGCCGACCTATCAGGCCGCCGAGGCCCTGCGCCGAGGCGAGCTGGTGCGCCTGCTGCCCGAGGCAAAGCCGCGCGAGCTGAACCTGAATGCGGTGTACACTTCGCGCAAGCACATGCCGGCGACCTTGCGCAGCATGCTGGACTTCCTGGTGCAGCGGTTCAGCGACGAACCGGAGTGGGACAGGGACCTGTGACGCCGGTGTAGGAGCGGCCTTGTGTCGCGAAAGGACCGCAAAGCGGTCCCAGGATCCTGTTCAAAATCAAAAAAAATGCCGGGGCTGCTGTACAGCCTTTCGCGACCCAGGGCCGCCCCTACAGAGGTCGCGCTGTCACTCCTCGACGCTCATGTATTCCTTGGCCCAGCGGATGTAGTCCTCAGGCTGGGTGTAGGTGTGCGACAGCTCGGTGGCGCTGAGGTTTTCCGACTTGTTCTGCTGGCCGCGCTGCAGCCGCAGGCAGTCGTAGGTAGCCTTGATCGCGGCGAAGTAGGCGGCGTGGCCATCGACCACGATGCGTACCCCAAGGCGCGCCAGGCGCTCGTCGTCGCGCAGGTTCGGGTTGCCATAGGTGACCAGCATCAACGGTACAGTCAGGTGCTCGGCAATCTGCTCGAGCTGCTCGAAGTCCTTCACGCCGACCATGCAGATACCGTCGGCACCGGCCTTCTGGTAGCTCTGGGTACGCACGATGATCTCTTCGGTGGGCAGCACGCCAGCGTTGGTCCGGGCAATGATCGACAGCGAGGAATCGACCCGCGCCTCCAGCGCCGCGCGGATCTTGCCGACGCCCTCTTCGACCGGGATCAGGTCGGTGGACTTGCGCCCGAATTGTGCTGGCAGCAGGGTGTCCTCGATGGTCAGTGCGGCCACGCCGGCACGCTCCAGTTCGATGACCGTACGCATGACATTCAGCGCGTTACCGTAGCCGTGGTCAGCGTCAGCCAGCACCGGCAGTTGCGCCACCCGGCCGATACGGGTGGCCTGCTCGACGAACTCGCTGAGGGTGATCAGGGCGAAGTCCGGCGCGGCCAGTACCTGCAACGAAGCGACGGAGCCGCCGAGAATGCCGACCTCGAAGCCCAGGTCTGCGGCAATGCGTGCCGACATCGGGTCGAACACCGATGCGGTGTGGTAACAGGCACCTGAAGCGAGCAGCTCGCGGAAGGCAAAACGCAGATCTTGATGGGAAGCCTTGGGCATGATCACTCCGCAAAATGAGTTGAAATTCGAACGGTAACTACCGACCCCTGTAATCGGGTCTACCTGACCTGTTCCAACCGTCGCCATCTGGGCGGTCATGCTCGACATGCAGGCAGAGGAATAAAAGGTGTGGGAGACAAAGGCGCAAAACAGCTGCGGCAAAATGTTGCACCAAGCTGGTGCAAACCGCGGTTTTCAGCCTTTGTGGCATACCAACGATATCACGCAGCCATGCAGCACTGGATGAATGCGCCAATGCCGATCTTGCATAGGGGATGCAGATAGTACATAGGAAGCTACCTAACTCAGGTTACAATCCGAGGGCTTTTTCGCGTATGGAGCCGCGCCCACAAGTACGGCGCTGGCCTCAGGCCCAACGATATCCGCGAACAGGCCGCCATACACAGACAAGGTATTCCCGTGACCGCCGCCCTACCACCCACCACCCTGCGCAACGTGCTCACCGCCCTGATGCTGGCGATCTTTCTCGGCGCACTGGACCAGAGCATCGTCGCCGTCTCGCTGCCTGCGATCTCGGCACAGTTCAACGATGTCGGCCTGCTGGCCTGGGTCATCTCCGGGTATATGGTGGCGATGACCGTGGCCGTGCCGATCTACGGCAAACTGGGCGACCTGTATGGGCGACGACGGATGATCCTTACCGGCATCAGCCTGTTCACCCTGGCCTCGATCGCCTGCGCCCTGGCCCAGGACATGCCGCAACTGGTGCTGGCCCGGGTACTGCAGGGCATCGGCGCGGGCGGCATGGTTTCGGTGAGCCAGGCGATCATCGGTGACTTCGTACCACCGCGCGAGCGCGGCCGTTACCAAGGCTATTTCAGCAGCATGTACGCGGTGGCGAGCGTCGCCGGGCCGGTGCTGGGTGGCTGGCTGACTGCGTATTTGTCGTGGCGCTGGGTGTTCTGGATCAACCTGCCCCTGGGACTGCTCGCGCTGTGGGCGATCCGCCGCGCGCTCGGCGGCATGCCGGCGCAACGCCGCGAGGCGCAGGTGGACTATCTCGGCGCGGTCCTATTGATCCTCGGCCTGGGCAGCCTGTTGCTGGGCATCACCTTGGTCGGCCAAGGCCACGCCTGGGCCGACCCGGCCGTACTGGCCCTGTTTGCCTGTGCCGGGCTGGGCCTGCTGCTGTTCATTGCCCACGAGCGCCGCTGCCCGGAGCCGCTGCTACCGCTCAGCCTGTTCGGCAACCGTGTGGCAGTGCTGTGCTGGGGCATCATTTTCTTCGCCAGCTTCCAGTCGATCTCGCTGACCATGCTGATGCCGTTGCGCTTCCAGGGCATCACCGGCGCCGGTGCCGACAGCGCTGCCCTGCATCTGCTACCGCTGGTGATGGGCTTGCCCGTGGGTGCCTTTTCTGGCGGCCGCCTGACCAGCCGGACCGGGCGCTACAAGCCACAGATCCTGGCCGGTGCGCTGCTGATGCCAGTGGCCATTTTGGCCATGGCCCTGACCCCGCCACAGGCGGGCGGGCTCAGCGCGCTGTTCATGCTGCTGACCGGTATTGCCTGCGGGCTGCAGTTTCCGACCTCGCTGGTGGGCACGCAAAGCGCGGTGGCCAGCCAGGACATCGGTGTCGCCACCAGCACCACCAACCTGTTCCGCTCGCTGGGCGGGGCCATGGGCGTGGCATGCATGTCCAGCCTGCTGCTGGCCCTGCTGCAGCAAGGCGGGTTCGAGTCGCTGGGCAATCCCTTGCTGGGCAGCCTCAAGGCCGGTGAGGTGGACGTGGTGACGCAGGCGCGCTTGCTGGAAACGTTCCGGCAGCTGTTGATGGGGAGTGCCGGGGTGGCGGTGCTGGGGCTGTTTGCCGCATTGGCATTGCCAGACCGGCAGTTGCGCGGCCGCTGAAGGCCGCCGCATTAATCCTCTCTTAATACAAAGAGGAAACACTCCCTAACAATCCTTAACAAAGTGTCATTTGCGCAGCGCCGGGCTCAAGCGCAGCATATCCAGCCCGGTGTCGACCCATTTTTCGACATCTTGCAACAGGTCGAAACTGTCAGGCAGCAACAGCCAGCGCCCGATCAGGCCATCGGCATAGGCAAACATGGCCACCGCCGCGCGCTCGACATCCAGCTCGCCTGGCAACTGCCCGCGGCGCACGGCATTGGCCAACGCCAGGGTGATGCCCTGGTGGCAATCCAGCACCGCAGCCTGGCGCTGCTGGCGAATTTCACACATGTCATCGGTGAACTCGCACTTGTGATGCAGGATTTCATTGATACGCCGGGTTCGGGCATCGAGCACCAGCTCGTTGAACACTTGCAGCAACAGCTTGCGCATGCAGCCAAGCGGGTCCACTTCGTCCTCGCTTTCGCTCGCTCGCGCCAGGTGGTCATGGGTTTCGTGCACGCTGTCGAGCAAGGCCTGCACCAGCTCGGCCTTGTTATTGAAGTGCCAGTAGATGGCCCCGCGCGTCACACCCGCCTGTTCGGCGATATCGGCCAGGGTGGTTCGCGCAACCCCGCGCTTGTAGAAGGCCCTTTCCGCCGCCTCGATGATCTGGGCGCGGGTTTCCTGGGCTTCTTCTTTGGTTCGACGGACCATGGCAGTACCAACCTCGTCTGGCCCGAACGCTCGGCGCGTACGGGAAATGCTCCGGAGCACCTCTGCAGGGCGCCTCGCGGATGAGCTAATCAAGGGCTGTGGCAGTACCCAAGTACAACCCAGCGGTATTTACAAACAACCATGAATGTAAGTATATTCCTTAGCAAGCTATTTATCCACTGGATAGCAATTTTTCCAGATCAAGATTCTTCCATTACTCTTGAGCGTCTCCCTGCTCCAGCGACCCGAGGATCCTCATGCAATTCAAGCCAGCCGTTACCGCTCTGGTTTCCGCCGTCGCCCTGGCATCCCTGCTCAGTGGCTGCAAGAAAGAAGAAGCAGCGCCTGTGGCGCAGGCTCCTCTGGTCGGCGTCGTGACCATCCAGCCGCAAGCTTTCACCCTGACCTCGGAACTGCCGGGGCGCACCAGTGCCTACCGCGTCGCCGAAGTGCGCCCGCAGGTCAATGGCATCATTCTCAAGCGCCTGTTCAAGGAAGGCAGCGAAGTCAAGGAAGGCCAGCAGCTGTACCAGATCGACCCTTCCGTGTACGAAGCCAACCTGGCCAATGCCCAGGCCAACCTGCAGGCCACCCGCTCGCTGGCCGAACGCTACAAGCAGCTGATCGACGAACAGGCGGTGTCCAAACAGGAATACGACGACGCCAATGCCAAACGATTGCAGGCCGAGGCTTCGCTGAAGAGTGCGCAGATCGACCTGCGCTACACCAAGGTGCTGGCACCGATCAGCGGCCGTATCGGCCGCTCCGCGGTCACCGAAGGTGCGCTGGTGAGCAATGGCCAGGCCAACGCCATGGCGACCATCCAGCAACTCGACCCGATCTACGTCGACGTCACCCAGTCCACCGCCGAGCTGCTCAAGCTGCGCCGTGACCTGGAAAGCGGCCAGCTGCAGAAGGCTGGTGACAACGCCGCCTCGGTGCAACTGGTGCTGGAAGACGGCAGCCTGTTCAAGCAGGAAGGCCGCCTGGAGTTCTCCGAAGTGGCGGTCGACGAGACCACCGGCTCGGTCACCCTGCGTGCGCTGTTCCCCAACCCCGATCACACCCTGCTGCCTGGCATGTTCGTGCATGCGCGGCTCAAGGCCGGGGTCAACGCCAACGCCATCCTGGCGCCGCAACAGGGCGTGACCCGCGACCTGAAAGGCGCGCCGACCGCGCTGGTGGTCAACCAGCAGAACAAGGTCGAACTGCGCCAGCTCAAGGCCAACCGTACCCTGGGCAGCGACTGGCTGATCGAGGAAGGCCTGAACCCCGGTGACCGCCTGATCACCGAAGGGCTGCAGTACGTGCGCCCGGGCGTCGAGGTCAAGGTCAGCGAAGCCACCAACGTCAAGAAACCCGCAGGCCCCGATCAGGCCAACGCGGCGAAAGCAGACGCCAAAGCGGAGTAAACCATGTCGAAGTTCTTTATCGATCGCCCGATCTTCGCCTGGGTGATCGCCTTGGTGATCATGCTGGTCGGCGCCTTGTCGATCCTGAAGCTGCCGATCAACCAGTACCCCAGCATCGCGCCGCCGGCCATTGCCATCGCCGTGACCTACCCGGGCGCCTCGGCGCAAACCGTGCAGGACACCGTGGTACAGGTGATCGAGCAGCAGCTCAACGGTATCGACCACCTGCGTTATGTGTCGTCGGAAAGCAACTCCGACGGCAGCATGACCATTACCGCTACCTTCGAGCAGGGCACCAACCCCGACACCGCGCAGGTGCAGGTACAGAACAAGCTGAACCTGGCCACCCCGCTGCTGCCGCAGGAAGTGCAGCAGCAAGGTATCCGCGTCACCAAGGCAGTGAAGAACTTCCTGCTGGTGATCGGCCTGGTGTCCGAAGACGGCAGCATGTCCAAGGACGACCTGGCCAACTACATCGTCTCCAACATGCAGGACCCGATTTCGCGTACTGCGGGTGTAGGTGACTTCCAGGTGTTCGGTGCCCAGTACGCCATGCGTATCTGGCTCGATCCGGCCAAGCTGAACAAGTTCCAGCTGACCCCGGTCGACGTCAAGACCGCAGTGGCCGCGCAGAACGTGCAGGTGTCCTCCGGCCAGCTCGGCGGCCTGCCTGCCATGCCGGGTACCCAGCTGAACGCCACCATCATCGGCAAGACCCGCCTGCAGACTGCCGAGCAGTTCGAGAAGATCCTGCTCAAGGTCAACAGCGACGGCTCGCAGGTACGCCTGGGTGACGTCGCCCAGGTTGGCCTGGGCGGCGAGAACTATGCAGTCAGCGCCCAGTTCAACGGCAAGCCGGCCTCCGGTCTTGCGGTAAAGCTGGCCACCGGTGCCAACGCCCTGGACACTGCCAAGGCCCTGCGCAAGACCATCGCCGACCTGGAACCGTTCTTCCCGCCTGGGGTGAAAGCGGTATTCCCGTATGACACCACCCCGGTGGTCACCGAGTCGATCAGCGGCGTGATCCACACCCTGATCGAAGCCGTGGTCCTGGTGTTCCTGGTGATGTACCTGTTCCTGCAGAACTTCCGCGCCACCATCATCACCACCATGACCGTCCCGGTGGTATTGCTGGGTACCTTCGGCATCCTCGCCGCAGCAGGCTTCAGCATCAACACGCTGACCATGTTCGCCATGGTGCTGGCCATCGGCTTGCTGGTCGACGATGCCATCGTCGTGGTGGAAAACGTCGAGCGGGTGATGTCCGAGGAAGGCTTGCCGCCCAAGGAAGCGACCAAGCGCTCGATGGAGCAGATCCAGGGTGCCCTGGTGGGTATCGCCCTGGTGCTGTCGGCGGTACTGCTGCCCATGGCGTTCTTCGGCGGCTCCACCGGCGTGATCTACCGGCAGTTCTCGATCACCATCGTCTCGGCCATGGGCCTGTCGGTGCTGGTGGCGCTGATCTTCACCCCGGCCCTGTGCGCCACCATGCTCAAGCCGCTGAAGAAGGGCGAGCACCATGTGGCCAAGCGCGGCTTCTTTGGCTGGTTCAACCGCAACTTCGACCGCAGCGTTACCGGCTACGAGCGCAGCGTGGGTGCCATCCTGCGCAACAAGGCGCCGTTCCTGCTGGCCTATGCACTGATCGTGGTCGGCATGATCTGGCTGTTCGCCCGCATCCCGACCGCGTTCCTGCCGGAAGAAGACCAAGGCGTGCTGTTCGCCCAGGTACAGACCCCGGCCGGCTCCAGTGCCGAGCGCACCCAGGTGGTGGTCGACCAGATGCGCGAGTACCTGCTGAAGGACGAAGCCGACACCGTGGCGTCGGTGTTCACCGTCAACGGCTTCAACTTCGCTGGCCGCGGCCAGAGCTCGGGCATGGCATTCATCATGCTCAAGCCGTGGGATGAACGCTCCAAGGAAAACAGCGTGTTCGCCCTGGCCCAACGTGCCCAGCAGCATTTCTTCACCTTCCGCGATGCGATGGTGTTCGCCTTCGCCCCGCCTGCGGTGCTGGAACTGGGTAACGCCACCGGTTTCGACGTGTTCCTGCAGGACCGTGGTGGTGTCGGCCATGCCAAGCTGATGGAAGCACGCAACCAGTTCCTGGCCAAGGCCGCGCAGAGCAAGATCCTCAGCGCTGTGCGCCCGAACGGCCTGAACGACGAGCCGCAGTACCAGCTGACCATCGATGACGAGCGTGCCAGCGCCCTGGGCGTGACCATCGCCGACATCAACAACACCCTGTCGATTGCCCTGGGTGCCAGCTACGTCAACGACTTCATCGACCGTGGCCGGGTCAAGAAGGTGTACATCCAGGGCGAACCGAACGCGCGGATGAGCCCGGAAGACCTGCAGAAGTGGTACGTGCGCAATGGCGCCGGCGAAATGGTGCCGTTCTCCTCCTTCGCCAAGGGCGAATGGACCTACGGCTCGCCCAAGCTGTCGCGTTACAACGGCGTCGAAGCGATGGAAATCCTGGGTGCACCGGCACCTGGCTACAGTACCGGTGAAGCCATGGCCGAAGTCGAGCGCATCGCCGGCGAACTGCCTAGCGGTATCGGCTACTCGTGGACCGGCATGTCCTATGAGGAAAAGCTCTCCGGCTCGCAGATGCCGGCGCTGTTCGCCCTGTCGGTACTGTTCGTGTTCCTGTGCCTGGCAGCCCTGTATGAAAGCTGGTCGATCCCGATCGCCGTGGTACTGGTCGTGCCGTTGGGCATCATCGGTGCACTGATCGCCACCAGCCTGCGCGGGTTGTCCAACGACGTGTACTTCCTGGTCGGCCTGTTGACCACCATCGGCCTGGCAGCGAAAAACGCCATTCTGATCGTCGAGTTCGCCAAGGAATTGCACGAACAAGGCCGCAGCCTGTACGACGCAGCGATCGAGGCATGCCGCATGCGTCTGCGCCCGATCATCATGACCTCGCTGGCGTTCATCCTCGGCGTGGTACCGTTGACCATCGCCAGTGGCGCCGGCGCCGGCAGCCAGCACGCCATCGGCACCGGTGTGATCGGCGGCATGATCAGTGCGACCGTACTGGCAATCTTCTGGGTACCGCTGTTCTTCGTCGCAGTGTCGTCGCTGTTCGGCAGCAAACAGCCGGAACAGGACGCCACCCCTGAAACTCCACGTTATGAGGCTGGGCAATGACCAAGTCTTTGTTGTCCCTGGCGGTAACCGCTTTCATTCTCGGCGGCTGCTCGCTGATCCCTGACTACCAAACCCCGGAATCGCCGGTGGCCGCGCAGTGGCCGCAAGGCCCTGCCTACTCGCCGACCCAGTCGGCGGACGTTGCCGCTGCCGAACAAGGCTGGCGCCAGTTCTTCCACGATCCGGCGCTGCAACAGCTGATCCAGACCGCGCTGGTGAACAACCGCGACCTGCGTGTGGCGGCGCTGAACATCGATGCCTATCGCGCACAGTACCGCATCCAGCGGGCCGACCTGTTCCCGGCGGTTTCCGCCAACGGCAGCGGCAGCCGCCAACGGGTGCCGGCGAACATGTCGCAAACCGGTGAAGCCGGCATCAGCAGCCAGTACTCGGCCACCCTCGGCGTGAGTGCCTACGAGCTGGACCTGTTCGGCCGCGTACGCAGCCTGACCGAGCAGGCCCTGGAAACCTACCTGTCCAGCGAACAGGCGCGGCGCTCCACGCAGATCAGCCTGGTGGCCAGCGTGGCCAACGCCTACTACACCTGGCAGGCCGACCAGGCGCTGTTCAAGCTGACCGAAGAAACGCTGAAGACCTACGAGGAAAGCTACAACCTCACCCGTCGCAGCAATGAAGTCGGCGTCGCCTCGGCACTCGATGTCAGCCAGGCGCGCACCGCCGTGGAAGGCGCCCGGGTCAAGTACTCGCAGTACCAGCGCCTGGTCGCCCAGGACGTCAACAGCCTGACCGTGCTGCTGGGCACCGGCATCCCCGCCGACCTGCCCAAACCACTGGAGCTCAATGCCGACCAGCTGGCCGAAGTACCGGCCGGCCTGCCGTCGGACATCCTCCAGCGGCGCCCGGACATCCAGGAGGCCGAACACCTGCTCAAGGCCGCCAACGCCAACATCGGCGCGGCCCGTGCAGCGTTCTTCCCGAGCATCAGCCTGACCGCCAATGCCGGCAGCCTGAGCCCGGACATGGGTCACCTGTTCTCGGGTGGCCAAGGTACCTGGCTGTTCCAGCCGCAGATCAACCTGCCGATCTTCAACGCCGGCAGCCTGAAGGCCAGCCTGGACTACTCGAAGATCCAGAAGGACATCAACGTCGCCAAGTACGAGAAAACCATCCAGACGGCCTTCCAGGAAGTCTCCGATGGCCTGGCGGCGCGCAAGACCTTCGAAGAGCAGCTGCAGGCGCAACGCGACCTGGTGCAGGCGAACCAGGACTACTACCGCCTGGCCGAACGCCGCTACCGCATCGGTATCGACAGCAACCTGACCTTCCTCGATGCTCAGCGCAACCTGTTCAGCGCCCAGCAAGCCCTGATCGGCGACCGCCTTTCGCAGCTGACCAGCGAGGTCAACCTGTACAAGGCGCTTGGCGGTGGCTGGTACGAGCAGACCGGGCAGGCCAACCAGCAGGCCTCGGTGGAAGCACCGCAAGGCTGATCGAGACAGCAACAGCATCAAGCCCACCCTCGCGGTGGGCTTTTTGTTTTCTGTTGCCTGCTCTGGCCTCTTCGCGGGCTCGCCCGCTGCCACAGAATCACCACCGTTTCACAGGCTGTGGTAATCCTGTGGCAGCGGGCGAGCCCGCGAAGAGGCCTGCACAGGAAAACAATTAACCAACCGGAACATTCCGTTCGATTATCGCCCGTTTCCGTTTGTGGCGAATTGCCTCAGCCCCGCCCCACCCCGCACCATCCTCGCCACGCAACGTTGCCCCGGTTCATCCCACAGACCCGCACCTGCAGGCCGCATCCTGCAGCACACCGGCTCGCCCATAAAAACAAGAGATCGACGACAGATGAGCACTTTGCAACCCGCACGCCAGCTGCTGCCAGGCCTGTTGGCCATGTCCTGCGCCTTCCCGCTGTTCGCCGCCGAGGGTGGCTTCATGGAAGACGCCAAGGCCACCCTCAACCTGCGCAACTTCTATATCAACCGCAACTTCGTCGACCCGGCCCACCCGCAGGCCAAGGCCGAGGAATGGACGCAAAGCTTCATCCTCGACGCCCGCTCCGGTTTCACCCAGGGTACCGTCGGTTTCGGCATGGACGTATTGGGCCTGTACTCGGTCAAGCTCGACGGCGGCAAAGGCACCACCAACACCCACCTGTTGCCGGTGCACGACGATGGCCGCCCTGCCGATGACTTCGGCCGCCTGGGCGTAGCGCTGAAAGCCAAGCTGTCCGAAACCGAGCTGAAGGTCGGCGAATGGATGCCGGTACTGCCGATCCTGCGCTCGGACGACGGCCGCTCGTTGCCGCAGACCTTCCGCGGTGGCCAGCTGACCTCGAAGGAAATCGCCGGCCTGACCCTGTATGCCGGCCAGTTCCGCGGCAACAGCCCGCGCAACGACGCCAGCATGGAAGACATGTCGCTGAACGGCAAGGCGGCGTTCACCTCCGACCGCTTCAACTTTGCCGGTGGTGAGTACACCTTCAACGACAAGCGCACCATGATTGGCCTGTGGGATGCGCAGCTCAAGGACATCTACCGTCAGCAGTACCTCAACCTGGTGCACAGCCAGCCGCTGGGCGATTGGACCCTGGGCGCCAACCTGGGCTACTTCACCGGCAAGGAAGACGGTGCCGAACGCGCCGGCGAACTGGACAACCGCACCGCCTCGGCGCTGCTTTCGGCACGCTACCAAGGCCACACCTTCTATGTCGGCCTGCAGAAGGTCAGCGGCGACAACGCCTGGATGCGGGTCAACGGCACCAGCGGCGGCACCTTGGCCAACGACAGCTACAACTCCAGCTTCGACAATGCCAAGGAGCGATCCTGGCAGGTACGCTACGACTTCAACTTCGCCACCGTCGGCGTGCCCGGCCTGACCCTGATGAACCGCTACATCAAGGGTGACAACGTCACCGCAGGCGGGGTAGACGACGGCAAGGAATGGGCGCGGGAAACCGAACTGGCCTATGTGGTGCAATCGGGCAGTTTCAAGGACCTGTCGCTGAAATGGCGCAACTCCACCATGCGCCGGGACTTCAGCACCAACGCGTTCGATGAGAACCGGTTGATTGTAAGTTACCCGCTGAACCTGCTTTGAACAGGCTGGATACGGCAGTGCGGGCCACTGCCATTCGCCTGGCTGATGATGGTGGTGGCAGCGGTCTATCCTGAGCTATATCGGTTGCTGCACCGGCCGCTTCGCGGCTAACCCCGCTGCCACGAGGTTTCCAGCGAACCCTGTGAGAACAGGCCGGTGCCGGCAATTCACCCCGATCCGGCAAACCAGGGAGGCACAACATGAAGAACCTCGTCGACCACCTGAGCCAATACGCCAGCTACCACCGCGACCCACGCAACATCGCCACCCACTTCGTGGGCATTCCCTTGATCGTACTGGCAGTCACCATCCTGCTGTCACGCCCTGGCTGGGACGTGGCCGGCATGTGGCTGTCTCCGGCGATGCTGGCAGCGGCAGCCGCGGTATGGTTCTACCTGCGCCTGGACCTGCGCTTCGGGCTGGTGATGGGCGTGCTGCTGGGGCTTTGCCTGTGGGTCGGCCAGGTGCTGGCAGTACAGTCCACGGCGCTGTGGCTCGGCAGCGGGCTGGCAGCGTTCGTGCTGGGCTGGATCATCCAGTTCGTCGGCCATTACTACGAAGGCCGCAAACCGGCGTTTGTCGACGACATCAGCGGCTTGATCATCGGGCCGCTGTTCGTGGTGGCGGAAGCGGCGTTCATGCTGGGCCTGTGCCCGGCCCTGAAGCAGGCCGTGGAGCGCAACGCAGGCCCGGTTGTGGCGCGCTCGTTGTAGGAGCGCCCTTGATGATGGACAGGTACCCAACATCCGGGGCGCAGCTCAACCGCGCAGGGGTCAGCTACGTGATTCCACCCCCAGCTCATCCCACACCGACTCGGCCAGGTGGAAGGTGGCGTTGGCCGCCGGAATGCCGCAATAGATCGCGCTCTGCATCAGTACTTCCTTGATTTCGTCGCGGGTCACGCCGTTGTTGGCTGCTGCACGCAGGTGCAGCTTCAGCTCGTCGTTGCGGTTCATGCCGATCAGCATGGCGATGGTGATCAGGCTGCGCGTGTGGCGCGGCAGGCCCGGGCGGGTCCAGATGTCACCCCAGGCGTGGCGGGTGATCATTTCCTGGAACTCGCCATTGAAATCGTTGAGCTTGTCCAGGCTGCGGTCCACATGGGCATCGCCAAGCACTGCCCGGCGTACCTGCATGCCGGCGTCGTAACGTTGTTTCTCGTCCATGCCGATATCCTCAATGAGCCAGCAGGAAGTCGAGCACGCGGCGGCTGAACGGCTCGCCGACCTCGACGTTGGACAGGTGCGCAGCCGGGAAGTCGACGTATTCGGCAGCTTCGATCGCAGCCTGCATGAAGCGGCCGTGTTCAGGCGTGGTCACCACGTCTTCGCTACCGGCCACGATCAGCGTTGGTACCTGGATACGGCTCAGTTGCTCGCGGTAGTCGGCATCGCGCACCGCCGCGCAGTTGCTGGCATACCCTTGCGGGCTGGTCTGCGCGAGCATCTGGCAGATGCGCTGGGCCTGGGCTGGCTGGGCCTGGGCAAACCCCGGGGTGAACCAGCGGGCGATGGAGGCGTCGCGCAGGTCGATCATGGCCTGCTGGCCACCCTTGAGCACGGTGTCGATCCGGCTGTTCCACACCTCGTCGTTGGCAATCTTGGCGGCGGTGTTGCACAGCGTCAGGCTGTGCAGGCGCTGGCCGGCATTGATGCCCAGCCACTGGCCGATCAGGCCGCCCATCGACAGGCCGACGAAGTGCGCCTTGGCGATGTCCAGGCCGTCGAGCAGGGCCAATACGTCTCGGCCCAGCTGTTCGATGGTGTAGGGGCCTTGCGTGACCAGCGATGCGCCGTGGCCACGGGTGTCGTAGCGCAGCACCCGCAGGTGCTGGCTCCACAGCGGGACCTGCGTGTCCCACATGCCCAGGTCGGTGCCCAACGAGTTGGACAGGACCAGCACCGGGGCGTTTTCCGGGCCATCGAGCTGGTAGTTCAAAACGCCATCGGCCAATTGCAAGTGCGCCACAGCGGTCTCCTTCAGGCAGTAAAACGTTGATGTTCAGATACGGCGCGGGCCACCCAGACGCGGGCCTGGCCCAGGTAATGGGCAGGATCGAGCAGGCGATCGAGTTCTTCCCCAGACAGTTCGGCACTGACCTGCGGTTCGTCGCCCAGCACCGCACGCAAGTGACGCCGCTCGGCCACGGCGCGCTGGCAGCATTGCTCCAGCAGGTGGTGGGCGCGGTCGCGGCCCACCCGCTGGGCGAGGACGATGCTCACTGCCTCGGCCAGTACCAGCCCCTGGGTCAGGTCGAGGTTGGCGCGCATGCGTGCGGCATCCACTTGCATGCCCTCGGCAATCACCTGGGCCTGGCGCAACGCACCGGAGACCAGGCAGCAGATATCCGGCAGGGTTTCCCACTCGGCATGCCACAGGCCCAGGCTGCGCTCGTGCTCCTGGGGCATGGCGGCAAACAGCGTCGAGACCAGGCCCGGCACGCGCGTCGCCGCCCCGATCAGCACAGCGGCACCCACCGGGTTGCGCTTGTGCGGCATGGTCGAGGAGCCGCCCTTGCCTGGCGCGGAAGGCTCGAACAGCTCCCCCGCCTCGGTCTGCATCAGCAGGCTGACATCGCGGCCAAACTTGCCCAGGCTGCCGGCGACCAGGCCCAGCACCGAGGCGAACTCAACCAGGCGGTCGCGCTGGGTATGCCAGGGTTGCTCGGGCAAAGTCAGCTTGAGCTGAGCGGCCAAGGCTTCGGCCACCGGCATTGCCTTGCTGCCGAGGGCCGCCAGGCTACCCGAGGCGCCACCGAACTGCAGCACCAGCAAGCGTGGGCGCAGTTCCTGCAGGCGTTGTCGGTGGCGGGTCAAGGCGCCCAGCACACCCGCCAGTTTCATACCCAGGGTCACCGGGGTGGCGTGCTGCAGCCAGGTGCGCCCCACCAGCGGCGTATCGGCGTGCTGCAAGGCCTGGTGCGACAGGGTATCGGCGAGCCTGGCCAGGTCAGCCTCGATCAGGTCGAGGGCCGCGCGCAGCTGCAGGACCAGGCCGGTATCCATCGCATCCTGGCTGGTGGCGCCGAGGTGTACGTAGCGCTCGGCCTCGGGCACGCCACTGGCAATCACCTTGCCCAACGCCTTCACCAGCGGGATTGCCGAGTTGCCAGCGCTGGCAATCGCGTCAGCCAGTGCGCGCACGTCGTAGCGCTCGGCGTGGCAGGCCGCCTCGATGGCCGCGACGGCGCTGTGCGGGACCAGCCCGGCTGCAGCTTCGGCACGGGCCAGTGCCGCTTCGAAATCGAGCATGCCTTGCAGCCGGCCGCGGTCGGAAAATATCTCGCGCATGGCCGGCGCGGTGAAGTAGGCGTCGAACAGTTGGTTGGTCATGCCACGTCCTTAATCATCGTGGTGCAAGTACGCCGCCTGCCTCGGCAGGCGCAGGCTGAACAGGAAGGCTATCGCCATCATCGCCGTCACGTACCAGTAGAAAGTGTTTTCCATGCCCAGGGTCTTCAAGCCCAGGGCCACGTATTCGGCCGAACCGCCGAACGCCGCGTTGGCCACCGCATAGGCCAGGCCCACACCCAACGCACGCACCTGCGGCGGGAACATCTCGGCCTTCACCAGGCCGCTGATCGAGGTGTAGAAACTGACGATACACAGCGCCAGGGTAATCAGCACGAAGGCCATGAACGGGCTGGTCACGGTTTTCAACGCCATCAGCAGCGGCACCGTGAACAATGTGCCCAGGGCGCCGAACAGCAGCATCGAATTGCGCCGGCCGATGCGGTCGGAGAGCATGCCGAAGAACGGCTGCAGCACCATGAACAGGAACAACGCACCGGTCATCACGTAGCTGGCGTTCTTCGCTGTCATGCCGGCGGTGTTCACCAGGTATTTCTGCATGTAGGTGGTGAAGGTGTAAAAGATCAGCGAGCCGCCGGCGGTATAGCCGAGCACGGTGATGAAGGCCGCCGCGTGGTTGCTGAACAGGCCCTTGATGGTGCCGGCTTCCTTGCTTTGACGGACTTCGGCGCTGCTGGTCTCGTGCAGTGAGCGGCGCAGCATCAGCGAGATCAGCGCGGCGATGGCGCCGACCACGAACGGAATGCGCCAGCCCCAGGCGCGCAGCTCGTCCTCGGTGAGCACCTGCTGCAGGATCACTACCACCAGCACCGCCAGCAACTGGCCGCCGATCAGGGTGACGTACTGGAACGATGCGAAGAAACCGCGCTGGCCGCGCAGGGCCACTTCGCTCATGTAGGTGGCGGTGGTGCCGTACTCGCCGCCTACCGACAGGCCCTGGATCAGGCGGGCCAGCAACAGCAATGCCGGGGCCCAGGTGCCGATGCTGGCATAGGTGGGCAGGCAGGCGATCATCAGCGAGCCGAAGCACATCATCAGCACCGAGATCATCAGGGAATTCTTGCGACCATGGCGGTCAGCGAGGCGGCCGAAGATCCAGCCACCAATGGGGCGCATCAGAAAGCCTGCGGCAAACACGCCCGCCGTGTTCAGCAACTGCACGGTAGGGTCGTCGGAGGGAAAGAAAGCCGGGGCAAAGTAGATGGCGCAGAAGGCGTAGACGTAGAAGTCGAACCATTCCACCAGGTTGCCTGAAGAGGCACCAACGATGGCGAAGATGCGTTTGCTGCGTTCTTCGCCGGTGTAATAGGTTGAAGTCATGGTGAGTTCACTCCTGGAGGGTCGCAGGTAATTCTAGACACACCTGGTAACACGCTCGTTCCGCCTTGGCCTCGTGTCTAAGGTTCGGCCTCTTCGCCGGCATGCCCACACCCACAGCAGGAGGCGTGGTTCCCCTGTGACAGCAGGCATGGCCGCGAAGAAGCCGGTACAGGTCAAACCCGTTCGATGGCCAACGCCAACCCTTGCCCAACGCCCACACACATGGTCGCCAAGCCTTTACGCCCGCCGCTCTTCTCCAACTGGTGCAGCGCCGTCAGCACCAGGCGCGCACCGCTCATGCCCAGCGGGTGGCCCAGGGCGATCGCGCCACCGTTGGGGTTCACTTGTGGCGCATCGTCGGCCACGCCCAGTTCACGCAGCACTGCCAGACCTTGGCTGGCAAAGGCTTCATTAAGCTCGATCACATCGAAATCCGGCACTGCCAGCCCCAGGCGCTCGGTCAGCTTGCGCACCGCCGGCACCGGGCCGATGCCCATCACCCGCGGCGCGACCCCGGCGCTGGCCATGCCCAGGACCCTGGCACGTGGGGTCAGGCCGTGCTTCTGCACCGCCTCGGCCGATGCCAGGATCAGCGCCGCAGCGCCATCATTCACACCCGAAGCGTTGCCAGCGGTGACGGTCTTGTCCGGGCCATTGACCGGTTTGAGCCGGGCCAGGGCTTCCAGGGTCGTCTCCGGGCGCAGGTGTTCGTCGTGCTCGACAACGGTTTCGCCCTTCTTGTGGGCGATGCGCACCGGCACGATCTCTTCGGCAAAGAACCCGGCGGCCTGGGCAGCGGCGGCCTTGTGCTGGCTGCGCAGGGCGAAGGCGTCCTGGTCGGCGCGCGAAACCTGGTAATCGTCAGCCACGTTGTCGGCGGTTTCCGGCATCGAATCCACACCGTACTGGCTCTTCATCATCGGGTTGACGAAACGCCAGCCAATGGTGGTGTCTTCGAGCTTCATGTTGCGCGAGTAGCCGCTCTCGGCCTTGCCCATGACGAACGGGGCGCGCGACATCGACTCGACGCCGCCGGCAATCGCCAACTCCATTTCACCGCTGGCGATGGCGCGGAAGGCGGTACCGATGGCATCCATGCCCGAGGCGCACAGGCGGTTCAGGGTGACGCCGGGGATGCTCTGCGGCAGGCCGGCCAGCAACAGTGCCATGCGCGCCACGTTGCGGTTGTCTTCACCGGCCTGGTTGGCGCAGCCGAAGAACACCTCGTCGAGCTGTTCCCATTGCACGCTCGGGTTGCGCTCGATCAGCGCCTTCAGCGGCACGGCGGCCAGGTCATCGGCGCGCACGCCAGCCAGTGCGCCACCGAAGCGGCCGATCGGGGTACGAATGGCATCACAGATGAATACGTCGCGCATCAGGCTTCTCCTGCCGCCTGGCCATGCGCCGCGGCGGTACGGGCTTCGAGGTCGCGCAGGGCGGACAGCTCGACTTCGGTGGGTTCGGCGGTGGTCTGCACATCGTCGGCAAAGCGGATCGCCCAGCCAGTGGCAGCGATGATCTGCTCACGGCTCACACCTGGGTGGATGGCGGTGACGACGAACTCGTTGGTGCCGGCTTCCGGCTCCATGATGCACAGGTCCGTGATGATGCCGACCGGGCCGTCGCCTGGCAGGCCCAGACGCTTGCGCGAGTCGCCGCCTTCCCCGTGGCCGACCGAGGTGATGAAATCCAGCTTGTCGACGAAGGCACGCGGAGACTGCTTGAGGATGATCAGCACCTGCTTGGCCGAACCGGCGATCTCCGGTGCGCCGCCGGCACCCGGCAGGCGGGTTTTCGGGGCGTGGTAGTCACCGACTACGGTGGTATTGATGTTGCCGAAGCGGTCGACCTGCGCGGCACCAAGGAAACCGACATCGATGCGCCCACCTTGCAGCCAGTAGCGGAAGATCTCGCCAGTTGGCACCACGGTGTCGGCAGTCTCGGCCAGCTCGCCATCGCCGATCGACAGCGGCAGCACGCTTGGCTTGGCGCCGATCGGGCCGGATTCGTAGATCAATACCACGTCAGGCGACGAGGTCAGGCGCGCCAGGTTGGCGGCCTTGGACGGCAAGCCGATGCCGACGAAGCACACTGCACCATTGCGCAGGCGCCGGGCTGCGGCGACGGTCATCATTTCGGAAGTGGAGTAGCTCATTGTGCGGCCTCCGCAGTGCTGGCCAGCCTGGCCTTGAATTCGTTGAAATCGGCAGTGCCGCGGATGTAGGTGTCGATCCAGGCGGTGAACGATTCGCGGCTACGGGCGATCGGGTCCCACGCCTGGTAGAAGCGGTTGTCACGCTCGTAGTAGCCGTGAGCGTAGGACGGGTGTGCCCCACCCGGCACCAGGCACACTGCGCTCAGGGCCCAGGTCGGTAACACGCAGGCGTTCATCGGTGCCTGCAGGTCGTCGACAATTTCCTCGACGGTGACGATGCAACGCTTGGCGGCCAGGGCAGCCTCCTTCTGCACACCGAGAATCCCCCACAGCAGCACGTTGCCCTTGCGGTCCGCCTTCTGCGCGTGGATCACGGTCACGTCCGGGCGCACCGACGGCACCGCAGCCAGCACTTCACCGGTGAACGGGCAGGTCACGCTCTTGATCAGCGGGTTGACCTTCGGCAGATCGGAACCGGCGTAGGCACGCAGCACCGCGAAGGGCAGGCCGGAGGCACCGGCAACATACGCGTTGGCCAGGTCGGCGTGGCTGTGTTCTTCAATCTCGATGGCATGTGGCCATTGCTTTTCGACGGCATCCCGCAGGCGGTGCAGCGAACCGACACCCGGGTTGCCGCCCCAGGAGAAAATCAGCTTGCTGGCGCAACCGGCACCGATCAGCTGGTCGTAGATCAGGTCGGGGGTCATGCGCACCAGGGTCAGGTCGCGCTTGCCCTGGCGGATGATTTCGTGGCCAGCGGCGGTCGGGATCAGGTGGGTGAAACCTTCCAGGGCGACGGTATCGCCATCCTGGATGAACTGCTTCACGGCCTCGTGAAGCGAGAGAATTGCGGCCATTTGGAGACTCCTGGTCAGGATGCTTCGGTAAGCTCAGATTAAGGAGGCTCGCGGGGGGCTGACAATCCGATAATCGACTATTTGTGCGATTATCGAACAAATTATTGCATCCCTACCTATCTCCTTTCGTTACCGGTAGCGGCCCCTTCGCCGGCAAGCCAGCTGCCACAGGTACGGCGGTCGGCGCACTCGTGTGGGAGCCGGTTTGCCGGCGATCAGGCCGTCACATCAGGTCGCGTCAGCGTGGCTCACCAAACCTTTCACGATCACACCAATGGTCGCCAACCCTGCCGGTACCAGCAGTGCCGTCAGTACCTGCTCGAAACTCCAGCCCAGGCCCAGCAGCGTCGCGCCACTCCAGGCCCCGAGAATCGCCCCGAAACGGCCGATGCCCAGCATCCACGAAACCCCCGTGGCCCGGCCCTGCGTGGGGTAGAAGCGCGCCGCCAGCGACGGCATGGCCGACTGCGCCCCGTTCACACACATGCCGGCAACCAGCACCAGGGTAGCCAATAGGGTGATGCTGCCCAGGCTCTGCCCCACGGCGTAGGCAAACACCCCTGCCAGCAGATAGAAAATGCCGATCACCTTGTGCGGGTTGAAGCGGTCCATGGCCCAACCCACACCGACCGCACTCAGCACGCCACCGAACTGGAACAGCGCGCCGATGAAAGCAGCCTGCTCCATGCTCGCGCCGCTGTCGCGCATCAGCGTCGGCAACCAGCTGGTCAGCAGATAGACGATGACCAGGCCCATGAAGTAGGTCAGCCACAACAGCACGGTGCCCAGGCCATAGGTGCCGGAGAAGATCACCGCAAACACGTTGCGTGCGGCCACCGCCTTTTGTTCCGGCACGCTGAAGCTGCCCGCCTCGGCCACCACCTGCGGGGCGATCGGCGACAAGGTCTTGCGCACCTTGTCGGTGCCGCGGTTGCGCACCACCAGGAACCGCGCCGACTCCGGCAGCCAGGCCATGAGCACCAGCGCCAGCAGCAACGGCAGCACACCACCGATCACCAGCAGGCTATGCCAACCGTAGGCCGGGATCATCTTGGCGGAAATGAAGCCACCACCGGCCATGCCGAGGTTGAAGCCGCAGAACATGCTGGTTACCAGCAGCGACTTGAGACGCTCGGGCGTGTATTCGGAAAGCAGCGTGGTGGCGTTGGGCATGCCCGCGCCAAGGCCCAGGCCGGTCAGGAAACGCAGCACCAGCAACTGGTCGACGTTGGTGGCGTAGGCGGATGCCAGGCTGAAGCCGCCAAACACCAGCACCGCCCCGACCAGTACGCCCTTGCGGCCAAACCGATCGGCCAGCGGGCCGGAGCCCAGGGCGCCGAACACCATGCCGATCAATGCGGCACTCATGACCGGGCCGAGGCTGGCCCGGTCGATCCCCCATTCCTGCGACAGGGCCGGGGCGATGAAGCCCATGGCCGCGGTGTCCAGGCCATCGAGGAAGACGATCAGGAAGCACAGCAGCACCACCCGCCATTGATAGCGGGACAGCGGCTGCTGGTTGATGAACGACTGGACGTCGAGGCTTTTGCCGACGTTGGATTGCACTTGGTTCATTATTGTTATCCAGAATGAGGGCACAGCCACGCCACTGCACACGGTAAACCGGCACAGAAGGCAATCATTGCGAGAAAGCGGCTTGCGTCAGCCTGGATACAACGGGACTGCGCGCGGGTGCGGCCGCGCCAGCGAAGGGACAGTATTCATTGCTAAGTGCCTCTTGGATTTTTCTTGTTCGGTCAGCACGGCCGACCGCTGCGAGAGACATTAATCAGCGGGCGGAGGTGAAGCAATTCGTCGCGAACGACACTGTGCGTTTATCGCACAGGAAAGGGTTTTGCCTGTTCTAAATTTGAAAGCGGCCGTTTTGCGGCGCAATCGCGCGGCTCCCACAGGTTGTCGGGAAATATCGGGCTGGCGCTGACCTGTCGGAGCCAGGCTTGCCGGCAGGCCGGGCGCAAAGCGCCCGCAGCGGGCTTAACCAAACAACTGGTGGCAAAGGTCGCGGCTGGCCGCCAGCAGAATCGGCAGGAAGCGCTGCTCCAGCTCGCTGCGCGTCACCCGCCCCACATGCGTGCTCACGTTCAACGCCGCCAACACTTGCCCCGAAGCGTCATACACCGGTACCGCTATCGAACGCAGCCCCTGCTCCAGCTCCTGGTCGACCACGCACCAGCCCTGGGCGCGTACCTGCTGGATACAAGCGAACAGCGACTCGGGGTCGTGCAAGGTACGGCTGGTGCGCGCCTTCAGGTCGGCGCGCTCGAGGTACTCGCGCAGGCTGGTATCGTCCATCGCCGCCAGCAGGATGCGCCCCATCGAGGTGCAGTAGGCCGGCAAGCGCCCACCCACCGACAGATCGACCGAAATCAGCCGCTCCACCGTGGCTGAGCGGGCTATATAAAGAATATCGTCACCTTCGAGGGTAGCCATGTTGGCCGCCTCGTGCAACTGGTCGCTGATGCGATCCAGATAAGGCTGGGCAGAAATCGCCAGCGGCGTCGATGACAGGTATGCATGCCCCAGCGTCAACACCTTGGGCAACAGCGAATAGGTACGCCCGTCGGTGGTGGCATAACCCAGCTTGATCAGCGTATGCAGGCAACGGCGCACCGCAGCCCGGGGAATTTCGGTGCGGTGGCTGATCTGGGCGATGGTCAGGTGGCGCTTGCGCTCCTGGAAAGCCTGGATCACGGCCAGGCCACGGGCCAGGGAGGTCATGAAGTCCGGGTCACCGGTAAAGGCCTGGATGCGCTTGGCCGGGGAAGCCACGATCGGTGGAGCCAGGGCTGTCGAGACAGATCGTGCCTGCTCTGGAGTGGCCGACTCTGGATTGACGGAATCGTTGGCCAGGGTTTCGTCGCTCATTGCATACCTCAAAAAAATCGCCAGCTCGTGCGATTATCGAACAAACGGCCGATAATCGCAATTGACCGCTGACACTTTTGCTTATACCTTTCTCAGGCCACTTGTGGCTTCTTTGGAGAGACTGGTCAGGTACCCACCGTAGAAGTCCCAGGCAACGGCCTCGCCTTTCAGGCGAGGCCGTTTTTCATTGCATGCCCGCCCCCTCGCACGCCTGTACTGGAACGAACTTTTATCCGCCTTGCCTTTCGAACTTGTACGAAGAGTGCAGGCTATTGTTGGGTAGCGTTCATTAGTTAATGTCAGATATGTCACGGTTGGGTAAATAACGATGTCCGGCGAAATGGCGATTGCTATAATCGCTTGCGCAGGCCATGGCGCTGCCGCGGCAATGAACCTTCCGCTGTCACGCAAGCGTGGCCAGCACGCATGCGCACACTGCACTGCGCATGACAAACAGTCATCAAACTTAATATCAGGTACTGCATGTGACGAAAGATGAACTGCGCGCAGAACTCGAGCGCCAGGCTGAACGTTACAAGGACGTCTACGGTGGTGAAGTCACGACTTACGCCGCACAACCGGATCCGGAACGCAAACCCTGGCGCAAGCGTGCCAGCGTGCGTGACCAGGCCTTCAGCCAGGAACTGGAACGCATGGAAAAGGAACTGCGCAGCGATAATCCCTGAGCACGGCCTCGCCAGCAGCGGGTCGTCGCCCGGCCGGCCCGGGCACGCTCGATCTTTACCGCCAAGCCGATGAGTGAAATGGAATTACACAAATTTCATACAGCCGTTTGAATGATCCAAAAGCGGCATTTTCCTCATGCTTTTGCCATTTTCTTCCCTGTTTCAAGCGTTTTGGCCGACATTTCCCTGGGCACTCGGCTCCCCGCGCAGATTCAGTTCACCGCCGGAAGGCTGCCATCGGTCTGTAGCAGATGCATCGATTGCCGCGGTTTTCTGGCATAATCCCGCCCCCCTATGACCGCCAGACAACCTTCATGATCGAATTATTCAGCGGACTGGATGCCTGGGTACTGGTGAGCTTGCTGCTCGCCCTGACCTTCGTACTCGCCTTCGAGTTCATCAATGGCTTTCATGACACCGCCAACGCGGTAGCCACCGTCATCTATACCAAAGCCATGCCGCCGCACCTCGCCGTGTTCTTCTCCGGCGTGTTCAACTTCCTTGGCGTTCTGCTCGGCGGTGTCGGGGTGGCCTATGCCATCGTCCACCTGCTGCCGGTAGAGCTGCTGATCAACGTGAACACCGGACACGGCCTGGCCATGGTTTTCTCGTTGCTGGCTGCGGCCATCACCTGGAACCTGGGCACCTGGTACTTCGGCATCCCGGCCTCCAGTTCGCACACGCTGATCGGCTCCATCCTTGGTGTCGGCCTGGCCAACGCGCTGATCAACGACATCCCGCTTGGTGATGGCGTCAACTGGCAAAAGGCGATCGACATCGCCATGTCGCTGGTGGTCTCGCCGATGGCCGGCTTCGCCGTCGCAGCCCTGGTGCTGATCGGCCTGAAGTGGTGGCGCCCGCTGTCGAAGATGCACAAGACCCCCGAACAGCGCCGCAAGCTCGACGACAAGAAGCACCCGCCGTTCTGGAACCGCCTGGTACTGGTGGTTTCGGCCATGGGCGTGAGCTTCGTGCACGGCTCCAACGATGGCCAGAAAGGCATCGGCCTGATCATGCTGGTACTGATCGGTATCGTCCCGGCCAAGTTCGTCCTCGACCTGAACAGCACCACCTACCAGATCGAGCGTACCCGCGACGCCACCCTGCACATGAGCCAGTTCTACCAGCGCAATGCCGCCACCCTGGGCGAGTTCCTGGCGTTGGGCAAGGCCAATGCCAGCGACCTGCCGGAGCAGTTCAGCTGCAACCCGCAACAGACCGAGCCGACCATCGCCGCGCTGCAGTCTTCGCTGCAGGGCGTGACCGACTACCACAGCCTGAATGCTGAAAAACGCGTTGAAGTGCGCCGCTACCTGCTGTGCCTGGACGACACCGCGAAAAAGGTCGGCAAGCTGCCAGGCCTGGAGGCCCGTGAAAAGGCCGACCTGGAAAAACTGCGCAAGGACCTGACCGCCACCACCGAATACGCACCGTTCTGGGTGATCGTGGCAGTCGCCCTGGCACTGGGCCTGGGCACCATGGTTGGCTGGAAGCGCGTGGTGCTGACCGTTGGCGAGAAGATCGGCAAGCAGGGCATGACCTATGCCCAGGGCATGTCGGCGCAGATTACTGCGGCCTGCGCCATCGGCATGGCCAACGTGTTCGCCCTGCCGGTATCGACCACTCACGTGCTGTCGTCCGGCGTGGCTGGCACCATGGTCGCCAACAAGAGCGGCCTGCAAGGCGGCACCGTGAAAACCATCCTGCTGGCCTGGGTCCTGACCCTGCCGGCGTCGATGGGCCTGGCGGCTGGCCTGTTCTGGCTGGCGTCCAAAGCCATTGGCTGAGTGACAACCGCAATGAAAAAGGCGCCTGAGGGCGCCTTTTTCATATCCGCAAACATGCACGCCTGTTGTAGGAGCGGCCTTGTGTCGCGAAAGGGCTGCGCAGCAGCCCCAGGATGGTGAGCGGGAAACGTCTGGTTCAACCGATTGGTTTGCAATCGATGGGGCTGCTGCGCAGCCCTTTCGCGACACAAGGCCGCTCCTACAGGTACAGCGCAGGCCGCGAAGGCCCCAGTACAGGCAACCTACCTTTTCTTCCCCCCCAGCAACGACCCCATCAGCCCCCGCACCAGCTGCCGCCCCAACTGGTTGGCCGCTTGACGCACCGCCGACTTGATCGCCTGCCCGGCCGCACTCTGCAGAAACTCGCCGGCCTTGTCGGCAAAACTTTCCTCGTCCGCCTGGGGCTGTGGTGCCGGCTCTACCGGCTCGCCCTTGCGCTGGCTGAGCATTTCATAAGCCGATTCACGGTCCACCGGCTTGTCATAACGCCCGGCCAATGGGGAAGCCGCAATCAGCGCACAACGCTCAACGGCGCTCAGCGGCCCGATACGCGACTGCGGCGGTGCCACCAACACGCGCTGCACCATCGCCGGCGTGCCCTTTTCTTCCAGCGTCCCTACCAACGCCTCGCCAATGCCCAGCTCGGTCAGCACCGCCAAGGTGTCGAACGCCGGATTGGGGCGGAAGCCATCTGCCACCGCTCGCAGCGATTTCTGCTCCTTGGCGGTGAATGCCCGCAAGCCATGCTGGATGCGCAAGCCCAACTGCGCCAGCACTGCATCCGGCAAGTCGCCTGGCGACTGGGTAACGAAGTACACCCCAACCCCCTTGGAGCGGATCAGCCGCACCACCTGCTCCAGGCGGTCCTGCAAGGCCTTGGGCGTATCGTTGAACAGCAGGTGCGCTTCATCGAAGAATAGCGCCAGTATCGGCTTGTCGGCATCGCCGCGCTCCGGCAACTGCTCGAACAGCTCGGCCAGCAGCCACAACAGGAAGGTTGCATACACCTTGGGTGCCTCGTGCACCAGGCGGCTGGCGTCCAGCAAGTGGATGCGCCCACGGCCATCCGGGTCTGCTCGCAGCAGGTCCTCGAGCTGCAATGCCGGCTCACCGAACAGCGCCTCGGCCCCCTGCTGTTCCAGGGTAGCCAGCCTGCGCAACAGGGCCTGGGTGGAAGCCGTGGTCATCAGTGCACTGTCTTCGCCGAGCAGTTGCGGGTTGTCCTTCAGGTGCGCCAGCAGCGCTTTCAGGTCCTTGAGGTCCAGCAGCAACAGGCCTTCACGGTCGGCCACCTTGAACGCGGCATACAGCGCCGCCTGCTGGCTGTCGGTCAGCTCCAGCAAATTGCCCAGCAGCAGCGGCCCCATCTCGCTGAGGGTGGTGCGTAGCGGGTGCCCGGACTGCCCGGCGATGTCCCACAGGCTTACCGGGTAGGCCTGCGCCCGGTGCCCCAGCCAAGGCATACCGGCGATGCGTTCGGCCACCTTGCCCTGCGGCGCGCCAGCAGCGCCGAGGCCGCACAGGTCGCCTTTGACATCGGCGGCGAACACCGCCACCCCCGCATCACTGAACGCTTCCGCCAGGTGCTGCAGGGTGACAGTCTTGCCAGTACCTGTAGCACCCGCTACCAGGCCATGGCGATTGGCCAGCTTCATCGCCTGCCCGACTGGTTGGCCATCCGGGCCAGCACCTACAACGATGGTCGAAATTTCCGACATCTCTTTAATCCTCTTCTCAAGCTTTGCCTTAGTTCGGCCGATACCAGTGGGTGATATTCGCCTTAATAGAGAGGGACAACCGAAAAGGGACTTTTCGGGATCTTGCACGGCTGCGACGCCACGCGTGCAAACGCCTGATACAACACCTTAGCGGAACCGATTACGCCATGAACAAAAGCCTTCGTTTCAGCCACAAGATCCTTTTGGCCGCATCACTGATCGTGATCCTCGCCTTCAGCCTTTTCACGCTCTACAACGATTACCTCCAGCGTAATGCGATCCGCGCAGACCTGGAAAACTATCTGGCTGAAATGGGCGATTCCACTTCGACCAATATCCGCAACCTGTTCGACGGCCGTATCAAGCTGGTGGAAAACCTGGCACAGAACATCGCCCAGGAGCCGGCCAGCTCCGACACCCTGCTGGGCCAGAACGCCCTTATTTCCAGCTTCCTCACGGTCTACGCGGGCAAGGTCGATGGCGGCTTCAGCGTGCGCCCCGATACGAAGATGCCGGACGGTTACGACCCGCGCACCCGCCCCTGGTACAAAGACGGCATGAATGCCACCGGCACCATCCTGACCGAGCCGTATATCGACATGGCCACCAACAAGATGGTCATCGGCATCATCAGCAAGATCGCCGGCAATGTCGGGGTAGTCGGTGGCGACCTGGCCCTCGACGGCCTGGTGCAGATCATCAACTCGCTGAACTTCGGCGGCATGGGCTACGCCTTCCTGGTCAACGACCAGGGCAAGATCCTGGTGCACCCGGACAAAGACCTGGTGATGAAGTCGCTGTCGGACCTGTTCCCGCAGCACACGCCGAAACTGACCGGTGAGCTGACCGAAGTGCAGAGCGATGGCCAGACCCGCCTGCTGACCTTCACCCCGATCACCGGGCTGCCGTCGGCCAACTGGTACATCGGCCTGTCGGTGGACAAGGACAAGGCCTTCTCGATGCTCAGCACCTTCCGCACCTCGGCCGTGATCGCCACGCTGGTGGCGGTGGTGATCATCATCGGCCTGCTCGGCCTGCTGATCCGTGTGCTGATGCAGCCGCTGCACACCATGACCCGCGCCATGGAGGACATCGCCGAAGGTGAAGGCGACCTGACCAAGCGCCTGCGTATCCACAACCACGACGAATTCGGCATCCTGGGCAGCGCCTTCAACCGTTTCGTCGAGCGTATCCACAGTTCGATCCGCGAAGTGTCGTCGGCCACCGAGCAGGTCAACGAAGTGGCCCTGCGAGTGATCAGCGCCTCCAACTCGTCCATGACCAATTCCGACGAGCAGGCCAACCGCACCAACAGCGTGGCCGCGGCCATCAACGAACTGGGCGCCGCGGCCCAGGAAATTGCCGGCAACGCCGCCCAGGCCTCGCAGCACGCCAGCTCGGCGCGGCTGCTGGCCGAAGAAGGGCAACAGGTGGTCGAGCGCAACATTGCGGCGATGAACCGCCTGTCCGACCTGATCGTCACCTCCAGCGCGCACATCGAGACGCTGAACAGCAAGACCGTCAACATCGGCCAGATCCTCGAAGTGATCACCAGCATTTCCCAGCAGACCAACCTGCTGGCCCTCAACGCGGCCATCGAAGCGGCCCGTGCCGGTGAGGCCGGGCGCGGGTTTGCCGTGGTCGCCGACGAGGTGCGCAACCTGGCCCACCGCACCCAGGAATCGGCGCAGCAGGTGCAGACCATGATCGAAGAGCTGCAAGTCGGCGCCCGCGAGTCGGTCGAGACCATGGACCAGAGCCAACGCCACAGCCAGGACAGCATGCAGATCGCCAACCAGGCCGGCGAACGCCTGGACAGCGTTACCGTGCGCATCGGCGAAATCGACGGGATGAACCAGTCGGTGGCCACCGCCACCGAAGAGCAGACCGCCGTGGTCGAAGCGATCAACATGGACATCAACGAAATCAACATGCTCAACCAGGAGGGCGTGGAGAACCTGCAGGCCACCCTGCGCGCCTGTTCCGACCTGGAGCAACAGGCCAGCCGCCTGAAGCACCTGGTGGGCAGCTTCCGTATCTGACCCAGGACCGCGTCGGCTTCTTCGCGGGCACGCCCGTGAATGAGCCGACACCGCTCCCCGCCTTATCCCGCCCAACCCCGATCGAACAAACTATCCTTCTGATAGGTCAACTTTAAGGCGCGTCATCGCCGGCCCTTTACCGCCGGATGACAGACCCGAAGACGATCCCGGAGGGATGCTGATCGTGCACATCGCCGACATCACCATGTTCTACGCCCCCGCCAGCGGCGGCGTACGTACCTATCTTGATGCCAAACACCACCGCCTCGACGCCATCCACGGCGTGCGCCACAGCCTGCTGATACCCGGCGCCAGCGCGCAACATGCCGATGGCATCTACCAGGTGCCCGCACCGCCGCTGCCATTCGGCAACGGCTACCGCTTCCCGGTACGCCTGGCCCCTTGGTGCAACGTACTGCGCAAGCTCAAGCCTGACCTGATCGAAGTCGGCGACCCCTACCTCACTGCCTGGGCTGCGCTGGAAGCAAGGCGCCAGTTGAATGTGCCGGTGATCGGTTTCTACCATTCCGACCTGCCACTGCTGGTCAGCAACCGCATGGGCAACTGGTTCACGCCCAATGTCGAAGCTTACGTCAGCAAGTTGTATGGCAATTTCGACCGGGTCCTGGCGCCCAGCCAGGTCATGGCCGACAAACTGCGCCGGCTGGGCGTGCGGGACGTGCACGTGCAGCGCCTGGGCGTCGACCTGGGCACCTTCCACCCCAGCCGACGGGACCCGCAGCTGCGTGCCGAACTGGGCATTGCCGACACCAGCCGGTTGCTGATCTATGCCGGCCGTGGCTCGCGGGAAAAGAACCTGCCGGTACTGCTCGACTGCATGCAGCACCTTGGCCGCCCTTACCACCTTTTGCTGGTGGGCTCGAACATGCCGGCCAACGTGCCGCAGAACGTCAGCGTGATCGACCACTTCTGCCCTGCCCCGGAAGTCGCCAGGCTGATGGCCAGCGCTGACCTGCTGGTGCATGCCGGCGACCAGGAAACCTTCGGCCTGGTCATTCTCGAAGCCATGGCCAGCGCCACCCCGGTGGTGGCCGTGCGCGCCGGTGCATTCGGCGAGATCGTCAACGAACACTGCGGGCGCCTGTGCCGGCCGAACGATGGCCAGGCCATGGCGGACGCCGTGCGCGAGGCGTTCGAGGCCGGCGTACGCAAACTGGGGGCACAGGCCCGCCGCCATGTCGAACAGCATTACTCCTGGGACAACGTGGTGGCCGGCCTGCTGCAGCACTACCAGGCCGTGCTCGGCCACCAGCCGCAGGCTCGCGCCCATGCTTGAGCCATTGCCAGGTGCGCGCAGCCTGATGCTGGTGCTGCACGATGTGGCCCCCGAGACCTGGCCGGACTACCAACCCTTCGTCCAGGCAGTCGACGCCATCGGCGGCGTGCCCATGACCTGGCTGGTGGTACCGGACTTTCACCAGCGCAACCCCCTGCTGCGCTCGCCCGCCTTCTGCCGTCTGCTCGAACGGCGCCTGGCACAAGGCGACGAGTTGGCGCTGCACGGCTATTACCATGCCGATGACGGCCCGCCGCCGCGTACGCCCGGCGAGTACTTCATGCGCCGCATCTATACCCATGAAGGCGAGTTCTACGCACTCGACCAGCAACAGGCACTGCAACGCCTGCAGCACGGCCTGGCCGTGTTCGGCCAGCAGGGTTGGCCAGTGGCCGGCTTTGTCGCACCCGCCTGGCTGATGAGCGAAGGTACCCGCCAGGCCTTGCGTCAACTGCCGCTGCGCTACACCAGCACGCCGCAGCACCTGTATCGCTTGCCGGAGTTCACCGCGGTCGAGGCCCCAGGCCTGGTCTGGAGTGCCCGCAGCGCCTGGCGCCGCGGCCTGTCACGGTGGGTCTGCGACTGGCAATGCCGGCGTTGGCGCGAGGCCGAAACCCTGCGCCTGGGCCTGCACCCGGTGGACATGCGCCATCGCAGCTCCCGCGACTACTGGTTGAACACCTTGCGCAACCTCCTGGCCCAGGGCCGCGAACCTCTGACCAAGTCGGCCTGGCTGGACCGCAAGGTCGGCGCATGAACCGCCTGGCATGGCTGGGCCTGGCCCTGCTCGGCGCGGTGCTGGTGCCGGCCTTGCTCGGTGGCAGCGGGCTGCTGCCAAGGCTGCAACGCTTCGATCCGAGCTTGCTGCTGACCCTGTTTGGCATGATCCTGCTGTGCTGGGTGATCAATACCCTTCGCCTGCGCCTGCTGCTCGGCCAGCAAGGTGCAAGGCTCGGGCGCCTGCGCAGCCTGGGTGTGGTGATGGCCACCGAGTTCGCCATCTGCACTACGCCCGGCGGCAGCGGTGGCCCGTTGGCGCTGATGGCCCTGCTGGCCCGCGACCGTATCGGCCCGGCGCGCAGCGGCGCGGTTTTCGCCATGGACCAGTTGAACGACCTGGTGTTCTTCTTCTGCGCCATGCTGGCGATTGCCGGCTACGCCTTGTTCCACAGCCTGGGGCGTAGCCAGCAAGGCATGCTACTGGGCAGCGCGTTGCTCCTGTGCACGGCCCTGGCCGGGGTGCTTGGGCTGTTGCGCTACCGGCGCACGGTGATGCGCCTGAATGGCCGCCTGTTGCGCCGCCTGGGCATGAGCCCGCAGCGCAAACGCCGCTGGGCGCGCAAACTGCTGCACTTCATCGATGCCCTGGCGCAAACCTGGCGCCTGCCGAAACGCACGCTGATCCTGGTTTTCACCCTCACCTGCGTGCACTGGGGGCTGCGCTACAGCGTGTTGTACCTGGTGTTGCAGGGGCTGGGGGTGAACCTGGCGTGGATACCCAGCTTTCTGGTGCAGATGCTGTCGCTCAGCGCTGGCCAGTTCAGCCTGCTGCCGGGCGGTGCCGGTGCCGCCGAGCTGACCTCGGCGAGCCTGCTGACACCCTTGGTGGGCAGCTCGACCGCGGCGGCGGCGATCGTGATATGGCGGGCGGTTACCTACTACTTCTACCTGTTGGCGGGTGGGCCGGTATTCGTGTTTCTGCTGGCGCGGCCGTTGCTGGAGCGCTGGCGGCGGCGTCAGCTTGGTTGAGCTGCTGCCAGAGTTCGGCGGCGCCGGGGAACTCGGTGCCGTCGGTATCGGCCAGGGCTGCGGGGTCGTAGCGGGCCAGGCAGCCTTCGCCGAGGGTCGGTGGGGCGGCGGCGGTGGGTTGGTTGCGCTGCTTGGTCATTGATGTTCCCTCCAGGATTAGCGGGGGCGCGTTGCGCCCCATCGCGACACAAGGCCGCTCCTGCAAGAAATCGCGTTCCGCCATTGCGTCGCGCATCTCTTGCAGGAGCGGCCTTGTGTGGCGATGGGCTGCAAAGCAGCCCCAGGGTATCCCGACAACCCAGTTGTCTCAGTCGAATACCACGGTCTTGTTGCCATGCACCAGCACGCGGTCTTCCAGGTGATAGCGCAGGCCACGGGCCAACACCATCTTTTCCACGTCACGGCCAAAGCGAACCATGTCATCGATGCTGTCGGCATGGCTGACGCGCACCACGTCCTGTTCGATGATCGGGCCAGCATCGAGCTCCTCGGTGACGTAGTGGCAGGTCGCGCCGATCAGCTTGACGCCGCGCAGCGCAGCCTGGTGGTAAGGCTTGGCGCCGACGAACGACGGCAGGAAGCTGTGGTGGATGTTGATCACCTTCTCGGCATAGTCCTGGCACAGTTGCGGCGGCAGGATCTGCATGTAGCGAGCCAGCACCACCACATCGGCAGCGTGCTCCTGCACCAGGCGCGACACTTCGGCGAATGCCGGGGCCTTGTCCTTGGGGTCGACCGGTACATGGAAGAACGGAATGCCATGCCATTCGACCATGCTGCGCAGGTCGTTATGGTTGGAGATTACACAGGGGATCTCGCAGTCCAGTTCATCGGTGTGCCAGCGGTGCAGCAGGTCGGCCAGGCAGTGCGATTCGCGGCTGGCCATCAGCACCACGCGCTTTTTCTGCGCCGAGTCGGTAATCCGCCAGGTCATGGAGAATTCTTCGGCGATCGGCGCAAACGCTTCGCGGAAGGCCTCGATACCGAACGGCAGCGATTCGGCGCGAATTTCATGACGCATGAAGAACCAGCCACTCTGCTCATCGGAGTGATGGCTGGCTTCGTTGATCCAGCCATTGTACAAGGCCAGGAAATTACTGACTTTCGCCACGATGCCAACACGGTCGGGGCAGGCGATCACCAGACGATAGGTGCGCATGAATGAGACTCCAGAACTTCGCAAAGGCGCCCATTCTAGCGGCCCGCCAGCAAAAACGCAGTATTGATCGCAGCCGCCCGGGATTGTGAGCCTTGCCCTGCGCGCTGTGCACAGCATCTGACAGACAGGACAAATGCAGGGGTTAAATGTAAATTTTTGTTCACCTAGAGAAATGTTGTCACAGCTTAATTAACAGTTAACCGCCCAATAATATATTTACTTGAGCGGATCGCCTGTCTATTATTGGCCCACACATTTCTGAACACGCATTAAGGAACACTCCATGTCCCTGATCAACGAATACCGCGCCACCGAAGAAGCCATCAAGGAACTTCAAGCTCGCCTGGCCAATCTGTCGCAGGATGACAAGCTGAAGAAAGAACTGGAGTTCGAAGGCAAACTGCGCAACCTGATGGGCGAATACTCCAAGTCGCTGCGCGACGTGATTGCCCTGCTCGACCCCGATTCGAAACTGAGCAAAGCGCCTCGCGGTGCCGTCAAGACTACCGCCACCAAGCGTGCGCGCAAGGTCAAGCAATACAAGAACCCACACAACAATGAAGTGATTGAAACCAAAGGCGGCAACCACAAGACCCTGAAAGAGTGGAAAGCCAAATGGGGTGGCGATGTGGTTGAAAGCTGGGCGACCCTGCTGGACTGATTGTCCATCTACGCTTATTGCTTATCGCAGCAACAACGCCGGCACCCTGCCGGCGTTTTTGTTTGCCTGTGTTTTCCCTGGTACTCAGCCAATGGCAAACCTGGCCTGCAACTGCCGGGCGTGCTCATGCCAGGCCTCCAGCACACGCCGCCCCGCCTCGTCAGCGCCCGCCCAGGCCTGCTGGCGCGCCTGCTCGAAGTCGCCCAGGGTATTCGGCGCGCCCCATTTCGGGTCGCTCAGGCGCTGCTGGCAGAAGCTGAACCAGCGTTGCCGCTCTTCGCTGCTCAAGGTGTCGGGGAAGTTGCGCGCCCGGTAGCGGAACAACAATTCCGGCAAGCGCGGGTCGTCGAACATCCAGTGCCCACGGCCCAATTGCGCAGGCTCCAGCGCACGAACTTGCTCGCATAAGCGGCGGTCACGGTCGCCGAAAAATCCTTCATACAACTGTTGTTCCGGGTCATCGTTCGGGGCGAAGTCTTCCTGGCCGTAGATGTGTTCCAGTTTGTCTTGCCATTGCAACTGTTGCCTGGCCAGTTCTTCGCCGCGCAATTGCAACGAGGCCAAGTCCAGGCCCAGCCGTTGTTGATCGGCCGGGCGCAGTACCGACAGTGGTGCCAGTACCGGGCAGCGGTTGATCTGCACCAGTTTCAACGGCACGGGTAGTTCACCCTCGGCCAGTTGTTCATGGCGGGTATACAAGCGCTGGCGTAGAACTTCAGCACTTTCCCGTATTAAAGGTAGGGTTTCCTGATGCAAGTCGCAGACAACCAGCGCATTGCGATTACGCGGGTGCCACGCCAGTGGCAAAACGACACCCAGGTAGTTGCGGGCCGCTGAAAAGCGCCCGGATATATGTACCAGCGGTTGCAGCAAACGGACCTGTTCCATGACTTTATGCTTGCTGCGCAACTGGAACAGCCATTCATACAACTTCGGCTGTTTCTGGCGTATCAGACGGGCCAGGGCGATGGTTGCCCGCACGTCGGAAAGTGCTTCGTGGGCATGACCGTGGTCGATGCCATTGGCCTTGCTCAGCAGTTCCAGGCGCAGGCTGACACGCCCGTCCTGCTGCGGCCATTCGATACCGTCAGGGCGCAGGGCATACGCCGTGCGCACGATGTCGATGAGGTCCCAGCGGCTGTTGCCGCCCTGCCATTCACGGCCATAGGGGTCGAAGAAGTTGCGGTACAGGCTGTAGCGGGTCACTTCGTCGTCGAAGCGCAGGGTGTTGTAGCCAGCACCACAGGTGCCTGGCTGGGCCAGTTGCTCATGCACCCGGGTCATGAATTCGGCTTCGCATAGCCCTTGCTCAGCCAGCTGCTGCGGGGTGATGCCGGTTACCAGGCAGGCAGCCGGGTGCGGCAGGATGTCGTCGGAGGGCCGGCAATAAAGGCTGATCGGCTCGTCGATTTCATTGAGGTCGAAGTCGGTGCGCACACCGGCCACCTGCAACGGCCGGTCGCAGCGCGGGTTGATGCCGGTGGTTTCGTAGTCGTGCCAGAAAATGCTGGAGGTCACGGGGTCGTCCTGTATCGAGGTCGACCGATTCTAACGCAGCCTCAGACCGAAGCGTCGGCGGGAAGAAAACTGAAATAGTCGCGCAACGAAGCGACGAATTCATCGTACTCGCGGGGCGTTTGCAGCAGCATGAAACCGGAATCGTAATGGCCGGGCGTCTGGTCTTCGCGGCACCACAGGCAACTGGCAGTCAGGTTGACGAACTGATGCCCGCCGCCGAGCAACGGCAAGCGCAATTGCAATTCGTAGTCGGGCCCTACCAGCACCGGCAGTTGGCTGATCAGCATCAGCCCGTCCTCGGAGGCGTTACCCAACTGGCCGATGAGCTGGCCGGTAAAGCGATTGAACACCTTGAGAACACAGGGCAGCTGGTGTCGTTCTATGTAGCGCTTGTTGAACATGATCGCAGTGCAGTCCGTACCCAGGGGCCAGGAATACGATGAACTGGCGGTTGTTGTAACAGCTGATTTACAGATTAGCGCAGCGCACGCAGCAAATCCCGTGAAATAAATCACACCTTGGTGTTAACGCCAAGGTGCGCTCTGCACCGGGCTGGCCACAGCTGCTTCGCCGCGCAGGTGGCCCAGTTTTTCCAGGGTCTGCAGGCGCGCCTGGGCGCGATAGGCATACTCGTTGCCCGGATACTGCTGGATCAGGTACTGGTAGGTCTGCGCAGCATCCACGTACAGCGCCTGGCGCTCCAGGCACTGGCCACGCAGCAGCGACACCTCGGGGTGGATGAACGGCCGCGCACGGCTGGTGCGGTCGACTTGCGACAACTCGAGCATGACCCGCTGGCAGTCGCCGCGGTCATAGGCGCGGTAGGCGTTGTTCAGGTGATGGTCCATCGACCAGCGGGTGCAGCCGACGGCGCTGGCAGCCAGGGCAAAAACGATCAGGGCGCGCATGGGGATCTCCTTTGATGGCCAGTATATCGGCCGCGGCCGGGTTTTCTTCAGCGCCAGCAAAATCAGCACGCATTGGGCCCATGCCTCAACTTGTAACCTGTTGCTGTCAGCTTGCAGCTGCCCTACCCAGGAAGTCGCAGGTAGTGCAACGGAACAATGACTACAGCGAGATTCAGGAGTAGCCTTTCGCTGCGCTTCACTATAGGAGTCTGTGCATGACCATCCGCCGTACCAAAATCGTCGCCACCCTTGGCCCCGCCAGCAATTCGCCGGAAGTGATCGAACAGCTGATCCTCGCCGGCCTGGACGTGGCACGCCTGAACTTCTCCCACGGCACCCCGGACGAGCACAAGGCCCGCGCCCGCCTGATCCGTGACATCGCCGCCAAGAACGGCCGCCATGTCGCGCTGCTGGGTGACCTGCAGGGTCCGAAGATCCGCATTGCCAAGTTCGCCAACAAGCGCATCGAATTGAAGATCGGTGACAAGTTCACCTTCTCCACCGCCCACCCGCTGACCGAAGGCAACCAGGACATCGTCGGTATCGACTACCCCGACCTGGTCAAGGACTGCGGCGTCGGCGACGAACTGCTGCTCGATGATGGCCGCGTGGTCATGCGCGTCGAAACCGCCACCGCAGACGCCCTGCACTGCGTGGTGATCATCGGCGGCCCGCTGTCGGACCACAAGGGTATCAACCGTAAAGGTGGCGGCCTGACCGCACCGGCCCTGACCGAAAAAGACAAGGCCGACATCAAGCTGGCCGCGGAAATGGACCTGGACTACCTGGCCGTGTCGTTCCCGCGTGATGCCAGCGACATGGAATATGCGCGCAAGCTGCGTGACGAGGCCGGCGGCAGCGCCTGGCTGGTAGCCAAGATCGAACGCGCCGAAGCCGTTGCCGACGACGACACCCTCGACAAGCTGATCGCCGCCTCCGACGCCGTGATGGTCGCCCGTGGTGACCTGGGCGTGGAAATCGGCGACGCCGAGCTGATCGCCATCCAGAAAAAGATCATCCAGCACGCCCGCCGCAACAACAAGGCGGTGATCGTGGCGACCCAGATGATGGAGTCGATGATCCAGAACCCGATGCCGACCCGTGCCGAAGTGTCCGACGTGGCCAACGCCGTGCTGGACAACACCGACGCGGTCATGCTGTCGGCAGAAAGTGCCGCCGGTGCCTACCCGATCGAAGCCGTCCAGGCCATGGCCCGCATCTGCCTGGGTGCCGAAAAGCACCCGACCAGCCAGAAGTCCAGCCACCGCCTGCACACCACCTTCGAGCGCTGCGACGAAAGCATCGCCCTGGCGGCCATGTACACCGCCAACCACTTCCCGGGCGTGAAGGCGATCATCGCCCTGACCGAGAGTGGCTACACCCCGCTGATCATGTCGCGCCTGCGTTCGCACGTGCCGATCTTCGCCCTGTCGCCGCACCGCGCCACCCAGGCTCGCGCCTCGATGTTCCGCGGCGTGTACCCGATCGCCTTCGACCCGGCTTCGCTGCCGGCCGACAAGGTGAGCCAGGCGGCGGTCGACGAACTGCTCAAGCGTGGCCTGGTGGAACAAGGTGACTGGGTGATCCTGACCAAGGGTGACAGCTACCACACCATCGGTGGCACCAACGGCATGAAGATCCTGCACGTGGGTGATCCGCTGGTCGGTTGATCCGTTCCAAGGGGCCGCTTTGCAGCCCTTTCGCGGGCACGCCCGCTCGCACAGGATGCGCGCCAAGCTTGAGGCTAGCGCTGTACCTGTGGGAGCGGGCGTGCCCGCAAAAGGGCCGGCACAATCCACAAAAATGCCTCAGGCATGTTCGACGAACACATCGGCAAACACCTGCCCCCGCGGCACCCCGGCAATGAACAGCCGCCGGGCAAACCGCTCGACGCTCGCCGGCGCCCCGCACAGCAGCGCCAGCGTCTGCCGCGATGACGGCCGCAAGCCGGCCAGAACGTCCTCCAGCTGCTCCGCCAGCACCAGCTCGACCTCAACCCCTGGCAACTTCAGCAGCGGCTCCGCCAAATAGTGACCTGACCGCTCCCGCGCCACATGCAGCAGCCGGATCTCGCCCCGATGCCCCTGCCGCAACGCTTCGCGCAGGATGCCCCACAACGGCGCCAGCCCGGTGCCCGCCGCCAGCAACCACAGCGGCCGGTCCTGCCAGTCCGGGTCGTAGTGCAAGGCGCCGCCCCGGAATTCCCCCAGGCGCAACACATCACCCAGTTGCAAGCCGCGCGCCTGGTCACAAAAGGCGCCAGGGCGCCGGCAGTCGATATGGAACTCGAGGAAATCGTCCTCACCCGGCAGGCTGGCCAGCGAATAGGGCCGCGCGACCGCAGCATGCCATAGCACTACATGCTGCCCGGCCTGGTAACGCAACGCCCGCTCGGGCCGCAAGCGCAAGCGCAACACATCGCCGTACCAATCCAGCGCACAGACCTCGGCCGCTACGCCATCCTGCTGCGGGTCGAACAGCGCCACACGCAGGTCCTCGACCACCTGGCACTGGCACGCCAGGCGCCAACCCTGGGCATGCTTGTCCGGCGCCAGGGCCTCGGGCCGGGCATCCAGCGGTTGCCCGGCCAGGCAATGCACCAGGCAGGCATGGCAGCTGCCCGCGCGGCAACTGTAGGGCACATCGAGCCCGGCCTCATTCAGGGCATCGAGCAGGTTGCTGCCGGTCGGCACCGTCCAGCGGCGCTCGCCCACGCAAAGTTCAGGCATGGTCGGTCTTTCTCCATCGGTCATCAGGCCACTGTATGCCAAGCGGGCAATGGCAGCAAAAAGGATGCCCGGGCCCTGCCGACCATGGTCCAGACCACACGCAGGTGTTTCACACCGAGAGGCACGCTATACTGCCGCGCCTTTTTGCGTCGGCCATGCCGCCGGCGCGCCTTTGCAAGGCGTTTCGACATGCTGGTCGGCACCGTCGAGCGTCTCTATGAATGTTCCCGTCTTTAAGAGGAGCGCGCTGCATGACCGTGATCAAGCAAGACGACCTGATTCAGAGCGTCGCCGATGCCCTGCAATTCATTTCGTACTACCACCCCGTCGATTTCATCCAGGCCATGCACGAGGCCTATCTGCGTGAAGAATCGCCTGCCGCGCGCGATTCCATCGCCCAGATCCTGATCAACTCGCGCATGTGCGCCACCGGCCACCGCCCGATCTGCCAGGACACCGGTATCGTCACCGTGTTCATCCGCGTGGGCATGGACGTGCGCTGGGACGGCGCCACCATGAGCGTCGACGACATGATCAACGAAGGTGTGCGTCGCGCCTACAACCTGCCTGAAAACGTGCTGCGCGCGTCGATCCTGGCCGACCCGGCCGGTGCTCGCAAGAACACCAAGGACAACACCCCGGCCGTGATCCACTACTCCATCGTCCCCGGCGACAAGGTCGAGGTCGATGTCGCAGCCAAGGGCGGCGGCTCGGAGAACAAGTCGAAGATGGCCATGCTCAACCCGTCCGACTCGATCGTCGACTGGGTGCTGAAGACCGTGCCGACCATGGGCGCTGGCTGGTGCCCGCCTGGCATGCTCGGCATCGGCATCGGCGGTACCGCCGAGAAGGCTGCGGTGATGGCCAAGGAAGTGTTGATGGAGTCCATCGACATCCACGAACTGAAAGCCCGTGGCCCGCAAAACCGTCTGGAAGAAATCCGCCTGGAGCTGTTCGACAAGGTCAACCAGCTGGGCATCGGCGCCCAGGGCCTGGGCGGCCTGACCACCGTGCTCGACGTCAAGATCATGGATTACCCGACCCACGCCGCTTCGCTGCCGGTGTGCATGATCCCCAACTGCGCCGCTACCCGCCACGCCCACTTCGTGCTCGATGGGTCCGGCCCGGCCGAGCTGGAAGCGCCGTCGCTGGACGCCTACCCGGAAATCGTCTGGGAAGCCGGCCCGAGCGCCCGTCGTGTCAACCTCGACGCCATCACCCCGGAAGAAGTCGCCAGCTGGAAGCCGGGCGAGACCATCCTGCTCAACGGCAAGATGCTCACCGGCCGCGATGCCGCGCACAAGCGCATGGTCGAGATGCTCAACCGTGGCGAAGAGCTGCCGGTGGATCTGAAAGGCCGCTTCATCTACTACGTCGGCCCGGTCGACCCGGTAGGTGACGAAGTGGTAGGCCCAGCCGGCCCGACCACCGCGACCCGCATGGACAAGTTCACCCGCCAGATCCTCGAGCAGACTGGCCTGCTGGGCATGATCGGCAAGTCCGAGCGCGGCCCTGCCGCCATCGAAGCGATCAAGGACAACAAGGCCGTGTACCTGATGGCCGTTGGCGGCGCCGCCTACCTGGTGGCCCAGGCCATCCGCAAGTCGAAGGTCCTGGCCTTCGCCGAGCTGGGCATGGAAGCGATCTACGAGTTCGAGGTCAAGGACATGCCGGTGACCGTCGCCGTGGACAGCAACGGTGAGTCGGTGCACATCACTGGCCCTGCCTTGTGGCAGAGCAAGATTGCCCAGAGCCTGGCAGTCGAAGTGAAGTAAGCCTGATGTAACTGCGGCGGCTTCTTCGCGGGCTTGCCCGCTCCCACAGGTAAGGCGTAGCCCTCAGGCTTGCGCTGTACCTGTGGGAGCGGGCAAGCCGGCGAAGAGGCCGCCACTGTTTTCACAGGATTCTGTCAAACTGCTCCGGCCAGTCCCTGCGGGTAAACACCTGCCCTTCCCGCCTCACCCGCCGCACTTCCTCCAGGTCCACCTCGCACAGCAGCCACTGGCTATGCACCGGGCTCAGTTGCTCACTCAACGCCATCACGCCGTCCCCTGGCATGCCATGATCCGGTGGCACGAACAAGCCTGCCCGCCCGATATTCTCGTCCAGCGCCGGCGACCAGGCGGCCAGCCCGACCGTGGGGCTCTGCAATACCGCAATCTGGTTCTCCAGTGCCCGCGCCTGCGCGCCAATGCGCACCCGGTGGTAGCCCGCCTCGGTGTCGGTACAGCTCGGCGCCAGGATCAGGTCGGCGCCTTGCTCGGCCAGGTGCCGGGCCAGCATCGGGAATTCATTGTCGTAGCAGATCAGGATCCCCAGGCGCCCCAGTTCGGTGTCGAACACCTGCAGCCCCTGGCCTGCGGTGATGTTCCATTGCTCACGCTCGAAACGGGTCATCATCAGCTTGTCCTGGTAACCCAGCACGCCTTCGGGGCCGAACAGCCAGGCACGGTTGCGGTACTGCCCATCGGCATCCTGCACCGGCAGGCTGCCAGGCTGCAGATAGATCTGCCAATGCCGGGCAATGCCCTCGCACAGCGCCAGCCACGGCTCGAACAGCGGCTGAATACCGGCAATCGAGGCCTTCAGGTCGCCACGCTGCTCGGCCGGCAACTGCCCGCTGAGCACCAGCCCGGCGTACTCCGGCAACAGCAGCAGGCGCGCCCCCGCCGCCGCAGCCTCGGCGCACAGGCCTTGCAGGTGCGCGGCGTAGGCGTCCCAGGTTTCATGCAGCTCGATCGCATACTGGCAGGCCGCCAGGCGGATCATATCGGCAGTTCCTTGAGCCAGAACGACATCAGTTTGTCGGAGCTTTCCGTTTCGTCCAGGTCACGCCAGGCATAGCGGGTGCGTAGCGACGGGTCGTGCAGAAAACCGCGATTGCGCCAGAAACCATGCAACGGTTTGTAATCTGCAGGCCGCCGCGGGTGCACGCCGGGCCGCTCCACCGCGCAGAACGCGCAGTAATCGAACTCAGCCAGTTTGTGCGCGTAGGATTCGCGTTCGATGAAAAAGCGCACTCCCAGGCCTTGGCCACGGTACTCTGGCAGTACCACCGATTCACCGAAGTAGTAGACGCTGGCCGGGTCACGCCCCTGGGCCAGGAATGGCTGCTGGAATTCGGCGCCGACATCCACCAGCGGCAGGCCGGTGGAGGCGCCCACCACCTTGCCGTCGTCCAGCGCCAGCACCACCAGGCTGCGCCCGGACCGGGCATAGGTGGCCAGGTAGTCGGCCTCGTACTCCGGGGTGCCGTCGTAAAGGTAGGGAAACTCGCGAAACACGGTCAGGCGCAGGCGAGCGAGGTCATCGATGTAAGGCGCGATAGCGGCGCCGTGCAACAGGCGTATTTCCATGCTTGGCGGTCGTTTTGTCGATGTGGATGACGCGCTCGGCTAAGCCGGGCTTGAGGGGAAACCCTATCATCCGAAGCCACGACCCGCCTTTTCCCTCAACGACAGGTATTGTTCCATGACCGCTACCGAACTGGTAAATGCGTACTACGCGGCTTTCAACGCCGGCGATATGCCAGCCTTTCTCGCCCTGCTCAGCGAGGACGTGATCCACGACATCAACCAGGGTGAGCGGCAGATGGGCAAGGCACGGTTTGCCGCATTCATGGACAAGATGAACCGCTGCTACCGCGAACGCCTGGCCGATATCGTGGTGATGCAAAACGCCGATGGCAGCCGGGCGGCGGCGGAGTTCACCGTGCATGGCGAATACCTGGCCGATGACGAAGGCTTGCCGCCGGCCAACGGGCAGACCTACGTACTGCCGGCGGGGGCGTTCTTCTATATCCACTGCGGCAAGATTGCCCGGGTGACCAACTACTACAACCTCAATGACTGGATTGAGCAGGTCGGTTGAGGGGCAAGGAGCCAACAGCAATGGCCCTGAGAGCGGTGTGTTTGTAGGAGCGGCCTTGCGTCGCGATGGGCTGCGCAGCAGCCCCAGATGCTCGGCCGTAATGCAGGATTACCAGGGGCTGCTGCGCAGCCCATCGCGACACAAGGCCGCTCCTACCAGAGCAATGTCTGGTGCCAGGAAGCCGGGCCCGGTCAGGCGATGCGGGTACCGAGCACCTTGAGGAACGCCGCCAGCCACGCCGGGTGCGCCGGCCAGGCGGGTGCGGTCACCAGGTTGCGGTCGACATGCGCCTGGTCCACCGCGATATCGATGAATGTGCCGCCGGCCAGCCGCACCTCCGGCGCACACGCCGGATAAGCGCTGCATTCGCGCCCTTCCAGCACGCCGGCCGCCGCCAGCAGCTGGGCCCCGTGGCACACCGCCGCAATCGGTTTGCCGGCCTGGTCGAACGACCGCACCAGCTCCAGCACCCGCTCATCCAGGCGCAGGTACTCCGGCGCACGCCCACCGGGAATCAGCAGCGCGTCATAACCCTCGGCCCGTACCCGCACGAAATCGTAGTTCAGGGCAAAGTTGTGCCCAGGCTTTTCGCTGTAGGTCTGGTCACCCTCGAAATCATGGATGGCCGTGCGCACGGTCTGCCCCGCGACCTTTTCCGGGCAAACTGCATGCACCGTATGCCCAACCATGCTCAAGGCCTGGAATGGCACCATGACCTCGTAATCTTCAACGAAATCGCCGACCAACATGAGAATCTTCTTCGCCGTCATCGTACCCACTCCCTTCGATTGCCTAGAGACAGTCACTGCACGATAGCCGGTCTCAGTCGCGGCGGTCGAGCAAGTTGACCACCAGGCGGTCCAACCAGCCCCACAGCCGTTGCTTGACCCGGCGCCATAGCGGTCGGGCATGCCAGTGGCCCAGGTCGACCACCTCGCTCAAGGCGAAATCACGCTCGAAGCTGGCTTGCACGGCAGCCGTCAACGGTGGGTCGAGGGCCTCGATATTGGCCTCGAGGTTGAAGCGCAGGTTCCAGTGGTCGAAGTTGCACGAACCGATACTGACCCAATCGTCGATCAGCACCATTTTCAGGTGCAGGAAACACGGCTGGTATTCGTAGATGCGCACCCCGGCGCGCAGCAGCCGGGGATAATAGCGGTGCCCTGCATAACGCACCGAAGGGTGGTCGGTACGCGGGCCGGTCAGCAGCAAGCGCACATCGACGCCCTTGCCGGCAGCCCGGCGCAGCGAGCGGCGCACGCTCCAGGTCGGCAGGAAGTAAGGTGTGGCCAGCCACACCCGGCGCTGGCCGCTGTTGATGGCGCGTACCAGCGAATGGAGGATGTCCTGGTGCTGACGGGCGTCAGCATAAGCCACGCGCCCCATGCCCTGGCCCTGTGCAGGTACCTTGGGCAGGCGCGGCAGGCCAAAGCCCTCGGCAGGGCGCCAGGCGGTGCGGCGATTGTTGGCGTGCCACTGGCGGTCGAACAGCAACTGCCAGTCGTTCACCACCGGGCCCTGCATCTGCACCATCACCTCGTGCCACTCACTGGTCGCCTCGCCCGGCGTCCAGAATTCGTCGGTGACACCGGTGCCGCCCACCACTGCCCAGCGCTGGTCCACCAGCAGCAGCTTGCGATGATCGCGGTAGAGGTTGCGCAGGCCGCGCTTCCAGCGCAAGCGGTTGTACCAGCGCAGGTACACGCCAGCATCCAGCAGGCGCTGGCGCAACTTGCTGCTGAAAGCCAATGAGCCATAGTCGTCGAACAGGCAGCGTACCCGCACACCGCGAAGCGCCGCCCGCTCAAGCGCTTCGACCACCGCATCGGCGCAGTCGCCGGCCTCGACCAGGTACAGTTCCAGGTCGATCTGGAACTCGGCGCGCATGATCGCCAGGAGCATGCGCGGAAAGAACTCGGGCCCGTCGATCAGCAGTTCGAAGTGGTTGCCATCCCGCCAGGGGAAGACTGGCCCGGCCATGTCAGCGGGCGGTGAAGATCAGCACCGCACTCACCGGTACCGACGGGTTGATGGACTTGAGCCCAGCGAACTTGCGCAGGCGTTGCAGCCCTGGCAACAGGCCAAAATCCTCGGCGCGCAGGACCAGCGGCTCGAGGGTCACCACCTGGAAGCGTCGCTCGTCCAGGCGGGTCGCCAGCAGCAGGGCGTTATAGCTGTGGGACTGGCCGTGCAAGGTCACGGTCAACGGCAGGCGCAGCTCGACCTGGGCACCATTGGCCAGGTCGTTTATCGGCCGCAGGTCCAGTTGAGCCTGCACCTTGGCTTCGGCGAAACGCTCGACCTCGAACAGGTCCTCACGCATGCGTTCGTCACGTTGGGGAATGCCGCTGCTTACCGAATCCATCTCGATGCTGAGCCCAGCCGCGCCCTTGCGGTCGACGGTGCCATGCAGCACCAGAAAACGGTGCACTTCGGCGGTGTCACCGTTCTTGCCGGTTATGAACGACAGGCGCGACGACTCGCCATCGAGGTGCCAGTTGGCGTGGGCAGGTAGGCACAAAGCCAGCAGCAAGGCGGGTAGCAGACGGGGCAGCTTGAACATGACGGATCTCGTGAAACCAGGCCGCCAACCTTACCCGCCCGCCTTCACGGCAGCAAGCGGCAGCCCTCGCGCGGGCCTTGCCAGGCGGCCTGGTGGCGCTGCCCCAGGCCTTCGGCGGTCACCAGCCGCTGCTGGCGGTCTTCCTCCAGCAGGCTCAGCGCCAGCCATTGTTTCACGTAACCTTGGCAGTACTCCGGCTCGAATCCCATGACGAAGCGGCACGAGCAGTACTCCTTGGCCGAGTACGCCGCAAGGATGTCGGGGAAGTCAGTCAGGGCCTGGCGCTCGTGCCAGGCCCAGTACGACAGGCCCAGCAATACCAGCAGCACTGCCCGCTTCATGCGCCCTCCCCGGCCAGCACCGCCAGCACCCGCCGAAGCAGTTCATCGTGCCGGTAGCTGCCGTCGCGATCGTCGGCATACCGCACGATCACCAGCTTTTGCCTGGGCAGCACGTACAGCGCCTGGCCCCAGTGACCAAGGGCGGCATAGGTGTCTGCGGGCGCATGCGGCCAGGGCCGTGCCGCCCCGGCCAACGGCTGGTTGAGCCACCAGTGGCCGCCGGGGTTGGCCTCGCCGGCCATGGTGTCGGCATGGGCAAACGGCGTGCGGTTGAACGCCACCCAGGCCTCTGGCAGCAGTTGCCGCCCTTGCCAGCGCCCGTCGCGCTGCAGCAACAGGCCGATGCGTGCCAGGTCGCGCGCGGTGAGGTACAGGTAGGAAGAGCCGACATAGGTGCCGGCCCGGTCACGTTCCCATACTGCGCTGGTGATGCCCAGCGGGGTGAACAGCGCGTGCCAGGGGTAATCCGGGTACCGGTCGGCGCCGAGCATGCCGCGCAGCGCGGCGGCCAGCAGGTTGCTGTCGCCACTGGAATAGAGAAAGCGCCGGCCTGGTTCGGCTGCCGTGCCCCGCGCCGCCGTGTACGCCGCCATGTCCCCATGGCCGCGGGTATAGAGCATGGCCACCACCGAAGATTTCAGCGGGGCGTATTCGTAGTCTTCCTGCCAGTCCAGGCCGCTGGCCCAGTGCAGCAGGTCGACCATGCGTACGCCAGGGTGGCTGCGCATGGGTGGATAAAACCGGCTGACCGGGTCTTGCAGCTGGAAGCGCCCCTGGCCCTGGGCCACGCCCAGTACCGTGGCCAGCACGCTTTTGCTGATCGACCAGGTCAGGTGGGCAGTGGTTGCACGGGTGGGTGCCGTGTAGCGCTCGTGAAGGATACGGCCGTCGCGGATGATCAGCAGGGCGTCGGTGCGAATGCCAGCGCGTTCCGCGGTGGTGCGGGCAGGGAAGGCATAGGCGTCGACAGCCTGCCAGTCGAGGCTGGCGTCATTGATCGGCCAGTCGGGTTGGGGCCAGTCCTCGGCCCAGGCACACCCCGTAACCAGCGCCAGAATGACGAACAATGCCTTCATCGGGATTGCCTTTTTGCGGGAGCCACTGTGCGGCCCCAGGATTCATGCAATCACACAAGCCTAACCGGCATTCATGACAATCCCGCGGCCGCCCACGCCTTGTTCAGCCGCTTCTCCCGCGCCGCAGCCGCCAGTGCCATCACCCCCTGGTCGCGCTGCCAGATTTCTGCCCAATGCGCCGGCCCAGCTGCCAACGCCGCATCAATTTCCCCCCGTAGCGCCTGGAACTGGGCGAACAACCCACCCAGCAACAAATGGCAACCGACCGTATCGGCGCACTGCCGGCTGCCCTCGGCACACCCGGCCAGCAGCCCGAGCAACTGCAGGCGCAGGGCCTGCGGCCAGGCACACGCCTGACCGACGCCATACAGCCAGGCGGTCAGGGCCGTGAGCACATACAAGTCCTCCAGCGAGCGGAACGGTTTTACATAGGCATCCCAGCCATCCCCTGCCAGCAGTTCACACGCCGCGTGCTCCAGCACCAGTCGTCCATGGCCCACCTCCGGCATCAGCGGCAGGGTCGGCAGCGCTTCCAGCGTCACCCCTGGCTCGCCGGGGTAGACCACCGCCAGGTTCAACTGCGGTGGCGCGCCTGTCGCCTCACTGCGTGCCGCCACCAGCAACCACTCCGCCTCCAGGCCGGCAGTGACGAAATCCTTGCTGCCGGTCAAGCGCAAGCCGTCCAGGCGCGTGCGCATTTCCGTCGGCCGCACGCTACGCCGTTCGCTGGCACACAGGGCACCGAGGCTGAGCGGAGCACTGGGCCACAGCACGCGCAAGGCGGCCTGGTAGCCGACCAGGAACGCCAGCCCCGGCGTGGCCATCGCCCGGCCGCCAAGTACCGCCAGTTCGAACGGGGCAACCGGGCCAAGGCGCTCGAGCAGCGCGGCATAGGTTTCGCCAAGGGTGCTCGCCAGCGCTTGGCGAAGCGGGTCATTGAGTCGTTGCAACCAGGCCATGGGAATGACTCCTTGCTGGGGCTTTCGGGTAAGGCCGTGGATGTCACGCAAGCATCACCAAAGCTTCACAGGGGTGACACCGCGTCTACCTAGGCTGACTTTGCACAACAAAGCCGACCGGCCGCAACCTTTCATGGCTGGCTCATGGAGACTCGTAATGACTCGGATCGCTCACGCTGGCGACAACAGCACCGAACGCCGTCTGCAAGCCGAACGCCTGGTTGGCGCCGCGGCCCTGCAAGAGGCCCAGGCCCTGCGCTACAAGGTGTTCAGCGCCGAATTCCAGGCCCGCCTCAAAGGTGCCGAGTACGGCCTGGACATGGATGACTACGACGTGCACTGCCGGCACATTGGCGTACGTGACCTGAGTACCGGCGAACTGGTTGCCACCACGCGCCTGCTCGACCACCAGGCCGCCAGCAGCCTGGGCCGCTTCTACAGCGAAGAAGAATTCAGCCTGCATGGCCTGTTGCAGTTGCAGGGCCCGATCCTGGAGCTGGGGCGCACCTGCGTGGCTCCCGACTACCGCAATGGCGGCACCATCGCCGTACTCTGGAGCGAACTGGCGGAAATCCTCAATGAAGGCCGCTACAGCTACCTGATGGGCTGCGCCAGCATCCCCATGCAGGATGGCGGAATACAGGCCCATGCGGTGATGCAACGCCTGCGCGACCGCTACCTGTGCACCGAGCACCTGCGCGCCGAACCGAAAAACCCGCTGCCCAAGCTGGCCTTGCCGAACAACGTCATTGCCGAAATGCCGCCCCTGCTCAAGGCCTACATGCGCCTGGGCGCGAAGATTTGCGGCGAGCCGTGCTGGGACGAAGACTTCCAGGTGGCCGACGTGTTCATCCTGCTCAAGCGCGACGAGCTGTGCCCGCGCTATGCCCGCCACTTCAAGGCAGCGGTCTGATGCCGAAGCTGCGGGTAATGGCCCGCCTGACACGACTGCTGCTGGTACTGCTGCTGGGCATGCTGCTGGCCAGTGCGATCACCCTGGGCGAACGCCTGGGCTTCAAGCCATCGATAGCGCGCCGCCAGCGCTGGACCTGCCTGTTCATGAAACGCCTGGTCGCGGCGCTGCCGTTCGACGTGCGGGTGATCGGCGAGCTGCCGCAGCGGCCAATGCTGTGGGTCAGCAACCACGTGTCCTGGACTGACATTCCCTTGCTCGGCATGCTGCTGCCGCTGTCGTTCCTGTCCAAGGCCGAAGTGCGCCACTGGCCGGTGGCCGGCTGGCTGGCGGAAAAGGCCGGTACACTGTTCATCCGCCGAGGTGGTGGCGACAGCCAGCGCCTGCGCGAACAGATCGCCGGGCAACTGGCCCTGGCCCGTCCGCTGCTGATCTTCCCCGAAGGCACCACCACCAGCGGGCGTACCCTGCGCACCTTCCATGGCCGCCTGCTGGCAGGTGCCATCGACCGTGGTGTGGCAGTACAACCGGTGGCCATCCAGTACTTGCGCAATGGCCAGATCGACCCGCTTGCGCCCTTCATCGGTGAGGATGACCTGGTGTCGCATCTGCTGCGCCTGTTCGCCCTGCCACGAAGTGAAGTGTGCATCCACCTGTTGCAGCCGATCGGCAGCGTAGGCAAGGAGCGGGCGGTGCTGGCGTTGCAGGCGCAACAGTCCATTCAGCTGGCGTTGTTCGGGGCTGCAGAAGTTGAAGTGGTGACTGGGCGGCAGGCGCGGGCCGCCTGAGCTCCTGCTTTTCAGGACTGGCCTAATTGCCTGCTGTCCGCCCCGCCGCCGCGAACGCCTGCAACTGTGGATAGAACTCGCGGAAGTCCGCCATCAGCGGCTCATACAGCCGCTCCAGCTCATCCATCACCCCGACCATCCCCTGTGGCCGCGACAGCCTTCGGGCAATGCCGTTGAACACCTGTTCCAGCGTGGCGAAATCACCGTATGCGCCCAGCCAGTCATCGGCCGCCATGAACGGCGCGATGCGCGCCAGGCGCCCGGGAAGCTCAGGCTCCGCCAGCAGCACCCGATAGAATTCCCCAGTGAACTGCTCCAGCGGCTGCTCGGCATAATCCTGCCAATGCCGTGCCAGGCAATGATCGAAGAACACATCCACAACGATGCCGGCAAAGCGCCGCCGCTCGCGTGGAAAGCGTGCCAGTGCCGCCAGCACCAACGGATGCTGGTCGGTGTAGCTGTCGATACGCCGATGCAAGCGGATGGCTGCCTCCAGCGCTGGCGGAAAGCGCCCTTCCAACGAGCCTTTGACGAAATCGCCATACAGGCTGCCGAGCAGTTGCTGCGGCGCCGGGCCGCCCAGGTGCAGGTGTGCGAGGTAGTTCATGGGCGCAGTCTAGCACCGTCTGCCGCTATATCGTTATAACGCGATATAGCGATTCGCGCCCGGCTCAGAACCTCTTGGTATTTGTATATCGGTATTTCACGATTTACATTTCGTCCTATCGCGATATACCGCTACCACGAGCCTCCACCCATGCCTCTCGATCTCGACGAAATCATAAAAGCGCTGGCCCACCCGGTCAGGCGAGAAATCCTCGGTTGGCTGAAAGACCCGGCAACGCAGTTCCCGGACCAGTACCACAGCACCGAGAACGGGGTCTGCGCCGGGCAGATCGACCAACGCTGCGGCCTGTCGCAATCGACCGTCTCCGCCCACCTGGCCACGCTGCAACGCGCCGGGTTGGTCAGTAGCCAGAAGATCGGCCAGTGGCACTTCTTCAAACGCAACGAAACCACCATCCAGGCGTTTCTCGAACAATTGCGCCAAGCACTCTGAACAGGCAGGTAACCGTCATGACCACGCTTTTCGATCCGATCACCCTGGGCGACCTGCAGTTGCCCAACCGCATCATCATGGCCCCGCTCACCCGCTGCCGTGCCGATGAAGGCCGCGTGCCCAATGCACTGATGGCCGAATACTACGTACAGCGCGCCAGTGCCGGACTGATCCTCAGCGAGGCGACCTCGGTCAGCCCCATGGGCGTCGGCTACCCGGATACCCCCGGCATCTGGAACGACGAGCAGGTCCGTGGCTGGAACAATGTGACCAAGGCCGTGCATGCTGCGGGCGGGCGCATCTTCCTGCAACTGTGGCACGTTGGCCGCATCTCCCACCCCAGCTATCTGAATGGCGAACTGCCGGTAGCCCCCAGCGCAATCCAGCCCAAGGGCCATGTAAGCCTGGTACGCCCGTTGAGTGACTACCCCACCCCACGCGCGCTGGAAACCGAAGAAATCGCCGATATCGTCGAGGCCTACCGCAGCGGCGCCGAGAATGCCAAGGCCGCCGGCTTCGATGGTGTGGAGATCCATGGCGCCAACGGTTACCTGCTCGACCAGTTCCTGCAAAGCAGCACCAACCAGCGCACCGACCGCTACGGCGGCTCGCTGGAAAACCGTGCGCGGCTGCTGCTGGAGGTAACCGATGCGGCCATCGAGGTGTGGGGGGCGAGCCGTGTTGGCGTGCACCTGGCGCCACGTGCCGATGCCCATGACATGGGCGATGCCGACCGCGCCGAAACCTTTACCTACGTGGCCCGGGAGCTGGGCAAGCGAGGCATTGCCTTTATCTGCTCACGGGAACGGGAAGCCGATGACAGCATCGGCCCGTTGATCAAGCAAGCGTTCGGCGGCCCGTACATCGTCAACGAGCGGTTCGACAAGGCCAGTGCCAATGCGGCCCTGGCCAGTGGCAAGGCGGATGCGGTGGCGTTTGGCGTACCGTTCATCGCCAACCCCGACCTGCCGGCGCGGCTGGCGGCGGATGCACCGCTGAACGAGGCGCGGCCGGAGACCTTCTATGGCAAGGGGCCGGTGGGATACATCGACTATCCACGGTTGTGATTGAGGGCTATTCGTGGGCACGCCCACTCCCACAGGTACGGCGACAAGCTTGAAGATTGTGCTGATCCTGTGGGAGCGGGCGAGCCCGCGAAGAAGACTTTTCAGGGCCGGGCGTTGATCTGCTGCTGCAGGTTCTGCACCTGGCTCTGCAAGGTATTCAGGTTGCGGGTCGTCTGCGCCCGGAAGGCATCGAACTCCTGCACCGACGCCCCAGTGGAGGCCGCCGCAGCCGGGCGATTGTCGATCTGGCTCTTGAGCACCAGGATGTCCTGCTCCAGGTCCTGGATAGCCGCACTCGGGTTACCTTGCTTCTTCAGCGCCGCCACCTCGCTGCTCAGGCTCTTGAGCTGGCCATCAAGCTTGCCGCCGTCGGCCTGCGCGGCCTTCAGCGCCGCAACCTGTTCGTTCAGGCCCTTGAGCTGGGCATCCAGCTTGCCACCATCGACCTGGCCCGAACGCAATGCGGCCAGCTCGCCGTTCACCTGCTTCAATTGCGCCTGCAGCTGGCCTTGCAACTCGGTCACCGCCTTTTGCTGTTCACGGGTATCCGCCAGTACCTGCTCCAGGCGCTTGCCCAGGTCACCGGTCTGCCCGGCCATGCCCTGCTGCAACTGACGCAGCTGCAGCTTCAGCGCCTCGCTATTGGTCATGGCTCCCGACTCGCTGGCCGCCACCTTGCCGCTGATGGCCTGCAGGCGCCCGGCCGCTTCTTCGCTGATGCGGGCAAAGCTCTCCTGGGTCGCCACCAGCTGCTGCTCCATCAGGGAAATCTGCTGGAAGCTCCACCAGCCGAGGCCCGCCAAGGCGATGAACGAGGCCCCGAGCAATGCCCACAGCGGCGCCGTACTGGCTCCGCGGGCAGCTTTCTGACGGCTGCGCACCACGTGCGCCGGCATCAGTTCGTCATCGTCATGGGTGCCGGCGCGCAAGCTAGGCACGTCATCGTAGTCATCGTGAGCATGGTTACGCATGGATACATTCAACCGCGGTAGTCGCAAGAGGCACGAGTATAAACCGCCTGCGCGGCGCGTTGATCATCGTCATCGGCCCAGCGGCTTCATCGCCCTGGCGGCTGGTGCTGCCACCAGGCACAGAATTCGTCCAGCGCCGTCCACAGGCTGACCTTGGGCTGGAAGTCCAGGTACTGCCGGGCGCGGCTGATATCCAGGGTGAAATCGCAGCTCATCACCTGCATCCCCAGGCGCGACAGGGTCGGTTGCGGGCGCCCCGGCCAGAGCAGGCAGGCCGCCTCGTTCAGAGCGGCCAGGCTGTAGGCCAAGCCGTAGGACCGGTAGCGAGTGACCTGTGGCAATTGCATCTTGCGCATCACATAGTTGACCACGTCCCACAGCGGCAATGGCTGGCCGTTGCTGATGTTGTAGGCCTGGCCCAGCGCCCGGTGGTCAGCGAACAGGGCGCTGAGCAGCGCCTCGTTGAGGTTGTGCACGCTGGTGAAGTCCACTTTGTTCAGGCCGTTGCCGATGATCGCCAGGCGGCCCTTGCGCTGCATCTGCAGCAACCGCGGGAAGATACTGGCGTCGCCAGCCCCGGTGACGAAACGAGGACGCAATGCCAACACCTCGAGGCCGAACTCCTGGGCGCCGAACACTTTCTGCTCGGCCAGGTACTTGGTCTGCCCGTAATGGTCGTGGAAGCGACGCGGCACCTGGTCTTCACGGATATCCAGGCACGAGCGGCCAGTGAAATAGATAGATGGCGACGACAAGTGCACCAGGCGTCGCACATGTTCCTTCAAGCAGCCCTCGACGACGTTCTCGGTGACCACCACGTTGCCTTGATAGAAGTCCTGGTAGCGCCCCCAGCTGCCCACCGCGCCGGCACAGTGCACCACGGCCTCGACGCCCTGGCACAGGCGGCGGGCCAACTCGGCATCGCCGAGGTCGCCGGGAATGAACTGGGCGCCGCGCTTGACCAGGTGCTCGACCCCCTCTGCGCGGCGGCCGCTGACCCGCACGTCCAGGCCCTGCTCAAGGGCAAAGCGCGCAAAGCGCCCGCCAATGAAGCCGCTCGCGCCGGTGACCAGAATTCGCATGTAACACTCCGTCTTGCCAGATTTCAGATGCAACTGACGCCAGCCGTGCCTACAAGGGCACCAGCCAGTGCCTTGCGCAGTGGCGCAGGTGTTCGGTCAGTTGCGTCAGCAGTTGCCCGCCGTTGCGCCAATGATGCCAGTACAACGGCACATCGATGGGCGTATCGCGACAGATTTCCACCAACCGGCCGCTGGCCAGTTGTTCACGGGCCTGCAGTTCGGGCACCAGGCCCCAACCCAGGCCGGCTTCGGTCATGCGCAGGAAGCCTTCCGAGGACGGGCACAGGTGGTGCAGGAAACCGTCCTCGATACCCAGCGAGGCCAGGTAGCGATGCTGCAGGAAGTCGTCCGGGCCATAGACGATCGCCGGGGTACGGGCCAGCCGGCTGGCAGCAAAACCCTGCGGGAAATGCTGCGCCATGAACCCGGGGCTGGCCAGCGCCCGATAACGCATGGCCCCCAGCGGCAGGCTACGCGCGCCGGCCACCGGCCGCTCGCTACTGCACAGGCAGGCCGCCACCTCACCAGCGCGCATGCGTTTGAGGCCGACTTCCTGGTCCTCCACGACGAGCTCGGTCAGCAGCTTGTGCTGCGCACAAAAGTTGCCCACCGCTGCGGCCCACCAGGTGGCCAGGCTGTCGGCGTTGAGGGCGATGCGCAGGCGCTCCGGCATGCCCTCCTCGTCCAGCGCCGGCACCTGGCGTTGCAGGTCGCGCTCGAGCAGGCGCACCTGTTGCACATGGTTGAGCAACTGGCGGCCGACCTCGGTCGGGCTCGGCGGCGTGGCCCGCACCAGCACCGGTTGCCCGACCCGTGCCTCGAGCAGCTTGATGCGCTGCGATATGGCCGACTGCGACAAGCCCAGCACCTGCGCTGCGCGCTCGAAACCACCCTGTTCGATCACCGCCGCGAGGGCGGCCAGCAGTTTGTAGTCGAACATCGATTTTCCTAATGACGGATCAGCGCTATTTGTTTTTCTTATACAACCCGTTTCCCCACAATAGCCAGCATCTTTTCTCGACATTCATGGAGAGCGGGCCATGTGGCAAAGCTATCTCAACGGCATGCTGGTGGCCTTCGGCCTGATCATGGCCATCGGCGCCCAGAACGCCTTCGTCCTCGCCCAGAGCCTGCGCCGCGAGCATCACCTGCCGGTGGCGGCGCTGTGCATCCTGTGTGATGCGATCCTGGTGGCGGCCGGGGTGTTCGGCCTGGCCACCGTGCTGGCGCACAACCCGACCTTGCTGGCGGTCGCCCGCTGGGGCGGCGCGGTATTCCTGGTCTGGTATGGCGCCAAGGCGTTACGCAGCGCCTGTTCCAGGCAGAGCCTGCAGCACCAGCAAGGCCAGGGCGCGCGGTCACGCCGTGCAGTGCTGCTCAGCGCCTTGGCGGTGACCCTGCTGAACCCGCACGTGTATCTCGACACGGTGTTGCTGATCGGCTCGCTGGGGGCCCAGCAGACTGCGCCTGGGGCCTATGTGGCCGGGGCTGCCAGCGCCTCGCTGGTGTGGTTCTCGACCCTGGCGATCGGCGCGGCCTGGCTGGCGCCGTGGCTGGCACGGCCAGCGACCTGGCGCATGCTCGACCTGATGGTCGCCGTCATGATGTTCGCGGTGGCGGCGCAGTTGGTCTTCAACTGAGTCTGTGCCTGGCATTTTCATCGCTGGCAGAATCGCGCGCCGCCCGCGCGGCGCATCGCGAGCTGCGCTCGCTCCTACGTTTGTTTCTAGCCAGTAACGCCTGTGGCAGGCGCGCGACCGCCTGGTTGGTCCGACGTGATATCACGCCATGCGCCAACGCGTCCGCGCGCAAATCCCACAGGAACAATTGGCCCGAAACAAACGTGGGAGCAAGCGCAGCTCGCGATGCGCCGCGCGGGCGGCGCTCGATTTCACAGGCGACGGACAGGTTGCGGCGAGCACCACTGGTCAACACAGCCCAACCGCTCTGGAACCTCTATTCCCTATCTTTGTTGCGTGGTTATGCGCCGGGCCCGGTGCTATGATCCAGCCCTTGCGTCGCAAAGAGTACAATCTCGCTGACGCTGATCGGGCCGCCCGTGATCGGCCTTGCGCAAACCGCAAACAGACCTGAATCAGGAGATCCACCATGGCTTTTGAATTGCCGCCGCTGCCGTACGCCCACGATGCCCTGCAGCCGCACATCTCCAAGGAAACCCTGGAGTATCACCACGACAAGCACCACAACACCTATGTCGTGAACCTGAACAACCTGGTCCCAGGCACCGAATTCGAAGGCAAGACCCTGGAAGAGATCGTCAAGAGCTCTTCGGGCGGCATCTTCAACAACGCCGCTCAAGTCTGGAACCACACCTTCTACTGGAACTGCCTGTCGCCAAACGCCGGTGGCCAGCCGACCGGTGCCCTGGCTGACGCCATCAACGCCGCTTTCGGTTCCTTCGACAAGTTCAAGGAAGAGTTCACCAAGACTTCGGTTGGCACCTTCGGTTCCGGCTGGGGCTGGCTGGTGAAGAAGGCCGACGGTTCCCTGGCCCTGGCCAGCACCATCGGCGCTGGCTGCCCGCTGACCAGCGGCGACACCCCGCTGCTGACCTGCGACGTCTGGGAACACGCCTACTACATCGACTACCGCAACCTGCGTCCGAAGTACGTCGAGGCGTTCTGGAACCTGGTCAACTGGGCTTTCGTTGCCGAACAGTTCGAAGGCAAGACCTTCAAGGCCTGAGTCATCCGGCCTTGAGCAGGAAGCCCGGCATCTGCGCCGGGCCTCTTGCCACAAACCGATGCCAGTCTCCCTGGCATCGGTTTTTTTTCAGGGCGTTGGCAGGGGCTCGGCGCGCAGGGCTGTCATGACACGTACTGATCAAGCCAGCCAAGGCTATCCGCAGTAGCCCCCGCAGGCCGGTATTCACACCCGACCCACCCCGCATAGCCGCGCTGGTCCAGCATCGTGAACAACCCGGCAATGTCCATCTGCCCTGTCCCCGGCTGATGCCGCCCCGGACAATCGGCTACCTGCACATGCACCGTCCGCGCAAAGAACTGCTCCAGCATATCGGCAGCATTCCCGGTCAGCACCTGCGCATGGTAAAGATCAAAGATCAGCCCGACACTCGCATGCGCCTCCAGCACCTGCTGTGCCTTGCTGAAGTCGGCCATGTAGTATCCGGGCATTTCCTGCGCGCAGATCACCTCGATCAACGGCCGCAGCCCCTGGTCCTCGAAGTACTTCACGGCATAGTCAAGGTTGCTCGCGTACACTTTGCCGGCGCCCTCATCATGGGTTATGCCGGACATCAGGTGTACATCCGCACACGCCAATGTGCGGGCATAGCTGACCGCCTGCCGCAACCCGTCACGGAACTCGGCTTCCTTGCCCGCCACCGCAGCGAGGCCCTTGGCAACGCCAGCCGGTGCAGCAAACTGGACCAATGGCAAGGCATGCTGCGCCAGTTGATCAGCCAGCTGGCTCGCATCGAACTCGTAGGGCGAGGGAAATTCTACCGCGCGAAATCCAGCAGCAGCGGCGGCTTCGATACGCTGCAGAAAAGGCAGTTCGTTGAACTGGAAGCCAAGGTGAGCATTGAATTTGAGCATGCGTACACATCCATCCTGGAAAAAACGTTCGTTAATTCAAAGGCTGAGTCGCGCCCCCCGCAAAACGCTTGCTCAGCCCGCATACCACGCTAACATCAAACCTTTGGAAGATTGATACAGCGCATTCAAGTTGCGGGGTCAGGCAACCGATACACTGCTCATGATCGGCCGGTAGTGTATCGTCATCGATGATGGCAAAATGATGCCATGCGCATGGATTAAGGAAACCCCATTGAAGCTGGAATTGCGGAACAGCTTGTCGGTCAAGTTGCTCAGGGTCGTGTTGCTGTCGGCGCTGGCGGTCGGCGTCGTGCTCAGCTGTGCGCAAATCATCTATGACACCTACAAGACCCGCCAGGCCGTGAACAACGATGCCCAGCGCATCCTCGACATGTTCCGCGACCCTTCGACCCAGGCGGTGTACAGCCTCGACCGCGAAATGGGCATGCAGGTTATGGAAGGCCTGTTCCAGGATGAATCGGTGCGCATGGCCTCCATCGGCCACCCCAACGAAACCATGCTGGCCGAAAAGTCCCGTCCGCTGCAGGACATGGCCATGCGCTGGCTGACCGACCTGATCCTCGGCCAAGAACGCACCTATACCACGCAACTGGTCGGCCGCGGCCCCTTCAGCGAATATTATGGCGACCTCAGCATCACCCTCGACACCTCGGCCTACGGCAAGGATTTCCTGATCAACGCGGTGATCATCTTCATTTCCGGCGTGCTGCGGGCCCTGGCCATGGGCCTGGTGCTGTATCTGGTCTACCACTGGCTGCTGACCAAGCCACTGTCGAAGATCATCGAGCATCTCACCCAGATCAACCCCGACCGCCCCAGCCAGCACCAGTTGCCGCTGCTCAAGGGCCATGAAAAGAATGAGCTGGGCCTGTGGGTGAATACCGCCAACCAGTTGCTGGCCTCGATCGAGCGCAACACCCACTTGCGCCACGAGGCGGAAAACAGCCTGCAACGCATGGCCCAGTACGATTTCCTCACTGGCTTGCCCAACCGCCAGCAGTTGCAGCAGCAATTGGACAAGATCCTCGTCGACGGCGGCCGTCTGCAACACCGCGTGGCCGTGCTGTGCGTGGGCCTGGACGACTTCAAGGGTATCAACGAGCAGTTCAGCTACCAGGTCGGCGACCAGCTGCTGCTGGCCCTGGCCGACCGCCTGCGCGCCCACAGTGGCCGCCTGGGCGCCCTGGCACGGCTGGGCGGCGACCAGTTCGCCCTGGTCCAGGCGAATATCGAGCAACCCTACGAGGCGGCGGAACTTGCGCAAAGCATCCTCGATGACCTGGAAGTACCGTTCGACCTCGACCACCATCAGCAGATCCGCCTGCGCGCCACCATCGGCATCACCCTGTTCCCCGAAGACGGCGACAGCACCGAAAAGCTGCTGCAGAAAGCCGAACAGACCATGACCCTGGCCAAGGCCCGTTCGCGTAACCGCTACCAGTTCTACATCGCCAGCGTCGACAGCGAGATGCGCCGACGCCGCGAGCTGGAAAAGGACCTTCGCGAAGCGCTGCCGCGCAACCAGCTATATCTGGTGTACCAACCACAGATCAGCTACCGCGACCACCGGGTGGTCGGTGTCGAGGCACTGCTGCGCTGGCAGCACCCGGAGCTGGGCATGGTGCCACCAGACCAGTTCATTCCCCTGGCCGAACAGAATGGCAGCATCATCGGCATTGGCGAATGGGTGCTCGACCAGGCCTGCCGGCAATTGCGCGAATGGCATGACATGGGCTTCAGCGACCTGCGCATGGCGGTCAACCTGTCCACCGTGCAACTGCACCACAACGAGCTGCCGCGGGTGGTCAACAACCTGCTGCAGGCCTACCGCCTGCCCCCGCGCAGCCTGGAGCTGGAGGTGACCGAAACCGGCCTGATGGAAGACATCAGTACCGCCGCCCAGCACCTGCTGAGCCTGCGCCGCTCCGGGGCGCTGATTGCCATCGACGACTTCGGCACCGGCTACTCGTCGCTCAGCTACCTGAAATCGCTGCCACTGGACAAGATCAAGATCGACAAGAGCTTCGTCCAGGACCTGCTGGACGACGATGACGACGCCACCATCGTTCGTGCAATCATCCAGCTGGGCAAAAGCCTGGGCATGCAGGTGATTGCCGAAGGCGTGGAAACCGCCGAGCAGGAAACCTATATCGTTGCCCAGGGTTGCCATGAGGGCCAGGGCTATCACTACAGCAAACCGCTGTCGGCCCGAGAGCTGACCAACTTCCTCAAACAGGCGCAGCGCAACCAGGTCTCGATGTCCTGAAGTTACCCCCGGGCATCCGCGGGCCGTGAGTGATATTCGCGCAATTTACATACCCGCCCCTTTACAGCAAATGCAAATCTTTCGCATGATGTTGTAGTTTCGCGTGCCACGGCGCACGGTCTCCCCCTTGGTCCAACCACACGACGCAGGAAACCAACAATGATTCGAATGCCTCTGGCCTCCGCCAGTCTGCTGGCCATCGCCATCGCTCTCGCCGGTTGCGGTGAAGGCAAGGACGACAAGGCCGCCGCGCCGCAAGCCCAGGCACCGGCTGCCGCCAGCACCACTGCTGCAGCGCCCGGGGCTGTCGACGAAGCCGCCGGCAAGGCCGTAGTCAAGCATTACGCCGAGCTGGTGTATGCCGTGTACAGCGACTCCCTGAGCACCGCCAAGACCCTGCAGGCCGCTGTCGACGCGTTCCTGGCCAAGCCCAACGACGAAACCCTGAAGGCCGCCCGGGAAGCCTGGGTCGCCTCGCGCGTACCGTACCTGCAGAGCGAAGCCTTCCGCTTCGGCAACACCATCATCGATGACTGGGAAGGCCAGGTGAACGCCTGGCCGCTGGACGAAGGCCTGATCGACTACGTCGACAAGAGCTACGAGCACGCCCTGGGCAACCCGGCAGCCAGCGCCAACATCATCGCCAACAGCGAGATCCAGGTAGGCGAAGAGAAGATCGACGTCAAGCAGATCACCCCCGAGAAGCTGGCCAGCCTCAACGAGCTGGGCGGTTCCGAAGCCAACGTCGCGACCGGCTACCACGCCATCGAGTTCCTGCTCTGGGGCCAGGACCTGAACGGCACCGGTCCGGGTGCGGGCAACCGTCCGGCATCGGACTACCTGGAAGGCAAGGGCGCCACCGGCGGGCACAACGACCGTCGTCGCGCCTACCTGAAAGCGGTTACCGACCTGCTGGTCAAGGACCTCGAAGAAATGGTCGGCAACTGGGCACCGAACGTCGCCGACAACTACCGCGCCAAGCTGGAAGCCGAGCCGGTCAACGACGGCCTGCGCAAGATGCTGTTCGGCATGGGCAGCCTGTCGCTGGGTGAATTGGCCGGCGAGCGCATGAAGGTTTCCCTGGAAGCCAATTCGCCGGAAGACGAGCACGACTGCTTCAGCGACAACACCCACTACTCGCACTTCTACGACGCCAAGGGCATCCGTAATGTCTACCTGGGCGAGTACACCCGCCCGGACGGCAGCAAGGTGACCGGCCCAAGCCTGTCGTCGCTGGTGGCCAAGGTCGACCCGGCCACCGACGCCACCCTCAAGGCCGACCTGGAAGCCACCGAAGCCAAGATCCAGGTAATCGTCGACCACGCCCTCAAGGGCGAACACTACGACCAGCTGATCGCCGCCGACAACGCCGCCGGCAACCAGATCGTGCGTGACGCCATCGCCGCTTTGGTCAAGCAGACCGGTGCGATCGAACAGGCCGCCGGCAAGCTGGGCATTGCCAACCTGAACCCGGATACCGCAGATCACCAGTTCTGATCTGCCAACCGCGCTTCACCCGGACGCCCGGCCTTGTGCCGGGCGTTTTCGTTTGCCTGGCAATCGCAATGGTGGCAACGACAACCTGATCGTCAGCCCGGTCAACCGACAATTCGAGCTGGACATGGCCTGACCTGTTTTATGCGGCGACGATTTCATCAAGCAAACGCAAATTGCTCTTATTCAAAGATCCTGGGCCTGCTAAGCTTGCACGCCGGTTTTTCGCTCACGCCCAGGATCCTCGATGTCCTCGTCGCTGTTTCGACTCTCTCCCCTGCTGCTGGCCTTTGCCCTCGCCGCCTGTGACGACGCCCCGCGTTTCACCCAGGCCGAGCCCGGCGAAGCATTGTCGGCTGGCCAGGCGACCGTGCAGCGCAATGACCGCAACGCTTATTCCCTGCCCTCGGCCAACCTCTCGCCCGAACGGCGCCTGGACTTCGCCGTGGGCAACAGTTTCTTCCGCAACCCCTGGGTCATCGCGCCGTCCACCACCACTGCACGTGACGGCCTGGGCCCCCTGTTCAACACCAATGCCTGCCAGAACTGCCACGTGCGCGACGGCCGCGGCCACCCGCCAGAGCCGGGCGACAGCAACGCAGTGTCGATGCTGGTGCGCCTGTCGATCCCCGACCAGCCGTACCTGGCCAAGGTGGTCGAGCGCCTCGGCGTGGTGCCGGAGCCGGTCTATGGCACCCAGTTGCAGGACATGGCCATCCCCGGCGTGCCCCCGGAAGGCAAGGTCCGGGTCAGCTATACCCAGGAAACGCTGGCGTTCAAGGATGGCTACCAGGTCGAACTGCGCAAGCCGGCCCTGCAGATCACCCAGCTTGGCTATGGCGTGATGCACCCCGACACGCGCTTTTCGGCACGCGTGGCACCGCCGATGATCGGCCTTGGCCTGCTCGAAGCCATCCCCGAAGCCGACCTGCTGGCCAATGAAGACCCGGACGACCGCAACCACGACGGTATCCGCGGGCGCGCCAACCGGGTATGGGACGACGCCCTGGGCAAGACCGTGGTCGGCCGCTTCGGCTGGAAGGCCGGGCAGCCCAACGTCAACCAGCAGAACGTGCATGCCTTTGCCGGCGACATGGGCCTGACCACCACGCTGCAGCCCAACGACGATTGCACCCCGGCCCAGGCCGCCTGCCTGGCCGCAGCCAACGGCGATGGCGCCGGCGGCGAGAAGGAAGTCAGCGACAACATTCTGCGCCTGGTCACCTTCTACACCCGCAACCTGGCCGTGCCGGCGCGCCGCGATGTGGGCTCGCCAGAGGTACTGGCAGGCAAGAACCTGTTCTACCAGGCCGGCTGCCAGGGCTGCCACACACCGCAGTTCACCACTGCCGCCAATGCCGCCGAGCCGGAGCTGGCCAACCAGCTGATCCGCCCCTACAGCGACCTGCTGCTGCATGACATGGGCCCGGGCCTGGCCGACGAACGTACCGAATTCGCCGCCAACGGCCAGGACTGGCGCACCCCGCCATTGTGGGGTATCGGCCTGAGCGAAACGGTCAGTGGCCACAGCCAGTTCCTGCATGACGGCCGCGCCCGCAACCTGCTCGAAGCCGTGCTCTGGCACGGTGGCGAGGCCGAGGCTGCGCGCAATTTCGTCCTCACTTTCAATGCCGGGCAGCGCGCCGCGTTGCTGGCGTTCCTGAACTCACTTTAAAAAGCGCAAAGGAGCCGGGCATGTTCCGACCCAAACTGTTGTTCACCAGCCTCGCCGCACTCGCCCTCGGCGCCTGCTCACCGCAGGATCCGCAAGCCGTGACCTCCGCTGCCATCGCCAAGCAGGTGATCCTGCCCACCTATAGCCGCTGGGTCGAAGCCGACCGCATGCTGGCCGCCAGCGCCCTGGCCTACTGCGAAGGCAAGGAAACCCTGGACAAGGCCCGTGCCGACTTCCTCAACGCGCAAAAGGCCTGGGCCGAGCTGCAACCGCTGCTGGTCGGCCCGCTGGCCGAAGGCAACCGCGCCTGGCAGGTACAGTTCTGGCCCGACAAGAAGAACCTGGTCGGTCGCCAGGTCGAGCAACTGGTCAACGCCGAGACACCGGTCGATGCCGCAGCGCTGGGCAAGGCCAGCGTCGTGGTGCGTGGCCTCTCGGCCTACGAGTACATCCTGTTCGACAGCAAGCCGGACATCGCCACGGCCGAGCAGAAGGCCCGCTACTGCCCGCTGTTGGTGGCCATCGGCGAGCACCAGAAGGCGCTGGCCGAAGACATCCTCAAGAGCTGGAACAGCACCGACGGCATGCTGTCGCAGATGACCAAGTTCCCCAACCAGCGCTACGCCGACTCCCATGAGGCGATTGCCGACCTGCTGCGTGCCCAGGTGACCGCGCTGGACAGCCTGAAGAAGAAGCTCGGCGCGCCGATGGGCCGCCAGAGCAAAGGCATCCCGCAGCCGCTGCAGGCCGAAGCCTGGCGCAGCCACAACTCGCTGAACAGCCTGCAGGCCAGCCTCAAGGCCGCCGAAGCGGTGTGGGTCGGGGTCGACAACCAGGGCCTGCGCGGCCTGCTGCCCAGCGACCAGAAAGCGCTGGCGGACAAGATCGACGATGCCTACGCGAGCGCGCTCAAACTGCTGGCCGACAACCACAAGACCCTGGGCGAACTGCTGGCCGACGACGCCGGCCAGCAGACCCTCAACCAGATCTACGACAGCCTCAACGTCGTCCACCGCCTGCACGAAGGCGACCTGGCCAAGGCGTTGAACATCCAGCTGGGCTTCAATGCCAACGACGGTGACTGATCATGCTGCGACGCCAGGCGCTCAAACTCGGTAGCGTATTGCTCAGCGCCCTCACCCTGGGCGGCTGGAGCCTGTTCCGCAACAAAGGCAGCGAACCGCTGCTGCTGTCGGCGCGTGACGACGGCGATGGCAAGCACTATGCGGTCGGGTTCCGCCTGGACGGCACCCAGGTGTTCAGCACCCAGGTCGCCCAGCGTTGCCATGCCATCATCCATCACCCGCAGTTGCCGATCGCCCTGTTCGTCGCCCGCCGCCCCGGTACCGAAAGCTACCTGGTCGACCTGCGCGACGGGCGCCTGTTGCAGACTGTCCACGCGCAACCGAACCGGCACTTCTACGGCCATGCGGTGGTGCACAAGAGTGGCGAATGGCTGTACGCCACCGAGAACGACACCACCGACCCGGGGCGTGGCGTCCTCGGCGTATACCGCTTCGAAGGCGAACGCCTGGTGCACAGCGGCGAGCTTCCGACCCACGGCATCGGCCCGCACGAGCTGGCCTGGCTGCCGGACGGCGAGACGCTGGTGGTGGCCAACGGTGGTATCCGCACCGAAGCCGAAAGCCGGGTGGAGATGAACCTCGACGCCATGGAGCCGAGCCTGGTGCTGATGCAGCGCGACGGCACCCTGCTGAGCAAGGAAACCTTGGCCCAGCAGATGAACAGCGTGCGCCACCTGGCGGTGGGTAGCGACGGCACAATCGCCGCATGCCAGCAATTCATGGGCGCTGCCGACGAAACCGCCGAGCTGCTGGCGATCAAGCGCCCAGGCGAGCCGCTCCGGGCCTTCCCGGTAGCGGAGCGGCAGTTGCAGGCCATGGCCCAGTACACCGCCAGTGTCGCCATCCACAGCGAATTGCGGCTGGTCGCACTGACCGCGCCACGGGCCAACCGCCTGTTCGTCTGGGACCTGGACAGCGGCGCGGTGCGGCTGGACGCACCGATGCCCGATTGCGCCGGGGTCGGCGCGGTACAGGACGGTTTCGTGGTCACCTCCGGGCAGGGCCGTTGCCGCTTCTATGATTGCCGCAAGGCCGAACTGGTCGGGCAACCACTGAACCTGCCGTCCGGTTTCTGGGACAACCACCTGCATCTGGTCTGATTTTGGTGCTGCCTGCACCGGCCTCTTCGCGGGCACGCCCGCTCCCACAGGGGCCGCGCAATCAGCGGGTTACGCGGTCTCTGTGGGAGCGGGCGTGCCCGCGAAGAGGCCGGCACAGGCATCGCACTCCCCTTCCTGCAGAAAACAGTCGATAATCCCCCCCATCCACACGTGGGCAGGAACGCCCGTTGTCGTGTCCAAACGAATAACAACTGCATCCAAGGAAACGGACTATGCTGCGCCGCCGCATGCTCATCATGTTGGCCGTGGTTCTGCTGATCGTGTTGGCCCTGGGGGGCTACAAAGCCTTCTCGATCTACCAGCAGATCCAGATGTTCACTGCCCCACGGCCCCCCATCACCGTGGCAGCCGCCTTGGCCGAACAGCGCCCGTGGCAAGAGCGCCTGCCCGCCGTTGGCAGCCTCAAGGCGCTCCAGGGTGTGGAGCTGAGCCTGGAAGTGGAAGGCATCGTCAAGGCCCTGCACTTCGACTCTGGCCAGCAGGTCAAGGCCGGGCAACTGTTGCTGCAGCTCAATGACGACCAGGAAACCGCCCTGCTCGGTACCGCTCAGGCCGATCTCGGCCTGGCCAAGGTCGATTTCGGCCGCGGCAGCCAGCTGGTCGGTGACGCGGCCATCTCCCGCGGCGAGTTCGACCGCCTCACCGCGCAGTACCGGCGCAACCAGGCACTGGTCGAGCAACTCAAGGCATCGAAGAGCAAGAAGAGCATCAACGCCCCGTTCAGCGGCACCATCGGCATCCGCCAGGTGGATGTCGGCGACTACCTGGCTGCCGGCACCGTGATCGCCACCCTGCAGGACCTGTCCAGCCTCTACGTCGACTTCAACGTGCCGGAGCAGGCCCTGCCGCGCCTGAGCGTGGGCCAGCAGGTGCTGGTGCAAGTGGCCGCGTACCCGGGCCAGACCTTCCCTGCCAGCCTGAGCGCGATCAACCCCAAGGTCGATGAAGCCACGCGCAACCTGCTGGTGCGCGCGACCATGGCCAACCCGGACGGCAAGCTGCTGCCAGGCATGTTCGCCAGCCTGCTGATCTTGCTGCCCAACCCACAACCACGCGTGGTGGTGCCGGAGAGCGCCATCACCTACACGCTGTATGGCAACTCGGTGTATGTCGCCACGCCGAAAAAGGACAAGGACGGCAAGCCGGTAAACGACGACAAGGGCCAGCCGCAGCTTACCGCCGAGCAACGCACGGTGCAGACCGGCGAGCGCCGTGACGGTGTGGTGGTGGTCAGCCAGGGCCTGCAGGCGGGGGAACAGGTGGTCACCGCCGGGCAACTGAAACTGACGCCGGGGGCCGCGATCCGCATCGGCGAGGACAAAGCCCTCAAGCCCGAAGCGGGCGCGCCGGGCAAGGACTGACAGGAGGCTGGCATGGCATTCACCGACCCGTTCATCCGCCGCCCAGTGCTGGCCAGCGTGGTCAGCCTGCTGATCCTGTTGCTGGGCTTCCAGGCCTGGAACAAGCTGCAGATCCGCCAGTATCCACAAATGGAAAACGCCCTGATCACGGTCACCACCGCCTATCCCGGTGCCAATGCCGAAACCATCCAGGGCTATATCACCCAGCCGCTGCAGCAAAGCCTGGCCAGCGCCGAAGGCATCGACTACATGACTTCGGTGAGCCGGCAGAATTTCTCGGTCATCTCCATCTACGCGCGCATCGGCGCCGACAGCGACCGGTTGTTCACCGAGCTGCTGGCCAAGGCCAACGAGGTGCGCAACAAGCTGCCCCAGGACGCCGAGGATCCGGTCCTGAGCAAGGAAGCCGCCGATGCTTCGGCGCTGATGTATATCAGCTTCTACAGCAAGGAAATGAGCAACCCGCAGATTACCGACTACCTGTCGCGGGTCATCCAGCCCAAGCTGGCCACCCTGCCGGGCATGGCCGAGGCGGAAATCCTCGGCAACCAGGTGTTCGCCATGCGTATCTGGCTCGACCCGGTGAAACTGGCAGGCTACGGCCTGTCGGCCAGCGACGTGACCACTGCCGTACGCCGCTACAACTTCCTTTCCGCCGCCGGCGAGGTGAAGGGCGAATATGTCGTCACCAGCATCAACGCCAGCACCGAGCTGAAGTCGGCCGAGGCCTTCGCGGCCCTGCCGGTCAAGACCAACGGTGACAGCCGCGTGCTGCTGGGCGATGTGGCGCGGGTCGAGATGGGTGCGGAAAACTACGACACGGTCAGCTCGTTCGACGGCACCCCGTCGGTGTACATCGGCATCAAGGCCACCCCGGCGGCCAACCCGCTGGACGTGATCAAGGAAGTACGGCGCATCATGCCCGAGCTGGAAAGCCAGCTGCCCTCGGCGCTGAAGGTATCGATCGCCTACGACGCCACGTTGTTCATCCAGGCTTCCATCGACGAAGTGATCAAGACCCTCGGCGAAGCGGTGCTGATCGTCATCGTCGTGGTGTTCCTGTTCCTCGGCGCCCTGCGTTCAGTGCTGATCCCGGTGGTGACCATCCCGTTGTCGATGATCGGCGTGCTGTTTTTCATGCAGATGATGGGCTACTCGCTCAACCTGCTGACCTTGCTGGCCATGGTGTTGGCCATCGGCCTGGTGGTAGATGATGCCATTGTCGTGGTGGAGAACATCCACCGGCACATGGAAGAGGGCAAGTCGCCGTTCGATGCGGCCCTGGAGGGTGCCCGCGAAATCGCCATGCCGGTGGTGTCGATGACCATCACCCTGGCGGCGGTCTATGCACCGATCGGCTTCCTCACCGGCCTCACCGGCGCGCTGTTCAAGGAGTTCGCCCTGACCCTGGCCGGGGCGGTGATCATCTCTGGCATCGTTGCCCTCACCCTGTCGCCGATGATGTGCGCCTTGCTGCTGCGCCAGGAGCACAACCCCAGCGGCCTGGCGCACCGCCTCGACTTGCTGTTCGAACGCCTCAAGGTGCGCTATCAGCGCCTGCTGCACGCTACCCTCGACAGCCGGCCGGTTGTGCTGGTGTTTGCCGTGATCATCCTGTGCCTGATCCCGGTGTTGCTGAAGTTCACCCAGAACGAACTGGCGCCCAACGAGGACCAGGGGGTGATCTTCATGATGAGCAGCTCGCCGCAAACCGCCAACCTGGATTACCTGAACGCCTATACCGACACGTTCACCCCGCTGTTCAAGACCTTCCCCGAGTACTACTCGTCGTTCCAGATCAACGGTTTCAATGGCGTGCAGACCGGTATCGGTGGCTTCCTGCTGAAACCGTGGAACGAGCGCGAGCGCACGCAAATGGAATTGCTGCCGCTGGTGCAGGCCAAGCTCGAGGAAATCGGCGGCCTGCAGATTTTCGGCTTCAACCTGCCATCGCTGCCCGGCACTGGCGAAGGCCTGCCGTTCCAGTTCGTGATCAACAGCGCCGGTGACTACCCCGCTCTGCTGGAGGTTGCCCAGCGCATCAAGTCCCGCGCCCAGGAGTCGGGCAAGTTCGCCTTCCTCGACATCGACCTGGCGTTCGACAAACCGGAGGTGGTGGTGGATATCGACCGCGCCAAGGCGGCGCAGATGGGGGTGTCGATGGACACCCTGGGCGGCACCCTGGCGACCTTGCTGGGCGAGGGGGAAATCAACCGCTTCACCCTCGAAGGCCGCAGCTACAAGGTGATTGCCCAGGTCGAACGGCCCTACCGCGACAACCCCGGCTGGCTGAACAACTACTACGTGAAGAACGACCAGGGCCAACTGCTGCCGTTGTCGACGCTGATCACCCTCAGCGACCGCGCCCGCCCTCGCCAGCTCAACCAGTTCCAGCAACTGAACTCGGCGATCATCCAGGGTGTGCCGATGGTCAGCCTTGGTGAGGCACTGCAGACCGTGCAGGGCATCGCCCGCGAGGAGGCCCCGGAAGGCTTCGCCTTCGACTATGCCGGGGTGGCGCGCCAGTACGTGCAGGAAGGCAGTGCGTTGTGGGTGACCTTCGGCTTGGCACTGGCGATCATCTTCCTGGTGCTGGCGGCGCAGTTCGAAAGCTTCCGCGACCCGCTGGTAATCCTGGTGACGGTACCGTTGTCGATCTGCGGCGCGTTGCTGCCGCTGTTCCTCGGCGTATCGAGCATGAACATCTACACCCAGGTCGGGCTGGTGACGTTGATCGGCCTGATCAGCAAGCATGGCATCCTGATCGTCGAGTTCGCCAACCAGTTGCGTGAAGAACTGGGCCTGAGCGTACGTGAGGCGATCGAGGAAGCTGCGGCCATTCGCCTGCGGCCGGTGCTGATGACCACGGCGGCGATGGTATTTGGCATGGTGCCGCTGATCCTGGCGACCGGGGCCGGGGCGGTCAGCCGTTTTGACATCGGTACGGTGATTGCCACCGGCATGTCGATCGGCACGCTGTTCACCCTGTTCGTGTTGCCTTGCATCTACACCTTGTTGGCGCACAAGGACGTTGCCAGGGGAACAGCGGTGGCCTGAACCGGCCGCTGCAAAATGCCAGAGGCCCCGCAATCGCGAGGCCTCTGGCATTTCCATCTAGCGCCGGTTCAACCAAACGGCCGCAACCCCTGGCGCATCCCGAACAGGAACAGCAGCAGGTCCTGATCCGGCGCAACCTTGGCCTGCTGCTGCGGTTTCACGTCCCGCGGCAACGCGCACTGGTCGGCCATCTCGGCCTTGCTGAACACGGTCGGCCTCGGCTCTTCCCATGCAGCCACCGCCACGGTGGTCACCGCCAGGCCAGCTACCAGAAACAAAGCTCGAGTAATTTCTAGTTTCATTGCTCTAACCCTTTGACAGCGCTGCCAAACGCCATCTGGTAAAAATAGAGCAAGGTTTGCCACTCCGCGTCGTTCAACGACGAATGGCGGCGCAGCTGGCGCAGGTCATTGCCCGCCGCACGTTGGCAGCTGATGCGCCGTCGGCACTTTTCCAGGTCCAGCAGCGCCACCTCGACCCGGGCCTGCTCGCCTTCGCCAATTACCTTGACGAAGACATGCTTGCCATACAGGCAGCCGTGCTGCCAGTGGCCCAGGTGCATGCGCGCCAGGTTGTCCGCCAGGTCCTTGAGCATGCGCTCATGCACCACCTGCGGATAACGCTCACGGGCACCTTCGGCATGCCAGGTGTCGAGTTCGACGAAGCCGTCGAGTGCTTCACTGACCAGCAGCGCACGCCATTGATGACCGGCATCGCGCTCGGCCCCACAGAAGACGATGCGCGGCACGCGCACCCCCAGCCGCTCGAAGCTGTGCAACGCATCGAGTTCGCGCAATACGGTCGGCCGGCCGAAAGGGTGCAGCAGGCTGCGGTAGATGTGCCCGACCTGGCGTTTGGCATACAGCAGCTTGCCATCGGCATCGTTGAGGCGTTGCACGCCACTCTCGCCACCCCGCCGCTGGTTTGGCTCCTCGACCCACTCGCCCTGCTGGCGCCAGTAAAAATCGAACCGCGACTCCCCTTTCTGGGCTACAGCCATCAAACACTACCCCTTACGCAATACATAGACTCGCCACATGGCATAGAACGGCAGGAAGTCGAGGCGTTCCTGGATTCTGAAACCGGCGGCCTTGAATTCTTCTTCAACCGTGTCGGCCGGTAACACGAAACGGTTCTGGTAATTGTCCTGCTCGGCTTTGCGGGCACTGCGGCGCTGCTCCAGCTTTTTCCGGCGCCAGGCCTTGAAGTTGCCGTCCACCCACAACGACAGGATCACACTATCACGGCTAACCCGTTGAAATTCCGAAAGAATCGTCTTTCTGTGGGCCGCTTCGCCAATGTGGTGGAACAGCCGCATGCAGAAGATGCTGTCCACCGAATTGTCCGGCAAGTCGATGGCAAACGCCGAAGTCTGCAAGGGCCGTACCCGGGCCACCACCTCTGGCGGTTGCGCGGCACAGGCTGTCTCGATCATCGCCTCGGAGTTGTCGGCACCAATGATCACCCGGTTGGGCTTTTCCGCCAGCAATGGCCAGAAACGGCCGGCACCGCATGGCAGGTCGAGGACCAGGCCAGGCTCACCTGCCAGTGCCAGGGCGCGACGCGCCAGTTGTTCATCTCGCTTGTGGGAAAGACGTCGCGCCAAGCCATCCTGATGCTTGAGAAAGTATTCACGGGCGTGTTGTTTGTCGTACTTCTCGGAAAATTCAAGCTTGATGGGACTGCGCATTGGGCATCTCCTGACTCCATTCCGCCCACATTAGGCAAGCGAGCGTAGGAATCAGGTCATACCCATGTGAAAAAAACGTCATACGCCGAGGGCGCTGTTACAAAGCTTTACTCCGCCTCAGGGTCGCCCTTGGTCGCGGTATTGCTCAGGTCGACGTGGAACCGGCAACCATGCGGCAAGGTTGACGTCAGCGTGACCTGCCAACCCTGGTCGTCGCAGATTCGCTGTACCAGCGACAGGCCCAGGCCGAGGCCCTCGCCACGCCGTTCATCACCGCGCACGAACGGCCGGAACATGGCTTCGCGCTGCTCTTCGGGAATGCCCACGCCACTGTCCTCGACACTGAAACCGTTGGCTTCGAGGCTCAGGCGGATGTAGCCGCTGTCGGTATAGTGCGCGGCATTGCGCAACAGGTTGCCCATCACCGATTGCAGGAAAGTGGCGTTGTACAGCACCGAGCTGGCACTGACTCGCCCGTCGAAATACAAGGCCAGGCCCTTCTGCTCGATGGTGTCACGCCACACCCCGACCAGTTCGTCGGCCACTTCGCGCAAGGTCGCGCGCGATGCCACAGCGCCCTCGTCGCGCTGCGCCCGGGCCAGCATCAGGAAGGTCTTGACCAGCTCGCGCATCTCCTCGGTAGCCCGCGCCACACGTTCCACCTGGCTGCGTGAGCGGGTGTCGAGGTTGGGGTTTTCCATCAGCAGTTCGCAAGAAGTGGCCAGCACCATCAAGGGCGTGCGCAGTTCGTGGCTGACGTCGCTGGTGAACAGCCGTTCGCGGGTCAACGCGTCTCGCAGGCGGCCCAGGGTATCGTCGAACGCCACCGCCAGCTGGCCGACTTCGTCCGCCGCATAGTCTGGCGCCAGCGGCGGGGCCAGGCCGAGCAACTGATCACGGTGGCGCACCTGGCGCGCCAGGCGGATCACCGGCGCCATCACCCGGCGCGCCACCAGCCAGCCGAGGATCACTGCCAGCACCAGGCTGAGCACGAAGCCCACCACCACCACTGCGAACAGCAGGCGCTCGCGTTCTTCGAAGTCGCTTTGGTCCTGCAGCAGGACATAGCGGCGGCCGTCGACGATCTCGACCATGGCGTGGTACGACAGCTGGTCACGGAACACCTCGTGGAAGCCGCGGTCGAGGTGGCGCAGGTCTTTGGGCAATTCGAAATCGTCACGCCCGCCGCTGAAGTAGAACAGCTGATCGGGGCGTGGCCGGTGGCTCCAGTCACTGACACTGTCCATGCGCAGCAGGCGCTGCAGGTCACCGCCCAGTACCGAGGAGATCAGCCGCTCCTCGACCAGGTGCACGGTACCGACGATGCCGAAGGCGAAGGCCCCGGCCACCAGTGCGCTCATCAGGGCAAAGGCGATGATGATGCGCTGGGCAAGGCTTTGCTTAAACTCCATCGCGGCCCTCGGCGAGGCGGTAGCCGACGCCATGGACGGTGTGCAGCAGCGGTTTTTCGAACGGTTTGTCGATCACCTGGCGCAGCTGGTGCACGTGGCTGCGCAGGCTGTCACTGTCGGGGCAGTCGTCGCCCCACAGGGCCTCCTCCAGCACTTCGCGGCGCAACACGTGCGGGCTCTTCTGCATCAATACGGCAAGCAGCTTGAGGCCGACCGGGTTGAGCTTGAGCAGGCGGCCCTGGCGGGTGACTTCAAGGGTGTCGAGGTCGTAGCTGAGGTCAGCCACCTGCAGGGTGCGGCGGCCACCGCCCTGGGCTCGGCGCAGCACCGCTTCGATGCGTGCGGCCAGTTCCGACAGGGCGAACGGCTTGAGCAGGTAATCGTCAGCACCGGAGCGGAAGCCCTGCAAGCGATCATCCAGCTGGTCGCGGGCAGTGAGCATGATCACCGGCGTGTCACGACGGGCGTCTTCGCGCAGGCGTTTGCACAGGGTATAGCCGTCGATGCCGGGCAGCATGATGTCGAGCACGATCAGGTCGTAGTGTTCGGTGGCGGCCAGGTGCAGGCCGGACAGGCCATCCTGGGCGCAGTCTACGGTGTAGCCTTTCATGCTCAGGTAATCGGCCAGGTTGGCCAGGATATCGCGGTTGTCTTCAACCAAAAGAATGCGCATCGGTTTCTCCTGTGCGGCGCTTCTCGCTGTGGCGCGGCAGGCGCAGCTTAAGGCCTATGCCTGCAGGGTGCCAGCCCTGCGAAGAATTCACCGACCTTGACGGTTTTTTCACTGATCCTTCACGGACACAGGATAGCGGGCAGCCGACAATGCCCGATCTTTTTCGCGTCCTGGAGCCGCCATGCAGCATCGAAGCCGTCCTCGCCCCATCAACTTCTGGCTATACCTGGGCCTGCCCCTGGCAACCGCGCTGAGCTTGATCCTGCTGGAACTGACCTCGGTCGACATGGACATCGCCAACCTGTTCTTCGACCCCGTTGCCGGGCAGTTCATCGGTCGCCACAGCTACTTGCTGGAAAACATCCTGCATGACCGGGTCAAGCAGGGGGTGATCCTGCTTGGGGTGTTGTCGTTGCTCACCTTTGCCGCAAGCTTCTTCTGGAAGCACCTGTTCGGCTGGCGTCGCGAGCTGGGCTGCCTGGTGCTGGCGCTGGGCCTGTCCACGGCGTTCGTCACGCCACTGAAAAAAGTGACCCAGGTGCAATGCCCATGGAGCCTGACCCAGTTTGGCGGCAGCGAAACCTACAGCAAGCTGCTGGAACCACGGCCGGCTACCGACAAGCCCGGGCTGTGCTGGCCGGGTGGGCATGCCGCGACCGGGTTCTGCCTGTTCGGCCTGTTCTTCATGCTGCGTGACCGCAAACCGCGCTTGGCACGGGCAGCATTGGCGCTGGCGTTCGTGGCCGGGTCGGTACTGTCGCTGGGGCGGATGATGCAGGGGGCGCACTTCCTGTCACATAACGTGTGGACGGCGGTGTTCTGCTGGTTGATCGGGTTGGGGTCGTATTATCTGGTTCTGTATCGGCGGGGAATGGTTGAGGTACCTGCCGCTGAGCGTAGCGTCGCCTGACCCAGGGGCCGCCTTGCGGCCCGATCGCGACACAAGGCCGCTCCTACAGGGCGAAGTACGCCCCTGAGGTTGGATTTTTTGTCCAACGTCAGGGGCGCAGTTCAGGTTACGCAATCCCTTGTAGGAGCGGCCTTGCGTCGCGATGGGCTGCGCAGCAGCCCCAATGGCCCCAACAGGAAAACAAAAAAAGCCCCGGTTCTAGCGAACCGGGGCTTTTTGATGGTGCAGGGGGTAAGGCTGGCTTACATCATGCCACCCATGCCACCCATGCCGCCCATGTCAGGCATGCTAGCAGCTGGCTTGTCTTCCGGCAGGTCGGCAACCATGGCTTCGGTGGTGATCATCAGACCGCCGATCGAAGCAGCCGCTTGCAGCGCCGAACGGGTGACCTTGGCTGGGTCCAGGATACCCATCTCGATCATGTCGCCGTATTCGCCGGTAGCAGCGTTGTAACCGAAGTTACCCGAACCTTGCTTGACCTTGTCAGCGACAACGCTTGGCTCGTCGCCGGCGTTGGCAGTGATCTGGCGCAGCGGCGCTTCGACAGCGCGACGCAGCAGGGCGATACCGACGTTCTGGTCTTCGTTGTCGCCTTTGAGGTTGGCAATGGCCGCCAGCGAGCGTACCAGGGCCACACCACCGCCAGGCACCACGCCTTCTTCAACGGCTGCACGGGTAGCGTGCAGGGCGTCTTCTACGCGGGCTTTCTTCTCTTTCATTTCAACTTCGGTGCCGGCACCCACCTTGATCACGGCAACACCGCCAGCCAGCTTGGCCAGACGCTCTTGCAGCTTCTCACGGTCGTAGTCCGAGGAAGTTTCTTCGATCTGGGCACGGATCTGCTTGACGCGTGCTTCGATCTCGCCGTCGGCGCCAGCGCCGTCGATGATGGTGGTGTTTTCCTTGGACAGGATGACGCGCTTGGCGTTACCCAGGTGCTCCAGGGTAGCGGTTTCCAGGGACAGGCCGATTTCTTCGGAGATGACCTGGCCGCCAGTCAGCACGGCGATGTCCTGCAGCATGGCCTTGCGGCGGTCGCCGAAGCCCGGAGCCTTGACCGCAGCAACCTTGACGATGCCGCGCATGTTGTTGACCACCAGGGTAGCCAGCGCTTCGCCTTCGACGTCTTCGGCAACGATCAGCAGTGGGCGGCCGGCCTTGGCAACGGCTTCCAGCACTGGCAGCAGCTCACGGATGTTGGAGATCTTCTTGTCGACCAGCAGCAGCAGCGGGCCTTCCAGCTCGGCAACCATGGTGTCCGGCTTGTTCACGAAGTACGGCGACAGGTAGCCACGGTCGAACTGCATGCCTTCCACGACGGACAGTTCGTTTTCCAGGCCCGAGCCTTCTTCAACGGTGATCACGCCTTCTTTACCGACCTTTTCCATGGCTTCGGCGATGATTTCACCGATGGAGCTGTCGGAGTTGGCGGAGATGGTACCTACCTGGGCGATGGCCTTGGAGTCGGCGCATGGCTTGGACAGGTTCTTCAGCTCGGCGACGACGGCAGCAGTGGCCTTGTCGATACCGCGCTTCAGGTCCATCGGGTTCATGCCGGCAGCGACGGCCTTCAGGCCTTCGTTGACGATGGCCTGAGCCAGAACGGTAGCGGTGGTGGTGCCGTCACCGGCAGCGTCGTTGGCCTTGGAAGCAACTTCCTTGACCAGCTGGGCGCCCATGTTCTCAAAGGCGTCCTTCAGCTCGATTTCCTTGGCGACGGAAACGCCGTCCTTGGTGATGGTCGGCGCGCCGAAGCTCTTGGCCAGAACCACGTTGCGGCCTTTCGGGCCCAGGGTGGCTTTTACGGCGTCAGCCAGAACGTTGACACCAACGAGCATTTTCTTACGGGCGGAATCACCAAATTTTACGTCTTTAGCAGCCATGATCGTTTAATCCTTTGGAATTCTTTGGAGTAACGGGAAGTCGGGGAAATCAGCCTTCGATGACGGCGAGGATTTCGTTCTCGGCCATGACCAGCAGGTCTTCGCCATCGACTTTCACGGTGTTGCTGCCCGAGTAAGGGCCGAAAACCACTTTGTCACCCACTTTCACGGCCAACGCGCGAACTTCGCCGTTGTCCAGGATGCGACCGGTGCCGACGGCGACTACTTCGCCGCGGTTTGGCTTTTCAGCGGCCGAACCCGGCAGGACGATACCGCCAGCGGTTTTCGATTCTTCTTCGCTGCGACGGATAACGACGCGGTCATGCAGAGGACGAAGCTTCATTGTCGATCTCTCCCAAATTGTGGTTTTCATCGGCCGGTGTCGACACCGGCGGGTTGATGCTGTCCGGCGTAGCCGGAAGGCAGCTCGCGCAGGGCGAACCGCCTGAGTCATGTCTGGTGTTGCCACCAGAAACCTTGCGGTGACCACATACATGAGGCCGCCATATTCAATTACAAGGCTTGCTTCAGAAAATTTTTCATCAGCCTGAAAAGCTTGGGGCCGCTTCGCAGCCCTATCGCGACACAAGGCCGCTCCTACAGGGGCTTGCGAACTCTGTAGGAGCGGCCTTGTGTCGCGATAGGGGCGCGAAGCGGCCCCCGGCTATTACTTGTCGCGGCGCTCGTACTCGCCTTCGATCACGTTCGGGCGGTGGCCGCCATCGCGCGGCTGCGCCTGGAACGGGTCGTCCTGAAACGCCCGCTGGCGCAGGGCCTGGGCCTCGGCGCGCTCACGCATCTTGCGGGCGGCCAGGTGACGGGTGAATGGCAGCAGGCACAGCAGGCCCAGCACGTCGCTGATGAAGCCTGGCAGCAACAGCAGGCCACCACCGATGGCCAGCATCAAGCCCTGGAACATGTCCTCGGCGGGCAGTTCGCCACGCTGCAGGCTTTCCCGGGCGCGCAGCGCGGTAGCCAGCCCGGCCACCCGCATCACCAACACACCCAGCGCGGAACCGGCGATGATCAACAGCAGCGCCGGGAAGAAACCGATGGCGGCGCTGACCTTCACGAAGACGAACAGCTCCAGCACGGGAAACAGGAGAAACAACAATAGAAAAGCACGCATCAAAGCATTCCTCGTCGGAAGAGAACCTTCCTGTAAGACCAACAGATGGATGCGTGCGCTCGGCTTTTCAAGCCTCGGCGTCCATCGCAACCGGCCACCGGTCGGCGCGCGCCAGCAAAACCAGGGCTTCGCGGACTTGTGTCGGGGTGTTGCAGGTACCCGGGAAAGGCAACCAGTACACCGCCTGGCCAATCCGCAGGTGCATGCCCTCGCTGTCCACGCCGACCAGTTGCGCGGGCGCATGGCGGGGCAAGTGGGTCAGTTCCACGTAATGGGCGATGGCGTTGGCATGGTCACGGTTCATATGTTCGACCATGCTCGCCTCGGCCTTGCCGGCGAACGGGTTGGCCAGGGTCACCTGGTCAAGCCAGTGGATCGCGCCGAAGCCGCCGATGTAGCGGTGACGCACAGGCTGCAGTACCCAGAAGTCGAAGTCGTGGGCCTTGTGGTAGTCGGCAGCGTCCGGGAAGTAGCGGTAGTAGCGTTCGGCGGCGGCCTCGATGGCGGCCTCGTCAACCAGCTTGTGCGCTTCGGCCATGACCGTCAGGCGCCCCACGGCTTGCACGTCCTCGGCTTCCCGCTCACCGACCAGCAGCGAGCACTTGGGGTCTTTCTGCAGGTTGTGGGTGTGCTGGGCGATGCGGCTGATCAGGATCAGCGGGTTGCCCTGGGCGTCCAGGCAGTACGGCACGACCGAGCCGAACGGGTAGCCCGGCATCGACCGGGAATGGGTCGAGAGCACGCCGCGGTATTCCTTGAGCAGCAGTTCCCGGGCGGGGCGGATGGCGGTGGTACTCACTGGGCGGGCTCCTGGCGGCAGACTGGGTGGCCACACGATAGCATTTTCAGGTCCGGTGCCAATGGGGCTGCTTTGCAGCCCATCGCGACGCAAGGCCGCTCCTACAAGGATCGCGTACATCCTGTGTCGCGATGTGCCCAATGCGGCGCCAAAGATTTACCAGGTAACGCCAAACCCAGCGGTATAGCGGGTCTTGTCGAGGTCACTCTCACGCGTTCCGGTGATGATGTCTTTCTCTGCCTTGAGGTTGAGCGAGGCCCACTCGGTCACCTTGTAGCGCAGGCCGACCTCGGCATCCAGCGCGTAGTCGGCCACCCCACCCAGCGGCTTGGCGAACTCGCCGTTGGTGAACAGCTGCACGTTCTTGCCGATCAGGTAACGGGTGTAGTCCCACTTCAGCGCCGCCGAATAGAAGTTGTCCTTGGCCCCGTCCTGGTATTCGAAGTCGGTGCGGTTGATCAGTGAACCCAGCGAGAACGCGCCCAGTTCATCATCCCAGAACTGGTAACCCGGGCCGGTACCCACGGTACGCTGGCGGGCCAGGTCTTCGACGTGGTCGCGCTTGTATTCCATGCGCCCTTGCCAGAACCATTTCTCGGTAAGGAAGCGGTCCAGGGCGTACTCGGCGCTCCAATTGTCGGTGGTGGTGACGTCGTCCTTGGTCTCGCGGTTGTATTCGCCTTCGGCGTTGTGCCGCCAGCGACCGTGGCGGGCGCTGGTCTTGAAGCCGACGTCATAGTCGTCGGTATCGTTCTCGGCACGTTTGTAGTCCAGCGCCACGTCGACGTTGCCCTTCCACACGAAGTCCTCGACCAGCGGCTTGGGCTTCATGATCTGCTCGATGCTGGCCAGCTCCACGGTCTTCGGCGCCTCGCCGTTGGCCAGGGTCACCTTGCCGGGCTCGGCGGCCTTCAGCGACTTGGCCCGCTCACCGCTATAGGCGTCCTGCTTGACCAGCAGCTCCTGGTCGCTCTCCAGGGTCTGGACCTGTTTCCAGTCCAGGGCGATGGAACCGCCATAGGGGGTTTCCAGCAGCAGCTTGCCACCATCGAAGACTTTGATCTTGCCGCTGAGCCGGTCACCGTTCTTCATCCACACGGTGTCGGCGAACACCGGCGAGGCGCACAGGGAAACAGCAAGCAGGCACAACAAGGATCTAGAATACATAAACGCACTACGGGTTCGATTTGACAAAAAAGCCGGGCATTATCCAGATACCGACGACCACAGCAAGGACAGACCGGGAGCCTGCCGTTGAGTTCAACTCTCATTTGCCGCACCGTCGGTCCGGTTTCATCTACAGCCCAGGGGGGGCCTGATGTCCGTTGCATATGAGCACGCCCTCGACGACGCCGAGGGCCGACGAACGGCGCTGTATTCGGTTTTGGGCCAGGTGCCGGCCGGCAAGGTGGTCAGCTATGGTCAACTGGCCGAGCTGGCCGGGCTTGGCCGTGCGGCACGCTGGGTCGGGCGCACCCTCGGGCAACTGCCGCCGGACACTCGCCTGCCCTGGCACCGGGTGCTCGGTGCGGGCGGCAGGCTGAGCCTGGCACTGGGTACCCCGTCGGGGGATGAACAACGGGCGCGGCTGCGCGCGGAGGGCGTGAATGTAACCAACAATCGTGTGGATATGACGCGCCATGGCTGGCGCCCGATGGAGCACAGCGGTTAGAGTGCGCGCTTTGTTTTCGCAAACTTGAGGCAGATGTTGGCCCATGCCCCGTAAAACCTGGCGCGCTGCGCTTGCTGCCTATGCCAGCCCGTCAACCTTGGTACTTTTGCTGCTCGGCTTCGCCGCCGGTCTGCCCTACATGCTGGTGTTCTCCACCCTCTCGGTGTGGCTGCGCGAAGCGGGCGTGGCCCGCGAGACCATTGGTTACGCCAGCCTGATCGGCCTGGCCTACGCCTTCAAGTGGGTGTGGTCGCCGCTGCTCGATCAATGGCGCCTGCCCCTGCTCGGCAGCCTGGGGCGCCGCCGGTCCTGGCTGCTGCTGTCGCAATCGCTGGTGGTGATCGGGCTGGTCGGCATGAGCCTGTGCGACCCACAGCAGCACCTGTCCTGGCTGATTGCCCTGGCGGTACTGGTGGCCTTCGCCTCGGCGACCCAGGACATCGCCGTCGACGCCTACCGCCTGGAAATCGCCGATGACCAGCGCCAGGCTGCGCTCGCTGCCAGCTACATGGCCGGCTACCGGGTAGCGGCGCTGCTGGCGACGGCCGGCGCGCTGTTCTTCGCCGAGTGGTTCGGCTCCACCGGCTTCAGCTACCTGCACAAGGCCTGGGCCGGCACCTACGTGATGTTCGCGGTGATGATGCTGCCCGCGGTGTTCACCACCCTGATCATGCGCGAACCGCCCGTCCCCATGCGCACCCAGCTGTCGGCAGCGCGCTATGGGCTGGTACACCAGCTGGCCTCGGTGTTCGTGCTGATCATCCTGCTGGTGTCGGTCCCCGCCAGCTTCACCCAGATGTTCAACACCGGCTGGGCCAGCGTCATCTCCGGTGATGCCACCCCCCTCGACCTGCTGCTCGAAGACCGTGCCTTCCTGCGCCTGATCCTTTATGTGCTGCTGACCTGGGCATGCCTGTCGAGCCTGGGCCGTCGCGGCCTGGCCCCGGTGTTGACACCGGTCAACGACTTCATCGCCCGCTACCGCTGGCAGGCGTTGCTGTTGCTCGGCCTGATCGCCACGTATCGCATGTCGGACACGGTGATGGGCGTGATGGCCAACGTGTTCTATATCGACATGGGCTTCACCAAGGACCAGATCGCCAGTGTCAGCAAGATCTTCGGCCTGATCATGACCCTGGTCGGCGCCGGGATTGGCGGCCTGCTGATCGTGCGCTTCGGCATCATGCCGATCCTGTTCATCGGTGGCGCAGCTTCGGCGGCTACCAACATCCTGTTCCTGATGCTGGCCGACATGGGCCCGAACCTGCAGATGCTGGTGGTGACCATCTCGCTGGACAACTTCAGCTCCGGCCTGGCCACCTCGGCCTTCGTCGCCTACCTGTCGAGCCTGACCAACTTGAAGTTCTCGGCGACCCAGTACGCGTTGCTCAGCTCGATCATGCTGCTGTTGCCGCGCCTGATCGGCGGTTATTCGGGGGTCATGGTGGAGAAGTTCGGTTACCACGACTTCTTCCTGATCACCGCCTTGCTGGGCGTGCCGACGCTGATCCTGATTGCGCTGCAGTGGCGCCAGGAGGCAGGGCCGGGCAAACCGGTGGCAGCGGAGAACTCGGCAGCCGAGCGGCCCTGAGGGATAATTCCAGCCTGAACCGGCCGCTTCGCGAGCAAACCCGCGAAGCGGCCGGTTCAGGCCCAAAAGATCATTCGGTAACAGCCCCTTCCCCAGGCCGCTGCCCCACCACCAACCACAACGGCCACAGCGCCAGCGCCCCCGCCACACCTGCCGCCTGGGCAAAATGCAGCAAACTGGCCCCGGCGCCAATCATCGCCAGCAGTGCGCCGCCCAGCCCCAGCAGGGCAATGGTGATCATCCCCAGCATGGCCGAGACCAGGCCCTTGCTCTGTTCGCTGGCGAACAGCGTCATGCGGTACAGCACCGCATTGGCCACGCCCAGCCCCAGCGCATACAGCGACATGCCTGCCACCACGCTGGTCACGCTCGGCCAGTACCAGGTCGCCAACAGCATCAGGCCCAGCCCGGCCAGGTACGGCCACAGCGCGCCACGCACCAACGACGGCAACGGGTAGCGCTCGGCAATCCGGTTGATGATCAGGTTGCCCAGGATCAACCCGCCAAATACCGGCAATTGCCACAAGGCGTACTCCAGCGTGCTCAACCCCTCATCGTGGATCAGCAGCACCGGCGACAAGCCGATCCAGGCAATCAACGGCAGGCCGACCAGGCCCAGCGCCGCGCTGCCAGCGACAAAACGGCGGTTGACCAGCAACTGGCCGTAGCCGGCCAGCAGCGGCAACAGTTGAATCGGCGTGAATGCCAGGCGCGAACCGTCCCGGCGTTCCACCCCCAGTGTTTCCGGCATCAGCCGGTACAGCAACAGCCAGGCCATGACCGCACCCACGGCAAAGGCCACGAACAGCCAGCGCCAATCCAGCCACTGCAGCATCAAGGTACCCACCAGCGGCCCGAGCAGGGGCGAGAGCAATGCGATATTGGCCAGCAGCGCCATCATGCGCACGGCGTCTGCCTCGCTGAAGGCTTCGTTCAAGGCCGGGTAGCTGACCGTGACCACAAAGCCCAGGCCAATGCCCTGCAGCAGGCGCAACAGGTTGAACAGGCCAATATCGTCGACCCAGAAGGTTGCCAGGCAGGCCAGGCCGAAGCAGGCACAGCCGATCAGCAGCAACGGACGCCGGCCATAGCGGTCGGCCAGCGGGCCGATCAGCCATTGCAATACCACCCCACCCAGCAGGTACAGGTTGAGCGCGTGGGGAATGTATTCGGGGCTGGCGTTCAGGTCGCCGACCACCACCGGCATGGCCGGCATGACCGCGTCGCTGGCCAGGTAGGTGAGCAGCTCGAACAGGGCCAGGGTAAGGCCGAACAGCAAGGCGCGCAGGGGCGTGATGTACAGCAGTGGTTTCATGATGGCGTATCGGGTGTGGCAGGAGGGGTCAGGCTATATGCCAGAAATGGCCTGGTGTTGCTGTGAACAAGTGTAATCAGGGGTAGAAAGGCCGGGGCCGCTTCGCGCCCCATCGCGACACAAGGCCGCTCCTACAAGGGTTACGCGATCCCCTGTAGGAGCGACCTTGTGTCGCGATGGGGCACGAAGCGGCCCCGGTCGATGACAACGCGGTGCTACTGCGCTGCAGTCTCCTGCACCACGCGAATCACCCGCTGCGGGAACGGAATGTCGATCCCTTCGGCCTTCAGCCGGTCGCGCGCATGCTCGTTGAGCATGAACATCACGTCCCAGTAATCGGCGGTCTTGGTCCACAGGCGCAACGACACGGTAATGGCGCTGTCGCCCAGGGTGGCGACCACCGCTTGCGGCGCAGGGTCTTGCAGCACGCGCGGGTCCTGCGCCAGCTCCAGCAACACGTTGCGTGCCTTCTGCAGGTCGGCCTCGTAGTCCACGCCGACATCGAACACCACCTTGCGCGTCGGCTGGCGGTTGGTGTTGGTGATGATGCCGTTGGACAGGCTGCCGTTAGGCATGATCACGGTCTTGTTGTCACCGGTGCGCAGCACGGTGTGGAAGATCTGGATGCTGTCGACGGTGCCGGCCACGCCCTGCGCCTCGATCCAGTCCCCGATGCGGAACGGGCGGAACATCAGAATCAGCACGCCACCGGCGAAGTTCGCCAGGCTGCCTTGCAAGGCCAGGCCGATGGCCAGGCCGGCGGCACCGATGGCGGCGACGAACGAGGTGGTCTCGATACCGATCATCGACGCCACGCTGACCAGCAGCAGCACCTTCAGCACGATGTTCGACAGGGTGCTGATGAAGCCCTGCAGCGCCTGGTCGGCGTTGCGCAGGCCGACCAGCTTGCCCAGGCGGGCGCTGACCTTGTTGATGATCCACCAGCCGACCGCCAGGGTCAGCAATGCCAGCAGCACACGGCTGCCGTATTCCATGATCAAGGGAATCCAGGTCTGCGATTGGCGGACCAGCTGATCGACTTCAGCGTTCAAATCCATATTCATCTCCTGATGCCGAGCGGCAAGTACACGGTAGAACAGGCCGCGCGTGTTTGCGCAGCCCGGGCCCCATGGACATCATTTCGCCATCCGGGTTCCGGGTGGCACTTGCATCAGTCGCGGAAGTTGTTGAACTGCAGCGGCATGTCGAATTCCTTGGTCCGCAGCAGGGCGATGGCTTCCTGCAGGTCGTCACGCTTCTTGCCGGTAACACGCACCTGCTCGCCCTGGATGGCGGCCTGCACCTTCAGCTTGGCGTCCTTGATGGTGGCGACGATCTTCTTCGCCAGGTCCTTGTCGATGCCTTCGCGGAACTTGGCTTCCTGTTTCTTTTCCTTGCCCGAGGCGTACGGGTCCTTGGTTTCCAGGCACTTCACGTCGATCTTGCGCTTGACCAGCGCCAGGCGCAGGATTTCCAGCATCGCTTCGAGCTGGAACTCCTCCTCGGCGGTGAGCATCACGGTCTGCTCCTTGTCCTTGAACTCGAAGCTGCCCTTGCCCTTGAGGTCGTAGCGGCGGTCCAGGTCCTTGATGGCGTTGTCGACCGCGTTCTGCACTTCGTGCTTGTCCAGTTCCGATACCACGTCGAACGAAGGCATGGTTGTTCTCCCAAAATAAAAGCGCGCTCAGGCTGAAGATGGAGCGCGCTGGGTTTGACGGTTAAAATGCGGGCTCATTATAACGGGTTGCGAAACGCATATGAGCAGCACCTGGCATATTCTCGGCGCCGGTAGCCTGGGCAGCCTGTGGGCTTGCCGCCTGGCGCGCGCGGGCAAGGCAGTGCGCCTGATCCTGCGCGACGGGCAACGCTTGCAGGCCTACCAGCAGGCTGGCGGCCTGACCCTGGTGGAACAGGACCAGCCGCGCCACTACGCCATCCCGGCCGAAACCGCGCAGGCCCATGGCCCGATCCACCACCTGCTGGTGGCCTGCAAGGCCTACGACGCCGCCGCGGCGATTGCCGGCGTGGCCGCACGGCTGGCCGACGACGCCGAGGTACTGCTGCTGCAGAATGGCCTGGGCAGCCAGGACGAGGTCGCCGACCTGGTCCCGCGCGCACGCTGCATCTTCGCCTCCAGCACCGAAGGTGCGTTTCGCGAGGGCGACTGGCAGGTACGGTTTGCCGGCCACGGTTTCAACTGGCTGGGCGACCCGCGCAACCCCGCGGTCCCGGCCTGGTTCGATGACCTGCACGAAGCCGCCATCCCTGGCGACTGGACGGTGGACATCCTCACCCGCCTATGGCGCAAACTGGCGCTCAATTGCGCGATCAACCCGCTGACCGTGCTGCACGACTGCCAGAACGGCGGGCTGCTGGGGCACCTGGACGAAGTGGACGCACTGTGCGCCGAGCTGGCCCAGCTGCTGCGCCGCTGCGGTCAGCCGCAGGCAGCGGCGGAACTGAACGAGGAAGTCCAGCGGGTGATCGTCGCCACCGCAGCCAACTACTCTTCCATGTACCAGGACGTTCGCGCCGGCCGCCGCACCGAGGTGCATTACCTGCTCGGCCATGCCTGCCGCGCCGCCGGCCGGCATGGCCTGCAGCTGCCAGCGCTGGAACGCCTGCAGCAGCGCCTGGTCGATAACCTGCGCCTGCGTGGTTTGCCCTGCGACTGACGCGGCCCTTTCAACCGGATAAGGACATTGCCTCGCCCATGACCCTGCGCCAACGCCTGGAAAACCTCCCGGTCGGGCAGAAGCTGCTGGCGGCCCTGCTGGTACTGCTGGTGACCATCCTGCTGGTGGCCAACCTCACCTTCATCAGCGCCGCCTACTGGATCACCCAGGAGAGCATGGCACCACAGGCACTGCACACCATCGGCCGGCTGGTGGCCAACCCGCAGCTGGCCGCTCGCGCCGGCGACAACCCGGACGCCGCCAGCGCCCTGCTCAAGGAGCTGGACAGCTACACGCCGCTGCGCGCCGCCGCAGTCTACGGTGGCGACGGCCGCATGCTGGCGCAGCTGCAGCATGGCGAGCCGCTGACCCTGCCCAAGCGTTTTCGCAACATCGATGGCTGGCGCCTGATGGAGTTTCGCAGCACCCAGCTGATCCGCATGCCACGCGAGGCCAACCCGCCGGCCCACCTGCTGCTGGTGGCCAGCAGCGAACTGCCTACTGCCTTCTACACTGGCACGCTAAGCGCCAGCCTGGCCATCCTGGTGTTCAGCATCCTGCTGTGGATCTTCATTGCCCGGCAGATCAAACGCCTGATCACCCAGCCGATCAACCAGCTCGAGGAACTCAGCCGCCAGGTCACCCGCGAAGAAAGCTACGCCCTGCGCGCCCAGCGCGGCAATGACGACGAAATCGGCAGCCTGGCCGAAGCGTTCAACACCATGCTTTCACGCATCGAAGCCCGCGAACAACAGCTCAAGCGCACCCGCGACGAGTTCCAGGAAGCCTATGACCAGGCCCAGGGCCTGGCCGAGGAAACCCGCCACACCAACCGCAAGCTGGAGCTGGAAGTACAGGTGCGCAGCAAGATCGAGAAGAAGCTCACCGGTTTCCAGAACTACCTCAACAGCATCATCGACTCGATGCCCTCGGCGCTCATCGCCCTCGACGAACAGCTCTACGTGACGCAGTGGAACCACGAAGCCACGGTACTTTCCGGCACGCCGCTGGATGAGGCGCTGAACCAGCCGATCTTCATTGCCTTCGAACCGCTCAAGCCGTTCCTGCCGCAACTGAAGGAAACCGTGGAAAAGCACCGGGTGGCGAAGATCGAGCGGGTCACCTGGCCCAAGGGCGAGGACCTGCGCCACTACGCCCTGACCTTCTACCCGCTGACCGGCGGTGGTGGCCGTGGCGTGGTCATCCGCATCGACGACATCACCCAGCGCCTGTCGCTGGAAGAAATGATGGTGCAATCGGAGAAAATGCTTTCGGTCGGCGGCCTGGCTGCCGGCATGGCCCACGAGATCAACAACCCGCTGGGCGCGATCCTGCATAACGTGCAGAACATCCGCCGACGCCTGTCGCCAGAGCTGCCACGCAACATCGAGCAGGCCGAAGAGCTGGGCATCGACCTGGCTACGGTCAACCGCTATCTGGAAAGCCGCGATGTACCGCAATTGCTCGACGGCATCCAGCAGGCCGGTGCCAGGGCGGCGAAGATCGTTACCCACATGCTCAGCTTCAGCCGCCGCAGCAACCGCCAGCTGGCCCCGTGCGACCTGCCGGCGCTGATCGACCAGGCGCTGGAGATTGCCGGCAACGATTTCGACCTGGCCATTGGCTTCGACTTCAAGGGCACGGCCATCGTGCGCCAGTTCGACCCCGAACTGGGCCCGGTGCCTTGCACCGCCAACGAACTGGAGCAAGTGCTGCTCAACCTGCTGAAGAACGCCGCCCAGGCTATCCACCAACGGCCGCAGCCCAGCGAGCCCGGGCGCATCACCCTGCGCACCCGGCTGAACCCGCCGTGGGCGGAAATCCAGGTCGAGGACAACGGCATCGGCATGCCCGAGGGGGTGCGCAAGCGTACCTTCGAACCGTTCTTCACCACCAAGGAAATCGGCCAGGGTACCGGGCTGGGCCTGTCGGTCTCGTATTTCATCATCACCAACAACCACAAGGGGCAGATGGAAGTGCAGTCCACGCCCGGCCAGGGCACCTGCTTCACCCTGCGCCTGCCCCTTGCCCAGCCGGCCGCGACGGCGCCGGCGAAAACGGAGGCATGACATGGGCTATCGCCTGTCGAAGATCTACACGCGCACTGGCGACAAGGGCGAAACCGGGCTGGGCGACGGTCGCCGGGTACCCAAGGACCACCCGCGGATCGAGGCGATCGGCGAGGTGGACAGCCTGAACAGCCAGCTGGGTTTGCTGCTGGCAGGGCTGGCCGAACAAGGGCTGGACGAAGTGAGCCAGGTGCTCGCGCCTTGCCAGCACCGCCTGTTCGACCTGGGCGGTGAGCTGGCCATGCCCAGCTACCAGGCGCTGGACCTGTCAGAGGTGGAGCGCCTGGAGGCGGCTATCGATGTGTGGAATGAAGAGCTGGGGCCGCTGAAGAACTTCATCTTGCCCAGTGGCTCGGCGCTGGTGGCACAGGCGCATGTATGCCGCAGCCTGGCGCGCAGTGCCGAGCGGCGCTGCCAGCATCTGAATGCCGTGGAGCCATTGGCAGGGGTTGGCTTGGCGTATATCAACCGGCTATCCGATCTGCTGTTCGTGGCGGCGCGGATCATCGGGCGACGGCAGGGGGTTGCCGAGGTGTTGTGGCAGCCTGCTGCCAAGTCTGAAGGCTGAGATATTGGGGCTGCCTTGCAGCCCATCGCGACACAAGGCCGCTCCTACAGAGGAACCGCACCAATCGCGTATCCCTGTAGCCCATCGCGACACCGCTGCATCCTCGACCGATCGCGTATCCCCTGTAGGAGCGGCCTTGTGTCGCGATGGGCCGCACAGCGGCCCCAGTTACCGGCGACTCAAATCTCCGGCCAGAACGCCCGGATCCCGGCCACACCCTGCGCCCCAGCAGCCCAGGCCTGCTCCCGCTCACCTGGCCCGACCCCGCCCAGCAGGTAGACCGGCTTGTTGAACCCGGCAACCATCCGCTGCGCTTCATCCCACCCCAGCGGCACGGCGTCAGGGTGAGTCTGGGTTGCCTGTACTGGCGACAAGGTCACGAAGTCGACACCCATCTGTTCCGCCAGCGCCAACTCTTCAGCGCTATGGCAGGAAGCAGCCAGCCAACGCTCACGGGGGAACGGCCGGCCATTGGCCGCATACTTGCGCAATTGCGCCGCGGTCAGGTGCCAACCCGCCGCAGGGAAGTCGCCCAACCATTCCAGCGGCCCCTTGAGCATCAGCTGTGCCTTGCCCGCACACAGCCCGACCGCGTCTACCGCCACGTCGCGGTACTTGGGGTCGTACATGTCCGGGGCACGCAACTGGATCAGGCGCATGCCGCCGGCCACCGCCTTCTGGATACCCTTGAGCAGTTGCGGCACTTCCAGGCCATCCGGGGTGATCAGGTACTGGTCCGGCAGGCGTGCAGCCGCAACGATCGGCTTGTTGGCCTCGGGGAATTCGTATTGCGGCAGATCGCGCGGGGCAACCCACTCCAGCGGCTGGCCCTCGGCACCATGAGGCTCGCCGGTAAATGCCTCGACCTCACGAACGTCCAGCAGCACCTGTTTGTCCGGGTAATCGTGGCTGACCTTGATCAGCGCGCGCGAACGCCTCACCTCGATGCCTAGCTCCTCGCGCAGCTCGCGGGCCAGCGCCGCTTCGACGCCTTCGCCCTGCTCCACCTTGCCGCCGGGGAACTCCCACAGGCCGCCCTGGTGCTGGGTATCGGCACGGCGAGCGATCAGGATGCGGCCATCGCTACCACGAATGACGGCTGCTACAACATGAATCCGTTTCACCCTTCACGCTCCGCCAGGCCAGCCCGCTGCCAGGCCTGGAAGGCCGGCCATTGATAAATGGTCTCGATATAGGCCGCCGCCTCGGCGGGCACTTCCACGCGGTAGGTGCGCAGGCGCACGGCCACCGGGGCGAAGAAGGCATCGGCCAGGCTCGGCTTGCCGAACAGGAACGGGCCGCTGTCCTTGGCCACCAGGCGGCATTCGGACCACAGCGCAACGATACGGTCGATATCGATTTGCACCTCCAGCGGCACGCTGTCCAGCGCCTGGTCGCGCGACAGATCGAACGGCATGGCACTGCGCAGGGCGAGGAAACCGCTGTGCATCTGCGCGCAGGCCGAGCGGGCCTGGGCTCGAGCTGCCACGTCGGCCGGCCACAGCTGGGCCTCGGGGTGGCGTTCGTTGAGGTATTCGGCGATGGCCAGCGAGTCGGCGATCACACCGTGCTCGGTCTTGAGCAGCGGCACCTTGCCAGTGGCGGAAAACGCCAGGATGCGCTGACGGGTGTCAGGCTGGTTGAGTTTGATCAGGGTTTCTTCGTAGGGCACGCCAGCCAGTTCGAGGGCCAGCGCGCCGCGCAGCGACCAGGAGGAATACAGCTTGTCGCCGATGATCAGGTAATAGCTCATGGTTCGGCTCCATTCGGTTTGGGATTTTTTCGGGCTGCGTTGCAGCCCATCGCGACGCAAGGCCGCTCCTACAGGAGATCGCCAGCGCTTGTAGGAGCGGCCTTGTGTCGCGAAAGGGCCGCACAGCGGCCCCATTTACATCAGGTACGGTATTCGGCGTTGATCTTCACGTATTCGTGGGACAGGTCGGTAGTCCAGATGGTTTCGCTGCACTGGCCACGGCCAAGCTCGATACGGATGGTGATCTCTTCCTGGGCCATCACTGCCGAACCCTGTGCTTCGGTGTAGCTCGGGCTGCGCCCGCCTTTGCTGGCGATGCAGACGTTGTCCAGGTACACGTCGATCAGGTTCACATCCAGCTCCGGCACGCCGGCACGGCCGACAGCGGCAAGGATGCGCCCCCAGTTCGGGTCGGAGGCGAACAGCGCGGTCTTGATCAGCGGCGAGTGGGCCACGGCGTAACCGACATCCAGGCATTCCTGGTGGTTGCCGCCGCCGTTGACCTGCACGGTCACGAACTTGGTGGCACCTTCGCCGTCACGGACGATGGCCTGGGCCACTTCCATGCACACTTCGAACACGGCCTTCTTCAGCGCTTCGAACAGTGCGCCGCTGGCTTCGGTGACTTCCGGCAGGTTGGCCTTGCCGGTGGCAATCAGCATGCAGCAGTCGTTGGTCGAGGTGTCGCCATCGATGGTGATGCGGTTGAACGACTTGTTGGCGCCGTCGAGAATCAGGTCCTTGAGCACCGCCGGGGCAACCTTGGCGTCAGTGGCAATGTAGCCGAGCATGGTGGCCATGTTCGGGCGGATCATGCCGGCACCCTTGCTGATGCCGGTCACTGTTACTGTCACGCCATCGTGCTGGAACTGGCGGCTGGCGCCCTTGGGCAGGGTGTCGGTGGTCATGATGCCGGTGGCGGCTTCGGCCCAGTGGTTTTCCGACAGGTTGTCGAGGGCGGCCTGCAGCGCGCCTTCGATCTTCTCGACCGGCAGCGGTTCGCCGATCACGCCGGTGGAGAACGGCAGTACCGACTCGGCCGGTACACCGGCCAGCTCGGCCAGCTTGGCGCAGGTGCGCTCGGCAGCAGCCAGGCCTGGCGCGCCGGTACCGGCGTTGGCGTTGCCGGTGTTGGTCAGCAGGTAGCGCACGGTGCCCTGTACACGCTGCTTGGAGAGGATCACTGGCGCTGCGCAGAAGGCATTGAGGGTGAACACACCCGCCACGCTGGAACCTTCGGCACAGCGCATGACCACCACATCCTTGCGCCCAGGGCGCTTGATGCCGGCAGAAGCAATGCCGAGTTCAAAACCCGGTACCGGGTGCAGGGTGGGCAAAGGACCAAGACCAACAGCCATTAGAGCGCTCCTAGAAAATACGGTGAACAGGTGATGGAAGAGCGGGGCCGCTTCGCGCCCCATCGCGACACAAGGCCGCTCCTACAGGGGTTACGCATTTCCTGTAGGAGCGGCCTTGTGTCGCGATGGGCCGCAAAGCGGCCCCCGGATGTTTCAGGTTACAACAGCCTGGTCAGATCACTCGATCTGCCCGTGGCAATGCTTGAACTTCTTGCCCGAACCACACCAGCACGGCTCGTTGCGGCCCAGCTTCTGGTCGTTGCGTACCGGCGCCGAGGCAACCGCCACTTCGGCACCCTCTTCGCTCAGTTGCTCGCTTTCCAGGCCTGGCGCAGCGGCGTGCTGGAACTGCATGCGGCTGGCCAGTTCCTCGGCCTCGCGGCGCAGGCGGGCTTCCTCTTCGGCCGGGTCTTCGCGGCGCACCTGAACGTGCGACAGCACGCGGATGGTGTCGCGCTTGATCGACTCGAGCAGCTCCTGGAACAGGCTGAAGGACTCGCGCTTGTACTCCTGCTTCGGGTTCTTCTGCGCATAACCACGCAGGTGGATACCGTGACGCAGGTGGTCCATGGTCGACAGGTGGTCTTTCCACAGGTCGTCCAGCACGCGCAGCAGGATCTGCTTCTCGAAGGTACGCAGGGCTTCGATACCGGCCTGGTCTTCCTTCTCGGTGTAGGCGCTGGTGATTTCGTTCAGCAGCTTCTCGCGCAGGGTTTCCTCGTAGAGGTGATCGTCCTCGTCGAGCCACTGCTGGATCGGCAGCTTGATGGCGAAATCGCTGGCCAGCGACGCTTCCAGGCCGGCCACGTCCCACTGCTCGGGCAGCGACTGCGGCGGAATGTGCTGGCTGATGGTAGCGTCCAGCACTTCCTTGCGGAATTCGACGATGGTGTCGCCGATGTTCTCGGCGGCCAGCAGGCTGTTGCGCATGTGGTAGATCACCTTGCGCTGCTCGTTGGCCACGTCGTCGTATTCGAGCAATTGCTTGCGGATGTCGAAGTTGCGGCCTTCGACCTTGCGCTGGGCCTTCTCGATGGCGTTGGTGACCATGCGGTGTTCGATCGCTTCGCCCGACTGCATGCCCAGCGCCTTCATGAAGTTCTTCACCCGGTCAGAGGCGAAGATACGCATCAGGCTGTCTTCCAGCGACAGGTAGAAGCGGCTGGAACCCGGGTCACCCTGACGGCCGGAACGGCCACGCAGCTGGTTGTCGATACGGCGCGACTCGTGGCGCTCGGAGGCAATCACATGCAGGCCACCCGACTCGATCACCTGCTGGTGGCGCTTCTGCCAGTCGGCCTTGATCTGGGCGATCTGCTCGGCGGTGGGGTTTTCCAGGGCGGCCACTTCGGCCTCCCAGTTACCGCCCAGCAGGATGTCGGTACCACGGCCGGCCATGTTGGTGGCGATGGTCAGCGCACCTGGCGCACCCGCCTGGGCGATGATCTCGGCTTCCTTCTCGTGGTACTTGGCGTTGAGCACCTTGTGCTCGATACCTTCCTTTTTCAGGAGGTTGGACATGTGCTCCGACGTTTCGATGGTCGCCGTACCGACCAGCACCGGGCGGCCCTGCTTCATGCTTTCCTTGATGTCGGCGATGATTGCGGCGTATTTCTCGTCGGCAGTCAGGTACACCAGGTCGTTGAAGTCCTTGCGCGCCAATGGCTTGTTCGGCGGAATGACCATCACGTTGAGGCCGTAGATCGACTGGAACTCGAACGCTTCGGTGTCGGCGGTACCGGTCATGCCGGACAGCTTGGTGTACAGGCGGAAGTAGTTCTGGAAGGTGGTCGAAGCCAGGGTCTGGCTCTCGGCCTGGATGTTCAGGTTCTCTTTGGCTTCGATGGCCTGGTGCAGGCCTTCGGACAGACGACGGCCCGGCATGGTACGGCCGGTGTGCTCGTCGATCAGCAGGACCTGGCCGTCCTGGACGATGTATTCGATGTTGCGGTGGAACAGCTTGTGCGCGCGCAGGCCGGCATAGACGTGGGTCAGCAGGCTCAGGTTGTGCGCCGAGTACAGGCTCTCGCCCTCGGCCAGCAGGCCGGCCTGGGTGAGCATCTCTTCGATGAACTGGTGACCGGCTTCGTTCAGCTCGACCTGGCGGCTCTTCTCGTCGATGGTGAAGTGGCCTTCCTGGGTGACCTGGCCTTCCACTTCCTCGATATGCTGCTTCAGGCGCGGAATCAGGCGGTTGATCTCGATGTACAGCTTGGAGCTGTCCTCGGCCTGGCCGGAGATGATCAGCGGGGTACGCGCTTCGTCGATGAGGATGGAGTCCACTTCGTCGATCACGGCGAAGTTCAGTTCACGCTGGAACTTCTCTTCCTGGCTGAACGCCATGTTGTCGCGCAGGTAGTCGAAGCCGAATTCGTTGTTGGTGCCGTAGGTGATGTCGGCCGCGTAGGCCGCGCGCTTTTCTTCCGGTGGCTGGAAGGCCGAAACGATGCCCACGGACAGGCCGAGGAACTCGTACAGCGGACGCATCCAGTTGGCGTCACGGCGGGCCAGGTAGTCGTTGACGGTAACCACGTGCACGCCCTTGCCGGACAGCGCGTTGAGGTACACGGCCAGGGTACCGACCAAGGTCTTGCCTTCACCGGTGCGCATTTCTGCGATCATGCCTTCGTGCAAGGTCATGCCGCCGATCAGCTGCACGTCGAAGTGGCGCATGCCCATGACGCGCTTGCCGGCCTCGCGGGCCACGGCGAAGGCTTCCGGCAGCAACTGGTCCAGTGTCTCGCCTTTGGCCAGGCGCTCCTTGAACTCTGCGGTCTTGCCCCGCAGCTGCTCGTCGGAGAGGGCCACCATCTTCTCTTCGAGAGCATTGACGATGTTCACCGTCTTGAGCATGCGTTTGACTTCACGCTCGTTCTTGCTTCCAAAAAGTTTCTTTAACAAAGGCGCAAACATATCGGCAGGATCTTCCACACGTAGGGATGGAGGGCGGCCCCATGAGTCGCCCGTGCAGCCCTGAGGCCGCATGCGAACGAGCATTCTACCCGGAAACGATGGTGAGGAAAGTGGTGGATTGCCACGATGCTTGTACAGCGTTTTGGCGGGGGCTGGTTTTAGATAGGGGCATTTTCCCTGAGTTCAAGGCTGGGCAACATGAAAGGTATCGAGAATGAGTCGTATCTTATACCTGTGCCGGGCCTCTTCGCGGCTAAAGCCGCTCCCACAGGGTAACCTACACATCAAGGGCAGTGCCGTACCTGTGGGAGCGGGTTCACCCGCGAAGAAGCCGGCACTGGCGACAGAAATGTTAAACTGCTGACCTTGTAACCTCATGCGTACCCCCATGGCCTACAAACCCTCCCCCGCCCAACCGCCCTCGGCCCTGCTGCGCCAGGTCCGTCCGTTGCGCCTGCTGCTGAACCAGGCCGAACGCCTGGAACACCTGCAACGCCTGCTGGAAAGCCAGCTGCAACCGGCCGCCCGCGAGCACTGCCATGTAGCCTCATGGCGTGATGGCACGTTGTTGCTGGTGGTCACCGACGGCCACTGGGCAACCCGCCTGCGCTATCAGCAAAAACGCCTGATGTCGGCATTACAGGCCATGGAGGCATTCGCCAACCTCAGGCGCATCCTGTACAAGGTCCAGCCCCCGCTGGTGCCAGCCAAGCGTGGTGGCCATGGTGTGGAACTGTCCAATAACGCAGCCGAAAGCCTGCGCGATACCGCCGAGGGCATCACTGACCCCAAGCTGCGCGCAGCGCTGGAAAGGCTGGCAGCTCACGCCCAGGACAAGCGCTGACACCTTCGGGACTGCTGCGCAGTCCATTCGCGGGCACGCCCGCTCCCACAAGTCCTGCGCCGCTCCAGAGGCGGTGAGCACCCTGTGGGAGCGGGCGTGCCCGCGAATGGCCGGACCTGCCGGGCAAAATGCGTCAGCCATAAAAAAGGCCACCCGAAGGTGGCCTTAATGAACTAGAGAGTGTTCGAACTTACACGGCCGCAACAGGGCGCATGTACGAGATCGGTGCCGTGCTGGCATCTTCGAAAGTGACCACTTCCCAGGCATCGGTTTCGGCAATCAGCTTGCGCAACAGCTGGTTGTTCAGCGCGTGGCCGGACTTGTAGCCCTTGAACTCGCCAATCAGGCTGTTGCCCAGCAGATAAAGGTCGCCAATGGCGTCGAGGATCTTGTGCTTGACGAATTCGTCATCGGAACGAAGGCCGTCTTCGTTGAGCACACCGGTCTCGTCGACCACGATGGCGTTCTCGACACTGCCACCCAACGCAAGGTTGTGCTTGCGCAGGTACTCGATGTCACGCATGAAGCCGAAGGTACGGGCGCGGCTGACTTCCTTCACGAACGAGGTGCTGGAGAAGTCGACGACCGCACTCTGGGTCTGGCCCTTGAGGACCGGGTGATCGAAGTCGATCTCGAAGCTCACCTTGAAACCGTCGAAAGGCAGGAAAGTGGCGCGCTTGTCGCCCTCTTCCACGGTAACCTCCCGCAGGATGCGGATGAACTTCTTGGCTGCGTCCTGTTCTTCCAAGCCGGCAGACTGAATCAGGAATACAAAGGGTCCGGCGCTGCCATCCATGATCGGCACTTCCGAGGCGGAGAGCTCGACGTAGGCGTTATCGATGCCCAGGCCCGCCATGGCGGAGAGCAGGTGCTCGACCGTATCGACCTTGACGTCACCGTTGACCAGCGTCGTCGACATGGTTGTCTCGCCGACGTTGGCCGCGCGCGCCGGGATTTCGACCACAGGGTCGAGGTCGGCGCGGCGGAAGACGATGCCGGTGTCAACAGGTGCAGGCTTGAGGGTCAGGTAAACCTTCTCCCCGGAGTGCAGACCGACACCTGTGGCACGGATGGTATTCTTCAGGGTGCGTTGTTTAATCATGGCATTGGCCGCTTCAGCGCAAATTGCGAACAGGTATCAACAAAGGCTGGGGATGATAACAGACCCAACCTTTGATGAATACCAATCACCTTTATACCCCTGATAAATTCCATTAATCAGCCTGGCGACGCAGGAATGCCGGGATATCGAGGTAGTCCAGGTCATCCTGCGGGTTGAGTTTAGCCGCTGCAGCAGCGCCTGCATGGGCCTGGTTGCGCATCACGGTCGGGCGCTCCAGGTCACGGTAGTTGACTGCAGGCTGCTCCTGGCGAACCGGCGCCGGGTTGGACGCTTCATACGCCTGCTGGGCAGTCTGCAGGGTATTGTCGACCACTTTCACAGGTTTCTCGATGCGCGCGCCCAGGCCAGTGGCCACCACGGTCACGTGCAGTTCGTCACGCATGTCCGGATCGATCACGGTGCCGACCTTGACCATGGCGTGGTCGGAGGCGAAGGCCTCGATGATGCTACCCACGTCGGAGTACTCACCCAGCGACAGGTCCGGGCCGGCGGTGATGTTCACCAGGATGCCGCGGGCGCCCTGCAGGTTGACGTCTTCCAGCAGCGGGTTGCGGATGGCCGCCTCGGTCGCTTCACGCGCACGGTTCGGGCCGCTGGCGCAGCCGGTACCCATCATGGCCATGCCCATTTCACCCATCACGGTGCGCACGTCGGCGAAGTCGACGTTGATCATGCCCGGGCGCTTGATGATGTCGGAAATACCGCGCACCGCACCGGCGAGGACGTCGTCAGCCTTGGCGAAGGCGGACAGCAGGCTGGCATCCTTGCCCAGGATGGTCAGCAGCTTCTCGTTCGGGATGGTGATCAGCGAGTCGACGCTTTCGGCCAGCATGCGGATGCCTTCATCGGCGATCTGCATGCGCTTGCGGCCCTCGAACGGGAACGGACGGGTCACCACGGCAACGGTGAGAATGCCCATTTCCTTGGCCACTTCGGCGATGATCGGCGCAGCACCGGTACCGGTACCGCCGCCCATGCCAGTGGTGATGAACACCATGTTGGTGCCCTGCAGCACTTCAGCGATGCGCTCACGGTCTTCCAGCGCGGCCTGACGGCCGACTTCCGGGTTGGCACCGGCACCCAGGCCCTTGGTCACGCCAGTGCCCAATTGCAGGATGGTGCGCGCGCCGATGTTTTTCAGCGCCTGGGCATCGGTGTTGGCGCAGATGAATTCCACGCCTTCGATGCTGCTCTTGACCATGTGGTTGACGGCGTTGCCGCCACCACCGCCAACGCCGATCACCTTGATGACCGGACTTTGCGGGACGTTGTCTACGAGCTCGAACATTTTCCCTCTCCTTACAGTTCTCTAGTTGTCGCGCCTACCACTACTGCTTTGAAACTTAGAAGTTGCCCTGGACCCAGCGCTTGAAGCGTTCAAGCACCGGGGCCTTCGGTTCATCGCCATAGCTGTTGTTGCTGCTGTTACCGGTCAGGGGCAGGTCTTCGGTCTGCTTCTGCAGGCCGTAGGTGAGCAAGCCCACGCCGGTGGAATAGATCGGGTTGCGCACCACGTCGCTCAGCCCCCGAACGCTGTGCGGTACACCCAGGCGTACCGGCATGTGGAAGATTTCCTCGGCCAGTTCCACGGCGCCTTCCATCTTCGCGGTGCCACCGGTAAGGACGATGCCGGCCGGCACCAGGTCCTCGTAGCCGCTGCGGCGCAGCTCGGCCTGGATCAGGGTGAAGAGCTCGTCGTAACGCGGCTCCACCACTTCGGCCAGGGCCTGGCGCGACAGTTCGCGCGGTGGGCGGTCGCCCACGCTCGGCACCTTGATGGTCTCGCCGGCACCGGCCAGCTTGGCCAGCGCGCAGGCGTAGCGGATCTTGATTTCTTCGGCGTACTGGGTCGGCGTACGCAGGGCCATGGCGATGTCGTTGGTCACCTGGTCGCCGGCGATCGGGATCACCGCGGTGTGACGGATCGCGCCCTCGGTGAAGATGGCGATATCGGTGGTGCCGCCGCCGATGTCCACCAGGCACACGCCCAGTTCTTTCTCATCGTCGGTCAGTACCGAGTAGGCCGAGGCCAGTTGCTCGAGGATGATGTCGTCGATCTCCAGGCCGCAGCGGCGTACGCACTTCTCGATGTTCTGTGCCGCATTGACCGCGCAGGTAACCACGTGGACCTTGGCTTCCAGGCGTACGCCAGACATGCCCAGCGGCTCGCGCACGCCTTCCTGGTTGTCGATCACGTAGTCCTGCGGCAGGGTATGCAGCACCCGCTGGTCGGCCGGGATGGCCACGGCCTGGGCGGCATCGAGCACGCGCTCCAGGTCGGCCAGGCTGACTTCGCGGTCGCGGATGGCGACGATGCCGTGGGAGTTCAGGCTGCGGATGTGGTTGCCGGCCACGCCGACGAACGCCGAGTGGATGCGGCAGCCGGCCATCAGCTGCGCTTCTTCGACAGCGCGCTGGATCGACTGCACGGTGGACTCGATGTTCACCACCACGCCTTTCTTCAGGCCGCGGGACGGATGGGTACCGATCCCGACGATTTCCAGGGTGCCGTCCTCGCCCACTTCACCCACCAGCGCCACCACCTTGGAGGTGCCGATGTCCAGCCCGACGATCATTTTGCCGCTATGCGCGTTTGCCATGGTCCTGCCTCTCTCTAATTCTTCGCAACGGCGGGTTGGGCCGTCGTCGGTGCAATCGGTTCCCGCCATCCAACGGCAAGTCCGTTGGCGTATCGCAGATCGATGCGGGCGATGTTGGTGATCTGCTCTTTAAGCGTCTTGTCGTAAATGGCAATGAAACGGCGCATCTTCTCCACCAGATGGTCGCGCCCCAGCAGCAGCTCGATACCCGGCCCGGCGCTGCTCGCACCGGTAGTCAGGAACCAGCTGCCTCGCTCGCGCAGCTCCAGGCGAGCGATGGAAAAGCCCAAGGGGCGCAGCATCTGGCTCAATACCTGATACTGCTGCATGACTTGTTGCTGCGCACGCTGCGGCCCGGCCAGCTGCGGCAGGTGCTCGTAGTTGGCCAGTTCGCGCGGGGTGAAGGCCTGGCCCTGGTTGTTGAGCAGGGCCTCGTCACCCCAGCGAGCTACCGGCAACTGTTCTTCCAGGTGGATCACCACCTCGTCGGGCCACACCCGGCGCACTTCGGCATGGGCGATCCACGGCATCTGCTCGAGCTCGGCACGCATCGCCGGCAGGTCGACACTGAAGAAGCTCGCCGCGACGTACGGCGCAATGCGTTGCTGCACCGACTGCTGGCTGATGTAGCTGAGGTCGCCCTGCACGTCGATCTTGGTGATCGGCCGGTCAGCGTACGGCATCAGCCGAATGGCGCCTTCATAGGCACCAAAACCGGCCGCCACCAGCACCACCGGCCACAGCAGGCGCTTGAGGCCGCCCAGGCTGGGCCGCGGCAGGCGCGCCGATACGGGCTCGTCGGCCACCAGCCGGCTGGCACCACGCGGCACCGGCTTGCTACGGCCGGTAACGGGTTGCTGCTGACGTATCATCGCGCCTTGCATGGTTGTTAACCTCGCGTCGCCACGCTTTCGGCCAGGATCGCCAGCACCAGTTGCTGGAAGTCCAGGCCGGCCGCGCGGGCCGCCATGGGCACCAGGCTATGGTCGGTCATGCCGGGTGCGGTGTTGACTTCGAGCAGCCAGAACCGGCCTTGCTCGTCCTGCATCACGTCCAGCCGCCCCCAGCCTTCGATGCCGATGGCATCGCAGGCGCGTGCGGTCAGGTCGATCAGTTCCTGTTCCTTGACACTGTCCAGGCCGCACGGAATGCGGTACTGGGTATCGTTGGCGATGTACTTGGCGTCGTAGTCGTAGAACACGTGCGGCGTACCCAGGGCGATCGGCGGCAACACCTGGCCGCGCAATACCGCGACGGTGAACTCCGGGCCGTGGATCCATTGCTCGACCAAGACTTGCGAATCGTACTTGGCGGCATCTTTCCAGGCGGCGACCAGCTCTTCCACGCTGTTCACCTTGGCCATGCCGATACTCGAACCTTCATGGGCCGGTTTGACGATCAAGGGGAAGCCCAGTTCAGTACCGGCGGCAACGCAATCGTGTTCGCTGCCCAGCACCGCGTGGCGCGGGGTCGGAATGCCCAGGCTCTGCCACACCTGCTTGGTGCGCAGCTTGTCCATGGCCAGCGCCGAGGCAAGGATGCCGCTGCCGGTATAAGGGATGCCCAGGCACTCGAGCAGGCCTTGCATGCTGCCGTCTTCACCGCCACGGCCGTGGAGGATGATGAAGGCGCGGTCGATCTTCTCGCTTTGCAGGCGCTCGAGCAGGTCGTCACCCACGTCGATGGCGACCACGTCGACACCGGCGGTGGTCAGCGCGTCGATCACCGCAGCGCCAGACTTCAGCGACACTTCCCGTTCGGCACTCTTGCCGCCGTACAGCACCGCGACGCGGCCGAACGCCTTGACGTCCAGGGTCGAATGCAGTTTTTCGTAGGCGCTGGTCATTTCGACTTCTCCTGCTTGGCGCCTGCGAACAGCGGGCTTTTCATCAATTGCGGGGCCAGCCCGCCGACATCACCGGCACCCTGGCAGATCAGGATGTCGCCAGCGCGCAGCAGTGGCTTGACCAGTGGCGCCAGCTCGACGCCACGTTCGATGTAGATCGGGTCCAGCTTGCCGCGCTGGCGGATGCTGTGGCACAGCTGGCGGCTGTCGGCGCCGGGAATCGGCTCTTCACCCGCTGGGTAGACTTCCATCAGCAGCAACACGTTGGCATCGCCCAGCACCTGGACGAAATCGTCGTACAAGTCGCGGGTGCGACTGTAGCGGTGCGGCTGGTAGACGATCACCAGGCGGCGGCTTGGCCAGCCACCGCGCACGGCCTTGATCACTGCCGCCACTTCGGTCGGGTGGTGGCCGTAGTCGTCGACCAGCATCACGCTGCCGCCTTCGACCGGCAGTTCGCCGTACACCTGGAAGCGCCGACCGACGCCCTGGAAGCCGGACAGGCCCTGGACGATGGCCTCGTCGCTGATGCCTTCGTCAGTGGCGATGGCGATGGTGGCCAAGGCATTGAGCACGTTGTGGTTGCCGGGCATGTTCACCGACACCTCCAGCGGCTCGCGGTCACGGCGCAACACGGTGAAATGGGTCTGCATGCCCTGCTGGCGCACGTTGATGGCGCGCACGTCGGCTTCTTCGCTGAAGCCGTAGGTCACCGTCGGGCGCTTGACCTGCGGCAGGATCTCACGCACCACCGGGTCGTCCAGGCACATCACGGCCAGGCCATAGAACGGCAGGTTGTGCAGGAACTCGACGAAGGTTTTCTTCAGCTTGTTGAAGTCGCCTTCGTAGGTCGCCATGTGATCGGCGTCGATGTTGGTGACCACGGCCACCATCGGCTGCAGGTGCAGGAAGCTGGCATCGCTTTCGTCTGCTTCGGCGATCAGGTAGCGGCTGGTGCCCAGCTGGGCGTTGGTCCCGGCAGCCGTCAGGCGGCCACCGATGACGAAGGTCGGGTCCAGGCCGCCGGCGGCGAATACCGAAGCCAGCAGGCTGGTGGTGGTGGTCTTGCCGTGGGTGCCGGCAACGGCCACGCCATGGCGGTAACGCATCAGCTCGGCGAGCATTTCGGCACGCGGCACCACCGGAATGCGCCGTTCCAGCGCAGTGGCGACTTCCGGGTTGGCCGGGTTGATCGCACTGGACACCACCAGTACATCGGCGCTGGCGGCGTTCTCGGCGCGGTGGCCTACGAAGATCTCGGCGCCGAACGATTCCAGGCGCTCGGTCACCGGCGAGGCTTTCAGGTCGGAACCGGACACTTCATAGCCCAGGTTCAGCAACACTTCGGCGATGCCACACATGCCCACGCCGCCGATACCGACGAAGTGAATACGGCGGATACGGCCCATTTTCGGCTGGGGCATGGCTTTCTGGCTCTCAACCATGGGCCACCTCCAGGCAGATATCGACCACGGTGCTGGTTGCAGCAGGTTTGGCCAGGCGCCGCGCGGTGCCTGCCATGACGTTGAGTTTCTCGGGTTGCATCAGCACCTCGTTCAGGCGTTCAGCGAGCTGCGCTGCGCCAGTTGTCGCTTGTGGCATGAGGAAGGCAGCACCTTCCCGGGCCAGATATTGGGCGTTGTGGGTCTGGTGGTCGTCGATGGCGTGGGGCAACGGCACCAGCATCGAAGGCAGGCCCGCTGCCGCCAGCTCGCTGACGGTCAGGGCACCGGCCCGGCACACCACCATGTCGGCCCAGCCATAGGCTTGGGCCATGTCCTTGATGAAGGGCTCTACCTGAGCCTCGACACCGGCCTCGCGGTAACGCTCGGCGGTAATCGGCGCATGTTGCTTGCCGGCCTGGTGGAACACCTCTGGCCGCAGCGCGGCGGGCACTTCGGACAGGGCCTTAGGCAACAATTTGTTCAATGGTTCCGCACCCAGGCTGCCACCGAGCACCAACAGGCGGGCACGGCGTTCGGCCAGGGGCGCGCGTTGCGCGTCCATGAACAGCTCCGGGCGCACCGGGTTGCCGGTGGTGCGGCGTTTGTCGCTGGCCTCGAAGGTGTTCGGGAAAGCTTCGCAGACCCGCGCCGAGAGTGGCACCAGCAACCGATTGGCGGTACCGGCACGGGCGTTCTGCTCGTGGATCACCAGCGGCACGCCGCACAGCCGCGCGGCCACGCCACCAGGGCCGGTCACGTAGCCACCAAAGCCCAACACGCACACCGGCTTGAGCTGGCGGATGATGCGCCGGGCCTGGAGCACGGCCTTGACCAGGGTGAACGGTGCCTTGAGCAATGACAGCTTGCCCTTGCCGCGCAGGCCGCTGACCTGGATCAGGTGCAACGGCAGGCCCGCCTGGGGCACCAGCTCGTTCTCGATGCCACGCGGGGTACCCAGCCAGTGCACGCTGTAACCGCGGGCCTGGAACTCACGGGCGCAGGCCAGCGCCGGGAACACGTGGCCACCGGTGCCGCCGGCCATGATCAGTACGTTCTTGCCGTCAGCGGCCATGACTGGTCTCCTCGGCAAAATCGCTTTCGCTGAATTCGTGTTCCTCGCTGCCCAGGTGCGTGCGGCTTTCCCACTCGATGCGCAGCAACAGGCCGACGCAGGCACAGCAGATCACCAGCGAGCTACCGCCATAACTAAGGAATGGCAGAGTCAGGCCCTTGGTCGGCAGCAGGCCGACGTTCACGCCGATGTTGATCAGGAACTGGCCGATCCACAGGAACGCCAGCCCGAATGCGACATAGGCGGCAAAGAACTGCTTGGCTTTCTCGGCCCACAGGCCGATATACAAGGCCCGCACGGTGACGAACACGAACAGCGCGATGGTCAGCAGCGAGCCGACCACGCCGAGCTCCTCGGCCAGCACCGAAAACACGAAGTCGGTGTGCGCTTCCGGCAGGTAGAACTGCTTCTGCACGCTGTTGCCCAGGCCAACGCCCAGCCATTCGCCACGGCCAAAGGCAATCAGCGCCTGGGTCAGCTGGTAGCCCGAGCCGAACTGATCGGACCACGGGTCGGTAAAGGTGATCAGGCGCGCCATGCGGTAAGGCTGGGCCTGTACCAGGACGAACACTGCCACCACCGCCAGCACCACCATCAGGCTGAAGCGGAACAGCCCGACACCGCCAAGGAACAACATGGCCGCCGCCGCGCCCATCATCACCACGGTGGCGCCGAAGTCCGGCTCCATCAGCAACAGGGCAGCCATGGGCAGCAGCACGATGAACGGCTTGAAGAAGCCCATCCAGGTTTCGCGCACCTCGGTCTGCCGGCGTACCAGGTAACCGGCCAGGTAGATGACCACGAACACCTTGGCAATTTCCGAGGGCTGCACGTTGAAGAAGCTGAAGCCGATCCAGCGCATGGAACCGTTCACTTCACGGCCGATACCCGGTACCAGCACCAGCACCAGCAAGCCGAAGGCGCCCAGCAGCATCATGAAGCCCATGCGCTGCCAGGTGGCGATCGGCACCATCATGGTCGCGCCACAGGCCACCAGGCCGAGGAACACGTACACCAGGTGGCGGAACATGTGATAAAGCGGGTTGCCCGACTGCACCGCCGCCACTTCCGAGGAGGCCGAGGTGATCATCACCAGGCCCAGGCCCAGCAGTGCCAGGCAGCCGGCCAGCATCGGGAAGTCCAGGTCGATGCCCCGGCCGCTGATCAATGGCGACGGGTACGGCTTGAGAATGCCGAAGATCATGCAAGACCTCCTGCCGCCTGGGCGAACAGGCGCCCGCGTTCTTCGAAGTTGCGGAACATGTCGAGGCTGGCGCACGCCGGCGACAGCAGCACGGCATCACCGGCCTGGGCCAGGTCGGCGCATTGCTGCACGGCGTCGTCGAGGGTCTTGACCCGCACCAGCGGCACGCCATCGCCGAGGGCTTGGGCCAGGCGCTCGGCGTCACGGCCAAGCAGGACCACGGCGCGGCAGAAGCGTTGGACCGGCGCGCGCAGCGCGGCGAAATCGGCGCCCTTGCCATCACCACCGGCAATCAGCACCAGCTTGCCTCGGATATCGGCGCCCAGGCCTTCGATGGCAGCCAGGGCGGCGCCGACGTTGGTGGCCTTGGAATCGTCGTACCAGTTCACCCCGTTGCGCTCGCGTACCCACTGGCAACGGTGGGCCAGGCCGGTGAACTCGCGCAAGGCTTCGAGCATGGGCTCGAACGGCAGGCCGGCAGCGTGCCCCAGGGCCAGGGCGGCCAGCGCGTTGCTCTGGTTGTGGGCGCCACGAATCTTCAGCTCGCGCACCGGCATCAGCAGCTGGAACTCGAACGCCAGGTATTTCTCGCCGTCGACTTCACGCAGGCCGAAGGCCTTGAAGTCCGGCTGGTTGAGGCCGAAAGTCCAGCACGGGCGGCCTTCCACCGGCAGCGGTCGGCTCAGCGCATCCTGGCGATTGACCACGACCTGGCGTGCCCCACGGAAGATCCGGTGCTTGGCCAGGTGGTAGGCCGGCAGGCCGCTGTAGCGGTCCATGTGGTCTTCGCTGATGTTCAGCACGGTCGCCACTTCAGCGTTGAGCTGGTCGGTGGTTTCCAGCTGGAAGCTGGACAGCTCGAGCACGTACAGCTCGACCTCGTCGCCCAGCAGGTCCAGCGCCGGGGTACCGAGGTTGCCACCGACCGCGACACGCTTGCCGGCCTTGGCCGCCATGTCGCCGACCAGGGTGGTCACGGTGCTCTTGGCATTGGAGCCACTGATGGCAATGATCGGCGCCTTGGCATGGCGGGCGAACAACTCGATATCGCCGGACAGCTTCACGCCACGCGCTGCCGCCTGCTGCAGGGCCGGGGTGGCCAGGGCCAGGCCGGGGCTCACGTACAGCTCGCTGGCACGGCACAGGAAGTCCACGTCCAGTTCACCACAGCGCACTTCCACCTGCGGGTAATCACGGCGCAGGGTGTCCAGTTCCGGCGGTTGCTCGCGGGTGTCAGCGACCGCAAAGGCAATGCCCCGGCTCGCCAGGAAGCGAACCAGGGACATGCCGCTCTTGCCGAGGCCGACAACGATGCGGAATTGGTCGGAAGCGATCAAAGACACGCTCATCTACCTCAGTTTCAGGGTTGCCAGGCCGATCAGCACCAGGATCACGGTGATGATCCAGAAGCGGACGATCACCCGTGGCTCTGGCCAGCCCTTGAGTTCAAAGTGGTGGTGGATCGGGGCCATGCGGAACACGCGTTTGCCGGTCAACTTGAAGGAGGCGACCTGGATCACCACCGACAGGGTTTCCATGACGAACACGCCACCCATGATGAACAGCACGATTTCCTGGCGCACGATCACCGCGATGGTGCCCAGCGCAGCGCCCAGCGCCAGTGCGCCGACATCGCCCATGAACACCTGCGCCGGGTAGGTGTTGAACCACAGGAAGCCCAGGCCGGCACCGATCAGGGCGCCGCAGAACACGATGAGTTCGCCGGACCCTGGCACGTAGGGGATCAGCAGGTATTCGGCGAACTTCACGTTACCCGACAGGTAGCAGAAGATGCCCAGGGCACCACCGACCATCACCGTCGGCATGATCGCCAGGCCGTCGAGGCCATCGGTGAGGTTGACCGCGTTGCTCGAGCCGACGATGACGAAGTAGGTCAGCACGACGAAACCGATGCCCAGCGGGATGGTGACATCCTTGACGAACGGCAGGATCAGCGTGGTCTCGACGCTGGTCGGCGCGGTCTGGTACAGGAACACCGCTGCAGCCAGGCCAAACACCGACTGCCAGAAGTACTTCCAGCGGCTCGGCAGGCCCCGCGAGTTCTTCTCGATGACCTTGCGGTAGTCGTCGACCCAGCCGATGGCACCGAATGCCAGGGTCACGATCAGCACCACCCACACGTAACGGTTGGTCAGGTCGGCCCACAGCAGCGTGCTGACGGCAATGGCGGACAGGATCAGCGCGCCACCCATGGTCGGGGTGCCGGACTTGGACAGGTGCGATTGCGGGCCGTCGTTACGTACGGCCTGGCCGATCTGGCGGATTTGCAGGGTACGGATCATCCACGGCCCCAGCCACAGCGCCAGCGACAACGCGGTCAGTACACCGAGGATCCCGCGCAGGGACAGGTACTGGAAGACCGCGAAGCCTTTGTGGAACTGTTGCAGATACTCGGCCAACAGCAGCAGCATTAATGTTTCTCCCCGCTGGCACCGCACAAAGCCGCCACGACGTTTTCCATCGCAGCGCTGCGCGAGCCCTTGATCAAGATAGTGGTGTCGCTGGCGTTTTCGGCGCGAACCGCGTCGATCAGCTCAGCTTGTGTAGCGAAATGGCGACCATTGGCGCCGAATGCCCGTACCGCGTGCGCCATGTTGGCGCCTACGGCATACAGGGCGTCGACCTTGCCACATGCGTAGGCGCCCACCTGACGGTGGCCTTCTTCCGCCCATTGCCCCAGTTCGCCGATATCCCCAAGCACCAGGACGGTGCGCCCGGAAAAGCCGGCGAGTATATCAATGGCCGCGCACATGGAGGTGGGATTTGCGTTGTAACTGTCATCGATCACGCGCACGCCATTCGCCGCGAGCTGCGCCACGGTGCGGCCCTTGACCGGCTGCACCGCGGCCAGGCCGGCGGCGATGCCGTCCAGGCTCAGACCGACGGCATGGGCGGCAGCGGCGGCGGCCAGGGCGTTGCTGACGTTATGGGTACCCAACAGGTTCAGCTGTACCGGCACGCTGCCGCCCGGCCCGTGCAAGGTGAACGAAGGGCAGCCACGGGCATCACGCCCGATGTCACTGGCGTGGAAGTCGGCCTGCGGATTGTCCAGGGCAAAGCTGACAATGCGGTGATTACCGGCGCGCTTGCGCCAGGTCTCGAACGCCTTGTCGGCCAGGTTGAGGATGGCCGTGCCACCTTCGCCCAGGCCTTCGAGAATCTCGCCCTTGGCCTCGACGATCTTCTCCGGGCCACCGAACTCGCCAACGTGGGCGGTACCGGCGTTGTTGATAATGACCACCTGCGGTCGGGTCAGGCCGACGGTGTAGCGGATCTCGCCAATGCGCGAGGCGCCCAGTTCGATCACGGCGGCGCTGTGCTCCGGGGCGATTTCCAACAAGGTCAGCGGTGCGCCGAGGTCGTTGTTCAGGTTGCCGCGGGTGGCGTGCACCAGGCCACGGGTACGCAGGATGCTGGCCAGCATCTCCTTGACCGTGGTCTTGCCGCTGGAGCCGGTAATGGCCACCACCGGCTTGTCGAAAGCTGCACGGTTCAGCGCGCCAAGCTGGCCGAGGGCCAGGCGGCAGTCGGCCACCCGCAGCTGGGGCAGATCGACGTCGGGCACTTCGCGCTCGACCAGCGCCGCGACAGCGCCCTTGGCCTTCACATCGGCCAGGTAGTCATGCCCATCGAAACGCGGGCCGGCCAGGGCGACGAACAGTTGCCCGGCAGTAACACTACGGCTGTCGATGCTGACCCCGGTGAACGTGGCGTCTGCGCCCAATTGCTGGCCACCCAGTGCCGTGGTCAGCTGGCTGAGTGACATCGGCTTAAGCATGTGGCGCCTCCCAGGCTGCAAGTGCCTTCTCGGCTTCGATCAGGTCGGAGAAGTCATGGCGCTGGCCATTGATCTCCTGGTAATCCTCGTGCCCCTTGCCTGCCAGGACGACCACGTCGTCGGCAGCGGCGCTGGCGATCAGGTGCGCAATGGCATTGCCGCGACCGGCGACGAACTCGACCTTGGCAGGCTTGGCGAAACCGGGGCGGATGTCGTCGAAGATGCGCAGCGGGTCTTCGCTACGCGGGTTGTCGTCGGTGACCAGCACGCGGTCGGCCAGGCGCTCGGCCACCTCGGCCATCAGCGGGCGCTTGCCACGATCACGATCACCGCCGCAGCCGAACAGGCACAGCAGCTTGCCGTGCGCGTGCGGGCGCAGGGCTTCGAGCACCTTCTCCAGGGCGTCCGGGGTGTGCGCGTAATCCACCACTACCAGCGGCTTGTCGCCGCCCCCCAGGCGCTGCATGCGGCCCACCGGCCCCTGCAGTTGCGGGGTGACTTCGAGAATCTCGTCCAGCGCATAGTCCAGCGCCAGCAACGTGGCCACGGCGGCGAGCATGTTGCTGAGGTTGAAGCGGCCCAGCAGCTGGCTGCGCAGGGTACGCTCACCCTGGGCAGTGACCAGCGTGGCCCGCACGCCATCATCGTTGAACAGCGCTTCCCGGCAGAACAGCGAGGCGTCCGGGTTTTCCAGGCTGTAGCTGAGCAGCCGGGTCTCGACATGGTCGAAGCTCGGGCGGCGGGCGAAGTCGTCGGCCAGGCGACGGCCGAAGGCATCGTCCAGGTTGACCACCTGGCAGCGCAGGCTTGGCCAGGCGAACAACTTGGCCTTGGCGGCCTCGTAGGCCTCCATGCTGCCGTGATAGTCCAGGTGGTCGCGAGACAGGTTGGTCATGACCGCGATGTCGAACTCCAGCGCGGCGACGCGGCCCTGTTCCAGGGCGTGGGAGGAAACCTCCATGGCCACGGCCTTGGCTCCGGCCTTTTTCAGGTCGTTGAGCGTCGACTGCACGGCGATCGGGTCCGGCGTGGTCAGGCGACCGCTCTGCAGCTCACCGTAGAAGCCGGTACCCAGGGTACCAATCAGGCCGCAGCGCTGGCCGAGCGCGTCCAGGGCCTGGGCCACCAGCTGGGTGACGCTGGTCTTGCCGTTGGTGCCGGTGACGCCGACCAGGTCGAGCTGGCGGCTCGGTTCGCCGTAGAATCGGCCGGCGATATCCGACAACTGGGCGACCAGGCCTTTGACCGGGATCAGCGGCACCTCGGTCAACGGCAGCACGTTGGCCCCCTGTTCTTCATAGGCCACCGCGGCAGCGCCCCGGGCCAGGGCATCGGCAATATGCTCGCGGCCATCGACCTTGGCGCCCGGCACGGCCAGGAACAGGTCACCCGGGCGCACGTTGCGGCTGTCCAGGCTCAGCTCACGGATCAGCGGGTCACGGCTGGCGTGGGCGAAAAGCTTGCTCAATGGCATTGTCATCATCCACGCCCTCCCTTGGCGGCTGCTGCGGCATTGACTTGCGATTGTTCGACGGGGGCCGGTGGCGGCAGGTTGTCCGGCGGCACGTTCATCAGGCGCAGGGTGCCGGACATGACCTTGCTGAACACCGGTGCCGAAACCAGGCCACCGAAGTAGCCGCCCTTGCCCGGTTCGTCGATGACCACGACGATGGCGTAGCGCGGGTCGCTCATCGGCCCGAAGCCGGCGAACAGCGAGCGGTAGGCGTTCTCGGTGTAGCCCTTGGAACCCACGGTGGCCTTGCGCGCGGTACCAGACTTGCCGGCCACGTGATAGAACGGCACCTGCGCGCGGAATACGCCGCGTGGCGCTTCGATCACCTGCTGCAGCATGCCCTGGATGGTTTCGGCGGTTTCCTTCGGTATGGCCTGCACCGCTTCCGGTGCCTTGTCGACCTTGAGGATCGACAGCGGCACCATCTTGCCGTCGTTGGCCAGCGCCGCGTAGGCGTGCACCAACTGCAGGGCGGTGACCGACACGCCATAGCCATAGGACAAGGTCGCAGTCTCGGCCTTGCGCCATTCGCGGTGGTTGGGCAGGTTGCCGACCCGTTCACCCGGGAAGCCAAGGCCGGTGTACTGGCCCAGGCCGACCTGGGACATGACCCGGTAGATGGCCTCGCCGCCGATATCGAAGGCGATCTTGCTCATGCCGACGTTACTGGAGTTGATCAGGATGCCGGTCAGGTCGAGGATCGGCCCCTCGCTCTTGGACACGTCCTTGATGGTGTAGCGACCGATCTGCAGGCTACCCGGGTACACCTCGACCTTGTCGGTCGGTTTCCAGCGGCCACTCTCCAGCGCCGCGCTCATGGAAATCGGCTTGACCGTGGAGCCCGGCTCGAACACGTCGATGATCGCCCGGTTACGCATGGCAGCGGGGAACATGCTGCGGCGGTTGTTGGGGTTGTAGGTCGGCTGGTTGACCATGGCCAGGACCTCACCGGTCTTGACGTCCATGATCACCAGGCTGCCGGCCTTGGCGTCCTGTTCGGCAATGGCGTTGCGCAATTCACGGGTGGCCAGGTACTGCAGGCGCAGGTCTATCGACAACGCCAAGGTCTTGCCGGCCTTGGCGTTCTTGGTGACCTGAATGTCCTTGATCAGCCGGCCGCGCCGGTCCTTGATCACCTGCCGTTTGCCGGGCACGCCGGCCAGCCACTCGTCATAGGCCAGCTCCACCCCTTCGCGACCGTGGTCGTCGAGGTCGGTGAAGCCGACCATGTGCGCGGTGACATCACCGGCCGGGTAGAAACGGCGGAATTCTTCCAGGCCATATACACCCGGGACTTTCAGGTCGAGCACGTGCTGGCCCTGCTCCGGGGTCAGGCCACGGACCAGGTAGATGAACTCTTTGTTCGCCTGCTGGGTCAGGCGCTCGATCAGCTGCTGCGGGTTCTGCCCCAGCGCTGCGGCCAGCTGCGGCCAGCGGTCCTTGGACGCCTGCATTTCCTTGGGGTTGGCCCACAGGGTAGTGACCGGGGTACTGACCGCCAGCGGTTCGCCATTGCGGTCAGTGATCAGGCCGCGGTGTGCCGGGATAGGGATGTGCCGCAGGCTGCGCGCATCGCCCTGCCCCTTGAGGAAGTCACGGTCGACCACCTGCAGGTCGATGATGCGCCAGCAGATGGCGCCGACCATGATCGCCAGCAAGGCGATCACCACGCGGAAACGCCAGGGGTACAGTGCGCCTTCGAGCTTCATCATGGCGCCACCATCCGTACTTCGTCAGCGGAGGGCACACGCATTTTCAGCTGCTCGGAAGCCAGGCTTTCGATACGGCTGGCAGCCGTCCAGGTGCTTTGCTCAAGGATCAGCCGGCCCCACTCGGCCTGGGCCTTGTCGCGCTCGTTCAGTTCGCCATACAGGGTATTGAGCAACTGGCGGTTCCAGTGCGCGCTGTAGGACACGGCGATCGCCGAAACCAGCACGGCAACGAACAGCAGAAGCATCAGGAAGCTTCCGCCTGGCAAGGGTTTGGCAAACAACCTGCTCACCGCAGCTTCTCCGCGACCCGCATCACGGCGCTACGCGCCCGCGGGTTGGCCTTGAGCTCGGCATCGGAGGCGAACTGGGCCTTGCCGACAAGCTTGATTTTCGGCTCGAAGGCCTTGTGCTGCACCGGCAGGTTGCGCGGCAGGTTGTCTGCCTCGCCCTTGGCCAGCTTGCGCATGAACAGTTTGACGATACGGTCTTCCAGCGAGTGGAAACTGATCACCGCCAGGCGGCCGCCCACTTCCAGCGCGTCGATCGCGGCCTCCAGGCCCGTCTCGAGGTCACCGAGTTCGTTATTGACGTGAATGCGCAAGCCCTGGAAGGCACGGGTCGCCGGGTTCTTGCCCTTCTCCCAGGCCGGGTTGGCCACCTTCAGCACTTCGGCAAGGTCGCCGGTGCGGGTGAACGGCTGCTGTTCGCGGCGCAGCACCACGGCGCGAGCCATGCGCTTGGCGAAACGCTCTTCGCCGTATTCCTTGAATACCCGGGCGATTTCTTCTTCGGGCGCGGTGGCGATGAATTCGGCGGCGCTGATGCCCTGGTCCGGGTTCATGCGCATGTCCAGCGGGCCATCATTGAGGAAGCTGAAGCCCCGCTCGGGGTCATCCAGCTGCGGCGAGGACACACCCAGGTCCAGCAACACGCCGCTGACCTTGCCATGCAGGCCGCGCTCGGCCACTTCCGCGCCCAGCTCGGCAAAGCTGCGCTGCACAATGACAAAGCGGCCGTCTTCGGCCGCCAGCGCTTGCCCGGTGGCAATCGCCTGTGGATCCTTGTCGAACCCCAGCAGCCGCCCTTGCGGCCCGAGCTTGCTGAGAATCAGCCGGCTGTGTCCGCCACGGCCGAAGGTGCCGTCCAGATAGCAACCGTCGGCGCGCAGGGCCAATGCCTCGACAGCCTCGTCGAGCAGGACGGTAATGTGGTTGAAGCCGCTATCTATGGTCACAGGATCAGGTCACGCAATTCGTCGGGCATGGCACCCGGTTGTTGAATAGCTGCGAGGTCGGCTGCCGAAACCGCGTTCCAGGCATCCTCATCCCACAGCTGGAATTTGTTCAGTTGCCCCACCAGCATCGCCTTCTTGTCGAGCTTGGCGTACTCACGCAAACGGGGCGGCACCAGGAAACGCCCGCTGCCATCGAGCTCCAGGTCAACCGCATTACCGATCAGCAAGCGCTGCAGACGGCGGTTTTCCTCACGCAACGATGGCAAGGCACGCAACTTGGCTTCTATCTGTTCCCACTCATCGAGGGGATAAACACACAAGCAGGGGTCAACGGCGTCGATGGTCACGATCAGCTGACCATTGCAACGCGAATCGAGCTCGTCACGGTACCGGCTCGGCATGGCGAGACGTCCCTTGGCATCGAGGCTGACGGCGTTGGCTCCGCGGAACACGGCTGCGATTCCCCACAATGTTATCTTTTTTGTGCCAGAAAACCCACTTCATCCCACTTTCTGCCACTTGCGCACACTATAGGAATCCGCCCGCAGCACCGTCAAGGCACGTTCGGAAGGAAAAGCCTTACAGGACCGAGATTTAGCGCATTAAAGGAAGGGGGACGGACTGCCGAGGAGAAAAAAACACAAGAAAAATCAAACCCACACAAGCCAGTGGAGTTCGAAGTTAAAGTGATTTATGAAGAGTAAGATCTTTTCGGTATTACCAGAGAGCATCTGCTATCGAATCAAGCAGGGAAGGAAGGTGGAGAGTCGATCTGTAAGCCGGGTTTTGTCGAGGACAGTCATTCCTCTACGACGGCCATCACTGGACGCCTCTAGCAACCTACCCGGTTCCGACGCGGGCCACGCCTGATGGAACCCTATTTGGTCTTGCTCCGAGTGGGGTTTACCTAGCCACGCACTGTTACCAGCCGTGCGGTGCGCTCTTACCGCACCTTTTCACCCTTACCGGCACCGAAGTGCTTAGGCGGTTATTTTCTGTGGCACTTTCCGTAGGCTCGCGCCTCCCAGGCGTTACCTGGCACTCTGCCCTATGGAGCCCGGACTTTCCTCCCCCTGTCCTTGTGGAACAAAAACAGGCAGCGACTGTCCGATCGACTCTCCGCCGTCAAGATTAACGGCAGGCGCGCCCAAGAACAAGCAATACCGGCATTTATATCAATGTGCCACTACTCGGCCTTCTGCTTTTCCAGGGCAAATTGATACAGCAGGTTCTTGCGCACCCCGGTGATTTCCGCAGCCAGCGCCGCCGCCCGCTTGAGCGGCAACTCGGCCAGCAGCAGCCCGAGCACCCGCTGCGCCTCGGCACTGATCGCCTGCTCGCCCTCGGGCGCACTCCAGCCACCGACCAACACCACGCATTCGCCGCGCTGCTGGTTGCTGTCGCCGGCCACGAAGGCGCGCAGCTCAGCCAGGGGCAAGCCCTTGAGCGTCTCGAAGGTCTTGGTCAGCTCGCGCGCCAACAACGCCGGGCGCTCGCCGCCGAATACCGCCTCCATGTCCTCGAGGCATTCCAGGATGCGGTGCGGTGCCTCATAGAAGATCAACGTGCGCGGCTCTTCCTTTACCTGCTCCAGGCGCGCCCGCCGCCCCGCCGCCTTGGCCGGCAGAAAGCCTTCGAAGATGAAGCGGTCCGACGGCAGGCCGGCCGCCGACAAGGCGGCGATCAGGGCGCAGGCACCCGGCACCGGCACCACGTTGACCCCCGCCGCGCGCGCCTGGCGCACCAGGTGATAGCCCGGATCGGAAATCAGCGGCGTACCCGCGTCGGACACCAGCGCCACATCCTCGCCGGCCAGCAGCTTGGCAAGGAAACGCCCGCCCTCGTCACGCTCGTTGTGTTCATGACAGGCCGCCAGCGGCGTGTCGATGCCAAAGTGCTGCAGCAGGCGGACCGAATGACGGGTATCTTCGGCCGCGATCAGGGCCACGTCCGCCAGCACTTTCAGCGCCCGGGCGCTCATGTCGTCGAGGTTGCCGATCGGGGTGGCGACCACATACAGCGTCCCCACGGTGGATTTCGAAGCCCCTGGCACATCAGTCACTGCGTACACCTGTCGTCCGGATCAAAGCCGCCATTGTAGCCCGAGCGCCTGCAACAGGTCGCAAAGAACTTCGCCGGCGACCAGTGGCAGGCCACCTATAGTGAAGGATCGACACGGCAACATCGCGCCCCGGCCAGCGCTTGGGTACAATTGCCGGCCACCTTGATCGAGTAACAGGACCTTTACATGATCGCTTGCCTGCGGCTGTTCACAGCCCTCTGCCTGGCTGCCCTGCTGGCAGCCTGCGCCAGCTCGCCCTCATCCAGCCTGGGCGAACTGCCACGCACCCCGGACGCCAGCATCGAGCAACTGCTCGAAAAGGCCGCATCCAGCAAGTCTGCAGAAGACGCGGCCCTGCTGCGCCTGAGCGCGGCCGACCTGGCCTACAAGCAGAAGGACTTCCCGCGCGCCGCACGCATTCTCGAGCAGGTGCCGCTGGACCCACTGAAACCGGCCCAGCAGGTGTTCGCCAGCACCCTCGGTGCCGAACTGGCGATGAGCCGCAACCAGCCCAAGGCGGCCCTGACAGCCCTGGCCCACCCCAGCCTGCAGCGCGTCGGCGAACTGCCGGAAGAACAGCAGGTGCGTACCTACAGTGTGCACGCCGCCGCCCTCGAAGCCGATGGCCAGGCCCTGGCCGCCGCGCAGCAGCGTGTGCTGCTGGCCCCGCTGCTCAGCGGCCCGGCCGCCAGCGCCAACCATGACGCCATCTGGGCCCTGGTCGCCTCGCTGCCGGCAGAGCAACTGCAGCAGCCTGTCAACGACCAGGCCCTGGCCGGCTGG